>NZ_JBIVKC010000004.1:0-1166692 GCF_044750615.1 Nocardia sp. NPDC088792
TCGCCCACACGCAGGCCGAGCACATCGGTGAAGGTCGCCGAGTAAGTGTCGGTACTGCCACTCACGGTGCGCGCCAACGTGTTCCAGATGACCGCCGTCACCAGAATCGACACGATGGCGAAGAAGCTGAAGCCGATCAGCGCCCGGTAGTTCATGCGCGCTGAATCTAGGGGCATATCGCCGGGGTGAGCGATGACCGCGGCGATCGTCCGATTGACCGAACCGCTCACGCCTGCACGGTCGCGCCGAGCGGAACGCCGGGACAGGAGATACGCTGCGCCGCGTGGGCGAGCGCTGCTGATCGGGTGCTGACCGACCGGCGATCGGCACCGGTACGATGCCGACGGCGGCGATATCGACCGCGGGAGAGAAAGAATGACCAAGCTTCTACAATCGCAGTCCGAGGTAATCCTGGATGCGAGCCAGGAGACGGTTTTCGACGTCGTCACCGGGCCGATACTGTTGCCACGCACCAGTTCGAGCGACTGGGCTCGAATGGAATTCGGCCCGCCGACCGCGGCCAGGGCGACCTTCGTCGAAACGATCGAGCTCGCCGGCGAACCGATGCGATTCGCCTGCCGGGTCGATACCTGCCGGCGTCCGTTCCTCTGGATGGCGAGCACGCGTTCGATACTCCCGGCGCAGTTCGGCGGTGTGCATATGACGCTGACCGCCATTCACACCGTGGATCCCTGGGAATCCGGCCGCACCCGGTTCCGCCGCTCCATGATCGCCGCGGTCCGGTTCGAAACCGCTGTACCACAGCAGGTTATCGATCTGTTCGGCAACGACGCCGTGCACGAAGGGTTCATCGCCCAAGTGCAGAGCCGGATCGGACTCAGCGGTAACCCTGCGCGATCCAGGTAATCGGGTCGTCAAACCGATTTTCGACACATAATCATTTACTGACGAGAGGGGTTTTCGCAGGTAGATGCCTGTCAGTGGCCAATCCCACGGCGGATTATGGATATGCACCGTTAACGAGACGGTGATTGACTTGCCGGTGAAATTCGGGGTGATGCTGGATTGTCCGGACGATCGGTCGATTTCTTCTCGAATCGGGGCTCGCTCCGGCCTCCTGCTTCTGTCAGGATGGCGATAGGCCGGCCCGGGGGCAGGCCGCACCGGAGTTCACCGCGAATCGATCGGAGAACTATGAGTCACGATCGCGCAGGCCTGCGCAACCGGAGTTCGGAACGGCAGCTGGATACCGACGGCCGATACCGGCTACTGGTCGAGCAAGTCAGCGACGCAGTCATCACCGTCGCCGCCGACGGTTCCGTGACCGACTGGAATCCCGCCGCCCGGACAATCTACGGACGATCGGCCGAGGCCGCGATCGGCAGGCCGGTTGCCGAAATACTGGGCGCACCGATCGATCTCGCGCGGCTCACCGCAGACTGCGGCGGCATCCATGCCACGCATCGTCGCAGCGACGGTTCCACTGTCGCCGTACGGGTTTCCGCGGTAGCCGTGGATGGCGAATACGTTCTGGTATGCCGCACCGTCACAGCGTTGCTCGCCGCCGAAAGGCATTATGCGGCCGTGGTGGCCGGTCTCGAGGACGGCGTGATCGTCATCGGCCGGGACGGGACCATCATCTCGGCCAATCCGGCCGCGACACGGTTGCTGGGCCTGCCCGAAAACTCCCCACCCTCCCTGTCCTACCTGGACTTTTCGCTCTTCGACGCCGAGGGCAACCCGGTTCCCGCACAAGAACGTCCGATCACTCGGATATTGCGCACCGGTGCTCCCATGGCAGGAGAGGTGTACAGCGTCGAACGCGCCGACGGACAGCGGCTGTGGCTCACCGGAAGTTGCACTCTCCTCGACCCCGGCAATCCTCGCTCCCCCATCCTCGCCTCCTTTTCCGATATCACCGCGCAACGCGCTGCCGAACAACGCCTCGAGTACGAAGCCACGCACGATCCGCTCACCCACCTCCCCAACCGCACCATGGTGCTGACCCGCCTGCAAGCGGCACTGTGCGCCCCCGACCCCGAACCACTGGCGATCGCATTCATCGACCTCGACGGATTCAAGGCCATCAACGACTCGCTGGGCCACCACGTCGGCGATACCGTGCTCCATGTCGCGGCCCAGCGGCTGCAGCAGGTGGTGCACTGCAACGACCTGGTCGGGCGACTCGGCGGCGACGAGTTCGTCGCACTGCTACTCGACGGCGCCGAGCAACACGACCCCGACACCCTGATTCGACACCTGCGCCGGGCGCTGCGGGAACCGATCGTCGTCGACGGCTGCGGACTGCGGATCGATGCCAGTTTCGGCTTCATCACCGTCCCCGCAGCCGACAACCGGACCGCGGAGGACCTGCTCCGCGCCGCGGACCTCGCCATGTACCAAGCCAAGAAGGCCGATCCCGGCCACACCGAATTCTTCCGCACCGACGATGCGGGCCGAGCGATCAAGTGATATCGAAAACCCTCTGGTAACACCGGATCTCGGCACCAACCGGGTACCCGAGAACAACACCCGCCGGATTCTTACACGTTTTTGCCGTCGCTCTGCGAAGCCTTTGCCGCAGAACGGGAATCGTGGCCGCTACCAGATTCGTAGCGGAGAAGAGAGGCGGTTCCCGATGGAAACCACCATGCACGTACTCGAGTCGATCCCGGAGCGTCCGGCATTGCCGTTCATCGGTCATGCGCTGCGCATTCCCAGTGGTGCGGACGGTCTGGCGTACATGCTTTCCGAGGCGAAGGAGCTCGGGCCGATATTCAAGATCCGGTTCTTCGGCACTGAGCTCACCGTGGTTTCGGGTCTGGACTTGGTCACCGAACTGTCCGACGAGACCCGTTTCCGCAAGAATGTGCACACCGATCTCCTCGCGCTGCGCGATATCGTCGGGGACGGGTTGTTCACCGCCTTCCCCGACGAGCCGAATTGGCGCAAGGCGCACGACATCCTGCTGCCGGCCTTCTCATTAGGGGCGATGCGCGGCTACCACGCGACCATGTTGACAGTCGCCAAAAGCCTGCTGGCGAAATGGGATGAAGCAGTGGGCGGTCCGGTGGATGTGGCAGCCGATATGACCCGGTTGACCTTCGACACCATCGGATTGTGCGGATTCGGTTACGACTTCGAGTCGTTCCGCCGCGAACAGTCGCATCCGTTCATCGGGGCGCTGTCCCGCACGCTGAGTTACGCCCAGGCCCGAAGTGAGTCACTGCCCGGACTGCACCTTTTCCAGCGTGGGCGCGCCGAACGCTACCGCGCTGATGCCGGATACATGAAGGATCTGGTCGACGAGGTGATCCGGCGCCGGCGCGGCCAGGCCGAAGCGGAGGCCGACGATCTGCTGGGGCGCATGGTGCGCACCGCGGATCCGTCGACCGGCGAACTGCTCGATGACGTCAATATCCGCTACCAGGTGCTCACCTTCCTGATCGCCGGCCACGAAACCACCAGCGGGGCACTGTCTTTCGCACTGCACTATCTGACCAAACATCCCGAGGTGCTGGCCGCGGCCCGCGCCGAGGTGGACGCGCTGTGGGGTGATGACCCCGATCCGGAACCGACCTATGAGGACATCGGCAAGCTGACCTACCTGCGTCAGGTTCTGAACGAGTCGCTACGGCTGTGGCCGACCGCGCCCGCCTACGCCGTCGAACCCTTGACCGATACGGTGATCGGCGGCAAGTACGCGGTGCGCGCGGGTGAGTCGCTGCTGGTGAATACCCCTGCGCTGCACCGTGATCCGGCCTGGGGCGAAAACCTCGAACTGTTCGACCCCCAACGGTTCACCGCCGAGCGCGAGGCCACCCGCCCGGTACATCTGTTCAAGCCGTTCGGCAGTGGCGAGCGGGCCTGCATCGGCCGCCAGTTCGCGCTGCACGAGGCGACATTGGTGCTGGGCCTGCTCGTGCACCGCTACCGGCTGATCGACCACGCCGACTACCAGTTGAAGGTCAAGCAGACCCTCACCATCAAACCGGAGGGGTTCACCCTCCGACTTGCCAAGCGGGGCAACGAGGAACGACTGCTGCCCATTGTCCCTGCGGGCACAGCATCCGCGACGGCCGAGGCCACCGCCCGCAAGGCCGCGGGCACCGCGCTGACTGTCCTGTATGGATCGAACTTGGGCACGTGTGCCGGGATCGCCCGCGATCTCGCGGCCGAGGGAGCCGAGCACGGCTTCACCACAACGGTGATGGCGCTCGACGATGTGGTCGGCACCCTTCCCGGCAGCGACGACCCGGTCGTGATCATCACCGCCTCGTACAACGGCAAGCCCACCGACGATGCCGCGAAGTTCTACTCCTGGCTCGAAGGACTCGACCCCGGTGCGCTCACCCGGGTCCGCTACGCCCTGCTCGGTGTAGGTGACCGCAACTGGGCCGCCACCTACCAGCACATCCCCTCAACCATCGAGCAACGGCTGGCCGCGGCCGGAGCCGACGCGCTGCTCGAACGCGGCGTGGCCGACGCGTCCGGCGATTTCGCGGGCGCCGTGGACCGCTGGACCGGCCGGCTGTGGTCGGCGCTGCTCGACCGTTTCGGCGTACCGGTCGCAGGCGGCGACCGACCAACCGCCGGCCCGGGCGATCCGATGTACACGCTCGAGGAGGTCGGCGCGTCGGTCACCGACGAACTCACCCGGCGGCACGGACTGGCCGCCATGGAGGTGCTCGACAGCCGCGAACTGGTCGACATGGCGCACCCACTCGGCAGGTCCAAGCGTTTCGTGCGGTTGCGCCTGCCCGCCGGCGTCACCTACCGCACCGGCGACCATCTGGCTGTGCTGCCGCACAATCCGGCCGAACTCGTCGACCGAGTCGCCGACCGGTTCGCCCTCGACCTCGACCGCACCATCCGGCTGCATGCGCACCGCCGCGGCCGCAACGTGCTGCCCGTGGACCGGCCGCTCACCCTGCGCCGGCTGCTCACCGAGTTCGTCGAATTACAGGACCCCGCAACACGAGAACAGGTCGCCACACTCGCCGCGCATACCGCCTGCCCACCCGAACGCCGCCCGCTCGACAATTTGGCCTCGGCGCCAGAACGATTCGACCACGAGGTGAACGCACTGCGGCGAAGCGTGCTGGACCTGCTGTGCCAATACCGCTCCTGCGCACTGCCTTTCGAACTCTTCCTGGAAATGCTGCCGCCCCTGCGGCCGCGCCACTACTCCATCTCTTCCTCCGCCCTGGCCACACCGGACACGGTGGATCTGATGGTCTCGTTGCTCGCCGCGCCACACCGCGGCGGCGACGGCACGTTCCGCGGGATCGGTTCGCATTACCTGGGTTCGGTCCACACGGGTGACGTCGTGCAAGCCCGAGTGAACCCGTGCCGCGAGGTATTCCGGCTGCCGGACACGCCGGATGTCCCGGTGATCCTGGTCAGCGCGGGCACCGGCCTGGCGCCGTTCCGCGGCGCGATCCTCGACCGTCTGCACACCGGCGCCTCCGGCACACTGCTGTGCTACTTCGGCTGCGACCACCCCGAAGTCGACTACCTCCACCGCACCGAACTCGAAGCCGCACAGCACGCCGGCGCCATCAGCCTCCGTCCCGCCTTCACCCACGCACCCGAGAACAACGCCCGCTTCGTCCAGCATCGTATGACCGGCGACAGCCACGAGATATGGACAGCGCTGCAAGCCGGTGCACACATCTATGTCTGCGGCGACGGTGCCCGCATGGCACCTGGCGTGCGACAAGGCTTGAAAGACATCTACCGCGAGCAGACCGGCGCCGACTCCACCGAAGCCGACTCCTGGCTGGCGGCACTCACCGAGACCGGGCACTACGTCGAGGACGTGTGGCAGTGAAGGCGGGAGCCGAGAGCTCGCGGCGGCCGCGAGCACCGATATCTCCGGACGCTGGACGGCCGCGATCAGCGGCGCCGCAGCCCTGGGAACCGGCGCCGGACCACTCGCCGTCGGCGCCGTCTCCGACATCGCCGGAGCCGCCGCCCTGGGAACCGTGGTCGCGATCGCTTCGATCATCGCTTCCCTTCCGGTGCTGCAGATAACCAGTGCCCCTGCGCCGACTGATTCAGCCTCTAGCGGAAGTGCCGACGCTAGCCAAGCGTGACAGGCATTTCCGTCATCCGGCGGAAGAAAATGCCGCGCCGCCACGGCAGCTCATCCGGGTCGGCTGCCAGAGCGATATCGGGGAAACGGGCAAGCAGCCGGCTGACGCCGATACGGGTCACCGTGCGAGCGAGCTGGGCGCCCAGGCAGGTGTGCACGCCGTAACCGAAAGGCAAGGAACGCCGCGGCTTACGAGTGGAGTCGAAGGCATAGGGGCATGCGTTGGCGTCGGGATCGTAGTGGGCGGCGAGCAGGGAGATCCAAATCCATTCCCCGGCACGAATTTCCTGTCCGGCCAGCGTGAGCGGTTCGGCCGCCACCCGTAAAGTGGCCACCGGCTGCGGTGCATACATCCGCAGGGTTTCATCGATGATCGCATCGAGAGCCTTCGGGTCGGCCTTGGCCCGCACCATTTCGTCGGGATTGGTCAGCAAGGCATAGACGGTGTTCAACAGCAGCGGCGTAACCGCCTCGTGTGCGGCAAGAAGAATCAGCGAAGCGGTCGAAGTGGCTTCCTTGAAACTGATTTCACCGCGGCGATGCGCCGCCGCGATAGTGCTGAGCACGTCGTCACGGGGTGCGAATCGGCGCCGAATCAGGTTCGGCACGATCATCCTCGCGAATCCGACTACCCCGTCCCGCAATTCGGGCAGGCTGGAGAGCATGAAATCGCCGAGCTCCGCGGAGCATCGAGCGATGGCGTCGGCATGCCGGACCGGCACGCCCGTCACCTCGGCGGCAATCCGAACCGGCAGCGGCACACCGAAAGCGCCCAATAGCTCGACCGGGCCCGAGTGGTCCATCCGGTCGAGCAGCTGGTCGGCAACCTCCGTGATCCGAGACGCGCGCCCCGCGACCCCACGAGGTGTGAACGGTTCCGCAACCACCCGCCGCAATCGACCATGCTCCGGCCCATCGGAGCCGAGCATGTGGGTGAGAACATACGAATTCGCCCAGCGATTGAACCGCTGACGGCGACTCAACCCCGCCGTATCCAACAGATACGACCCGTTGTTGGTCTCCGGCGTCTTGATCACACGGCCATCGACAAACACCTCCTTGGCCAGCTCATAACTGGTGACCATCCAGCCACTGAGCCCCTGCGGCGCGCTGAACCGGTGAATCGGCCCGCTCGCGGCGACGTCATGCATGAAATCCGCTGGCGCCAAGAAATATTCGTCATCGAACGTAATGTGCCGAACCGGTGTCGTTGCCACTTCACGGTTCTACCACGCGGTTTCCTTTTCGGAAGTGTCGACGACGTCCGGGCTCAGGTGTAGGTCTGTGCGATAGCGACAAGGGGCGCAAAGATGATCGCCGGGGCCGAATTGTAGTGTGTGTCAGTTGAATCCCCACATCCGGGTGACCTGGTCGGGGTCGTCGTTCGGGTTGTGGTCCTCGGGGGCGGTGCGTGGTTGTCCCGCGGTGACCCGCCGGCGCGCCTTCTCCCGTGCGACACCGATGTCGATGCGGCGTTGCGCCATCGCCTCGGCGGCCGAGCCTCCGCTGGTCAGCGCTCGGGTCAGGGCCAGGGCGTCTTCGAGGGCTTCGCCGGCGCCGATGGCCGCGGCCGGGCTGACCGCATGATCGGCGTCGCCACACAGGGTGACCGGCCCTCGCGGGGCGAGGGCGTTGTTCAGCGGCACCGCGCGGCAGTTGGCGGCGTGCACGGTGTCGGTGGCGGCCAGGATCGCGTCGATCAGCTCGCTCGCGGCGGGATCGGCCGCACGCAGGGCCGCCGCCCACACGCTGACCGGGTGAGTACCGATGTCGTCCAGCGCGATCGCGGGCCGGGTCAGGCGGGCGAACCAGTACGTGCCGTCGGGAGTGCTCAAATGCCCGAAGCTCGCGACCGGCAACGGCCGACCCTCGACGAGGCGGCCGTGGAAGTGCAAGATGTCCGGCTCGACGAATGCCGAGATCCGGCGCACGGTGGTGCCGTAGAACACCACCTGACCTGCGTAGACGGCGGGGCGCCCCGGCTCGATGCGGGCACGCGCGAGGGAGTCGATGCCGTCGGCGGCGATCACCACACCGTCCTCGGGGTCCAGCACAGTGGTGCCGGCAGTCATGATGCCGGTGGTCGGCTCGATATCGGTCACGGCTACACCCCGGCGGATATCCGCGCCCGCATCGGCGGCGAAGGCATCGAGCACCCGCATCAGGCCCTCGCGCGGATAGAGACGGTGCCCGCGTGATGGCCCGCTGTTGCCGCCCTCGGGTCGGTAGTGGAACTTGAAGCCACCACTCATGGGATACGAAACCTTGTGCAAGGCATCGACATCCGCACCCAGCTCGACGAGGGCGCGCTCTGCGTTCCCGTCCAAGACCATGAATGCACCGGTCCCCGAATCGGGCCGGCGTTCGTAGACGACAGCGGGATGACCGCGGTGCGCGAGCGCGGCGCCCAGGGCAGTGCCGGCGATACCGCCGCCCAAGATGGTGACCACAAAGCCTCCTCGAGTTGGGAACAGCTACGAGCCAAACCCTCGGTCGGAAACGGGCTCTCGGTGACCAGCTTGTCATGACATTCCAGGCCAGTGTTCACTCTGGCGGTGTGGGCGCATCAGCAGCGGCACCGCTCGGGTTTCGCGCTCGCTCTCGGCGAGTTTGACGCAACTGCGGGTCGAGGCGCTCTCTCATCGCCGGGTCGGCGCGCGAGCCGGCCAAGAATGTCGTGTTGATCTCGGATAGACGGCGGCCTGTGCGCTCGTCGGCGAAGACCGGCACGATCTCTTCCCCGGTGTCCTGATCGAGCAGGACGACCTGGCCGCTGCCTGCGGCCGAATGCTTTACGCCCCAGGCGTATAGAGCGACGATGACCACGGCCAGATCCTTGCCTCGGTCGGTGGGCATGTACTCGAAGCGTTTCGGGGTCGTCGAGTATTGCTCGCGGGACACCAAACCCGTTTCGACCAGGCTTTGCAGTCGGCGGGTGAGCATGGTCGGGGCGATGCCGAGGTTGCGTTGCAGCTCGTCGAATCGGGTGAACCCGTCCAGCACGTCGCGCATGATCACCAGCGTCCACCAGTCGCCGACCAGTTCCAGTGCTCCCGCGACCGGGCAGCCCATCGGTTCGAAACTGGTACGTCGCATCGACAATCCTTCCGTCTTAAACCCATCAAGCTTGTTCCTTGCATGATAGTAGTTACTACTCGTAAGGTTTGGCCCACTACGCGGAAACCACGACATGAGGTGTTTCATGGCTACATCCACGACCCGCTCGAACCAACGGACCCTGGTACTCGGCGCCACTGGCCGACACGGGCGGACCGGCGCCCGACTCGTCGAACGCCTACTCGCCCACGGTCATCTGGTCCGGGTGCTGGCGCGCGGCGAAGGTCCCGGCGTCGAGGAGCTGCGGCAACGTGGGGTCGAGGTGGTGATCGGCGATCTGCTCGATCGGCGATCACTGTCGGGGGCGGTCGATGAGGTTGACGCGGTGTATTTCGCCTACCCGATCGCACCGGGCGTCGTGTCCGCCGCGGCGAACCTGGCTTCGGTGCTGCGTGCGGTCACCCCGTCGCCGCGACTGGTCGTGATGTCGATGGCCGTTTCGGCCGCTGACAGCCCCAGCGGCTTGGGACGGGCACAGTGGTCGGCGGAGGAGATCTTCACGTGGGCCGGACTCGAACCGACGGTCTTGCGGGTGGCCGCGTTGTTCTACGAGAACATCCTGGTCCTGCACGGCCAATCCATCCGCGCCACACGCGGTTTCGCCAACAGCTTCGGCGCCAGCCAGGCGCCCTGGATGAGTGGGCATGACGCCGCAGACCTCGCGGCTACAGCGCTGATTCACCCCGATCGATTCGCCGGTGGCACAGTCGCCTACCCGCCCGCGGCAGAACTGCTCAGCCACACCGACATCGCCGGAATCATCAGCGCCGAGATCGGCCACGACGTCCGCTACACCCCCATCTCACAGCAGCAATGGCAGGACGAACTCACCAACTCGTCGGGATCGGTAATCAACCCGGATATGGCACAACATATTTCGACCATCGGAGCCAGGATGGCTACTTCGACCACAGGACTGCCCGTCGCGCCCGACTCACACGCGCTCGCCGAACTGATCGGCCACCCGCCGATGCCCTTCACCGAGTTCGTCCGCGAACACCGAAGCGAGTTCCAACCACACTGAATCGCCGGCTGTCAGCTCCGAGCGATCAGGAACGCGTCGGCGCATGCCTTCAGCGGCGGTCGAATTCCCCATCATTCACACCACCAGTGAAGGCGTCCCACTCCCCCGGCGCGAAGACCAGCGCCGGGCCGGTGGGATTCTTCGAGTCGCGGACGCCGATCCCGCCGCCCTCGAGGAAAGCGACCTCGACGCAGTCGGATCCGCCCTGGCTGTAGCTGGATTTGAACCACCGAGCGTTGGTCAATTCAACGTTCACTCTCGTGCCTCCTTGCTATCTCTCGCACCATGTCTCGGCTCGAGCGCGTGTCCAGGCTAGCCTGCTCGAGCTTCCTGAATGCGTGGCGGAATGTCAGTACATCCGTTCGCTTCTCGAGGTATGCGCTGCCCGCGTAGCCCTCGCAGTAGACCTGGGAAGGTTCCAAGATCCGCTTACTGCGCGTGTCACGCCCAAAATCCATGATCGTGAACGGTGGTACCGCCGCCCCCAGGGGGAGCCCTGCGCGGAACGGCATCACGCGAATCTCGATATTGTCGCGGGTGCTCATATCGGCGACGTGCCGACACTGCGCCGCCATCACCCGACTGTCCCCCACCACAGTCCGCAACACGTTCTCGTGCAGCACTACTGCCGCCTTCGTCGGCTGGCGCGCGCGGGTAAGGATGCGCTGGCGCTGAACACGAATCTGAACGCGACGCTCGATTTCATCGGCCGTGTCGTCTGGGAAGTACGTCCTATCGACGGCCCGTGCGTAATCGGTCGTCTGGAGCAAGCCATGCATGATCAATGGCTGAAATATCGTCAAAGACGTTGCGCCGGACTCCAACCCGACATAGAGGTTCGCCCACGCGGGGATGAGGTCGCCGTAGGCATGCCACCACGACTTAGCGGGAGTTTGCTCGGCCAGCCCCTTCGCGACGGCAGTTGCCTCCCCGCTCAGGCCGTATGCCTCGCAGAGCGCCGAAACATCGTTGACCCTTACTTTTTCGGTCTCGCCTCGTTCGAGGCGGCTCAAAGTAGGTCTGCTCCACTGCACCAGCGCGGCAGCTTCGTCGAGATTCATGCCGGTGGCTGCGCGCGCGTCTCGCAGTAGCCGGCCGAGCTGCCGCCGCGGCAACGTGGTGCCAGTGTCCTCCGGCAAGGCGTCCGTCATCTGTCTGCCCTCTCACCAGGTCGAATCGTTCCTCTCATTTTGAGAGAACGTTATGCCTCTCATGAGAGGAGAACTGGCGATTCGCGCCAATTCCGCAGGGTCGCCACGCACACCGTCCAACCGCCAGAGCTTGATTCATCGTTTCCCCATGACCACGACTACTCGGCTCGATCAAGCGCAGGTCGCTGTGCTGGCGTCCCTCGTACCCGGCGGGATTCTCGATGTGGAGTCCATCGCGCGGTCGGCGCGGCTGACCATGTGGCGCACCCGCAATGCGGTGTCGGAACTGTCCTCGCGTGGGCTGATCGTGGGGCGGCAACGGGGCGGGCGCGGCACCTGGGAGATCACCGATCGCGGGCGGCGGACGCTCTCGACGCGTGGCCGCTACTACCGATAGGAGATCCGCGTGATGCTCGTTCAGTTCATCGTCGTCGCTCTGTCGGGTATCGGCGTCATAGCTGTTGCAGGATGGGGGATCTCCGAGGATCGGTCGCACGCATCGTCCGCCCTGGATGAACGGTTGCTGGTCGCGGACGGACGCGCATTCCATCGTGTGCCGGTTCGCAATCGCCAGCGCCTACATGGCCGACATCGCGCCTAGTACCGCAACGACATCCTTCGAATGCACCGAGGCCAAGGGCTGCCTGCTCGCGCTGTATCCGGCGTCGGGGCCTACCCGGCCCGCACCGACGGGCCCAATGACATTCCGTGCCGAGTTATCTCGCGTGCGCGCCAGATGCTCCGGCGACACGCTCGGAGCCTTGAGGTCTCGGGAGTTACTGAGGCTCAATGTATGTGATGCCAACTACATACAGGAGGGGTCATGGCGAGTGAGGTATCGGACGAGCTCGTTCGGGCCAAGGCGGGAGAACTGGCGGACACCTTGGGGAGGTGGAAACTCGACGGGTTCGCGCCGGCGGCGGGGTTGGATCTGGCCGCGGCCGCCCGGCTGACGGTCGGGCGTGAGCCCCGGCTGGACACGGACGGCACCCGGTTGATCATCGCCGGTGGAGCCGGGAGATCGGAGTTCACCTACGCTATTCATCTCAGTGCCACGGCGGTATCCATGATCGGGAGCGCTGATTTCAAGGACGCGTTGGGGGCCGCCCTGGCCGACCTACCCGATCTCGCGGGAATCGTGCAGCCACTGTTGTCGTTCATCACGCTCCATTCCGGCGAGATCACCGCGCAGACCGGTGACGGGCCGATTCGACTCGAGGGGACCGTGCCCTCGCCGTTCGTCACCCCGGTCGCCGAGGACTCCTGGTTCTGGGACAACGAGCGCAAACACGTCCAGCAAGATGCTCGAGCAGCCGCCGACCAAGCCACCGACGCCGCGCAGGCGGAGCGGGACGCCGAGGTCGAGCAGTGGCTGCAGGACCAGGACGACGACAACGGCAAGTGGGACGAGAACCAGAAGAAGTATCCGTGGGACCGCAAGCGCCAGGACGGGGGGCTCTGATCATGGTGAGCGAACAGCAAGTCCGCGACAAGATTTCGGAGTACGAGGCCACCATCGCACGCCACCGGCTCGACGGCCTGGACCTGACGCGCATGTTCGACCTGGACACCACCGCGCGGCGCGCATTGCAAACCTCGCGGAACTACGACGACGACCAGCTGGTCCGCGCCAACACCCACGGCTTCCTCAACATGAGATTCACCGTCCACCTCAGCGCACAAGCCGTCGGACTGTTCAACACCGCCGCGGACACGCTCTCCAGTGCGCTGCGCTCCGTGATCGGCGAGATCCCCGAACTCGCCATCATCTGTGTCCCCTTGCTGGCCTTCATCATGGGCGAGTCCGGCGCCATCAAATCGGTGGCAGCAGCCTCCGAAAGCGGCGCCGTCGCACTGGAAGGCGTATTCCCCTCCCCCGTCATCGTCCCGTTCCCCGAAGGCCGCGGCTTCTGGCCCGACAAACCACCACCAGACCCCGGAACCGGCCACTCCGGCAGCGGCGATTCGCCCGGCGGTTCGGGTAACACCGACTCCGGCGATGACGACAGCGACGACGGCTGGGATATCGACGATGACGGCAGACGCAAGGGACCCGGCGACATCTGGGACCCGGGTGACGTCTGATCCGAACCCGATTGCACCACATGGCCGATAGCCGGGAACAGTTTTGCCGTACTCTGCGGAATGAGCGTCACACCCTCCGCCTCGGCCGCATCCAGTGGCTCGGCAGAATTCGAAGTGAAACTGAATCTCGTCGCGGCGACTCTTGATTCGAGCGGGGCGCCGATCGCCGACATTCGCTCGGCCTTCGGACTCGGTGGCAGGCCGCGGGAATTGTCCTACGGATTCTTCGATACCGATTCTCTGGAGTTGAAGGCTGCCGGGTGGAGTGTGCGGTTGCGGCACAAAGGGGCCGGCAGGCTCGAGCTGAACTACAAGAAGCGCTTCCCTGTTCGCGACGGCGATATCTACGCCGCGCTCGCCGACGCCCGAAGACAGGGCTTCGACTCCCCCTTCGCGGCCCAGGTGGACTGGACCTACGACCGGCAGACGCTGAGCCTGGCTGTCACGGCTTCGGAATCGGCGAAAGGCTTTCCGGGAAGTGCACTTCCGAGAGAGTCAGAAGCACGCACCATGCTGATCGGCCGGGTCCCGGGGCTGCTCGCTGATTGGACGGCCCCCGACTGGGGTAAGAACAAACTCCGGGCCGCCGTCCCGCACGGACCTGTGACCGCCACGGAATGGAGGGGCCGTTGGCAGGGCGTCGATCCGAGCATCGAAGTGCTCCCCGTACGCGACGCCGCGCGCACCGGGACCGAGATCATCATCGAGCTGTCGTTCAAGACCCGGAGCATCGACTCGGCGAAATCCCTTCGCAGCACCGCGATTTCCACGCTGGAACAGCGGGGATGGCTCGCACCGGTCGACATCCTCAAGACAGATCTGATCCTGGCCCGGTATTGAGCCACCGAGCTCGTGGAGACCCTCGAATGGTCGAGTTGGATCACGATCCCGTCGGTCGTGCTCGCGGGCGCGGTGGCGTTGGCGCTCACGGTGCGTCGCATGCATCTGTCGCAGCGCGCACTGAAGGTGGACGACGTGGCCGGGTAACCGCCGAGGAGCCGGCGCACGTCGGTGCGCCGGCCCGAGGTCGATGCCGTACCACGCACGCGGAAAGCTAGCGCGAGGCCAAGCTCGAGTGTTCGTCCGCGTTGTAGGCCGACCGATCGAAGCGGCCCGCGGGCTGGAAACGGGCGAGCAGTTCGGCCGGATCCTGGCCGGTGATCTCGGCAACGAATGTGCCTGCGGCATCGAGGGAATCGACGCCGAGGAACGACTGGGGGCGGTGCAGCAGGCCGACCAGGGCCGAGGCGAAACGATCGTCGACCGCCGCGGTGGCGAAGAGCTGCCCGCCGATCTCGGCGAGCTCGGGGTCACCGAGGAACAGACGGGTGACCCAGTTGGCCGCGTCCCCACGGGCGGACAGGAACTCCGCGTAGCGGCGGTTGATCCACTCCGCGTCGAACGGGCCATCGTGGACCGCGGCGGCCGCGACCAGGCGTTGCGCCTGGATCAGGCCGCTCTGCGCACCCTGACCCGCGATCGGGTCATAGGCGGTCGCGGTGTCGCCGAGTGCCGCCACCGCATGGCCGCTTGCGGTGTGGCCCACGCCGGCGCGGACCACCGGGCGCACCGCGCCCTTCAGCCACGAGTGCGGATCCTCGGCAATCGTCCGGGTGGACAGCACCTCGGGCAGATCCCAGTCGATGTGGTCGCGGTACAGCTGCTGCACGATGCTGTGCGCCGATTCGGCGGAATCGGCTGCGGCGAAACGCTTTTCCCATTCGCTGCCCGGCCGGGCCCAGCCGAGGAAGGCCCAGCTCGGGCCCGCGTCCTTGTGCAGATACGGACCCCACCAGGCCTCGCCCTGCTCGGCGAAGATCGAGAAGCCGCTGTGCGCACCGCCTGCGCGGCTGCGGTGCGCGAAAACATCCGGGCCGAAGCCGAGACCGGTCACGGTGACGGTCAGCAGTGACCGCTGCGGGCGGGCGTATACGGTGCGGGCTTCGTCGATCGGGAACAGGTCGGACAGGCCGCCGCGGCCGGTGGCGACGAGGGTGAGATCGGTTGCGGCGGCGATGGTGTCGAGTCGCTCGGGGGTCACCGGCTCGACGGCGAAACGGCCGCCGCGTTCGAGGAATGCGGTCAATCGCTCGTCCGCCTTCAGGCGGGTGTCCACCGCGACGCCGGCGTATCCGTCGAAATGGCCGTCGAATCCGATCAATTCCTCGCCCGCGGGTCCGGCGATGCGCACGCTCAGGCCGGTGTGCCGGGGTGCGCGTCCGGTGAAAGTGTCGAGGCCGAGGGCGGATTCGGCCTGCTGGGTCTCGCCGAATTCGAGGGCGGTGCCGGTGGCGGGGACGTCATCGCGCAGTGCGCGCTGATCGCGGTCGCTGTAGAGGGTGACGTCGAAGCCGGCGTCCAGCAGGCCCAGTGCGGCGGTGACGCCGGTCTGGCCGGCGCCGATCACTGCTGCCGTACGGGTGGAGCGGAGCGCGGAACTCTGTGATGTCATGCGAGATCTCCTGTCCGATAAATGATTTCAGGGTAAGGAAGTGTGTTCGGTGGATTCAGTGGCCGAGGACGGCCGCGCCCGGCCGGGACTCGCTCTCGGGCAAGGCGGTCGACGCGGGACCGCCGAGGCGATAACTCGCGCCCCGATGCTCCGGCGGCAGCCGGTCCCCTGCCTCGAACAGGGCATTGCGCAGCGTGCCCTCGACGTAGTCCGTCGCATAGGCGCCACGCTCGACCAGCGCCGGAACGACATGGTGGACAATGTCTTCGAAGCTGCCCGGAGTGATGGCGTATGCCAGATTGAAGCCGTCCAGGTCGGTGTCCTCGACCCAGTCCTGCAGCTGATCGGCGACCGTCTGCCCGGACCCGACGAACACCGGGCCCATACCGCCGATCCCCGCCCAGCGGCCGATATCGCGGACCGTCCATTCGCGGCCGTCATCGTCGAATTCCTGGAAGGCTGCCACCGCGGATTGGATGGCATTGCTCTCGACATCGCCGATGGGATCGTCGAGGTCGTAGGTGGACAGGTCGATGCCCATCCAGCCGGACATGAAGACCAGCCCGCCCTCGACGCTGGCGTAGGACAGGTACTCCTCGTGCTTGGCGCGGGCGGCTTCATCGGTCGCGTCGGTGATGATGGTGGCCAGCGCGTAGATGCGGGCGGCGTAACGATCCCGCCCGGCCGCTTCGAGCGCATCGCGCACCCGGGAAACAGTCTGTGCCAGTACTCGTTTCGACGGTCCGGCGATGAAGATCGCCTCCGCGTTCTCGGCAGCGAACCGCACCCCGCGCGGTGAGGCGCCCGCCTGATAGATCACCGGTGTGCGCTGCGGAGAGGGCTCGGACAGATGGATGCCCGGCACCGTGAAATGCTTGCCGCGATGCCCGATATGGTGCACCTTCGCCGGGTCCACGTAGACGCCCGCGGCGGCGTCACGAACTACCGCGTCATCCTCCCAGGAGCCCTCCCAGAGCTTGTAGAGCACCTCGAGGTATTCGTCGGCCTGGTCGTAGCGATCATCGTGGCCGAGCTGATCGTCGGCGCCGAAATTCCTTGCGGCCGAGGGCAGATAACCGGTGACCACATTCCAGCCGAGCCTGCCGCCGGTGAGATGATCCAGCGTGGACAGCCGGCGCGCGAACGGGTACGGATGCTCGAATCCCGTGCCGGTGGTGATCCCGAATCCGAGATGCTCGGTGACCGCGGCCATGGCCGAGACCAGCAGCAGCGGGTCCGCGACCGGGATCTGCGCGCCCTGCCGTAGCGCGGCGATGTCGTTGCCGCCGTACACGTCGTAGGTGCCGAGCACGTCGGCGATGAAGATGCCGTCGAATCGCCCGCGCTCCAGCAGTTTCGCGAGCTCGGTCCAGTAGCTCAGCTCCTTGTAGCGGTGCGACTGGTCCTCGGGATGCCGCCACAGGCCGGGAGACTGGTGGGCGACACAGTTCATGTCGAAGGCATTGAAGCGGATCCGGCGGGTCATCGCTGCCCCGCCCCCGCCTGCGCGCGCTCGCCGGCACTCCACGCGAACGGCAATTCCGCGTCATTGAGCAGATGGTCACCGATCGCGCGCGCCTTCTGGATGGCGGGATTGTGCACCGAAATGGTGCGGGCATTGCGCCAATGCCGATCCAGTCGCAACTTCTCCGAAACCGCCGACGCACCACCGACTTCGAACAGCAGCGTGGTCGCGGGCAGCACCAGATCGATCACCGCCAGTTGCGCCTGCGCGGCCGCGAGTTCGACCGCCACCAGCTGATCCGGGTCGCCGGCCCCCGCATCCAGCACCTCGTCCAGGACGTCGGCGACCGCGAGCACACTGGCTTCGGCGGCGAACGCGGCGGCCGACAGCCGCCCGATCACCTGCTGCACCAGTGGATCCTGTCGAGGCAGGTCCGCGGCGGAGTGGGTGTAGCCGCGGGTGCGGGCCGAAACCCATTCCCGCGCATCGTGTTCAGCGCGGCGGGCGATACCGGCGAGCACCGACAATTGCACCAGCTGCAGGTACGCCGTCGCGTAGGTGCGTCCGGGCGCACCGTATCCGGGTCCGAGGATGTGCTCCTCGCTGACCTCCACATCGGTGAACACGGTGGTGCCGCTGGCGGTGAGGCGCTGCCCGAACCCGTCCCAATCGTCCTGCTGCCGCACCCCCTCTGCCTGTGCATCGACGAGCACTCCGACCCGCTCACCGTCGCGATCGGCCGCGGCCAGAATGTAATCCGCGTACAGCGACCCCGTGCTGTAGAACTTCTCGCCGTTCAGCAGCCAGCGATCGCCGTCCCGCGTCAGCCGGGTCCGATACCGATCCACCGCCCCCACGCCCGGCTCGGTGATCGCATTTCCGACCAGCGTGCCCGCCGCCACCGCCCGCAGCCACTGCTCGCGCTGCGGGCCCGGCGCGGCCAGCAACTGATCCTCGACGAAGGAGAAATGCACCCGCAAGGCTTGCGGCAGATTCGATTCCGCCGCCGCCAGTTCGATGAGCAGCCGGAACAACTGCCGCACCGTCACCCCGTACCCGCCGTATTCGACCGGCACCCGCAGCGCCCCGAACTCGGCCTCCCGCAACCACCCCAGTTCGGTGAAGGGCAGCCGCCGATCGATCTCTCGTTCGACCGCACCGGGCGCGATGCGTTCGAAGATCGGCCCGAAGATCGCGTCCAGCTCGGCATCGCTGGTGGACCCGGTGCGCTGGTCTCTGGATTTCACAATATGGTTCGCGGATTCAGCGGCGATGGAAGTCATCGCCCCACGATCGCCCGGACGCTGCCCGCACTCACCGGTTACGCGCAGCGCGATCGAAACTGCAGCTAGCGGTCCCGGGGCGTATCCGTGCGGGCCTTCTCGGCGATGGACTCCTGATAGATGTCGGCGTAGGTGCGTGAGTCTTTCACCAGGTCATCGCAGAAGGCCGCGACGTCGTTGCCGATGAGTTCCATGACGCCCTTGCCGGCTATTACCCCTTCCTCGAAGAAGTCGAGGAGCCCCGGGAGCAGTCCCCCGTCGAGCAGATCGACCGGTCCGACCTTGAAGAAGTACTTCTGAATCTCCTTGTAGACGATCTGGTAGTCGGGCGGCAGCGCCTTGACTCGCGCCATATGCGCCCGCCACTCTCGCTTACCTTCGATAATGTCGCGGATGCCCACTTTATCCTCCTAGCCGGCCGAGTTTCTTTGCAACGTTCTTGTTCAATTGATTACGCCACTTGTCCTGAAAACCCTTCGCGCCTTCTCCGCCGGCGATCGCCGCGCAGAAGCCTTTGATGTCGTCGCCCAGTGCGTCATGGACGCTCTGGCCATCCGATGCGGTTTCCTCCAGCAATCCCAGAGCACCGTCGAGGATCGGCATCAGGTTGCGACCCGAGAGGTTCCCATAGGGCATCAGATTTGTCTTGATCTGCGCCCATGCCGCCTGATAATCGGCCGGGAGAGCCGCGGCCCGAACATCGAACGCTTGGTATTCCCTGGTCAGGTCGCTGCCGGTGATCTTCTCCCAGAAATTCATTACTCACTTCCCTTGAGCTCATTGATGCGCGATGAGACGTAATCCCATTTCGTCCAGAATGTCGCCAGTTCTTTGCGCCCTGCATCGTTGAGTGCATAAAACTTACGCGGCGGGCCAACTTCGGAAGGCCTCTTCGATACATCGACCAGCCCGTTCTTCTCCAATCGCAGAAGGATGGCATAGATCGTTCCTTCGATAACGTCCGCAAAACCCAGTTCATTGAGCCGACGCGTGATGGCATACCCGTAGGTCTCCTCGGTGCCGATGATCTCGAGGACGCACCCTTCGAGCGTGCCTTTCAGCATCTCCGTCAAGTTGTCCGTAGCAGCCTCCTTCGATCGGAGCAGCACTACTCAGTGCTACTGAGTACCAGTAGACTGTATCGCAGAGTAGATGTCAAGGCTCTCGACACGGCCGAGGACCCGTCAGGTGTCCAACCGCTCGGCAGTGTCGACGTGCAGGGCGACGAGTTCGGCGATCGGGCAGCCACGGCGGCTGGTCGCCGCGATGTCGGCCCGGCCCTCGGCACTCCACAGGGGCGGATAGATCGACAGACCCGTATCCGCCGGGAGTCCTTCGACCTCCTCGGCCCAGCCCGGCCACCGCACATCGGCGTAGAAATCGGCCGGCCCACCACCGACCGCCCAGGCGATGAAGGCGGAATGCCCGCCACCGATCGGCTCCCATCGCAGCGTGTCGGACCCGAAGAAACAGATCTCCCCCAACTTGCCCGGCAACGCACCGCCATTGACAGCGAATTGCCCACCCAGCACGTCCACCGCCACCGTCAACATCCCGCGGCCCTCACCGGGTTCGCCGATCCCGTTCACCGCAGCCAGATCCGGCAACCCCCCGTACCCGCCACCGAGAATTCGAAGCCACCCCCGATCGACCAGCAGCCCACCGGTATTCAACGCCAGCGCACCGAGTGTCGAATAGGCGCTCACCTGCAACCGGAACAACACCTCCCGGGCCCGCACCGGATCGACCGGCAGCACATCCACCGAAACCGCTGCCCTCGTGAACATCTCACGCAGCGAAGGCCACGCAGGATCCTCGACCTCGATAAGTTCTTCAACCGGGCGAACCACAACCATGCCGCCCGATCTTTCCAGAAGCCCCGCGATCGCCCCTGCGGCGACCGCCTCGCCCCGGTCCGTAAGCCGAAGCGTCCCTGCAGACGTCAGAGCATCGTCTCCGATGATGTCTCGACCGGTGGCGAGGAGGTCATGCGCTGCGATCAGGCGGAGTGCGCGAGCTGATTGCTCCAGGCCGCCAGGCGGGTGCGGGCACGCGAATTACGTACCAGCGCTGCGGCGTTCGCGGGTTCGGTGCCTTCGTAGTAGCCGCCGTTCATGACGGGGGTGGCGGGTGTCGCCAGCTGGACGAGCAGGGCGGCAGCGTTGTCGAGGGGCGCGGTGCGGTGGCTACGGACGCGCGGGAGGTCGATCTCGAAGTCGGTCGGTTGCACGCTGATCGAGATCAGTCCGGCCGGTCCGGTTTCGGCCAGGGAACGACTGAACATGGTCAGCGCCAGCTTGGACTGGGCGTAGATGGCGAGCGGGGTGTAGATGCCGCGCCGGCGATCCAGATCCGTGTAGTCGAGGTTTCCGGCGGCGTGCAGTTTCGACGTGACGGTGACGACCCGGCCGCGGGCCGCTTCGAGCGCGGGGAGCAGTGCCGTGGTCAGGCGGTGCGGCGCGAGATAGTTGACCTGGAGGGTCAATTCGTGACCGTCCTCGGTGTGGGTGCGCGCATCGGGCGCGGCGATCGAGGCGACATTGATCAGGGCATCCAGGCGGGGGTATTCCGCGGCCAGCGCGCGGCCGAGTTCGTCGACCTCGGTCAGACGCGCGAAATCGGCGTGCACCACACGCACTCGGCCGGGTTTCGCCAGGGCCTGCAGGCGCTGCGTCGTCTCGTCGGCGTGATTCTTGTCCAGGATGTGCGCGATGACGGTGTCGCCGTCGGCGATCACCCGCTGCGCCGTCGCGAAACCGAGGCGCGTATCGGCCCCGGTCACGAGGACGGTGCGGGTGCTGGACGGGCTTACGGACATAGCTCTCCGATCATGAGTGATGTGCCCCGGAGCCGAAGCACACGAGAAGTTCGCGATGACACACGCGAAGAAGGTGGAACGTCGCACGAACAATGGCGACACCGCGACGCGGATACCCTGCGCGGCAAAGGGATAGGACGGATCGACTACCCCCGACTCGGGGGCTCGTCCTCACTCTGGAAACCGAACAACTCCAGCGCGGACGGCATACGCTCGATCCGATGACGTGCAATACCGGCGACAGCGCGCATGGCGCAGCGAGGGCCGGAGAATGCAATCACAGTAGGGATACCACCCCACCGGACAACCCCGGGCAAGATCTCCGGCCCCGCTTTGACGAATCCTTGACGGCCACACGATCCGCCCCGAAGGGTCGATGATCGTGCGGGAGTGACCTATTGGGCCCAGGGCGGGCTGACGGGATCGCCGCCGGGGGCCTGGGCGTATGCGCCGACCGGCAGGACGGCGACTGCTTCGAACGGTTCGTCACCCGGCACGGAGACTTTGAACAGCGTGTGCGCGGGGATCACCAGGGCGTCGCCGGCGCTGAAGTCGAAGGTCTCGCCACCGATGGTGGCGCGGGCGCTGCCGGAGAGGGCGATGAAGATCTCCTCGCGGGAGACCATGTGCTCGTGGCCCGGATTGCCCGGGTGCATGGTGAAGCGCCAGACGCTGTTCTCGGTGGATCCGCGGCTCGGGGCGGCCAGGCCGACGGCGGTCATGAGCGGGCCTTCGAAGGTGGGTGCGGCGGCGGATTCGATGAGTGTCATGGCGGTTCTCCCAATGCTCAACTAAGGTGTTCAACTACGGTGTTCAACTAGAGTTGAACATATTGGCGAGAGGAGAGTCAAGGATGGATTTCGGCGTGCTGCTCGGGCAGGCATATCAGGCATTCGTTCAGGAACTGCACGCACGGCTGGCCGAGCGCGGCCATCGCATGATGGGCGCGTCCTACGGCTACGTCTTGCGAACGCTGGCCGAGAACGCGCTCACCGCAAGCCAATTGGGCGAGCGACTCGGCATCACCGCACAGGGCGCGGCCAAGGTGGTGGACGAGATGGTCAAGTACGGCTACGTCGAGCGGCGGCCGGATCCGGCGGACAAGCGGGCCAAACTGCTGCAGTTGACCGACCGGGGCCGCGACATGCTCGAGACCGTGCGGGAATTCCACGCCGACTACGAACGCCGCCTCGTCGCGCGGGTGGGCACGGACCAGGTCGCCGCCATGCGGGCCGTGCTCGACGAAATCGTCAGCGCGACACCGGATTCCGATACGGACCGGGCTTTCCGTCCACTTTGAGGACGTCACTCTCATATATCGCTTGCGGCCATTCCCGGAGGTGCCGCACAATGGCGGCCGATGCCAGGACCTGCGGAGATCCAGAATGGGTGGTTCATGTTCGATGTGATCATCGCCGGCTGCGGGCCGACCGGTGCGATGCTGGCCGCCGAACTGCGGCTGCACAATGTGCGGGTCCTCGTGCTGGAGCAGGAACCCGAGCCCGGATCGCACGTCCGCATAGTCAGCCTGCATATGCGCAGCCTCGACTCGAAGAACATGCGATCGAACTGGGCGCGCAGGTCCGGCATGGTTGCGCGGTAACCGGTTTCGAGCAGGACGACGAGGGTGTGACGGTCGAACTGGGCGACGGGGAGCGGCTGCGGACGCGTTACCTCGTCGGCTGTGACGGCGCGCGCAGTGCCTTGCGCAAACTGCTCGGCGTCGCCTTCCCCGGCGAGCCTGCACGGCACGACACGCTGCACGGTGAGATGGAAGTCGGTGTACCGCGAGAGGAGCTCGCCGCCAAGGTGACTGAGCTCCGCGCGACCGACAACCGATTCATGCTCCGGCCCGTCGGTGAAAAGGTCTACAGCGTGGTGCTTCCCGCCGCGGGAGTCAGCGATCGCACGGAGCCGCCCACCCTCGATGATTTCAAGCAGCAATTACGTGCCATCGCCGGAACCGATTTCGGTGTGCATTCCCCGCGCAGGACCTGAACGAGCACCTCGCCCGCTGGTTCGGCGATCCGACCGACTGATCTCACCCGGGCATAGCGGGCCGCCGAGCTTCGAATGCGCTGGGGCGGAGCGGATTACACGTCGCGAATGCCGGAGGACAGCAGGTGCAGGGCCGCGTCGACCGTGGCGATAACGAGGGTGTCGTCGAGCGGTCCGGTGGCCGGGAGCATCGCGTGTAGCAGCAGCGGTCCGGTCAAGATGTCGGAGACGAGGGTGGGGTGGGTGAAGGGCGGTATTTCGCCGCGGTCGACGGCACGCTGGAACATCGCCTCGGTCGATCGGCGGCGGGGCGCCATGAATGCCTCGTGGAACAGCGCACTCCACTGAGGGTCGCTGCCGAGGTCGCCGAGCAGACCGGCAATGCCTGCCGCGACAACCGGAGTGCGGAAGAACTCGACCTGCCGGCGTTGCAGCTCGATCAGGTCGCCGCGCAGGCTGCCGGTATCGGGCGCCGGGTCGGTGCCGAAATGCGCGACTATCGCGCTGGTGAGCAATGCGACCCGCCCCGAGAAGCGGCGATACAGCGCGCTGCGGGTGGTCCCGGCCAGGGCGGCGACCCGGTCGCAGGTGACCGCGTTGTAGCCCTCGCTCAGCAGCAACTGCTCGACCGCCGCGGTGATGGCGGTATCCAGGGCCGCATTGCGGGGGCGGCCCATCCCGGTGGATTTACCCTTCTCAGACATACGCTACGGAGTGTAGCGGATCAACCCTTGCCAGACATACGCTACAGACCGTAGCGTATGTGCATGGCAGAAATCTGGATCGTCGGCGCGACCGGCCGCGCCGGGCAGAGCATCAGCGCCGAGTTACGTGCCGGCGGGCATCAGATCGTGCTGGTCGGCCGGAACGCGCAACGGCTGACCGAGGCCGCCGCGGCGATCGAGGCACTCGGCGGACCGACACCACGCACCTTGGTCACCGACGACCCGGTCGCGCAGATCGCGACCGACAGGCCCGATGTCGTGGTAAACACGGTCGGCCCGTTCGGCACGACGACCGTCCCGACCGCGCGGGCCTGCGTGACCGCGGGCAGTCACTACGTGGATCTGGCCAACGAATTCCAGCCCGTGCGTTCACTATCGGAGCTGGATTCGGCAGCGCGGGCCGCGGGTTCGACGCTGGTCACCGGTGCGGGATTCGGTGTCTTGGCGACCGAGGCCCTGGTGTACGAGCTGTGCGCAGGACGCCCATCCCCCACCCGGGTCCGCGTCGCCGCGATGCCCGTCGTGGACGGCCTCGGACCGGCGGTGCTGGCCAGCGTGATCGATGCGGCGGCGACCGGCGGGCTCATCTACCGAAACGGCCGGCTCGAACGGACCCGGCTCGGCGCCCACCCGCAACACACTCCCCTGCCCGACGGCACGACGCGCGCCACGGTGGCAGTACCCACCGGCGAGCTGGAAGCCGCCCTGCGCGCCTCCGGCGCCGGCACGATAATCGCGACCTCCAGCGAGGTGCCCACCGGCCGCGCGGCGCGGGCCGCACTACCGATCATCGGCGCGGTGCTGCGAGTAGATGCCTTGCGCCGCACCGCAATCCGTCTGGTGGACCGCTGGCGACTGACACCACCGAGCACACCGGGCGAGACCTCGTGGGCGTACGCGTGCGCGGAATGGGACGGCGGCGAAACCCACCAGGCCTGGTTGCAGACCGGCGAGGGTTATGGATTCACCAGCCGCGTCGCCGCCACGGTCGCGGCCCGGATTGCCGACGGTGACGCCCGCGCCGGCGCGTTCACCCCCGCCGCATTGTTCGGCGCCGATCTCGCCCGTTCGGCCGGCGCAACGATCACCATCGATTCCACCGCGAAGGACCCCCGATGACCGACATCACCCGCGAGCAGGTGCGTATCCCGGCAGGTGCGGACACCGAACTGGACTGCTGGCTCTACCTCCCGTCGACACCCGCGCCACACCCGACGGTCGTGATGGCCCACGGCATCGGCGGAATCAAAGCCGCCGGCCTCGCCCCGTTCGCAGAGTTCTTCGCCGCCAACGGATTTGCCGCCCTCGTATTCGACTACCGCCACTGGGGACAATCCGGCGGCACACCCCGCGAACTCCTCTCGATCCGCCGCCAGCGCGAGGACTACCGCACCGCGCTGGCCTGGGCACGCCGCCACGACTCCCTCGACAACGATCGCCTCTTCATCTGGGGAACATCCTTCGCCGGCATGCACATCCTCGATATCGCGGCCACCGATCCGGGCCTGGCCGGAGCCATCGCACAATGCCCCCTCGTGGACGGCCTGGCCGGGATGAGCAAGGTGCCCCCGGCTCGCTCGCTGCGCCTGACCGCCACCGCGGTCGCCGACCTGTTCGGCAGCGTCACCGGCAAACCGCCGAAATACCTGCCGGTCAGCGTCGCACCCGACAGCCTCGGCGTGATCGCCACCGACGACGCACTCACCGGACTGCGGCGACTCACCCCGGCCGACGGCGAGCCCTGGCCCAACCGCGTCACCGCACGATCACTGCTCGACATCACCGTCCATCGCCCCGCCCGAGCAGCCCGCCGGATCGAATGCCCCTTGCTGATGGTCGTCGCCGAAACCGACACAATGGCCCCCACCGGCCCTGCCACCCAGGTCGCGGCGCGAGCCCCCAGGGGCGAGCTCTACCGCAGCCGCGGCGGGCACTACGACGTCTACTCCGGCGGACTCGACCACTCCGACGTGCTCCGCGTAGAGCTGGAATTCCTCACCAGACACGCCACCCACCACGCCTGATCGAAACTGGGTGTCGACCGGTCGACGCTGTTTCGCTGCATCCATCCGATGTCCGCACACGGACGATCCCGTCACCACCGCATCACTGGATGATCATCATCGGCTCTATCGGGAATCATCGGCGACATTTCCGGGCCGTAACCCATTCTAGGCTGGTCTCAATCGCTTTCGACCGCACCACTATTGCCGCACAAGCAGCGGAATTGCTTGAGAGACAGCATGTCTCGTGGGCAACAGTGGGGTGGGCGACCCTACGACGGATTGGGACATCGAATGGAATTCCGCAGCACCACCGCGGCGGCCGCGCTGGTCGTCGGCGCGCTGAGCGCCGGCGCGGGGACCGCCTACGCCGAGCCTGCCGCCCCGGCCGATCCGGGGATCCGGTACTCGCTCAAGGTGATCGACAAGACCGTGGTCGCCACACTGCGGGGTGCGCGGTTCGAGCTGCGCGAGCAGGAGGGTGCGACGCCCGACGCCGCGAAGATCCCGGTGGCCGATATCAAGGACGAGAGCGGCGCGACGGTGGTGTCGATGCCGCTCGATTACCGGATCGGGGACGTTCCGGTTCCGGTGACGGCCATCGCGAAGAACGATGACACCGTTCTCGAGATCACGCCGACCAAGCCGGAAGGACTGCAGCTCCCCGCCCAGCCGGGCGCGCTGAAATCGATTGCCTCGCCGGAAGAGGATCAGAAGGCGATGAACGAGTTCAGCGGCAAGCTCTCGGTCGCCAGTCAGGTCGGCGCATTGGTCGGCGGGATCATCGGTTTCGCCGTCGGGTGCGTCACCACCATCGCGCTCGGCTGCATTCCGGGCGGTATTGCCGGGGCTCCGGCCGGCGGAATCATCGGTGGCCTGGTCGCGGGCGGGCCGACATTGATCGCCGCGGGCATCGACCTGATGAATACCTGGCAGGCCGCGCCGGGCACCTCCAAGTGGGCAGCTCCGCAGCCACAGCCCGCGCCGCAGAACTGACCCGCCGGGCGAACTCATAGAGTGATGCCCGTGAAGATGCCCGAAGACCTCGTCGAACTGCTGCACCGGCCCGCGCTCTGCTACCTGGCCACCACCATGCCCGACGGGTCGCCGCAGCTGACCCAGACCTGGGTGGACACCGATGGTGAGCACGTACTGATCAACAGCGTGCTCACCCACGTGAAAACGCGGAACATCCAGCGTGATCCACGGGTGGCGCTGACGGTCACCGATCCCGACCAGCAGCGGCGCTACTTCCAGGTGCGCGGGCGCGTACTCGAGGTGCGGACCGAAGGCGCCACCGAGCACATCGAGCAACTCGCCCAGCGCTACCTGGGCGGGCCATACCCGTGGTACGGCGGCCGCGACCAGGTCCGGGTCATCTTCGTCATCGAGCCGGACCGCATCAGCGGAATCTGAACACCGCCCGACGCTGAGTGATCATGTGGGCCCGGACGAACCACGCCACAAATCGAGCACGCTACCGGTAAGTGGTGCCTTGGTGCAGGGTGGCGTGGATACGGTCGCGCAGGACGTTTGCGGCCTGGTCCGTGAGGGTCTTGTCGAGGCGGCGGAGGGTTATTCGGATCAGCAGGTTCTTTTGGGCGGGGTGGGCTCCCAGCCGGTGGAGGGCTTGGAGTGGGAGGGCGGAACAGGGGGTTTCGGTGAGGATTTCGACGGATTCGATGTCGTCGGCCTGGGCGCCCAGGGCTTCGCGGATTCGGTCGCCGAGGTCTTCGGCGAGGTCGTTGGGGGCGACTGCGATGGAGAGGTCGCGGCGGATGGCGGGCATGGAGGAGATGGGGCGATAGGGGGAGAGATCCTCGAGCTGGGCGGCTATGGCGGGGGTAGGGGAACGGAGAATGCGGATGTCGGGGATTCCCTTGAGGAGCATCAGCATTCGGTCGAGGCCCAGGCCGATGGCCAGACCACCGTGGGAGCTGTCGAGGCCCGAACGCCGGAGGACTTCGGGGCCAGCCAGGCCGCATTCGGCTATTTCGATCCACTCACCGTGCCGGGCCACGTCCACCTGGTGGCCGTGCTCGGTGTAGGGGTGGGCTCGGGGGTCCAGGCGGTATTGCACGCCGGGTAGCAGTGCGTCGAGGACGACCGCGATCATTTCCGTCAGATCGGCGGTCGTCCTGTGGTGCTGTCCGCGAGTGATGCGCCACAGGTCCAGTTGGTGGGGTGTGCCGCTGTGGAGGCGGTCGATGCTGTCGCGGCGGTAGACGATTCCGGGACATACGAGCAGCACATCGTCGGCGGGGTCGGTGGAAAGTGCCCGTAGCGCAGCGGGAATCATTGCGCTGGAGTGGCTGCGGAGCATGCGGTGGTCGTCGACGTAGCGGGTGTAGCGGGCAGCGCGGGTGACATCGCCGGGGTCGTAGCCGAGGTTGTCGTAGTTGTCGGCGATGGTGACTATGCGGTCGCCGCGGTGCCATCGCACTTCGCATCCCCATTGCCGTGCCAAGGCGTCGACGATGCGGTCGACGATCAACTGCAGGGCGTGGGTGCCGGCGGTGGGGTCGGTGAGATCGCGGATCGTCAGATCATGGGCGAGTTGGTCATCGGAGAGATACGGCAGCATGGCGAGCTCCTGATAGGAGGGCGGTGTGCGGGATTGCGGAAACCCCCGAGCCCTCGAAACAGATGCTCCTGCAGGTCAGCTCGCCGAACGTGGCGAGATACGGCCCCGGCGGCACCTCGGGAGGGCGCGGGGGCCGAGAAATCGGTGCGTACGCACGACGATGGCCACACCATGGATGTTAGCGACGCTGTCGAACGCCCTCCACCGAATTGTCCTGGCGCCGGCCGGCGATCACCGCCGGAGTGCCGGTTGCGGTGAGGAGCTCGCCTACGGCTTCGGGATCGGCGAGGGTGGTGCGGCGCAGGATCAGTTCACGGCCCGCCGTCAGCGCTCGACGGGAAGCCGCGACCGGATCGGGGAGGGTGTCCAGATCCGACAGGTGGGCGAAACCGATTATGCGGCGGATGATTTCGGCGCCCGCGTAGCCGAGGGCATCCGACCAGACGCGGCGGAGAAACCGGTCGAGGTACGCATCATCGAAGAAGGTGTCCAGCCGGTCGGGCCACAGGCGGCGGAATTCCGATTCGAAGGCGTGCCAGCTTCGCGCGAGTTCCGCGCCCGGCTCGATGCTGCGGCCCAGTGCGTGCGCGCGCGCCTCGGCGGCGATCGTATTGCCCCAGTACAGGCCCAGATCGAAGCCGATCGGGCCGACGAAGGAGAACTCCGGGTCGAAGATGCGGATCACCTCGGCGCCGTCGCGGACGCCGACCATGATGCTGCCGGTGTGCAGGTCGCCGTGCAACAGCGCTTGGGCGCCGGCCATGAAAGTGTGGCGTAGGTCGGCGATTTCGGTGCGCAGGGCGGTGTCGGCGCGGTAGGCGGCGACCAGGTCGGCGACGCCCTCGTGCCAGTGATTGTGCTCGTGTTCGAGGTACGGTTCGGCGAGCACCAGGTCCTCGGTGATCTTGCACAGTTCCGGGTTGACCGATTCCGCGAGCAGCGCCTTGCGTTCCGCCGAGGAGAGGCCGAAATCACTGGTGGCGAAGGACAATCGGGCCACGAACACACCGACCGCGGTGGACGCGCCGCCATAGCCGCCGCCCTCGTTCAGCACCCCGCGCAGCACCCGCAGATCCGACAGATCCTCCATGATGAGGGCAAAGTTCTGGGCATCGTAATCGTGCAGGGCCGGAACGGTTTCCGGCGCGACCGCGGTCACCCGGCGGTAGGCGCGCGCCTCGGCGGCGGCCCGCGTGGGACTCATCGGCCAGGACGGACCGGCCACCCGCACCCACGGCAATGCCTGCTTGACCGCGACGCTGCGACCGTCATCCCGGCGGGTGGCGACGAATACGCGGTTCAGGTTGCCGTCGGACACCTCGGCCACATCGACCGCGCCGGTCCCCCAGTAGCCGCGCTCGCGCAGATGCGCCGCCACCTCGGCGGCTTCCAGGATCCGATACTCGTACGTCATGACCGCTTACCTCCGGAAAGTGTGAAACTGCAGACCAGCGCCAGAATGAGCACTACACCCTCGACCACGTCCTGGGTGTAGTACGGCAGTCCGGCGATGGTGAGGCCGGAGGAAATAATGCCGATCAGCACCGCACCCAGCGCGGTGCCCCACACATTCGGGCGGCCCCGGCCCAGCACCGAAGTGCCGACCAACGCTACCGCGACGGCCTCCAGCAGCTGCGAATTGCCCGCCGACACATCACCCTGCCCGATGCGCGCGGCCAGAATGAGCCCGCCCGTCGCGGCGAGCAGACCCGACAGCACATAGGCCAGGCTGCGATACAGACCGACCCGCACGCCGGCCAGCCGCGCGGCCTCCCGATTCGCTCCGACCGCGAAAAGCACTCTGCCCCAGCGGGTCCGGGCCAGGAAAACCCAGGCCAGCACCGTCAGCACGGCGAAGATCAGCACCGACACCGGGATACCGAGCACACTGCCGCGATCGATGGACAGGAAGCCCGAGGTGAACTTCCCGGGCGCGCTGGACCCGTCCGGCAAGGTCATGCCGGGCGAAATGGATTGCCCGCTCACCAATACCAGCTTCAGACCCGAGAGGGCGAACATGGTGCCGAGCGTGGCGAGCATATCGGGCACCCGCAGCAGCACGATCAGCGCCGCGTTCACCAGGCCCGCGAGCGCACCCACCGCGAGCACCACCAGCACCGCGATGGTCCCGATCTGGTTGTGCACCACCATCGTCTCCGCCGCCACCGACACCGCCAGCCCGGCAACGGCTCCCACCGACATGTCCAGGCCGCCGACGGCCATGGTCAGGGTCACGCCCAGCCCGAGGATGGCCGCCACCGACACGTAGCGCAGCACATCCAGCAGGTTCGAACCACTCCGGAACGCCGGCTCGCTCACGCTGAACCAGGCGAACAGCGCGGCGGTGACAATGAGGAAGCCGTACTTGACGACGAGATCACCGGCGCGCCACACCCGCCGCGCAACGGGCGGCGCAACGGGCCGCTCGGTCAGAGTCATCGGAAAACCTTCTGATAGGGGAAAAGTGAGCAGGGGCGCGGCCTCACACCGCGGCCAGCGTCTGCACTATGCGATCGGGATCCGGATCGTAGGTGTCCGTGCGGATTTCACCGTCCACGAGCACGAGCACGCGATCGGCAACTTCAAGCACCTCATCGATATCCGCGGACAGCAGCAACACCGCGCCACCATCGGCCGCCAGTGCGCGAGCCCGCCCGCCGATATCGCGGCGCGCACCCAGATCCACCCCGCGGAACGGCTCGTCGAGGATCAGCAGCCGGGGTGTCTCGGCCAACCAGCGACCGACCACCACCTTCTGCTGATTCCCGCCGGACAACTCCTCGACGAGGCTGTCCTCGTCGCGAGCCACCACACCGAGCTCGCCGAGCACCCGACGGCCGAGCGCGGCCGCCCGGCCCCGGCTCAGCCCGCCCGAGCGGCCGGAAATCGAACGCAGGAACGGCAGTGAGACGTTCTGCGCAATCGACCAACCGGGGATCAGGGCATCGACATGCCGGTCCTCGGGCACCAAGTGCACACCGCGCCGGATCGCATCGGCGGGGTGGCGGGGGCGGAAAGCCACGCCGTCGAGGACCATTTCGCCGCCTCGGAGCGGTTCCGCACCGAAGATGCCCCGCGCCAGTTCGGTCTTGCCCGCGCCGAGCAAGCCGACCACACCGGTCACCTCGCCGCCGCGCAGATCGAGATCCAGCGGCCGCCGGTCGCGGCGCAGCGGCACCGCCCGCAGCGACAGCACCGGATCCGCGTGGCGGGGACCGGCATCGGCGGGGCGGCGGGTCGCGGCGGACTGCGCGGTGGCCAGCATGGCCCGCAGCGCCGCGTCCCAGTCGAAGGGCCGCCGCTGCAGGGCGGTCAGCCTGCCGTCGCGCAGCACCACCAGATCCTCTGCCAGCGCATCGATTTCACCGAGACGATGCGAGACGTACAGGATCGCGATGCCCGCGGCGCGCAGCCGGCCGATGATGGCGAACAAACGCCCGGCCTCCGCCGACGACAGCGCCGAGGTGGGCTCGTCCAGAATCAGCAGCCTGGGCCGATCCGTGAGCGCGCGAGCCAGAATCAGCAATTGCTGATCGGAGATACCGAGTTCGGCGACATCGCGGCGCAGCACTCGGTCATCCCAGCCCAGATCGAGCACGGATTGAATCTCCCTGGCCCGAGCCAGTATTCGCCCATTGCCGACCAGCGGCCCGCCCTGCGCGGCGGCCAGCTCCTCGAACACGAGGTTCTCCGCCACCGACAACCCCGGCACGATCGAGTCGGCAATGTGCTGGTGCACGGTGCGGATCCCCGCCCGTCGCGCCGCCTGCGGCGAATGCAATTCGGCGGCAACGCCATCGATCGACACCCGCCCCCGATAGCCCGGATACACACCCGAGAGCACCTTGATGAGCGTGGATTTCCCGGCGCCGTTCGCACCCAGCAGCGCCGTCACCCGGCCGGGGGCCAGCTCCAGCGAGATCTCGTCGAGCACACTGCGCCCGCCGAAAGACATCCCGACCGCACGCAAGGCGACCACCGGGGCCTCCGCGCCCCGGCCGGTATCGGCGGGATCTCCGGAATCAGTGGGCGACAACGGGAATCCAGTCCGCCGCGCTGACCTGGTTCAACGCCAGCGCGGGCAGCGCCGCGCGCAGCTGGTCCAGATTCTGAATCTGCTTGCTCACCAGCAGATCCCGGGTGACGGCCACGGCCGGGAACTGCACGGTCGACTTACTCAGCTGACCGGCCAGCTGCAGCGCGGCGGTCCGCACCACGGCCGCCCCGACCGCGGACGGGTCCGTCCCGGCGGTCGCCACCCACGGGCTGTTCGCGGCGGTGATGGCCTGGATATCGGCATTGGAGATATCCGCGCCCACCACCTTCACCGAACCCTCGAGATGCTTGTTCTGCACCGCAAGCGTCGCGCCCTTGGCCAGTTCGTCGTAGGGCGCGAAAATGCCCTTCACCTCACCGTGCTGGGTCAGCGCGGCACTGATCAGCGGCACATTGTCGGTGGTGGTGGAGTCGGTGACCTTGCCGACCTTGAACGCCTGCGTCCAGCCATTGTCCCCGACAGCCTTCTGCCACACCGCATCCCGCCTGTCCAGCGGCGCGTATCCCGCGACATTCACATACCCGACGGGCGCGTTCTTCCCGATGGCCGCGGACAGCGCGCCGATGGCGGCGGTGGCGATATCGGCGTCGTCCTGTTCGGTGGTGATCACCTTCGGATTGGTGGTGTCGACGTCATAGGTCACCACCGTGATGCCCTTGGCCACGGCCTGATCGATGAGCGGCGCCACCGTGGCGGGGAAGCCGTGATCGACGATGATGGCCCGCGCACCGGAGTTGATGGCGGAGTTGAGATCGGTGGCCTGCTTGGCATTGTCGGCCTGCGCGTCATAGACGGCCAGATCGATGCCCAGCGCCTTGGCCTGCGCCTTCGCGCCATTGCCCCACTGCTCGAAGTAGTCGCCCGCCCCGCTCTGCCGCACCAGCGCCACCTTGACCGTGCCCTGGTCGAAGGGTGCGGGCCGCTTCCCGGTCGCCTGCGCTACCGTCGAAGTCGCCTGTGGCCCAGCCGAATTGGTGGTGGATTGGGAGCAGGCGGTCGCCAGCAGGGCGAGGGCGAGGGCGGGCACGGCGAGGACCGGGGTCAAGCGGGGCACAGAGAGCTCCAGGAGTCGGACGGAAAGACAAGTCCGGGAACTTACCGATCGGAATTGATCCGCACACGGGATTGGCTCGCCGCGATCGAAACCCTGTCCGGCTCAGTGTGCGCCGCTTCGGGACTACTGGCTGGGCTGCGGTAGCTTCACATCACAATCGGTGACCTTGGGATTCGCCCCGGTGTAGTTGAGCGGACCGGCCAGGATGGTGACCGCGATAGTGCCCGCACCGGCGCAATTGGTGGGCGCATTGTCGTAGTAGTGGCGTTGCCCGGCAGCGACGGCGCCGATGATGAGCCACACCACGAACAGCAACGTCACCAGACCGCCGATCCGCACGCCGCCTCCCCGTACCCTGCTGCCTCCATAGACCATGTCGTTCACTCCGCCTGTCGATTCCAGCGATTCGGGTCATCCGGATCTGCGGTGGCGATACCCGCCCCGACCCCGACCAAACGGTTCCGACAGCACTCCCGCACCGGCAGTTCGTGATTCAGACCTGGTTGTTCCACATGCGGAACATGGTGCACCCGGCCCGCTTGTCGAAGGTCACCGTCCAGAGATTCGCGAAGGTGCCCAACTCCGCGTAGCGGCCGATGCCCTCGATCGCCGCGGTATCGCCGTTGATGGTCAGGAGCTTCCATTCGAATTCCCAGCCGCCCTGCTGCCACTGCCGGCGTCCGCGCCATCCGTCGACGATCGCCTCGCGCCCGACCCAGTCGGTCTCATAAGGCCATTCGTGATATTCGGCCGCCGGGGTGAACAACGCGGCGATGTCCTTCTTGCTGTTGCTGGTCCAGGCCCGCACGTACCCGTCGACCCAGTCCCCCACCTGCTGTTCGGTCACCATCGACAATTCCGCCCTTCGGAGTCGGTCCGGCGGCCGCGTGGTGTGCCGCTCGGTACCGGCCAGGATGTCCCGTGGCGCACGCGGGTGGCAGGGCGCGTCTTCCTGGGTGCACGGTTCCTAGGACCGGATGGCAGGCGATTACCAATCGGTGGTGCGGCGGCGGATCACGCGGCTCCAGTCGCGATCCCAGGCGGCGGAGCGGCGGCGGGCCAGGAGCCACTCGGCGGCGCGGAAGAGTATGAGGGCGCCGGTGCAGATGGCGGCGAGGATCAGCATTCCGATCTCGATGCCGTGGGTGCGGGCGTCGTGCACCGAGCGTGGCGGCCAGGTCTGACGGCCGGAGGGATCGACCCAGATCCGCAGGGTGTCGTCCTTTTTCGCGCCCGTGGGCACATCGATGGTCGCGGTGTTGGGGTGGCCGTTCGCCGTCCAGGTGACGGTGGTCGCGGGCTGGACCACCGGCACCCGCTGATCGACCGGGAGCACGATCGGATCGGCGGCGATCGTCGCGGTGACGGCCGACTTCCCACTGTTCTGCGCGGCTATCCGGGCAGCCGCGTGCGCGGCCGCGGCGCTGCCGCAGCCCACTCCGATCGGGATCGCCGCGACCAGCACCAGCAGCACGAACAGGCGTATGACGCCCTCGATGCGATCGGATCGCCGCATCAGCCGGTTCCGGCTCCACGGCGCCGTGCGCAGCACTCGCCGCACCCTCGACGGATATCCTGCCATCTCGATCGCCTCCCGCTCCGGCGCGCCGACCATCCCCCACCGGCCTACCCGCCGGGGCGGCAGTGAAACAAGTTTCCTGCCAGTATGATTCAGTAGCGCGCCGAGCGGGCCCCGAATCAGGCGACGATCGGGTCCTTCACCACCGACCACTGCGTCACGGGCAATTGCGGGCGCCACGAGGTGAAGCCGCCGAGGGGTTCGGCGCGATAGACCTGGAAGCGGCGCAGCTCGCCACCATGGGTGGCAGCCAGCCGCAGCAGCAGCGATTCCGATTCGGCCGTCACCGCATTCGCCACCAGACGCCCACCCACCGGCAGCCGCTCCCAGCAGGCCTCGAACATGCCGTCCTGGGTCAGCCCGCCGCCGATGAACACCGCATCCGGCGCGGACAGCTCGCCGAAGCCGGCCGGGGCGGGACCGCGGACCTCGAGTTGCGGGACGCCCAGCGCCGCGGCGTTCGCGGTGATCTGTTTGCGGCGGCTCTCCAGGCGCTCGAAAGCGACTGCGCGACAGCCGGGGTGCGTGCGGCACCATTCGATGGCGATGGTGCCCGAACCGCCGCCCACATCCCAGAGCAGTTCGCCGGGCGCGGGCGCCAGGGTCGCCAGCGTCAGGGTGCGGATCTCGGATTTGGTCAGCTGACCGTCGCCGCCGTACACCGAGTCCGGGAGACCCGGGAGCCGGCTCAGGCGCGGGGCATCCGCGTTGCGGACGCATTCGATGGCGACGATATTCAGCGGATCACCCGGAGCCGCATCCCAGTTCGCCGCCTGCCCGGACACTACGTGTTCCGCCGGTCCGCCCAGCTGCTCCAGCACCGTCAGCCGCGAATCACCGAAACCGTTGCGCGACAGCAGATCCGCCAGCCGGGCCGGAGTGTGCTCATCAGGGCTCAACAGCAACATCCGGCGGCCGTCGGATAGCTCGGGCAGCACCGTCTCCAGTCGCCGCGCCACCGCGCTGACCACCGGCGTCTCGGGCAGCGCCCACCCCATCCGCGCACACGCCAGGGCAGCCGAGGACGGCTGCGGCAACACCCGCAACCGCTGCGCCCCAACGATTCCGGTGAGCGTCACGCCGATACCGAAGAACATCGGATCACCGCTGGCGAGGACGCACAGCCGCTGCCCCGCATACTGTTCCAGCAGACCCGGTAGAGCCGGCACCAGCGGCGAAGGCCACGCCACCCGCACCGCAGCGCTCTCCCCCGCCGGAACCAGCGCCAACTGCCGCTCCGAACCGAAAAGCACCGCCGCCCCGGCGATCTCGCGCCGAGCGGGCCCGCCGAGGCCGTCCCAGCCGTCCGCCCCGATCCCCACCACGGCGATCGGGGCACTCTCGCCGCGCGACGGCCCGCTCATCGCGGCGCCCGGCGCCAGAGCGACGGCGGCACCAGATGCATGGTCAGGAACACCAGCCGCAGCGCGCGCGGCACCACGGCGGTGCGGGCGCGGCGATACAGGCCCGCGACCACGGCGTCGGCGACCTGATCCGGGGTGCTGGACAGCGGAGCCGGTTCCATGCCCGCGGTCATGCGGCCGATGACGAAACCGGACTGCACCAGCAGCAGGTGAACCCCGCTGCCGTACAACGCATCCTGCAGTCCGCGCGCGAAACCGTCGAGCCCGGCCTTGGCCGAACCGTAGACATAGTTGGCGCGCCGCACCCGGATTCCCGCGATCGAGCTGAAGACCACAATCTGCCCGTCGCCCTGCTCACGCAGCAAGTTAGCCAGACTGGTCAGCACGTTCACCTGCGCCACGAAATCGGTGTGCACCACCGCCACCGCATGCGCCGGATCCTGTTCCGCGCGCGCCTGATCCCCGAGGACGCCGAATGCCAGCACCGCCACGCCGATGCGCCCGTGCTCGACGATCACCTTCTCCAGCAGCGGCTGATGACTGCTCAGATCGTCGGCGTCGAATTCCATGCAGTGCACGGCCTTCGCCTCCGAGGTCACCAGCTCGCGAACCTGCTCCTGTAACTGATCACTGCGCCGCGCGGCGAGGATCACCACCCGGCCGGGCGAAAGCCGCCGCGCCACCTCGAGTCCGATTTCACTGCGCCCGCCCAGCAGCAGTACGACGCCCTGGTCGACGTCCCGCGATCCGAATGCCATGGCCCACAGTTTGCCATCCGATCGGGTCGGATAGCGTCGGGATATGACCAGTACCGCCGCGCGCCCGCGACTGTCGCCCGCCGCCGAGGAATTCCTCGCCGAACGCCACCTCGCCACGGTGTCCACATTGCGTGCGAACGGCACCCCGCACATGGTCGCGGTCGGCTTCAGCTGGGACCCCGAGGCCGGGATCGCCCGCATCATTACCGACCGATCCACGGTCAAGGTCAAGAACGTGCGCCGCTCCGGATACGCCGCGGTCAGCCAGGTCGACGGGGCGCGCTGGCTCACCCTGGAGGGTCCGGCCACCATCCTGGAGGACGCCGACGCGGTCGCCGAGGCCGAAGCGCGCTACACCGGGCGCTACAAGACGCCGCGCGAGAACCCGACCCGGGTGGTCATCGCCATCACCGTGACCCGCGCGCTCGTCAGCCAACGGCTCGAGATCGCCGACTGAATCCCGGCTACGTCACCGAATTTCGCGGCGACCGATCAATTCCCGGCGCGAGCCCCGTCTACCTTCTCGAATTCACCTGATCAGAGAAAGGATTCGGCCATGGACGGGCTGGACGATGTCATCGGCAAACACATCACGAGCGGCGCGCTGCCGGGCGCGGTAGCGCTTGTCGCGCAAGGCGATCGCTACGAGGTCGCCGCGGCCGGCGTGGCACACGCGGGCAGTACCGTACCCATGACCCCCGATTCCATCTTCCGGCTGGCCTCGCTGACCAAGATCGCCACCGCGGCCGCGGTCATGATGCTGGTCGACGACGAGAAGGTCGGGCTGCACGATCCGGTCGCCCTGTGGCTGCCGGAACTGGCCCACCCCATGGTCGTGCGCACCCCGTTCAGCCCGATCGACGATGTGGTCCCGGCACACCGGCCCATCACCGTCTTCGATCTGCTCAGCTCGCAGGCCGGTTACGGATTCGCCTCCGACTTCACGCTGCCGGCCATGCAGGCCCTGTTCCCGGTCCAGCTCGACGGGCGCGAACCGCAGCGCTTCCTGCCCGCCGACGAATGGCTGGCGGCGCTGGCCCGCGTTCCCATGCTGTGCCAGCCCGGCACCGCCTGGCTCTACGACGTCTGCTCGATGTTGCAGGGCATCCTGGTCAACCGCGTGTCCGGGCAGTCCTTGCCGGATTTCCTGGAAGAACGCCTCTTCGCACCGCTCGGCATGCGCGATACCGGATTCGTCGCGCCCGCCGCCACCCGCGACCGATTCACCAGCTACTACCGGGTGACCGACACCGGACTCGAACTCGCCGACGCGCCCGACGGCCAGTGGGCCACCCCGTCCCCACAACCGATGGGCAACGGCGGACTGGTCGGCACCGCCGGTGACTGGCTGCGGTTCTGCCGCCTGCTGCTCGCCGACGGCGTCACCGCGGACGGCCGACGACTGTTGTCCGACAAGGCCGTCCGGCTCATGACCACCGACCACACCACCCCGCACACCCGCGAGTTCGCCGACCTGTTCCTCGAGGGCCAGGGCTGGGGCTTCGGCGGATCGGTGGACATCGCGCCGCTGCAACCGTGGAATATCCCCGGCCGGTACGGCTGGGTGGGCGGCACCGGTACCGCCGCCCACCTCACGCCGGCCACCGGCGCCATCGGCATCCTGCTCACCCAGGTCGGTCAGCACAGCCCCGTACCGGACCCCTGGATGGTCGACTTCTGGCGCTACACAGCGGAATTCGCCGCCTGACCTACAGCCGGGTGAGGCCGTGCGGGCGCGTGTTCATGGACTCGCAGCCGTCCTCGGTGACCACCACGATGTCCTCGATCCGCGCACCCCACTGCCCCGGGAAGTAGATGCCCGGCTCGATGCTGAACGCCATGCCCGGCTCCAGCACCAGGTCGTTGCCGGCCACGATGTAGGGCTCCTCGTGCACCGACAGGCCGATGCCGTGACCGGTGCGGTGCACGAAGTACTCGGCCAGCCCGGCCGCGGCGAGCACATCGCGCGCGGCGGCATCCACCGATTCCGCGGTCACCCCCGGCCGGGCCTGCGCCACGGCGGCGGCCTGCGCGCGTTCCAGCTCCGCGAACTGCGCCGCTACCTCCTCGCTCGGTTCGCCCAGCACATAGGTGCGGGTGGAGTCGGAGTAGTAGCCGGGCGCGACCGGGCCACCGATATCGATGACCACCACATCACCGGACTCGATCACCCGCGGCGACACCAGGTGATGCGGGTCCGCGCCGTGCGGGCCGCTGCCCACGATCACGAAATCGGCCTCCAGATGGCCTTCCGCCACGATGGCGGCGGCGATATCGGCGCCCACCTCGGCCTCGGTGCGGCCCGCGCGCAGGAACTCGCCCATGCGGGCGTGCACCCGGTCGACGGCCGCGCCGGCGCGCCGCAGGGCCTCGATCTCGCTGGGGTCCTTGGTCATTCGCAGCTGCCGCAGTACCGGGGTCGCCGAAACCGGCAGCGCGCCCAGCTGATCCGCGATCGGCAGCAGGTGCAGGGCGGGCATCACATCCGTAACGGCCACGCGTGCACCGGCATTCAGCACGCTCTTGACGATCCGATACGGATCCACGCCGTCCACCCAGTCCAGGACCTGCAGTCCCAGTTCGCCGGTGGCCGAATCCTTCAACTGGGCCAGTTCCATCTTCGGGATGACCACCGACGGCGTCTCGCCGCTCGCCGGGATCACCAGGCAGGTCAGCCGTTCGAAGGACTGCGCCCCCGATCCGAGGAGAAACCGCAGGTCCGGACCGGGAGTGATGAGCAGGGCATCCAGATGCGCATTCCGCGCCAGCTCCGCCGCCCGCTCCAACCGCGTCCCGTAGACCTGCGCCGGAAACCGTGACTCGTCATGAGAGCTCATGCCCATCGACGTTACCCGGTCGGAGGGAGACGGTAGGGTCGAGGTCCATGAGCACCCCTGCCGCCGGTCCGCTGCTGCTGCTCGATGGAGCCAGCCTGTGGTTCCGCGCCTTCTACGCCATCCCGGAGAAGATCACCGCACCCGACGGGCGGCCCGTCAACGCGCTGCGCGGATTCACCGATATGGTTGCGGCACTGGTCAAACAGCATGCGCCGAGCCGGCTGGTGGTGTGCCTGGACCTGGATTGGCGACCGCAATACCGGGTGGATCTCATTCCCTCGTACAAGGCGCACCGGCTGGCCGAAGGATCCGAGGGCGCCCCGGCCGGCGGCGTCGAGGCCGAAGAGGTACCCGACACGCTCACCCCGCAGGTCGACATGATCATGGCGGTACTCGAGGCCGCGGGCATCGCCACGGCGGGCGCCGAGGGACTGGAAGCCGACGATGTGATCGGCACACTGGCCACCCGCGAGAATCAGGACGCGGTGATCGTCGTCAGCGGCGACCGCGATCTGCTGCAGCTGGTGCGCGATACGCCCGAACCGCCGGTGCGCGTCTTCTACGTGGGCCGCGGCCTGGCCAAGGCCGAGCTGTGGGGGCCGGCCGAGGTCTCCGCCAAATACGGTGTGCCGGAAGAGAATGCGGGCCCGGCGTACGCCGATATGGCCACCCTGCGCGGGGACGCGTCCGACGGCCTGCCCGGCGTCGCGGGGATCGGCGACAAGTCCGCGGCACAACTCATCTCGCGCTTCGGTTCGGTGGAGGCGCTGCGCGCGGCGGTCGTCGATCCGGAATCGGATCTCGCCAAGGGTGTACGTGCGAAACTCGCTGCGGCGGACGACTATCTGAAGGCCGCCGCCCCGGTGGTCCGGGTGGTCCGGGACGCCGAGGTCGAGTACTCCGGGCCGGATCTGCTCCCCCGCACTCCCGCGGATCCGGATCGGCTGGCCGAGCTGGCCGTCACCTACAACGCCGAAAACCCGGTCAAGCGGCTCATTTCGGCGCTGGCCAAGCGCTGAGCTGCTTTCGCCGGCCGGGCGCTGATCAGTTGTTGCGCGGCGGATTGAGCGGCCAGGTCTCCGGCTTGCCGTCGGCGCCGGTGATCAGCGCCTCCGTGTAATAGCCGTTGGCGAGCTTGTCCAGCGTGATGTGCGTCGGCGCGTTCACCTCGTGCCCGCCCGCGCAGCTGGGCACGCAGACGATGCTGTACACGGTGCCGTCGCCCTGCGCGGTGTCGGAGCCCCAACTGCTCCAGGTGATGTCCTTGACGGTCACGCCGCCGTCGCCACAGGCCAGCAGCATCCGATTCGGCTGTACCACGGGCTGATTCTTGGTGCAGTCGTTCACGACCGGCGCCGAATCCGCCTCGGCGGCACCGAGACTCGGCTGGGCAATGCTCGCGACCGTCGCGGCCACGGCGACCGCGACGCCCCAACTGGCCAGGTGTGCAAGGTTTCTCATACTTCCCCCGTAATACGGCAATGGGCGTCCGGATGACCCGCTGGGTTATCCGAACGCCCCTCCGAGACGTTAACTGGGACGACCGACCTCATAGGTCCCGTCATCCTTGGTGATCTTGATAGTGACCTTCTTGGCCTCGCCACCCACCTTGAGGGTGCAGTCGAAGGTGTGGTCCACCTCGACCTTCTGGCCCGACGGGCAACTCACGTTCTGCACGTCATCGATGCCGTAGGAATCCTTGAGCACCTTCGTGACACCGGTCTGCACGGCCGAATTATCCAGCTTGTCCTTGGCGGTCAGCGCGAACACACCGACGACGACCGCGGCGATCACGACCACGACACCGACGCCCGCACCGACGAACAACCAGGTCTTCTTCTTGCCGCCACCCGAAGCCGGCGGCTGCGGCTGCGGCCACGGCTGCCCCGGACCCGGCTGGCTCAGCTGCGGATTCCAGCCTTCCTGGCCCGGCTGCTGCGGCCACTGCGGCTGACTCTGCTGCCAGGGCTGACCCGGAACCTGCTGCTGCGGCGCACTCTGCTGCCACTCCGGACCGGGTGCCGGCTGCTGCCACTGCGGCTGACTCTGCCCCCACGGCTGACCCGGAACCTGCTGCTGCGGCTGACCCGGAATCGGTTGCTGCGGCTGACTCTGCCCCCACGGCTGCTGCGGCGGCGGCTGCTGTCCACCCCACTGCGTGGTCGGTTCCGCCGGAGGCTGCGCACCCCACTGCGGAGCCTGCCCGGCGCCGGGCGCGGGCTGGCCGCTACCCCACTGCTGCGTCGGATCGTTGCGTCCCTCCCCTGTGCCAGGGGCGTCGTTCGGTCCATAAGGGCCGCTCATTGGCTTGCCTCCACTCGCATCCGTCCTCACACACGCTACCCCCCGAGCGGGCGCACGCTCGTGAACCCACCGCGGTCGGTGTCCCTGGAATCAAATCACAGTCCCATGTCTCGCGCCCACACCTACTACGCCGCGTCGACGGCCACCACACCACGGCGAATCGCCCGCACCGCCTTGGATGCCGTCGCCGCCACCTCCACATCGTCGGCGGTGTTGTGGATCTGATCCAGCAGGTCGATGACCTGACGGCACCACCGCACGAAATCGCCCGCGGAGAGCGAATTTCCACGATCACCACTGGCCAGCAGGGCATCGGCGAGATCATCGCCGCGCGCCCAGGTGTAGATGCCGGTGACGAAACCGAGGTCGGGTTCCCGGGTGGGCTGCAGGCGATGCCGCGCCTCGTCGGCGCGCAGCTTCGTCCACAACGCGATGGTCGCGTCCACCGCGCGCCGGATGGGCGCGGTCGGGCCGGACGCACCGAGGTAACCGCCCTCCTGCCGGGATTCGAACACCAGGATCGACACCACCGCCGCGAGTTCGGCCGGGCCGAGGCCACGCCAAATGCCTTGGCGCAGGCTCTCGGCCACCACCAGATCCGCTTCCGCGTAGATGCGGGCCAGGCGGCGGCCGTCCGCGGTCACCTCGCCGTCCTCGACATAACCGCGTTCGTCGAGCAGTCCGAGGATGCGGTCGAAGGTGCGGGCCAGCGAGTTCGTCGTGGCCGCGACCTGCTGGCGCATGGACTCGGTCTCACGCTGCACGCGGTTGTAGCGTTCGCCGATGCGCGCCAGTTGTTCCCGATCGGGCCGATCGTGCCCGGGGTGATTGCGCAGCGCGCGGCGCAGCGCCAGCAGCTCGTGATCGTCGGCGGCCTTGGACTTTCCGCCGTGCCGGCCCCGGCTCGGCGCGATCAGTCCGGTGCCGCGCAGCGCCGACGCCAGATCCCGGCGCACCCGCGCGGTGCGGTGATCCACATGCTTGGGCAGCCGCAGCCGGCCCAAGGTCTGTGCGGGCGTGGGGAAATCGGCGGCCGAGACCCGACCCGCCCACTTGTCCTCGGTGAGCACCAGCGGACGCGGATCACCCGGTGTCGCATCGGGTTCCAGGATCACCGCGAGACCCTGACGGCGGCCGGACGGAATCGCCACCACATCGCCGCGCCGCAGCGTGGTGAGCGCGGCGACGGCGGCCTGGCGGCGATCGGTGCGGCCCTGGCGTTCGATATCGCGTTCCCGGCTCCGAATGCGTTCGCGCAGTTGGATGTACTCCAGGAAATCGTCATCGCCGAGCTGGGAACGCAGTTTGCGCAGTTGTGACTCGTTGCGTTCGATGCCGCGGACCAGGCCCACGACCGACCGGTCGGCCTGGAACTGGGCGAAGGACCGCTCCAGCAGCGCCCGCGAGTCCGCCGCGCCCATCCGGTCGATCAGATTGATCGACATGTTGTAGCCCGGCCGGAACGAACTGCGCAGCGGATAGGTCCGAGTCGAGGCCAGACCGGCCACCGCACTGGTGTCCACCTCCGGCTGCCACATGACCACCGCATGCCCCTCGACATCGATGCCACGCCGCCCCGCACGACCCGTGAGCTGCGTGTACTCCCCCGGCGTCAACTCGGCGTGGCTCTCGCCGTTGAACTTCACCAGCCGCTCCAACACCACCGTGCGGGCGGGCATATTGATACCCAGAGCCAGTGTCTCCGTGGCGAATACGGCCCGGACGAGGCCGTGCACGAACAGCTCCTCGACGGTATGGCGGAAGGCGGGCAGCATACCGGCGTGATGCGCCGCGAAACCGCGGTGCAGCGCCTCGCGCCACTCCCAGAACCCCAGCACCTCGAGATCATTGCGCGGCAGGTCACCGGTGTGCTTCTCGATGATCTCGTCGACCCGCGCCCGCTCGTCCGGGCGTGAGAGATCCAGTCGGGAGCGCACGCACTGCGCCAGTGCGCCATCGCAACCCGCGCGGCTGAAAATGAACGTGATGGCCGGCAGCAGCCCTTCCTCGTCGAGACGGGCGATCACCTCCGGGCGCGGCATGGGCCGGAACGAGCGCCGCTGCCCACCCCGATGACCGGGCACCGCCCAGTTGTCCATGCGATCGGTGGCCTCGCGATGCTTGATGTAGCGCTGCAGATCCTGATCCACCATCACCTTGGCGTCACTGGACTTGGGATCGAACAGGTCGAACAGCCTGCGGCTCACCATGACGTGCTGCCACAGCGGGACCGGCCGGGTCTCGTCCACGATCACCGCGGTATCACCGCGCACGGTCTCCATCCACGCGCCGAACTCCTCGGCATTGCTCACCGTGGCAGACAGGCTGACCAGCCGCACCTCCGGCGGCAGGTGCAGGATGACCTCCTCCCACACCGCGCCGCGGAACCGGTCGGCCAGATAGTGCACCTCGTCCATCACCACATACGAGAGCCCGTGCAGCGCATCGGATTCCGCGTACAGCATATTGCGCAGCACCTCGGTGGTCATGACCACGACCGAGGCATCCGGGTTGATGGACTGGTCACCGGTGAGCAAGCCGACCGTCTCGCGGCCGTATCTTTCGGTGAGATCCGCGAACTTCTGATTCGACAGCGCCTTGATCGGCGTGGTGTAGAAACACTTTCCGCCGGAGGCCAGTGCCAGATGCACCGCGAACTCGCCGACCACGGTTTTACCGGCGCCGGTGGGCGCGCAGACGAGCACACTGTGCCCGCCCTCCAGCGCCACACACGACTGCCGTTGGAACGGATCGAGATCGAATTTCAGTTCGGCGGCGAATGCCGCCAGTTCGCCAGCAAGCGACCTTGATGTCACTTGTCAGAGAGTATCCGAGTAATCCGACACGCCTCGAGTGGTTTTCTCCGGCGGTGTCGTGGCGACCGGTTCGGGTGCCTCGACGGGACTCGGCGCATCCAGGCCACCGGGCTCGTACAACGGTGACGCCTCGTCATCGGACAGCTCCGCCCATTCGGCGTTGCGTGCCTTGCGCTTGTCGTTGAAGCGCGCGATCTGCACCGCCACCTCGAACAACAGCGTCAGCGCGAGCGCCAGCGCCAGCATGGAGATCGGGTCCTGCGGGGTCACGATGGCCGCGAACACGAACAGGCCGAAGATCAGGCCGCGCCGCCATTTGGTGAGCCGCTCGTAGGTGAGGACCCCGAGGAAGTTCAATCCGACTATGAGCAAAGGAGTTTCGAAGCTCACACCGAAGATCACCAGCAGTTTGATGATGAACCCGAAGTACTGCGAACCACTCAGCGCGGTGATCTGCACATTGCTGCCGATGCCCATCAGGAACCGCAGCGCGTGCGCGACCACCCAATAGGCCAGCACCGCGCCGGTCACGAACAGCAGCGCGCCCGAGGTCACGAAGGACAGCGCGTACTTGCGTTCCTTCGAGTACAGGCCGGGGGTGATGAACCCCCACAGCTGATACAGCCAGATCGGGCAGGCCAGCACGATGCCCGCGGTCAGGCCGACCTTGAACCGCAGCATGAACTGCTCGAACGGCGCGGTCGCCAGCAGCCGGCACTGGCCGTCGGGGCTCAGATTCGCGCGCAGATGCGACGGCAGATCACAGTAGGGACCGGTCAATACGTCACCGAGGCTCTTGATGCCGAACAGCGACGCGTCGTACCAGATGAATCCCACGATGGTGGTGAGCGCGATGGCCGCCAAGGCGATCAGCAATCGGCGCCGGAGCTCCTCGAGGTGCTCCACCAACGACATGGTGCCGTCGGGGTTCGTGCGGCGCTTGCTGCGCCGGGGATCGAACGGAATGCGCATGGTGTGTGTTTATGCCTCGCTGCGAGTGAACGCCCCGGACCCGGACAACGACACACCCGGGATGAGCACGGCTCATCCCGGGTGGTGCGAGGGCTCAGGCCTTGTGCTGGTCGTTCGGCTGCGGTGCGGCCGCGGGAGCGGCCGGCGGCTGAGCCGGAGGCAACTGCTGCGGCTGCACGGGCGGCTGCGCCTGCGCCTCCGGAGCGGCCTGGCCCGCGCTGCTGTTCTCGCCCGACATCTGGCTGACTTCCGACTTGAAGATCCGCATGGAGCGACCCAGGCTACGGGCCGCATCGGGCATGCGCTTCGAACCGAAGAACAGCAAGAAGATCAGCACGACGATCAGCAAGTGCCACGGGCTGATGGCGCCTGTCATTCCAATTACCTCCAAAGACTGTGGTGGGTTCGATGCTACCGGACCCGCATAAAGCGAACGTTCTTGTCAACCTCTGTTTGCCGCGCCGCCACGGGCCGCGGCGCGCAGCTCGGCCAGCAATTCCGCGCCTGACCAGGTGCGGCGGTCACCGTTCTCCGCAGCTGTCACGAGTTGGACGAGCCTGCGGTTCACCGGTGTGGGCACATCGACCAAGGTGCCCAAGGTCACGATTTCGCCACAGAGCCAAGCGATTTCGGTCTTGCGGCCCGCGGCCAGGTCATCGGCCATGGACGAACGGGCCACCGGATCGATGGCCAGCACCTTGCCGGCAACCCGCTGAAACATACCGTCTGGAACGGTCAGCAGTCGCGTCATGAGCTCGGGCGGGACGGGTGTCAACCGCGCCGGGCGAATCCGGGCGTGCGCCATCACCGTCAGCGCCTCACGCTGGGTCAGGGCCAGGCAGCGGCGGTAATCCCGGGTGCCCAGCTCCTCGCGCAGCGGGCGGCCGGACAGGGCATTGATGGGATTGTTCAGATTCAGCAGGAGTTTCGCCCACTGGATCGACAGCAGATCCGCCCGCCGGTCGAAACCCAGCCCCGACGCCTTGAACACCGGCGCGAAACGGTTCAGCACCGGATCATCGGCGATCTCCACGCTGCCCGTGGTGCCGCGATGAAAGTGACCGCCGCCGTGCTGCACGACATTGAACATGACCATGCCGGCCAGCACCACGCAGGTGGGCAGGATCTCCCGGATCACCGCGTCATTGCCGATGCCGTTCTGCAGACTGATCACCACGGTCCCGGGCTTCAGCACGCCGACGAGCTCCTCGGCCGCCGCGGCCGTACCCGCGGACTTCACGGCGATGAGCACCAGATCGGCGTCCCCGGAAGGTTCGGTGGCGGTATGGAATGCGGTGGGCTGGACCCGCACATCGTGCCCGTCCAGATCGGTCAGGCGCAGACCGTGCGCGGTGATCTCGTCCAGGATGCGCGGACGGCCCACGAACGTGACATCCGCACCCGCCGCGGCCAGCTTGCCCCCGACGAACACTCCGATACTGCCGGCGCCGAGCACCGTCACGCGAAAACTCAAGCGGGACCGACCTCCTCGAATCCCGGCGTCTGTAAGACGCCGTCCGCCGCCAGCTCCGCGTACGCCGCCAAGGCGGTCCCGGAACGATCCCGCACCGCGGCCACCAGCTCCGGCGGGCCGAGCACGGTGACACCCGCACCGAAACCGAGCAGCAGCCGCGCCATCCAGTCCAGGGTGGCGAACCGCATGGTGGCCTCCACGCTGCCGTCCGGATGCGTGGTCACCCGATGCATCGGGTACTGATCCACCACCCAGGCGTAGTCCGGTCGAATCAGCAAGCGCGCCAACGGGACCGCCGGGTCGTCCACGAACAGGTCCAGGGCCGCGCTCTCATCGGTGGCGTCGGCGGGCGGCCGGGCGGGCTCGTCGAGCTCGGTGGCCTCCTCGATGCGGTCCAGCCGGAACAGGCGCACGCCCTCGGCCTGGCGGCACCACGCCTGCAGGTAGCTGTTGTTGTCCACCAGCACGATTCGGATGGGGTCCACCACGCGTTCGGAGACTTCGTCGCGGCTGGCCGAGTAATAGACCAGGCGCAGCGCGTGCACGTTCTCCAGCGCCGAGCGCACGGTCGCCACCGACGGGGCCGCCACCGGCACCGGCTGGGTCGGGCCCTCGAATTTCCTTCCGGAGATGGCGGATTCGATCTTCGCGATGGCCGCGTGCGCCGCGCTCGGATCGACCATGCCCGGCAGGTCCGCGATGGAACGCAACGCCACCAGCAGGGCCGTCGCCTCCGGGGAGGTGAGCCGCAGCGGGCGATCGATACCCGCGGAGAAGGTGACCTCGATGCTCTCCTCGGAGAACGACAGATCGATGAGATCGCCGGGACCGTAACCCGGAAGTCCGCACATCCACAGCTGATTCAGGTCGGTCATCAGCTGTTTGGTGGTGACGCCGAGCTCCACGGCGGCCTCCGCGGCGCTGATGCCCGGATTCGCCTGGAAGTACGGCACCATGTTCAGCAGGCGCGCCAAGCGCACCGAGAGGCGGCTACCGGCCGCGGCGGCCGCGCGGTTCTTGGCGCCGTCCGAGGGGCGGGTGACCCGTATCGGCTCGCTCATCGGGAGACCTCCGTCCGCTCCAGCACCGACTCCAGCCGGGCAATCACGTTGTCGCGCAACTCACGTGGCGCGATCACCAGCGCATCGGCGCCCAGACCGGTGATGAGCCGGGCCAGCCAGTCACGGGACCGGATGGGCACCTCCACGATCGAGCCGGGGCGGCCGCCGATCACGCGCTCCTCCATGGTCGCGCCCATGCGCCGGATCTCCTGACCGCGGCCCTTGGCGACCCACACCGTGGCCGAACCGGTGATCGGGGTCTGCGCGGTCACCTCGGAGACGAGGGCGCGCAGGTCGATGTCCTCGGGCTTGTGCACCGCATTGGCCGGGCCGTACTCGGCCACGTCCTCACCGATGCGGGAGATGCGGAACACACGGGTGGCATCGCGGGCATTGTCGTGGCCGACCAGATACCAGCGCCCGCCGTGGGTGACCACACCCCAGGGCTGCACATCACGTTCCACGGGTTCGCAGTGCGACTGGCGATGCTGGAACTTGACCGACCGCCCGGCATCGATGGCGGTGAGCAGCTTGCCCAGCACCGGTTCCGAACCACGCGTGCGCGCCGGCACCGCGGGCACCGCCGCGACACCCGCATCGGGTTCCAGATGGATCCCGGCCGCGCGGAGCTTCAGCAGGCCACCCTCGGCGGCCGCCGCCAGCTCCGGCGACTCCCACAGTTGCACCGCCACCGCGACCGCGGCCGCTTCCGCACTGGTCAGATCGATATCGGGCAATTCGTACGCATCCCGGTTGATGCGGTACCCCTCGACGCTCGAATATCGGCTCACCGGACCGATTTCCAGCGGAATCCCCAGATCGCGCAGCTCGTTCTTGTCGCGCTCGAACATTCGGCTGAACGCCTCGTCGCTCGCGGACTCCTCGTACCCGGCGACGCTGTCCCGGATCCGCTCCGCGGTCAGGAACTGCCGGGTGGAAAGCAGCGCGATAACCAGATTCATCAGCCGCTCAACCTTGGATATCGCCACGGGATAGAGAGTAATGTGCCCGCCCGACCCATGTGCCGGGGCGGTGCCCATTTCCCACAGTGTTCCCCCAGGAGCCAACAGAACGGTCCCCCAGGAGCCAACAGAACGGGCCGCGAACCACTTTGGGTTCGCGGCCCGCTGCCTGCCTGATCACATGGATGCGATGAGGCGATCCACGCGCTCGTCGACCGAGCGGAACGGGTCCTTGCAGAGCACCGTGCGCTGGGCCTGGTCATTGAGCTTGAGGTGAACCCAGTCGACCGTGAAGTCACGGCCGGCCTCCTGCGCGGCGGTGATGAAATCGCCACGCAGCTTGGCCCGGGTGGTCTGCGGCGGGGTGGTGACCGCCGCGTCCACTGCCTCGTCCTCGGTGATCCGCTTGGCCAGACCCTTGCGCGCCAGCAGGTCGAAGACGCCGCGGCCACGCTTGATGTCGTGGTAGGCGAGATCGAGCTGGGCGATCTTCGGGTCGGACAATTCCATGTTGTAGCGGTCCTGATAGCGCTGGAACAGCTTGCGCTTGATGATCCAGTCGATCTCGGTGTCCACCTTGGCGAAGTCCTGCGCCTCGACCGCGTCGAGCGTGCGGCCCCACAGATCCACCACCGCGTCCACCTGCGGATCGCGGTCGCGGTTGCGCAGGTGCTCGACGGCGCGGGCGTAGTACTCGCGCTGGATGTCGAGCGCCGAGGCCTGCCGGCCACCCGCCAGACGCACTGGACGCCGGCCCGTGAGATCGTGCGAGACCTCGCGGATCGCGCGAATCGGGTTGTCCAGGGCGAAGTCCCGGAACGTCACACCCGCCTCGATCATCTCCAGGACGAGCGAGGCCGTGCCCACCTTCAGCATGGTGGTCGGCTCGGCCATATTGGAGTCGCCGACGATCACGTGCAAGCGCCGGTACTTCTCGGCGTCGGCATGCGGCTCGTCACGCGTATTGATGATCGGCCGGGACCGGGTGGTCGCCGACGAGACGCCCTCCCAGATGTGCTCCGCGCGCTGCGAGAGGCAGAACGTGGCGGCCTTGGGCGTCTGCAGCACCTTACCGGCGCCACAGATGAGCTGACGGGTCACCAGGAACGGCAGCAGCACATCCGAGATGCGGGAGAATTCGCCGGCCCGCACGACCAGGAAGTTCTCGTGACATCCGTAGGAGTTGCCCGCGGAATCCGTGTTGTTCTTGAACAGGTAGATATCGCCGCCGATACCTTCCTCTGCGAGTCGCTGCTCGGCATCTATGAGTAGATCCTCGAGCACCCGCTCACCGGCCCGGTCGTGGGTTACCAACTGCACCAGGCTGTCGCATTCGGCCGTCGCGTACTCCGGATGCGAACCGACATCGAGGTAGAGCCGGGCACCGTTGCGGAGGAACACGTTCGAGCTACGGCCCCAAGACACCACCCGGCGGAACAGATACCGGGCCACCTCGTCAGGGCTCAACCGACGGTGGCCGTGGAACGTACACGTCACACCGAATTCGGTCTCGATCCCCATAATTCGTCGCTGCACCCTATCGACATTACAGCGATGAGCAGCGTCGAGAGGGTGGTCGAGCAGACATGATGCAAACGTCTTGGCAACGATTTCGCACGGGATGCCATACCGCACCCGGTGTAGCCAGCGAAAAAGCAAGGCCCCTTTGCACTCTGCTAGGCAGAGTGCAAAGGGGCCTCATCCCGGATATCGGGATTCGCTTCGGGCCTAGGAGGGGTCGCCCGCTCCGGGCTTGTCGGCCTCGGCGGCAGCCTTGGCCGTGGCCTTCTTACCGGTGATCAATTCCTGCAGCGCCGCACCCTGCACCCGGCGGAACGACCGCCGCGGCCGGGACTGCTCCAGCGTCGCCACCTCGAGCGAGGACGATCCGACGGTGCGCTTTTCCTTGTCGCCCTCGGGAACGGCCTTCTGCAGCGCCTGCATGGCGACGGTGACCGCCGAATGCAGATCCATGCCCGCCTTGTAGGAAGCCTTGAGCGCCGTGACGATCGGCTCGGTATTGCCGCCCATCACCACGAATTCCCGTTCGTCGACAATGGATCCGTCGAAGTTGATCCGGTAGAGCACCGAGTTCGATTCCTGCTCCGGATAACCCACCTCCGCGACACAGATCTCCACCTCGAACGGCTTGAGCTGATCGGTGAAAATCGTGCCGAGGCTCTGCGCGTAGAGATTCGCCAGGAAGCGGCCGGTGACATCGCGCCGGTCGAACTGGTAGCCGCGCAGATCCGCCTGCAGAATGCCGCCGCGGCGCAGGCTTTCGAACTCGTTGTACTTGCCGACCGCGGCGAAACCCACCCGGTCGTACAACTCACTCACCTTGTGCAGTGTGGCCGAAGGGTTCTCGGCCACGAACACCACACCTTTGTCGTACACCAGCACCACGACACTGCGGCCGCGTGCGATGCCCTTGCGCGCAAGTTCGGTCTTGTCGCGCATTATCTGTTCGGCCGATGCGTAATACGGCAGTGTCATGATTCGCCGCCCCCTTCCGCGGCCAGCGCGGACCGATCGGCCACGACCGTCCGCGTGATCTCCGCCAGCCGATCCTCGGTAACCTCAACGGAGCCTTCGGAATCGATGACGATCGCCGTCGGGTAGATGCCCCGCAAGGTGTCGGGGCCGCCGGTGGCGGTGTCGTCATCGGCGGCGTCGAACAGCGACTCGACGGCGATACTCAGCGCCTGGTCCTGATCGATGCCACGACGGTAGGTCTTCTTCAGCGAGGACTTGGCGAACAGGGAACCCGACCCCACCGCGGTGTAGCCGAAGCGCTCTTCGCTGCGGCCGCCGACCACGTCGTAGGACACGATGCGGCCCTGCTTGTCCACGTCCAGCGCGTCCGGATCGAAACCGACCAGCAGCGGCACCACCGCGAGGCCCTGCAGGGCCGCGGGGAGGTTGTCGCGCACCATCTTCGACAGCTTGTTGGACTTGCCGTCGAAGGTGAGGGGAATGCCCTCGATCTTCTCGTAGTACTCGAGCTCCACCGCGAACAGGCGGATCATCTCGATGGCCATGCCCGCGGTGCCCGCGATGCCGGCCGCGGAGAAGGTGTCGGTGATGTACACCTTCTCGATATCGCGGCTGGCGAGCAGGTTGCCCTGGGTAGCCCGGCGATCGCCGGCGATCAGCACGCCGCCGCGGAAGGAGACCGCGACGATGGTGGTGCCGTGCGGGGCGATATCCGCCGGTACACCCGAGGGTGCACCGGCGGTACGGAAATCATTGCCCGGCAACAGTTCCGGGGCGTGCATCCGCAGGTATTCCGAGAAGGAGGATTGGGCGAACCCCGTCTGGAGCCGCAGGGGGTCACCTTGGGTCACTGGCCGCCCTTCTGCACGTAGGCGCGGACGAAGTCCTCCGCGTTCTCTTCGAGGACATCGTCGATCTCATCGAGCAGGTCGTCGGTTTCCTCGGCCAGTTTCTCGCGACGCTCCTGACCAGCAGCACCGTCCGGGCCCGGGCCCTCGTCCTCGTCGCCACCACCGGTGCGCTTGGTCTGCTCTTGTGCCATAGCAGCCGACCTCCTCTGTGATCATCGGCGAGCACCGGTGATTACCCGATGCCCGTCCCCCAACACTACCCATCAGCGGGGACAACATGCCGGATTAAACCCGAATGTGGCTCCGCCGCGATCTTCCGTACGCAGGCCCTAGTGCGTGAGTTGGCGCACCAATTCGGCCGCGGTGTGCACTCCGTCCAGGAGTTTGCCGACGTGGTTCTTGGTGCCGCGGCGCGGTTCCAGGGTTGGAATCCGCACGAGTGAATCCCCGCCCAGGTCGAAGATGACCGAGTCCCAGCTGGCCGCCGCGATATCGGCGCCGAAGCGGCGCAGGCATTCACCGCGGAAGTAGGCGCGGGTATCGGTGGGCGGGTTGGTCATCGCCTCGAGCACGTCCTGCTCGTTGACCAGGCGCTGCATGGAGCCGCGCGCGACCAGGCGGTTGTAGAGGCCCTTGTCCAGGCGCACATCCGAGTACTGCAGGTCCATCAGGTGCAGCTTCGGGGCCGCCCAGGTGAGGCCCTCACGATTGCGCATGCCTTCCAGCAGGCGCAGTTTCGCGGTCCAGTCCAGCAGATCGGCGGTTTCCAGCGGATCGCGCTCGAGCAGATCGAGTACGTGCGCCCACTTCTCGACCACGTCCTGCACGCGCGGATCGTCATTGCCGATGCGGTCCATGTACTTCTCGACGCGGTCGAGGTAGATGCGTTGCAGCGCAAGGCCGGTCAGCTCGCGGCCGTCCGACAGCGCGACGGTGGCGCGCAGCGTGGGATCGTGGCTGATGGTGTGCACGGCCGTGACCGGGCGGGCCAGCTGCAGATCCGAGAGATCCTCGCCCGCTTCGATGAGATCGAGCACCAGTGCGGTGGTGCCGACCTTCAGGTAGGTGGACCATTCCGCCAGGTTGGCGTCGCCGATGATGACGTGCAGCCGGCGGTACTTGTCCGCATCGGCGTGTGGTTCGTCACGTGTGTTGATGATGCCGCGCTTGAGCGTGGTCTCCAGGCCGACCTCGACCTCGATGTAGTCGGCGCGCTGCGAGAGCTGGAAGCCGGGCGTATCGCCGGACTGCCCGATGCCGACGCGGCCCGAACCACACACCACCTGACGCGAGGCGAAGAACGGCGTGAGCCCCAGAATGATCTGGTTGAACGGCGTTTCACGGCTCATCAGATAGTTCTCGTGGGTGCCGTAGGAGGCGCCCTTGCCGTCGACATTGTTCTTGTACAGCTGCATGCGCGGGGCGCCCGGCACGCTGGAGGCGTAGCGGGCGGCGGCCTCCATGACCCGCTCGCCGGCCTTGTCCCAGATGACCGCGTCGATCGGGTCGGTGACCTCGGGCGCGGAGTATTCGGGGTGGGCGTGGTCGACGTAGAGGCGGGCCCCGTTGGTGAGGATCATGTTCGCGGCGCCGACCTCGTCGGCGTCGATGACCGGCGCGGGCCCGTTGAGCCTGCCGAGATCGAATCCGCGCGCGTCGCGCAGCGGGGATTCCACCTCGTAGTCCCAGCGAGTGCGCTTGGCGCGCGGCACGCCCTCGGCCGCGGCGTAGGCGAGCACCGCCTGGGTGGACGTGAGAATCGGGTTGGCCGACGGCTCGGAAGGCGTCGAAATGCCGTACTCGACCTCGATTCCGATGATGCGCTGCATGGTGACGAGCCTAGGCGACGCCGGCGCGAATCGGGCGCGCCCGGGTCAGGGTTACCCCGGAATCCCCGATCATTCCGGAGAGGGATGCGGCGTCGTCCTCACGAGCGATCCGCCCGCACCCACCCGCGCGGCACAATTGCCCGCATGGCCGAACCGCTACCCCCGATTCCCTCAGGCGGTTCGGCCATCTCGGCGATCACCACATCGAATTCCGTTCCCGCCCAGCCTGGTTCGTCCCGCCTGCCCGCGCTCGACGTGCTGCGCGGCATCGCCATCCTGGGCACCTTGGGCACCAATATCTGGATCTTCACCGAGGTGGACGGACTGCTCGGCTATGTGCGGCACGGCGATGAACCCACCGGGGCCTGGCTGTGGGCCGAAAAGATCCTCGAACAGCTGGCGCAGGGCAAGTTCCTGGGGCTGCTGACCATCATGTTCGGCATCGGGCTGGCAATTCAGCAGCAATCCGCGGTGCGCGGCGGGCGGCGCTGGCCGGGCGGCTACCCGGTGCGGGCAGGGCTGCTGTTCCTCGACGGTCTGGTGAACTTCCTGTTCGTCGCCGAATTCGATGTGCTCATGGGCTATGCGGTGACGGGGCTGGTGGTGGCGTTCATCCTGGCGCGCAGCCCGCGGGTGCAGCGCCGCTGGCTGATCGTGGCGGCGAGCATTCACATCACCATCCTGACCCTCCTCGGAGTGGGGATGGCGCTTGCGCCCCAGCGGGATTCGGGTCCGCCGTCGCGGCTGGATCCGAATCCCTATGCGGACGGGTCGTTCTGGGATCTCGTGGTATTCCGCGTGCAGCACGCCCTGGTGTTCCGGCTGGAGCCGATCTTCATCTTCCCGATGTCGATCGCGTTGTTCCTGCTGGGCGCGTTCCTGTTCCGGGCCGGTGTGTTCGAGGCGCGGGGTGCGCGGATCCGGAAGCGGCTCATGATCATCGGCTTCGGCATCGCCGCGCCGATCGATCTGATCGCGGGCGTGCTGGGCGGCGATCTCATCCTGCTGACCCGCTACGGCACCGCGCCGTTCGTATCGCTGGGCATCCTGGGGCTGGTCGCGGAGTTCTACACGCATCGCCCGGGGCCGGGTGTGCTCGCACGGCGTTTCGCCGAGGTCGGCCGGATGGCGCTGAGCTGCTACATACTCCAGAACCTGGTGTCCGGATTCCTGTGCTACGGCTGGGGTCTCGGCCTGACCTCGCTGGTGTCGCCGAACGCGCGGGTATCGTTCACCGTCGGCATCTATCTGCTGGTCTGCGCTTTCATGCTGACGTTCGCGCACTGCTGGTTGCGCCGCTTCGAGCGCGGCCCGGTGGAGTGGCTCTGGAATCGCGGCTACACCGTACTGACCCGCTGATTCAGGCCCGGGCGACCTCGGCGCGGGCGATCACGTCGGCGAGCACCGTATCGCGGGTGAGCGGGACGTCCAGGCTGCGCGCATTGCCCTCCAGCAGGGCCAGCACCGATTCGGTGAGGATGCCTTCGACCTGTTCCGAGGTGAGGGTCGGAGCGGCGCGCCAGCTGTTGACGACGCCGTCGACGAACCCGACCATGCCGAAGGCCATGGGGCGGGCGCGATTGCGGTCGATGCCGAAGCGGTTCAGGGATTCGGCGAACAGGTCGGCGAGCTGACCGCCGATGCGGTCGCGGGCGCCGGCCAGCGCGCCGGAGGATTCGCTGTGCGGGTCGGCGGCGGTGAGGAAGCGGTGCAGGTGGGGGTGGCGTTCGATCCAGCCGACGTAGGTGCTGATGGCGCCGCGCACAGCGTCTTTCATGGTGCCGTCGGGGCTCAGTCGCGGAAGCAGTTCGGCGAGCAGGGATTCCAGGATGTGGCGGCGGATGGCCTCGTCGAGGTCGGCGCGGCCGTCGAAGTGGCGGTAGACGACCGGGCGCGGGACGCGCAGGCGATCGGCGATCTGCTGCACGGAGATCTCGGTGCCGTGCTCTTCGATGACGGTGACGGCGGCGTCCAGCATGTCGGCGCGGCGGCGGGCCTTGTGGCCGTTCCAGCGGGTGCTGCGGCCGTCGGCGGCGGGCGGCGTGGGTGAGCTGGTACCGGTCATTCGCCTCACGATACCCACCTGTTCATTGACCGCTACAGCATGTAGCACTAATGTGAGTGTAACAGCCTGTATCAGTAAACGAGTCAGGAGCCGTCATGGGCGACGACGTTGTCACCAAGGACGCAGCGATCTCCCGCGAGTCCTTCGCACAGCGCCTGCTGATCGGATCGGTGAAGAAGTCCTACGATCCCGTGGTCGACATGGATTGGGACGCACCACTGGACCCCGGCAAATTCTTCCTGCCACCCGAGGTGGTCTCGCTCTACGGCACCCCATTGTGGGAGGCCATGACCCCCGAGCAGCGCCGCGAACTCTCCCGCCAGGAACTGGCCAATGTGCTGTCGGTGGGGATCTGGTTCGAGAACCTGCTCAACCGCCTGCTGCTGCGCGAACTCATGTCCGGCGACCCCACCTCGCGGCACTCGCACTACACGCTCACCGAAATGGGCGACGAATGCCGGCACATGATGATGTTCGGCAAACTCATCGACCGCATCGACGCGCGGCCCTACTGGCCCAGGCCCGCAGGACGACTCGTGATCAGCTCACTACAGGTGTTCCTGCGCGGATCCATGGTGTGGGTGGGCGCACTGGTCGGCGAGGAGATCTTCGACGCCCTGCAACGGCGCACCCTCGACGATCCGGAGCTACAGCCACTCGTGGCGCGCGCCATGCGGATTCACGTCACCGAGGAGGCGCGGCACATCGGGTTCGCGCGAGATGCCCTGGCGCGCCGCGCACCCGAGCTGTCGCGCTCCGAAATCGCCTACACGCGACTGTGTGTCGCGGTGGCGGCGCCACTGTTCGTCTACCTGCTCACGAACCAGCACATGTACCGCCGGGCCGGTCTCGAGCATCCGCGCGCCGCGCGCCGGGTGGCACGGCACAATCCGGCGGCCAAGCGGGCCTTGGGCATCGGGGCCGCGAGCCTGGGCGCCTTCCTGGAGAAGCAGGGGCTCATGGGTTCGATCGGCAAGCGGATCTGGCAGCAGCAGGGGCTGCTGTGAGGTTCGGGCGGCGCCGCAGCCGCCACCAGGACACACCCGAGGCGCCCGAACCCGAACCGACGCCCGAGTATTCGGGCCCGGCGCTGTTGGACGCACCCGGTATCGAGGTGGCCGTGACCGTCAGCCTCAACGGCCACCTGGACCCGATAGACGGCGTATTCCATTGGTACGGGCGCATTTCGGCAGCCGAGGGCGTCGAAATGCCGGATCCCGGGCGCGGGCAGGTGTTTCTGACCGTGCCCGGCAGCGCCCCGGCGCGGGGTGTGCTGCAGGAGCGCGATCCCTGGGGCAATCTGCGCATCACCGGCGTGGGCACGCCACCATTTCCATTGGAGGCGGCCTAGTTCCGGCTGGGCGGGTTCAGGCGGGCAGGCCGATGAGGTCGGCCATGGTGTCGATGGCGTAGTCGAAGAACGGTCCGGCCGGGTCCATGCTGTTGTTCAGCTGGCCGATCAGTTCGAAGGTCACCACGCCGAACATCTGCGTCAGCGCCAGGAAGGTCCGCGCCACAGTCGATTCCGGTAGTCCGGGCCCGATCATCGCTGCGATCGCGGCGGATTGGGCGGACAGGTCGGGGGCCAGGGACTCCGGCGTGGTCGCCAGGACACCGTGCTGCCACGCGCGATACACGAGGCCGAGGATCGCGACCCCGGTCCGGGACGCGGGCCCGATGGTTTCCTGCGGCGCCTCGTAGCCGGGCACCGGCGAGCCGTAGATCAACGCGTACTCGTGTGGATGCGCATGTGCCCACGCACGCACGGCGACGGCCGCAGCGCGCCACTGCGCGCGCGGCGCGGCCGCGCTCGCGACGGCCTGCTCGACGTCCTCGCCGATCGCGTTGTACGCATCGATGATCAGCGTGGTCAGCAACTCGTCGCGGCTCGGGAAGTACCGGTACAGCGCGGACGAGACCATGCCCAGTTCGCGGGCGATGGCGCGCAGGGAGAGTGCGGCGGCGCCGGATTCGGCGAGCTGGCGGCGGGCGGCGTCGGTGATCTCGCGGGTGATCTCGGCTCGGGCCCGGGCGCGGGCGGTGCGGGGGACGCTCATTCGGACAGTGTGCCACGTTCCGGATCGGCGTCATATTTCGAGAGCACCGCTCTTGACAGTGCGGCCCGAGTGCGTGGACACTGCCCTTATTAGAGAGCACCGCTCTCCAATCGAGCAGAAGGAAAACATCATGGACGCCCACACCGCCGCCACCCGCTACCTCGGCCCCACCGGCCTGGACCCGATCATGAACCGGATCCTCAACCTGGTGCCCAAGCTCGGCATCAGCGTCGCCGGCTCCCGCCTGCTGGCCGTGCGCGGCCGCAAGACCGGCGAATGGCGGACCACCCTGGTCAACCTGCTGACCACTCCCGACGGCACCCGCTACCTGGTCGCCCCGCGCGGGCACACCCAGTGGGTGCGCAACCTGCGCGTCGCCGGCACCGGCGAACTGCGCCTGGGCCGCAAGAGCGAAACCTTCACCGCCGTCGAACTCGCCGACGCCGACAAGATCCCCGTCCTGCGCGCCTACCTGGAGCGCTGGGGCTGGGAGGTCGGCAAGTTCTTCGAAGGTGTCACCAAGGACGCCACCGACGCCGAATTGGCCGAAATCGCACCGGGTTTCCCGGTCTTCGCCCTCGCCTGAGGACGCGGTCAGCGCAGCGCGTCGAGCGATTTCTCGTCACGGGCCACGTAGGCGCGGCCGTCGGCGGTGATCACTATGGGGCGCTGGATGAGTCGGGGGTGAGTCGCCAGGGCTTCGATCCAGCGGTCGCGGTCGGCCGGGGCCTTGCCCCACTTGGCGAGGCCCAGCTCTTTGGCCTGGGCTTCAGCGGTGCGGGTGATATCCCAGGGTTCGAGGCCCAGTTTGCCGAGGACGCCGCGGATTTCGGCGGCGGTGGGGGGATTGTCGAGATAGCGGCGTTCGACGTAGTCGGCGCCGGTCTGCTCCAGCACCGCCTTCGCGGTGCGGCTCTTCGAGCACTGGGGGTTGTGCCAGATTTCTGTCGCTGCCATGGCTGCAGCCTAAGCGGACTCCGGTCAATACCAATCCACGACCCAGCGGTACGGGCGCATCCAGTACAGGCTGGCATCGGGCGGAATCGGCGTGCCCCACCGCTGTTCGGCGGCGACGAGCAGGCCCTGATACTCGGGCGGCGGTTCGCCCTCGTGGATCTCTTCCAGATGCCGCCGCCAGGTATTGATCATCAGCGGCACGGCCTGCTGATCGCTCTCGTAGGCCCACTCGACCGACTCGAACATGAGGGTGTCGACCGCGGCATTGCTGGCATTGCGGTCACCGGTGCTGAGCGAGTGCAGGAAAGCGGAGATGAGCTTGTAGGCGATCGCATCGTGACGGGAGGTCTGGCCGTTCTCGAGCGCCCAGATACCGCCGTAGGTCGGGCCCTGCTCATCGATCCAGACCGCATGCGCCTCGGCGAACCGATCATCGAAGATGAGCGCCGTCAGCAGACTCAGCACCGACTTCCCGAGAATCAGCATGTCCGGATTACCGGTCGAGACAGCTTCGTCGATCAGCGCGCGGAAGGCCGCCGCGGCCACCCCGGGCCGCCCCGCCTCCAGCAGCGCATCCGCGGTCTCACCACCCGCAACCTGGTCTGCGGGCGGCTGTTTCGACCCGGGAATGAGGCTCACTCCCCCGGTGGTCGGCAACAGCTGCGTCGCAGTCGTATCGGCCGGAGACGACACCCCGATCATCGACAGCGACGGCACACCGGTCAGCGGATCCTCCGAAATCAGCGGCCGCTCACTCCCCGGCTGCACCAGCGGCCGGACCTCGGCAAGCACGTCCTGCGAGTTCAGCATCGTGGTCTGCGCGTCGGCCGACGCCGCGAATTCCGACGGCGGATAAAGGGGATCCGGTCCACCGGCGAACGGATTGCCCCCACCCGCAACTCCCCCCGGACCTGGGCCACCGGCCGGCGGGATTGCCCGTCCCGCGGGGCCCGACCTCGGATCGCCCGCATTCGGCCCGCCTGCCAGCGGATTCCGTGCACCCGGCGGCTGTGCGAAAGAAGCGATCCCGGTTGCGGACGAATTCGCCGCACCCGGAAACCCGGACAGCGGATCGGCCGCGTTCGCCCCACCGGCGAAGGAACCTGCCGGACCCGCGAATTCGGACTGCGGGGCGGGAGCACTCACACCACCAGCGAACGAACCCGCCGGGCCCGCAAACTCGGGCCGCGGCTCACCAGCACTCGAACCACCTGTGAAGGAACCTGCCGGACCCGCGATTTCCGACGGCGGGCCACCAGCACTCACACCACCAGCGAACGAACCTGCCGGACCTGGGAACTCGACCTGCAGCTCACCAGCGGCGAACGAACCTGGTGCGCCTGCGAATCCGGGCTGCGGATCACCGGCATTCGAGCCATCGGCCGGCGAGTTCGTGAGGCCCGGAGTTCCCGGCAGTTGATCCGCGCCGCTCAGGCGGGCTGCCAGCGGGTTTGCCCGGTCCGCGATTCCCGGCGATGGATCGACCAGGCTCGGTTCGGCTGTCGAAAAGGGTGGCGGGGCGGGAGTTCCCGGCAGCGGGCCGCCGGCGTTCGGACCATCGGCGAACGAACCTGCCGCGCCTGCGAAACCGGACCGCGGATCACCGGCACCCGGGCCGCCGACCGGCGGGTAGGCCGGACCGGGAGCCCCTACGGGATCGGTGGCGTCCGGGCCGGCGAGCGGCGCGCCGGGCATTCCGGGTGGGGTGTCCCGCATGACCGGGGAGTTCTGCAGGTATTCCAGTGCCACGCGCGCGAATTCATTGTCGTGGCTGGTCAGCCAGTCGTGGCCGGCGCGGAGGAGGTTGATCTGGCGGGGGCCGCCGCCGTTTTCGATGGCTGCACAGAGGGCGTAGTAGCCGTACGCGCGAGGTTCGTCGCGGCCTTCGCCCTCGACGACCAGGAGTTCGGCGTATCTGCTTGCCAGGTCGTGTCTTTCGATATCGCCGAGCAGGGTGCAGGCGGTCATGGCGGCCATCAGCACTTCGTCGTGGTCGCCGTGCGCGCGGCGCAGATCGATGCAGCGGTCGGCCATGATGACGGCGCTATCGGGGCGGTCGAGCTGGGTGGCGGCCTCGATGGCCATGGAGTACATGGTGGCGAGGGTGGCGGGCGGGATATCGGCGGGGAAGCGGGCGGGGCCGTGTTCGGCCAGCTGCAGGGTCTGGGCGAAATCGCCCGCGGCGAAAGCGGACCGGAAGCGGTAGGAGATGATCCAGCCGTAATCCTTGGGATCGGGCGCGGCGAGTAAGGCGTCGTCGAATGCGGTCAGGTGAGCGAGGGCAGCATCGGCCTGCCCGGCATCCAGCATGCCGCTCGCCTCGTTCATCACTTCGACGAACGCACTTCGATCCATGGCCATGTCGCCTTCCCGCATACTTCAGCCCCGGATCGTATGGCGCACCGCACGACTCGCGGGCGCAGTGAGGGCAACGTCATAGTTTGAAATCGCCCCGCATGACCGGCCTTGCGCCCCAGTCACATTCGTCACCCTAACCCGCTCCCCCGACAGTGGAGCAAAGACGCAGGCACTGCCGGTGTTTCACAGTGCCGCGCCTCGCTGTCCGACTTCTCCAGGCTAGCTCAGGCCGGAACCTTGTCCAGGAAGCCCTGTACGCGGCCGATCCGGCCGTCCTCGAGGGTGATCACATCGAAGCCGATCACCAGCGGCTCGGCGGCCCCGGGCGCACCGAGCGTCCAGGTGAACCGGGCGATATCGTGATGCCCGTCGACCGGTCCGAGCCCGAATTCCAGTCCCGCGAACTGTTCCTGCGCGCCGGCCACCATGGCGTCGACGGCCTCGGTGCCGCGGATGTCCACCAGCGGATCGGTGAATTCCACGTCGACCGCGTACAACTCGTCGATCAGGGCGCGGCGCTTGCCCGCATCCTTTTCGTTCCAGGTGTCGATGTAGCGCTGTGCAATGTTGTCGTATTCGCTCATGCACCAAGCTTCTCGGACTCGGTGCATGGAGTCGATTACGTGTCAGGTAATGCCGTGGCCTGCCACGATGGCCTTCTATACGTCGTAGTAGAGCTCGAATTCGTAGGGGTGCGGACGGATATTGATCTCCGCGATCTCGGTGTCGCGCTTGATACGGATCCAGGTGTCGATGAGGTCCTCGGTGAACACGCCGCCCTGGGTGAGGTATTCGTGATCGGATTCCAGGCGATCGATGACCTCCGACAGACTGCCGGGCGTCTGGGTGACCTCGGCGCTCTCCTCGGGAGTGAGTTCGTAGAGGTCCTTGTCGACCGGTATAGGCGGCTCGATCTTGTTGGTGATGCCGTCCAGACCCGCCATCATCATGGCGGCGAACGACAGATACGGGTTGCCGGAGGAGTCGGGACAACGGAATTCGAGGCGTTTGGCGGCCGCGCTGGTGCCGGTCACCGGAATTCGGACGGCGGCCGAACGATTGCGCTGGCTGTACACCAGATTCACCGGCGCCTCGAAACCGGGCACGAGGCGCTTGTAGGAGTTCACGGTCGGATTGGTGAAGGCCAGCAGGGACGGCGCGTGATGCAGCAGTCCGCCGATGTAGTGCCGGGCCAGATCCGAGAGCCCCGCGTAGCCGGCCTCGTCGTAGAACAGCGGTGAGCCGTCCTTCCACAGGGATTGGTGGACGTGCATGCCGGAGCCGTTGTCGCCGAACAGCGGTTTGGGCATGAAGGTGACGGTCTTGCCGCCCGCCCAGGCGGTGTTCTTGATGATGTATTTGTAGAGCATGAGGTCATCGGCGGCGGCGAGCAGCGTGTTGAACCGGTAGTTGATCTCGGCCTGGCCGGCGGTGCCGACCTCGTGGTGGCCCTTCTCCAGTTCGAAGCCCGCGTGCATCAGGTTGGTGCACATTTCATCGCGCAGGTCCACGTCGGCGTCGTAGGGGGCGACCGGGAAGTAGCCGCCCTTGGGCCGCACCTTGTAGCCGCGGTTGGGGCTGCCGTCGGGGTTGAATTTGGCCCCGGTGTTCCAGTCCGCGGAGACGGAATCGACTTCGTAGAACGCGCCGTTCATGGTGGTGTCGTAGCGGACGGAGTCGAAGATGTAGAACTCGGCCTCGGGCCCGAAGAAGGCGGTGTCGGCGATGGCGGTGGAGCGCAGGTATTCCTCGGCCTTGCGCGCCACATTGCGGGGGTCGCGGCTGTAGGCCGCGCGGGTGTGCGGGTCGTGCACGAAGCAGTTGATATTGAGTGTCCTGGCGGCGCGGAACGAATCCAGTTGCGCGGTGCGCAGGTCCGGTAGCAGCAACATGTCGGATTCGTGGATGGCCTGGAATCCGCGGACGGAGGATCCGTCGAAGGCGATGCCGTTCTCGACCAGATCCTCGCCGAACATGCTCGCGGGTACGGAGAAGTGCTGTTGCACGCCGGGGACATCACAGAAGCGGATGTCGACGTATTCGACTTCCTCGGCGTTGATGAATTCCTGCACTCCGCTGGTAGTAGGGGTGATCACCGGTGGCTCCTCACGGCCGCACCGCTACCCGATCGGACGGCTCCCGGTGGGTATCCGGCGGTCCTCATAGTGCTAACACGATACGTCGATCACGGTGCCGTCCGGACTCGAATCCGACTGCGTAACAAGATCATTCGTTAATTCTGGGATACGTCACCCACACGCGCGGTATGGCGGCGGTAAACCTTCCCCATAGACTTGTGCATCATGCACAAACTGAAAAGCGCAGTTCTTGTCCATTGCCACTGGTTCCGGGCGCCCTTTGTGCGGTCTGCTGGATAGCATCCCGAGGGCGCGCCTGCCCTCGTCGACGCTCGAGCCCTGAGGTAGGTCGTGAATTCATCAACGGTTGCCGGCCCCGCCCCGCGCACGCTGTGCGAGGCGTTCCAAGCCAATGTGACCCGCTATCCGGACGCGGTCGCACTGCGCACCATGGGCGGCGGCACCACCGTCACCTGGAAGCAGTACGGCGACCGAGTGCGCGCCATCGCCACCGGACTCGCGGCCCGCGGCATCGGCCACGGCGACACCGTCGCCCTGATGCTGACCAACCGGCCCGAATTCCATCTCATCGACACCGCCGTCCTGCATACCGGCGCGACACCGTTCTCGGTGTACAACACCAATCCGGTGGATCTGCTCGTCTACCAGTTCGGCAATGCCGGCAACAAAGTCGTGGTATGTGAACGCCAGTTCGCCCCGCAGATTTTGCAGGCCGTGGAAAAAGCGGCGGCCCAAGGCATTAACGTAGAACTCGTGATCTGCGTGGACGAGGACGTGACGGGGACGGTCTCACTCGCCGCGATCGAGGCCACCGAGAACGACGGCTTCGATTTCGATGCCGCCTGGCGCGCAGTCGATCCCGAGGATCTGCTCACCATCGTCTACACCTCCGGCACCACCGGCCCGCCCAAGGGCGTGGAGCTGACCCACACCAACTTCCTGGAGAACGCCCGCGTCGTCGAGGAATTCGGCGGCGGGTCGACCGAGGATCGGGTGGTCTCCTATCTGCCGGACGCGCATGCCGCCAATCGCTGGTTCGCGCACTATCTTTCGATGATCACCGGCGGGCAGATCACCACCTGCCCCGACCTCAAGCAGGTCGCGGAGGCACTGATCGAGGTGCATCCGACAGTGTTCCTGGGCGTGCCCCGCGTATGGGTGAAGGTCAAAGCGGCGCTGGAGGATCGGTTCACCACCGAACCCAGCCCCGCCAAGCGCCTGCTGGTGGACTTCGCCATTCGCACCGGCCGCGCCCGCGCCCGCGCGATCTCCGAGGGTCGCAACCGGAACCTGGTGGAGAAAGCGCAATTCCAGCTCGCCGACCGCCTCGTCCTGTCCGCCATCCGGGAGCGGCTGGGCCTGGACAAGGTGCGCATCGCGGTCACCGGGTCCGCACCGATCCCCAAGGACACCCACGAGTTCTTCCTGGGCCTGGGCCTGCCGCTGTGCGAGGGCTACGGCATGACCGAATGCACCGCCGGCGCCACGGTCGGCCGCCCCGAGCGCATCAAGATCGGCACCGTCGGCACCGCACTGCCCGGCGCCGAGGTCCGCATCGCCGACGACGGCGAGGTTCTGGTGCGCGGCAAGATGGTCATGCGCGGCTACCGCAATGCGCCCGACAAGACCGCCGAGACCATCGACGCGGACGGCTGGCTGCACACCGGCGATATCGGCGAACTCGACGCCGAGGGCTACCTGTCGATCGTCGATCGCAAGAAGGAACTCATCATCAATGCGGCCGGCAAGAACATGTCGCCGACCAATATCGAGAACACTGTGACCGAATCCACACCGCTGGCGGGCACGGTGGTGGCCATCGGTGAGGGCCGCTCCTACAACACCGCGCTCATCCTGCTGGACCCGGAGCTGGCCGCCGCCTTCGCGGAGCGCCACCAGCTACCCGACCGCACCATAACCGCCCTGGCCACGGATCCGACCGTGCTGGCGAGCCTGCAGGAGGGCATCGACGCGGCCAACGCCAAGCTCTCCCGGGTGGAACAGATCAAGAAGTTCGCAGTCGTCCCCGAGGTGTGGACACCGGGCAACGACTGCCTCACGGCGACCGGAAAACTCAGGCGCAAACCCATAGCTACCGCTTACGCGGCTACTATCGAAGCGCTGTACGCGTAGTAGGAGAGTTATGCAGACGCGAACCCGGGATCGAGCGCTGGAAGAGCTGTATCGGCGAGCGGTCGCGGCCAGGGAAGAATTCCCGACCGCGCTGCCGCCGTACCGAACCCTGCCGCAACCACTGGTGGCCAGCGGTTTCGAGCGCGGGGCCAAGCTGAATGTCGATCTGTTCTTCGACTTCCTGCGCAGCGGCATCACCCCGACCGAGGACGACACCCGAGAAATCGTGGAGATCGCGGTCGGGCGGGTTCGCGACGGAGAACCCCTGGAAGAGGTGCTCGGCCGCTATCGCGCCGGGGCCGAGCACATTTGGCAACGCCTGCGCGACGCCGCCTCGACCACCGAACGCGAACTGCTCGCCGATGCCGCACTCCCCCTGCTGCACTACGTGACCGTGGTGACCACCCGCATCGCCACGGCCTACGTGCAGCGCGTCCACGATCCGCGCTGGGAGCTGCTGGAACGCCGCCGGACCATCGCCGATGCACTGCTGACCGGCCACGATCCCATCGAATGGGCCGACGAACCGGCCATCGCCGTACCCGACGCCTTCCTCGTCGCAGTCTTCCGCCTGAGCTCGGCCCGCATCGCCGATACCAGCGAACTGCGGCACCGCATCGAAGCCATTCCGGGGGTGTTCCTGCGGCTGGACAGCGGCGGCTGGACTGCCCTGCTTCCCCTGCAGCCGGGCGATGACGGGACCGCTACCGCGGGCTCCCTGGCTTCGCGCCTGCCCATGCTGCCGTCTGGGCAGACTGCACAAATCGTGTCCCGCGCGAACCCGCCCGCGCCGTTCTGGGTGGGCGTGTCCATGGCGCGTACTCGCGCCGAGGTTCCCGAGGTCTTCGCCGAGGCCCGCCTGCTCGCGGAACTGGGCCGGTGCCTGGATCGCCCGCAGGTGGTGTGCCGGCGCGCGGATCTGATGTTCGAATACACGGTCGCCGCAGGGGGTTCGGCGCGGGCCGGGCTGGCCGCCGTGCTCGCGCCCCTCGATACTCAGCCGCTGCTCGCGGAAACGCTGGAAGTGTTCGTGGACACCGGTTTCAACCAGCTGGCCACGGCACGGCTGCTCAATATCCATCGCAATACGGTCACCTACCGACTGGCTCGCGTCCACGAGCTCACCGGCCTCGATCCGCACCGGCCCACCGATGCCATGACGCTGTCCGCGGCCCGGATTGCCCGGCGCCTCGAATCGGCCTCGTTCGCACCGTAATTCGGGTGCCGGTCGTCAGTGCACGGTGACACGGTGCAATCGGGGTAGGGCACGCAGCAGAATCCAGCGCTGCACCGGATTCGTGGCTTGCAGTCGGCGCAGTTGCTTCGATGCGTCAGCGACCGCTTCGAACGCGTACGGCACCATTTCGTCCTGGTAGGCCGCCAGCGCTTGTTCGAGTGATTCACCGTGCGCAACGGCATCTTCCAGTTTGCTTGCCAGCAGGGCTGCATCACGCAAAGCGGTATTGCCGCCGTGCCCACCCGCCGGAGGCATCGCATGGACTGCGTCCCCCATCAACGTGACTCGCGACAATTGCCACGTGCGCGGTCGTTGCGCGGTCACGAGCGGCACTCTCATCGTGAATTCGGGCTGAGATTCAGCGATGAGTTCCCTTACCGCAGGATGGAATTCGCCGACCAGGGCGGTGGCGAACGCGTGCAGTTGCACCGACGTGGGCTGTGTATCGGTGAACGGCTCGTCGCCGCCGGCAAAGACCAGACCCCACATCACATAGTCATCGTCCACGGGCGCGGTGGTGCCGGGCGCAAGTCGCTCGAACGCTGCCGACGGCCGCTCGCGGAATCGCATGGAAGTGAAGAACACCGATCGTCCGGGCCGGTCGCCGATGGCCAGCACGCCGCTCGAGGTGAGCGCCGGCGGCATCATGCAGCGGCCTCCGACCTGTAGCGGAGTGCGGCCGTACAGGGCGCGCATGCCGGAATCGATCGGTTCACAATCGGGTAGCACGGCGGTCCGCACCGCCGAGCCGATGCCGTCGGCGCCGACGATCACCTCGGCGCGGGCCGAGGTGCCATCGGCGAAGCGCAGTACCGCGCCGTCACTGTCCTGCTCGACGCCGATCGCTCCCTTGCCGAAGTGCACCCGATCCTCGAGTCCGTGCAGCAGGATGGTGCGCAGTGTCTGGCGATCCATCTGGCCGACTTGGCCGGTTTCGTTCTCGTCGAAGTGCAGGGCGAAGGCGTCGCGCAGGTCCTTGTTGGTGAACCGGAAGTAGCCGCCGGGCGCACTGGAGAAGGCGGTGATCAGCTCGAACAGTGCGGCCGGAACGCATTGCCGCAGGGCCGCTCTGCCGTTCTCGTCGACGGTGATGCGGTAGCCCTGGCGTCGTACGAACGGGCCGGAGTCACGTTCGTAGACGTGCACGTCGATCCCTGCCCGGTGCAGGGACTGCGCCAGGCAGAGACCGGCCAGGCCGGCGCCCGCGATGGCGATCGAAGGTCGGGAGTTGCTGGTATCCATGGTCTTTCCGCCTCCACGTCAGATTCGGCTCCAGCCGAATCGATTCGGGTTGCGCGCCCCCGCGCGCTGCTGTTGGCTGGCGCCCGCCGTAGCCCAGGATTCGATCAAGCGGTCGAGCAGCCCGGTGAGGGTGACGACGTCCTCGGCGGTCCAGTCGGCGATGACCGCGGCGAATACCTGGTCCCCCACGTCCAGGAACTGCCGGAGTTCGGCCCGGCCGGCCTCGGTGGCCTCGACCAGGACCGCGCGCCGGTCGACCGGATCCGGCGCGGACGTGGCCAGGCCCGAATCCGACAGCGCACGAACATGTCTGGTCACCGAAGAAGGCAATGCGTCCAGCCGCTCGGCGATCTCACCGGCGCGAAGTGGCCCCGATTCGGCCGCGAGCTGCAGCACTCCGACCCGGACCGGGTCGTACGCCCGCGAGGTGCCCTGCCGCATCGCCTCGGCGAAACGGGAGGTCGTGCGCGCCAGCTCCGAGATCTGGTCTTTACTTGCTTCCATGAAACAAATTTATCATTTGTTTCATGGAAGCAAAAGCCTGCTTCGTCTTCTGACCGCGCGATTCCGGAATGCGTAGACTTTCCCGGGTGACGGATCTGGGCGAATTCGAACGGCTCATCGGCGACGACCACGGCCTCTGCGTCGTCTCGACCCTACGCGCCGACAACACAATTCAGTCCTCCCTGGTGAACGCCGGCGTCCTGAAACACCCCCTGACAGGCGAACCCGTAGTAGGCATGGTCCTGCGCGGCGGCACCCGCAAACTCACCAACCTCCGCGCCCGCCCCCGCATGACGGTGGTCGCCCGCTCCGGCTGGCAATGGGCCGCCGCCGAAGGCCCGGTCTGGATCACCGGCCCCGACGACCCCACCCCCGGTATCGACCCCGAACGCCTCCGCCTCCTCCTCCGCGAAGTCTTCACCGCCGCCGGCGGCACCCACGACAACTGGCCCGAATACGACCGAGTAATGGCCGCCGACCGCCGCGCCGTAGTCCTCATAACCCCCGACCGCATCTACAGCAACGGCTGACGCATCGGTCAGGGAATCACGGGATTCGATCAGGGTCGGCTGAACCGAGCGCGGGGCCGTCGCCAGGACCGCACTCCAGGCCCAGCCACTCCGGCGTAACTTCCTGCGATTCACGGATATCCAATGACGCCATGATCCGCTCGGTCACTGCGGCCACGTCATCGATGCCCATCCTGTCGAACGGGTTCGCCATTGCGGTGCTCCCATCACTCACGGACTACCACAGGTCACAATACTGATCGAGGGCCTCGCCCAGCCCTTTTCACCCGAGGTCTGCGGCGCAGGCGTCCAGGATGCGGCCGAAGACGTGGGTGATGACGGGTTTGGCCAGGTGGCGGGTGATGAGGGTGGCGGCGATGGGGAGGGCGGCTTCGGTGGTGGTGGTCCAGGTGACGTGGGTGCCGGTGGGGACTTCGGTGAAGATCATGCGGCCGCCCTCGTGGCGTGAGGGTGGGAAGCTGCGGTCGACTATGTAGTCGTAGGAGTGGGGGGCGTCGTAGGCGGTGATGCGTTCGTGGAATCGGCCGAGGAGCCAGGTGTGTTTGCGGATGGCGCCTACTCCCCAGGGTGCGTCTTCGCCGGGGTGGCTGAGGGTGTCGCGGAGGACCCATGGGCTGCGCTCGTAGTTCGTTGTGACGGCGCACCATTCGAAGACTTTGTCGATCGGGGCGGGGATGGTGCGTTCGACGGTGATCGTTTCCATGCCCTTCGGACACCGCACGTTCCGGGACTGTGACAGCTTTGTCGGATCAGATGTGTTGGCCTGCGCGGTCGAGGATGTGGGTCTTGTCGGCGTGCTGGAGTTTTTCCGGGTTGCGGACGGCGTAGAGGGCGGTGATTCGGGTGCCGTCGGTTTCGATCATGAGGATGGAGTCGAGGGCGCCGGTTTCGGGGGAACGGGCCAGCAGGGCGGGGAGGGCGTTGAAGGTGGCTGGTTCGTAGTGCATGCCGGACATGGCGTTTCGGGAGAGGGCCAGGAGGAATTTGGCTACCGGTTCGGCGCCGGTGATGGGGTGGCGGGCGGCGGTGACGAGGCCGCCGCCGTCGGAGATCTGGACTACGTCGGGGGCCAGGAGGTCCATCAAGGGTTGGACTTCGCCGGTGCGGGCGGTTTGCAGGAAGCGGGTTATGACGGCGCGGCTGGTGTCGGTGTCGGGGGTGAAGCGTTTGCGGCGGGATTGGATGTGGGTGCGGGCGCGGTGGGCTATCTGACGGACGGCGGGGGCGGATTTGCCGATCATGTCGGCGATTTCGGCGTGGGTGTGGCCGAAGACTTCCGAGAGGACGAAGACGGCGCGTTCGGTGGGGGCGAGGGTTTCCAGGACGAGGAGCATGGCCATGGAGACCGATTCCGCGAGCAGGACATCGTGACTGGCGTCGTGTTCGGTGCGGATGGGTTCGGGGAGCCAGCTGCCGATGTACTCCTCGCGACGACGGCGCAGGGTGCGCAGGCGGTTGAGGGCCTGTCGGGTCACGATTTTGATCAGGTAGGCGCGGGGGTGCTCGACCTCGGCCGGATCGATATCGCGCCAGCGCAGGTAGCTGTCCTGCAGGACGTCCTCGGCGTCGGCGGCGCTGCCGAGGAGTTCGTACGCGATGGTGAACAACAATGGCCGTAAGGTATCGAAGGTTTCCGGCTCGCCCACCCCATGCTCGCTCACCTTTCGGATCTTCGTCGAAATGCCGGGGCAGTGCAATGGTCTCGGTGACGTGTCGGCATTGGTCGGGTGCACAAACGGGTGGCGCAGGGTTCTGGGGATTGCCGGTAGCGGCGGGCAGTGACTGTGCGGTGTGCTGAATTTCGACGACGGGGTCATGCGGCGGCGCCTGCCTGCCCGGTGACCTCCCGACCTAATCGCAGAGGTAGATCGTTGAAGATCATTCCCGGGGCGCGGCTCTGCCGGTTGGCCCCTCTCGCCGTGGCGGGCCTGTCCGCGCTGGCGGTGACCATTACGTTCACCACGCCCGCCGGGGCGGTGCCGGTCTCCGGTCCGGTGCCGAGCGCGCCCGCGAATTTCGGCCTGCCCGCCGATTATCAGCCGTCGCCGGAGAAGTTCGGCGTGGGTTATGAACTGGGACACGTGGTTCCGCTCTCGGACGGCACCCAGCTACAGGCGGAGGTGCGGTACCCGACCGATCCGGCGACCGGGCAGCGGGCGACCGGCGATTTCCCGGTGGTCGTCAACTTCACCACCTACGGCGCGGTGACCAGTGCGCTGACCGCCGCGATCACCGGGGTCATCGACGATCTGCACATTCAGCTGCCCGATAACCTGAAAGACGCCCGGCGCGTGATCAATCAGGCCACCTCCGCGCAGGACATGCTGGTCAAGCACGGCTATATCGAGGTGATCGCGGATGTGCGCGGCACCGGCGGTTCCACCGGCGCCTGGAATCCGGCGTCCAAGCAGGACGGCCAGGACGGTGTGGAGCTGGTGGACTGGGCGGCGAAGCTGCCGGGTTCCAATGGCAAGGTCGGCATGTTCGGCTACTCGTTCCCGGCGCTGGACGCCATGCGCACCGCGGAGGCGGTCGGCCCGGACTCACCGCTGAAAGCCATTGTGCCGATTGCGATGCCGAACAATATCTTCAACGAGGTGCTCAATCACGACGGCATGATGAGCCCGCTGCTGCTGACGGCGATCTGCTTCATGGTGCCGTATCTGAGCCTGATCGGGCCGTTCCTGACGGCGGTGGTGTCGCCGCAGACGTTCCTCACCTCGCTGATCGATCATCTGAAGGCGGTCATCGCCAATGACAGCCCTATCAAGCTGCTGCTCGAGGGTTACGCGGGCGGCCCGCTGGCGTACGACACCTCGTGGTGGCAGGAGCGCCGCTTCGAAACCGATATGCACAATCTGACCGATCGCGGCATCGCCATGTACCAGATCGGCGGCTTCTGGGACCTCTATCAGGAGGGTCCGATGCGCAATTACTCGCAGTTGCAGAATCTTTCGGCCGGGCGCGACCAGTTCGCGCCCATGGCGCCGGATCAGAAGGCGGACGGCCGCTATCAATTGCTCATGGGCCCTTGGTATCACGTGGCCATCGGTATGGGCCCGGGTTCACGGCTGGATACCGATCAGATCACCCTGGCGTGGTTCGACCGGTGGCTCAAGGACATCGACAACGGCGTGGACAAGACCGACACTCCGTTGCATGTGATCGACGCCAATAACAATGTCGCCGACACCGCCCGCTACCCGTTCCAGCAGGCGGCGGTGACGCAGCGGTGGTTCGACGGCGATCGTCTGACGGACAGGCCGCCGACGGTGGCCGATGCCTCGGACAGGCTCGACTACACCGGCATCGACAATCTCTGCAATCGCCAGACCCTCGGCCAGTACACGGCCGGCCTGCTGGACTTCGTGTTCCGGGTCTTCAATGCGTTCAACCCGTGTACCGAATGGGTGCAGCAGCCGACGGCGGGCATGAAGTACACGATGGATCCGGTGACCGAGCCGACCGTGCTGGCGGGCCCGTCGAGCGTCACCCTGTACGCCTCGTCCACCGGCACCGATGCCGCGTTCCAGGTGTGGCTGGACGATGTGGCGCCCGATGGTTCGTCGGTGAACATCACCGGTGGTTCGCAATTGGCGAGCCAGCGCACGCTGAACGACGACAAGACCTGGCGCTCCCCCGACGGCCTGGTCTACGCGCCCGAGCACGTGATCACCAAGGAGAACGAGCAGCTGCTCACCCCGGGTGATGTGGTGCAGATGGAGATCAAGTTGCGCCCGACCTGGTACCGCCTGGAACCGGGTCATGCCCTGCGGGTGCGCATCAGCACCGGCACGTTCCCGTCCACGATTCCGATTCCGACGGATCTGCCGCGCCTGCTGGGCACTTCACAGCAGATTCAGCGCAATGCGGCGTTCCCGTCGAGTCTGGTGGTGCCGCTGGCGCCCGCGAGCACTTTCTCGCACTGATTGAATCAGATTGTCCCAGACACTCGTTGACACGGGTACCCGGGACGATTCAAGCTGAACTCCACAACTGTCCGAGACAGAGGGAGAGCAGCAGTGGCGCCGCGAACCGACACCAGAGCCGAGACAGCCGACACCGGGAAACCCGGCACCCCCAAGAGACCCGCACGGCGGACGAAACGCACTCAGCCGCAGGTACTCACCGAACCCCGGCAGCGCACCGTACACAACGGCGATATCGAACTCGCAGTCTTCGAGCAAGGCCTGCTGGACGGCCCGACCATCGTCCTGGTACACGGCTGGCCCGATTCACACCATTTGTGGGACAACGTCGTTCCGCATCTGGTGGACCGGTTCTATGTCGTCACCTACGATTCCCGCGGGCACGGGCAGTCCACGAATCCGCCCGATTACCAGGCATTTCGAATTCCGGAGCTGGCCACCGACTTCTTCGCCGTGCTCGATGCGGTGAGCCCGGACGCGCCGGCGCACGTCCTCGCCCACGACTGGGGGTCGGTAACAGTCTGGGATGCCGTATGCGAACCCGACGCCGAAACCCGCATCGCCTCGTTCACTTCCGTCTCGGGCCCCAATCTCGATCACGCCGGACGCTGGGCCCGGAAGCGTTTCGCCCGCCCCACCCCGTTCAATCTCGCCGGACCGCTGGCGCAATTGGCCTCGGTGGCCTACCAATTCGCCTTCATGGCCCCGGTGACACCCGCGCTGGTGCGTTTCGGCCTGCGCGAGCAGACCTTCCGCCTCGGCCTGCGATTGGCGCAGGGCACACCGTTCGAGCAGGTCACCCTGGGTGACAGCTTCACCGCGGACGCCGCCAACGGCCTGAAGATCTATCGCGCGAACCTGGTGGTGGGCAAGGTGTTCTCGGCGCGCGACCGGCATACCAAGGTGCCCGTGCAGCTGATCGTCCCCGCCTACGATCCGGCGGTGCGGCCCGCGGTCTACGCCGACGAATCCGAGTGGACCGACCAGCTGTGGCGACGTGACCTGAAAGCGGGCCACTGGGTGCCGTATTCGCATCCGCAGGTGCTCGCCCGCGCCGCGATCCAGCTCATCGACGCGGTATCGGGCGCCGAGCCGTCGCGTGAACTGCGCCGCGCCGAGGTGGGCCGGCCGCGACCCCGGCCCTTCGACGATCACCTGGTGGTGGTCACGGGCGCGGGTTCGGGCATCGGCCGCGAGACCGCCCTCGCCTTCGCCCGCGCGGGCGCGGAACTGGTCATCTCCGATATCGACGAGGCGGCCGTGCGCGAAACCGCCACCCTCATCGCCGAATTCGACGGCCTCGCCTACCCGTATCGCCTCGACGTCGCCGACGAGGCCGCGGTGCAGGCGCACGCCGACGAGGTGGCCGCGGTGCACGGCGTTCCGGATGTGGTCGTCAACAATGCCGGTATCGGCCAGGCCGCACCGTTCCTGCGCACGCCGAGCGAGAGTTTCAAGCGCGTCATGGACATCAACTTCTTCGGGGTCGTGCACGGTTCGCGCGCTTTCGGCCGCTTGATGGCCGACCGCGGGACGGGCGGTCACATCGTGAACGTGTCCAGCATGGCGGCCTACACCCCGCAGCAGGGTTTCAGCGCCTACTCGACCAGTAAGTCGGCGGTGTTCACCTTCTCCGACTGCCTGCGCGCGGAATTGGCCAAGGACGGCATCGGCGTGAGCACCGTCTGCCCCGGCATCGTGCACACCAATATCGTTCGTACCACCGAGTTCTCGGGCGTCGACAGCGAGAAGGAGCAGGCCCGGCAGCAATTGTTCGACACGCTGTACCGCTGGCGCAGCTATCCCCCGTCCAAGGTGGCGAAGGCTATCGTCCGTGCCGTGCAACGCAACAGCGCCGTCGTCCCGGTGACTCCCGAGGCGTGGGCCGCCTACTACGGCACCCGCCTGACTCCGCCGTCCCTGCTGCGTTTCGGCGCGGCCCGTGCCGCCCTGGCCCGCTGACGACCGGAGCTTCCCACCGGTGGTCCCGGATCTACCGCAGCGAGCTCGGTAGATCCAGGACCAGCCGGGCACCGGGCGCCGCGCGTGAGACGCAGATCAGCATGTCCCCCTGCGACCGCTGCGCGTCATTGAGCACGGTGTCCCGGTGATCGGCCGCCCCCATCAGCACCCGCACCTTGCATGTAGTGCAGAAGCCCTGGCGGCAGGAGTAGGCGACCGATGGTTCGGCCTCGGCGACCACGGACAGCAGGGTGCGGTCGGCGGGTACGTCGAGAATCTTTCCGCCCCAGCCCAATTGCACGGTGAAGGGTTGCCCGTCGTGGATTGGTGGCGGTGAGAAGCGTTCGTGGTGGAATTCGATGTGCGGGGTGGTCACCACGCGGGCGGCCACGGCGTCCAGCAATGGCGGCGGACCGCACACATACACAGCCTGTTTCGCGTCGAGGTCGGGGACCAGGTCCGCACCGGTGGGCAGGCCGTGCAGGTCATCGGTGCGCACGGTCGCCCGGCTGCCGTACCGCAGGATCTCGTCGAGGAACGGCAGCGAATCCCGATGCCGGCCGGTGTAGATCATCGACCAGTCGGCGCCCGCGCGTTCGGCTGCCCGCAGCATGCCGAGGATCGGGGTGATGCCGATACCGCCGGCGATGAACCGGATCCGGCGGGCGCCGAAGTCGTGCCCGGTGAGGGTGAGCGGAAAGGCGTTGCGCGGTCCGCGGATTCCGATCCGGACACCGGGCCACACCTGGTCGTGCAGTTCGATCGATCCGCTACCACCGGGTATGCGCCGCACCGCGATCCGATAGTGGAACGGATCGTCCGGGTCGCCGCACAGCGAGTATTGCCGCACCGAACCCGACGGCAGCACCACGTCGAGGTGGGCGCCGGGCCGCCACGAGCGCAGTACCGCGCCTTGTGGATGCGCGAACACGAAGCTCACCACATCCTGATCGGCGGCGACCACCTCGCGTTCCACGAGCACGAGCTGCCGGGTGTGAATACCCGCAGGGGAGGCGATGGGTGTGCCGTGCGGTGAGAGCCATGCCAGCACCCGCGCGCCGGGTGCGATGAGCTTGTCCGCCAGCCGCAGCAGCGGATCGTGCCGCAGCGGCGCCCAGAACGCGGGTGGCACACCGCGCGCACGCATTTCGGCGATGCGGCCCTCGATGGTCTGGAGTTCGGGTGCCCGGGTCATGAAGCGTGCGCCATTTTCGCCGCGGGCGACTTCGCCAGGTAAGCGACGGCCTGGGCGGTGTCGCCGGTGTCCTCCGGGTTGTAGTCTGCGCGGATGAAGGAGGCGAAGCCGTCCCCGATCAGCCGCCAGCGCGGCAGTACCCCGCGCCGCATGGCGCTGTTGATCTCGCGGAAGACCTTGACCGGCCCCATGTTCCGCATGGTCCGGTCCTGCCGGACCAGCCACCAGGCGACGGCGATGAGCCCGAGCGGCAGGCCCGCGCTCGCCCCGAGGTAGATGGTGACCAGCCGGGGCCGTCCGGCCCCGAAGTAGCGGGCGACATCGAAGGCGACGCTGCGGTGTTCGACCTCTTCTGCGCCGTGCCAGCGGAACAGGTCGGTGATCGCGGGATCGGCTTCGAGGCTTTCGAAGTCCTGGTTGAGAATCCAGTCGCCGCCGAGTGCGGTGAAGTGTTCCACCCCGGCGATGGCGGCCAGCATCTGCACGACGACGCGGTGCCGCAGCTGTTCGGGCAGGGTGTCCAGACGCTGGATGGCGCGGTCGAACAGGTATTCCGCCTCGGTCAGGATGGGTTCGGGATCGATGCCGTGGCGCTGCAGGACTTCCCAGATGGCGCGGTTGTGGGATTCGGCGTGCTGAGCCTCCTGTCCCATGAAGCCGATCATCTGTTCGCGCAGTTCGGGATCGGTGACGTAGGGCAGGGCGCGGCGGAACATCTCCACGAAGCCGCGCTCGCCGAGCGGAAGGATCAGGTTGAGGCCGGAGATGGCGTGGGAGGCAACGGGTTCGCCCGGTATCCAGTGCAGCGGCGAGTGCGAGAAGTCGAAGTGCACCTCGCGCGGGCGCAGCGCCACCGGGCCCACGTGCTCGTTCATGATCATCACCTTTCGACTCGGACAGTCCGGGCAGCCCCGTTGCCGCCCGCACCATCCGGTCACCCTCCACTGTAATTGTCTGAGACACATCAGGCCATGAGTTGAGGCTATCCGAATAGATCAGCCGCATGACACACTGAGACACTCGATCTCGGAGGTCATCGATGCCCGAACCGCGCCAGGGATTCCGAAGACTGCGCCGCCGCACCGTTTCCGACACCGTCGGACAACCCCCCACCCGCACCGCCGTACGCAATGCCAAGATCGTCGCGCTCCCCGTCGCCTATGCCGCGCGCCGCGCGGGCGGGCCGGTACAGCGGGCCCTCGGCAAATCCGCCCGTGAGGTCGAACTCGACATCCAGGCACGCACCGCCCAGCACATGTTCGAGGTGCTCGGTGAACTCAAGGGCTGCGCAGCCAAATTCGGCCAGATCCTGGCGCTCTACGAACTCGCACTGCCGCCCGCGCTCGGCGAACCCTATCGGGAGGCGCTGAGCAAGCTGCAGGATTCCGCACCCGCCATGCTGCCGGCCACGGTGAGCGCCGCCATGGCCGCGAGCCTGGGCCCGGACTGGCGGGACCGCTTCGAGGAGTTCGATCTACGCGCGAGTGCGGCCGCCTCGGTGGGGCAGGTGCACCGGGCGCGCTGGCACGACGGCCGCACGGTCGCCGTGAAACTCATGTATCCGGGCGCCCGCGAGGCCGTGCACTCCGATCTGGAACAGCTGCGCCGCCTGGCCCCGATCGGCACGGTCTTCGCACCGGGCATGGATATGCGCGCCGCGGCCGAGGCCTTCTCCGAATGCATCAGCGCCGAACTCGATTACACCGCGGAGGCCGCCAACCAGCGGGCCTTCCACACCGAGTACGCCGACGATCCGGATTTCTTCGTCCCCGAGCTGATTCACCAGCAGGGCGATGTGCTGATCAGCGAATGGGTGGACGGTATCCCACTGACCCGGGTGATCGAGTCGGGCGCTCAGGAAGAGCGGAACCGGGTCGGAATCCTGGTGCTGCGCTTCGTGATGTCGAGTTTCGCGCGCACCGGCCTGCTCTACACGGATCCGCATCCGGGCAACTTCCGGGTCATGCGCGACGGCCGCATCGGCGTCGTCGACTACGGCGCCTGCTCGGCGATCCCGCCCGAATTTCCCGCGGTGGTCGGCGATATCGGTGAGGCCGCGCTCAACGGCACCGACGCGGATCTCGAGAGCAGCCTGCGCCGGCACGGATTCGTCGCGCCGGAACGGGATTTCGATATCGCGGCGCTGGTGGAGCTGATCGATCCGATTCGCGAGCTGTTCCTGGAGCCGGTGGTGCACATAACCATGCGCTGGCTGCGCGCCCGGGTCCTGCACGCGACGCAGCCGACCTTGTCGAATGTGGGCCGCCAGCTGAAGTCGCCACCGGAGTACACGCCGATCGGCCGGACCATCCTGTCCACCGCGGGCGTGCTGTGCCAGCTGGGCGTGCAGGGCCGGTTGCGCGACGAATTGACCGCTCCCCTACCGGATCTGGCGGCCGCGGTGGAGCGCTATCAGCTCGGCGAGGGCCCCTCGACGGTGGTCATGCTGCACGATCGGCGCCGCCGGACCGCGGTCAGAGGTGCATCCAGTTCGGCCACACCTGCGCCCACGGCTTCTTCTGGCCCGTACATCTCCAGATAGTGACGTTCTGCGTATTGCCGGAGAAGCCGAGCCGTGAATCGACCTTCCCGACCGCGTCGACGTGGTCGAACTGGGTGCGCAGCACGGCCTCGTAGCCGCCGACGGCGAGCACCGCGGTGGCATCGTCGGGCGGGGTGCCGAAGTAGCCGAAACCGCGGCTGGGACTGTAGATCGGGGGCAACTGCTTGCGGCCCAGCTGGTCCAGAGCGCTTGCCTGCCAATAGGTGTCGGCGATGATCACGGCGTGCGCCCGCTCCGGCGGTGGCAACGCGTCGTAGTCGTGCACGACCTCGGCGGTGAGTTCGTGCCAGCCGAAGGAGCCGTAGGTGCCGATATTGATGGCCGCCTCGGCATCGTCCTTGGGCGGATGGACGTCACCGGCCGACCGCCACGGGGTGGCATACAGGACGAAAACCGTTGCGGCGAGCGACAGCACCGCCGTGCCCGCCACCAGCACCCGCCGCCACACCGGTTTCACCCGTTCCGCCGTGGCCACCACCGCCACCGCGCCCGCGCCGATCATGACCCAGCGCAACAGCGCCCACAGCCCCCAGAGCAGCAGCACCGAGCCGAGATAGCCCGCCAGCATGACGGCCATCGGCACGAACAACACCTTGCCGCCGATGATCCCCTGTTCCCCGGCGATGACGCGGCCCATCTCCAGCTGCGGCCAATCGTGCCGGTGCTGCCAGAGCAATTCCGGCACCGTCGCCGCCACCACGATCACCCCGCCCAGCCACAACAGCGGCCGCCGGACCAGCTCACGCGGCCCGAACACCGGACCGGTCGCGGCCACCGCGAGCCAGAAGAACGGAATCAGCCCGGGCCGGCGACGGCGAGAATCGCGCCCCGGGACAGCGGCGGCCGTGCCTCGGGCGCGGCATGCCTGCCGGACGAACCTGGTCGAGCCGGAAGATCAACCACGTCGGTCACCGGTGTGCTCCTGGAGCGGCGGATACTGCTCCGGACATCGGTGAATGTACCCGGTCGGGCCGGGGGTCCGGCCGACCGGCGCGTACCGACCTATACTCGATCGGTATCACGATGCCGTGCAACGCATTTCAGCCAAGGAGGCCGGCATGTCCGATCAGACCCCCGAATCCAACCCCTACGGCACCCCGTCGACCAGCGGGCCGCAGCCGATCCACTCGTATCAAGGCGCCCTCAACCGGGTCATCCGCGTACTGCTGCGGATTCCGGTGGTCGGTGAGCAGGTGGGCAAGCGCCTGCTGGTGCTGTACGTGGTCGGGCGCAAGTCCGGCAAGGTGTACGAGGTGCCGGTCGCCTATACCCGGCACGAGGGCGATCTGCTGGTGGGCACCGCCCTGCGTCCGTGGGTGAAGAACATCCGCAAGGACGTTCCGGTGCAGGTGTCGCTGGGTGGCTCGCGCCGGCGTGCCGCCGATGCCGAGGTGGTCAGCGACAGCGAGTCGGTGGTGCGGCTGTCGGAGGTGCTCGCCCGCGACAACAAGCAGTGGGCGGGCTTCAACGGCGTGGGCCTCGACGCGGCGGGTAATCCGAACAAGGCCGACGCGTATCAGAGCTGGCAGCAGGGCGCGGTGATCATCCGCCTGCACCTGCACTGAGGCTCAGTTCTCCGGGCGGGCCTGCAGGTAGTACTCGGCAGACAGTGCGATAAGCACCTGCCGCACGCCCGGCGGCGCCCAGGACGCGGAGGCGTCGTGCCCGAGGACCGGGTCGGTGAGGGTGACGACGCGTCCGCGCGTCTCGAAATCGAAGCTGCCCGCGGCCCGAATGTTCTTGAGCCAGTCCACCTTCGGCCCGTAGGTGAGCGCGATGCGGTAGCCGCCGTCGCGCCGGAACACCATGACCGGGGCGCGGTATTCGCGGCCGGACTTGCGCCCGTGATGGATGACGATGCCGAATCCGGGTGCGAAGCGCGCGAACACGCCCAGCACCGGGTTGGACACCCGCCGATTGATCTTGGCCAGGGTCTGCGGCAGCGGCATGGCCTCGTCCTCTCCGATGAAAACGGTTGCGTCCCAGAGGCTACGCCGCCGTCGCCGCGGGTGCGCCCGGGATGGTCGGCGGAAACCCCGCATCGTTAGGGTGCAGAGGAGACCGCCTGTCCGGGCGGCGGGCCGGAAGGAGCGCTCACCACCATGTCGGAGCTGATCGCGGTGTACGACGCCGCGGGCCGGGAGATCGGCGCGGAGGAGCGTGCGGTGGTGTACGCGCGGGGCATCTGGCATGCCAGTGCGGGCGTGCTGGTGCGTTCCCGCGACGGGGACCGCGTCTATGTGCACAAACGCACCGACACCAAGGCCGTGTTCGCGGGCATGCACGACTGCCTGGCCGGTGGTGTGGTGGGCCCGGGCGAGGATCCGGCCGTGGCCGCGTTGCGGGAGCTCGGCGAGGAGCTGGGTATCGAGGTCGGCCCGCAGGACGAGCCGCCGCTGCCGCTGGTCAGCGCGGCCTGGGACGGGATGTGGGCGGGCAAGCCGATGCGCTGTCATCTGTTCGCGTACGAGGTGCGCTACGACGGTCCGATCCGGCATCAGCCGGAGGAGATCGTGGACGGCTGGTGGTGGACCGACGACGAGTTGCGCGCGCATCTGGCGGATCCGGATTGGCCGTTCGTCCCCGATACCCGTGAGATGATCCCGGACCTGCTGCGCTGAGCGACCCGCCACAACGGTCGGCCCATCGAGTCCCGCGCGAACTCGATGGGCCGAACATCTGAAGCATGCATGATTCACAAAGCTCTCGGGGCCGTTTTCCCTGTGAATCCGGCCGAGAGTCCGTGAGTCCTTACTTGCCGCCCTCGGTGAGAGTCACGGTCTTCGGCGTGTACCCCGCGCCGGTCACGTCCACGCCCTGGGCCTTCAGCAGCACCAACGCCTTGACGACGTAGTCGTTGGTGTAGGCATCGGCATCGGGATCCTTGGTCAGCACGGTCTGACCCTCCTGATTACGGGTGGTCTTCGCGATCTGGACGGTGTGATCCCACGCGGCCCTGTTGATCGTGCCGACCCCGTCGGGTGCGGGCCAGATCAGCTTGTTCACCTCGTTGATCTGCCACTCCTGATGACTGGCCCCGAGCGTGGACCCGGCCGCGACCGTGATGTCCCGGCACTTTTCGAGATTGTCGCGGCAGAACGCCCAGCCCTCGAGCGAGGCCGCAATGAATTTCACCGTCTGATCGGCATACTTGGCATCCTTCAGTTTCGCCGAATTGGCCCAGATGGCGTCCTGCAGCATGCCCACGCCATCGGACTCCCAGTCGATGAGATTGAAATCGTCCGGGCTGTACAGCTTTCCGGTGGCCGGATTCTTCACCTCCAGCACCTGCGCGTACTCGTTGTAGGACATGGCCTGCGCGGCATCGATATCGTGGTTCAGGAAGGCGTTCATATCGAACTGCTGCTGCACCAGGGTCACATCCTTGGCAGGGTCGAGACCCGCCTTGGTCATACCGGCGAAGAGTTCGAATTCATTGCCGTAGCCCCAGTTTCCGACCTTCTTGCCCTTGAGCTCCGCAGCCGCGGTGATGTTCTGCGATTTGAACGAGATCTGCTTGGTACCCGAACGCTGATAGATCTGCGCCACATCGGTGATGCCGGCGCCGGATTCGCGCGAGGCCAGCGCCTTGGGCACCCAGGCGACCGCGTAATCCGACTGCCCTTGGGCGAGCACCGTCTGCGGCACGATATCCGTTCCGCCGTCCAGGATCTGGACGTCCAGGCCCTGCTCCTTGTAGAAGCCCTGATCCAGCGCGGCCAGATACCCCGCGAACTGGCCCTGTTTGAACCATTGCAGTTGCAGCTTCACCTTGGTGAGACCGTTGGCGGTGGTCGTCGAGGAATTGTCGGTGGTGCTGCATCCGGTGAGGGCGGCCAGGCCCAGGGCGGCCGCCGCGAGACAGGCCCGGAAGCGGTAACGGCGTGCGGTGGATCTCATTTCGTTCTCCGAGAGGTAGTGCGGGGACGACGGGTGAGCTGCTCGAGCAGCAGCACGACGGCCAGGAACAGCAGACCGAGCACCATGGCGGCGGTGACATAGGCCCAGGCCCTGGGGTAGGCGGTAGCGGCGGCGGCCGAGGTGATGCGACTGCCCAGCCCGTGCTGCAGCCCACCGAAGTACTCGGCGATGAGGGCCGCGATCACCGCACCGGGCGCGGCGATCCGCAGACCGGTGAACAGGTGCGGCAGCGCGGCGGGCAGCCGCACGGTACGGGTGACCTGCCAGCCGCTCGCCGCATAAGCGGGTCATGAGATCGGCGTGCACCTGCGGTACCTGACGCAATCCCCGTGTGGTGCTGACGAAGACGGGAAAGAACACCACGATGGTGGCCACCATCCGGCGCGGCAGATCGGTGGTGGTGGAGTACATGGAGTTGAGCAGCGGGGCCAGCGCCACGATCGGCACCGCCGCCGCGCCCATGGCCAGCGCGCCGAGCACACCGTCGACGACCCGGAACCGCACGGCCAGGATCGCCGCGGCGATACCCAGAACCGCGCCGACCAGCAGCCCGATGAGCGCGTTCACACCCGTGGCCTGCGCGGCCCGGGTGACCGCATCGAAGTTGTCGGACAATGCCTTCCAGATCGAGGACGGCGAGGGCAGCAGGAACGACGGCACCTTGCCCACCACCGTCACGAACTGCCACAGCGCGACCAGTACGATGCCGAAAACCACCGGCGGCAGCCAGGTGTGGAGCAGTCTTCTCATCGCACGTCCCGGCCTGCCACGGATTCGGCTGCGCTGCTTTTTCCCTCGGACAACACGCTGTCGTGCCCTTCATGAAGCGCCGCGCGGACCGCGGCGACCGAGGCGAAGAACTCGTCACTGGAACGGACATCGTCCTCGCTGTCCCGTCCCCGGTCACCGGTCCCGAGCACCGCGGTGATGCGGCCGGGACGCGGCGATACGACCACCACCCGGTCCGACAGGAACACCGCCTCGGGAATGGAGTGGGTCACGAAAAGCACTGCGGCGCCGGTCTCCCCGGCAATGCGCAGCAGTTCGCCCTGCATGCGTTCGCGGGTCATCTCGTCGAGCGCGCCGAAGGGCTCGTCCATGAGCAGCAGTGGCGGTTTGCGCGCCAGCGCGCGGGCGATGGCCACGCGCTGCTGCATGCCGCCGGACAGTTCGGCCGGGAAACGCTGGGCGAAGTCGGTGAGGCCGGTGATGCTCAGCAGTTCGGCACTGCGTTGCCGCCGTTCCTTTCTGCCGACGCCGTGCAGTTGCAGCGGCAGTTCCACGTTCTCCTGCACGGTTCGCCAATCCAGCAGCCCGGCCTGCTGGAAGGCGATGCCGTAGTCCTGGTCCAGGCGCGCCTGCCGGGCGGTCTTGCCGTGCACCACAACGGTTCCCGTGGTGGGCTGTTCCAGATCGGCGACGATGCGCAGCAGCGTGGATTTACCGCAGCCCGACGGTCCGATGAGGGAGACGAATTCCCCGGCCGCCACCGTGAGCGACACGTCCTGTAGCGCGGTGACCCGGCCCGCGGTGAATACCTTGCCCAGCTCGCGCAGTTCGACCGCGGGCGTCGAATCCGCTGCTGCCACACCGTCTCCGGCGCGCGATGTCTCGACGGTCAACGGGAACCTCCTGAGGAAACGCCGGCGGGCCGGCTGTACCGGCGCAGGGCCAGCTCGGCCAGTGACACCAGCGTGGTGAGCACCAGCCCGAGCAGTGCGGCCGTCAGCACAGCGGCATACAACCGCGCGGCATTACCGGTGGACTGCTGGGCAAAGACTATGATCTGGCGGCCGATACCGCCCGCGGTGCCGGTGGATATCTCCGCCACCACCGAGCCGACCACCGCGGCCGCCGCGCCCAGCCGCAGCGCGGGCAGCAGATGCGGGACCGCCGCGGGCAATCGCAGGTGCAGCAGTGTCGCCCACCAGCCGGCGGCGCAGCTGTGCAGCAGTTCCACCGAGGCCTGCGACGGCGCCTGCAGTCCGCGCAGCATGCCGATGGCCACCGGGAAGAACACCAGGTACGAGGCGATCACCACGATGGACATCCATGGCTGCCACGGCTGCCCCGCGATCACGATCCGCCCGCCCCACCCGGCCACCAGCGGGGCCAGCGCGATGAGCGGAACGGTCTGGGAGACGATCACATACGGCAGCAGCCCGCGTTCCACCCAGGCGAACCTTTGCATGAGCACGGCCAGCGCCACCCCGACCACGGTGCCCACGGCCAGCGCGAGCAGGGCCAATTCCAGTGTGAACCAACCGGTCCGGACCAGTGTGGCGCCGACGGTGGTACGGCCGTCGGACTCCCCCAGCACGGTGAGGACATTCCAGACGTGCGGGAGCGCGCCGTCATCGGTGCGCGGCAGCACCCGCTGCTGCCCGATGCTGACGCCGTTCGCGGGCACCAGCAACTTCACCAGTTCCCACACGACCAGCAGCAGTACCAGCGCAGCGATCGGGTAGATCAATCCGCTCGCCCGGCGACCGGTGGTGAATGCCCGGCGCACAAGAGAAGCCGGTTCCGGCACAAGAGATTCCACGCCCGGCCCGCCGTCGGGGACCGGGCGCTGTACTGCGGCGGTCATGTCGTGCTCGCCGCCTCGGTGGAATTCGTCCCGGCCACGGGAGCCGCCGTGTGTTCGGTCGCGGTGACCGGATGCGCCAGCCGCGGCAGCACGGATTCGCCGTAGGCCTCCAGCGTCGATGTCTTGGCGTCGTGCTGCAGGTACACGGCGAACTGGTCCACGCCGAGTTCCTCCAGCTCACGCAGCCGGGCCAGCTGTTCGTCCGGCGATCCGAGCAGGCAGAAGCGGTCCACGACGGCGTCCGGCACGAAGTCGGCGTGCGTATTGCCCGCCCGTCCATGCTGGTTGTAGTCGTAGCCCCGCCGGCCCGCGATGTACTCGGTCAGCGCGGCCGGAACCTCGCTGTCCGCACCGTATTTGGCGACGATATCGGCCACGTGATTGCCGACCATCCCGCCGAACCACCGGCACTGCTCCCGGGCGTGTTCCAGCGCCGCCGCACTGCCGTCGGTGACATAGGCGGGTGCGGCCACGCAGATCTTCACATCCCGGGGATCCCGCCCGGCGCGTTCCGCGGCGCCGCGCACCCGGGCGATGGTCCAGCGGGTGATGTCCGGGTCGGCGAGCTGCAGGATGAATCCGTCGGCCACCTCCCCGGTGAGATCCAGGACGCGCGGCCCGTAGCCGGCCGTCCACACCGGCAGTCGAGACGCCTGCGCCCACGGGAACCGGACGGTGGTGCCGCCGATCTCGGCGCTGCGGCCATTGCCGAGTTCCCTGATCACGCCGATGGATTCGCGCAGTTCCGCCACCGTCGCCGGACGGCCGCCGAGCGTGCGCACCGCCGAATCACCCCGGCCGATACCGCAGATGGTGCGGTTGCCGAACATATCGTTGAGGGTGGCGAAGGTGGAGGCGGTGACCGTCCAGTCGCGGGTGGACGGGTTGGTCACCATCGGACCCACCACCACCTTGCGGGTGGCGGCGAGGATCTGGCTGAAGATGACGTAGGGCTCCTGCCACAGCAGGTGCGAGTCGAACGTCCATACGTGCGAGAACCCGTGCGTCTCCGCGATTCTCGCCAACTCGATCACGCGGGACGCGGGCGGAGTGCATTGCAGCACTACACCGATATCCATGCGGCACACTCCGATCCATACATCAGATGAGGTTCTGCGACAGTTCGCGTTTCACGAACCGGCCGTGCCCGGCGCGGCCCAGATACTGCCCGCCGTCGATGATCACGCGACCGCGCGAGAGCACGGTGTCCACGTGGCCGTCGATCTCGTAGCCCTCGTAGGCCGAGTAGTCCATGTTCATGTGATGGGTCTTGCCCAGCCCGATGCTGGTGTGCCCGTTCGGGTCGTACACCACGATGTCGGCGTCCGCGCCGGGGCTGATGATGCCCTTGCGCGGGTACATGCCGAACATGCGGGCCGGCGTGGTGCAGCAGACGTCCACCCATCGTTCGAGCGAGAGCCGGCCGTCCTTGACGCCCTGGAACATGAGATCCATCCGGTGTTCGACGCCGCCGATGCCATTGGGGATCTTGCTGAAATCGCCGATGCCCATATCCTTCTGTCCCTTCATGCAGAAGGGACAGTGGTCGGTGGCCACGGAGGTGACGTCGCCGGTGCGGATGTAGCGCCACAGCTCGGACTGATGGCCTTCCTCGCGGGAGCGCAGCGGGGTCGAGCACACCCATTTCGCGCCCTCGAAACCCGGTGCGCCCAGCTGATCTTCGAGCGAGAGGTAGAGATACTGCGGGCAGGTTTCGCCGAAGACGTTCTGCCCCTTGCCCCGTGCGGTCGCGATCTGCTCGAGGGCCTGCTTCGCCGACACGTGCACGATATAGAGGGGTGCGCCCGTCACCTGCGCCAGCATGATCGCGCGATGGGTGGCCTCCTCCTCCAATTCCCAAGGGCGCGTGACGCCGTGGAAGTACGGAGAGGTGTCCCCACGCTGCACCGCCTGCTCGACCAGCACATCGATCGCGATGCCGTTCTCGGCATGCATCATGAGCAGCGCGCCCAGATCGGCGGCGGACTGCATCGCGCGCAGGATCTGCCCGTCGTCGGAGTAGAAGACGCCCGGGTAGGCCATGAACAGTTTGAAGCTGGTGACGCCCTCGGATACCAATTCGGCCATCCCTTTGAGGGATTCGGCGTTCACGTCCCCGACGATCTGGTGGAAGCCGTAGTCGATGGCGCAGTTGCCGCCGGCCTTGGCATGCCAGGCCGCCTGGCTGTCCTGCACACGTTCACCGGGTTTCTGCACCGCGAAGTCGACGATGGTCGTGGTGCCGCCCCAGGCCGCGGCGCGGGTGCCGGTCTCGAAGGTGTCGGAGGCCTCGGTGCCGCCGAAGGGCATCTGCATATGGGTATGCCCGTCCACGCCGCCCGGGATCACGTACTTACCGGTGGCGTCGATGACGGTCTCGGCCGCGCTCGCGAGATCCGCGCCCAGCGCGGTCGAACCCGGTTGCAGCACAGCGACTATGGTCTCGCCGTCGATCAGCACATCGAGGAGCTGTGAGCCGGTCGGCGACACCACCGTGCCGCCGTGGATGAAGACCCGATTGCTCACGGCTCCACCAGCTTTCCGTAGGCGTCCGGCCGCCGATCGCGATAGAAGGCCCAGCGGTCGCGCACCACCTCGATCAGGTCCAGGTCGAGGTCGCGGACGACCAGTTCGGGCGCGGTGTCGGAGGCGACCTCGCCGACGAACTTGCCCTCCGGATCGACGAAGTAGCTGGTGCCGTAGAAGTCGTCGTCGCCGTACTCCTCGATGCCGACCCGGTTGATGGCGCCGATGAAGTACTCGTTGGCCACCGCGGAGGCGGGCTGTTCCAGCTTCCACAGGTAGGCCGAGAGTCCCCGGGAGGTTGCCGAGGGGTTGAAAACGATCTGCGCGCCCGCCAGGCCCAGCGCCCGCCAGCCCTCGGGGAAGTGCCGGTCGTAGCAGATGTACACGCCGACCTTGCCCACCGCGGTATCGAAGACCGGCCAGCCCAGGTTCCCGGGCCGGAAGTAGAACTTCTCCCAGAAGCCCTGCACCTGCGGGATGTGGTGTTTGCGGTACTTGCCGAGGTAGCTGCCGTCGGCGTCGAGGACCGCCGCGGTGTTGTAGAGCAGGCCCGACTGCTCCTGCTCGTACACCGGCAGCACCATCACCAAGCCGAGTTCCCGGGCCAGGGCCTGGAAACGTTCGACGGTGGGGCCGGGCACGGACTCCGCGTATTTGTAGAACTTCGCATCCTGCACTTGGCAGAAATACGGCCCGTAGAACAACTCCTGGAAGCAGATCACCTTCGCGCCGGCCGCCGCGGCCTGCCGGGCGTAGTCCTCGTGCGCCTTGATCATGGATTCTTTGTCACCGGTCCAGTTCGTCTGAACCATCGCAGCTCGAACGATCGCCATGCTTTGTTATACTGCACTTCGAACCAATTCTGTTGTGTTACAAGGCAGCGGAAACAGTTTCGAAATAGTAAATCCTGGGGCCGGTGTCGTTTGCACGCCGGTCGCCAACGCAGAATTAACCCTGTGACAACGGAACTCGGGCCGCCCGACACGGGCCTCACCGGCACCCTGGACGACCGCTCCGCGGCCGGTATCGCCGCTGCCGTGAGCCGCCGAATCCGTTCCGGCGCACTGGCTCCCGGCACCCGGCTGCCCACCGTGCGGGAACTCGCCCGCGAACTCAAGGTCTCCCCCGCCACCGTCAACCAGGCTTGGCGGGCGCTCGCCGCCACCGGCGCCATCGTGGCCCGCGGCCGGGCCGGCACCTTCGTCGGCACGGCGGCGCAAGCCGCCCCGGTCGCGGGGCGATACCAGCGGCTACACTCCCAGTCCGACAACACCTTCCGCATCGACCTCTCCCGCGGCACCCCCGATCCGGCCCTCCTGCCCGATCTCACCGCCGCCCTGCGCGTCCTGGCCCGTGAGGACGCCATCGACGACCTCTCGGCCACCTATCTCGGCGAGGCGGTGCTGCCGGACCTCGAGACCACCGTGCGCGCCGACTGGCCGTTGCGCCCGGAACGCTTCACCGTGGTCGACGGCGCCCTCGACGCCGTCGATCGCCTGCTCAACGCGCACATCCGGCTGGGCGATGCGGTGCTGGTCGAAAATCCGTGCTTTCCGCCCTTTCTCGATCTGCTGTCCCGGATCGGCGCGCGGGCGGTCCCGGTCGGCATGGACGAATCCGGGCTGCTCCCCGAACAGGTGGCCGACGCGCTCACCCGGTACGGACCCGCCGCGCTGCTGCTGCAGCCACGCGCCCAGAACCCGACCGGCGCCTCCATGACCGCCCGCCGGGTCCGCGAACTCACCGACGCCCTCGCCGGCGCGCCGATCCTGATCATCGAAGACGATCACTCCGACGGCATCGCGCACACACCGGTCCGCTCACTCGGCAGCCGGCTGCCCACCCGGACCGTCCACATCCGCTCGTACTCCAAATCCCACGGCGCGGACCTGCGCCTGGCCGTGGTCGGCGGACCGGCCGCCTATCTGGACCCGGTCATCGAACGTCGCATGCTCGGGCCCGGCTGGTCCAGCCGCCTGCTGCAGCGGGTCCTGCTGCACATGCTCGCCGACGACACCGCCCGCGCCACCGTCGCCGACGCCCGCACCACCTACCGCGTCCGCGCCACCGCCCTGCGAAAAGCGCTCTCCCGCTTGGGGATTCATGTCTCACCCGGTGACGGCATCAATCTGTGGTTCCCCGTCGCCGACGAGAACGCGGCCATGATCTCCCTCGCGGCCGCGGGTATCAAGGCCGCACCCGGCGGGCCCTTCGAGGTCACCGACCACCACACCGATCACCTGCGTCTCACCGTCGCCGCCCTGCGCGATAGCGAGATCGCCGAAGTGGCAAACCGACTCGCCACCGCCGCCGCGGCCCTCCCCACCTACCGCCGCATCCGCCGCGCCTGACGAACCGCCGCGCCCGCGTCCTACTGCGTATGGTTTACCGTACCGACCGCCGTGGTACATGGCAGGATGCGCGACGACATCTACCCGACGCACGTGACTCGACGGAGGCTCCCACCAGTGAACAGCGGCCAGCACACGCAGCGACCCGGTACCGAATTACCTCAGGCGCACCATTCGGCACGTCGCGGACTTGCCGCGGCGGCAGCCGGACTCGCCCTCGCGGCCGCACTGACCGCCGGTCCCGCGACCGCCGCGCCCGCCCCGCTGCACACCGATGCGCCCGGCTGTATGCCCGCCGCGCCCGCGCAGACCAACATTCTGCAATGGGCCTCGGAACCGCCGATGACGATCGACACGAGCAAGCCCTACAACGCGAACCTCGGCACCAACTGCGGCACGATCACCGTCGCACTGAGCGCCGACAAGGCGCCGCACACGGTCAACTCGTTCGTCTTCCTCGCCGACCAGCACTACTTCGACAACACCAAGTGCCACCGCCTCACCACCCAGGGCATCTTCGTCCTGCAGTGCGGCGACCCCAAAGGCAACGGCACCGGCGGCCCCGGCTACCACATCGACGACGAGAACCTGTCCGGCGCAACCTATCCCGCCGGCACCGTGGCCATGGCCAACGCCGGGCCCAACACCAACGGCAGCCAATTCTTCCTCGTCTACGCCAACAGCCAGCTCCCCCCGAACTACACCCCCTTCGGCCGCATCACCACCGGTATGGACGTGCTCACCAATATCGCCGGCGCGGGCACCAAGGACGGCTCCGGCGACGGCGCACCGGCCTCCGATATCGTCCTGACCGCGGTGACCACCGCGCAGGGCTGAGCCGGGCTTCACAAGGGCGCGGAGTTCCACCAGCCGTCCACGAGATCCTGCCCGGTGCTGCCGCCCAGCACCATGATCCGGCAGAAATCCCGTGCCGCGTCGTCGAATACGACCTGCAGTATTCCGCCGCGCCCACCCTCCAACGCCGGTCCCGTGCCCCAGATGATGCGGCCGCGGCCGGTGGAACGCTGCCAGTCCCGCTGCCCGGTGACGGTCACACCGTCGTCCGAGCTCTGGTCGATCGGCTTGCGGGCCGGATCGCAGGATACGAAGAGCGCATCCACCAGCGTGCCGCCGCCGCGGCAGGTCATGCCGGCCGCCTGATCCGGTGACACGGTCAGCGTGGTGCTCTTGCCATCGGTATTGGTCGGAGTGCAGCGCAGGTCCTGCGCACCGCTCGCCACCGGCGTCGGCGGCAGGAACGACGGGAACGCATCGACGATGTACTGGAACGGACCCCATCCCACACCGGCTACCGTCGAGGTCGCCGCTGTGGAGGTCGTCCCGATCGAGGTGGTCGCGGGCATCGCGGAAGTGGTGACCGCGGGCCTCGAATCGTGCGGCCGGACAAGGAAAGCCGCGACGACGGCCGCCACGGCAGCCATGACCGTGGCGGCCAGCAGAGCCTGCGCGCGGCGGGACGGCCCCCGCCACCGGCCGGTGCGCCGCGCCACGCCCGCGTCGAAAGCCGCTGTCGCGCCTGTGTCGAAAGCCGCTGTCGCGCCTGTGTCGAAAGCCGCTGTCGCGGCGGCGGCGAGCGCACCACAGGACTCGTACCGCTGCGCCGGATCCTTGGCCAGCGCGCGGGCGATGACCGCATCGAGGGCCGCGGGCAGGCCCCGCACGTACTGCGCCGGCCGCGGGGGCGGCTCCGTCATATGTGCACGCACCTGCGCGGCGGCCCCGGTCCCGGCGAAAGGGACGGAACCGGTCAGCAATTCGAACAAGGTGCAGCCCAGCGCGTAGACATCGGCCCGATGATCGGCCGGCTGTCCCGCGAGCAGCTCCGGCGCGGCGAACGAAAGATTCCGCACGAGATCACCCGCGACGGTGAGCGTCCCGGCATCCGCGGCCGACCGGGCCAGCCCGAAATCGGAGACATACACCCGATCCGGTTCTCCCCCACGAGATTCGAGCAGTATGTTCGCCGGCTTGATATCCCGATGCAGCAGTCCGCGCCGATGCGCCTCGTCCAGGCCGCGCGCCGCCTCCCGCACGATGTGCAGCGCCCGCGCGGGCTCGACACCCGAAGGATGACGGCGGATCAGCTCGCCCGCGTCGATACCGTCGGCGAATCCCATGGCGAGCCAGAGACATCCGCGTTCCAGGCCGCGGTCGTACACCGCGACCACATTCGGGTGCTCGAGGGTCGCCACCAGCTCGGCCTCTCGCGCGAACCGGGCGCTGAACTCGAAATCCCCACTGTGCGAGGGCGACAGCACCTTCAACGCGTCGTGACGCGGCAGCCGGGGATGCGCCGCCAGATAGACGGTGCCCATCGAGCCGCGGCCCAGCACGCGCTCGATACGGTATCCGGCGAAGACAGTGCCCGGTTCCAAGATCTCCGACATCGCCTAACCCATTGTGATGAGCAGCCCGTACTCGGCTGCGGCCCGCTGCGCCAGGACCTTCGGATTCTGCCCCAGCATCATGGCGATGTAGCGGCCGTAGACGACGCGGCAGTCGTACTTGGCGTCGGTGCCCGCCGCCCGGTCGGTGTGATCCCCGCACATGGCGTCCGCTATCCCCGACGGCGCCCCGGCGACGTGAAAAGCGGAGTCCGCCATGATCTTCTGCGTCATCTCGGTGTAGCGCTGCCGCGCGGCCGCCGCGGTCGTGAATCGTTCCAGCTGGGTCATGCCGTTGACGGCCTCGAGATCGATCGGCTGGTTCTTCCCGCGCAGGTTCCACAGGTAGGCGGCTCGCGGCCCGAACACCACACCCTCGCTGCGGGCCACCGCATTCCACTCCGCGACGCCCACCGGCATATCCGTGACGATCGCAGGATACGGCCACCGCCGCGGCGCGGCCGGCACCATGCGCGCCAGCATGCCCTGCTGATCCAGCGGCAGCGCCGAGATCCGGTCCGCCGGGGTGGGCGCGAAGTCCCGCAAGCGGCGCAATTGCGCGTCGAACGCCTTCTGCGCCAATCCGGTCAGGGCAGTCGAATCGGTGGAGGTATGCCCGGTGAGCACGCTCACCACATAGACGCCGTCGGAGATCGTGGCGGCGAGGGTGGGCACCGACGGCCGCCAATGCGCATGCGCGGCAGCATATTGCGGAATCGGCACCGACACGTTCTGCGGATTCACGGCGGCATCGACGGAGTCGATCTCTTGCGCCGCACGCTGTGCCGCTGCCGCGTCCGGGAAGCGGAGTATCACCACCGACAGCAGCCTCGCCCGCCCGACCGTGGGCGTGTAATCGGGATTGTCGGTATCGGAACCGCCGACCGCACACCCGGCCAGCAGGCCCTCCCGCGCCAGCACCGCCCTTGCCGGTTGGGCCAGCAGCATCGACGCCTTCGCCGGAGTCGACAGCAGCATCACCCCGTCGGCGGCGATCGGAAACTTCAGTGCGGGATCGGCCTCGACCGGATCGATCAGCGCCTCGGCCAGGCGCGCGGACTCCAGGATCCCGCCGTACCCCTCATTGCCGTCGGCCGGCGCAGCGAGCGGCTGTACCCCGTACGCGCCGGCATCCAGCGACTTCGGATCCGGATACGCACCGGCCGGATGCCCCTGCACCACACAGCCACTCGCGCACAGCGCGACGACAACGGCCAGTGCGCTCAGCATCCGATTACAGCGGCGCATTCGGCCACCACCCCGCGCGCAGTTCCGCGCCCGTGGTCGATATGCCGAGCACCTCGATCCGGCAGAAGTTCCGTTTGGGGTCATCGAAATACAGATCCAGCACTCCCCGCGAACGACCGTCCAGCGTTGTTCCCGTACCCGATTCGGCGCCGTAACCCCAGAACAGATGCCCGGTCCCGGACGGCCGTGTCCACGGTTCGTCACCTTCCGGGCGCGCGATCTCGAGATTCGGCGAGATCCGTGACCGATCGGTATTGCACTGCAGGTTGACCGCATACGCGGGATCGGAGTTCCCCACGCACTCCAGCTCCGCGACCGGGCCGCTCACCGAGAAGCCGTGCAGTTCGATATCGCTGCCGATCGGATCACACGAGGTCAGCTCCTGATAGCCGGCGCCGAACGGCACCGGCGGCAACAGATCCGGGAACGCCTGCGGAATGAAACCGTAGACACCCCACTCGCCCGGCTCCGTGGTCCCGGTCTGCGGGCTGACATAGACGACCTGCCCGGCGGTGGACGCGGCGGGACGGAGCCCGTACATCACCGCGGCCGCCGCCACCGCCGCAACGAGCGCTATCACCGCGCCCGCCACCAGAATTCGCGTGCGCCGTCCGATCCTCGACGGCCGGGTCGTGGGAGAGTCCTGGCTGTTCTGCGGTATCCCGGGAGCCGTCAAGGCGGCGCGCGCAGCCGCGGCCAGCTCGCCACAGCTGAGGTAACGATCTCCCGGCGCCTTCGCCATGGCCTTGGCCACGACGGCGTCGAAGCCCGGCGGCACCAGGGGATTCGATTGCGACGGCCGCGGCGGCGCTTCGTGCATATGCGCGTAGATGACCGCGCCGGTACTGGTCCGCGGAAACGGCACCGATGCCGTCAGCATGTGAAAAAGCGTGCAGCCCAGCGCATACACATCGATCCGATGATCGAAGCGGCCCTCTTCGAACTGCTCCGGCGCGGCATAGGCGAGGGTGCCGGTGAAGCCGCCGTCGACGGCCAGCGTGGTGGAATCGTCAGCGGGACGGGCGATACCGAAGTCGGTGATCAGCACCTGATCCGGCCGATCCGGCTCTTCGGCAATGAGGATATTGCCGGGCTTCACATCGCGGTGCAGATGCCCGGACCGATGGATCTCGTCCAGACCCTGTGCGACCTCGGTCAGAATGTGCACCGCGCGAAAGGGATCCAGTCCGACCTCGGTCCGCCCGATCAGCTGCGACAGATCGACCCCGGCCACGTACTGCATGGCGATCCACAGCCGCCCGTCCTGTTCGCCCCGATCGCGCACCGCCACCAGATTCGGATGCCGCAGCCGCGCCGCCACTTCCGCCTCGCGCAGGAATCGCGCCCGGAACTCCGCACCCGCGGATCGCTCGGCCGACAACACCTTCAACGCGTCCTTGCGCGGCAGCCGCGGATGCCGCGCCAGATACACCGCGCCCATACCCCCGGACCCGAGTGTGCGTTCGATGCGATATCCCGCGAACACCGTCCCCTCGGCGAAATCCAACGGGGCCCCTCCCGAAACAAACTGTCTAGCAGTAGATCCGCACGGGAGCATAACAGCGATCTCCGAGGCGCGACGTGCCGTCGGCTATCGCTCGTGTGAGGCTCGGCACCCGAGCCGGGCTATGGTGAGCCAGATCACTCACAGGAACAAGACTGTTACACGCAGCGAACTCTCAGCGATGCACAGAACGATGCCGAACATCCATCGAAGTTCGAACGAGGGGAGACACCATATGAACACCCGGAGCGTAACCAGAATCGCCATTGCCACCGCCGCCACCGGCGCAGCCGTTGCCCTGGGCACGGGCACCGCGAGCGCCGACGACTGGCCCGTCCAGCAGCCCAACAGCCCGATCTCGGTCGACGAGGTGCAGGGATTCCTCACCCCGTCCGATCCGGACTACTGGAACCCGCTGGTCAATCGCATGCGCGTCACCTCGCCGTACGGCAACACCACGCGCGTGGTGTGCACCTCGTTCCACGGGGTGACCATGTCCTGCTTCCAGGCCGACCGGGACGGGAACGCGCATCAGCTGGTCCGCCTGCAGGCCAACTTCCCGAATGTCACCGGGTCGTCCGCACCGGGCGGCGGGGTCGGCCACTATGTGTTCCCGGGCTACATTCCGGGCATCGGCTGACCGGTAGCTATCATCGGGCAAGCGAAGGGGCTCGCTTCCGAAAGGAAGCGAGCCCCTTGCACTTTGCGATCTACGCCGCCGGCCTAGAGGTACTGGCCGGTGTTCGACTCGGTGTCGATGGCGCGGCTGGCGCTGGCGTTCTTGCCGGTGACCAGCGTGCGGATGTAGACGATCCGCTCGCCCTTCTTGCCCGAAATGCGGGCCCAGTCATCCGGATTCGTGGTGTTGGGCAGGTCCTCGTTCTCGGAGAACTCGTCCACGATCGAATCGTAGAGATGCTGGATGCGCAGGCCGGGGGTGCCGGTCTCGAGCACGGACTTGATGGCGTACTTCTTGGCCCGGTCCACGATGTTCTGGATCATGGCGCCGGAGTTGAAGTCCTTGAAGTACAGGACTTCCTTGTCACCGTTGGCGTAGGTGACCTCCAGGAAGCGGTTGTCATCGCTCTCGGCGTACATGCGGTCCACCACACGCTCGATGGTGGCCTGCACGCACTTGCCGCGATCCCCGTCGAACTCGGTCAGATCCTCCGAGTGCAGCGGCAGCGTCTCCGTGAGGTACTTGGAGAAGATGTCCTGCGCCGCTTCGGCATCCGGGCGCTCGATCTTGATCTTCACATCGAGGCGGCCGGGCCGCAGGATGGCCGGGTCGATCATGTCCTCGCGGTTGGAGGCGCCGATGACGATGACGTTCTCCAGGCCCTCGACACCGTCGATCTCCGACAGCAGCTGCGGGACCACGGTCGTCTCGACGTCGGACGAGACGCCCGAACCACGAGTACGGAAGATCGAGTCCATCTCGTCGAAGAACACGATCACCGGAGTGCCCTCGGACGCCTTCTCGCGAGCCCGCTGGAAGATGATCCGAATGTGCCGCTCGGTCTCGCCCACGAACTTGTTGAGCAGTTCGGGACCCTTGATATTGAGGAAGAAGGACTTGGCCTCCTTGGCATCCTCACCCCGCGCCTCGGCGATCTTCTTGGCCAGGGAATTGGCAACCGCCTTGGCGATCAACGTCTTACCGCAACCGGGAGGACCGTAGAGCAGCACACCCTTCGGGGGCCGCAGCGCGTACTCGCGGAACAGATCCTTGTGCAGGAACGGCAGTTCCACCGCATCGCGGATCTGCTCGATCTGGCGCGACAGACCACCGATGTCCTCGTAGTCCACGTCCGGCACTTCCTCCAGCACGAGGTCCTCGACCTCGGCCTTGGGGATGCGCTCGAACGCGAAACCCGCCTTGGTGTCGACGAGTAGCGAATCTCCCGGCCGCAGTTTGCGAATCGGGCGATCCGGATCTTCGAGATCATCGACGTCGACGAGCGAGGCCAAGGGCCCGGCCAGCCAGACCACCCGCTCCTCGTCGGCATGCCCGACCACGAGCGCACGCCGCCCGTCATCGAGAATCTCACGCAGCGTGCCGATTTCACCGATGGCCTCGAACACCCCGGCCTCGACGACGGTCAGTGCCTCGTTGAGACGCACGGTTTGACCGTAAGCAAGGGTGGTGGTGTCGATATTCGGCGAACACGTCAGCCGCATCTTGCGCCCGGAAGTGAACACATCGACCGTCTGATCGTCGTACACGCCGATGAGGACGCCGTAGCCGGAGGGTGGCTGGCCCAGGCGATCCACTTCCTCGCGGAGAGCGACCAGCTGCTGGCGCGCTTCCTTCAAGGTGTCCATCAGTTTGGTATTGCGAATCGTCAGCGAATCGACGCGCGCTTCCAATTCCCGTGTGCGATCCGGCGTGTCGGCGAGTTGCCTCCGGAGTGCAGCCGCCTCGGCACGTACCGCCTCGAGTTCCCTCCAGGCTGCCGAATCCGAATGTTCGATGGGGCTCATGATGCTGCTCCTCCCAGTCCCGGTCTATCAACGCTACCGGGCTCTAACCGTTCTCGCTTTCCGACATGGTTTCGTCGTGATCACATCTAGGCTGCGGCGCACTATTCAGGCCAGCATGTTAGCCTCCCCTAACGTGTGTCCGGCGAGTTAACAGCCGGCCGTAGCCCGAAAGAGTGCCGTCGATGCTCCTTCCCACCAGTCGTCCTACCGGTATGCGCAACGTCGCGCGGGTGCTTCGTGTTTCCGTAGCTACCGTTGCCGCGGCGCTAGCCGTTACCGCAACTTTGACCGGCTGTAGCTCCAACGACAAGAGTTCTTCGCAATCTGCTTCCAGTTCCTCCGCGCCGGCGCCCACCGCGGACCAGCTCCAGGGCGTCCTGACGGCCTTCACCGATCCCGCGAAATCGGCCGATGACAAGGCAAAACTCGTCATCGACGGCGACAAGCGGATCAGCAATATCAACACCATGAACCAGGGCCTGGCGAACTACCAGGTCGGTTACAAGGTCGGCGACATCAAGACGGACGGGACCAAGGCCGACGCCAAGGTCTCCATCACGTCCCCGCACGGCACCATGCCCGATGTCCCCATGAGCTTCCAGTACACCGACGGCAGCTGGAAGCTCTCCGACGCCGGCGCCTGCACCCTGCTCGGAGCAGCGCGCGCGGCCTGCCAGTAAGCCCACCACCCCGAAAGGCACGTAGCCCCGATGTTCGCCCGTTCCGCCCGACTATCCCTGGCCACCCTCGGCGCCACCGCCGCCCTCATCTCCGGCGCGGGCCTGGCCCACGCCGATACGCCCGCGCCCTCGGCCGACGATCTGCAGTCGACCCTGACCAAGTTCACCGACCCGGGCATCGCGGCCGGTGACAAGGCGCAGCTGATGGTGAACGGCGGTGCGCACACCGGCAATCTGGACAAGATGAACCAGGGCCTGGCCAACTACGGGACCATCGGCTGGAACGTGTCGAACGTGCAGGCCAACGGCGACAACGCGAATGCTTCGGTGGCCATCGTCTCCCCGCACGGCACCATGCCGGGCGTGCCGATGACCTGGCAGCACTCCGCCGCGGGCTGGCAGCTCTCCGAGGGCACCGCGTGCACGATCCTCGCCATGGGCAAGGCGCCCTGCTGAGGGATATATCTTGCGGCGCCGGTCTCCGGCGCACCGAACACGCCCTTCCGGCTCGGCCGGAGGGGCGTTTTTCGTTCCGCGCCCGCGTATTTCGACCCACCTCCCCATTAAGCAACATTGGTTGACTAGCGCTGGATTAGTCAACTAGAGTTGCTCGCATGCCCGATCTGGATATCCCCGATTCCACCGACCCCGCCGGTCGGCTCGCCGCCGTCGTGGCGCTGCGGCGCCTGGCCGATCGGCTCGAGGACGTCGCCGTCGAGGAGGCCATGCGCGCCGGCTGGAGCTGGCCGCAAGTGGCCGAGGCGCTCGGCGTCACGCGCCAGGCGGTGCACAAGAAACACATCCACCGGTTGATAGCCGCCGGTGTCGCGCTCAGGAGGCGTTGATCATGCCCGCAATCGACAAGAAGATCCTCGGCAAGTACTTCGAAGCGGTGCTGCTGCGCGCCGTGCAGGAGGCCCAGCAGGATGGCTCGGCCACCGTCGAAGCGCAGCACCTGCTGCTCGGCGTGGCCGCCCAGGACGGCACCGAACCGCAGCGCATCCTGCGGGCGGCCGGACTCGGCCACGATGACATCCGCGCGGCGCTGGATCGCGAATTCGAGGAGAGCCTCGCCGTCGCCGGCGTCACCGCCCGCGTGGCCGACCTGCCCCCGGTCCCTCGCTTCGACCGCAAGCCCGGCCTCGGCGCCACCGGCAAACTCGCGATCGAGCGCATGGCCACCTCGACCCCGAAACGCGAACTGCGCCCGGCACATCTCCTGCTCGGCATCCTGCTCGCCGAGGTAGGCACCGTCCCCCGCGCCCTCACCACCGCGGGCGCCGACCGTCTCGCACTGCTCGCCGACGTACGCGAATCCCTCGATACCACGAAATGAGTTGTCAGACATGCGATCCAAGCAACATCGCACCCACGTCCTCGCCGTCTCCGCCGTCACCGACAACACCGGATTCTGGAACGCGCTGAAGAAAGCCCACGGGCGACTGCCCGCGGGCGCGAAATGGACGTTCGCGGTGGCGAGTACGGACGGCGGTACCGCCGTCAACATCATCGCCCTCGACGCGGCGGACGCGGTCGCGCGGGTCTCGGCCTTCCTCGAGGAATACGCCGCGCCGCACGCGGCCACGACCTACCTCGAAGCCGACGCCGCCAATGCGGTCGGATTGGCGGGCTGAGGCCGATGACCGCCATGACCGACCCGGTCGCGCTGCGCGACCGGGTCGCGGAACTGCTTACGGAGTACCGGATCCCGAGCGCCGCGGTCGGCATCCTGCACCACGGCCGGGTCACCGGGTTCGCGACCGGCGTCACCGATGTGCGCACGGGTGCGCCCGCGACCGTGGAGACCGTCTACCAGTGCGGTTCCATGACGAAAACCTGGACCGCACTGGCCTTTCTGCGGATGGCCGACGAAGGAAGGGTGAGTCTGGACGAACCGGTTCGTACCTATCTGCCCGCGTTCCGCGTCGCCGATCCGTCGGTGAGCGCCGCGGTCACACCCAGGCATCTGCTGAATCACACCAACGGCATCGAGGAATCCTACGGCGACGCCGGCGAGGACGAGGACGTCTACGCGCGCATGGTCGCGGCCATCGCCGATGCGCCGCAGGTCTTCCCGCTCGGCCACACGCACGGCTACAGCGCCGCCCTCGGGTACGCGATCCTCGCCCGGATCATGGAGGTCGCCGACGGCGCACCCTGGCACGAGATCCTGCGGCGGCGGGTGTTCGAACCGCTCGGGCAGACCGGCACCGATTGCCTGCCCGCGGAGGCGGACGCTGATCGGGCGGCCACCGGGCATATCCTGCGGTCTTTCGACGAGGGGCCGATCGTTTCGCCCATTCCCTATCTGCCGCGCGCGTTCGGGCCCGGCGGCGCGGTGAGTTCCACGGTGCGGGACGTGCTCTCGATGGCGCATATCTTCCTCGCCGACGGTCGCGCGCCGGACGGCACCCGGATGCTCTCACCGCACATGCTGCGGGAGATGACCGATTCCCGTGTCCCGGTACCGGATCCGTACATGTTCGGACCGGAGTGGGCCCTGGGTCTCATCATCTGCGACTGGCACGGTGAGACCGTCTATGCCACGGACGGCACCACCATCGGGCAGAATGCGCGACTGCGCATACTGCCGGGGCACGATCTCGCGGTCGCGGTGCTGACCAATTGCGGGCCGCGAGAGTCCTTCGCCAGGAAGGTCTTCCAGACCATCCTGCCCGAGTTCGGTGCCCCGGCCCCGCCGGAGCTGCCCGCCCCCGATCCGCTGCTGCGCCTGGACCCCGGCCGGTACACGGGCGTGTACGGGCGTCCCGGCGGGCACTACGAGGTCAGCGCCGACGGCGAGCGGCTGCGGCTGGCATTCGTCACGGATCCGGAGCGCGCCGGGCTGCTGGGCACTCCGGACCGCATCGAATACGACCTGCTACCGGTCAGCGAGACGCATTTCCTGCTGCCCGCGCGAAATGCCCTGGAAGACACGCAGACTCTCGCCCTCTACGACTTCTCCGAGGGCAGGGCACGCTATCTGCACACCAACTGCCGGGTGAATCCTCGTATCGCGGATCGGGTTCCGGGCTAGCCCTTGGAGGGTCGGCGCTGCGGGCGCGGCGCGACCACGCCGTCGGCGAGGCGGCGGGCGCTCACCAGGAAGGCGGTGTGGCCCTGCATGCGGTGTTCAGGGCGCACGGCGAGGCCGACCACGTGCCAGCCGCGGACCATGGATTCCCAGGCGCGGGGTTCGGTCCAGCACTGCTGGCGGCGCAGCGCCTCGACCACCTCGGACAGCTGGGTGGTGGTGGCGACGTAGACCAGCAGCACGCCGCCGGGGATGAGCGATTTGGCGACCGCCTCCAGGGCGTCCCACGGCTTGAGCATGTCCAGGATGACCCGGTCCACCTGCTCGCCGGAGTACTCGGCGACGTCGCCGAGGGTGAGTTCCCAGTTCTCGGGCCGTTCGCCGAAGAAGCGCTCGACGTTCTTGACCGCGTGCTCGGCGTGGTCCTCGCGGATCTCCCAGGAGGTGACCTTGCCCTCGGGGCCGACCGCGCGCAGCAGCGAGCAGGTCAGCGCGCCGGAACCGGCGCCGGCTTCCAGGACCTTCGCACCGGGGAAGATATCGCCCTCGTGGACGATCTGGGCGGCGTCCTTGGGGTAGATGACCGCGGCACCGCGCGGCATGGACAGCACGTAATCGGTGAGCAGCGGGCGCAGGGCCAGGTACGGGGTGTTCTTCGCGGAGTTCACCACGCAGCCCTCGTCGGAGCCGATGAGGTCGTCGTGGTTGATGTGCCCGGCGTGGGTGTGGAATTCCTTACCCGCCTCCAGGATCACCGTGAACTTGCGCCCCTTGGCGTCGGTCAGCTGTACCCGGTCACCGATCTGGAAAGGCCCGGTCCGTCTGGCCGTCATGGATCTCCGTTCTGTGTAGATAGCGCATCATGCCGAGTGCAGTAGGTGCTGTGACATTGCCGCGTCGAATTCGTGCTCACCTTGTCGGTGCGTGCGTCTAGCCTGCCAGGTATGTCGGTACCCGCGATCACTACCCCGGAGACTGAGGGCTCGGCCCCACGGGGCCCAGCGCTTTCCCCTTCGCGGGCAATCGATTTCAAACAGTGTCCGTTGAAGTACCGGTTGCGGGCCATCGATCGGATTCCGGAGAAGCCCTCGCGGATCGCGGTGCGCGGCACGCTCGTGCACTCGGTGCTGGAGGCGTTGTTCGGGCTGCCCGCCGGTGAGCGCGATATGGCTCATGCGCTCACCCTCATCGCCCCGGCGTGGGAGCGACTGCGGGCCGGGCGGCCGGAGGTCGACGAGCTGATTGCCGCCGAGGACCTGCCCGCCTTCGTGGCCGAAGTACAGGAGCTGGTCGGGGTGTACTTCCGGCTGGAGGATCCGGCCGGTTTCGAACCGGACTCGTGCGAGACCTATATCGAAACCGAACTGGCCGACGGCACTCCGCTGCGCGGCATCGTGGACCGCATCGACCGGACCGACGGCGGCGCGCTGCGGGTCATCGACTACAAGACCGGCCGGGCGCCCGGCGTGGCCTACGAGACCAGGGCGCTGTTCCAGCTGAAGTTCTACGCCCTGGTGCTCATGCGCATGTTCGGGTCGGCGCCGGCCGAGCTACGCCTCATGTACCTCGCCGACGGCACCACCCTCACCTACGAGCCCGATGCCGAGGAGCTGGCCCGGTTCGAGCGGATCGTCTCCGCGCTCTGGGCGGCCATCACGACCGCCGCCGAGACCGGAGACTTCCCGCCCAACCGCAGCTGGATGTGCCAGTTCTGCGAATTCAAGGACCTGTGCCCCGAATTCGGTGGCACCCCACCGCCTTTCCCGTCCGGCGACACCGAATCCTAGAAGGCGCGGCAGGACCGGATGTCGGTGGCCAGGATGGCCTTGGCGCCGAGGTCGGCGAGCTGGTCCATGACCTCGTTGCCATTCTTGCGCGGCACCAGCGCGCGCACCGCCACCCAGCCGGGATCGGTGAGCGGGGACACCGTCGGCGACTCCAGGCCCGGGGTGATCTCGACGGCCGCGTCCAGCAGCTCCTTCGGGCAGTCGTAGTCCAGCATCAGGTACTGCTGGGCGAACACCACGCCCTGGATGCGCGCCACGAGCTGGTTGCGCGCCTTGTCGCGGTGATCGGAGCCCTTGGCCTCGATCAGCACACCTTCGGAGTCGCACAGCGTCTCGCCGAAGGCGACCAGGTTGTGCTGGCGCAGGGTGCGGCCCGAGCCCACCACATCGGCGATGGCGTCGGCCACGCCGAGCTGGATGGAGATCTCCACCGCGCCGTCGAGGCGGATGACCTCGGCCTCGATGCCGTGCCGCTGCAGGTCCCTGAGCACCAGGTTCGGGTAGGAGGTGGCGATGCGCTTGTCGTAGAGGTCCTCGACCTTCCAGTCGCGGCCCGCGGGCGCGGCATAGCGGAAGGTGGAGCGGCCGAAGCCGAGCGAGAGCCGTTCCTGCACGGGCGCACCGGAATCCAGCGCCAGATCGCGCCCGGTGATGCCGAGGTCGAGCTCGCCGGAGCCGACGTAGATGGCAATGTCCTTGGGCCGCAGGAAGTAGAACTCGACCTGGTTGACCGGATCGATGACGCTCAGGTCCCGCGAGTCGGACCGCTTGCGGTAGCCCGCCTCGGACAGGATGGCGACGGCGGATTCGGACAGGGCGCCTTTATTGGGGACGGCGACGCGAAGCATGGGGTGTCCTTTCGGGACGGATGGGAGGACGTGAATGACAGGGACGTTCGGAGTCGGGCCGTACCGGGGGTACGGCGAGTCGTCGCGTCACAGATGTCGGTAGACGTCCTCGAGCCGCAGTCCGCGACCCACCATCAGCACCTGCGTCCAGTAGAGGAGCTGGGAGATCTCCTCGGCAAGTTCCTCATCGCTCTGGTACTCGGCGGCGATCCAGACCTCGCCGGCCTCCTCGAGCACCTTCTTGCCCTGCGCATGCACGCCGGCGTCCAAGGCGGCGACGGTGCCGGACCCCTCGGGGCGGTTGGCGGCACGATCCTGCAGCTCGGCGAACAGGGCTTCGAAAGATTTCACGGTGAGCCATTCTCGCAGACGGCCGCATACGGCCCGCAATTCGCCCGGTGTGTACCTATCGGCCGGGTGCCGTGATGCGGGCGCCCGGCCCGCATCACGGTGGTTCACGCGGTCATTTCACACGGTCAGCAGGTCGGCCAGCTCGGCGACGGCCGCGCGCAGGTGCTCGGCGAACTTGTGCATCTCCCCCGCCACCGACTTGGGTGTGGCGAGGTAGAGGTTCCAGCGGTCGGGCAGCAGCACGTAGGCGATGCCGATGCACTTCGGGCTGGTCGATCCGAAACCGAAGAAGCGGATATTGACCGACGGCGCCGAGCTGGTGCTCAGGTAGTCGTCGCGGGCGATGATCCAGCCGGGGCTGGCGTAGAAGGCCATCGGGGCGGTGGCGCCGAGCTTGTCCCCGCGGCGGCGCTGGATCCATTCCAGCTCCCACAGATGCTGTTCCGGCGCGTCACCGCGCTGGCATTCCTGCGCGCGCCGCACATGCGCCTCGGCGGCCGTGCGCAGCGCCACCAGTTTGCGGTCCCGGTCGATCTCCGGGTCCTCCATGGCCGCAACGAAATCCAGGATCTCGGGGGTGACCACGCGCATGGCCTCGGTGCGGCCGTTGCGGAACTGGCGGGTGGCGATGGATTCGTAGGTGGCCCCGATCAGCCCCTTGCTGCGCTGATGCGCGAGCTGATAACTCAACTGCGCGAAGGCATCCGGGGAGACGCCGAGCTTCTTGATGTGCCCGGTGCCGAAGTCGAACGACACCGTGGTGGTCGCGTTCTCGGCCGCGTACTGGGCGAACGAGGCTGCGGCCGAGGCGATCTCGGTGCGGCTCTCGGGGCCGAGGGTGAATTCGACCGGTTCGGTGGCGGGCAGCCCCTGCGGCTGTGCGCCGGCCTGCGCGGCGTGGTCGGCGACGCTCTGCTCGAGCAGGGTGTCGACGAAGGACAGGATGGTGGTGCCGTCGAGCCCGCAGTGCTCGACATTGATGCCGGCCTGCCCGTCGGAGAACACGATGAACGAGACCGACTTGTCGAACCAGCGGTTACCGCTGTCGCCGTGCAGCAGCTGGTCGCAGGCGTGCAGTTCGTTGCGCGGGGCGAAGTCTTCCAGGTTGATGCAGAACAGGGCCGTCTCGATGGTGTCGAAGGCCTCGGCATTGAGCGGACGCAGCGCGGCGTAGACGGGCGCCCATTCGGCGCGCGCCAGGCTGGTGAGGTGCCCGGGTGAAGCATTGGTGGCCGCGCGCCGCGCGCCGGCCTTCATCACCCCGCGCAGTCCGGCGGCGAGGTCTTCGGGGGTGTAGGGGATGCCGCTGGGCCCGACGACATCCATGCGGAACATATTGCCGCGGTAGAACACGATGATGTGCCGGGCCTCGGAGTGCCCGGGCCATTCCGGGCTGTAGGGCACGCGCACGGTGTCCTGCGGCGCGCCTGGAATCCGGGTCTCGGAGAACAGGAACTTGTTCTGCGCCATATTGAGTCGCTGCCCGCGCTGGGTGGCCGGCGGTATCTCTTCGCGGTCCAGGCGCAGCTTGTAGTTGACGGCGGCGGCGGTCAGGGCGGCGGCGCGCTCGGCTTGGTCGGCGGTGGTGGAGCCGGCCAGCACGGTGTCGTCGCGGAAGAGGAAGAAGAAGTTGGCGTTCAACGCGATTCGATCGCGGCGGCCCAGGTAGCGGGAGGGCCAGAACTCGTCGAGCCAGCTGCCCACGCCGGGTTCGGCGTCGTAGCGTTGCAGGTCGGCGTGCAGGGTGCGGGCCGGACTGTCCGGGCGCAGTAGGTCTTCGACGGTGGCAGCGGTGGCGGCGTATTGGTCCCCGCTCAGCAGTGGCGCGCACCAGTGCAGGAACCGGGTGCAGCTCTCCTCCAGGGTTGGCAGCGGCACGCGGGGCAGCTGCTCGTCATAGGCGAAGGTGCTGTCGCTCAAGGAATGTCCTCGTGGTCGATGGATGGGTCCGGGGCAGCCCGCTCGTGCGCATGTGTGTCCGCCCCCCGGTCACAGTCACAACGCACCATTCTGGTCATCGAACCGCCCGGCGCGCCAGGATTCGCGGGAATCCGACACGCCGGGCGGGAGAAAGCTGTTTTACTGCGCCACAACAGTTTCGGTGCGAGTGGCCCGAACCCTCGATCAGGCCGACTGATCGAGCGCCTTCAGCAGCAGCGGCACCTCGTCCACGGCCAGGTAGCAGCCGGTCTGCTCGAAACCGCCGATGGTGTGGGTGCCGTAGTCGCCGTAGCCGATCCGCAGGAAGTCGTCGCCGCTCAGGCCGTGCACGGTCCAGTCGAAGGCGACCCGGGCGCGGGCGACGAAGGTCCGCAAGGCCATGAGGTGGTAACCGCGGGCCACGAATTGCGCTGGGATGCCGCGCAATCCGATCTTCAGCGGGCGGGCGAGCGCGTCCTTGCCGCCGAGGTCGACCACCATGCCCAGGTCCGGATGCTTGTACGGCTCGAGTTCCTGGCCGCGCAGCGTGGCCGCGAGGTTCTTGCCCAGATGCCGTCCCTGGCGCATGGCGTGCTGTGCGGTGGGCGCGCAGATCTTGCCCTCGCCCTCGGCGAGATCGGGCACCGCCGCCGCGTCGCCGCACGCCCAGACGCCCGGCTGGCTCGGCACGCTGAGTTCGGCGCAGGCCACGATGCGGCCGTGATCGGTGTCCGCGCCCAGGTGCCCGGCCAGCGGGCTGGGCGCCACGCCGGTGGTCCACAGCACCGTGCGGGTCGGGATGAAGCGCCCGTTGGTGAGGGTGACGCCGTGCGCGGTGACCTCTTTGGCGGAGGCGCCGGAGATCAGTTCGATGCCGCGTTCGGCGAGGATCTGCTTGCAGTTCGCGCCGAGCCGCTCGCCGAGTTCGGGCATGATCCGGTCGCCGTGAGTGACCAGATGCCACTTCACCATGCTCGATTCGAGCTTCGGGAAGTAGCGGCGGGCCGCGGCCTGGGTGACCTTGTTGAGCACGGCGGTGGTCTCGGTGCCGGCGTAGCCCGCGCCGATGGTGACGAAGTTGAGCCGCTCCCGGTCCTCGTCCTCCTCGCCGCGCACGGCGGCCACATCCAGCTGCCGCAGTACGTGGTCGCGCAGGAACATGGCCTCGGGCAAGGTTTTCATGCCGAAACCGTGCTCGTGCAGGCCGGGCACGTCGAAGGTCTTGGTGATGGATCCGGCGGCCAGCACCAGGTGGTCGTATTCGAGGGCGAGTTCACCGCCCGAGGGCCGGCGCACGATGCACTGCCGGGTCTCGGGATCGACACCGATGGCCATGCCCGGCACCACCTCGGTGCGGCGCAGCACGCGGCGCAGCGAGACCGAGATCGAGCGTGGGTTGAGCACTCCCGACGCGACCTGCGGCAGCAGCGGCAGGTAGAGCAATCCGGCGTCGGGCGTGACGAGTTGGACGAATGCCTCTTCGGGTCGCAGATGGCGTTCCAGGTAGCGGGCGCACTCGACACCCGCGAAGCCTCCGCCGACGATTACGATCTTCGCTGGTACCACCGTTTCACCGTAACCTTCGTCGAAGCATTTCAGGGGAAACCCAGGTGTGGTTCCCGATACGTCTGTGTAGACGATGCCCTATCGGTATGTATCCCGCAGTGTTCATCGGTGCGGCGACGCCCAATGTTTACCGTGCGCCGTGTTTACCGTGTACCGCTCAGTGTTCGGTGGCGACGCTGAATTTCGGCCGCGACAGATACAGCTGGGCGTAGAGCCAGCCGTCGGATTCGTGGCCTTCGGGGTCGATCCCGTTGGCGGCCAAGGTGTCCAGCACGCGCTGTTGTTCGTCGGCGGAGGCGAAGCGGCGCTGCCGGTGCAGGCCGGGTACGTGTTCGGTGCGGTAGCCCAGCGCGGCCAGGTGCGCGGAGATGGGTTCGAAGTTGTACATGCGCAGCACGAAATGGGCCATCCAGGGCAGTTTTCCGCCGTGTGCGCGGGCGACGCGCAGCAGGGTGCGCTCGGTGATGTAGCCGACGCAGCCGGTGGAGATGACCAGGTCCGCGCGCGCCAGAATGCGGCGTTGCGCCTCGGTGGGGTCGGCGGCTTCCAGGTCGGCGTGCACGGTGCCGTGCAGGAAGCCCGCGGCGCGACCGTAATCCAGGGCCGGGCTGGAGGCGTCCATGCCGAGGAACCGCACGCCCGGCAATCGATCCCGGGCGGCCAGCAACTCACGATCGTGGGCGATGAGGTCCGCGGTGCGGGCGTCCGGCTCGCTGAATTCGCGATAGTGCTCGGCCAGCTCCGCCATGGTCAGATCCAGGCGTAGCAGGGCCGCGTTCACACCGTAGGAGCAGCCGATATCGAGCACGGTGGGTGCGGCGATGCCGGTGGCGACACGATGGTCGGCGATGAACCGCTCGAAATGGGGTTTGGCCAATTCCGGTATCCGGTAGTCCAATTCGGACATACGGGCGTAGTAGGCGCGGGGGTCCGGCCGCTCGTAGATATCGTCGAACGAGGCTTTTCCGGTGGTGGTGTGTAACGAAACCGGCACGTGTTGGTTCCCTCTCAGTCGAGCAGTCGATCGCCGCGGACGCCGCCCGCGGCCAGATGGTCCGGTAGGACCCGGCCGAACAACTGCCGGGAGCGTTCGGCACTGCCGATCACGCCCCGGATATCGCTGTAGGCGAAGATCGCCGAATGTCGTTGCACGGTCCCGCCGACCGGGGCCACCCGGTGCAGGGAGAAGCGGCCCTGGAACAACTGCAGGTCACCCGGGCGTAGCTCGAGCCGGCGGATGAGGTGGTCGCCGTGGCCGGTGAGCACGGCGTGCACGTCGCCGAGATTCTCAGCCGTGCGCGAGCGAATATTGGGGCAATACTCGAACACCCCACCGCATTCCGGTTCCTGGGTGAGCATGCTGACGGTGAACTCGTTGGTGTCGAAATGCCAGGGATGCGACATGCCGGGCGCGACCACATTGAGGCAGAGTCCCGCCAACGGGTCGGTGTACTCGTGCAATTCGCTCAATCCGAAGCAATCGGCCACGAAGCGCTGGAATCGCGCATCGGTATAAAGGCGCTGGATGAGTGCCTGGCGTGGGATGAGGTCGCGTGCCACGAAGGCGTTTCCGCGGCGCAGCACGATGCGGCCGGGATGGTCGGGCGGTAGTTCGGTGTCGAGGGGGATGTTGTACGCATTCACCTGCTGCACCGTGTAATACGCGTGCGGGGCCAGTTCCACGCCTTCGCCGCGCAGCGTCGCCAGCTCGTCCGGGCGGATGAAACCGCGTAGGACACAACAGCCGTCGGCCGCCAGTTCGACCCGCGCCGCTCGCACGGCAGCCTGCCACCGCTCGCTACCCGGTGCGTCGAGCGGATAGCGCGCGATATCGACTCCCGGCACGGAAGCTTCCACTCCCCTGTCGTTCGTATCGCACGCGTCGGCCCGACCCCCTGTCCCAACCATGCGGCTCATTCTGTCCACAAAACCGGCCGACACGCCCGGGAAGCTCTCCGATTGTGGATTTTCACAATTCCTGCTAGCGGCAGTTTTCATGCGGGTGCGGACTATTAGCTGTACCCGTTCCCGACCGGCATAAACATACATATAACCATCCGGTTACGAATACGGTCGAAGTCCGAATATTTCCTTGCCGAGCGGTTGGCCCGGTGCCAGAGTGGGTGACGTTTGGCTCAATTCAACCTCAACGACGAGGAGTTTTGAAATGAGTTACCGAATTTCGGACAAGGCATCCATAGCGAACGCTCTGAATTTGCTGAGTCCGCGTTCCGCCGATTCTACCCAGGCGGGATCGAATATCGAGGAGAATCGTTCTCTTCATATCGCGCTGGTAGCTCCGCCGTACTTCGATATCCCGCCCGCCGGCTACGGCGGCGTCGAGGCGGTCGTCGCGCACCTGGCCGATGAGCTGGTGGATCAGGGGCATCGGGTCACGCTGCTCGGTGCAGGTCGCCCGGGCACCCGCGCGCGATTCATCCCGGTATGGGACGAGACGCTCACCCATCGGCTGGGCGAGCCCTACCCCGAGATCGTCAACGCGATGAAAGCCTGGCGGATCATCGAGGAATTGCACGCCACCGACCCGATCGACATCGTGCACGACCATACCTTTGCCGGACCGGGCAATGCGGCAGCCTATCGAATGCTGGGAATCCCGACCGTGGTGACAGTGCACGGCCCGGTAGATGCCGAAATGGACAATTACTACCGATCGCTCGACCGGAGCGTACAACTGGTCGCAATCAGCGACCGGCAGCGCCGATTGGCGCCGGATCTGAATTGGATCGGCCGCGTGCACAACGCGATTCGCCCCGAAGAATGGCCATTCCGCACGGAAAAGCTCGATTACGCATTGTTCCTGGGCCGCTATGCCGCCTACAAGGGCCCACACCTCGCCCTGGAGGCCGCGCACACGGCCGGGCTGCGGCTGATCCTGGCCGGCAAGTGCAACGAGCCGCCGGAGAAGGCCTTCTTCGAGGAGGCCGTCCGCCCGCTGCTCACCGACACCGACGACGTGTTCGGCGAGGCCGATGCGGTGGCCAAGCGCCAACTGCTCGCGGGCGCACGGTGTCTGCTGTTCCCGATTCGATGGGAGGAACCCTTCGGCATCGTCATGATCGAGGCGATGGTCTGCGGCACCCCGGTGATCGCACTGCGCGGCGGCGCGGTCGAGGAAGTGGTGGAACACGGTGTGACAGGCTGGATCTGCGATCGCCCCGAGGAGCTGCCGGACGCCATCGCCCGCGCCGGTGAGATCGATCCGTACGCCTGCCGCAAACGGGTCGAGGAACTGTTCTCCACCGGTAGCTTCGGCCGCGGCTATGCGGCGGCCTACCGCCGGGTGATCGCGAAGGCCGATGCGCGCGTGCGCCCCGCGACGGCGGTCATCCGGACGGATCGACTCCCGGGTCCGGACGGCATGCGCCGCAGCGGCACCCAGTTGCGGAGCGGCCGTCGATGACCGTCTTCAACGCCGGCCCGCCGACGCCGATCGACGGCGGGACCGGCGTTGTCACACTGGTCGAATCGAGCACCTTCTGCCTGTCCGATCAGCTGGGCGATATTCATCCGGGCACCGCGCAGGGTCTGTTCTACCGCGATGCCCGGATGCTCACCCGCTGGGAACTGCGCCTGGACGGTCAACCGCCGGAACAGCTTTCGGTGGTGTCGCGGGATCCGTTCCGGGCGCGGTTCGTGGCGCGCAAGCCGCCGCCGCACGGCGTCGCCGACGCCACGGTCCTGGTGCAGCGGCGGCGCATGATCGGCGAGGGCATGCGCGAGATCGTCACCGTCCAGAATCTCGGTGACGAGGACACCGCCATGACGGTCACCCTGGAGGTCGACGCCGATTTCGCGGATCTGTTCGCGGTCAAGGAGGGCCGGGTGAGCGGCCACGGCTGCGAACTCACCGCCACGGCGGACACCCTCCGGCTGACCGACCGCACCGATCCGGGACGCGAGGTGGCCATTCAGGCCGACGGCGAGCCGGTCATCCAACCGGGCACACTGCTGTGGCACATCGTGATTCCGCGGCGGGGCTGCTGGCATACGGTGATCCAGTGCCGGCCCGCCATCGGGCATCGGGCCGCGCCCATGAGTTTCGACGAGCGCGACGAGGACAGTCCGGCGTACAAGATCCGCCGGTGGCGCGCCACCACGACCAGCCTCACCGCCAGCGGCGCGGGATTGAACGCCATTCTGCAGCGCACCGAAAGCGATCTGGGCGCCCTGCGGCTGGACGATCCGGCCGACGGCACCTCCTATGTCGCCGCGGGTGCGCCGTGGTTCATGGCGCTGTTCGGCCGCGACAGCCTGCTCACCTCGTGGATGGCGCTGCTGCTGGACTCCGACCTGGCCCTGGGGACGCTGCGGCAGCTGGCGAAACTGCAAGGTACACAGGAGAATCCGGTGACCGAGGAGGAGCCGGGCCGGATCATGCACGAGCGCCGGTACGGTCCGGGCAGCGATCGGGTGCTCGGCGGTTCGGTCTACTACGGCACCGTGGACGCCACTCCGCTGTTCGTCATGCTGCTGGCCGAATGCCGGCGCTGGGGCGTGGACGCCGCGGCGCTCACGGCCCTGCTGCCCGCCGCCGATGCCGCGCTCGCCTGGATCGACCGGTACGGCGACAGCGACGGTGACGGGTTCGTCGAGTACCGCCGCAAAACCGATCGCGGACTTGCCAATCAGGGCTGGAAGGACAGCTGGGACGCGATCGCATTCGCCGACGGGCGCCTGGCCGAACCGCCGATCGCGCTGTGCGAGGTGCAGGGGTATGTCCATGCGGCGCGGCTGGGGCGAGCCGAGCTGGCGGAGTCGGCGGGCGATAGCGCGACCGCGGCGCGACTGCGGGCGCAGGCCGAGGCGCTCAGAGCGCGTTTCGACGAGGCGTTCTGGATGCCCCGGCACGGCTGTTACGCGCTCGCCCTGGACGGGTCGAAGCGGCAGGTCGATGCCGTGGCCAGCAATAACGGCCACTGCCTGTGGACCGGTATCGTCCCGGACGAGCGTGCCGAGGAACTCATCGCCCGGCTCGGCGCCGCCGATCTCGACAGCGGATTCGGCTTGCGCACCCTGTCCTCCACGGTGCGGCGGTTCAATCCGATGGGCTATCACACCGGTTCGGTGTGGCCGCACGATACGGCGATCACGGTCGCGGGACTGCTGCGGTACAGCCATGTTCCGGGGGCCACGGAGCTGGCGGAGCGGCTGGCCGGTGGACTGCTGGAGGCGATTCTCGAATTCGGGGCGCGCCCACCGGAGTTGTTCTGTGGTTTCGCCCGCGCCGATCTCCATATGCCGGTGCCGTATCCGACGTCGTGCTCGCCGCAGGCCTGGGCGAGCGCGGCGCCGCTGCTGCTCATGCGGTCCTTCCTCGGCCTGCTGCCGGATGTGCCGGCGCGCACGCTCACCGTCGCGCCGCGGCTGCCGGCGCGCGCGGGCACGGTCCGGCTCACCGACCTGCGGCTGGGTCCGGCGACCGTCACCATCGAAGCGAGCGGGAGCGAGGCCTCGATCCAGGGACTGCCTTCGGATTGGCGGCTGATCCGGCTGTGAACCGCCGGGTGGTGTGCGATCGTTCGCACGCACGTCGGTAAACACGTTCGCACGGACGTTGATAACCATTGCGCCACAGGGTCATTCACCGTGGTTGACACCTCTCTCGATCCGGGTACACCGGTAGTGAGAGGACCGCAGCATGGGGACCAACGGATCCTGGGACACCATCACCGGCGCATTGCATCGCGTTTCCGGGCCGGGAAAGCGCGGCGGCGACTGGATGACCTTCCTGTGCCCGGTGCACGAGGCGGACGGCCGACGTCATCATCCGTCCCTGGGCGTGGTCTACAACCGGCAGCGCCAGCGCACCATCGTCAAATGCTTCGCCGGCTGCTCGGACGAGGAGGTCCTCGAACGCCTCGGCCTGCAGGTGCGGGACCTGTTCGACGGCCCCCCGCCGGATCGCAGCGGACCGCGCCGAGCCGGGCCATCGCCCGAACTCGCACTGGCCGATCGTGCTCTGCTGGCCGCGGGATTGCCCTTGTCGGTGCACAAACCCGATCCGGGACCGCAACTGGGCCGATCGCGCCGCGTCGCCGCCTACATCTACCGGTTCGCCGACGGCACGCCCGCGGGGCGGGTCATCCGAGGCCGTACGCTGCATCGGCGCGGCCACGTGAAATCCTTCTGGCAGCAGCGCCGGACCGAATCCGGGTGGGAGGCGGGTGGTTTCGCGCCGCTGCCGTTCCAGCTGCCCGAGGTGATCGCCGCGGTGCGCGCCGGGCGCGACATCTACATCTGCGAGGGCGAATCCGATGTCCTCACCGCCACCCGGGCCGGCCTGACCGCCACCTGCAATGCGGGCGGCGCACAGGGCTGGCGCCGCGAGCACGCGGACTGGCTCGACGGCGCTCATCGCGTCCGGATCGTCGCCGACCGGGATGCTCCGGGCTATCGGCACGCCGCCAAAGTCGCTGCGACGCTGCGTGATCGGGTCGGCGAGATCCGGATCGTGCAGGCCCGCGACGGCAAGGACCTCACCGATCACTGCAATGCGGGCCACGATATCTCCGACCTGGAACCCGTCCCGGTACTCGACGATCACTTCCGGAGCGGCCGAGCGGCGCCCGCCTAATTGGCGCCGGGCACCACCGTGCCGGATTCGTAGGCGAAGACGACGAGCTGGGCACGGTCGCGGGCCTCGAGTTTGGTGAGCAGGCGGCCCACGTGGGTCTTGACCGTGGCGATGCTGACGTAGAGCACGGCGGCGATCTCGGCATTGGAGCGGCCGGCGGCTATGTGGCCGAGTACTTCTCGTTCCCGATCGGTGAGGGTGGTGAGGGCGTCCGCGCGCGGGGCGGGGGCGGCGGGGCGGCGGGCGAAGGCGCTGATCATGCGGCGGGTGATGCTCGGGGTCAGCAGGGCATCACCATCGGCGACGACCCGGATCGCATGCAGGAGTTGTTCGGGCGGTGAGTCTTTGAGAATGAATCCGCCCGCGCCGTTGCGCAGCGCGCGGAAGACGTGCTCGTCCTGATCGAAGGTGGTCACGATCAGTACATGCGGTCCACCGCCGGGCATCGTGGCGCCTCCGGAGGCGGTCTTGTTGCTGTCGGAGGCTATGTGCTGCATGGCTTCCAGGCCGTCCATGACCGGCATGCGAATATCCATCAGCACCACATCGGGGCGCAGCTGCCGGGTGAGCCGCACCGCTTCACCGCCGGTGCCGGCCTCGCCGACGACGGTGAGATCGGGTGCGGAGTCGACCAGGATGCGGAATCCGGCCCGCACCAGCGCTTCATCGTCGGCGATCAGGACGCGGATCGGATCGGCGTGGTCAGGCATGGTGCTCCTCGGTGAGGGGGAAGCTCGCGGTCACGGCGAATCCACCGGTGCCGCGCGGTCCGGCCGTGAACCGGCCGCCGAACAACGACACTCGCTCCCGCATGCCCGCCAAGCCGAGACCCGAACCGCCGGAATCGATCTCGGCGGGCGTACCGTCCGGGGATCCGTCGTCGGTGATGACGGCGGTCAATTCCGCCGGCGCATATCGGATCTCGACGCGGGCACGGTCGGTGTGCGCATGTTTGACGACATTGGTCAGGGCCTCCTGCACGATGCGGTACACCGTGGTCTGCAGCAGCGCCGGATACTCCGCCGGCGCCCCGAGCACCTGATACTCCACCACCAGTCCATCGTGCCGCAGTCCGTCGACGAGCCCGGCCACCTCGGCCAGCCCCGGCTCGGCGAGTTCGTCGTTCCACCCCGGTTCCCGGAATTGCGTCAGCACGCCGCGCAGTTCCCGCAGCGCCGCGCGGCTGGCCGTCTCGATGGTGGTCAGCGCCCGGTGTGCTTCCTCCGGGTTCTCGTCGATCAGCAGCCGGGCCACCCCGGATCGCACGGCCACCATGCTGAGCGTGTGCGAGATCAGATCGTGCACATCGCGCGACACCCGTAACCGTTCCTCCGCCCGGATGCGCCGCTCGGTCTCGGCCGCATGCTGCCGCTCCTGCGCGGCCAAACTCCGCTGATACTCGCGCCGCGTCCGGAACATATCCCCCAGCAGCCAGGCCGGCACCGCGATCAGCGGCTGCACGAAATCCTGATCCTGATCCGAATACGCATGGAACGCAAACGATCCCGCGATACACAACGCCATGAGCGCAACTCCCGTGGCGATCAGCGATTCCCTCCTCGGCCGCCGATCCGCCAGCGTGAGCACCGCGACCCCGAGCACCGGCCCGGTATTGCTCACCCACGGCGTGAACCGCACATCCGCCAGGAAAGCCGCACACAGCACCACCGTCACCGTGATGAGCACCGCCAACGGCCACCGCCGCCGCACGAGCAGCGGCACTGCCGCCGCGACCCCGAAGCCCGCGATCTCCGCCGTGGACCCGATCCCGTGCGTCATCCCGACCAGCAGCGGCCCGGTGAAAAGCACGAAGCAGCCGGCCGCGATCGCGATATCGATCGCGTCCGGCCCGGCCGCACCCGCCCGATGCCGGACCATCCACCGCTCATGCCACGGCGGCTCCGGCCGCGCGGCGGCGGCCCACCCGTCCGAGGCGGCCGAGAGTACTGAGGTAGACGACATACGCCGACCGTAACCGCCGCTGCGCCGGCCGCGCATCGGCCCACGGGCCAGCCCCCGCGTCATCCCCAGGTCTGACCCGGCCCGAGGCTCCGACCAGAGGCGATGCTCGGTTCCCGGCCCCGGGATGACGACTCGAGGGTCACCCGACAGCGATGGTTGACGCCATGAATCCACAAGGCGCCGAACACACCTCGCCCGATCCTCGCCCCGCCCGGGGACCGAATAGCGGCGGCGAACGCGCGGCCGCTCCTGCCTACCGGCCCGGCACCGGAATGAACTCCACACGCCCCGAGCCCTTCTCACCCACCCACCGGCACACCACGGTCCGATCGCGGCTGTCCCGCCCACTGACCGCCCTCGCCGCGTTCTCCGTCACCGCGGGCGTCGTCTCCGGTGGCATCTCCTATGCCATGCGTTCCTCGCAGCGGGAAGCGCATGTCGCGGGCACCGCCGCCTGGTGGCAGCATCTCATCGTGTTACTGCTCGCGGTCGTGATCATCGTCGTGCTCGCCCGCCGCGGATTCCGCCCGGCCGACCTGCTGGCCCCGCTGACTTCCCATGCCGCGCAACGACTCCGCGCCACGGCCAAGGCCGCCGCGCATCACCCCGGCGCCGCACTCCGGCTGCTGCTGGGCCTCCTGCCGCTGGTGATCCTGGTCTACATGCCCTGGCGCATCGGTGAGCAGGTGCTCGGTGGACTCGACCCGAATTTCATCGCCAATGCCTGGGGCGGGCCGGGCTATTTCGGTGCGATGGCGTGCCACTACATGGATTGCGTGTTGTTGATGGGCGTATCGGCCGGGTTGCTGCATGTACTGCTGCTGCCGGCCGGCTCCCCCACCGCGCGCCGATAGCGGGCGATGAGCGTGTGCAGGGCCGCCACCAGTTCCGGGGCGTCGACGATTTCGAAGTCGGCGTCCAGGAGACCGAGGTAGAGGGCGAGCATGCGGGGGTCGTCGGAGCCGGGTTCGAAGGCGCAGCGGTCGTCGGACAAGGGTTCCACGTCGACCGAGATGGGAATCTTGCCGCGCACGTGGTCCGCGCCGGCGTGCACGATGATTCGAGCCCGGAACCGCCAGGTGGCCTCGCCCACACCGCGTTCCACCCGGGTCGCGATATCGGCGTCGGGCGGTAGCGGGCGGGGCGTGAAGCGGGGGCCGGTCGGGGTGCGCGGGTCCATGCGGTCGACCCGGAAGGTGCGCCAGTCCTCGCGGTCGAGGTCCCAGGCCAGGAGGTACCAGCGCTGGCCGTGGCTGACCAGGCGGTACGGCTCGACGGATCGGCGAGCGGCGGAACCGGCGTGGGTCCGGTAGTCGAAGCGGAGGCGTTCGTGGTCGCGGCAGGCGGCGCCGATGGCGGTGAGCACATCGGGGTCGACGCGGGGTCCGCGGGCCGGGATGGGCATGGCGTGCTGGAAAGCGGTTACCCGATGCCGCAGGCGCGACGGCAGGATCTGCTGGAGTTTGGTCAGGGCCCGCACCGCGGTTTCCTCGATGCCGGCGACCGAACCGCTTGCGGCCGTGCGTAATCCGATGGCCACGGCGACGGCCTCGTCATCGTCGAGCAGCAGTGGGGGCAGGGCGCCGCCGGCGCCGAGCCGGTAGCCGCCGTCCACACCCGGTCGCGCTTCGACCGGGTAGCCGAGCTCGCGCAGTCGTTCCACGTCATTGCGGATGGTGCGGGTGGTCACGTGCAGCCGGGCGGCGAGTTCGGGGCCGGTCCAGTCCCGCCGGGACTGCATCAGGGACAGCAGGCGCAGCAGCCGCGCGGAGGTTTCCAACATTTCTCGATCCTAGTTCGCAATCGCGGAACGACCCTTTCCGCAATGCTTCCTAACCTTGGATTCATGAGCAACGAGATTCGCCCCTTCCGCATCGACATCCCGCAGGCCGACCTGGATTACCTGCACGATCGCCTGGCCCATGCCCGCTGGGCCGCCCAGATCCCCGGCACCGGCGCGGAGCGCGGTATCACCGCCGCGCGGCTGCGGGAGCTGGCCGAGTACTGGCGCACCGAATACGATTGGCGCGCACAGGAAGCCGCGCTCAATGCCTTCCCGCAGTTCACCACCGAGATCGACGGTCAGACCATCCATTTCCTGCATGTGCGTTCCGAGCGTCCGGACGCGCAGCCGCTGCTGCTGACCCACGGTTTCCCGAGTTCGGTGGCCGAATTCAGCAATCTCATCCCGATGCTCACCGATCCGACCGAGGGTCCGGCCTTCCACATCATCGCGCCGTCACTCCCCGGGTACGCCTTCTCGACCCCGTTGAGTGCGACCGACTGGTCGATGGGCCGGACCGCGCGGGCCTGGATCGAGCTCATGGCCCGGCTCGGCTACGACCGCTACGGCGTGCACGGCGGCGATGTGGGCAGCGGGGTATCGGGCATGGTGGCGGGCCTGGACGGGGCGCATGTCACGGGTGTGCACGTGGTGACCGATCCGGCGACCGCCGCGAATGTGGCCACCTTCCTGCCCGGCATGGCCGACAGCCTGGACCCGAATGATCCGGTGGACAAGCTGATTCTGACCCGCATGGACGAATTCCGCCGCGACGGTTCGGGTTACCTCGCCATCCAGAACAGCCGCCCGCAGACCATCGGCTACGGTCTGACCGATTCGCCGCTACTGCAATTGGCGTGGATCGCGGAGAAATTCGAGACCTGGACCGATCTGCCCATCGATCTCGATCAGCTGCTCACCACGGTGTCGCTGTTCTGGTTCACCGGCGCCGGGGCCAGCGCCGCGCACACGCTCTACGAGCAGGCGCATTCCACGGATTGGGGCGCACCCGCCGCTGTTCCGCAGGGTTTCGCCGTCTTCGGCGCGGATGAGACCGTGCGCCGGGTGGTTCCGGCTCCGGCGGATGCGCATTGGACGGAATTCCCGCGCGGCCGGCACTTCCCGGCGATGGAGGATCCGGTCAATCTGGCCGGGGATCTGCGCGCCTTCTTCGGGCCGTTGCGTTAGCCGCGCGTCCCGGACCGCCGCCCGGCGCCCGTCTCCCGCTCCGGCGGGCGCCGGGCGTCGACAGCGGATCACCCATGGTTCGCAGGCTGGTCCGCGTCGGAGGTGCGGGCTCGGACGAATGGGAAGGGTCAGCTCGCGCGCGCCGCGCGCAGACCCGATAGCTCGGCGTGGGTCAGGCCGATGAGGCTGTCGCGGAAGACCCGGCCCGGACCGTCGGGCACCGCGATCTCGCACGGCACCACCAGCAGGGTGCAGCCGGCGGCCTCCGCGGCCAGCGACCCGGTGGGCGAATCCTCGATGGCCACCGCGTGTTCGGGTGCGACGCCGAGCAGTTCGGCGGCACGCAGGTAGAGATCGGGCGCGGGTTTGCCGTGTTCGACCTCGTCGGCGCAGACCGTGGCGTGGAAGTTGTCGCGGCCCAAGGTATTCAGCGCCAACTCGGTCAGCGACCGCTTGGTATTGGTGACGAGTGCCATCGGCACCCCGGCCGCACGCAGGGCCGCCAGCACATCCTGTGCGCCCGGCCTCCACGGAATCGGACCGTGGAACAGCTCGGTGACCCGCTCCTCGATCCAGTCCGCGGCCTCGGTGGTGGCCTGCGGGGTCGCCTCGACACCGAGCCCCGCGAACAGGATTCGCATGGCATCGGGTCCCGACGCCCCGATCAGCGCGTGCCGGATGGCATCGGTCAGCTCATGCCCCATCTCGGACGCGAGCTCCCGCAATGCCATATCCCAGAGCTTCTCCGAGTCGAGCAGCGTGCCGTCCATGTCCCACAACACCGCATCCAACCGCGCCACCGCGCCGCAACTCCTTCCACACCCCGACAACCGGGGCCATACCCAGCGAGAACTGCCGCCCAGCCTATCGGTGCCCACCGACACCGCCGGAGGCCGGGCAGCAGCAGCCCGCCGCGGGTCAGTGCCGGACGGCCGCGTGCAGAGCGTCGAGTTCGTCGAGCGCCCGGGGCGCACCGGTCGAGGAGGCGGGACTGCCGAAGTGCCGCACCAGCGGCGCCGCGGTCTCGTACCGAGCCCAGCCGGGATCACCGTGCTCCGCGAAATCGACCCAGGCCCGGTGCATTTCGCCGGCCAGCGGCTGCGGCGGGTTGGGACCGGTCAGTGTCGTCCCGAGGGCGAGATTGTCGAAGACGAACGGAAGCTCGAGCGCATGGCAGGAGCCGATGCCGTCGACGCCACTGGGCCAGCCGAATTCGTAGACATGGCAGGCGGCGCCCGCCGAGGCGACGATATCGGCGATCCGCATGGTGTCGGTCCGGAAGGCCACATCGGTGATGATCGCGCTGTACACATCCCCCGGTGTGGCGTCCGGCCGCGCGGCGAAGTAGACCTTCGCCACATCCGGATCGATCCCGCTGCGCGCCAGCAAGGCCGAGAGCGCATTCGCATCCAGGGCGGCGGCCAGTCCCGCGGGGACGGTGAAGAACCGGAATTCCTCGGAGGTATTGCCGATCAGCAGTGGCCGGATGCGTTCCGGCCGTTCGGCCAGCACCTTCGCCTGCGGACCGGGCAGCACATCCCCGTCGGCCACCGGGAACAGGCTCATGACGCCGAGCCCGCTGCCGAGCACCGACGCGCCCCACCGTTGCGGATCGGGTTCGAGGGTCAGTGCCAGGCCGATCGCGTCCTGTGCGGATTGCAGCCGATCCGGCGCCACCGCCGCGAATTCCGCTGCGGTCGCACCGATCCCGAGGAACTCCGCCATGGCGGCGGTCACCCGGGCGGCGTCCGCCGGATCGGCCACCGCGGAGCCGTTGCCGCTCTGCATGATCGCGCGCTCGAACAGTCCGGCCGAACGCGGCGACGCCAGCAGGCTCGCCACGCTCATGGCGCCCGCGGATTCACCGAAGACGGTGACCCGGCCCGGATCTCCGCCGAAGGCGGCGATATTGTCCTGCACCCACCGCAGCGCCAGCAGCTGATCGTGCAGGCCACGGTTCATGGGCGCGTCGGGCAGCACCGCGAATCCCGAGATGCCGAGCCGATAGTTGATCGATACCAGCACCACCCCGTCGCGGGCGAAGGCGCTGCCGTCGTACAGGGGCAGCGAATTCGCGCCCCGGGTGAACGCGCCGCCATGGATCCACACCATGACCGGCAGCCCGGATCCACCCGGATCCGGTGTCCACACATTGAGATTCAGGTAATCGTCACCGATGACCGGCGACTCGCCGAGCAGCGCCCGGATCGGACCCGGATACGGCGATTGGAGACAGGCGGGCCCGAGCTGCTGCGCCGGCCGCACCCCGTCCCAGCTCGGCGCGGGCCGGGGCAGTTCGAATCGCGCCGCGCCGACGGCGGGTGCCGCATAAGGGATTCCGAGAAAGGCACTGACTCCCGCTGCGGTGCGCCCGCGAATCCTGCCGCCGCGCACGGTCACTTCCGGTTCCGTATCACTCACCACGCCACCACCGCACGCATCATCGGCCTGCTCTCCTCTCCCCGCCGATCGATCAGCGGGTCGTGATCAGACTCACAGGCGGGGCGGCCGGTCGTCAACCGGCTGCCCCGCCCGGTGTGCGGTCAGACTCCGGAGGCGGCGATCAGCAGGCGACCGGTCGAGGAGTCCAGCTGCACCCATCGGCTTTCGCTGGTCGTCTGGCCGTTCTTGAGCACATAGGTCAGGTTCACCACGGCACGGTTGTTGCCCTGGGTGGTGACCCCGCCGACACTGACCGAGGCGATCCCGCCCCAGAACTGGGAGTAGGCACTGTAACCGCCGGTGGAGCTCTGATAGCCGGACGACAGCTCCGACCACGCGCCACTCACATTGCCGGGCAGCATGCCGTAGTAGCCCTGCACGAAGGAGCTGACCGACTGCACCGAGGCCGGGCCGTACGGGGTGGTCGTCACCGGGGGTGTCGTGGTCGGCGGCAGCGTCGTGGTCGGCGGCACGGGAGCGTTGCTCGGCAAGGGCGCTCCCGGCAGCGCACCGGATGTCGGCGCGGGCACGGTGGTCGGCGCGGCCGCGGAGGCCGGCGGATTCGAGGAGCGGGTCGCCTGCCCGGCGGTGCCGCCCGATTGCGGCTGGGCATTGCCGCCGCCGTCCGCCGGTGCGCCGCCCTGCGGCGAGGAGGCCACCGCCGTGGTCGGATTCACCGGCGCGGTGACCGGGCTGGTGCCATTGGCCGCGGGTGCGCCGCCGCTGTCGCGGTTCATCGCGACCGCGACCACGCCCGCGATGATCAGCGCGCCCACGATGCCGGCGGCCACCAGTGCGAGCAAGCGCCGATTGCGGTCCATCCCACCGTTTTTCGAGCCCGGCGGGCCCGGCGGCACCGGCGTCTCGGGCGCGGTGCCCGACCCGCCGGACCGCGAGGAGCCCATATCCACGTGCACGGTGGGGTCGGTGGCATTGGCCGTCGACGCGCGTGCGGCGGAGGTGGCCAGCACCGTGGTGGCGCCCGAAGCATCCACTGCCGCAGCGGCCTTCGCCGTCGGCAGCACCTTGGTGAGAGGCAGCGGCGCGGGGGCACGGCCCTCGGCCACGGCCTGCAGCTGCTCGGCGGCCTGGACCATGGTGGGCCGGTCCGCCATCTCGGCGGCCAGCAGTTCCATGAGCACCGGCGCGAGCGCCCCGGCGCGCTTCGGCTCCGGCACGGTGGCGCGCGCCACCGAATGTAGGACCGCCAGCGGGTTGTCGCCCTCACCGAACGGGGGCGAGCCCTCCACGGCCGCGTAAAGCGTTGAGCCCAGCGCGAATACGTCGGAGGCGGGTTCCGGGTTCTCGCCGCGCGCGACCTCCGGGGACAGGTAGGCGGGCGTGCCGGCCAGGAAGCCGGTGGAGGTGACGGTGACATCGCCGATGGCGCGGGAGATGCCGAAGTCGGTGATCTTCACCGTGCCGTCGTCGGCCACCAGGATATTGGCGGGCTTCACATCCCGGTGCACGATGCCGGCCTTGTGCGCCGCGGCGAGCGCCTCGGCGACCTTGGCCCCGATGCGGGCGACCTCGGCCGGATCGAGATGCCCCTTCTCCCGCATGAGCGCCGCCAGGCTGACGGCGTCGACGTATTCCATGACCAGCCAGGGCTGGCCGTCCTCCTCCGCCACGTCGAAGACCGTGACGGCATTGGGGTGGTGCAGGCGTGCGGCGATGCGCCCCTCGCGCATCGCCCGCATCCTGGCTTCGACGGCCTGGGACCGGGTCAGCCCCGGTGTCAGCAGCAACTGCTTGACCGCGACCGTGCGGCGCAGCCGAACATCGGTCGCGCGCCACACGACCCCCATCGCACCGGTGCCGATCGGATCCGTAAGTCGGTACCGCCCCGAGATCAGCCGGTCTGCGCTCATGTGGTTGTGCCCCTCCTGCTGGCTTTCGCGCCGAGCCACCCTGCACCGTTGCGCGAAAAGCCCGGAAACCTCTTGGAAATTCTAAGCGTTGAAGTACTTGGCTTCCGGGTGCAGCAGCACGAACGCATCCGTCGACTGCTCCGGATGCAGTTGCAACTCCTCGGACAGTGTCACTCCGATCCGGCCGGCGTCCAGCAGGTCGACGAGTTTGGCGCGATCCTCCAGATCTGGGCAGGCGCCGTAGCCGAACGAGTACCGTGCGCCACGGTATCCCAGTTTGAAGTATTCCTGCACATCGGCGGGGTCCTCGTCGGCGACCGAATGTCCTTCCAGCGTCAGTTCTTCCCGGACGCGCCGATGCCAGAACTCGGCGAGCGCCTCGGTGAGCTGCACGCCGATGCCGTGCACCTCGAGGTAGTCGCGGTAGTTGTTCTCGGCGAACAGCACATTGGCGAAATCGGCAATGGGCTGCCCCATGGTGACCAGCTGGAACGGCAGCACATCCACCTGACCGGTCTGTACTGCGTGTTCGCGCGAGCGAATGAAATCCGCGATGCAGAGGAACCGGTCGCGTTGCTGACGCGGGAAAGTGAACCGATACCGTTCCGGCGCATCGGGTTTCGGCTCCGTGAGAACAATCACATCGTCGCCCTCGGAGACCGCCGGGAAGTAGCCGTACACCAGCGCGGCATGCTGCAGCACGCCTTCGGCGATCAGCCGATCCAGCCAATACCGCAGCCGCGGACGGCCTTCGGTCTCCACCAGCTCCTCATAGGAAGGCCCCTCACCGCCGCGCTGGCCGCGCAGCCCCCACTGGCCCAGGAACAGCGCCCGTTCGTCGAGCAGGCCCGAGTACTCGTTGACCGAGAGACCCTTCACGATGCGAGTGCCCCAGAACGGCGGCGTCGGCACCGGCAGGCCGGCGGCCACATCCGAACGCGCCGGCACCTCGATCGGCACCTCCACCGCCTTGCGCTGCTCGGCGATCCGCTTGGAGCGTTCGTGGCGCGCCTTGCGTTCGGCGGCCTTCTCGCGCTCGGCGATGGCCTCGGGCGAGTCCGGGTCCAGACCGCCGCCGCGCTTGCGGGTCATGATCTGGTCCATCAGGTTGAGGCCCTCGAAGGCGTCGCGCGCGTAGTGCACATCGCCCTGGTAGACCTCGGTGAGATCGTTCTCGACATAGCCGCGGGTGAGCGCCGCACCACCGAGGAGCACCGGGAACTGCTCCGCGACGCCGCGGGTGTTCATCTCCTGGAGGTTCTCCTTCATGACCACGGTGGACTTCACCAGCAGTCCGGACATGCCGATCACATCGGCGCGCTTGTCCACGGCGGCCTCGAGGATGGTCGAAATCGGTTGCTTGATACCGAGATTCACGACCTCGTAGCCATTGTTGGACAGGATGATGTCCACCAGGTTCTTGCCGATATCGTGCACGTCGCCCTTGACGGTGGCCAGCACGATGCGGCCCTTGCCGGAGTCGTCGGTGGACTCCATATGCGGTTCCAGGTGCGCGACAGCGGTTTTCATGACCTCGGCCGACTGCAGCACGAAGGGCAGCTGCATCTGGCCCGAGCCGAACAGCTCACCGACGGTCTTCATGCCCGACAGCAGCGTCTCGTTGATGATCTGCAGCGGCGGCACCTCCTGCATGGCGGCGTCCAGATCGGCTTCCATGCCGGCCTTCTCGCCGTCCACGATGCGTCGCTCCAGCCGCTCGAACAGCGGCAGCGCCGCCAGTTCCTCGGCGCGGGAAGCCTTGGAGGAGGCCGTCGACACGCCCTCGAACAGCGCCATCAGCTTCTGCAGCGGGTCGTAGTCCTCGGTGCGGCGGTCGTAGACCAGATCCAGGGCGACCTCGCGCTGCTCCTCCGGAATCCGGGACATGGGCAGGATCTTGGAGGCGTGCACGATGGCCGAGTCCAGACCGGCCTCCACGCATTCGTGCATGAACACCGAATTCAGCACCTGCCGCGCGGCGGGATTGAGGCCGAAGGAGATGTTCGACAGACCCAGTGTGGTCTGCACTTTCGGGTGCAGCCGCTTGAGTTCGCGGATGGCCTCGATGGTTTCGATGCCGTCGCGGCGCGACTCCTCCTGGCCGGTGCCCAGGGTGAAGGTCAGGGTGTCGATGATGATGTCGGACTCGTCGAGCCCCCAGTTGCCGGTGATATCGGCGATGAGCCGCTCGGCGATCTCCACCTTGTGCGCGGCGGTGCGGGCCTGACCCGCCTCGTCGATGGTCAGCGCCACCACGGCCGCACCGTGTTCAGCGACCAGCGCCATGGTCTGCTGGTAGCGCGACTCCGGTCCGTCGCCGTCCTCGAAGTTGACCGAGTTGACCGCGCAGCGACCGCCCAGATGCTCCAGACCGGCCTGCAGCACCGGGGTTTCGGTGGAGTCCAGCATGATCGGCAGGGTCGACGCGGTGGCCAGGCGCGAGGCCAGTTCGGCCATATCGCGGCTGCCGTCCCGGCCCACATAGTCGACGCACAGGTCCAGCATGTGGGCGCCGTCGCGGGTCTGGTCCTTGGCGATGTCGAGGCACTTCTGCCAGTCGCCGGCCAGCATGGCGTCGCGGAAGGCCTTGGAGCCGTTGGCATTGGTGCGTTCACCGATCATCATGATCGAGGCGTCCTGCTCGAACGGCACCGCGGTGTAGATGGAGGACACGCTCGGCTCGTGCGCCGGGGTGCGGCGGGCCTGCTCGACCTCGCGCACCGCCGTGGCCACCTGCCGGATGTGCTCGGGGGTGGTGCCGCAGCAGCCGCCGACCAGCGAGAGCCCGAACTCGGACACGAACTGGCTCAGGGCGATCGCCAATTCCTCGGCGCTGAGCGGGTATTCGGCGCCATTGGCGCCCAGGATGGGCAGACCGGCGTTCGGCATGACCGATACGGGCAGCTGCGCATGCTTGGACAGATGCCGCAGGTGCTCGCTCATCTCGTCCGGACCGGTGGCGCAGTTGAGGCCGATCATGTCGATGCCGAGCTTTTCGAGCGCGGTCAGCGCCGCGCCGATCTCGGAGCCGACGAGCATGGTGCCGGTGGTCTCCACGGTCACGTGCGTGATGATCGGAATCCGGCGGCCCGCCCGCAGCATGGCATTGTGGCTGCCGGTGATCGCGGACTTGACCTGCAGCAGGTCCTGGCAGGTCTCGATGAGGATGGCGTCGGCGCCGCCGTCGAGCATGCCGAGCGCGGCCTCGGTGTAGGCATCGCGCAGAGAGACATAAGGAGCGTGACCCAGGGTCGGCAGTTTGGTGCCGGGGCCCATGGAACCCAGTACGTAGCGCGGGGTGCCGTCGGCGGAGGGGCCCATCTCGTCGGCGACCTCGCGGGCCAGCCGGGTGCCGCGCTCCGACAGATCGCGGATGCGATCGGCGATGTCGTAGTCGGCGAGGTTGGGCAGGTTGCAGCCGAAGGTATTGGTCTCGACCGCGTCGGCGCCGGCCTCGAAGTACGCGCGGTGAATGTGTCGCAGCACGTCAGGGCGGGTTTCATTGAGGATCTCATTGCAACCCTCGAGGCCACGGAAATCGTCGAGCGTGAGATCCGCGGCCTGCAGCATCGTCCCCATCGCACCGTCCCCGATCACAACACGTTTACTGAGCGTGTCGAGTAGGGTGGTGTCGAATTCGGCGCGGCTGCGTACTGACATGTACTCAAGAGTAGTGGGACGCGCAGACAACCTGCATCCGACGGGGCTCGTGCTGCTCTCCGGCACGGGCGTGCCGAGTTCGGGCGCGGACCGCGTGCCGCACGATTGCGCGTCGTTTATACGCACGTGCACGGCACACCGTAGGCTGACCGGGTGAACGCCAGTGAATCCCCGGTGCCACCGGAATCGGACCTTCCCACCCTGCGGGATCCGGTGCTCGTCGCGGCCTTCGAAGGCTGGAACGACGCGGCCGACGCCGCCAGCGGTGCGGTCGAGCACCTGGAATTGATCTGGGATGCGCAGCCGCTGGCTGAGCTCGATTCCGAGGACTACTACGACTATCAGGTGAACCGTCCCACCGTGCGTCAGGTGGACGGCGTGACGCGGGAGATCCAGTGGCCGTCGACCATGCTGTCGGTGTGCTCGCCGCCGGGCAGTGATCGCGATGTGGTGCTGCTGCGCGGTGTGGAACCGAATATGCGGTGGCGGTCCTTCTGCAGTGATCTGCTCGAATTCGTGGAACAGCTGGGTGTGTCGACGGTGGTGATCCTGGGCGCGCTGCTGGCCGATACCCCGCACACCCGCCCGGTGCCGGTCACCGGAACCGCGTACAACAAGGAAGCGGCCGAGCGTTTCAATCTGGAGCAGACCCGCTACGAGGGGCCGACCGGTATCACCGGCGTCCTGCAGGATGCCTGTGTGCGCGCGGGTGTTCCGGCCATTTCCTTCTGGGCTGCGGTGCCGCACTACGTTTCTCAGCCGCCGAATCCGAAAGCCGTGATCGCGCTGCTGCATCGGGTCGAGGACGTCCTCGATGTCGAGGTGCCGATGGGCGGGCTGCCCGAGCAGGCCGAGGAGTGGGAGGCCGCGGTCAACGAAATGACCGCGGGCGATGAGGAAATCGCGGAGTACGTGCGCTCGCTCGAGGAGCGTGGCGATGCCGAGGTGGATCTGTCGGAGGCCATGGCCAAGATCGACGGTGACGCCATCGCAGCCGAATTCGAGAAGTACCTGCGCCGGCGCGGGCGCGGCGGCTTCGGGCTCTAGCGGTTCCGAGCTCCAGCGAGCATGGCCGGTAGCAAGCTCTGCCGCAAACTACGAGTTACCATTCGCCAACCACCCAGTCGGTACTGAAATCCGGTCCCAGCACCGGATTTCAGTACCCGCTGTTCGGTTTTGTGAGCTTTCGTACCCGGCGGTTCGCGCGCTCAGTGCTCGACGGTCCACACCTGCGCGGAGGCCTCGTGGGCCAGCTTCGCGATCAGCAGGTCGCGTGGAATCGTCTGACCGGCAAGGTGATCGAGCGACGGCACCACCACATGGTGCGCGTCGGCACGCTTGAGCTCCGCGGTCAGCTCCGCGAACGCGGTGCCGTCACCCGAGGTCGACTCATGGAACGTGGCGGCGAAGCACAGCCCGGCCGACTCGGCCAGCCCGTACATGGCGTCCTCCAGCTCATCGCTGCGGCCATCAGCCAGGTCGTCACGCACGTACCCATAGATCAACGCTTCCACCCGAACCTCCGTTGGATTGGGGATCGCTGTTCTTTAGTGTGCCCGTAATCAGCTTGGCGTACGCGAAGATGCAATTGCAGATGTCAACCCACTGACATTCGCGTGCCCTATCCGGGTCCATCCGGCGTTAACTGGTGAGATACTACAGAGCGTGTCCGCAGGTGACGATCGACCCGTCTGGGCTGTCCGAATGCGCGCCGAACGCGATGCTCGGGGGTGGTCTCAAGCGGATGCCGTCCGCGCGGTGCGCGCCAAATCCCCCCACAATCTGCCAACCGACAGCACACTGTTGCGCAATTGGCGGCGTTGGGAATCGGGCGAATCGCGCCCCGACGACTTCTACGCGCCTATCATCGCTGCCGCCTTCGATACCGTGACCGCGGCTTTCTTCCCCAAGGCCCGCCCGAATCGCGACGATGAGCTGTTGTCGGCCACGGGGATGGACACGCTCGAGTTCATCGGCCGGCTGCGCATGTCGGACGTGTCGTCAGCAACCTTGGACGCCATACGGATTACGGCCGACCGGTTGTGTTCGGAGTATCCGTGCGCCGATCCGCACGAGCTGCACTCCGAGGGGACGGCGTGGTTGCGGAGGATTACCTCCCTACTGGACGGTCGCCTTACTCTCGCGCAGCACCGCGAAGTCCTGGTGCTCGCGGGTTGGGTTGCCCTACTGGTCGGTTGCGTTGATTACGACCTCGGCTGGCGCACCGCCGCCGAGGCCACCCGCCGGGCCGCGCTCTCGCTCGGACAGGAAGCCGAGCATGCCGAAATCATCGGCTGGGGTGCAGAAATGGCCGCTTGGTTCGCGCTGACCCAGGCGAACTACCGGGGCGCCGTCGAAGCGGCCGAGGCCGCGCATTCCGACACCATGAATCTGGGTGTGGGCGTACAGCTCGCGGCCCAGCGGGCCAAGGCCTGGGCGCGGCTGGGTGATCGGCGCGAGGTGGAAAACGCGCTCGCCCAGGGCCGTTCGATTCTGGACAAACTCGAACATCCGCCCAATCTGGACAATCACTTCGTGGTGGATCCGCAGAAGTTCGACTTCTACGCCATGGATTGCTGCCGGGTGTCGGGCGATGACCGGCTCGCGGAAAACTATGCCCGCCAGGTGATTCTGAGCAGTACCCGCCCCGACGGCAGCATCCGCAAACCCATGCGGGTGGCCGAGGCGCATCTCACCCTGGCGGTCGTCGCGGTGCGCGATCGCAATCTGGAGCTCGCCCTGGACGAGGGCCTGCGCGCCTTCACCGGCAAGCGCCGCTCGCTGCCCTCGCTCATGTGGATCGCCGGGGAAACGGCCCGTGAACTGATCGAGCGCTATCCCGGCGACCCGCGCACCCATACTTATCTCGATCAACTGCGGGCCCTGGCGGCAGGCTGAACGATCTCCGGTTAGGCTCCCGCCCATGGACTTCAGTCTGTGGACCTGCGCTGCCCGAGGGCACGAGACCTACGCCCCCACCGAGCCCGAGCTCGCGGCACGCCTCCATGTGGCCACCCCGGCCGGCGAGTCCTGGCGCTGCCTGCGCTGTGGCACCTTCGTGCCGGGCGAGCCGCGGGGCAGCGGCCCGGCCGACGACGCACCCGAGGTGCCGCGCGGGCGGCTGCTGCGGGACAAGTTCATCATGCGACTGCTGGCCGTCGAGCGGATCATCCGCTGCGTCGTGTTCATCCTGCTGGGCGCGGGCGTGCTCAAACTGCGCGGCTCCCAGCAACATTGGAAGAGCAACTGGGACAACGACATGCCGATGGTCCGGCAGCTCGCCGACCAGATCGGCTGGAATCCGGATCATTCCAAGATCATCCGCAGTATCGACAAGGCTTTCACCCTCTCCCCGCACGTCCTGGTGTGGATCGCGGTGGGGCTGTTCGTCTATGCGCTCATCGAACTGATCGAGGCCGTCGGGCTATGGCTCGGCCAGCGCTGGGGTGAGTACTTCGCCGTCATCGCCACCGGTATCTTCCTGCCGCTCGAGGTCTACGAGCTGACCGAGAAGGTCACCGTGCTGCGCGCCGGGGCGTTCATCATCAATGTGGCCGCGGTGGTCTGGCTGCTGTGGTCGAAGCGGCTGTTCGGTCTCAATGGCGGCGGCAAGGCGTACTACGCCGAGCACCACGACGAGAGCCTGCTGACCGTCGAGCGCTCGGCGGTCGCCACCCATACCGCCTGAGCCTCGGCGTGCCCGTTCAGGCGGGCAGCCCGAGGCCCTGCGCCAGCACCGGCCACGACTTGGGGAGCTGGTCGTGCCAGTAGCCCCAAGAATGGGTGCCGGTCGGTTCGAAGTCGTAGGTGGCGGGGATGTTCAGACTGTTCAGCTTGTTCGCCAGATTGTGCGAGCAATAGTTGACGGCCGCCTCGATGACGCCGCCGACCACCAGCTGATTGGCCAGGCCGCCCGTGCCGGGCAGGGTGTACGGCCCATCGAGAGTGTCGTGAGCCCCGGGTAGCCCGGAGCCGCTGGAGATATAGAGGCCCACGCCACGCAGCTTGTCCGCGTTGACATACGGATCGTTCTCGACCCACAGCGGATCATTGTCGGGGCCGTACATGTTCTCGACATCGCCGCCGCCCTTGCCGACCACGACGTGCACGAATTGCTGGCCCAGATAGTCACTGGTCTGAGCGCAGCCGCTGTAGGCGGCCACCGCGCCGTACAGCTCCGGCTTCGCGATGGCGAGGTTGAGCACCGAGGTGCCCGAGGTCGACAGTCCGGCAATGGCATTGCGCCCATTGGTGCCGAGACCCGCGTCGACCAGCGGCGGGATCTCCTCGGTGAAGAAGGTCTTCCACTTGTTCACGCCGAGCACGGGATCGGGTGCGCGCCAATCGGTGTAATAGCTCCAGGCGCCGCCGATGATCTGGACGACATTGACGTCCTTGTCCGCCAGCCACTTCAGCGTGTCGGGTGACTTGTCCTCCCAGTTCGCGGTTCCCACACCGCCGTCGGCACCATTGATCAGATACAGGACGGGCCGGGGCTGCGAGGTGTCGGCCGGGCGCTGCACGTCCACGCGGACGTTCTTGTCCATGGCCGCCGAATACACCTCGAGGGTGAGGTGGCGATCGTCGATCGGCTTGACGCTCACGATCTTCGAACCGTCCGGAGCGACCGGATCGGCGAGCAGCGTGCCGGATCGGATGATCGGATCGGCCGAGTCATCGGCATGGGCGGCGACCGGCGTCGCTGCCAGGGCGGCGATACATCCTGCAATGACGGCACTTCTGATCCTGCGGTTCACGATCACCCTGCTCCCAGCCGTGACGATTGCGGACAATTGACCAGTTCGTCGGGGTCCGCCGGGGGACCGTTACAGAGCCGACCTCCCCCGCGGGTGGCCTCGATCACCGAGGATCCGCATGAACAGGACATTCCCGGAGGTGCGGGCGCGCCGACACTCAGCGCAATGGCGAACCGGTCGGTGGGCCGTATTAACCTCACTCCGATGACCGAGTCCGCTGACGGATTGCTGACCGACCCGACGGGGGGCGGTGCCGAGGAGTTTCCACACGCCGAGCGGCTGCGGCTGTTCTCCTTCGCGACGGCCGAGAAGCGGGCGGACTACCTGTGGGTGTTGCGGGCCTTCGATACGGCCCGGGCCGCGTATGTGGTGTTGCTGCACGCCTCCGATGTGGCGGAGACGCTCGTGCGTTGCCCGGGTGCGCCCGCATTGACGCCGACCGAGGTCGGGCCGCTGCTCGAGCAGTTGCATCAGTGGGGCGTGCTGGAACGCAGCTATGACGGCACGCGGGCGGCGACGCTGGCCGAGTATCGGAACCGGCATTTCGTGTATCAGTTCTCCCAGGCCGGGTATCAGGCGTATCGCGCGGTGTCGGATGTGCTGGCCGCGCGGCTCGACGAGGCGGCGCTGTCGCGGCTGGTGCTGCCGGAGTTGCTGGCCGATCTGCACACGCTCGCCGAGGCGAATCGCGGCGGGGACGCGCCGCGGGTGTATCGGCTGTTGAACCGGCTGGACCGGGCGCTGTCGGATCTGGCCGAGCGGGCCGCGCATTTCTATCTGACGCTGGGCGATCTGGTGCGCACCACCGAGGCGACGCCCGAGGCGTTCCTCGCGCACAAGGACGCGCTGCTGGCCCATATGCGCGAATTCTCCATGGACCTGGCACGATTCGCGCCGCGGCTGGCCACCGCCATCCTCGAGGTGGAGGAGACCGGGGTGGACGACCTCATCGAGCGGGCCGCCCGCGTCGATGAGCGCGTATTGCTGAATGCGTCCGACCGGGAGGCGGATTGGCGTGCCCGCTGGCAGGGTATGCGCGACTGGTTCGTGGCCGACGGGGAGAGCGGGCTCACCGAATGCGAGCGCATGCGCGAGGCCACCATGAGCGCCATCGCGGCCGTGCTCTCACTGCTGCGCCGGGTCACCGAGACCCGTAAGGGCGGTGTATCCCGTGAATCGGCGCTGCGCCATCTGGCGGGCTGGTTCACCGCCACACCCACCGCCGATGCCGCCCACGCCCTCTATGACGCGGTCTTCGGTCTCGGCCGCCCCCGCCACCTGGCCATGCAGCATCCCGATGCCGACATCATCCCGGCCATCCGATCCTGGTGGGACGCACCGCCGCTGGAGATCGCCCGCACCCTGGCCGAGACCGGCCGCCCCCCGACGCCCGGCGCTCCCGCCCGCCTGCAACGCAATGACGCCGGCATCCGCCGCCTGCGTCAGGCCCAGCTCGATGCCCAGCGCGCCCGCGCGGAGGCGGCCCGATCCCTGGCCGCGGCCGATGTGCACGATCGCGAACTCGACGAGGGCGAAACCGAGGTCCTGCTCCGCCTGCTCGACGCCGCCTCCACGGCTTGGGTCCCGGTGAGCGGCCGCGTCTCCAGCACCGGCTCCGACAGCGGCGTCACCCTCACCGTCTCCGAATACGAGGGCTCCACCGTCGTCCGCACCGCCCGCGGCCTGCTGCACCTCAACGGCCGCCAACTCCAGGTCCGCGAGACCTCGACGCTCCGCAAGACGAAAACTCCTGCAGCACAGCAGAAACGCGCGACCACGAAGCGGCCGGCCGCCGAGGCGGGCGTGCACGAGCCGCCCATCGGTGGCCAGGACACCGGTGCGGCCGAGCAGACCGTCGCGGACGCTGCTGCCGGAAAGGAGGTGGGCTGATGCATGCGCGGTCCATCGACTCGCTGGCGCTGGACAGTTATCAGCGGGCGGCTCGGGTGATGCTGGCCAATCATCTGGTTACCCGGACCTATCCGGATCGGATTGCGCTGCCGTTGATCCGGCGGTGGGCCACCGAGTTGCGGGAGGATCTGGCCGAGCTGTTCGGGTATCGGCTGGAGGTCACCGAGACGACCGCGCGGCTGTTCCCGGTACTGGATCGGCTGGACGCGGGGCGGCCGGCGCGCACCACCGGGGAGCGGCTGTTCGATCGGCGGCGGTATGCGTACCTGGCGTTGTCGCTGGCGGCGCTGGGGCGCGCCGGGGATCAGATCACGTTGTCCGAGTTGGCCAATCAGGTGGCCGCCTATACCGAGCGGGTGGACGGGCTGGAGCTGGCCCCGGATCGCGCCGCGGATCGGGATGCGTTCGTGGATGCCGTCGGCTGGCTGGCCGCGCGCGGCGCGGTGACGCTCGCGGATGGCGATGCGGGCGGCTGGGCGACCGATCCCGAAGCGGGCGAGGCGCTCTACGACATCGACCGGGCGGTGGTGTTCGCCCTGTTCCGGCCGCCGCGCGCGTTGCAGCATCTGCAGAGCGTCACCGGGCTGCTCGGCGAGGAGGCGGGCGGTTCCGAAATGCGTTCCGCCACCGCGGCTTCGGCGGCGCGCAAGGTGCGCCGGGCGCTGGTGGAGCAGCCGGTGGTCTATGCCGATGAGCTGGACCTGACCGAGCGGGCGCTGCTGGGGCAGGAGAAGCTGGTCACCGAGGTCGAGCAGGTGACCGGCCTGCGCGCCGAACGCCGCGCCGAGGGTGTGGCGCTCATCGACAGTTCCGGCCGGCTCTCCGATGTGCGGTTCCCGGGTACGGGCACGCTCGCGCAGGTGGCGTTGCTGCTGGCGGGCGAGATCGCGGATCTGGTGCTGGATCTCGACAATCCGGTCGAACGCCGGCTGCGGCCGGAGCGGCCGTTCACCGATCTGGCGGAGCAGCTGGATTCCGCGATTCCCACGACCACCGTGTTCGCGCCGCTGGCGGATGCGGTGGATATCTTCGGGTTCGACGAGGAGTCGAATGAGCCGGAGGAACCGGAGATTCCGGACTATCCCTTCGTGGAGTCCTCGTGGATCCGCGACACCGTGCAGATGCTGTCGGCCCGCTACGGTAATACCTTCGCCGCGCAGTGGCAGGCGGATGTGCCGGGTCTGATGGCGGAGGTCGTCTCGCTGCTGGAGCGGTTGCGCCTGGTCGAGCTGGTGGACGGCGGATTGCTGATCCTGCCCGTGCTGGCGCGCTATCGCGGCGCGATCGTCACCATCCGCACCCGTGCGGAGACCGAATTGTTCATTTCCGCAACGCAAGTGGGCGAGCAGGAGTCTGCCGCGAGCTCCACAGAGAAGGGATCCGGGAACCGATGACCGACCTCATTCACGGTGGCATCCGCTTCGTCCCCACCCGCGCGGGCATCGTCAACCTGTGGGACTACCGGGACCAGGAGTTCTGCTTCGCCGACGGCCGTCTGGTGTTGCGCGGGCCGAACGGTTCGGGCAAGACCAAGGGCCTGGAGGTCCTCTACCCCTTCGTGCTGGACGGTCGCATCGAGCCGCGGCGGCTCAACCCGTTCGCGGGTGAAGAGCGCACCATGAAGTCGAACCTGCTGTACCGCAAGCAGGAATCGGCGTACTCGTACGTGTGGATGGAGTTCGCGCGCGGCGAATGGGACGAGCCGGAGGTCGTCACCATCGGTATCGGCATGCGCGCCACCCGCTCCTCGGACAAGGTGACGCGCTGGTACTTCGTCGCGGACGGCCGTGTCGGCGTGGACTTCTCGCTGCTCGGCCCCGACGATCGCCCGCTGACCCGCAAGCAGCTGGCCGAGCAGATCGGCTCCGACGCCATCGTGGACCGGCCGGTCGAATACCGGGCCGCCATCGACGCCCGCATGTTCGGTCTCGGGCAGCAGCGCTACGACCAGCTGATCAATCTGATTCTGACGCTGCGCCGTCCGCAGCTGGCCAAGAACCTGGACCCGCGCGGCCTGTCACAGGCGCTCACCGATGGTCTGCGCCCGCTCGACGAGCAGCTCATCCTGGACGCGGCACGCTCCTTCAGCGATATGGAGGAGGTCGGCCGCACCCTGGAGGGCCTGATCCAGGCCGACACCGCCACCCGCACCTTCGTCGACGTCTACCGCAAATACCTTGCGGTGCAGGCGAAGACGGATATCGACCAGGTCCGCACGCGGCTCGACGCCGTCACCCACGCGAGCACCGCCCTGCACGCCGCCGCCGCCCTGCGCAAGCGCCGCGATACCGACCGCGCCGCCGCCGAGACCCGCGCCGAAGACGCCGACCGCGCCTACGAACAGGCCCTGTCCGATCGCGAAACCCTGCAGCGCTCCAGCGCTTACGAGGGCAAACAGCAGCTCGACGATCTCGCCGACGCCGTCAAACGCCTGGAGACCTCGGCCGCCGTCCACACCGACAAGTCGCTGAAGGCCCGCCAGACCGTCGATCAGCGCAACGAGGAATCCGAGCGCGCCCGTTCCGCCGTCCAGCACGCCGCCTCTGCCCTGTCCCGCGGGGAGGACGAACTCCGTTCCGCCGCGGAGGAAGCCGGCATCCCCTGGACCGACCTGCCCGAACAGGCCCGCGCCGATCACCTCACCACCACCGTCCGCTCGCACGCCGAGGAACGCGACGCCGACGTCCGCGCCGTCCGCCGCGCCCTCACCCTGGTGGACGCCGCCGTCACCGAACGCACCCGCGCCGAACGAGCCGCCCAGCGCGCCACCGAACTCCGCGACTCCGCCGCCGCCGAACTCGCCGAAACCGAAGCGGCAGTGGCCCTCGCCCGCTCCAATACGGCCGCCTCCCTGCGCGAATGGTGGGATGCCCACCGCGAGGTCTACTCCCCCATCCGTGACGGCCTCTTCGAAGCCGTCAACGACGCGCTCGCCACCGCGGGCACGGAACACTCCGCACAGGCCGCCACCCCGGTCGGCGGCAAACGCGGCGGCCGGAAGGCCGGAAAGTCCCGCGCCACAACCGAAGCTGCGATCGCCGGCGCCCAACGCACTGCGGTCGCCGGGGCGGACGCTGCGACGGCCGAAGCTCGCGACACCGCGAACACCGATGACGAAAGCGCAGCGGCGGACAATGGCGCGGCGACCGCACTGGCCGACCGGATCGCAACTTCGGCCGGGGCTACCACAGCCGCGCGAGCAATCGCCATCGCGGACGCGGACACCGCCGCGCCCTCGACGCCCGCCGAGGTGCTGGCGGAGCGGACCGAACCGCTGACCGAAGAGGTCCGCGGCCGCCGCCAAGAGGCCCGGGCGCGAGCCGCGCAGGCCAAGGCTCGCGCCGCCGAGCTGCGGACCGAACGGGAGCAGGTCGCGGCCGAACGGGACGATGCGCCACCGGTTTTCGCCGCCCGGACCGATGTACGCGGTGACGTACCGGGCGCGCCGCTCTGGCGGTTGGTCCGGTTCGCCGACAAGGTCACGCCGGAAGCCGCCGCCGGTATGGAAGCGGCGCTGCAGGCCTCGAACCTGCTGGACGCCTGGGTATGCGCCGACTCCGAGTTGCCGCCGCATGCGTCGGAGCAATTCCTGGTTCCGCTGCCGCCGGCAGAGCGACCGTCGGGACGCACACTCGCCGATGTTCTTGTCGTAGAGGATGACTCGGACAAGCTCACCGTGCCGCGACAGACCGTGGCCGATGTGCTGGCATCGATCGCATTGCATGAAACCGGCGCGCCCTCGAAGAAGGATGGTTCGGCGAGGGTGTCCGGCGCAGCGGCGCAGCCTGTCGATGGCTCGCTCGCCATTGCGACCGACGGCCGGTTCCGTCAGGGCGTACAGGTCGGCCGACATTTCAAGGCCGATGCCGAGTTCATCGGTGCTACGGCGCGGGCGCGACGTCGTGAACTGCGGTTGGCTGAGCTGGCCGCCACCATCGAGGCCGCCGAAACCGAGGTCGCGACAGCACAAGCCGAAGAGCAGGCTGCCACAGACGAATTGGCGCGGATTTCGGCTGCGGCCAAGTCGCTTCCGCGTACCACCGCGGTGACCGCCGCCTTGCGTGCAGTATCCGAGGCGGCCGGCATGTTGCGGTCACGATCCGAGGCCGCGGGGCAGGCCGAACGGGACCTGGATCAGGCCGTGGCCGAGTATTCGGCGGCGGACAAGAAGGTTCGCGCCATTGCCGCGGACCACAAGGCGCCGCGGGATCCGGCCGAGCTGGATGCGCTCGCGGCGTCGGTGCGGCACTTCGAGAATGCGGGCACCGCACTGCTGCGGTTGCGTGGCGACCATCAGCGTGAGCATGAGCGGGCGCGCGAGGCCTCGGACCGGCTCGATGAATCGAAGGATCTCGCCGAGGCGTTCGCCGAGGAGGCGGAGGCCGCGCGCGGCGGGTACGAGGAGCAGCTGCGCAAGCTGGAGACGCTGCGAGAAGCCTTGGGCGCCGGGGCCGCCGATATCGATCGGGAGCTGGAACTGGCGCGCGAACGCATCGACGCGGCGCGCGCCGAGCAGAAGGCGGCTCGCAAGGCGGCGCACGAAGCCATCGAGGGCGTCGGTACCGCGGAGGGCGCGCATCGCGCCGCGCACGACACCCTCGGTACCGCGCTGACCGAATTGCTCGCCGATGTCCGGCATCTGGCCCCGTATGCCCGTCCGGACCTGCTGAGCCTGCTGGGCGCGCCTCCCGAGAGTCGCTGGCCGAGCAGCGATGCGGCCTGGTCGACCCCCGAACAGCTGCTGTACCGGATCGAGAACGGCGATCCCGAGCAGGAGCCGAAGGTGCTGCCGGACGAGGTGGCCGAACTGTTCGAGAATCTGGCCACCGCAACATCTTCGGTCCGAGCCGGTGAGGCGGCCCGCAAGTCGACCCGCAGCAATGTGACCACCGCCCTGCAGGAGTTCGATGCGGCCCTGGCGGCGGCCCGGCAGGATTACCGCCTGCACTGGGATGCCGCCGACGGTCTCACCGTGGTGCAGGTGCACGACGATCACGGCCTGTCCGCGCTGGCCGATTTCGCGGGCCGCATCGGGTCCGCGCGCCGCGATCAGGAGCTGCTGCTCACCGATGCCGAGCGCCGCATCCTCGAGGACGCACTACTGACCGGTCTGGCCCAGCAGATTCACGAACGCACCAGCGACGCCCGCGATCTCATCTCCCGCATGGGCATGGAGATGAAGCAGCGCCGCATGTCCTCGGGCAATACCATCGGCGTGCACTGGGTGCTGGCCGACAATCTGTCCGAGCCGGCCCGCGCGGTATGCAAGCTGCTGGATCGTGATTCCTCGGAGCTGACTCCCGAGGATTTGTCGACTATCCGTGCGTATTTCGCCGCCGAGATCCGCACGGCCCGGGCCGCGCATCCGGAGCGTTCCTTCCCGGAGATCCTGGCCGCCACCCTGGATTACCGCACTTGGCGGGTGTTCTCCTTCACAATCATCACCGCCGACGGCACCGAGGACCGCCTCACCGTGGCTCGCCACAGCGCGCTGTCAGGTGGCGAACAGTCGGTCTCCCTGCATCTTCCGCTGTTCGCCGCCGCCCATGTCATGCTCGATTCCGCCGACCCGCAGGCCCCGCGCCTGCTGGCCCTGGACGAGGCGTTCGCCGGTGTCGACGACAACGGCCGCAGCGAACTCCTCGGCCTGAGCGTCCAATTCGATCTGGACCTGTTCATGACCGGCTACGACCTCTGGATCACCTACCCGCACGTCCCCGCCTGCGCCCACTACGACCTGGCCCATTCGGCGGCCGAGAACACCGTCAGCGCAACCCTGCTGGTCTGGGATTCCGCCGACCTGCTCGCCGAACACGACGGCACCGACCTCACCGCCGCCCTCGGCTCCCCCAACCGCCGCCGCCTCCCGCACGGCCTGGAGGGCGCGATACCCATGGACGAGGAACTCGAACTGACCTCCTGACCCGCACAACCATCCGGTCCGGAAAACTGCTGATCGCCTCGACCAGCGGCTTTCCCGATCGCAGGACATTCTCGCCACTGCCGTGCAAGATCGGTGGTTAGCGTCGGCACCGTTCGTATCGCGGTGAGATGCACGAGGGGATGTCATGGGGGCGAGTGAGTCACGCTGGCAGGAGACGCCACGCGTCGCCTTCGCACGACGGTTCGCGGAACTGTATGAGGCGGCGGGCAATCCGAAGCTGAAACGGGTCGAGTCGGCGGCCAAGGCCCGGATGGCGGCGGCGCAGCCGCGCGGCCCCGTCGCCTCGGCGCAGCGGATCAGCGATTGGCGGACCGGGCGCAATGTGCCGGCGAAGTTCGACTTCTTCCTGCCGGTGCTGCTCACCCTCATCGACGAGGCGCGCAAGGCCACCGACCCGGTGCCGCAACTGCTGTTGTCGGTGCGCGAATGGGAGCAGTTGTGGCGCACCGCGGATGGCTGGAATCCGGATGCGGCGGATGCGCCCAGCCCGTACCTGGGTCTGGAACCCTTCGGCCGCGCGGATACCGAGGTGTTCTTCGGCCGCACCCGGCCGACCGAGGAAGTGACCGAACTGATTCGGCGCGTCACCGCCGCGGACGGCAGCGGCGGGATCGTCATGCTTGTCGGGGCGTCCGGGGCGGGCAAGTCGTCCTTGCTGGCCGCAGGAGTGATCCCGGCCCTGACCGCCGGCGACGCTGGCATGCGTACGGGCACGAGCACGGGGGCTGACGCTGACTCAGGCGCAGACACAGACGCGGGTGCTGGTGCTGATTCAGCTGCTGGTGCTGGTGCTGGTGCAGTCGAGGAGAGCGTCGCAGGTCAGAGCTGGGCTGTCGCGACGCTCACTCCCGGCGCTGATCCGCTGGCCGCCTTGACTTCCGCGCTCGGCGGCACAGACCCGCAGCACTGGGCGACGGATCGGCCACGCCTGGTCGTGGTCGACCAACTGGAGGAACTCTTCACCCTCGGCGCCGACGACCAGCAGTGCGACGAATTCCTGTCCGCACTACAGGAATTGGCCCTACCCCGCCCCGCCGACCGGTCGGTCGTGATCCTGGCGATCCGCGCCGACTTCTACGGCCGCTGCCTCGACCACCCCATCCTCGAAGAGTCGCTGAAGCACCGCAGCTACCTGCTGGGCCCGATGCGCCTGAACGAACTGGCCGCCGCCATCACCCGCCCCGCCGAACTGGCCGGCTACCGCCTCGAACCCGGCCTCGAAGAACTCGTCATCACCGAATTGTGCGGCGCGAGCGGCCGAGCCGACCGCCGTGGCTACGACCCGGGCGCACTCCCCCTGCTCTCCCACGTGATGCGAGCGACCTGGCAACGCCGCGACGGCGGCCGCCTCACCATCGACGGATACCGCGCCGCCGGTGGCGTTCTCGGTTCGGTCGCCGCCACAGCCGAGCACGCCTGGGAAGGTCTCTCCGAATTCCAGCAGTCCGCCGGCAAGCAATTACTCCTGGAACTGATTGCCATCGGCCAGGACTCGAAGGACACCCGACGCCGAGTCCCCCGCGCCGACCTCCTCGGCCTCGCCGTCCAAACCGCCGAAGCGGCCCTCGAGGCCCTCACCCGAGCCCGCCTCATCACCGTCGACGCCGACTTCGCCTACCTCACACACGAAATCGTCCTCGACGCCTGGCCCCGCCTGCGCGGCTGGATAGACCAGGACCGCCTCGGCTACCTCGAACGCCAACGCCTGCAAACGGATGCGGCGGACTGGCTGGCCGCCGCCCGCGACCCCTCCCGCCTCTACCGCGGCGCCCGTCTCGACGCCCTCGCCGACCTCGGCGACGACGACCCGATCGGCTCGGTCGCCCGAGACTTCCTGGCCGCCTCCCGAACTGCCCACACCCGCGCCCGCCGCCGCTCCCACACCATCAAGGCGATCTTCGGCCTCCTCGGCGTGATTGTCACGGTGCTGGCGGCGGTGGCCTTCATCCAACGCGATTCCATGTCGTCCCAGCGCAGGGACGCGATCGTCGCCGCCGTACTGGCCAATGCGGACCGGCTACAGGACACCGACCCGTCGATCAGCGCGCAACTCGATCTGGTGGCGAACAACCTGCGGCCCAACGACCCCGCGATCCGCGCGCGCATGCTCAGCACCCAATTGCTGCCGCTGGGAACGCCGCTCCCCGGAGCTTCGGCCCAGGACGACTATGTGGTGCCGGCGGCATTCCGCCCCGACGGGCGCTTCATGGCCACGACCGACGGCAAACGCATCAGCCTGTGGGACGTCGGGGACCCCCATCACCCGAGAGCAGCGGGTGCCATCGATCTACACCGGCCCATCCTCATCTCCGAGCTGGCGTTCAGTGGTGACGGAAACGTGCTGATCTCGGCGGACCCGAGCGCCGGAGCAACCCTGTGGGACGTCCATGATCCGCAACGTCCGGTGGCGGTCGGTTCGCCTATACCGGCGAGACCGGTGGACATCACCGCATACGGGTTCGCGGTGAGCGGATCGACGCTGGCGGTGACGACGGCCGCGAACACGGTGCAGCTCTGGGACATCCGACATCCGGCCGCCCCGGTGCTGCTCCACACGTTGTCCGGCATTCATCGGGGAAATGTCTCCGCGATCGCGTTCGCTGCGGACGGCACTCGATTGGCCACCGCGAGCACCGATGACCTCGTCGTACGGCTCTGGGATACAACGAATCCGACAGCGCCGGTCGCGCTCGGGACCTCCACGCTGACCGGAATGAAGCAGCCGAACGCGATCGCCTTCAGTCCGGACGGGCATCTGGTGGCCGTGGCGGGCGACGGCCCGAGCGTACCGCTGTGGAATATCGAGGACCCACGAAACCCGCGCTCCGTCGGTACGATTCAATCCGGGCACACCGGCCAGATCATTTCGCTGCAGTTCGCGCCCGACAATCGGACAATGTTAACCGCCGCGGTGGACGGCGTCGCGAAACTGTGGAAGCTCGACGACCTCACCCAGCCACGCCCTTGGGGCACACCCCTGCAGACGGCCGAGCACAATACGTTCGCGGCAACCTTCGGCCCCGACGGCCGCACCGTCGTCACCAATGGCACCGACGGCACTGTCCGGCTGTGGTCGCCGGCGGACGAACTGCTCGCCGGTCTTTCGGAAGGGCTGCTGGGGATGGCATTCAGCCCCGACGGCAACCTCCTCGCGGTGTCCTGGGACGACGGCGAGATCCAGCTCTGGGATACGCACGACCCACGACACCCGCGTCGACTCGCCCGGCGCGAGCACGGCGACTGGGCCGGCAGCCTCACCATCAGCCCGGACGGACGGACGCTCGTCGGTTCCGAAGGGGAATTCACGTCGCTCTACGACATCGCCGATCCGACGGTGATCCGGCCGCTCGCCAGGTGGCAGTCGCTGCCCAATCCGGCGGGCAATCCGATCAACAGTGTCCAGTACGCCTTCTCCCCCGACTCGAAAACCCTTGTCACGATGGGTGACAACTTCACCGGCCCGGATGCCACCGAGCACGGATACCTGCAGGTCTGGGATGTCTTCCAGCGCGACAAGCCCACTGCGCTGCAGTCTCCCACCGAGCTGGGCGATGTCGTGCGGGGCGCCGATCGTGCCGGCACGATCTGGGCGACGACGCTGGGCGCTCACACCATTCAGCTGTGGCGGCTCGCGAACGGTGGCGCGCCCGGCAAGATCGGGTCCCCCATCATCGAACCGGACGCGGACGGTCTGGTCCCGGCGCTGAGTCCGGACGGAAAGTTCCTGGCCGCCATCGTGAACGGAACGATCAAAGTCTGGGATATCAGTGATCCTGTCAACCCTCGAACGATCGTATCCACCGCGCACGACCCGGAGCTGAAGAGTTTCGAGATCATGTTCAGCCCGGACGGAAACACCCTCGCCACCGTCGGAAACCCGGACGGGGCACGCCAAGCGACGCTCGTGCTCTGGGATTTCGCCGACCACCGGCGCCTCGTCCCGGCGCCGCAGACCCTCATGCCCGCAACGAACTACGGCAATGTGGTCTTCAGTCCCGCGCCCGGAACTCTCGCCGGGCAATGGTCCGGCGGCATCCAGTTGCTCGATCTCGATCCGCGACACGCCGAAGACCGCATCTGTTCGGTTACGAGGGATGTTCTCACTCCGGACAATTGGAGCAAGTATGTCCCGCAACTGCCCTTCCGCCGCCCGTGCGGGGCCTGAAGTGATCGCTTCCGAGCAACCGGCAACCCCACTGGACGCAGGGTCCGAACGACCCCCCGTCCTGCCCCGATCATCGATAGCTCTCAGCGTGTCGCATAGCGGCGCGCCGTAACGATTGGACCTTCGGCAAATCAACAGTTTCGCCGATGGGCATTTATCGACTAGAAATGTTAGCCGTGCCGATCCTCCGTACCGGAAACACCTGTCAGCCATCGCAACTCCCTGGACGGGGGTCCAAATGACGATCGAACATCCCCATGAGGACGACGTCTCGCAGCTGGCCCGGCGGGTCGAGAAGGCCCGTGGTCGGCTTGCCTACCAATACGATCCAGCGCTCACCGATGCGCTGTCGGAAAACGAACTCGTCGCCGAGCGGGACCTAGCCGAGCGCATTCGCGAGCAGGAGCGTGCGCAACGCTGGAAACATGCCGAGGCGGCCGCGGGCGCGGCCGACCGTGCCCGGCAGACCACCGAAGAGATTGAGAAGGCCGACATTCGAGACCTTTTGATGGCTCGTAAGGCCATCGCCGCCCAGCGGCGCGAATCGAGCCCGCACGCAAAACTGGCCTCCCTGTACAAGCACCGGGCGTGGTCGCAGCGCGCGCTCGCCGGTGTGGTGGCCGCCGGAATGCTCTGGTCCGCGGTCAATGTGCAGCACAACATCGCACCGGGTGGTGCGAGCGATCCGCTGTACTGGTTCAGCTATCTGCTCGAAGGCATGATCAGCGTCTGCCTCGTGATCATCATGATCGGCACCAACAAGGTCGCCGAGTGGGGTGTGATCGACAGCCGCCGGCAGGTCATCGTCGCCGAATTCGCGCTGCTGGCACTGACTGTCACGCTGAACACCTACCCGTATCTGAAGACGGGCAGCTGGTACGACGTGGCGGTGCACGCCATCGCACCGGTCATGATCGGTGTGGCGCTGCTGATCCACAATTCGGCCGCCGCCCGCTACGGTCTCGCCATCGTGCGCGCCACCGACCAGATCCGGGATCTACCCGATCCCGGTGAACAGATCCGGCGCGCCATGCCCACCGTCGTCGCCTGGCCGCAGCAGCGCCAGTCCAGCCAGAGCATGCCGCCCGCCACTCCGGCCCTGACGGCCGCGCCCGAGGCCGAAACCGTCGAAGCCGCAACGGTCGTGGAGAGCACCCCTACCAAGGCCGAGCCCGTCGCTGAGGCGCCGAAGCCGGCCGAGAAGGAACGCCGCACCTCCGCCACCGCCAAACCGCGCAAGGAAGCCGAAGAGGAGGAGCGTTCGCCGCTGGCGGACGTCGCCGACCCGGTGCCCCCGCTGAATGTCTACGACACCGGCCAGTTCCGCATTGCCGAGACCCTCGAGCAGGAACTCGCCGAACTCCAGGCGGCCCGCCGCCGCGCCCGCGCCGCCTCGCGCTCGCGCAACGGCGCTTCGGCCAACGCCGAGTAAGCGCACCCCGGCACCGTCGAGATTGCCCGCAGGACAACGGTCCTGCGGGCAATCCGCTGTTCCCGGCAATCGGAATGCTTGCGGCGCAGCCCGGGACCCTCGGTCCGAGCGAATCATCAAGCCCCAGAGGCTTGTCCTGACGCCGTACCGGGCCGAAAGCGGCCCGGAGTACTCCCGCGGCCGTCTCATGCCCTAGGGACCGCGTAGGGCGGTCGCAATGGCCATGACCACCCACGGCCATGCACACGAGTCGCACCACAGGACCCGCGAGGCGCACCGCGATGACCACGAGGGGCACCCTCCTACCCGCGAGGGGCACCGCCGTCGATGCCGGCACGCGGAAAAATCTCGGGCGCAACCTGGTCGGCTCGGCCGACAGCCGGCTGGCGGAGCAGCTCCAGGATCGGCAACGCCCCCGGCCTATGTACAGACCGGGGGCGTTGGACAAGAGATCGGGCCCCGATGCAGGGCTGATGCTGCGCCGCAGCGGGTTTCAGTGCCCCCGCGCCACCTGGTCGGCGGGGATGACGACGGCGGGCCGAGGCTGCGTGGGGGTGCCGCCGTGCTGGGCGTAACCGAGCCAGCCGGTGCCGACGAAGATGGCGAGCAGAACGGCGGTGGGGAGTTCGAAGGCGAGCCAGCCGGGGGTGAAGACGACTTCGCGGACCTGGCGACCGGGGCGGCGGGGAGTCGATTGGACGGGCGGGCGTTGGTTTCGCAGCGTGCCGTGGGTCGAACCGCCGTGCCTGCCTTGCCTGGCCACCCAAATGCCTCCGTAGCTAAAAATGTGCTGCACCCCCAGCATGCCGAAACGCGGGCGCGTGCACAGCGGCGAATGACCGGACAACAGGATGTCCGGTCGACTCTCGTATTGCTCGCAAAAGTATGCACAAGATCAGGCGGGATTCGGGGAACATTCACCGGACATACCGGTACGACACGACATTCCGCGGCGGGTCGGGCGCGGCACGCGGGATGATCATGATCCGCGGGGTTGCCCGGTAGTTGTCACCCCCGCGCTGTCAGCGCTCCGCGCGCGCCGGCGTGAGACCCGAGAAATCGCGCCGGACAACGTGATTGCGGTCCCGGCAGCTGCCCAGCGCGTGATCGGGATGCAGACCCAGATACTGACTGCGGGTGCGGGTGCTCCAGCAGCGGGCGGCCTCCGCGCGCGTCTTGTGGAAGTTCACCATGTAGCCGCCCTCGTAGATCCGCAGCAGCGCATACCCGCCCGGATACTCCTTCATCGCCGCCACCTCGAGGAATTCCACACCCATCCCGGAATCCGCGCGGTTCAACCGATTCCGGTGCGTGTGGCCGCTGTGGTGCAGGAAGACGCCGGGCGCCCGGTGGTAGAGCGCGTGCAGGGCGCCGGCGGTGAACCGGTCCAGCACGAAGCCCGGACCGCCCGGATTGCTCACGGCCGCATGCCGGGTCACGGGGTGGTGGCCGAAAACCAGTGTGGGCCGGTCCGGATCGGCGTAGAGCAGATCGCGCAGCTGCTCGAGCTGCTCACGAGTCAGGGTGCCGCCGGCGCCCTTCGGCCGGGTGGTGTCCAGCCCGACGATCCGCAGTCCGCCCGCGAAGTACTCGACGAGCCGGCCGCGCGGATGGAAGACCGCACCCCAATGGTCTTCACCCGATCTGGCAGGCATGTCGTGATTTCCGCGGCATACGAAGTAGTCCCGGCCGAGTTCACCCCAGCTGTCCAGCGCGGCACGCACCGCGCGCGACTCCTCGGCGGTTCCCGAACTCGTCAGATCTCCCGCCGCGACGAGATGATCCGCACCCCGATCGGGACCACGCAGCTCGTCCAGCGCCGAGCGCAGCATGACTTCGGGATAGTGCTCGGTATCGAGTTTCAGCCCATCGCCGAACCCGCCCCATACGATGCCGCTGCCGAGCTCGCCGTAGTGCAGATCATTGGCCAGCGCGATGGTGCGGAGCAGCCGGCCGGGCGGCGGTGTCAGGGTGGTGAAAATGCCGGTGGATTCCGGGGTTCCGGCCCGCCGCGTCACCAGGGTGCGGGCGGGCACGGCGCGGCGGCCGTCCGAGTACGCCTCGAACCGATAAGCGCGTCCCGGTTCCAGGCCGGTGAGTTCGGCATAGTGGAAGGCCGTGCGCCGGCCCTCGTAGTAGGCGGTGCGCGTCGGCCCGCCGTCCGCGGGCGCGATCCGCACCTCGGTGTCCGCGACCACCGGCCACAGCCGGCCGGCGCGACCGCGGGTGCGGGAGGTCCAGGTCAGGATGGCCGAGGTATCGGTGACGGTCACCACCTCGAGATCCGAGGCCACCACCGGATTCCGCTCGGCCCGTGCGGATTCCATGGCGAAGACCGGTCGCGGCGCGCGTACCGCGACGGCCGCCGCCCCGGTCGCCGCATTGGCCAGCCAGATGGTTCGAAGTCGCGGGTCCAACATGGGATCTCCGTCCGCCGAGCCAGGCGCCGTCCCGGCGACCTGCCGCCCATTGCTACAGGTCGAACGGTACGGTTCGCAGTTGAACGCCCCGCCGACCTTGTATGACGGCTCAGCTGCGGTAATCAGACAATTCCCGTGCCCGATCCACCGCCCCGTCACCCCGAATTCGCCCCCGGCACACCTCCGTGCCGAATTCGATATCCGGCCCGCCACACAACCCGGCCGCGACACATATTCGGGCTCAGCGCACGACCGGCTTCACCGCATACTCGCATCGGGCGACCGGCCCGGGCAAGGCCGCAATGCGTCAGCGCATGCTGGCGTCGGGCAGGCGGGCGGGGCAGGCGAAGCCCGGGAGGGTGGCGACTTCGAAGTGCCACCACTCGTTGTCGTACATGCGGCAGAGGCCCCAGCGGTTGCCGTTGGCTTCCAGCCAGGCCGCGCCCTCGCGGGGGCCGACATCGATGGCCTGGCCGGTGACGTGCGTGGATTCGTTCGGGGGCAGCACCCAGTGCTTTGCGGCGTCCGGGCTGCCGTAGGTGCGGATGCCGTCCTCCCACAAGCCTTCCTGCTCTGCGGGAGTGCGGTAGCCGGAGACGATCCACAGCGGAACACCCTGGGCGTGGGCCTCGTTCGAGGCGAGGTTGTAGGCGAAGGCCAGCATCGGTTGCAGGCCGTCGGTTCCGGTGGGCGATGGCCCAAGGGAATCCACCTGGCGCACAGGCGGTTCCGGGGCGATCGAGGCGGGGGCCGCCGGGCCGGCGGCCGCGCTGGGCAGGGCGCCGCAGACAGCGGCCGCCGCCGTCAGCGCGACTACGGCGGCTGTGCGTACTGCGGCGCGACTATCCCGCATCGACCGTCCTCCTCGGGTTAGACGCGCTCCTTGGAGCGCTCGCGCACGCGCAGTGCGATGGGCTTGGTGGTTTCGGCGAAGAAGTCGTTGCCCTTGTCGTCGACGACGATGAAGGCGGGGAAGTCCTCGACCTCGATCTTCCAGACGGCTTCCATGCCGAGCTCAGGGTATTCGAGCACCTCGACGGACTTGATGCAGTCCAGGGCGAGTCGCGCGGCGGGTCCGCCGATCGAGCCGAGGTAGAAGCCGCCGTGTTCCTTGCACGCCTTGGTGACCTGCGCGGAACGATTGCCCTTGGCCAGCATGACGAAGGAGCCGCCCGCGGCCTGGAACTGGTCGACGTAGGAATCCATGCGCCCGGCGGTGGTGGGGCCGAAGGAGCCGGAGGCGTAGCCGTCGGGCGTCTTGGCCGGGCCGGCGTAGTAGACGGCCATATCGCGCAGGTACTCGGGCATGGGGTTGCCCGCGTCGAGCAGCTCCTTGATCTTGGCGTGCGCGATATCGCGCGCCACCACCAGCGGCCCGGTCAGCGACAGCCGGGTCTTCACCGGGTATTTCGACAGTTCCGCGCGGATCTCGTCCATCGGCCGGTTCAGGTCGATCTTCACCACGTCGCCGCCGAGGATGGAGTCGGTCTGCTCCGGAAGGTAGTGCGCCGGTTCGCGTTCCAGCTGCTCCAGGAACACGCCCTCGGGCGTGATCTTGGCCAGCGCCTGCCGGTCCGCGGAACACGACACCGCGATGGCGACCGGGCAGCTCGCCCCGTGCCGCGGCAGGCGGATGACCCGCACATCATGGCAGAAGTACTTGCCGCCGAACTGCGCGCCGATGCCGAAGGACTGGGTCAGCTTGAAGACCTGCTCCTCCAGCTCCAGATCCCGGAAGCCGTGCGCGGCCATCGAGCCCTCGGTCGGCATATTGTCCAGGTAGTGCGCGGAGGCGTATTTGGCTGTCTTCAAAGCGAATTCGGCCGACGTGCCGCCGATGACGACCGCCAGGTGGTACGGCGGGCAGGCCGCGGTGCCCAGCGAGCGGATCTTCTCGTCCAGGAACTCGAGCATGCGATCCGGGTTCAGGATGGCCTTGGTCTCCTGGTACAGGAACGACTTGTTGGCCGAGCCGCCACCCTTGGCCATGTACAGGAACTTGTACGACGGCTGCGCGGGATCGCCCGGCTGCGAGTACAACTCGATCTGCGCGGGCAGATTGTTGCCGGTGTTCTTCTCGTCCCACATGGTGATCGGCGCGAGCTGCGAGTACCGCAGGTTCAGCTTGGTGTAGGCGTCGAACACGCCCCGCGAAATCCATTCCGCGTCATCGACTCCGGTGAGCACGCCCTCGGATTTCTTGCCCATCACGATGGCGGTACCGGTGTCCTGGCACATGGGCAGGATCCCACCGGCGGAGATGTTCACGTTCTTCAGCAGATCCAACGCCACGAACCGGTCGTTGCCGCTGGACTCCGGATCGTCGATGATCTTCCGGAGCTGCGCCAGATGCGCGGGCCGCAGGTAATGGCTGATGTCGTGCATCGCCTCCGCGGTCAGCATCCGCAATACCTCGGGATCGACCTGCAGGAAGGTCCGCCCGCCCGCCTCGAACGTGCTGACACCTTCGGTGGTGAGCAATCGGTAAGGCGTCTCGTCCTTACCGATGGGCAGCAGATCCGAATACAGGAAATCAGGCGCGGTCACGAATCGCACTCCTCGAGCAGGGCTGGGGCTGGTCAGCCAACGGTTCAAGCAGACCGACTCTATCGACCGCCCCCGCTTCCCCTGCCGTTAGGGAAGGCTTACCACCCGCTCGGCCACAGGTTGCACCTTCAACCCGGGCGGTGTTACCTGTCCATGATGCGCTTGTCGTCGGGGGGAAGGACTTAGCATGGCAGCAGAGACCGGGAGTGGAACTGTGACCGAACCCCGTTGGCTCGACGAAGTCGAGACGCGTGCGTGGCTGGGGTTCGTGTTCACTCGTGATCTGATCGCCGCTGCCGTGGGACGGGATTCCCTACGCGAGGCCAATCTCACCTACGTCGAATACACCGTGCTGGCCCGGCTGGCCGACGCGCCCGATCATCGGCGCAGTTTCGCGGAATTGGCTGCGGTGCTGGAGTGGTCGCAGAGCCGACTCTCGCATCAGATCACACGGATGGAGAAGCGGGGGCTGGTCGCGCGGGAGTCGATTCCCGATGATGCGCGGCGCACCGCGGCGGTCCTCACCGACAAGGGCGCACAAGTGCTGGACGGTGCGGCGCCCGCGCACGTGGACAGTGTGCGGCGTCACATGATCGACGTCCTGGACCGCGGCCAACTCACCGCACTCGCCGACATCTACGACACTTTGCTGGACCATCATCGAAGACCCGAGGCCCGGGACGGTCATCATTCTCGATAATCAACCTGCCGACCACTGTTTGGTTTGGCACCCATTGGGTACTGGGTAAGACTAGGCTCGGCACCGGCTTCCGACGGCGGTCGGCACCGAGCGCACGGCCGGCAAACCGCACTCCGGTTCCGCCGACCGAGAAGTGAGCACCCGACCTGGCCTTACGAAAGGGGCAGGAGTTTCCATGTCCGACGTGTCCATCGGCCTCTCGCCGGACTCGCTGCCGGCGGGTTCCGTCGACAACCTGCTTCCGCAGCTGGTCGAGCACCTGCGGCAGAACCGAACCGAACTGCGCGAGGAGTGGGCCCGTCGTATTACCGATGCCCAGTTGCTCACCGCCATGACCCCGGAGGAGATCTTCTCCGAAGCCACCTCGGTTTACGACAACTACGTCGAGGTACTCGAAACCGGTAGCGTCGAAGCGCTGCAGGCCTATGCGCGCGACCTGTCCGAACGCATCATCCCCCGAGGCGTCGAAACCGACGAGGTCCTCGGCATCGTGCTGCTGCTGCGAGATGTGCTGGCCCGCTCGCTGTTCGAGAAGTACCAGGCCGATTTCGAACTCCTGAACAAGGTGCTCGACGCCTACGAGCCCGCCGCCAACCGCATCGCCAATACCGTGGGCGTGTCCTTCGTTCAGGAGCGCGAGCGCGTTATCCGCCAGCAGCAGGAGGCGATTCGAGAACTCTCGACTCCTGTGCTCCAGGTGCGCGAGCAGTTGCTCATTCTTCCCATCATCGGCGTGCTGGATTCCCAGCGCGCGCGGCAGCTCACCGAACAGCTGCTACGCGCGATTCGCGCCAACCGCGCCAAGGTCGTCGTCATCGATATCACGGGTGTGCCCGCGATCGACTCGACCGTGGCCAACCACCTGGTACAGACCGTCGACGCATCGGGCCTGATGGGCGCGAGCGTCATCATCACCGGTCTGTCGTCGGAGATCGCGCTCACACTGGTCACCATCGGCCTGGACCTGTCCAAGATGAACGCCGTCGGTGACCTGCAGGGTGGCATCGAGGAGGCGGAGCGGCTGCTCGGCTACGAGGTGTCCCGTGTGACCGATCGCGACGGACGGTAACCCGGGGCGGGCCAGATGCCGGTACCCATTCTGAAGCAGGGCACTTATCTCATCGCGTCGGTGCAAGCGGCACTCACCGACGCGGATACCGAACGCTTGCAAGACGATTTGATGAAGTACGTCAGCAGGTATCGGGCGCAGGGGATCATCGTCGATGTCACCGCAATCGACGTAATGGATTCCTTCGCAGCGAGATCGCTGCGTACCATCGCCCACATGACCAAGCTCCGAGGCGCGGAAACGGTCATCGTGGGCCTGCAGCCCGAGGTCGCGTTCGCCATGGTTCAACTGGGTCTCACCTTCGAGGACATGCACACCGCACTCGATCTCGAGGAGGGGCTGGCCTGGCTGAATCGTCAAGTGCCCAACCGCCGACGAGACGGTCGTGACCGTGGCCGCTGAAAATGTGGTGATCCAGGTCAAGGTGTCGAACGACATTGTGACCGCACGGCAAGCGGGGCTCGAGATGGCAAGCAAACTCGGGTTCTCGCTTTCGGATCGCACCATGATCGCCACGGCCATCTCGGAGGTGGCACGCAATATCACCAGCTACGCCGGTAGCGGAGAGATCCGACTGAAAGTGCAGGACCGCGAGGGCCGCAGATCCATGGTGGTGCAGGCCCAGGATCAAGGCCCCGGCATTCTGGACATCGACCGTGCCATGGAGGACGGCTATTCCACGGGACGCGGTCTGGGACTGGGTCTTCCGGGTGCGCGCCGCCTCATGGACGGCATGATCATCAACTCGAAACCCGGGCAGGGCACGCTCGTGGAGATGTGGAAGTGGGTGCCCGCCAGTGCGTGAGGACGGTTTCATCGGCGCGATCGAATGGGCCGTCGCCGGCCGCGCGCTACCGGGACAACGGGTTTCGGGAGATCGCTGCGTGGTACTCGATGCGGGTGGGGGTTCCGCGCTTTTCGCCGTACTGGATGGTCTGGGCCATGGGGCCGCCGCGGCCGACGCCTCCGACCGCGCGGCACAGGTGCTGTCCGAGAACCGGGCCGAACCCTTGGACGTGCTGATGCTGTTGTGCCATCGGGCCATGTCCGATACCCGCGGCGCGGCGGTGTCGCTGGCGCTCTTCGATTCCGCGGACCGGCTGCACTGGCTGGGTGTGGGGAATGTGGATTCCCGGGTGGTCGCCGCGGCGCCGGGCAAACCGGCCGTGCGCGCGGCCGCCTTGCTGGTGGGCGGCATCGTCGGCTATCTGCTGCCGCCGACCCTGGTGTCGCAGACCGTCTCCGTGCGGCCGGGTGATCTGCTGCTCATGTCGACCGACGGCATTACCAGCGATTTCGCCGACGGAATCGACCTGGCCAAGCCGACTTCCGAGATCACCGCCGATATTCTGGCCAAGCACGCCAAGGACACCGACGACGCGCTGGTATTGGCGGCCCGGCATCGAGGGCATACGCACACTCATCATCCGCCGGTGGGTACGCCGAAATGAGTGCCGTGCTGGCAGCTTTCCGCGAGGCGTATGCCGCCGCGCTCCGGCTGCATCTGCGCGCGCCCAATCAGAACAGTCTCGCCGAGGGCTACGAGCTGGGGCGGCGCGCGCTCGTCGAGGGCGTGAGCATTCTCGATCTGACCGAGCATCACTTCCGGATTCTGGAAGATGAAGGGCTGGTGCCGCTGCCGGACGGCACCGACCGGTCGGAAGCGGCGCTGGAGTTCCTACTGCAGACCATGGCCGCGCTGGATGTCGCGACTCGCGGCTTCCTCGACGGTACCCGGCGCTACGAGCAACAGCGTTCCCGCGCGGACGATCTCGCCGGGCGCGATGCCTTCCGCACGGCACTCGTCGAATCGCTGCAGGACGGGTTCTTCGTCGTCGACTCGCAGGGCACCCTGATCGAGGTCAACTCCTCCTTCGGCGCGCTCACCGGCTACGGGCCCGACGGCGTTCCCTACGCCCTCCCCTACCCGTGGGCCTTCCCCGAAGGCCCGCGCTATCCCGATCTGGGCACCGATGCGGCCCGCTTCGTCATGCCCATCCAGCATCGCGACGGCCGCCGCCTGTGGCTCGCGGTGAGCACCAGTTCGCTGGTGAAACCCGAGAACGGCGAACGGATCTTCGTCGGCACCATCCGCGATGTCACCGCCGAACACGATGCGCAGGCCCGCGATCAGGCCGTCTCCCGCCTGGCTACCGCCGTGGGCGCGGCCACCAGCGTCGTCGAGGTGCTCACCGTCGGCCTGGAGGAATTGCGCCGCACCGTCGGCGCCGAGACCGCGGTGGTGTCGGTCTGGCCGAATCGGCATACCGGGCCGGAACTCTATGTCTCCGAAGGCAACACGGACACCCCACCCGCCGAGCTTCGATCCCACAACACAAGTCGCGGTAGCAGCCCGGCACGCAATGGCGATCACCCCGCCCCGGCGGACGGCAGCGAGACCCGGCAGGTGCTCGACGCGCGAGCGCGAGCGCTGCTCGATCGGGCCCGATTGCGGCCCGGCCGCACCATGTTCGCCATTCCGGAGGGCGCGTCCAGCTCGGAGGGCATTGTCGCGCCGCTGGGTGAAGCCGCCGATTCGGCGCTGTGGCTGCGCTTCGCCGCGCCGCGGGTCATCACACCCGGCGACTGGGCCTTGTTCTCGCTGCTGGTCGGGCATTTGAGCCTCGCGGTCCAGCGGGCGCGGAACTTCGACCAGGCCCGATCCACCTCGCTCACGCTGCAGCGAGCCATGCTCGGCCCGATCGAACTGCCGCCGCGGTTCTCGGTGCATTACGAACCGGCGCTGCCGCCGTTGGAGATCGGCGGCGACTGGTACGACGTGGTACGGCTGGAGGACGGCACCATCGGCCTGGTGGTCGGCGACTGCGTGGGCCGTGGCCTCTCCGCGGCCGTAGTGATGGGCCAATTGCGCACGGCGGCACGGGCGCTGCTGCTGCGCGGTGCGGGCCCGGCGCAGCTGCTGGCCGAACTCGACACCGTCGCCGCCCGCATACCCGGCGCCATGTGCACGACGGTGTGTGCCGCCATCCTGGATCCGGTGCGCGGACTGATCCGCTACTCCAGCGCCGGGCATATGCCGCCGGTGCTCGCCGAACCCGGTACGCGCGGAAGACTTCTCGAAGGCGGGCGGGCCGTGCCGCTGGCCACCTTCGATCCGCCGCGCCGCCCCGAGGCCACCACCCCCATGACGCCCGGCTCCACCCTGGTGCTGTTCACCGACGGACTGGTCGAGCAACGCGGCGTGGATATCGACGAGCGGTTCGTGGAGCTCGCCGACGAATTGACCGGCGCCGCGACCCAACTGCCGCGCGAGGTCGCCGATGCGGTGCTGTCGCGGCTGCGTCCCGGCGGCGGCTACGACGATGACATCGCCATGGTGGTCTACCGGCAGCCGCCGGCACCGCTGCGGCTGGACGTGCCCGCGGACGCGAGCCAGTTGTCCGTCATGCGGCGGGCGCTGAAGTCCTGGCTCGCGGCGGCCGCCATCCCGCACGATCTGGCCGGTGACCTGATCTCGGCCGCGAACGAGGCGTGTAGCAACAGCATCGAGCACGCCTATCGGGACGGCAGTCCGGGGCGGGTGGCGCTCACCGCCGAATCCGGGCTGGACACAGTCACTCTCGTGGTGACCGATACCGGCACCTGGAGACCGTTGCCCGCTGATCCGGGCGATCGCGGGCGCGGCATAGCCATGATGCGGGCACTCACCGATCAATTGGACATCGATCACACGCCCGGTCCCGGCACACTGGTACGGATGACGGTGCGGTTGCCGGCGGTATCGTTCTCCGCCGGACGGGTATGACACACCAACGGCACAAAAGCGCCATCCAAACGCTGTCAACACCGAAATGATGCGGTAACTAGGCTTTTCACATGTTGTGTCAGCTACCGCCGCGATGCCAATGTGGAAGACGATGCAACACGAACGGACGGATCATGGCAGATTGTTCTAACGTGACCAACACTTCCGGAGACGCTCCTTTCGGCGACGCGATGACCACCTCGGTCACCGTGCAAGACGATGCGACGGTGCTGACCGTGGCCGGTGAGGTCGACCTCGCGACAGCGCCCGCGCTGGAGAACGCCATCGACAGCACCCTGGCCGGCAAACCCGGCGCACTCGTCATCGACCTGTCCGAGGTGAGCTTCCTCGCCTCCGCGGGCATGGCAGCCCTCGTGGCCGCCCACAAACGCGCCGGCGGCACCCGCATAGCGGTCGTCGCCGACGGCCCCGCCACCAGCCGCCAACTCAAAATGACCAACCTCGACCAGGTCTTCGCCCTCCACCCCACCCTCGACGAAGCCCTCGGCGCCCTGCGCCAGAACTGAACACGCGGGGGCTCACGCCCCCGCACCCCCGAAGCGGGAATTGGGGGCCTGGCCCCCAAACCCCCGATGTAGCGCTGATCGGTAGGACCAGACGCAAACGCCCCGACCACCAGTGGTGGTCGGGGCGTTCTTGTTTGAACCGGAGTCAGTCGCAGATGGCGCGGAGTTGTTCGACCAGCTTGACGCGGTCGGCCGGGGTAGCGGCCAGGGGGACGACGTTGAGGGCGGTGACGCCGGCCTCACGGAAGGCGGCGACTCGTTCCTTGACGAAGCCGGGGGTGCCGATGAGGGAGATGTCGCGGACCAGGTCGTCGGGGACCACCTTGGCGGCTTCGTCCTTCTTGCCGGCGAGGTAGAGCTCCTGGATGCGGTCGGCCTCGGCGCCGTAGCCGTACTTGGTGGCCAGGGTGTGATAAAAGTTCTTGCCCTTGGCGCCCATGCCGCCGATGTAGAGGGCCAGGTGCGGTTTCACGAATTCGCGCAGGGGCTCGACGTTCTCGCCGATGGCGAGGGCGGGGCCGGCGAAGACGTCCAGGTCGCCGAGGGCCGGATCGCGCTTGGCCTTACCGGCTTTCAGGGAGTCGCCCCAGATGGCGCCGGCCTGCTCGGGCAGGAAGAAGATGGGCTGCCAGCCTTCGGCCATTTCGGCGGCGAGCTCGACGTTCTTGGGGCCGAGCGCGGCGAGCAGCACCGGAATGCGTTCGCGCACAGGGTGATTGATCAGCTTGAGCGGCTTGCCCAGCCCGGTGCCCTTACCCTCGGGCAGCGGGACGGTGTAGTACTTGCCCTGGTATTCCAGGCGTTCGCGCTTCCACACCTTGCGGCAGATCTCCAGCACCTCGCGGGTGCGGCCGATGGGCGCGTCGTAGGGCACGCCGTGGAAGCCCTCGATCACCTGCGGGCCGGAAGCGCCCAGGCCGAGGATGTAGCGGCCGTCGGAGACATAGTCCAGGCCCGCCGCGGTCATGGCGGTCAGCGTGGGCGTGCGGGTGTAGAGCTGCAGGATGCCCGAGGCCAGCTGCACCCGTTCGGTCTTCGCGGCCAGGTAGCCGAGCGCGCTCACCGCGTCGAACGAATACGCCTCCGGCACGAACACGATGTCGAGGCCCGCTCGTTCGAGGTCGGCGACCTCCGCGGCCACCTCTTTGAAGCCGTCGGTGTAATTGATCGACAATCCGATACGCATGATTCGGACCTTACCGGCAACCGGTCAACAACCTCGCGGCGGCCGGGTGTCGCCCTGCGCGGGCCCGCCGCGCCCGAGCCGGTACGGTAGTCGCGGACATCGCACCAATTCGCCGCAATCCCAAGGGAGGCCACCCCTCATGACTCAGGACGCCACGCAGGCCACCACCTTCGGTGACTCGACCCTGCGGGGATACCTGGATCAGCTGGCCGCCAAGGTGCCCGCGCCGGGCGGCGGGGCCGTGGCCGCGCTGCACGCCGCGCAGGGCGCCGCGCTGGTCGCCATGGTCGCGCGCTACACCACCCGCGCCAAGGATGCCGAGAACCGCCCGGTCATCGACCGCATCATCGAGGCCGCCGACACCGCCCGCGAGCGCTCGCTGGCCCTGGCCGACGCCGATGCCGCCGCCTTCACCGCCGTCGGCAAGGCCTACAAGCTGCCCAAGGACACCGACGAGCAGCTGGCCGCCCGCAAGCAGGCCATCACCGAGTCGCTGCTGAACGCCGCCCGCGTACCCGCCGCCGTGGTCGCCGAGGCCGACGAAATCATCTCTCTCGCAAACGAACTGCTGCCCATCGGCAATCCGAACGTGGTCACCGATATCGGCGCGGCCGCCGATGCCGCCCGCTCGGCCGCGGCCAGCTCGCAGCTGAACATCGCCATCAATGTGGCCTCCCTCGATGCGGGCGCGGGCGCCGAGTTCGCTCCCGTCCTGAAGCAGATCGAGGAGATCATGGCCCGCGCCGACGCCCTGCACACCGACGTCGTCTCGGCCATCACCACCGCCTAGGAACCGCGGGAATCCGCCCGGGCGCCGACCCGGCCGGACGCGCCTCGGTGACTGTGCCCCGTTCCGTTACGGAACGGGGCACAGTCGTTTCCGCCCCACTACCGGGCGACACGAGCTTCACAAAGCCTCCACGCCGGGACATAGGTCACGAAGCGGGCACATTTCCGGATGGGAACGATCATCAGGCCATAGTCTGAGAAATCCAGGCCCACACCCTCTCGAAGGGATGGAACATGCGGAAAGCGCTGCGCTACCTGTTCGTCGCTAGTTTTGTCGCGGCGGCAGCCGCATTCGGTTCCGGGGCCGCGGGCGCGGCCATGGCAACCCCCGACCTCCCAGCCGTGCAATCGTTTTCATTGAGCCCAGGGCAGGTGGTGGGCATCGCGGCCCCGGTCACCATGCGTTTCGCCGCCCCGATCACCGATCGGGCCCGCGCCGAACGCGCCGTCGACGTCCGTGCCGACACCTCGCTGGCCGGCACCTTCACCTGGCAGGACAACCAGCAGGTCACCTGGACCCCGACCCACTACCTGCCCGCGTCCTCCCCGATCACGGTGTCGGCGGGCCGTAGCCATATCCGGTTCGAAACCAATGGCGGCACCACCGCGGACGCCGATATGTCCGCGCACACCTTCACGGTGTTCATCGGTGGCGCCCCGGTCCGGACCATGCCCGCGTCCATGGGTAAGCCCGGCCGCGAAACCCCGGTCGGCACCTTCCCGGTGTTGTCCCGTGAGCGCACAGTCATTTTCGACTCGCGCACCATCGGCATCCCGCTCAACGACCCGGAGGGCTATTACCTCACAGGCGAATTCGCGGAACGCCTGACCTGGGGCGGTGTCTACGTACACTCCGCGCCCTGGTCGGTGGACTCCCAGGGCAACGCCAATGTCAGCCACGGCTGCATCAATCTCGCTCCCGCGGACGCGGAGTGGTACTACGACAATGTGGGCATCGGCGATCCGGTGACCACCCACTGGTAGAAAGCTGCCGCGCTGCTCTCAGCGTGCTGATTCTGCGGCCTGGACCACGTGACGCAGGAGCAGCGCGGTGGTGACCTGACCGACGCCGCCCGGCACGGGTGTCAGGGCCGAGGCCTTGCCGGTGACCGAGGCGGCATCCACATCGCCGACGAGATTCCCGTTCTCGTCCTCATTCGTGCCGACGTCGATGACGACCGCGCCCTGGCGGATGTGCTCGGCGGTAACGAGTCCCGCGCGGCCGACGGCGGCGACCACCACATCGGCCGTCGAGGTGACGGCAGGCAGGTCGGTTGTCCGCGAGTGCGCGACGGTGACCGTGGCGTTCTCGGCCAGCAACAGTTGAGCCAGCGGCTTGCCGACCACATTCGAGCGGCCGATCACCGTGACATTGCGGCCCGACAGCGGAACGGCATGGAACTTGGCCAGCTCCACCACGGCCTCCGAGGTGGCGGGCGGGAATCCCGGCAGGCCGGAGGCCAGCAACCCCAGGGACAGCGGGCTGACGCCGTCCACATCCTTGGCCGCGGCGATCGCCGAACCCACATCCTCGAGGCTCACGCCCTTGGGCAGCGGTGTTTGCAGCATGATGCCGTCCACCGAGGCGTCCCCGGAAAGTTCGGTAAGCTTGCTGCGGATCTGCTCGGCGGTGGCGTCGACACCCAGATCGACGTTCTCGCAGGCAATTCCATTACGTTCCGCGGCACGGTTGAGTGACTTCACGTACCACGTGCTGGCCGGATCGTCATTGGCGATCACCAGCGCCAACCGGGGCGCCCGGCCTGCTTCGGTGAGCGCGGCGGCCCGTTGCTTGGTGTCGGCGTTGATGGCGGCGGCGAGTTCCTTGCCGGGGAGCGAAGTCGTATCCACGGAATCACACCCTATCGCGACGCAAAATCACAATGACAAATCACCGACATCCACGGCGCACAGTCGTATCGTGTCCCCATTCGGTACCGAGTCAACAACCAGCAAAGCATGTAGGTAGCCAGCAACACCGTGTGTAGATAGCCAGCAAGAAAGCAATGCGTGACCCGACGAAAGGTCCAAGCAGTGCAGATCGCCCGGCGTTTCCCCACCCTCCTGGCGGCCACCGCCGCCGCTCTGGCCCTCTTCGGAACCGGTGCCGCGCAAGCGGACCCCGGACAGCTCTACAACTCCGCACAGGACAACTTCACCGACGGCAACGAGCAGGCAGGCCTGTCCGATCTGCGGCAGTTGCTCAATGAATCTCCCGATGACGCGCAGGCGCTGTCATTGCAGGCCATCTGGTCCGACTACACCGGTGACCTGGTCACCCGCGAGGTGGCGCTCAACCGGCTCAACGGGCTCAACCCCGGCCTGGCCGACGGCACCCGCAATGTCTTCCACGCCATCGGCGCGGCCGTGGGCACGCTACCGAATCCGATTCCGGCCATTGCGGGTCCGCAGACCGGTATCGCGGTCATGGGTTACGGCCTGCTGCCCGACGGATCCATGCGGCCCGAACTCGTGAACCGGCTGCAGGCGGCCTGGTTGCAGGCCATCGTCTCGCCGTTGTCGCCGATCCTGGTGACGGGCGGGAACCCGCAGAACGGGATCACCGAGGCGGCGGCCATGCAGGGCTGGCTGATCGGACACGGGATTCCGGCGAGCCGGATTCTGGCCGACCACCGCGCGGGCTCGACCGTGCAGAACGCCCTGTTCGGCGTGGGCATGCTGCGCGACGCGGGCGCCACCAGCGCCATCGTGGTCACCTCCCCCAACCACATTCGCCGGGCCGTCGGCGATTTCATCGTGGCGGGCATGCCGGTGGTGGGCGCGACCACCTCGCTCGAGCAGCTGGTCTCGCAGCTGCCGCCGCCGTCTCGCAGCGGTCAGCGCGGCATCTACCTCGACGCCACCCGCACCCTGCGGCTGCCCACCGAACGCTAGCCGGGCCCGCCCGGACGATCGGGGCCACACCCCGGTCGACCCGGTCGAATGTCCGAGTGTGCACAATGACTCGGTGAGCGCTCCCGACACCGACACCCTCGTAGCCCGGCTGCGGGCCGCCGGATGCGTGTTCGCGGAGGACGAGGCGGCGCTGCTGCTCGGCGCGGCCACCGATGCCGCGCACCTGGAATCGCTTGTCGTGCAGCGCATTGCCGGCTACCCCCTGGAACATCTGCTGGGCTGGGCCGAATTTCGCGGGCTGCGAGTCGGGGTCGCGGCCGGAGTGTTCGTGCCCAGGCAGCGGACCGGATTCCTGGTGGAGCAGGCGGTGGCGCTGGGCCGCGCCGGGACCGCGGCCGATCGCACGCTGGTGGCGCTCGATCTCTGTTGTGGCTGCGGTGCGCTGGGATTGGCATTCGCCACCGAGGCCGCGGTCGCGGGCCTTCGTGTGGAGCTGACCGCCGCCGATATCGAACCGGCGGCCGTGGCGTGCGCTCGCACGAACCTCGCCGCACTGGGCGCGTCCGTGTACGAAGGTGATCTGTTCGACGCGATTCCCGTGGATCTGGCCGGGCGCGTGGACATTCTGCTCGCGAACACGCCCTATGTCCCCTCGGCCGAAATCGCCCGGATGCCGCCGGAGGCCCGCGATCACGAGCCGCGGGTGGCACTCGACGGCGGTGCGGACGGGCTGGACATTCTGCGGCGCATCGCGGCCGTCGCGCCGGAGTGGCTGGCGCCGGGCGGGCAGCTGCTCGTGGAGGAGAGCGAAGAGCAGGCGAGCGCGGCGGCCGAGATCATGCGGCGGCACGGCCTCGTCGCGCGCATCGCCGAGGATGAGGAACTGGGTGCCACCGTTGTGATCGGAACCCGCCCATGACGATTCGCGGCATTCTCTTCGATGTCGACGACACGCTCATCGACTATGCGGGCACGGCCCGCAACGGCATCCTGCAGCATCTGGCCGCCGAAGGGCTGCTCGACCGGTTCAGCGCGCCGGACGAGGCGGTCCGGCTGTGGCGGGCACTCGAAGAGGAGGAGTACCCGCGTTATCTCGCGGGCGACCTCACCTTCACCGGTCAGCAGCAGTCGCGCACTCGGCGGTTCCTCTCGCATATCGGCGTCACGTCCGACGATCCGGTGGCTTGGTTCGCCCGCTATGTCGCGCTGCGCGACACCGAATGGCTTGTCTTCCCTGACGTCCCGCCCACCCTGCGCGAGCTGACCACCCGCCTGCGCTTGGGTGTGGTTTCCAACTCCTCGCGCAACCACCAGCGCATGAAGCTGGGCGCGGTGGGCCTGCTCGACCATTTCGGTGACGCCGTCCTCTGCTCCAGCGAATTCGGCACGCCCAAGCCGGACCCCAGCATCTTCCACGCCGGCTGCGCCATGCTCGGCCTGCCACCCGAGCACGTCGCCTACGTCGGCGACCGCTACGACGTCGACGGCATCGGCGCCAGAGACGCAGGCCTGCAAGCCTATTGGCTGGATCGCACCGAGCTCGGCGTCACCGGCGGCGACGGAATCACCGTCATCCACTCGCTCGCAGCCCTGGGTCCGTTCTCACCGTAGGCTCGGCGACTTCGCGGAAAGTGTGCAAGACGAGCCAGGTGAACACTGCCTGACCTCCGCGTCGAAAAGTGCCGTGGAAGCCGGATCCGAACGAGCAGAACACTCTTCCGTGACGAGGTTTCCTAGCATTCCGCCAGTTTCACGACCAAAGTGCATGACATGTCTCGTAAATCGTGTCCCGGACAGACAATCAACGATCAGGTTTCACATTTAGCTATTTTCTAGCAATCACATTGGGCGACAACGGATGCGGATCACTGCATGAATCGTCGGTGAACAGTCCCACGTAGGTCTAGACCGCACGTGGGGGTGCTTGGCACGGTCTAGACCATGGAACTTCCAAACAGAACTGTCCTGAACTCCCTGGCTATCACCCTCTTTGCCGCATTGCCGGCACTCGCAGGGGTTGCGGCGGCCGCACCCGCAACCGCCGACGCCACCGTCAACAAGGTGGTCGTCATCGGGCTCGACGGCACGATGTACAAGAAGGTTCAGGAAGCCAAGGCGCCCAATCTGCTGAAACTGGCGAGTGAGGGCACTCTCGGGCAAACCTCCATCGCACCCCATACCACCATCTCCGGGCCCTCCTGGGCCACCGTCCTGACCGGCGTATGGGACACCAAGCACGGCATCTACGACAACAATGTCACCACAGCGCCTTTCGCGAAGTACCCGACCGTCTTCACCCAGCTGGAGAAGGCCAAGCCCAACCTGAAGACCGAATCCATCGCCACCTGGCACACCATCGGCATCATGGCGGGGTCCGGCGATCCGCACGCCGACGTGAACATCGGCACCCCCGACCAACCCGATGACCCGACCGAAGCCAAGATCGACGCGGTCACCGCCGATACCAGCGCGGCGGCCATCGCCAATGACGCCCCCGACTTCCTGTTCACGCACCTCGATCAGGTCGACGAGGCCGGCCACGGTCACGGCGGCGCCTCCCCGGAATACCTCGACGCGGTCAAGCGCGTGGACGCCGAAGTCGGCAAGATCGTCGCCGCCGTCGACGCCCGCGCCAAGTCGCACCCCAACGAGAAGTGGAACATCCTGGTCACCTGCGACCACGGCCACAAGCCCGGCGGCGGCCACGGTGGCCAATCCGCCGACGAGACAGCCAATTTCCTCATCGCCCGCGGCCCCGCCTTCCAGGCCGGTGTCACCAACTCGACGAACTCGCTCGTCGACATCACCCCGACCGCGGTGGCACTGCTGGGCGTGCAGCCCAGCCCCGATTTCGACGGCAAGTCGATCGCCGGCAGCAACCCGACGCGCCCGGATACCGGCTCGTTCGGCTCCGGCTCGGCCAATGGATCCATCAGCGAGGGAATCGAATCCGAACCCCTCGAGATTCCCGCCGACCAGAACTGACCCGGACGCCGGCCCTGCCACCTCCACGCGGATCGGGCCGGCCTCCGGTTGCTCCCACGGTGAACCTGAACCCACCAGCGAAAGACACCACCATGAAACCACAGCTCTCCGCCCGCGCCCTGCTCGTCAAGTCCCTCGCCCTCGCGGCCCTCGCCACCGCCCCGGTCGCGGCCGTAACCGCCACCGCCGCACCGGCATCGGCCGCCCCGAGCCCGGCCGTCACCAAGGCCGGCATCACCACCGGCTCGGCCGACCCCGTCGACAACTTCAATCAGATCCTGACCGGCTCGTCGAACTCCCTCGGCGGCCTGAGCCGCCTGCTGGGCGGATCCGGTTCGAGCTCGGGCGGTTCCAGCGGCACCGGCTACAACAACCACTGACCCGTACAGTCCGAATCCCCGGCCGCATCCCGCGGCCGGGGATTCCGGTCGTTATCGGGAGTTCTAGCGGTGCCGTGTGATCACCACGGGTTTGATCTCGGTGGGCAGGCTCGCGAAGGCCGACTCGGGGACGCCGAAGGCCGCGGCCAGGACGCTGCGGGGCATCGCATTGAGGGAGGCGACTATGCCTATGTCGTCGTTGGGTTCCTTGGCGCTGGTGTTGAAGATGACCAGAACCTCGAGCGGGTCGGTGGGGCTGGCGTTCTCGAAATAGTGGAAGTGCCCTTGCGGGGCGAACACCAGATCGCCCTGACCGGCTTCGAAGACATCGTTGCGGTAGCCGCCTTCGGGGTGGGTGCCGAGGATGGTCCAGCGGGCCTTGCCGGAGATGATGTAGTTCAGTTCCCAGGCACTGGGGTGCCAGTGGGGTTCGCGGAGGCCGCCCACTTCGAGGTGGACGAAGTAGACCGAGCCCTGTTGGCCGCGCAGGATGGGGAAGGTGTCCTCGTTGGCGCCTTGGAGGTAGCCGCCGTCGTAGTTGTCGCGTTCGGCGGCAGTCAGTTCGAACAGGTGCGATGCCTGGTTGAGATTGGTGTCGATTTCACCCTGGGTGCCCGATGGTGAGGAGGCGGGTGGACTCGCCGCCGCGCCGACCAGGCCGCCGCCCACCGCGGCCGCTGCCACCGCGCCCGCGCCCAGTACGAATCGGCGATCCATGCCGCGATGCCCGTTGTTCTGCTTTGCGTTCGACTCTTCCGACATGCCGATAATCCCCTCTCGTACCCGGTGATTCGAATACGTCTGCGCTGGTCACAGCGCTGACGCCGACCTATTCGAATCGTAGGCCGCTTATCGCGAATTTCGTGAGATCGGTTGGTGAAAACGAATTTCGCGATGAATCGGGGCGGAGGGGTAGCGGCTAGCTCGCTTCCAGGGATTTGCGGATCTGGGCCTGGATGTCGAGTTGGGTGCGGACACTGGAGAGGCCCGCTTGGAGCTCGGCGGTGGCGCTCGTCGTGGAGGCCGAAACATACTGGGCCACACCGTCTTCGATGGATTGCACGGCTTGGGCGGCAGCCTCGCGCTGCTGCTCGCGATGGGGTGCGGGCAGAGCGGCGATGGCCACCAGGCGGTCGTCCCAGGCCAGGGCCGCCTGTTCGAGTTCGGCGCGCAGGACGATGGTGGTGCCGTCGTCGAGGGCATTGGCGGTGCGCAAGGTGGTCATGGCGTCACGCAGGCGGCGGTGCAGGCGGGGTTCCGGATCGTGCGAGCCTGCCCAGGAGGCGGGGGCACGCGTGGGCGTGCCCGGCACCACCTGGTTGGCGGCCGATACCGACTGTTTCTGCTTGGACGACACCACCATGACCGCGGCCACCACCGCGGCGATGACGATCAGCAGTATCAGGACCAGCGTCAACACCATTGCGAACACACCTCTCTCAGCGGTCAGTTGTGATGCTTGGGCGTGGGCGCCACATGGGTAGCCGGCGGATGTCCCGACCCGTGGTGCATATGCGAGTACACGAGTATGACGATCGCGATCACCGCCAGCACGGCCAGGATCGCGGAGATGATCTTGACCTTGCTCCACGGCCGGTCGCCCGACACCTGACCCGTCAAGCCGTTGATGTACACCTGATAGGTCTTGTCCATGTAGACGACCGTGAGCAGCCAGATCGGCAGCAGCAGATGCTTGTACGCCAGCCAGTTCCACGAGGTCTGCAGCTGATGGATGCGCTGCTGATCGCCGCCGATATCGTGACGCACCGTCGATTCGATGGCCTGCTCCATGCGCTGCTGCGCCTCGGGCAGCGCCTCCTCGGCGTCGTGATCGTAGGTGCGGCACAGATGCCCGGCCACGAACTCCGGTGAATAGGACCGCGCCTGCTCCACCGGCCACGGCTCCAGCGCGCGAATGCGATTGCGGCTCAGATTGTCATTGGCCAGCACCGGCAGATCCGCGAACTCATTGCCCACCTGACCCTGCACCGGATACCACCGAGTCCGGGTCTCGTAGATCGGATCCCCGTCCGAATCCGTGCCGACCCGCACCTCGTAATTGTCGCCGCGCTCACCCGTGTACCACGATTCGGTATCCGCGTCATAGGTGAAATACGCGGTATACAGGCTCGAAAACGCCCCGATCCGACGGTATTTCCGGAAGTTCGACGGCGCGAACCAGCGGCCCGACACCCACTTCTCGACGAGTTCGTGCGCCTGCTTCTCACCGATATGGAACGGCACCACGCCGTCGACCGGCAACCGGGCGGGCGCATTGTGCACATCGTCGCGCTGGATCGGCGTCGCGCAGTACGGGCAGCGGGTGGCGGTGAGGCTGCCGTTGAATCCCGTGGTCCCACCACAGTTCTGGCATTTCACCTCCCACTCCCCCGTCACCTGCGGGCCGGCCGCCTGCGACTGCCGCGCCCGCAGATCCGCAATGGCAGGCCCCAATTCCCGAGGCTGCACAGGCGTATTCGCCGCCTGGATCGGCGACCGATTCCCGCAGCTCGGGCACAGCAGATCCTGCCCGACCGGATCGAACACCAACTGCGCACCACACGCACTGCACGGATAGGTCCGAGTCAGCTCCGTACTGTGCAACATCGCCCGATCCGGCGCATGCGGAACCTCTTGCGGCACACCCTGTCCCATAGGGGGCTGCTGCACCTCGGGCACCGGCATCACGAACACCGGCTGCGCGGTCAACCCACCCGACTGCTGCGGCACCCCACCTGGCACCGGTGGCATTCCCCCCGGCAAAGGCGGCGGACCTGTGGGCCGCGGCATGGTGGGCAGCGGCGGCGGACCCGACGGTCCCGGCCCCGCCTGCTGCGGCACACCCGGTATAGGCGGCGGCACAGGTATTCCCGGACGGGCCCCAGCCGGGAGCGGCGGCGGCACCGGGCGCCCCGGAACGGTCCCCTGTGGAAGTGGTGGCGGCACCGGACTGCCCGGGCCGGCACCTGGTGGAAGCGGTGGCGGCACCTGGCCACCGGGGGTGGGCTGCCCGGGCACGGGCGGCGTCCAGGGCTGGGGTTCGCGCGTTTGCGGCAGTGGGGGTGGGCCGGGTTGCTGCGGCGGCTGATTGTCGTTCACTGTGGCTCACTCGATACGGCGGATACGACGATCACGCCTGTGCTGCTGGGGAATTCGGGGCGGCCGGGTGGGGTATTCGGATCCCACCCGGCCGGCGCGTCGTACGGCGGCGAAGGCGAGCCGATGTGCCGGAGGGCAGGCGCTACTGCGGGGGCAGCGGCGGCGGGGTGCCCGGCAGCGGCGGCGGGGCGGCGAAGAGGGTCTGCAGCGCCGGGACCGTGGCGGCGGGGGCCCAGCCGGGCATGCCTTCGGTCCAGACATTGGTGTCGCGGGTCAGCTGCCCACTCGCGACGAACTGGCGTAGCTGATCGACCGGGTACGGCCCCGCGGCCTGACCGCCATTGTCGAAGTGGAACGGCTGCTGCCCCGGAAGCGGCGGCGGCGCAACGGGTTGCGGAGCCTGCGGGGCCGGAGCCTGCTGCTGCGGCTGGGCATAGCTGCCCTGCATGGCGCCCGCCATCTGCCCGCCCAGCACCACACCCATGCCGGCCTGCATGGCGGCGCCCATCCCGCCACCGGGATTCTGGGCGGCGGCGAGCATGGCGTCGGCGGCCTGCATCTGCTGATACCGGTTGAGATCCACATTGTTCATGAACCCGCCGGCCTCCACGCCGCGGGCGACGCCGCGGGTCATGGCCTGCTGGATTTCCTCGGGCAGCGAGATGGTCATGGTGACCTGCTCGACGCCGACACCGAACGGCGCGAGCCGCTGACCCACGAATTCCTGCAGCTTGCCGGAGAGTTCGACCTGCCGGCCCTGCAGATCGATGGCGCCCAGACCGCTGGCCAGCACCATGTCCGAGAAGGACAGCGAAACATTGTTGCGCAGCATCTCGCTCAGCACATCGGCGTCGACCTCGCCATTGGTGCCGATCATCTGGCGCAGGAACACCTCGATATCGGTGACCCGCACATTGGCGGTGCCGTTGGCGCGGATCTGCACCATGCGGAAGTCGGGGTCGCGGACCGTGACCGGTTGCGGTGTCCCCCAGCGCATATCCGTCACCGCGCGGGTGTTGATGAAGTACACCTCGGACCGGAACGGCGAGTTGAAGCCGTGCTTCCACCCCTGCAGGGTGGACATGATCGGCATGTTCTCGGTGGTCAGCGTGTAGTGGCCGGGCCCGTACTTGTCCGCCAGCTGCCCGCGGTAGACGAAGACGGCCTGCTGCCCCTCGCGGACGATCAGCTCGGCGCCGTTCTTGATCTCGTTGTCGTAGCGGGGAAATCGCCACGCCAGCGTCGTGCGCGTATCGTCCAGCCATTCGATGATGTCGACGAATTCGCCACGGATCATGTCGAACAAGCCCATTGAGTCTCTCTTCCTCCCTCGGGCGCAGCACGCCCCGCAGCGCGAGTATTGCATAACGACATGCGGTGCCCGCCCCCGTCATCTCAGTATCCGATGACACCACACCGAGTGTTAACGAATCATGAAGCCGGCCCGCGCTTCCGCACGGGCCGGCTGCGACGATCTGGGATGGCTGCCTATTTGCGGCCGGTGAACTCGTCCATCGAGTGGTAGACGCCCACGGTGTTCAGGTAGAAATCGCGCACCCGTACCGGCAGCAGGCCGGAGATGGCGCGGTTCAGCCGGGAGGTCCACGGCATGACGACCAGCGCCGACCCCTTCTTCATCTCTTCCCAGGAGGTGTTGACGACCTCCTCCTGTTCCAGGATCGGGGTGAACCAGAAGCCCTTGGCGCCGTCGAACATTCCGGTGTTGATGTAGGTCGGGCAGACCGTGGTGAACTTCACGTGCTCGTTGCCGGACTGCTCCAGTTCCAGCCGCACCGAATCCGACCAGCCCAGCGCCGCCCACTTGGACGCCGCGTACACGCTCATGCGCGGGTTGGCGACCAGACCGGCCGAGGAGGCGATGGTCATCACCCGCGACTCCTGGCCGTTCTTCACCATGGCGGGCAGGAATTCCAGCGTGATGTACATGGGCGCAAGGGAATTGATCGCCATGGTCTTGTCGATGTCGGCGCGGTTCGCGGTCTCCCAGAAGTACCCGTTGCCGCGCACGATGCCCGCATTGTTGATCAGCACATCGATACCGCCGACCTCGGCGCGCACCGCGGCCCCGGCCTCGGCGATGGCGTCCCGATCGGACACGTCGACCACATAGTGGTGGATCTTGCTGACGCCCTGCGCGGCCAGTTCGGCCGCGGTGTCGCGCAGCGCCTGCTCGTTGATGTCCCACAGCACCACATCACTGGCCTGCTCGCTGACCGCCCGCTGCGCAAAGGTTTTGCCCAGACCCATGGCGGCGCCGGTGACCAGGACCTTCTTGCCCGCTGCCGTCTTCATTTCCCGCTGTTCCCCTGTCTCGTGTGTGCGGATCACTTCTGCCGCAAGGTCTTCATGACGCCCAGGTAGAGGGTCATGGTCTTGGCCCACAGTTGCTCGGACATGCCCGGCAGTGGCGCGATGGGCAGGACGCGCTGCACCGCGATGGTCTGGGTGTCGATGTATTTCAGCAGGCCCTCGGGTCCGTGCCGGCGGCCGGTGCCCGAAATACCCAGGCCGCCCGAGGGTGCGGCCACCGAACCCCAGGCGGCGATGAAGCCTTCGTTCACGTTCACCGAGCCGGCGTTCACGCGCGCGGCGACCTCGCGGCCGCGGTCGATATCGCGGCTCCACACACTGGCGTTCAATCCGTAGGCGGTGTCATTGGCCTGCGCGATGGCTTCCTCGTCGCCGCGCACGCGGTACACGGAGACGACCGGGCCGAAGGTCTCCTCGCGGAAGACGGTCATGCCCTCGCGCACGCCGGCGAGAATCGTGGGCTCGTAGAAGTACGGGCCGAGATCCGGGCGCGCCTTGCCGCCGGCGAGCACGGTCGCGCCCTTGGCCACCGCGTCGTCGACGTGTTTGCCGACCGTGTCGATCTGCCGGGGGAAGGTCAGCGAGCCGATCTCGTAGCCGTAGTCGAGGGTCTTGCCGAGCGTGAGTTTCTTCGTGTTCTCGACGAATTCGGCGACGAACTCGTCGTACACGCTGTCGTCCACGTAGATTCGCTCGATCGATTCACACAGCTGGCCCGCCGAGGCGAAGCAGGCGCGCACCGCGATCTTGGCGGCCGCGGACACGTCGGCGTCGGCGAGCACGAGCAGCGGGTTCTTACCGCCCAATTCGAGCGAGTAGCCGATGAGCCGCTCCCCCGCCTGCTGCGCGATGGTGCGGCCGGTGGCGCTGGATCCGGTGTAGTCGACATAGTCGGCGCGCGCGATGACCTCGGTGCCGACCACCGCGCCGCGCCCGAGTACGGCCTGCCACAAGCCCTTCGGCAGTCCCGCGCGTTCGGCGATATCGATGGCCCACAGCAGGGTCAGCGCGGTCTGATTGTCCGGGCGCCCGATGACGGCATTGCCGGCGAGAAGTGCGGGCAGCGCATCGGAGGCGCCCAGCGCGAGCGGATAGTTCCACGGCGAGATGACCGCGACCACGCCCTTGGGCCGATTGCGCACCTCCACCTGGGTGAGCACGGGCATGACGCCGCGCGGTTTGCGGTGCGCCAGAATGCGTTTGCCCTCGGCCGCGTAGAAGCGGGTGTTCACCGCGACATCGGAGACCTCGTCGAAGGCGTGCACGCGGGACTTGCCGGTCTCGATCTGCACGATGTCGAGGATGGTGTCCTGCTCGGTCAGCACCAGATCGTGGATGCGGCGCAGCAGGGCGGCGCGCTCCTCCACGGGGACCTGGGCCCACTCCTTCTGCGCTTTGCGTGCGGTGGCGAAGGCCGCCTCGATATCGGCGACCGAGGACTGCGGCAGGTCGGCGATCTTGCGTCCGGTGGCGGGTGCGAACACCTCGACCGAGGGCGCACCGCCCGCGCGGGCGTGGCTCAGCAGGCGCTGCACCAGATCGAAGGGGAGCGCATCGGCCGCGGCGAGCTGCGGGGCTGTCGTCATTGGTCGCCCTCTCGAGAGTCCGGCCCGAGTTCGAGCCCTCTATTTATTGAACACCAGTGTTACGTGAACACCAGTGTTAGATTAATAGGCGTGACGCACCTCATGTCAAGCCGTCGCGGCCGGCCACCGCAGACCGAAAAACAGGCCGACCAGGTGCGTGCCCGCATAGTCCTGGCCACCGCCGAGGTGTTTGCCGCGCACGGCTCCCGCGGGCTGAACGTGGCCCGCATCATCGAGCAGGCCGGCCTGGCCCGGCCCACCTTCTACCGGTACTTCGCCAATGCGGTGGAACCCCTGCACGCGGTGCTCGAGGTCTCCAACGAGGACCTGGTCGGCGGCATCCGCTCGGCGCTGGAACGGACCCAGGAGCCGGTGCAGCTCGGCATCAACATGATCGACGCCTACCTGTACTGGGCCAGCGGTCACGGGCCGATGCTGGCCCCGCTCTTCGCGGAACTGCACGATCCGGGCTCGCCCGTGTCCACCTATCGCGAGCAGGCCCTCGACGACATCCGCGCGCTGATCCGCGTCAAGTTCGCCGAACTCGGCCGGCCCGTACCCACCGATCTGGATCTGGATACCTCGCTACAGATCTGCGAGTACGTCGTCTTCCGCATCTCGGCCGCGGCCCCGCACGCCGAACCCGATCCGGAAACCATTGCCGCAGCACGCGTCACGATGATCCGCGGCGTGCTGGCCATGCTGGGCCGTCGCGAGGATGTCGAGTACGCACTCACCATCGACGGTATATTCGATTCGGGCACTTCGTAATTCGGCCTCTACGATGGCGATCATGTCCGAGACTTCCGAACAACAGCTACCCGCCGCCGTCACCCGCACCGTCGTGCTCGACGTGGACGTGACCCCCGCCAAGCCGACCGATCGCATCCAGGCGCGCCGCATCTCCATGGCCGCGGGCACCGCCGCCGGTCTGCACGTGCACAACGGTCCCGTGGTGGGCAATATCGTCTCGGGCTCGGTCGCCTACCGCGTCGAGGGCGAGCAGGAGGTCGTGCTGCGGCCGGGAGATGTGTTCTTCGAACCCGAGGGCGCCCGCATCGCGCAATTCGACGCCCTCGACGAAGACGTCGTCTTCTTCGGCTACTTCCTGCTGTCCGCCGATCAGGAACCCACCCTCGAGCTCCTGGAGAGCTAGACCTCGTATCGACGAACCCCGATTCGTCGGTAAGCTGGGCGTATGACCCCCAGTGAGGAACCGGATCCCGAGATGGTGCGAGCGCTGCGCGCGCTCGCCAATCCGGTTCGGCTACAACTCCTCTCCTGGCTCCGCGACCCCGAGCGCCACTTCGACCTCACCGGCGCCACCATCGACCCCCACGAACACGGCGTCTGCGTCAGCCACATCCAAGCCAAGGTCGGCCTCGCCCAATCCACCGTCTCCGCCTACATGGCCGAACTGGAACGCGCCGGCCTCGTCCGCTCCACCCGAATCGGCAAGTGGACCCACTACAAGCGCGACGAACTCCGGATCTCGCAACTGGTCACAACCCTCGGCCGGTCCCTCTGAACATCACCCCGTAGCGGCCAGCGATCCGAGCAGGGCGAGAGCTTCGCGGCTCGGCGAGCCGGGTTCGGCGTGGTAGACGATGAGCGTCTGGCCGAGGCTGGAACGGACGTCGAACGCTTGCATCGTGAGAGTCAGCGGGCCGACATCACGGTGATCGAAGCGCTTACGCTCCAACGCCTTCCCTCGCGCGTCGTGAGTGGTCCACAGCTGCGCGAATTCCGGACTGCGATCGAGCAATTCGGCGAGCACCTGCCGGGTTCGCGGATCGTCGGGAGCCTCGCCGTAACCGAGCCGGAAGCCGGCCACCGAATTGCGGGCGACCTCATGCCAGTCCATATAGAACGTCCGGGCAGCGGGATCGGTGAACACGATGCGCATCAGGTTCCGCGAGTGGGTCCAATCGAGAAACAACGCATCACCGATCGCATTGGCCGCAAGCACGTCATAGGCGCGGTTGAAGACGACGGTCGGATTATCGGGCCAAGCATCCATGAGCTGTCGCAAACTCGGGTCGACGCGGTCCGGCACGGCAGCCGCGCGAGCCCGCGGACTGAGCCCCGCCAGCCGGAACAGATGCCCGCGGCCGTCCTCGTCCAGTCGGAGCGCCGCAGCCAGCGCATCGATCACCTGCGCCGACGGCCCGCGCTCCCGCCCCTGCTCGAGCCGCACGTAATAGTCGACGCTCAACCCCGCCAGCAGCGCGACCTCTTCGCGCCGCAGACCAGGTACCCGCCGGTACCCGCTGCTCGGGAGATTCACCTGATCCGGCCGCACCTGCGCGCGGCGGCCCCGCAGATAGTCGCCGAGTTCGGTTGGTGCCATACCGGCATCGTAGGTCGGCCCGGCATCGACATCCTGGGTGCACTACTCCCACGAAAACGCACGACTGATCGACGAGCGAATTCCTCTCATCATGCGGCTCGCGGCGGTCCCGGTTTCCTTCTCCACCGGTTATCTCACGGTGGTGGTATCACCGGAATCGCTGATGTGCCCGACAGGATGGGCCGGCGCCGTAACCCTGGGGAACTCAGCGATCATCACCGCACCCGATCCCGCTGCGGCAGAGAAGATCCGAACCGCCGGCGCCCGAATCTCGATCCCGCAGTTCGTCATCACAGAGCGTCTCGGCACCGTCTTGGATATCGCAGAGGTACGCGGCCCTGCGGCCCTGGCCTACACCAACGACAAACTCTTCCGCCCTGCACCAGTGCGCGCGAGCACGACCAAGCAGGTTCCCGCCCGAGATCCGGCACTGAATGAACTCCTGAAATCGTCTACAGCAGCCGACAGAGACGAGAGCGGTGCACTCAGCCGAATCGATCGTTTCAGCTGCCGGATACCAACTTTGGCCGAACCACACCGCACATATCTCGATATTCACCGCGCCCGATCAACGCGGCACCCAACTCAGCTTCCGATTGCAGCCTGACCATGAGGCGACCACCCGAGCGCTGTGATCAAATACCCGCCGATACCCAATACCCTGGTAGCAGTAGGTTTGTCATCTCAAGCCGAGCGCGGCCAGCGCACGGGCGCGTATCAGATCTTCATCGCCGACCGCATCGATCTCGGTTGCCCGATCGCCGTAGTGCTCGAATACCGAGTCGGCATTGTGCTGGTGGTGGCGATATTCGCTACGGACGCCCGCCTTGTCGGACATGACCGACACAGGCCACTGCTGCAGGATCACTTCCACGGGCACCACGAAGCGCAACACTCGGTCGAGGCGAGCACCCAGCTTGCTCAGCACAGCGTCCAGGTCGCGGGCGCACTGGGCGGTGTAGGGATAGCCGGAGAGGACGAAGCCGGTCGCGACGTCGGGCTCGCCCAATCGGTCGGCCACGACTCGGGCGGCCAGTGGGATGGGTGTTCGGGCAGCGGGCCCGCTTATCAGATATTCGTCGACTTCACGCCCCAGCGGCGTCCGCTTCATCCCGCACGCACGCACCATCTCTTCGAACGAAAAGCCCGGTACCCCAAGCCTTTCAGCCAGCATGTCACGTCGCTCCAGATGCATGAACCCTTCGCAGAACGGCGTCTTCAGCAAACCGATCCTCACCCGAACAACCGTAACCCCGCTCCACCGCGAGAGCTACGCACCGCCCCTTTCTGGGATTCCATCTGCCGGAGTGCGCTGTGTAGCTTCTGGATTCCGGTCTCGATGTGGTCGGCCACGATGACTTGACCGATCCGAAGGTTCTGTTCAGCAGCCCGCTGCCTAGCGTAAAACTCCGCCCAGTCGAGCCGCGCCTTCGTCGCCACCAGCGGCCTGTAGAGGAAGATGACCGCCTTGGCCGGCGGCCCCTGTGGAGTGTCGGTCATATCCGCCCTCTCGTCGTCGGTAGAGCCGTTTGGAGCAGCGAACTGCACCAGCCCCGCACCCCTGGCATAGACGCTAGGGACAGGCACAGAGCCCTCATGCTTCTGCGCTTCCTCGGAGTAGACACTCGTAACGGCGGTTCGCCGACGCTGTACGCCTCGGATCGAGAGACGTACGGACTGCCGACGCCGAGCATTCCATCTGGAAGTCCAAGACAGCTACGCGGTGGAGGACGAGGCCGAAGCATTGGCCAAGTTCCTCGAAACCGGCGAGTTCGTATACGACCGCGAGTGGCAGCACTGGGATGACCTCATGCGGGAGTTCGCCGAGTCCGGGCGCCTCGTGCAACGCGTGCGCGTGGTGACCGAACCCCATACCGACTACATCCGATTCCTGTATGCCACAACGGGAAGCAACATCGAATCGGGCGAGGACATACGCTGGCTCCCCCGTCATAGGATCGCCCCCGCGGAGCTGACTACAGACGATTGGTGGCTCTTCGACGACGACGCGGTAGCGTTCACGACCTTCAGGCCGGACGAAACCCTGGGAGGGTTCGCGGTCACCCGTGACCCGAGGATCGTCGAGTACTGCCGAACCGTCCGAGATCGCGTGTGGCCTTTGGCGATCCCGCACGCGGAATACCGCATCAAGCAGTGAGCAGCGTCCAGCAAGCACGGGAAACAAACCCCTTCCGAACAAGACATCCACGCCTGGTGTGCACTGACCAACGCGCCCCTGCACGTGGCCGACCTGATCGCCGCCATCGAAGCCCGTATGGAACGTCAGCAGGTCTTCCGGAAAGGAACCCGGCGCTTCCACTTTCTGATCGCCGAACAAGCGTTATACACGACGGTCGGATCGGACGAGATCATGATCCACCAGCTCGAACGCCTTGCCGCCCACGTTCGTTCGTCACGCGTCGCGATAGGGGTGATCCCGAGGACTGCAAGGTTCCGGGTACCAGTGACCAACTTCCTGATGTACGACGTTCGACAGGTCCACGTCGAGACCGTCAGCGCCGAACTCACGATCACTCAGCCCCGCGAAGTAGCGCTCTACGACCGAGCATTTCAAATGCTGGTCCAACAGGCCGCCAAAGGCGAATTGGCCCAGAACCTGATCAAAACAGCCCTCGAAATACGATCCGGATAACCCACAGGGGATACCCGGGTTTTCACCTACCTCGCTGGTCATACTCCCGCCGCGCGGGCCGCGACCTGAGGATGACGCTAGGCGGGACTTCAGGGCGATGCCGGGGAAGGGTCGAATGCCGAGGATCGAAGGGGTAGATCATCGAATGAGAGGACATGTTGTGAGCATCAATGACATCAGTGCACCCGCGGGTTCGCGGGCGAACGCCATGATCGTCAGCACCATGAACGATCTGCCCGGCTATCAGGTGGTCGAGGTGCTCGGGGACGTTTTCGGGTTGACGGTGCGCAGCCGCCACCTCGGTTCGCAGATCGGCGCGGGCCTCAAGTCGATGTTCGGCGGCGAACTCAAGGGTATGACGAAGATGCTGTACGACAGCCGAATCGAGGCCCAGCAGCGAATGATCGAACTCGCCCAGGAGAAGGGCGCACAGGCCATCCTCGCAATGCGCTTCGACGCCAACGACTTCGGCGACAGTGGCCAGGAGATCTGCGCCTACGGCACCGCAGTCAAAGTCCGTAAGCTGTAGTCGACGCCACGGGCCCCGATCCCCGGTCAGAACCGATGTCGGCGGCCCCGACGGTCCGCTCACCATCAGCATCCCCGATCTGGTCGCCACCCCGGATGCCCACCACGGCCATCCGGGGTTGCAGTATCTCGACTACCTGGGCAAGACCGTCGCCTGGTAGACGGCCCGCAACAGACCGGAAAGCGGCCCCAACAAGCCCTTTTTCGCCCACCTGGCAATCGTATCGAGAATCTGCGATACTTCGATTTATCGGTACGACACGTTCGAAGGAGACCAATGAGCGGCATCGACGGGATGGATCTGGGGAAGTTCGGCGTGTGGACGTTCGACTTCGAGGAGCAGCCGGCGGCACTCATCCGGGAATCGGCGCAGGAGCTCGAGGGACTCGGGTGGCGGGCGCTGTGGATCCCTGAAACCGTTGTGCGGGAGGCGTTCACGCATGCGGGGTTGCTGCTCGCGGCTACCGAGCGGATGCATGTCGTCAATGGCATCGCTCAGATCGCCTCGCGGGAGGCGCGGCGGACATTCGGGGCGGCGGCGCTGTTCGCCGATGCCTACCCGGACCGGCATGTGCTCGGCCTGGGTTACGGCGGTAAGCGGCCGGATGTCAGTCCGCTCACCGCCGTGAACAACTACCTCGATGAACTGGATGAGCTCGAGGCGGAGAACACCCTGCCGCCGCAGCCGATCCGGCGCATCCTCGCCGCCTACGGGCCGAAGATGCTGGAGCTGGCGCGGGATCGGTCGGCGGGTGCGCATACCTATCACGTGAATGTCGCGCATACCGCGCAGGCGCGCGAAATCCTCGGCCCCGGAGCGTTTCTCGGCGTCGAGCACGCGGTAGTGTTCGAAACGGATCCGGATCGGGCCCGCGAGATCGCGCGCACGCATTTGGCCGGATACCTCCAGAGCCCTTACAACCTGGCCAAGTTCCGCCGCCTCGGCTACAGCGAAGCCGATCTCGCCGACGGCGGGAGTGACCGTTTCGTCGATGACCTCGCGTTCTGGGGCGACCTCGACCACATCGTGGGCAAGCTGAACGAGCACGTCGAGGCGGGTGCGGACCATGTCGGCATCCAGGTCCTCGGCACGCGACCCGGCCGCACCGCCATGCCCTACTGGCGGCTGCTCGCCGAGGCGCTGGTCTCCCCCGCCGGTTCGAACACCATCGCCGAGTCGGTCACCGCGCCGTAGCGCAGTTTCGGCAGATCACGCAGGTAGTTCATGCGTAGCCGCCACGGCGTACGGTCGCCCTGTTTGGGCAGGATGTCCAGGGAGCGCAGCACATACCCGGGCTCGAAATCCAGGAACGGGGCGGTGCCGACGGACGGGTCCCGCACAGGAGTGGCCTTGGCGTAACCGTGCGCATCCATATGGCGCAGCAGGCGAACGACGTACTCGCACACCAGATCCGCCTTCAAGGTCCACGAGGCATTGGTGTAGCCGATGATGTAGGCGAAATTCGGCACATCGGACAGCATCATCGCCTTGTAGGCCATGGTGTCGGGCATATTCACCTTGTCGCCGTCCACCTCGAGATCGACGCCGCCGAACGGGATCAGGTTCAAACCCGTTGCCGTGATGATGATGTCGGCCTCGAGGTCCCGACCCGAACCCAGGTGCAAGCCGGTCTCGGTGAAGGTGTCCACGGTGTCGGTGACCATCTCCAGCTTGCCGTGGCGGATGGCGCGGAACAGATCACCGTTGGGCACCAGGCACAGTCGCTGATCCCACGGGTTGTAGCTGGGATTGAAATGGGTGTCGATGTCGTAGCCCTTGGGCAGCCAACGCTGCTGCAGGCCATGGATCCAGGCGCGCATGCGCTTCGGATAGCGTTGCGACAGTTGATACATCGCGGTGCTGAGCAGCACATTCTTGGCGCGAGCAACACCGTACGCGGCTTTCGCGGGCAGGAAGCGCCGCGCCTGGATCGCGAAACCGTCGCGCGCAGGCAGGGAGATGATGTACGACGGCGACCGCTGCAACATCGTCACCTGCGCGCCCTGCTCGACCAGCGCGGGACCCAGCGTCACCGCGGTCGCACCGGAACCGATGATGACCACCCGCTTACCGTCCACGTCCACCCGCTCCGGCCAATGCTGCGGATGGATGATCGGTCCCGGGAAGCGTTCGGTGCCACGGAAATCCGGTGTGTACCCCTGGTCGTAGCGGTAGTAGCCGGAGCAGCTGAACAGGAAGTTCGCGGTAATGGTGACCGGCTCTCCCGCATGGTCGGCCGTGACCGTCCATCGATCGTCCGCCGACGACCATTCCGCCCGCACCACCCGGTGCCGGTAGCGGATGTGCCGGTCGATGCCGTTCTCGGCGGCGGTCCCGCGCACATACGCGAGAATGTCATCGCCGTCGGCAATCGCCTTGTCCCCCAGCCACGGCCGGAACCGGTAGCCGAGGGTGAACATATCCGAATCCGAGCGGATGCCCGGATACCGGAACAGATCCCAGGTTCCGCCGAGCGCCTCGCGCATCTCGAAAATGGCGTAGGTCCGCCACGGGAAGGCCTGCTGCAGATGGTAGGCCGCATCGATACCGGACAGACCGGCTCCGACAATGAGCACATCGACGTGCTCGGGCACGCTCGTCATGCCTTCCATACTCGCGCACCGAGGCCCACGCTCGCGAAGAAAAGACTACGAACGGGCCAAGAAATCACCGATCACGCCCGCGACCCGCGGCGGATCCCCTTTGTCGAGGCCGAAATGATCCAGCCCGGGCAAGGTGCGAACGTCACTTTCCGGGATAACCCCGGCCAGCCGTGCATGATTGGCGCCGGTAGTGGGCCGGCGATCCTTGTCACCGTCGAGGATCAGCACGTCAGCGGTGATCTCGGCATAGTTCGAGTAGCTATTGTCCAAGCGCTCGAGCTCCCGATGCTCGCGCAGATTTTCTGCCAGCTGACCGACCACCGTATCCCTTTCGGGAGCTTTCATGAACATCGGCATCATGCGGCGGAACATCCAGCGCGGCATCCGGCGCACGGCATCCGGGCCGTTCGACCGGACGAATTCGACGAACGCATCGAATGGCTTGCCCTGATTCAAGAACATTTCATAGGCCGGCATCCAGTCGGTGGGTATCGAACCATCGATGGACACCCCAGGCTCATAGACCGCCAGCTTGCTGATCCCCGGATTCTTCCGAGCGGCCTCGAGTGCGACCGCGCCACCGTAACTATGGCCGACGACCAGGCCCGCACCGGTCTTGTCGAGCAGCGCCCGCAGATCCGCGACATCGATCCCGATGCGATAGTCCGGCGGCTGCGGCGCACTGTCCCCGTGCCCGCGCCGCTCGAGGGTGTGCACGGTGAACCGCTCACCCAGCGCCACCGCGAAGCGACCGTATCCGCTCGCCACCGACAGCGCGCCCGGCACCACGACCACGGCCGGACCCTGCCCGACGGTGAGATACGGAATCCGGGCGCCGTCCGCGGCGATCAGGCTGTCGTGCGCCTGCTCGGGTACTGCTTCGGCCATGAGAATCCCCTCCGGCCAGGACTTTACGCTCGCAGACCGCTCGCCCGCAGCACCCTGCGCCCGATCGCGGCGCGGATGGACTCCTCGGTGCCGAGCACCCGGACATGCCTGCGGGCGCGAGTAATGGCCGTATACAGCAGCTCCCGCGTCAGCAACGTCGACTCCGGTCCGGGCAGCACCACCGACACGTCGTCGTATTGGCTGCCCTGACTGCGGTGAATGGTCATGGCGTACACCGTCGTCACACCCGGGAACTGGGTGGGATGCACCAGATACGGTTCGGTGCCGCGCTGCAGGGCCGCGCGCAGGGTGCCATCCGGGATGCGGACGATGACGCCGGTATCGCCGTTGTAGATCCGCGCCTCGTGATCGTTCGCGGTGACCAGCAGCGGCTGCCCCGGATACCAGTGTCCCGCACCGGAATCCGTATTGATCCCGGCCGCGGCCACCCACCCGGCGGCCATCCGATCCCAGCGCTCCACGCCGTAGGGCCCCTGCCGGTGCGCGCACAGCAGCCGATGCGATTCGAGCGCGGTCAGCGCCGCGATCGCATCCCCGGCCATGGCCGCCTCGGTGGCGGCCCGCGACGCACGCAGCACATCCGCGCGCACCTCGGTGATGTCGTCCGGCATGTGCAGCGACAACTCGGTGCCGCCGGCCGCCAGCAACTCCAGCGCCGTATCCGCATCCCCGGCCCGCACCGCGACCGCCAGCTCGGCAATCCGCCCACCGAACCGCCGCCCCCGGGTGAGCCGGACAATCCCGCCGCGCAGCCTTTCTCGCTCCCGCGGGGTCAGCGTATCCGGATGCAGCGCGACCTGCCCCGACTCACCGCCGGGTACGTCACTGCGCCCGCGAACAGCGGCCCCTCCTGCCGCATCCGTTGCCACGGCACCGAATTCAGCTCCCAGCACCTGCTCCAGTGCTGGATTGGGTTGTCCCAGTACGGGTCCCGCGACCAGGTCCGCGAGCACCGCGCCCGCGTCGACCGACGCCAGCTGGTCGGGGTCGCCCACCAGGATCAGCCGGGCGTCCGGTCGGACCGCGGGCAGCAGGCGGCTCATCATGGTCAGCGACACCATGGAGGTTTCGTCCACCACGATCACGTCATACGGCAACCGGTTGAATTCGTTGTGCCGGAAGCGGCCCGCACCGCCACGCTGCCAGCCCAGCAGCCGGTGCAGGGTGGCGGCGGTGAGGTCCGGCAGGCCGATATCGCCCGCTTGCTCGCGCACGGATTCCTGGAGCCGGGCGGCGGCCTTGCCGGTGGGCGCGCCGAGCGCGATGCGCAGTGCGGGAGCGCCCGGGATGGCTTCCTGGTGGGCGACGAGCAAAGCGAGCACCCGGGCAATGGTGTGCGTCTTGCCCGTACCCGGGCCGCCGGCGACCACTGTCGTCCACTGGGTAGTCGCCAGTGCTGCGGCCAGTCGCTGCCGGTCCGGCGGCTCGTCCGGCCCGCCCTGCTCGGGGAAGAGCCGATCCAGTTCGCGGCGAATCAATCCCGCGTCGACCATCGGATAACTGGCGGCCCGCTCCGTCAGCACCCGGCGGATCGTCTCCTCCTGCCGGTAGTACCGGTCCAGGTAGAGCAGCGGCCCACTGTCCGCGCCACCGGCCGGATCGATGAGCCGCAGCGGCCGCAACGGACCCGCCGGACTCCCGCACACCAGCGGGCTCGCCCGCAATGCCGCGATCACCTGCTCGACATCCGGCCACGGCAGGGTCGCCGGATCGATCGACGTCTCCTCGGTCCCCTCCGCATCCACGCCGATCTCGTGCATGCGCCGCACTTCCAGGCACACCGACCCGGATCGCACGGCCCGCACCGCCAGCGCGGTCGCGAAGACCGCCGCCTCCGACTGCTCGCGCCCCAGCCGCGCCAGCCGCAGCGCCACATGCACATCCGCCGCCGACAGCACGCCCGCCGCATTGAACACCTGCAACAGTCCGGTCCCGCGCTGCGCCAATTGAATAGCCGTCACCCAGCCACCTCCACAATCGACTGCGCACACAACCAGGCCCGGGCCGCCACCGGCAGGGTGCGCCCGTACCGAGTCGGCGACCGGAAGCCGCGGCGCCCGCAATCCCTCCGCGCCGAGTCGCTTTCGCCGTACGCGATCATCGGCTCACCCCTGTCGTCTCGCCGGCCAGCAGCGCGGACAGTGCGATAACCAGCTCGGCGGGCGGATACCAGTCGAATACGCCTGCGCCGCCCGGCGTTTCGGGACCGACCATGCCGCGCACGAACAGGTACCGGATGCCGCCGAGGTGGCGGGCCGGGTCGTAGCCCGGCAGCCGCCAGCGCAGATACCGGTGCAGCGCAACGGAATACAGCATGGCCTGCAACGGATAGTGCGAGCGGATCATCTCGGCCGCCATCCGCTCGTGCGTGTAGTGGGCGACAGTGAGATCGCCCGTACCGAGGCGGTTCGTCTTGTAGTCGACCACCACGAAACGCGGTCCGTCGATACGCAGCACGGCATCGATACTGCCGGTGAGGAACCCGCGCAGCGGAGTGTCGTCGAGGGCGGCCAGATGGTCGGCATACGGCGCGAACACATCATCGGCCGGCAGGTGGCGGCGCAGCAGATCGGCCAGGCGCGGCACCGTCACCCGGGCCGCCGCGGGTGAATCCCCGCCCGCCAGCGGCAGTTCGAAGTCGAGTTCGCTGAGCCGGTCCTTGGTGGGAATGCTCGCCAGGGTGCCGAAACCGATGGGCGTGTGCATGACCGCCAGCAGCGCCGAGGACAACACCTCCGGATCGGCGTCGAACATCTGCTCGGCCACCGCGTGATTGCACCGGTCGCGGATCTCGGCGGCCAGATCCGCGGCATCGGTGTCGACATACTCCAGCACCTCGTGCACGAGCGTGCCGAACTCCGCACCGTAGGGCAGCGAATTCATCAGCGAGGGCGCCGCATTCGCGAGCACCGCCAGTTCGTCGGCGAGCACGGACGGCGCCGTCGGCTCGTCGGACACGCCACCGCCCTCGGGCGCATCGGTCGCGGGCATGGCCTCGTGCGCTCCGGCGGTCAGCGCCGAATACGAGGTGCGCCGCCAATCCTGGTCCAGCGCCCGGTCGAACCGCGCCACCGCCAACCGCTCGCCCGTGCCCGCTGTCGCATCCCGGTGCAAACGGGCCCGGGTGATCTGCCGGACCGGCTCGATCGAGATCAGGTCCGGCTCCACGGTGGAGGCCGCCCAGGCCGAGAACCGTTCCAGCACCACCGAATCAGCGGGCACCGCGGCCTTGTCGGCCACGATGGGGCTGCCCGGCTCACGGCCCAGGATCATGCGATGCAACGGCGCGGTCTGGGTGTCGAAGGCCGGCGCCCACCAGGCCACCACCTGCGCACCCGCACGCGTCAGCGCCACATACAACAGGCGCAGTTCCTCGGCCGCCTCCTCGGATTCGGCGCGCATGCGGCGCGCCGTATAGCCGGGAGCATCCGCACCGCCGACATCGAGCACCCGGCGGCCCTGCTCGTCGTGGAACAACTGGGTCGGCGGATTGCGCAGTTTGGCGGCGTCCCACGCGAAAGGCAGATAGACAACAGGGAATTCGAGGCCCTTACTGGCGTGCACGGTGGCGATCTGCACCGCCGCCGCATCCCGGTCCAGGCGGCGACTGCGGTCGGCCACACTGCCCGACGCCGGATCCCGCACCCGATCCGCCAGCCAGCGAGTCAGCGCCGACAGGCCCAGACCCTCCCGCAATGCGGCATCGTCGAGCAACTGGGCGATCTGCCGCAGGTCGGTGAGCTGCCGCTCACCGCCCTCCAGGCCGAGCAGGCGCGGCGCCAATTTCGTTTCCGCACTCATCTTCTCGAAGACCGCCGCGAACCCGGCACGCGCGAACAGGCGGGCCGAATCCCGCAGCTCCGCGCTCAGGCGACCGACCAGGTCCGCACCGCCCGCCCCGATCTCCTCGGCGCTCAGTCCCAGCAGCGCGGTCCCCGCCGCCAATCGCACCCGGTCACCGCGATGCGGCTGCTCCAGCGCGTGCAACACCCACAGCCACTGCATGGCCGCCGGGGTGCCGAACACACTCGCACCGCCCGCCAGCACCGAGGCCACCCCGGCCAGTTCGAGTTCCTTGCGCACCAGGTCGAGCTGATTGCGATTGCGCACCAGCACCGCGATATCGCCGGGGCCCAGCGGCCTTTCGTCGGGTGTGCCGGCATTGATCGTCGTCCCCGACTCCAGCAGGCCCACGATATCGGCGGCCACATCCGCGGCCACGCGCTCCCGCTGCCGGCCCACCGTCGGGTAGCCGGACTTGTTGAGCGGGCCCGCACCGGAACGCGGAAAACACCGCAGCCGCAAGGGAACCAGCCGCTCCGATGGCCCGTCGAGCCGGGAGAACGGGCGCGTCGCGGCCACCCGGTGCACGGTGATCTCCTTGTGCCCCAGCGCCGCACCGCCCTGCAGATGCTCCAGCGCCGCCAGCAGCCCGGCATCGCTGCGCCGGTTGGTGGTCAGCTCACGGCGGCTGTCGGCATGCGCGACCGCGTCCAGATAACTGAGCACCTCCGCGCCACGGAACGCATAGATCGCCTGTTTGGGATCGCCGACCAGTACCAGGGTGGAATGCCCGTGGAAGGCGCGGCGCAGGATATCCCACTGCAGCGGATCGGTGTCCTGGAATTCGTCGACCAGCGCCACCCGGTAGCGGTCGCGGATGCGACGGCAGGCCCGCTCACCGTGCTCGGCATCGGCCAGCACCTCGTGCAGCAGCACCAGCAGATCGTCGAAGTCGCGCAGACTCGAAAGCCGTTTGCGCCGTGCGGTTTCCACCCGCGCTTCTGCGGCGAAGGCCACCCGTTCCCCGGCCGGATCATCGTCGCCCTCGGCCTCCGGCACCAGCACCGCATGCCGGTCGTTGACCGCCGCGGTGGCCAGACGCTGCGCCTCGGCGGGACCGAACGGCGCGGGCGTGCGGGCATAGCGGCTCAGATACAGATCGTCGGCCACCGTGGACACCACGTCCTCGATGCTCTCGACCTGCCGCACACCGGGATCCTGCTCCCCCGCCAGTCCCAGCTCGTCGAGCATGCGCTGGCAGAAACTGTGGGTGGTGGCAATGGTGCCCGCATCGAAATCCGACAGCGCGGCCAGCAATCGCTCCCGCCGCTCGGCCACCTCACCCAGATTCCCCTGGGCCAGATGGCGGATCAGCTCGTCCGGCGCGTTCCGGGCGCGCTCCGGATCCATCAGCGCCGCAGCCACTCCGACGAACCGATCGCGGGTCCGTTCCCGCAATTCCTGGGTCGCCGCCCGGCTGAACGTCACGAGCAGCAATTCCGAGATATCCACGCCCATCTCGGCCACGAACCGCACCGCCAGACCGACGATGGCATACGTTTTGCCGGTTCCCGCGCTGGCCTCGAGCACCGTGGTGCCCACCGGCAACGGACCGGTCAGGGCGAAACCGTTTCCCGAATCCGCTTCACCCGCAGCCATCTCACCCCCGGCTGTATCGACCGCGGTCACCTCGAGACCCAGGTCCGCGCCGAGGTCGAAAAGGTCCGTGTCCTGCGTGGGTTCGGGCTCGGCCGGGACCGGCTCGACGGCGGCGGAGTCGACGCGGCGGCGCGAGCGGGTCCGCGTCGGGGCGGGTGCGAGCTCGGCGTCGGTAAGAGAGAACAGATCGTCTGTCATCGCGTGTTCTCCCTCTCGGTGCCCGGCAAACCAAGACATATGAAAGCCCGTGAGCAAGCCGTGTGGTGGACGAGCCGGCATCTCCTGGCGGTCGTCACGGCTGACTCTGATTCTCGTTGGTGAGCAACGGATTCCAGAGGCGGCACGCCAAGGCGCCGAAACGGGTCGGTTCCCCGGCGTCGGCGGACGCTTCGGTGAGCTGATGGAAACGCGGGGCGGGACCCAGGACATAGCGCAGATACCGGTCGGTGTGTTCACCGAAGCGACCCGGACCGTCCTTGCCACCGTCGAATTCATGCTCCGCGGCGAGCAGCGCATCCTCGGGCGTGGCACCGGACAGGCGGCGTTCGGCGTAAGCGGCCGAGGCCGCCGGTGAGATCGGCAGCGCCTCGGACAATCCGAGATCGCGCAGATCCACCAGATCCCGCAACAGGGTACGGGCCATCGGCGCATTCGGGGACTTCAGCGTGGATTGCCAGGCGGGCCGGTTCATCTTGCCGCGCCCGATGGTGATGGCCCGCCAGCTCTGATGATCGCCGGTGGCGGCCAGCGCCAGCAGCCGGACCCAGGCCGCCACCCGATGCTTGGGCGCCAGCCGGGAGTAGGTGGTGCGCAGCAAGGCATCGTCGTGCACGTCCGGCACCGTGCCGGTGAGGCGGCGGCCGTCACCCAGATCCACCGCGATATCGATCGTGCGGGCCGGGATTTCGTGCATCGGCTGAGCCACCCGGACCAGCCGGTCCACCGTGGACTCCACTTCCTCGAGCACCGCCGCGCCCAGACCGAACGGCGGCAGCGTGCCGCGTCGCCATTCCGCCGCACGCAGCACATTCGGGTCGACGCCGGTGAGCCGCGCACCGAGCATGCGCTCACCCATATTCCATTTGGTGAGCCCGTCGAGTTCGATGGGCAGCCGGTCGGCGATCTCCTCCTCTTCCTCGGGCACCCGAATGCCCAAGCGCTGCCACAGGAATGCGCGCACCGGATGCTCGGCGAAGGCGACGAGATCGGACAGTTCCACATCGCCGCGCTCGATGGCGGGCAGCGGCGTGGGCAGGAAGGCCGGTCGCGGTTCGGGCGTGCGCGCGGCGGCCAGCGCGCCCGCCAGTGCGACACTGTCGAAACTGAACGGCTGCTCGGCATCGAAATTGCGGCGATCGAAAGGCTGCAACGGATGTCGTGTGATCACGCGGTCCATGGCGTCCGCACCGATATGCGCGCGCACCGTGTCGAGCACCTCCGCCAGCGGAATGGCGGGCGGCCGATGCGCACCGCTGACCGGATCGGATCCGGTGTGCAGCAATACCAATCGCTCCCCGGTCGCCATGATGGCATCGAGGAGCAGCTGCCGATCCTCGCTGCGCGGATCCCGATCGCCCGGGCAGCGATGGCGCGCCAGCACATCGTCACCGTCCACGCCGCCGGCGCGCGGGAACACCTCGTCGTCGAGGCCGAGCAGCACCACCACCCGGTGCGGCACCGACCGCATCGGCACCATGGTGCACACGGTCAGCTCGCCGGTGCGGAAGTTGGCGCGCGAGGCCCGCCCCGACAGGCGCGCCGACAGCAGGGCCGCAATATCGCTGAGCCGCAAGGGCGTCTGCCCCGAGAACTCCAGCGCCGCCGCCAGTTCCCGCCGCGCCTGCACGCCCATCCAGCCCTGTGTCACGGGCACGTCGGTGAGCAGGTCGAGGGCGCGCCCCAGCACTGCCGCCCACTCCTGCGCGGGTCGTGCGGTGCCCGCCGGTTCGTCGAGGGTGGGTCCGCGCAGATCACGCAGGCACACCGCGAGCCGGTCCACGAATTCCGCGAAACGCCCGGCCACATCGATGTCATTGCTGTCCACATCGTCGAGCGGCAGTACCAGATCCAGCCAGTCCTCACTGGATTCGCCGGCGGCCACCCCGAGCAGAATGCGATCCACCGCGGCATTCAGCGTGTTCTGCGCGAAGTCGCCGAGCCCGAACGCCTGCCGCTGCCGCTGCCCGATCCCCCAGCGCGCACCGGTCTCGGCGGCCCAGTCGCGCAGCCGCTCGATATCGTCGTCGTCGAATCCGCAGCGCAGCCGAACCGGTTCGGACGCACAGAGATCCAGCACTTCGGTGACGGTCACCCGGCCGTCCGCCAGTTCCAGCAGTGTCGCGATCACATCGAGCAGCGGGTTCACCGCGCGCTGCGCGCGGTCGGCCAGTCGCACCCGCAACCCATGCGCGGGATGTCCGGGTTCGGCGCCGTCGAGGGACCACTGCCCGAAGGCGGCCCGCACCAGCGGCGCGTACCGCTCCACATCCGGGCACATGACCACGACATCGCGCGGTTCCAGGGTCGGGTCGGCGGCGAAGATCGCGAGCAGGCTGTCGCGCAGCACCTCGACCTGCCGCGCCGGACCGTGGCAGGAGTGCACGGTGATACTGCCGTCCGCCAGCACCGATTCCGGCATGAGCGACCATCGGTCCTGCCGGATGGCCGCCTGCAACTCCGACAGCAGGGTGCGCGGGGCGACCGTATCCGGGCGTGGATGATAGGTGTCGATGTGGTCGTAGCCCGACAGCCGCTGCTGCAGTTCCCGCCCGTCCCGGCCCAGCGCGGCCAGCAGTGGATGCCGCACGCGCACACCGGAATTCGGGATCACCTCGGCATCGGCCAGCTTGGTCCACAGGGCGGGGCTGGGATGCACCAGCCACAGGTGCACCTGCCGGCCGACGGACAGCGCCGACAGCACTTCCAACTGGTCGGTCGTCAATCGTGTGACACCGAACAGCGAAATACGCTCGGGCAGCGCCACTGCCGCGGGCTCGTCCCGCAGCCGCGCGCACGCGGCGGTCAGTCGTTCGGCCGGGCTCGCCACGCCGACGGCCGCGCGCAGCCGCCGCCACAGCAGCGGCTGCCAGCGCAGATCCTCGGGCAGTTCGCGTCCCGCACCGTCGGTGTCATTACCGGCCGCCCAGTCCGTGATCATGGCCGGGCGTTGCGCACCGTAACTGTCGAACAACGACGCAATCCGGGCAGCCGTCGCATACCGCCGGCCGACCCGATAGCCGCGCGGATCACCGTTCCCGAGATGCCTTGCCAGCACCCCGCTCCACGACTCGCCGAGCACCGAATCCAGCACCGGCAGCAGCGTCCACACCGAACGCTCGGGCGCCCACGGATCCTGCTCCGGATCGATCCCGGTCGCCTCCGCCAGCACCGCCGACACCAGTACCGCGGGATCCGCGAAATCGATATTGGCGGAAACCCCGTCACCCTGCGCCCCCGCACCGAGCACCGAGGCCAGCCGCTGATTCAGCCACCGCTCGATTCCCTTGGCCGGAACCGCGACCACTTCCGGAGTGAACGGATCACCGAGCGGGTCGGCGAGCAGCTCGGCCAGCGCGGCGGCGAGCGTGTCCGCTCGCTCGGCCCGGTGAATGTGCACGAGCTGTGTTTATACAGTTGGCGAACGACATGCAAACACCGAGCACTTCGGCTCGCCGGGTGACGCCCGCCACACGCCAGCGATTTGCTAGGGCGCGTCACTCTGAAATTCGCATGTGGTATGCGACAGTGCTTTTCGCGGGGCTCGCTTGTTGCTAGGAAAGGCTGGTTTGGGGTCCATGTCTGCGTCGGTGCTTCCCATGGTGCCCAGAGGCGGTTTCACCGTCCGCCGGGTCGGAGACCGGTGGGAGCTCGTCAACTCACGGCACTACGGCCGCGCGGTGGTGCTCAAGTCCTGGCCACGCGATCGGCACACCGAAGCATTCGAACATTGCTATCGCCTCAACGGGCGCAGTATCGAGGAACTACGGGCCGCGTTCCGCTGAATCCGGGGGGCTGCGAATCCCGCTGGGACAGTGTCGATTCGATAACACACGACCACGCCGACCTCAAGACGTGCATATCGGGCACTGTCCTGTCTATTGTGATCCCTCGTGCGTTCCTCGATGGCCCGGCGCGTGGCCACCTCCGCAAGTGTCCTTGCCGCCACGGCACTGATTCCCGCCGCTCCGGCCTTCGTCCCGATCGCCGGCGCCTTTCCGGTGCATACCCAGAGCACCATCGCCGGATTCGATGCCGACCTGAGCAATCGCATTGCGGCGGTCGACAACTATATCGCCGGCCGGCCCGGTACAACCGGTTATGTTGTGCGTGACCGCGTCACCGGCGGAATGTATCGAAATGCGAACGCCGACACCACGTTCTGGACCGCGTCCACCATCAAACTGGCAATCGCGGAGGATCTGCTGAACCGCGCCCGCATCGGAGCCATTCAATTGGGCCCCGACGACCGCGGGCTCATGGAGTCCATGCTGGCAACCTCCAACGACGACGCCGCCGACGCGCTCTGGAACAAGTACTCCGGCCTGGACCGCATGGCATTCGAGAACGCCTTCCACGCCAACGGCATGACCGGGCTGACCCCGTACCCGCCCACCACTTCCGTCGAACAGATGAAACTGTTCCCGGACTGGGGTTTCCAGAAGTGCGCCCCGGCCGACCTGGACCGGCTGATGGACAACGTCCTCAATCACATGCACCCCGACGACAAGGCCTACCTGCTCGACCGCATGCGCAAGGTCGACACCAACCAGCACTGGGGCGTCTGGGGCGCGGGCGCCTCGATGAGCCCCGGCCTGAAGAACGGCTGGTCCGACGAACAGGGCGGCTGGGTCGTCAACTCGGTCGGCTTCGCCGGACCGGGCGAGCGCTACACCCTCGCGATCATGACCGACCAGGGCCCGAACGGCGGCTACACCGACGGCGAGGAGACCACCACCAAGGTCGCCCAGATGCTGTTCGCCGGCCGCTGATTCCGGCACATCGGACAGGGCGGCCGCGCCGATCCCCGCTGCGTGGCCGCCCATATTGTATTTTCGAAGAAACAACTGAACGTTCGGTCTCCGATTGGTCCTGATTGGTCGTCTCGCCGCGCGTCCAACTACGCTTGGGCGTGATGTGCCGATATTCCCACCGTCTGGCTAGGAGCAGGGACTAGATGAACGCCGATAATTCCGTCGCACAACGCCACCGCGTAGTGGTGATCGGGTCCGGGTTCGGTGGCCTGTTCGCCTGCAAGCACCTGCGCAAGGCCGATGTGGACATCACCCTCATCTCCAAGACCTCCACGCACCTGTTCCAGCCACTGCTGTACCAGGTCGCCACCGGCATCCTCTCCGTCGGCGAGATCGCGCCCGCCACCCGCATCGTGCTGCGCAAGCAGAAGAACGTGCGGGTCATCATGGGCGAGGTCACCGATATCGACGTCGAGAACGGCACCGTCACCTCCCGCCTGCTCAACCAGGACTACTACACCCCGTTCGACAGCCTCATCGTGGCCGCGGGCGCGCAGCAGTCGTACTTCGGCAACGACCACTTCGCCACCTACGCCCCCGGTATGAAGACCATCGACGACGCGCTCGAACTACGCGCGCGCATCCTCGGTTCCTTCGAAGAGGCCGAACTGGCCACCGATCCCGAGACCCGCGACCGGTTCATGACCTTCGTGGTCGTGGGCGCGGGCCCCACCGGCGTCGAATTAGCCGGGCAGATCGCCGAACTCGCCGACCGCACCCTGGACGGCAGCTTCCGCAATATCGACACCCGCGACGCACGCGTCATTCTCGTCGAGGGCGCGGGCGCGGTGCTGGCCCCCATGGGTCCCAAGCTCGGCACCAAGGCCAAGCAGCGGCTGGAGAAGATGGGCGTCGAGATCCAGCTCAACGCCATCGTCACCAATGTGGACGCGCGCGGCGTCACCATCAAGGACGCCAAGGACGGTTCCGAGCGGCGCATCGAATCCGCCTGCAAGGTCTGGTCGGCCGGTGTGCAGGCCAGCGAGCTCGGCAAGATCCTGTCCGAGAAGTCCAAGGGCACCGAGACCGACCGCGCAGGCCGCGTCATCGTCGAGCAGGACCTGACCATCAAGGGCTACCCGAACGTCTTCGTGGTCGGCGACCTCATGTCGGTGCCGGGCGTGCCCGGGCAGGCGCAGGGCGCGATCCAGGGCGGCACCTACGCCGCCAAGGCCATCAAGGACGGCATCGCCGGGCACAAGCCCGAGGAACGCAAGCCGTTCAAGTACTTCGACAAGGGCTCGATGGCCACGGTCTCCCGCTTCAATGCGGTGTGCCAGGTCGGCAAGCTCGAGTTCAGCGGATTCATCGCCTGGCTGGCGTGGCTGGGCCTGCACCTGTGGTACCTGGTCGGGTTCCGCTCTCGCTTCGTCACCGTGCTGGAGTGGTTCGTGTCCTTCCTGGGCCGGCACCGCGGGCAGATGGCCGCCACCGAGCAGTGGGTGTTCGCCCGGCTCGCGCTGGAGGCGCTGGACGATCCGGACGAAGCGCGCCAGCTCGCCAAGCAGATCGGCACCGAATCCTCTTCGGGGAATGGCAAATCCGTGGCGAACGACAAACCGGGCAGTTCCACCGAACAGCGCGCAGGCTGACCCGCACCGATCCCCTAACGGCACCCATGCTCTGACCCCGGTCCGGTCCAACCGCTGACCCGACCAATCCGGCACACCGACCGGATCCGAATGCTCGACATCCGTTGACATTCGAGAGAAAGGTCATTCATGGGCAAATGCCAACCGGTCGATCGGTTTTCGCCCCGGCGGCGCATCGGGTCCCTCGCGGTCGCCGGTGCACTGCCGTTGGTCGCAGCGCTCGCCAGTGCGGGAACCGCTGCCGCGGAACCGGTCACCAGCGATGACGGCCAGCAGCAACCGCAGCCGGCCGTCGTCGAGAACCAGCCCGGACAGAATCAGCCCGGGATGGTCGTGCAGACTCCCTTCGGCGACCTGAACGTGCCCGTCCCGCCGGAAATGACGAACGGCGTGAAAACCTACCTCGGCGCCACCGCCGCCGATGCGACCCCCACGGCCGACACCACCGATGTGAGCACCGTGCAGGTGCCGCTCACCCATGTCGCCCGCAACTCGACCGTCGGCGTGCGCGATATTCCGAGCGCGCCACTCGCCCCGGTCGATGTGAAGGCGCTGCACGCGCCCGACCCGATGTCGGTCCCGGACGTGGCGCCCATCGCCGCACCCGAGGGCAAGCTGCGCTTCGGCGACACCCAGGTCGACATCCCGAATTTCCTTACCCCCGATCAGGCTTCGAAGGTCAACGCGCTCTCCGCGGGCGCCGAGGCCCAGGTCGCCCGGACCCTCGACTCGGCGGGCTTCCAGCCGAGCCGTTCGGACCGCATCGCCGCGACCACCATCGGCACCGCGGCCCAGGGCGCGGCCATCGGCGTCGGGGCGGCGGCCCCGCTCGAGGTGGCCGGTGTGCTCATGGGTGGCTTCGTCGGCGCGATGGCGGGCACGCCGTTCGCACCGGCCGGCTGGGTCTTCGGGCCCGCCGTCGGCGCCAGCGCGGCCGTCGGGCTCATCGGCGGCACCGCGGGCGCCATCGGCGCCGGCATCGGGGCGGCGGTGGGCGCGGCGAACGGAGTCATGGCTCCGGCCACTCCGGGCGCACCCGCCGAGGGCGTCGCGCCTGCCGGAGCGGCCACCGCCGGCTGATCCGGCAGGCAGCTACGGCTGGGTGATTCGCGATCTGCCGGGGCCGGGACTCCTCACCAGGGGTTCCGGCCTCGACTGTTTCCCGAGAAGATCACGAGGCTAATCTTCGGCAATTTCAACGTAATTCGGTCTTCCAGGACAGGACCCATCCAGCTGACCGACGGGTCCGAATGTCGGGCGTCTACTGTTCCCCGGAAGAAAGGTCCTGCATGGCCGCAGGTAAGCATCGAGCCCTCAACCCACATCGCAACAAAGTCGGCAATGTGGTTGCGGCGGGCGCCGTTCCGCTAGTCTTGGCGATCATCGGACAAGGCACCGCCAATGCCGCTCCGGCAGAAGCGAATCCGGTGACGCAGCACGACGACGCACCCCAGCAGCAGTGGCCCGCTGCCGGTGCACCCAATGTGGATCCCTACGAGGGCCTGCACATTCCGGGCAACACCGACAGTTCCATCCAATGGTCGCGTCCCGCCCCGGACAAGAAGTACCTGGCACCCGTCGGTGCGCTGCATGCGCCGATCCCGGTGCCGGCCGTGCCCCCGATCGCCCCGCCGCCCGGCCAGTTCCGGTTCGGCGATGTGACGGTCCCGGCACCGGACTGGATCAACAAGGAACAGGCGATCCAGATCAATGACAATTCCGCTCAGGTCGAGGCGAATCTCGCCACCTTCCTCGACTCGGTCGGAATGGAGCGCAGCCGGTCCGACCGCATCGCGGGTCAGACCATCGGCACCGCGGCCATGGGCGCGGTCGCCGGCGCCGCCACGGCAGCCCCGATCGAGCTCACCTCTGCCGCCGTCGGCGGCATCCTGGGCCTGGTCGTCGGCGCCGGATTCGTGCCGGTCGGACTGGTCGCCGGTCCGGCACTGGGAGCCGCCATGGGTGCGGGGGTCATCGCGGTCCCCGCCGCCATCGCCGGAGCCGCGGTCGGTGCGGCCGTCGGTGCGGTGAACGCCTTCAACGCGCCACCGCGCGTCGTCGGCGACTGATAAACCGCTGCACAGCAGCAGTTTTCGCTGAAAGTTCGGCGAGTGACGGGAACCGGGGGTGAGAGCCGGTTCCCGTCACTCGAGCGGCTTGCGGCCCGATATCGGACCCCACACGCCGATCAGCGCCACCATCACCAGCAACGCCACGGTGATCACCGCGAACACCGCACCCGAACCGTGCCGGTTCAGCAACGGCAGCAACAGGAACGGCTGCACGGCCGTACTCAGCTTCGACATCGCGTAGGTCGCACCCGATGCGGTACCGCGCACGCTCGCCGGGAACGACTCCGGCAGATACGTGTGGATCGCATTGGAGAACACATTGCTGGCCATCGTGAACAGGCCGCCGGAGATCAGGATGAGCGGCACCGAGCTCGCCACCCCGAATACCAAGCCGAACAAGGCCATCAGCGCCGCGCTGCCCATCACCAGATACTTGCGCTCGACACGTTCCATGAGCGGCACCGCCAGCACCGAGCCGATCGGATAACCCAGATACGTGACGGCCAGATAGCTCAGCGAATTCACCACCGTGAACCCCTTGCTCTGCAACACCAGCACGGCCAGCGTGCCGAAACCGTAGTAGCCGAACACCTGCAGGATCATCACCACGGAGAACAGGGTGGTGCGACCACGGAAGGGCCGCCGCAGGATCGCCGCGAACGGCACCCGCTCCGGCCGCCGCTCCCGATGCGCCAGCCACTGCTCCGATTCCGGCATCTGCCGCCGCGCCACCACCACCAGCGCCGCACCCAGACCGCCGAGCACGAACAGCCACCGCCAGCCCGTCACCCCGAACGGATGCAACGGCACCAGCCAGCGCGCCAGGAAGCCGACCGCCGGCACCGCGAGGAACCCGATCGTGTACGCGATGGCGATCATCCGGCCGCGCACCTTGGCGGGCATCGTCTCCGACAGATAGGTATCGGACAGCGTCATCTCCGCGCCGATACCCAGACCGGCCAGGAATCGCGTCGCCATCAGGAACCAGACATTCGGGCTGAACGCGCCCAAGAGCGTGAACCCCGCGTACACAGCGATATTCACCATGTACATCCGCCGGCGCCCGTACACATCCGACAGCCGGCCCAGCACCAGCGCGCCCAGGAACTGGCCCACGAACGCCGAGGCGAGAATGCCGCTGAGCTCGTAGGTGGACAGATGCAACTGCTGCTTGAGCACGCCCGTGATCGTCCCGGCCAGGAACAACTCGTACAGGTCGAAGAACAACCCCATACCGACCAGCGCGACGAGCCGGTAGTGCGTCCGGCCCAGCGGTTGTTCGTGCAGCGGTATCGCCGCGGCGGGGCCTGTCCCCCGCACCTCACCATGCATCGACATCGACGGCAATTCCTTCACTCACTCATGACACCAACCACCCGGTTACGAAACCGTAAGACCTGCACCGGCTATTCCGCCTTATTTCCCATACCGTGGAATCGGCACACGCCATCGACGACCGACGAACCCCGCGTCGAAATCCCTGCCGGCCGACGAGGCCGACAGGGATACCGGTGGCACCTGTGGAGGATCGAATCAGACGCGCAGCAGGCTCGCGGTGCGGGTGAACAGCGACCCGCCGGCTGCCAGCGGCAACAGGGCCGCATCCATCCCCTGCGTCGCGGCGGGGCGATCATCGGGGTAGGTCAGAATGCTCTCCAGCGCACGGGGAGCGGTCAGGGCGTCGTCGGTGATCGCCTCGCCGCCGAGTTCCAGGCGGTGCCGGAGCAAGGGGGTGTCGCCGATATCGGCGGTCAGCTCGCCGGTCCAGAAGCCGTGGTCCTCACCGGTCCGGCCGATCTGGATTCGTTCGCGCACACGCAGTTTCGCGCCCTCCGCCAGCCGGGCCGTGGTGAGCGTCTCGTGCTCCGCACCACCCGCGACCACGGTCGGCTCCGGATCGAAATCCAGTTCGCCGCCCGCGGCCACGTCGAAATGCCAGTGCGCGAACGACTTCGGCGTACCGCGGCCGGGCAGGGCGATGGTGGCGGCCACCGAACGCACCCGCAGGCGCGCGCCGGGACCCACCGTGATCACGATATCGAGCACGTCGCCGCCCAATGGGGTGGCGGCCGTGCCGATGAAATGCACCGTGTCGATCCCGGTGCGGCGCGCCGACAGGCCGCCGACCGCGTGAATCCGCGGCAGCGACCCGGCGACGGCGTCGATCCGAACCTCAGTGCGCATTCACTGCCTCGGTGCGCATTTCACTGCCTCAGTGCGCAATGCCCGCGGCCGCATCGTGTTCGGCGGCATGCCGCAGCTGCTCGCGCACCCAGGTCAACACCGGCGACGCGGCCGGATCCTCGGTGAGCGAGGTGAACACGAAGGGACGGCCGTCCCGCACCTTCGTCGAATCCCGGTCCATCACCGACAGATCCGCGCCGACCATGGGCGCGAGATCGGTCTTGTTGATGACCAGCAGATCCGAATAGGTGACGCCGGGTCCGCCCTTGCGCGGCACCTTGTCGCCGCCGGCCACGTCCACCACGAAGATCTGCGCGTCGATCAGGCCGGAGGAGAAGGTGGCGGTCAGATTGTCGCCGCCGGACTCCACCAGGATCAGATCCAGTGGCGGGTTCGCCTCGATCAGGTCGTCGATGGCGTCCAGGTTCGCGGTGATGTCATCGCGGATGGCGGTGTGCGGGCAGCCGCCGGTCTGGACCGCGGTGATGCGCTCGTCCGGCAGGACGGCGTGGCGGCGCAGGAAGTCGGCGTCCTCGGTGGTGTAGATGTCGTTGGTCAGCACGGCCAGCGACAGCTCATCGCGCAGTTGCCGGCACAGGGCGGCCACCAGCGCGGTCTTACCCGACCCGACCGGTCCGCCGACGCCGATGCGCACCGGCTCTCCTGGGGTACGTTCCCGCTTCGGACGGTCATGGCTGTGATCGTGCGGTTCCCCGTCGATCAGGTGTGGTGGCATGTTCGCTCCTTTCGGTAACCATCCTTACCCACTTACGTAAACCGGGTGTTACCTGGTCGGCATACTTGTCAGGGCACCGGCCACGACCGTGGCGACGATGCCGCTCACTTCTTCGGGGGTGGGCGTGTGCGTGCGGTCGGCGAACAACAGGTGCCCGGAGCCGATGAGCGTGAGCGCGAGTGCGTCGATATCGGAATCGGCGGTGAGCCGGCCGAATCCGCGTTCGTCCTCCAGGTAGGTGGCGATCATGACCGTGGCCTCGGACAACAGCGGGACCCCCTGCGGCCAGGCCTGCCGCAGTCGCGCGCGTAGTTCGTCGCGGAAGGTGACGAGGCTGACCACCGCCACGGCCACGGTCTCGAAGATCGCGGTCAGCCCCACGGCGAGATTGCCGACCACCGTGCCGGTTCCGGCGGTCGCGCGTAATGCGGGTACCTGTCCTTCGATCCGCGCGGCCCGATCCAGCACCAGCTCGGCGAGGAAGTCGTCGAAATCGGCGAAGTGCCGGTGCAGTACGCCTTTCGCACACCCCGCCTCGGCGGTGACCCCGCGACTGGTCAAGGCACTCGGCCCGTCCCGCAACAGGATCCGCTCGGCGGCGGCGAACAACTGCTGGCGTGGATCGCGAATGGCTACCCCGGTCGGCACGCACGACTCCTTCTCGATCGGTCGCCCACCCTTGCCGAGTGGGCGCACGCCCACTTAAAGTGGGCACATGGTCACTCTACCTCTGGAGCCCGCCCGCCCCGACACCCCCGAACCCCATCGCTACCGGCAGATGGCCGAATCCTTCGGCGTCGACTCCGCCCGCTACGACCGCACCCGCCAGCCCTACCCCGAGGCCCTCGTGCAGCGCATCATCGCCGCGAGCCCCGGCCCCGAAATCCTCGACGTCGGCTGCGGCACCGGCATCGCCGCCCGCCAGTTCCGGGCCGAAGGCTGCACCATCCTGGGCGTCGAACCCGACGCGCGCATGGCCGATTTCGCCCGGCACCACGGAATCCCCGTCGAGACAGCCACTTTCGAGACCTGGGACCCCGACGGCCGCACCTTCGACGCCGTCATCGCCGGAACCGCCTGGCACTGGGTCGATCCCGAATTGGGCATCCCCAAACTCGCGCACGTCCTGCGCCCCAACGGCCGCTTCGCCGCCTTCTGGCACGTCTTCGAACCCCCCGCCGAGATCCAGGACTTAATGACCGCCGCCTTCCGCCGCGTCCTCGCCGACCAGACCCCACCCGACGCGACCGCCGTCCTCCGCGGCGCCGGATCAGCCCGCCACGCCTACGACATCTTCGTCACCAGGGTCGCCGACCAACTCCGAGCCACCGGCGCCTTCACCGACCCCGAAGAATGGCGCTACACCTGGCAACGCCCCTACACCCGCGCCGAATACCTCGACCAGGTCCCCACCATGGGCGCCTTCACCCGCCTGGCCCCGGACCAACTCCAGCAACTCCTCGACGCCGCCGGCACCGCAATCGACCAACTCGGCGGCACCTTCACCATGGACTACACAACCCTCGCCATCACCGCCGCGCGCAACCATCGGTAATGCTTGAAGCATTACTGATATGCTCGCAGGCATGGCCGAGAACAAGACCACGATCACTACTCGTCCTGCCACCAGGGATGAGCTACAGACACTCGCCAAGCCCAACGAGTCTCTCGATGCGGTGATCAACCGTCTCATCGGCCATTACAAGTCGTCCCAGAGCCGCAACCGGCTGGCGTGGGAGAACCGCATCGCTGCCGACCGCCAGAACGCGAACGCGGTCGCGTGGGCAGAGCGCCAGGCCGACCGGCTCGAGGAACGACTCGCGCAGCGACGGGCGGCACAGGAGTGAGCGCCGGATATGTGCTCGACGACACCGTCATTCACGCCTACGCCTTCGGCGATCCGAACGTCTCCAACCTGATCGCAGTTCTCGACAGCCGCGACATTCGGATCGCCGTCCCCGCGCTGGCACTCGCGAGCAGTCTGGTCGGGCTCTCCGACGATCAGCGGGCCCAGGTCAACGGCCTGGTCGACAATCTCGATGCCATCCAGATCGCAGCGCTGGCCAGCACCGATGATGCCAACGAACTGGCCGATGTAGCAGCCTCGGGCAGCGAGGTCCCCGATCTGCCCGCCGCCCACACTGTGGCAGTGGCCCGCTACCTCGACTGGGAGATCATCACGATCGATCGATCGCGATGGACGGAGATCGAGCAACGACTGCCGTTCCGCGTGAGCATCGTCGAATTCACCGACGATTGACCGTCGCTCCCTGCCGCGGTTCGCGGGATCGTAGCGCCGATCAGGAGGCGAAGAGGGGCATCTCTCGGTCGAGGTGGCGTTCGGCCAGGACATCCTGGAGTGGATCCGAGAGTGCGGCAAGGCCTTTCGTTGCTCGGCGTGCAGTATGGTCGCACACCTCTGCCAAGCGGATGGTGCATGTGGCCACTGCTGCCGGGTCCAGGGCCAGCAGACGCTGCGCCGCTGTCGCAGCGCCGGTCATCGTCGTGTACACGACCACTCCGGCGATGTCTTCCGGTGAGACTCCGGCCGCGATGCCGACCATGCCGAAGACGGTGGACAGATGCGGGCGGGGGCCGATCTCGGCCCAGTGCGCGTGCGGCCAGACCTGTTTGGCCAGGCGCAGCAGGCCCCGGCCTTGAGCACGGGAGGCGGTCCGGGCCGCGGGTGCGGGGGTGCGGGCATCGGCTTCGAGGTCGGCGCGGGCGGGATCGAGGGTGCCGGCGCAGACGGCGGCGGCCAGGGAGGCGGCGACCGCGCCCGAGGTGCGGATGCGGCGGCGCAGGTAGAGCTCCACGCTCGCCACGTCCCGGACGAGGCCGGACCTCACGGCTTCCTCGACGCCGCCGGAGTGCACATGGCCGCCGATGGGCAGGCGGGAGTCCGCCAGGGTGAGCAGGGTGGCGAGGCTCATCGCCGAATGTCCGGGTAGTGCATCGGACGATCCTATGCGCCGCCTCGAACACCCGTGCAGCACCCCGAGCAGTCGCTTGACCTGAACTAAGGTCGAGGTTGCAAGCTGAACTCCGAGCAGTGATCGAGATCAGGAGACACCTTGCACGCCATCCGCCTTCACGAGTTCGGCCCGGCCGAAAACCTCCGCTACGACACCGTCCCCGACCCGCAGCCCGGCCCCGGACAGGTCCGCATCCGCGTGGCCGCAGCCGGCGTCCACCTGATCGACACCGTCCAACGCCAGGGGCGTACGGAAGGTCCCATGGTCCTTCCGGCCCTGCCGTCCATTCCCGGCCGTGAGGTCGCGGGCACCGTGGACCGCGTCGGCCCCGGTATCGATGAATCCTGGCTCGGCCGGGCGGTAGTCGCCCATATCGGTATGGCCCCCGGCGGCTACGCCGAACTCACCGTCACCGAAGCCGAACGCCTGCACCGCATTCCGGCCGGCCTCGATCCCGCCGCGGCCGTGGCCATGATCGGCACGGGCCGCACCACCCTGGGCATCCTCGGCTTCGCCGAAATCACCACCGCTACAGTCGCCCTGGTCACTTCGGCCGCCGGCGGCATCGGCACCCTCCTGGTGCAATACCTGAAATCCGCCGGCGCCACGGTAATCGGCCTCTCCGGCGGCCCGGACAAGGCCGCCCAGGTCGCCCGCAACGGCGCCGATCTCTCCCTCGACTACCACGCCGCCGACTGGCCCGGCCAGGTCCGCGCGACCTACGGTGACCGCCCCGCCACCATCCTGTTCGACGGTGTGGGCGGCAAAACCGCCCGCACGGCGTTCGACCTGCTCGCCCCGGGCGGCGTCCGCCTGATCTACGGCTGGTCCGACTCCCCGATCGAAATCACCGAAACGGAGCATGCCGAACGCAACATCACCTCGCAGGTGGTGCTCGGCCCCAAGATGCTCGAACTGGGCGGCGGCCTGCGCACGCTGGAAACCCGAGCCCTCGCCGAAGCCGCATCGGGCCGCCTCCGCCCGGCCCTGCAGCCCTTCCCGCTTTCCAATGCGGCCGCCGCCCATCGAGCCCTCGAATCCGGTGCTACCACAGGCAAAGTCGTCCTGATCCCCTGACAACCATCGCCCGCCCGCCGAGACCGTTCGTCCCGGGTCAGCGGCCGAAGCCGCGTTCCATGAAGCGCTGGGCGGCGCCCCGGGTGAGGTCGGTCCAGGCCTGGACGGGGCCCGTCCACCAGGGCGAGATTTCACGCGGGCGCGAGACGACGGCGTGACAGACCAGGTCGGCGGCCTCATCGGCGGTGAGGCCGGGGACGCCGGAGAAGTCGGTGGGTGCGCTCATGCGGGTGTGGACCAGCGGCATGTAGATGGAGGTGGTGGTGACACTGTCGGCGGCGATTTCGGTTGCGACGGTGCGCAACCAGATATCGAAGGCGCCCTTGGAGGCGCCGTAGGCCGACCAGCGGGGGGCGGGCGGCATGCGCAGGCCCCAGGTGGAGATGTTGACTATGTGGCCCTGACGGCGTTCGCGCATATCAGGCAGCAGGCTCAGCAGGAGGCGGACGGGGCCCAGGTAGTTGACGTCGATGGTGCGGGTGAAATCGTGGAAACGATCATAGGATTCATCGAGAGGGCGGCGAATCGAGCGGCCCGCGTTATTGATCACCACATCGATGTGACCGTGTTCGACGAGCAGGCTGCGGGCCAATTCATCGACGGCCTCGAAATCGGTGATGTCGGAGCGGTACACGTGCGCCCGGCCGCCCTCCGCACGGATGTCGGCGGCGACCTGTTCCAGGTCCTCGGCCGAGCGGGCGACCAGCAGTACGGTCGCGCCGGCGGCGGCCAGTTTCTTCGCCGCGGCCTTGCCGATGCCGTGCGAGGCCCCGGTCACCAGGATGATCTTGCCGGTGACGGTGTCGCGCAACGACTTCTCGCGCGGCCGGGAGGTCGGGTAGAAGATCCTGGTCGCTACGCGCTCGGCGAACGGACGGCCGTTCGAGCCGGTCGAGTTGTCGCTGTTCGGCGCCGAATTGTCAGCCACGACTCCGACTGTAACCGCACCAACCGGACACGATCGAGAGCTGAGTGGAAATACCCGGTGCGCGAGGCATTTTCACACGCGCGCCGAACCCGCCCGTGCCGAAGAATCGACGACGGAACACGGGGAAGGACGGGGAATCATGACGGCACAGGCTCCGGAACAGCGCACACCGGACCGGGTCTCACCCGGGGGCTGGATCATCCGAGGCCTCGCCCTGGCGATATTCCTGCCACCACGGCTGCTGTGGGAAGCGATCAAGTTCAGTTCGCGAACGATCGCATCGGCCTGGGCATTCTTCCTCGACCATCTGCTCGAGCCCACCGCGAAACTGCTCCGCGATTGGGTGATCCGCCCCGGCTGGAAATTCGTCAGGAACTACCTGTGGCACTGGCTCATCCAGCACGTGCTGTGGAGTCTGGTACTCACACCCCTCGGCGCGCTGCTGGTCCAGTTCGTCCTGCAGCCCTTCCGGCACGTCATTGAGCAATGGTTGTGGCGACTGCTGCTGCGCCCAGGCCTGATCCTGCTGTTCCGGATAATGGAGTTCACTCTCACCCGGCTCATCGTCCGACCGGCCGGATTCCTGTGGCAGCGCCTGCTCCGGCCGGGATTCACCTGGCTGACAGCCGAAGTGCTCGACCCCGCCCTGCACGCCCTCGGCCACGGCCTCGGATTCTGCTACCGCTGGTTCCTGCGGTGGCCCGCGCGCATGTGCCGGCACTGGATCCTGCGCCCGCTGATCTACGCGTTCGCGGTATCCGTGCTCTTCGGCTGGCAGACCGCGACCACCGTGACCCGCGTCCTGCTGATCACGCCCTGCCGCTACCTGTATCGGACTGTGCTGCAACCACTTGCCGCGGCCACCGCCCGGCTCTGGCGCGAGCACGTCGCCCGCCCGGCCCGCTGGACCTACCGCACGATCATCCAGCCGATGAGCAAGCGGGCGAACGAAATGTGGACCCTCGTCCTCGGTAAGTAGCCCGGTTACGCGCCGAAGAACCGTTCCATCATCGGCACATCGGAGATGTGCGTATCGATGGTCGCGATGCGTCCGTCACGGCAGGTGAACACGATGGCCAGCCATTCGTCGAGCTCCGCATCGGGACGGCTCGCCGTGTTGTGCACGGTGACCGCGACGCTGCGATAGCCGTCGTGCAGATGCCGGGGATCGAACCTGATGCCCGCCGCGGTGATCGCTCGGGACCTCATGGTGTCGCTACGGCTCGACGATCTGGCCGATCGCTTCCCGGGCCTGATGGATGCCGTCGTGGCACAACAGGATCCGGACGACTGAGATTCATCGGAACTTACACCGGGTCCGGCGCGTGCTCACCGTCGTGTGAGCGCGCGCCGTCCTTGGCGAAGAACGCGATCACGGCCATGCCCGCGAGCAGTACCGCGCCCGTCGTGGTGGCGATATGCATGCCGTTCACGAAGGATTCGCGCGCGGAGTCGATCAGGGCGGTGTTGCCGCCCGCATCGGTGACGGTTTCTCCCAGTGTCGGTTTGAAGTCGCCGCCGGATCGGAAGACCAGTGCCGCAAGCGAACCCAGCAGCGCCAGCCCGAGGCCGTTGCCGAGTTCGAAGCTGGTCTCGGAGATGCCGACGGCCGATCCGGCGCGTTCGGCGGGGACCGAGGACACGGCCACTTCGGAGACCAGGGTGAAGGCGGTGCCGAAGCCCATGCCCGCCACCACGGAACCGGCCACGTACCAGCCGATCCCGCCGTCCACGCCGACGCCGAGCAGCATGAGGTTGCCGGTCGCGGCCATGCTCAAGGCCAGTACGAAGGCGGTTTTGGTGCCGAGCGCGCGCCCGACGCGCGCCCCGCTCATGGAGCATACGAACACCACCACGGCCATGGGAATCCCGAGCAGCGCGGCCTGCAGCGCGTCGCGTCCGGTGACCGTCTGCAGGTACATGCCGGTCAGGTAGCTCATACCGGCGAGCGCCAGCATGCCGACGGTGCTGGAGCCGACGGCGACCGAGAACAGTCCGCGCCGGAACAGGCTCAGGTCGAGTAGCGGTTCGGTGAGGGTGCGCTGGCGGCGGATGAACAGCACCAGCAGCAACAGGCCCACGACGCCGATGCCGATGGCGGGTGCGTCGACTCCTTCGGCGGCGCAATGCTTCACGGCGTAGACGAGGGGCAGGATGCCGCCGATGGACAGGGCCACGCTGGGCAGATCCAGCGGCCCGCGGCCCGCGGACTTGTGTTCGGGCAGCAGCAGCGGCCCGAAGACCAGCAGCACGAGCAGCACCGGGATATTGATCAGGAAGACGGAACCCCACCAGAAGTGGTGCAGCAGTACGCCGCCGATGATCGGCCCGACGGCCGAGCCGCCCGCGAAGAAGGCCGTCCACACGCCGATGGCGGTGGCTCGTGCCCGCGCCTCGGGGAACAGGGTCGAGATGAGCGCCAGGCTGGAAGGCAGCAGGGTCGCGCCGCCCATGCCCATGAGGGCGCGCGCCGCGATGAGAACGCCGGCGCTGGGCGCGAATGCGGCCAGGATGGAAGCCAGTCCGAAGATGCTCGCCCCGGCCAGCAGGATATTGCGCCGCCCGATACGGTCGCCGAGATTGCCCATGGTGATGAGCAGGCCGGCGATCATGAAGCCGTAGATGTCCAGGATCCAGAGCTGCTGGGCGGCCGAGGGATCGAGGGAGTCGGTGAGAGTGGGCATGGCGAGGTAGAGCACCGACATGTCCATCGATACCAGGAGCACGGGCAGCAGGAGCACTGCCAGGCCCAGCCAGGCGCGGCGCGTCGTCTTCGCGTCGGGACGCGCGAGAGTACTGGTCATCACCTATCCTTCGGGCTGATTTCGGGCTGCTGAGTGAAAAGCGCGCGTACGCCGTACGCGCGGTCCGGAGTACAGTGTACGCATGCCTGGTACTGGAAGGAAAGAATTCGTCCGATGACCGAGGCCAAGCTCACCCGGGCCGCCATTGTCGACACCGCCATCGGCCTGGCCGACGAGTCCGGACTCGACGCCCTCTCCATGCGCCGCATCGCCGAGCGGATGAGCGCGGGCGCCATGTCGCTGTACCGCCACATCCCCAACAAGGACACCCTCCTGGCCGCCATGACCGATGAGGTCTCGCGGCGCAATACCTATCCGGACGCCACCGGTCAGGCCTGGACCTGGCGTGACCGCGTGCGCATTGCCGCCGAGGTGGATTGGCAGCTGTACCAGCAACATCCGTGGGTCCTGTTCACCTTCGCGGTGCCGCGCTACAACTTCGGCGCCCACAGCCTGGTCGTTCTGAGCTGGCTGGTGGAGGGTTTCCGCGAACTCGGGGTCGACGCCCGCGAGGCCACCCGCATGTCCCTGGCGGTGTGGAGCTACATCGCCGGCGTCGCTCTACAAGAGGTCAGCGCGAAACTGTTGCAGGCCAGGGACAGTGAACCGGGCGAACGCTCCGGTCTCACCGCCCTGCTGGAGGGCACGCCGTTGTGGGCCACCCCGCCCGCCCTCGCGGAGCTGCACGGCCTCGGCGATACCGCTCTGCTCGATCCGGCGCATCTGCTCGAGACGGGTCTCGAGGCACTCTGCGACGGCTTCGAGGCCCGGGCGAAAGCCTGATCGCCGCCGGGGCTTTCCCGATTTCGTGGCGGGCTCGGACCGGCCGGCGTCAGTGCTCGATATCGCCGTCGAGATAGACCCAGGCGCCGTGGTCGCGGCGGAAACGGCTGTTCTCGTGCAGTTCGCCCGCCGCGCCGCGCGCCCGGTAGTGGGCACGGAATTCGACCGTGCCCTCGGTGTGGAACGGCCCGCCGCCGGTGCTGCCCACGATGTCGAGACGCTCCCAGTGCATGCCCGGATCGAAATCCACGTCGGCGGGCCGGGTTTCGGGGTCCCAGCTGCGCAGCAGGTAGGACTCGTCGTGGACGGCGAAGGCGCTGAAGCGCGAGCGCATCAACTGTTCGGCGGTGGTGGCCTGTGCCGCGCCGCTGTGCAGCCGCCCGCAGCAGTCCGCGTATGTCGCGGACTGCCCGCACGGGCACTCCTCGGGCATCGGGCGGGCTTTGCGGCGCTTGGACATGCGGACGATTCTGTCAGTTCGCGGCGTAGAAGCTGCGTCCGCCCGGGCCGCCGGATACCGACCAGACCTCCACGATGAGGCCGTTCTCCGCGCGCAGGATGTCGGTGCCGTGCAGTACGCGTTCGCCGCCGTCCCCGTCGGTCATGGTCGCCCGGTAGGGCCGGGCCACGATTCCGGTTCGGCTGTCGTTCATTTCGACGACCGGCACTCCGTCGGACGAGAACCGCACGCCGGGCACCTGCCCGTGGAATGCCGCGACCTGCGTGGCGAGCGCCTTGCGGTCGTGGATGTCGTCGTAGACGTCCGCACCGGGCTGGGCGTAGCGCAGGGTGAATTCCGGGGCCATGATCTGCTCGACCCGGTCCAGATTCAGGTTCCACATATCGGTCCACAGCTCGAACAGTTCGATGCCGAAGTCACGCATGCCCACTCCTTGTTAGTATCATTGATACGGTCTCGATGGAATGAACATATAGTCTCACTGATATGATGTCAACAGGGCACCACGAAAGGGGCTGCAGGATGGCCGAACTCGGTCCGCAGGACCACATCGTGCTGGGTCTCATCGCCCGGCACGGACCGCTCACCCCGTACGAACTCAAGGCCCGGCTCGAGGAGAGCGTCGACTACTTCTGGCCCATCCCCCACGCTCAGCTCTATCGCGTTCCGCCGCGCCTGGCCGAACAGGGACTTTTGCGCGAGGAAGCCGAGGAGGGCGGCCGCCGGCGGCGCGTCTTCCACCTCACCGACGCCGGGCAGGCGGAACTGACCCGCTGGCTGGCCGATCCGAGCTCACCGCCCCCGGAGACGCGCGATCCCGCGCAGCTCAAACTGTTCTTCGCCGATCTCGGCGCACAGGGTGATGTGGTGGGACTGGCCCGCGCCCAGGTCGCGGAACACCGCCGCTGGCTGGACCTCTACCGCAAGCTACGCGCCGAGATCGATCCCGAGGACAATGTGGGCGCGGTGTCCCGCGCCCGCATCCTGCAACTCGGCATCGGGCACGAGCAGGCGTATGTGGAATTCTGGGAGGAACTGGCGGCGCACCCGGATGGTCGCGCCGCCGGCTCCTGAAAACACCGTTCCAGCGGTGGGTTATTCGTCGCCCAGCACGACGGCGTAGGCGAAACCGTCCCAGCCCTTGCTGCCGACGGTCTGCAGCACGGTGGCCTCCAGACGCGGTTCGGCGCCGAGCAATTCGATGACATCGCGGCTCGCCCGCACCGCGGCATCGGAGGAATCCGCCTGTGCGATACCGCCATTGCGCACCACATTGTCGACGATGATCACCGAGCCCGGCCGGGTCAGCTTCAACGCCCACTGCACATAGTTCGAGTTGTTGACCTTGTCGGCATCGATGAACACCAGATCGAACGGCTCGGGCTGCTCGGCGGCCAGCACCGGCAGCGAGTCCAGCGCGGCGCCCACCCGGATCTCGACCCGCTCACCCACGCCCGCGCGGTCCAGATTCTCGCGCGCCACCTCGGCGTGCTTGGGCTCGTATTCGAGGGTCACCACCTGACCGGCCTTACCGACCGCCCGCGCCAGCCAGGTGGTGCTGTACCCGCCGAGGGTGCCGATCTCCAGCACCCGGCGGGCACGCACGGACAGCGCGATCAGGTAGAGGAACTTGCCCTGCGCGGGCGAGACGTCGATATGCGGCAGCCCGGCCGCATCGTTCGCCCGCAGCGTTTCCGAATCCTCGTCGCCCACCAGGGTATTCACGAGGTAGTGATCAACTTCGGCCCATTCCGAATTCGTCATGGGCCCGAGTCTGCCACCTCAGAACAGGAAATAGCGCTGTGCCATCGGCAACTCCGCAGCCGGTTGCTCGTCCCACACTTCGCCGTCGATGCGCACGGTGAAGGTGTCGGGTTCCACCTCGATGCGCGGCATGGCGTCATTGCGTGGCATGTGGGCCTTGGTGCGCTTGCGGACATTGGCCACCGGCACCAGCTTCCGGTTCACCCGCAGGCGATCGGCGAGCCCGTCCTCGATGGCCGCCTCGGAGACGAAGCTCAGCGAGGTGCCCGCCGCCACGATCGGCGAGGCGCCGAACATGGGCCGCGGCAGCACCGGCTGCGGCGTGGGGATCGAGGCATTGGCGTCGCCCATGGCGGCCCAGGCGATCATGCCGCCCTTGAGCACGGCGTGCGGCCGGACGCCGAAGAACGCGGGCTCCCACAGCACCAGGTCGGCCAGCTTGCCCACCTCGATCGACCCGATCTCGTGATCGAGACCGTGTGCGACGGCCGGGCAGATGGTGTACTTCGCGACGTAGCGCTGCACCCGATTGTTGTCGGCCGCACCGTCACCCGCGAGCGCGCCGCGGCGGCGCTTCATGACGTGCGCGGTCTGCCAGGTGCGCAGCACCACCTCGCCGATGCGGCCCATGGCCTGCGCGTCACTGCCGATCATGGAGATCGCGCCCATATCGTGCAGCAGATCCTCGGCGGCAATGGTGGAGGGCCGGATGCGGCTCTCCGCGAAGGCCAGATCCTCCGGGATCTTGGGGCTCAGGTGGTGGCACACCATGAGCATGTCCAGGTGCTCGTCGAGGGTGTTGACCGTATGTGGCCGGGTCGGGTTGGTGGAGCTCGGCAGCACATTGAGATGCGAAGCGACGGTGATGATGTCGGGCGCGTGCCCGCCGCCCGCTCCCTCGGTGTGATACGAGTGGATGGCCCGGCCGCGGATCGCCGCGAGGGTGTCCTCCACGAAGCCGGCCTCGTTCAAGGTGTCCGAGTGCAGCGCGACCTGCACGCCCGACGCGTCCGCCACGGTGAGGCAGGCGTCGATGGCCGCGGGTGTGGTGCCCCAGTCCTCGTGCAGTTTGAATCCGGCCACGCCGCCGCGCAATTGCTCCCACAGCGCCTCGGGCCGCACCGTATTGCCCTTGCCGAGCAGCACGATGTTCACCGGCCAGCCGTCGGTGGCCTCCAGCATGCGGCCCACGTGCCAGGCGCCCGGCGTGACCGTGGTGGCCTTGGAGCCCTCGGCGGGTCCGGTGCCGCCGCCGATCAGGGTGGTGATGCCGCCGCCGAGGGCCTCGTCCAGGATCTGCGGGCAGATGAAATGCACATGGCAGTCGATGGCGCCCGCGGTGACGATGCGGCCGTTGCCCGCGATGATCTCGGTCGAGGGCCCGACGACCAGGTCCGGGTGTACCCCCGTCATGGTGTCCGGATTGCCCGCCTTGCCGATGGCGCTGATCCGCCCGTCGCGAATGCCGATGTCGGCCTTGATGATTCCCCAGTGATCGATGATGACCACACCGGTGATGACCGTGTCGGGGGTGCCCTCGGCGCGGGTGGCGCGGGCCTGGCCCATGGATTCGCGCAGTACCTTGCCGCCGCCGAAGACCGCTTCGTCACCGGCGCGACCCGGGCCGCCGCTGCGGTCCTCGGTGATCTCGATGAGCAGGTCGGTGTCGGCCAGGCGGATGCGGTCGCCGGTGGTGGGGCCGAACAGTTCGGCGTAGCGGGCGCGGGAGAGTTCGGCCATCAGGCGTCCAGCTTTCCGGGTGGGGTGAGGCTGATTCCGTACACTTCGCGGGTGCCGCCCAGCGGGACCAGCGAAACCCGCTGTCCCAGACCGGGTTCGAAGCGGACCGCGGTGCCGGCGGGAATGTCGAGGCGGCGGCCGTGCGCGGCCGTGCGATCGAAGTCCAGCGCCGTATTGGCCTGCGGGAAGTGCACGTGGCTGCCGACCTGAACGGGCCGGTCACCGGTGTTCACCACATCGAGTTCGATGCGGTCGGCGCCGGGATTGAGCTCGATAGTGCCCTCGGCACAGAGATATTCGCCAGGGATCACTGGATCAGCCGATCGGGTTGTGGACGGTGACGAGCTTGGTGCCGTCCGGGAAAGTGGCCTCGATCTGGACATCGTGGATCATCTCCGGGATGCCGTCCATGACGTCGTCGCGGGTGAGCACGGTGCGCCCCGAGGCCATGAGCTCGGCCACCGAACGTCCGTCACGCGCGCCCTCGAGGACATGGTCGGAGATGATGGCGACCACCTCGGGGTGATTGAGCTTCAGTCCGCGTGCCTGCCGCCGCCTGGCCAGCTCGGCCGCATAACTCAGGAGCAGGCGTTCCTGCTCGTGCGGCGACAGTCGCATGGGGACTCCTCGTCGGATCTTCGTTCGGGTCGACGGCAATTTTGGCACGAGCCGGGTTACCGGCTTGTTTCACAATGTCTATGCTTTTCCCGCCGCGCAGGATCAGTTCTGCGGGTACAGATTCTGCAGTCGCACCTGGCCGCGGGCGACGGTCCGGCCCTGCTCATCGGTGATGACGACGACCCACAGCTGCTGGGAGCGGCCGCGGTGCACGGGGGTGGCCTCACCGCGCAGCACGCCCTCGCGGACGGCCCGCAGGAAGTCGGTGTTGTTGTTGACGCCCACCACGGTCCCGCGGTCGCCGAGCCAGGCGCCGCCCGCCACGCTGGCGAGGGTCTCGATGATCGTGCAGTAGACGCCGCCGTTGACGATGCCGGCCGGCTGGTAGAGCTGCGGGGTGACCACCCATTCCCCGGCCACGCGGTCACCGGTGAGCTCGGTGAACTTCAGTCCGATGAGATCGCTGAAGGTGCCCGCGCTGAACTTGTTCATCAGCTCGGGAGTCACATCGGCCATGGACTTGATCGATGAGGTGTCTTCGGTCATATGCACACATTTGCACAGCACTCGCACGCGAAGATTGCGGGCTCCCCGGCGCGGGCGCGGGCCGCGATAACGAACACTTGCAAGTTAGGTAAGCCTGACCTACACTGAGTCCGGCGTCAGGATCGAGCGAGGCCCCGAGGGCTGCGGCGGCCCCGATCCCCTGCCGGCGGTGGGTTCCAGGACATGAATTTCCCTGGAGCCCACCGCCTTCTCATCGAGTGGAACTATCCGCGCGGCGAGGCCGCCGCCAACTCCGGGTAGTAACCGGCGAAAACGCCTACCGCGGTCGCCCGGCCGAACTCCGGGTGATCGGTCATCTCGCGAAGCGCGTCGAGCGCCCTGCGCCCGTAATAACCTCCGGTGTCCGGCGACTGCGGGCGGGCTGTCACCCGTTGCGCGGCAATGTCTTCCAAATTCCGCTCGAAGAGCTGAGTGCAGGCGCGCAGACCGGCGATCATGACATCCTGGAAGGTGTCACCCGGCCCGATGTCGAACGCCTCGACATCGATGACCGCGCCCGTGTCGATCCCCGCGTCGATCTCGTGGAGCGTGGCGCCATACGTGCTGTCGCCATTGAGGATCGCGTGCGCGATGGCGGCCTCGGGCAGACCCCGGTGCCGCGGCAACAGGCCGTTGTGAATGTTGTAGACGCGGAAACCACCGTCCAGCAGCGGGTCTCGCAGGATGGTCACATTGTTGATCGAGAACACGATGCCGTCGGTGCTCGCCACCCGCAGTTCGGCGGCGGCGGTATTGACGTCATCGACACACAGGATCGGCAACTCGCGCTGGCCCGCGGCGGACTCCTGTCCGGCGGGCAGCACCACGAGATCGATGAGATGGCCTGCGGCGGCGGCGAAATCGACCGCACGCCACAGCAGCGAACCGCTCCCGAGGAAGATCATGCGGTCACCCCGGCAGCCGCGGTGACCGCGTCGGATACCCGTTCCACCGTCAGGTGATGCATGAGCCCTTCTACCTGGGCCACGAACGCCTGTTCGCCCGCCGGGCCGACGAGTTCACGCGAGACCCGGGCCAGCATTTCGACCGTGGCCAGCGAGTCACCGCCGAGCACGAAGAAGTCGGAATCGGGGCCGATATCGGCGGCGTCGCAGCGCAATACGGCGGCCCAGATCGCGGCGATCCGGCCCGGCAGGTCGTCGTCCGCCGCCTCGGTGACGGCCGCCACCGGCCCGGCCGGTGCGCTCACCAGTGCGGCGAGACCGGTGCGGTCCAGCTTCCCATTGCTGGTCAACGGCAGTTCCGCGAGTGAGTGGAAGGCGCTGGGGATCATGTAGACCGGGAGCCGCTCGGCCAGGAAGTCACGCAGCGCACCGTGATCCGGCGCCTGCGGCCCGGTGACGAGGAACGCCTCCAGGACGTCGTCGCTGTGCTCGTCGCGCCGTCGGCTGATCACCGCCGCCGCGGTGATCTCGGGGTGCGATTCCAGGTGATAGCGGATCTCGTCGGGTTCCACCCGGTTACCGCGGATCTTCACCTGATGGTCGACGCGGCCCGCGAACTCCAGCATCCCGCCGGCCGCACGCCGCACCAGGTCTCCGGTCCGGTACGCGCGCTCACCGTCGATGGTGACGAATCGCTCGGCCGTGAGTTCGGGCCGATTCAGGTAGCCGGCGGCGACCTGCGGTCCGCCCAAATACAATTCGCCCGGTTCGCCATCGCGCACGGGTAGCCCGTCGGCATCCAGGACATGCTCGGTCGTGCCGGGCGCCGGGGAGCCGATCGGCACCGCTGATCCCGTCTTGACCTGTACCGGCAGCACATACGAGTGGGACACCAGGCTGACTTCGGTCGGGCCGTAGCTGTTGACCAGCCGGACTTCGGGCCCGAAGAATTCGCGCGCCCGGCGGGCGAGATCGGCGGTGAGCTGCTCACCGGCCAGCACCACGGTATTCATCCGCTGCGCCTGAATGCCCTGGCGCACCACCACTTCCGCGAGGCTCGGGGTGAGCAGTACGGTGTTCGCGCCGTCCTCCCCCAGCAGTTGCGACAGGGTCACATGGTTCACGTCGCCCGGTGCGAGCACCACGACCCCGCCCGCGTAGGCGGCGGAAACCATGGCCATGCAGGCCATATCGGCTGCGGGCGTGTGGTAGTGGCCGTAGCGGGTGCCGGCATCGAGCCGGTACCAGTCGGTCGCGGCGCGCAGGTAGTGCAGCACGCCGTCATGTGTGACGCACACGCCCTTGGGCTTCCCGGTGGACCCGGAGGTGTAGGTGACGTAGGCGGTGTCGCCGGGCTCGACCGCGACGTCGGGCCGCTGTGGACCGGATTCGGGCAGGTCCTCCAGGACGAGCACCGGCACCGTATCGCCGACGATGTCGGCGTAGCGCCTCTCGATCAGGCACAGCCGCACCCCGGAGTCCTGCAACGTCTGCCGGATCCGTTCCTGCGGATGCTTGGGATCCAGCGGCAGGAAGGCCGCGCCGGCCTCGAGGATGCCCCACTGCCCCGCCATGGCCCGCAATGTCCGGCCTGCGAGAATGGCGACGATATCGTGGCGGCGAACGCCCTTGTCCGCCAGCGTCGCAGCGACCGCGGCCGATCGGGCGCCGAGGTCCGCGTAGGTGAGCGAACCGTCGGGTCCGGTGACCGCCGTCGCGTCCGGTCGCCGGGCCACGTGCTCGCGCAGCACATCCACCAAGGTCGCCGCACCACCGTGGACCGGGGTCGCGGCTGAATTCTCCTGCTCTACAGCAGCTTCCGGAGCGTCCTCGGTATTCGACAGCGCACGCTCGATCGAGTCCAGCAGGTGCTCGAGCCGCTCGGCAATGCCCCGGCCATTGCGGCACGAGACCAGGATCTCGGTGGTCGAATCCGATTCGACGATCGCGAAGGAGATCGGCGCGAGCCCGGTATGCGCGGGAATGGTCACCACCGCGCCGGCCGTGAAATCCGGGGTGGTGAAGTCCGCGGTCGGCATCTTGCCGGCGTGCGAGATGATGGCCGAGCAGAGGTTTCGCCCGGTCGCGGCGCCGATGCCGTCGACGGTGCGGACCGTCGCGCGGGCCACCGCCGCCGGAATGCGGGCCAGCCCGCGGCTGCCCATCTGATCGAGTTCGGCGCGGCGCACCAGCCCGGACATCATGCGGCCGTTGAGCTGACGCCAGTCCTCTCCCGGCACGCAATCCAGGAACAGCGGCAGGGTCAGGTTCGCCGTGGACGCGAGTTCCGGCGCATGCCTGCGCAGGTCGACCGGGATCATGATGCGCGACCGCGGGCCCGAGGCCGCGACCACCGTTTCGGCGACGCGGGCCACCAGCGCGGAACTCACGGCGGGCACGCTGCGCCGCCGCAGCAGGAACGGCGGCTCCCCCGCGACCCGGCGGCCGTGCCCGATCGGCGAGCGGAACGCCATGCGCATCGGCACGGCTTTTCCGGTGGCGCCCAATCGTTTCACCAGGTCGTGGTCGGCGGTGGCGTCCGCGGAGCCCACCGGTTCCGCGCCGCGCAGGGCGCGGAAGACATCCGCGGCCCACAGTTGCAGGCCCTTGGCGTCCATGATGCCGTGGAAGGCCCGGAAGACCACCGTGACGGGATCACCCGTCAGCAGCAGCACCTCGCACATCGGCTCCGGCCCGGACGTCCGCGCGATGGGGCTGCCGATCACCGAATCCGTTTCCAGCCGTTCGTAATCGATCCGCGCACCCTCCAGCACCCGGACCTGCGGCGCCTCCGGCACGGCGACCCATTCCCGCCCGTTGCGCCGCAATCGCGCGCCCGGGCAGGTCCGCGCCGCGAGTTCGACGGCAGCCCGCAACCGTTCCGGGTCGATGCCGCCCTCACCTGCGACGGCGATCTGTATCAGGAAGGGCGGATGCACGTCTCGCGCCGATAGATACATCTGCTCCGTAGGAGAGATGGGCCGACGGAACACACTGGTCAAGATCGACTCCTCGAAAATCGGCGATCCACGATATCGCCGTATAGCTGAGATCACGCACAGCGGCGACAGTGCCGCGGATCACGTGGCCGAGAATGCATGCTCGCCGAGAATGGTTGCGCTGAACAAACTCTCGCGCGACGACAACATCCTTCCGATGCATGCGGCCAATGGACGATCACATGCTAGCCATCGGCGGTGACGGAAGGAATTCGGCCGCCTGGAAGGCGCGGACATAGGTATCGAGCACAACGTCGTCGATCGGTGGGCAGGCGATTCCACAACCGGCGAGCGCCTTGCGCGCATTGGTGTCGTCCAGCACGATATCGCCGCCGCCACCGAAATTGCCGCTGACCAGGGCGGCACGCACCAGTGAATCGTCGCCTGCCGCCGCACGGGTGCGCGACTCCTCGGCGAATCGGAGCTGGATCGTCTCTACTGACTCGGTCCTGATGGGAAGTCCATGCCGGGCGAGAGATTCGAAGACCTCACGTACCGCGACCGGTTTCTCGTTCACCAGGTGGTATTCGATATCGGTCGCCGTGCCGAGGGAGATCGCGACGATTGCGCTCGCGACGTAGGTCACCGGCACCAAATCCATTGTCGCCGCACCGATATCGGGTGCGGCGCCGAGGATTACCGCGGCCCGGATCATGTTCCAGAACGAATCGTCGGGACTGTTCCTGCCGATTCGCAGATCGCCGGAGATCAGCCCGGGACGATAGATGCGGACGGGTACACCACGTTCCCCGGCCTGCAGGATCAGTTGTTCGGCCACCCATTTGCTTGCTGTGTAACCCTGTTCGGGTAGCTCGGCCGCGCCGATCCTGGTGCCCTCGCGGATGAGCTGCTGGCCACTCGTCGTGGAGATGACGGTGTTGGCGCTGGAGACGAAGTGGACCGCCTTGACCTGCCGGGTGGTGGCCAGGCGCAGTACTTCCCGGGTTCCCTCGACATTGGCGGCGCGCAGCCGGGAGTACGGTTCGAGGTGATTGACCCGCGCGCCATTGTGGTAGATCGCGTCGATGCGGTCGGCGAGCCGCGCGTATTCGGCCTCGGTCAGCCCGAACGCCGGTTCGGCGAGATCGCCCGGCACAGGGACGATCCGGGCCTCGAAGGTCTCGTCCCACAGCTCATAGGACCGCAGGGCGTCACGAATCCGATCGCGCCCGCGGCCCACGCTGTCGGCGCGAACCAGGCACCACACCAGAGCATCGGTGCGATCGAGGAGTTCCCGCAGCAGGTAGGCGCCCACGAATCCGGTGGCGCCGGTGAGCAGTACATCACGCATCGGCCGAGGTCCCGGGCCGGTGATCTCCGGTTCGAGCACCGCATCGGCGAGGAGCGGGGCCGGGCCCGACGCCGGCGCGTCCGCACCGGTCGCGAGGGCCGCGAGCCCGCGCACGGTGGAGGTCCGGAACAGCACCGCCACCGGCAGTTCGATGCCGAGCCGATCCGCGAGCGCCTGTTGCAGGGGGAAGGTCAGCAGCGAGGTGCCGCCCAGCGCGAAGAAATCATCGTCGGCGCCCACCCGTTCGCGGCCGAGGACCTGCGCGAAGACCTCCGCCACCAGGTGTTCCGCCGGCGTGGACGGCGCCCGGAAGGTCGCGGCCTCGAACACCGGCTCCGGCAAGGCCTTACGATCCAGCTTCCCGACCGGCGTCAACGGGATCTCGTCGAGCACCACCACCGCGGCCGGCACCATATGTCGAGGCAGCACGCGCGCCGCGTGCTCGCGGAGCTGATCCGGATCGAGCGTGTATCCCACCGCCGCACGCACATACGACACCAATACCGTAGCGCCGTCGGCGGTTTCACGACCCAGCGTGGTCACGAAGTCGACGCCGTCGTGGCCGCCGAGCACCGCATCGATCTCGCCCAGTTCGATGCGGAAGCCGTGGATCTTCACCTGGAAGTCCGTGCGCCCGAGGTATTCCAGCTCCAGGCCGTCCGTCCCGGTCACCCAGCGCACCAGGTCGCCGGTGCGGTACATTCGCGCACCGGCCACACCCCACGGGCAGGCCACGAACCGCTCCGAGGTGAGCCCGGCGCGATCGTGATAGCCGCGCGCCATGGCCGCACCGGCCAGATACAGCTCACCGGCCACACCCGGCGCTACCGGCCGCAGTCGCGAGTCCAGGACCAGTGCGGACCGGCCCGGCACCGGGCGGCCGATGGTAATGCGCTGTCCCGCAACCAGCGTCGTGTAGGTCGCGCCGATCGTCATCTCGGTTGGGCCGTAGCCGTTGCAGTAGCGGCGGCCCGGCTGCCACCCGGCCAGCAGTTCCGGTGTCGTGACATCGCCACCGGCCGAGACCAATTCGAGCGCGCCGGGTCCGGTGGGATCGAGGGTGCCGAGCAGTCCGGGCGTGAGGACCGTATGCGTCACCCCTTCGCACCGCAACAGGCTGTCGAGTTCCGCTCCGCCCAGCACCTCGGGCGCCGCGATCACCAGGGTGGCTCCGGTGTAGAAGGCGCACAGCCATTCCTCGATCGATTGGTCGAAGCTCGGCGAGCAGATGTGCAGCATCCGATGGTGCGGTTCCAACCGATACGCATCGATCACGTAGCCGACGAGCCCACCGAGTCCGGCGTGTGTGACGGTGACGCCCTTGGGCCTGCCGGTCGACCCCGAGGTGTAGATCACGTACGCCGGATGCCGCGAATCGAGGGGTGCGAGCCGGTCGGCATCGGTCACCGGCGCCGTGGACCATGCCGCGCGCCTGCGCTCCGTCGCAGGGTCATCGAGGACGAGCCAGTCCACCTCGCCGGGTAGTTGTGCGCGATGTGCGGCGGCGGTGAGGCCGAGCGCGACGCCCGCATCGGTGACCATGTGCCGCAATCGATCCTGCGGGTAGGCCGGGTCCATCGGCACATACGCGGCGCCGCTCTTCGCCACCGCCAGCACGGCGGCGACCATTTCATAGGACCTCGGAAAGGCCAGCGCCACCGGGCTTTCCGGGCCGATGCCGCGGTCGATGAGGAGCCGCGCCAGGCGGGAGGAGTATTCGTCGAGCTCCCGGTAGGTGATCGAACGATCCCGGTAGCGCACCGCGATCCGCTCCGGAGCCTTCCGCGCACCCCGGGTGAGCAGATCGGGAAGCAACTCGCCGGTCGTCGACCCGTCCACCTCGGTCAGCTGTGCGTATTCGGCCGTATCGAGCAGCGGCAGGTCCCCGACCGGGGTGTCCGGTGCGGCGGTGATCGCCGCCAGCAGCCGGGTGAATCGATCGGCGAAATCGCGCACCGTCGCCTCGTCGAACAGGTCCCGGGCGAAGGTGAACAGCGCGTCCATCCCGCCGGCCTCGTCACCGGCTTCGCTGAGGGTCAGCGAGAGATCGAACTGTTCGGTATCGATCGCGAAATCGACCGCGCCGACCCGCAATCCGGGCAACTCGAAGCTGCTCTCCGGCAGATTCTGCAATGTCAGCGAGACCTGGAACAGTGGATTCCGGGCCGTCGAACGCTCCGGCTCCAGCAGTTCCACCAGCCGTTCGAACGGCATGTCGGCATGCGCGTACGCCTGCAGATCGGTCTCCCGGACCCGGGCCAGCAGCTCGGTGAAGGTCAGTGCGGGCGGTATCTCGGTGCGCAGCACCAGGGTATTGACCAGCATGCCGATCAGGCCGTCGAGCGCGGGATCGTCCCGCACCGCCGCCGGGGCGCCGATGACGATGTCATCGCTGCCGGACAGCCGGGCCAGCAGTACCGCGAAGGCGGTGTGCACCACCATGAACAGGGTCGCGTTCTGCTCGCGCGCGATCTCGCCCAGCCCGCGCCGCACCTCGCCGCCGATCGAGAACGGCACCCGCCCGCCGCGGAACGAGGCCACGGCCGGGCGGCTGCGATCGGCGGGCAGGCCGAGCTCGGCGGGCGCACCGGCCAGCGCGCTGCGCCAATACCCGGCCTGCTGCGATATCGGGCTGTCCGGGTCCGCGTCCGAACCGAGCACATCCCGCTGCCAGACACTGAAATCCGCGTACTGCACGGGCAGCGGCGCCCACTCCGGCGCGGCGCCCGCCGCACGACTCGCGTACGCCACCATCACATCCCGGGTCAGCGGGCCCATCGACCAGCCGTCGCAGCAGATGTGATGTGCCACGAAAATCAGTACGTGCTCGGTGGTTTCGGTGCCGGTGAGGCGGAGCAGCTCGGCTCGCACGGGGACTTCGGTGGTCACATCGAATCCGGCGGAGACGAGCCCGGCGATGCGCGGCAGTAAGGAATCCGCCGTCACCGGCTGCGGTGTGAGGTCCGGGACGGCCTGCCCGGCGGGCAGGATCACCTGCCGGGCGCTGCCGTCGCGCTGCGGGTACAGCGTGCGCAGTGTCTCGTGCCGCGCGATCAGATCGGCGACGGCGCACTGCAATGCGGCCACATCCAGTTCACCGGTCAATCGCACGGCAACGGGAACGTTGTAGGCCGCCGATGCGGTATCGAACCGGTTGACGAACCACATCCGCTGCTGCGCCATCGACAGCGGGACGGGATCCGGTCGCGGACCCGCTTCCAGCGCGGGCCGCGCGCCCGTGCCCGTCTGCCGCATTGCGGCGGCGGCGAGGGCGGCCACCGTCGACTCCTCGAACACCAGCCGTCCCGGTATCCGCGTCCCCAAGGCCGTGCTCAGCCGGGACGCCACCCGCGTGGCCAGTAGCGAGTTGCCGCCGAGCGCGAAGAAGTTGTCGTCCAATCCGATTCGCTCGACGCCGAGCACCTCGGCGAACGCCCCGGCCACCAGCTGCTGCACGGGATGCGTCGGCGCGCGGAAGGCGGCCGTATCGGCCACCGGCGCCGGCAGCGCCCGGCGATCGAGCTTGCCGTGCGCGGTCAGCGGAATCGCGTCGAGTACGACGAAAGCCGACGGCACCATGAATTCGGGCAAGGTCCGCGCCAGTTCGGAGCGCAGCGCCGCACAATCGGGCCGCCCCACCAGATACGCGACGATGCGCCGATCCCCCGGCAGGTCCTCGCGCACGATGACCGCCGCATTGCGCACCGATTCCACGGCGAGCAGCGCGGTTTCGATCTCGCCCAGCTCGATACGGAAGCCGCGCACCTTCACCTGATCGTCGGCGCGCCCCAGGTATTCGAGATTTCCGGCGGTATCCCATTTGGCCAGGTCACCGGAGCGGTACAGGCGGGATCCGTTCGCATCGAACGGGTTCGCCACGAAGCGTCCGGCGGTCAGCGCGGCGCGCCCGAGGTAGCCGCGGGCCAATTGCGCCCCCGCGACATAGATTTCGCCGGGCACGCCCGCCGGGACCGGTTTCAACCGTTCGTCGAGAAGCTGGATGTGCAGTCCGGGAATGGCGGAGCCGATGCCGGTGCGCCCGGTCGCGGTGATCCAATGGTGCGTGGTGTGCACGGTCGTCTCGGTGATGCCGTACATGTTCACCAGTTCCGCGCCGCCCTCGCCGTACCGGGCCCGCCACTCCGCGAGCCGGCCGATATCGAGCGCCTCGCCACCGAACACGATGTACAGCAAGGACAATGGCGTCCGGCCCGGAATCTCCGCGGCCCTGCGGTCGGCCTCGGCCAGCTGGTAGAACGCCGAGGGCGTCTGGTTGAGCACGGTGACCCGCTCGGTGCGCAGCAACTCCAGGAACTGCTCGGGCGATCGGGACGTCTCGTGATCGACGACGATCACCGTGCCGCCGTGCAGCAGCGCGCCCCACAGCTCCCATACCGAGAAGTCGAACGCATAGGAGTGGAACATCGTCCACACGTCGCGGTGATCGAAGCCGAACTGCCGCTGTGTATTCGCCAGCAGGGTCACGACATTGCGATGCGGGATCTGCACCCCCTTGGGGCGGCCCGTCGAACCTGAGGTGTAGATGACATACGCCAGATTGTTCGGCAGCAGCGGGGCCGACCGGTCCGCGTCGGTGACGGGCGAACCGTCGAGCGCGGCGAGATCGGCATCGTGCACGTCGACCGTGGGCGCCGCGATCGGCAGGACGGTTCCCGAATCCGTGATGGCACACGCCGGTTCGGCGTCGGCGAGCAGATAGGCGATCCGCTCGGCGGGGTAGGCCGGGTCCACCGGCAGATATCCACTGCCGGCCTTCACGGTGGCGAGCAAGGCGACCACCAGTTCCAGGGATCGCGGCAAGGCCACGGCCACCAGCGTCTCGGGCCGCGCGCCCAGCGCGATCAGCTTGCGCGCCAGCCGATTCGACAGGATGTCGAGTTCACGGTAGGTCAGCCCCCGGTCGCCGAATCGGACCGCGGTGGCGTCCGGCAGCGCCCGCGCCACGCGGTCGAACAGTTCGGCCAGTGTCGTGTGCGGTCCGAGATATGCGGTGAAGGGGAATACGGTGCGCAGGAACTCGGCGATCGATTCGGGCAGTGTGCGTGCGGCCCGCCGGACACCCTGCGCCGCGACCTCGGCCTGCGTCACGATCACGCCCGCCGGGCCGTGGACATAGGCGATGTCCTCGGGTTCTATCGGACGCAGCCGATCCTCGTAGGTCACCGGCTCGTCGGAGAATTCGGCGAGCTCGTCGCGGAAGTCCGGGCCGTCCATGCGCAACCACGAACCCGGCCCGCTCGGCGCCGATCCGGCTACCAGGCCCAGGACGGTCTGCACCGTGTCCTGTTGCACCGCAACCAGGTTCGAGTCGTCGACGACGAACCCGGCGCCGGTCTTCGCCACCGCCCACATCGCCGTCACGGATTCGATGGACGGACCGCCGGAAATCGCGACGAGATCCCCCGGGCCGATGGCGCGCCGAATCAGCAAGCGCGCCAATCGCGATGAGTCGCCATCGAGTTCCCGATACCGCAGCACCGCTCCCCGCAGTGCCACCGCGATACCGTCGGGATCGTTCTCCGCCGCCAGCGCCAGCAGGCGCGGCAGCTTGGTCACCCGTGCCCGGCGCGTCCGCGAGGACCGTCTACGAACTCGCCCCTCCATCGTCCGATCCGCGACGGACGCGTCCTTCTGCACTCTTCATCTCTCCATGGGCACCGTTTCGACTGGAACACTTCCATCCTGAACGATCGACCAGAAAATTTCTCTGAACGGTTACCGAACAATTGGTCCAGACCGTCAATCGACCAGTGAAGCGACCCCGTTACCGACCGACCAATCGACGGGACCGTTCTCGGTCAGCGTGATGACCACGTCCTCGCGGCGGACTCCGGCCTTCTCCTCGAGGTTGGCGACGATCCGCCGGTAGAGGTCCTTTTTGCGTTCGTCGGTGCGGCCCGCGACCAGGGTGATCCGGATGAACACGACATCGTGTCGCTCGATGCCCAGATAGGTGGGATCGAAGATCAATTCGCCCGCACCGCGGGCGCCGACGATCTGGAATCGATCGCCCGGCGGGATTCCGATGGCGGCCACGAGGGCGTCGTGCACCCCGTCGGCAATGGCTCGCAGTACTGCGGCCGACCGGTTCGGACCTGCGTCGATGGTTACGAGAGGCATGGGTGGATCCTTTCCAACATGTTCGATCAGTGGCGAACATACACCCATGTTCGCCTATTGTCGAACATGTAGAGTGGAGCAATGGCAAGCCGAACCGCCGTCCCGCTCACCCACCCCGACCGCGATGCCCTCTCACTGATCGACGTCCTCTCGGCACTGAGCGATCCACTGCGGCTGGCCATCGTCGCCAATCTCGCCGACGGGTCCGAAATGCCCTGCACCGCCTTCGAATTGCCGGTCAGCAAATCGACCCAGAGCTGGCACTTCCGCACCCTGCGCGAAGCCGGCGTCATCCGTCAGCGCGACGACGGCACCCGCCGCCTGAACTCCCTGCGCCGCACCGATATCGACGCCCGCTTCCCCGGCCTGCTCGACCTCGCCATCCGCGAAGCCGCCACCCTCTGCCCACCGGTCCTGGCCGAACGCCGGACCTCCACCCGCCCCTGACCTCCGGCCCGCGCGAGCCGGGCGGGTGTCATCCCGCCCGGCCGCCGCGCAGCCGGTCCCCCGCCCCGGTTCCGGGGTAGGCCGGCGCTATCTGACAAAACAGGTCCGCCGCACGGGCAGACCACGATCCTCCAGCGCGGCCAGCATGGCCTGCCCGCGCCGCGCGCCCGCCGCCGAGGAGGTGCCCGACAGGGCCGGCACGTAAGTCGCCGCGCCCACAACCGATTCCGCGACCAGCGCCCAGAAGCGCCGCGCACCCAGTCCCGCGCACCGGGACAAGGCTTCCTGAACCAGCGACAGGGCCGGTTCCCAGCGGGCGGCCAGCCAGACATACAGGGCCGGTTCACACGGCAGCGCGACGACACCCGGTTCGCCGGTGAGATCGTCACCGTCCAGTACGCGAATCGTGGTGTCCGCCAGTCCCGCCCAGTCGATGCCACCGTCATTGTCGGTGTGGATCCACAGGTTCTCCAGGCCCGGATCCCAGGCGCGGCCCTCGGCCACCACCATGGCCATCACACGTCCCACCACGGCGTGGATCAGGGCCGTGGCCACCACCTCGGCGGCGATATCGGCATTGCTCATCTCGGCGGCGTGCCGCCGGTACATGAGCTCGATGCGGCCTTCGCGAATCCCGTCGGCCAGCCGCCACCACCGGCGCTTACCTTGTTCGGACATGGCCGCGACGGCATAGACACGCGGGTGGTCGGGTTGCAGGGCGCGCAGTCGATTACAGGCACGGCCGAAGGCGATCCGGGAATCGCGCGGCGGGCACATGGTTACGGGCTCGAGCATCGAACCTCCTCTAATCATCAACTATTCCTGCCTCTGGGTTTCCAACAAGAACGGAAAGATAGGTTAGGCTTACCAGACTTGTCGAGCAATGAATGTGTCAGGAGTAGTTCGTCACCGTGCCCGCCGTAGTCACCACCAGACGGCGACGTCTGTTCGGACTCCTCGTCCTGGCCCTACTGCTGCTGTGCGCAGTGGCCGCGAGCATCAGCCTCGGATCGCGGCTGTTGCCCCTGCACACGGTGTGGGACGCCCTCACCTGCCCGGGCGGACTACCCCTGTCCTGCCCCGCCGACGGCACGGCCGAACAGATCGTGCGCGAATTGCGGCTCCCCCGAACCGGACTCGCGCTGATCACCGGCCTCGCCCTCGGCATGGCAGGCGCGCTCATTCAGGGGTATACCCGAAATCCGCTGGCCGACGCAGGTTTGCTCGGTATCAATGCGGGCGCAGCATTCCTCGCGGCGCTCAGCATTCATCTGCTCGCGCTGACCTCACCCGCACAGTTCATCTGGTTCGCCTTCGCCGGAGCGCTGCTCGCCGGAGCGGTCGTGTTCGGGGTGTCCTCGCTGGGCGGCGGTAAGGCCAGTCCACTCAGCCTGGTGCTGGCAGGCGCCGCGGTGACCGCGTTCCTGCAGGCCATGACGAATGTCGTAGTGCTGCTGGACAGCAGCGCACTGGACGCCTACCGCTTCTGGGTGGTCGGCGACGTCGCGGGACATGACGGCTCGGTTTTCCGGCAGGTACTGCCCTTTCTCATCGCGGGCGCGATCCTGGCGGTCATCGCCGGTCCCGGCCTGAATCTGCTGCAACTCGGTGACGATGTCGCCCTCGGACTCGGGGTCGATCTCGGCCGCACCCGCGCGCTGGGTCTCACGGCCGTCGTGCTGCTCGCCGGCGGCGCGACGGCCGCCGTCGGGCCGATCGCTTTCCTGGGCCTGATAGTCCCGCATCTGGCCCGCGGCATCACCGGCCCGGATTACCGCTGGCTGCTGCCCTATTCGGGCCTGATCGGCGCAATCACGCTGCTCATCGCGGATACCGCCGGGCGCGTGATCGCCCCGCCGGGTGAGATCCAGGCCGGGGTCATGCTGGCCGCCATCGGCGCGCCGTTCTTCATCCTGCTCGTCCGCCGCCGAAAGCTGGTGAGTCTGTGACCCTCTCGACCGTGCGCCCGGCGGTACGCGTCGGCGGCTTCTCCACCGTGCTGCGAATCCGCGCGGTACTCACCGTGATCGCGCTGGCCGTGCTGTTGATCGGCCTGTTCGCCTGGGATATGTCGGTGGGTGACTTCCGGATTCCGATCGGGAAGGTGTTGGAGGTGCTCGGCGGCGGGGGCACCCGCGCACAGCGCTTCGTGATCATGGATTCGCGGCTGCCCCGGGCCTGCGCGGCGGTCGTGGTCGGCGCGGCACTGGGCTTGGCGGGCGCGGTGACGCAGTCGATCCTGCGGAATCCGCTGGCCAGCCCCGATATTCTCGGCATCACCTCCGGCGCGAGTGTCGGTGCGGTGGCCGTCCTGATCGGAGTGGGCGGCACGGGCACCGGAATCGCCGCGGCACTGGGCGTTTCCGTCGCGGCGCTACTGGGTGGACTGCTGACCGCGGTGCTCATCTACCTGCTCGCCTGGGGCCGCACCACCACCGGGGACAGCGGGGTCATGGGATTTCGCCTGGTGCTCATCGGCATCGGCGTGAACGCGGCGCTGCTGGCGGTGGTGAGCTGGCTGCTGACCCGGGCGACGCTCACCGATGCGGCGCACGCGCAGCTGTGGCTGACCGGATCGCTGAACTCGGCCGATTGGTCGACGCTGGTTCCGGCGACGATCGGATTGGGCATCGCGGTGCTCGTGTGCGTCGCCTCGACCCGGACCTTGGCCGCCATGCGATTCGGGCCCGACACCACCCGCATTCTCGGCGTCCGCATGCAGACCCAGCAGGCCGTGCTGATCGCCGCCGCCGTGGTCTGCGCCGCGCTGGCCACCGCCGCGGTCGGACCGCTCGGCTTCGTGGGCCTGGCCGCACCGCAGACCGCGCGCCGGCTGCTCCGCACGCCCGGTGAGCCGATCATCGCCTCGGCGCTGGTCGGCGGCATCGCCGTGGTGGGCGCGGATCTGCTCGCGCGCACGGTCTTTCCCGTCGCGGTACCGGTCGGCGTGGTCACCGCGGCGGTCGGCGGACCGTTCCTGCTCTACTTGCTCGTACGTACCAATCGGAAGGCCACGCTATGACACTCGCCGCGGAGCATCTCACCCTCGGCTACGGCGACCGGGTCATCGTGGACGGACTCTCGGTCGATATCGCACCCGGGGTGATCACCACGGTCATCGGGCCGAACGGCTGCGGGAAGTCGACGCTGCTGCGTTCGCTGGGCCGGCTGCTGCGGCCCAAGTCGGGCCGGGTCCTGTTGGACGGCAAGGCCATTTCGACCATGAAGACCAAGGATGTGGCGCGGCTCATCGGCATGCTGCCGCAGACGCCGGTGGCGCCGGAGGGGCTCACCGTCGCGGATCTGGTTGCGCGCGGGCGGCATCCGCATCAGTCGTGGCTGCGCCAGTGGTCCTCCGATGACGAGGCCGAGGTGGCGACCGCGCTCGAACAGACCGGCATCGCGGAACTGGCGAGCCGCACCCTCGACGAACTCTCGGGCGGACAGCGGCAGCGCGCGTGGATCTCCATGGCGCTCGCGCAGGGCACCGACATCCTGCTGCTGGACGAGCCGACCACCTATCTGGATCTGGCACATTCCCTGGAGGTGCTGGATCTGGTGGACCGGCTGCACGACGATTTCGGGCGGACCGTGGTCATGGTGCTGCACGATCTGAATCTGGCCATCCGGTACAGCGATCGGCTGATCGTCATGCACGACGGCCGGATCGTCGCGCAGGGCACGCCCGGCGACATCATCGAGGCCGAGCTGCTGCACGAGGTTTTCGGGCTGCGCGCCGAGGTGCTCGAGGACCCGGTTTCGGGCCGCCCGATGATCGTTCCGATCGGAACCCGGCACGTCCGGGGCGCCGATCACCTGGCCCCACACCGCTGATCACGCGCGTCGCAATGATGCCGGTCACACGGCCGCGCCGGGTAATGCCCCGGTCCGGGCCGCTATGACCAATACCACACCAGCTACCGACCGGTTACGACGACCTGTAGTACGCATTCATGTCGGAGTCTCCGTAAACTTGTGGGATGGCAGGTCTTGGTGAACTCGAGAAAGCGGTCATGGACCAGTTGTGGTCGGCCGACGAACCACAAACGGTCCGGCAGGTCCATGAAGCTCTCGCCGCGCGCCGCGAACTCGCGTACACCACGGTGATGACCGTTCTGCAGCGCCTGGCGAAGAAGAATCTGGTGGTACAGCAGCGCGACGACCGCGCCCACCGCTACGCCCCCGTCCACACCCGCGACGAACTCGTCGCCTCCCTCATGGTCGATGCACTGCAGCAGGCCGACGAAGTGGGCAGCCGCCGCGCGGCTCTGGTTCACTTCGTGGAACAGGTCGGTGCGGACGAGGCTGCCGCATTGCGCGACGCACTCGCTAAGCTCGAAGCCACCGAGGCGGCCCGCAAGGAGTCAGGAGACCCCAAGCAGCCCTGATGCCTCGGCCCCGAGCCCCACAATGCAGTGAGCTGAGGAATGGACGTAACTGCGCCGGTTTTCGCCGGTCTCGCCTTACTTCTGGCGGGACCGGTCCCGGCGCTGCTCAGCCGAAGCAAGTGGCCGTACCGGAGTCCGCGTGCCGCACTGGTGCTTTGGCAGGCCATCGCCCTGGCCGCCGTGCTCTCGGCGTTCGGATCGGGCCTGGCCATCGCGAGCCGGCTGCTGGTCCCCGGTGACGATGGCCGGCCCACCACCACCCCGAGCGCCGAGATCGATGCGGTCGGACTGCCGTTCTGGCTGGCCTACGTCGCCGTTTTCGCGCTCACCCTGCTGATCGGCGCCCGCCTCATCTGGTCGGTGATCCGGGTCGGCATCCACACGCGCAGGCGGCGCGCGCACCACCGTATGCTGGTGGATCTGCTCGATCAGAGCGGCGTGCAACGCAAGTCGGCCGATATCCGCGTGCTGGCCGCCACCGAACCCATTGCCTATTGCCTGCCGGGGCTGCGCCGCCGCGTCGTCCTCAGTCAAGGCACCGTCACCAATCTTTCCGATGAGGAGCTCACCGCCATCGTCAGCCACGAGCGTTCGCACCTGCGTGCCCGCCACGACCTCGTACTCGAGGCCTTCACGGCCGCGCACGAGGCCTTCCCGCGGGTGGTCCGCTCCAAATCCGCACTGGATTCGGTGAAATTGCTCATCGAACTGCTGGCCGACGATTCCGCGGTCAAGGTCACCGGGCCGACGCCATTGGCCCGCGCTCTGGTGGCCTGCTCGAATTCGACTGCGCCGCAGGGCGCCATGGCGGTCGGCGGCCCGACCACCCTGATCCGCATCCAGCGCCTGGCCGGTCCCATCGGGGATATGCGCGTCGCGGTGGCCGCTTATGTGGCCGCGGCCGCGATTCTGGTGGTGCCCACCATGGCGGTGGCCATTCCGTGGCTGGTCGAACTGAGCCGATTGCTGAATCGTGCCTGAGCCCACGAGTTTTGCGGCGCTGGGCCTGTCGCCGGTGCTGGTGCACGCCCTGCGCCGGGACCGGATCGAAACGCCGTTTCCCATTCAGGCAGCGGTGATTCCGGACATTCTCGCCGGTCGCGATGTATTGGGCCGGGCCGCAACGGGTTCAGGCAAGACCCTCGCCTTCGGTTTGCCCATGATGATCCGGCTGGCGAAGTCGCCCAGCCTCCCCGGTCGCCCGCGCGGGCTGATCCTCGCGCCCACCCGCGAGTTGGCGATCCAGATCGAATCGGCGCTGGACGAACCGTCATTGGCGCTCGGGCTACGCGTGGCCACCGCTGTCGGCGGGCTGCCCATCAAGAAGCAGGAAGAGCGCCTGGCACGGGGGGTTGACGTACTCATCGCCACGCCGGGCCGGCTCGCCGATTTGCTGGGGCGCAAGGCAGCGCATCTGGGCGATGTCCGGGTCGTAGCGGTCGACGAGGCCGACCACATGGCCGAATTGGGCTTTCTGCCGCAGCTCACGGCCCTGCTCAACAAGATTCCCGAGGATGCCCAGCATCTGCTGTTCTCCGCGACGCTGGACGAGACCATCGACGCGCTGGTGCAGCGGTATCTGAACGATCCGGTGCGGCACGCGGTGGATGCCGATCCCGCCGCCACGCCGAAGCGCACGACCGCGAAGGGCGCCGGACCCGACTCCACCGAACCCGGTGCCGCCGAGGCGGATTCCGGTCAACTGGCGGCCGTCCCGGATATCGCCCACTACACGGTGCACATCCGCCGCAGCGACAAGCGGAACGTGGTCACCGAGATCGCCGCGCGCCAGGGTCGCACACTGCTGTTCGTCCGGACCCAGTACGGCGCCGACAAACTCGCGCGCCGCCTGCGCGAGATCGGCATCTCCGCGGTCGCCCTGCACGGCGGCAAGGTGCAGAACCAGCGCTCCCGCACCCTCGCGGCCTTCGCCGAGGGTAAGGCCGATGTGCTGGTTGCGACCGATGTCGCGGCGCGCGGCATCCACATCGACGACGTCTCACTGGTCGTGCACGTGGACCCGCCGGAGGATCCGAAGAGCTATCTGCACCGCACCGGGCGAACCGCCCGCGCCGGTGCGTCGGGCACCGTCCTCACCCTGGTGAGCGAGGAGGTCCGCGCCGAGGTCGAGACCCTCACCCGACAGGCCGGAATCACCCCGGTCGAGCTCGAGGTCCGCCCCGGTGACCGCGGGCTGGCCGAGCTCACCGGTGCGCGGCGCGCGCCCGGCAGCCCGATCGCCGATCCCTCCGCCTTCGTGGCGGCGCAAGCCGATCCCGTTGCGGCCGAAGCCGATTCGGCCCGGGCCCGGAAACGTCCCGGTCCGGCCCGCGGCGAAAGTCGCAAGCACACCAAGAAGCGGGGCAAACCGGACTCGGCCCGCCGCCGCACCACCCGCTGACCCGACACGCGCGATAGTGGCGGACACGCCCGGTATTGCCGGTGAATTTCCGCCACTCCCAGCCGACTCCCAGGCAATAGCAATTCCGTGGCAATCAGCAGGGTGACCACGCGAGTTCCACACCGCACCGCGCCCCCGAACGACAGTGGGTGGTGGTGCTGCGCGGCATCATCGACACGACCACCAGCGACCGCGAGCAGCGGCGCTTCGAAGCCGGCGACATCACCCTCGCCCTCGACACCGAAGGCCGCGGCCACCTCGCCGACGCGGTGGGTGACGAGCCGCTCGAAGTGCTGTTCATCCCGTACGTGGGACGATTTCCGGCCCGGTTGCCACTACTTGTAAAGCATTCAGCTACCATGGCGTAACGTGCAGTTTCTTCCTGGGCAGAACCCGCCCTACGACCTGACCTACGACGACGTCTTCCTCGTCCCGAGCCGGACGGATGTGGCGTCGCGATTCGATGTCGATCTCTCCACACTGGACGGGACCGGCACCACCATTCCCCTCGTGGTCGCGAACATGACCGCCGTCGCCGGCCGCCGCATGGCCGAGACGGTGGCGCGCCGCGGCGGCATCGTGGTGCTGCCGCAGGATCTTCCGATCCCGGCCGCCGCCGAGACCATCGGCTTCGTCAAGAGCCGCTCGCTCACCGCCGACACCCCGGTCACCCTCGGCCCGGAGGCCTCGGTCTCCGATGCCCTGGCGCTCATCCACAAACGCGCGCACGGCGCGGTCGTGGTGATCGAGAACAACCGCCCGGTGGGCGTGGTGACCGAGGCGTCCTGCGCGGATGTGGACCGCTTCGCGCGGCTCAGCACCGTCGCCGAGACCGACTTCGTCAGCGCCCCCGCCGACACCTCCCCGCGTGACGTCTTCGACCTGCTCGAGGCCGGACGCGGCCACGTCGCCGTGCTGGTCAACCCCGACGGCACCCTCGCCGGCGTGATGACACGCACCGGCGCCATCCGCACCGGTATCTACCAGCCGGCCGTCGACGCGAGCGGCAAGCTGCGCATCGCGGCCGCGGTCGGCATCAACGGCGACGTCCCGGCCAAGGCCAAGGCCCTGGTCGACGCGGGCGCCGACGTGCTGGTCATGGACACCGCGCACGGCCACCAGCAGAAGATGCTGGAAGCCCTCGCCTCGGTGGCGAGCCTCGGCCTGGGCGTGCCGCTGGTGGCGGGCAATGTGGTGTCCGCCGCGGGCACCCGTGATCTGATCGCCGCCGGTGCGGACATCATCAAGGTCGGTGTGGGCCCCGGCGCCATGTGCACCACCCGCATGATGACCGGCGTGGGCCGACCGCAGTTCTCCGCGGTCGCCGAATGTGCCACGGCCGCAGCCGAACTGGGCAAGCACGTGTGGGCCGACGGCGGTGTCCGGCACCCGCGCGATGTGGCCCTGGCGCTGGCCGCCGGCGCCGCCAACGTGATGATCGGTTCCTGGTTCGCCGGCACCTACGAGTCGCCCGGTGACCTGCGGGTGGACCGCGACGGCAACCGGTACAAGGAGTCCTTCGGCATGGCGTCCAAGCGTGCCGTGGCCGCGCGTACCGCCACCGATTCGGCGTTCGACCGGGCCCGCAAGGCGCTGTTCGAGGAGGGCATCTCCTCCTCGCGCATGCGGCTGGACCCCGAGCGTCCGGGCGTCGAGGACCTGATCGATCACATCACCTCGGGTGTGCGCAGCTCCTGCACCTACGCGGGCGCGCGCAGCCTGACCGAGTTCCACGAGCGCGCCACCCTGGGTGTGCAGTCGGCCGCCGGCTTCGCCGAAGGCCGTCCGCTGCCCTCCGGTTGGTGAGCGCCCGGTAGTACTGCACAGCGGAACCCGGCGGGGTCTCCGGTCTCGAATGATCGGCTCCTCGCCGGGTTTCGCGCGTCCGGACCCGCCGTGCGGAAACCGTAAAGGGCACCCGGTAGCATGGGCGTACCCGGATCCCGCTCACCGCGGATATCCGCCGAGCACATCCGCCGACCCCTGCGAAAGGAACAAGTTGTCACCCGCGTCCGAGGGCGCCGCACAGGAGGGCTCCTCTACCGAGCCGGGTGACAAACCCGGCGTTGTTCTACCGGCACTACAGACAGCCAGGTGGTGCTGACCGTGTCAGCCGTGCTCACCATTCTCAGTTTGATCGGCTTCATCGCATTGACCGCGGGTACCGCGTTGTTCGTTGCGGCCGAATTCTCGCTCACCGCATTGGAACGCAGCACCGTGGAGGCGCACGCCCGCGAGGGTGACCGCCCGGCCCGGCAGGTGCGTCAGGCGCATCGCACGCTCTCGTTCCAGTTGTCCGGCGCGCAGCTGGGTATCACCATCACCACACTGATCACCGGCTATATCGCCGAACCGGTACTGGCCCGGCTGCTGGAGCCCATCTTCCACGCCTGCGGCCTGAATACCGGTACCGCACACGGGATTTCGCTGGCGCTGGCACTGCTGCTCGCGACCTCGCTGTCCATGATCTACGGCGAGCTGGTGCCCAAGAACATCGCCATCGCCTCACCGCTGAACACCGCACGGTGGACCGCGGGCCCGATGATCGCGTTCTCCATGACTTTCCGCTGGCTCATCAATGCCCTCAACGGCGCCGCCAACTGGGCGGTGCGGCGAATGGGCGTCGAGCCGGCCGAGGAATTGCGTTCCGCGCGTTCACCGCAGGAGCTCGGATCCCTCGTCCGCACCTCGGCGCTGCACGGCGCGCTCGATCAGCGCACGGCGCAGGTGGTGGACCGCTCGCTCGAATTCGGTGAGCGCACCGCCGAAGAGCTCATGACCCCGCGCGTGAAGATCCACGCGCTCGATCGCGACGACACCATCGCCGATCTCATCGATGCCGCGCGCGAGACCGGGTTCTCCCGCTTCCCCGTCATCGACGGGGACCTGGACAACACCGTCGGCGTGGTACACGTCAAACAGGCTTTCCTGCATCCGATCGCGGCGCGGCGCAAGGTGCAACTGGAGTCCATCGCCAAGCCGGTGCCGATCGTGCCCGCCAGCCTGGACGGTGACGAGGTGCTGGAGCGGATCCGCGCCGACGGTATGCAGGTGGCGCTGGTGGTCGACGAGTACGGCGGCACCGCGGGCATGGTGACCATGGAGGACGTCATCGAGGAGATCCTCGGCGACGTCCGCGATGAGCACGACGAGGAAGAGGTCGATGTACGCCGCACCCCGGCGGGCTGGAACTGCTCGGGCCTGCTGCGGGTCGACGAGGTCTCGCGCACAACAGGTTACGACGCCCCCGAAGGCGAGTACGAAACCCTCGGCGGTCTGGTGCTGACGCGGCTGGGCCGGATCCCGGTGGCCGGTGACGAGGTACTGCTACCGCAACCGGGCAACGGCCATCACCCGGAGCCGCACACTCGTGGCGGCTGGATCGCGAAGGTGGAGCGCATGGACGGCCGGCGACTCGACCGGATCCTGCTACGCCCGGTCGACGCCGAGGAGCTCGCGAGCTGGGAGCACGACCATGGGTGACGTGTACGCGGTGCTGCTGACGCTGGTGCTGTTGCTGGGCAATGCCTTCTTCGTGAGCGCGGAGTTCGCGCTCATCTCCGCGCGCCGCGACCGGCTGGAAGCCCTTGCCGCGCAGGGTAAGCGGAGCGCGAACACGGTGATCGCGGCCGGGCAGAATCTGTCCATGATGCTGGCGGCCGCGCAGCTGGGCATCACCATCTGCTCGATCCTGCTGGGTCGGGTGGGCGAGCCGGCGGTGGCGCATCTGCTGCAGCAGCCGTTCGATCTGCTGGGCGTGCCGGATTCGCTGCTGCATCCGATCTCGTTCGCGCTGGCGCTGGCGATCGTGGTGGTGCTGCACATCCTGATGGGCGAGATGATCCCGAAGAACATCGCGCTCGCCGGGCCGGAACGGGCGGCGCTGCTGCTGGTTCCGCTGCATCTGATGTGGTTGCGGCTGGCCCGGCCGCTGATCGCGGTCTACAACTTCGCGGCCAATATCACGCTGCGGGCGCTGCGCATCGAACCCAAGGACGAGCTGGATTCCACGGTGTCCTCGGTGGAGCTGGCGGAGATGTTCGGTGAATCCCGTTCGGAGGGGCTGCTCGACGAGGAGGAGCACCGCCGCCTGACGCAGGCGCTGGGCTCCAGCGACCGGGTGGTCGCCGATGTGATGGTGCCCCTCGACAAGACCCGCTCGGTACCGCTGCGCGGTGACGGGACCACGCTCGGCGATATCGAATCCGCCGTCGCCGAAACGGGTTTCTCGCGGTATCCGGTGCGCGCGGCCGACGGATCCATGGTCGGCTACCTGCACGTCAAGGACGTCCTCGACCTGGTCGCCGATGACGATGCGGGTCCGGGCACCCCGATCCCCCGCACCGATATCCGCCCACTGCCCACGGTCAGCATGGGCACCACGCTGTTCGAGGCACTGGCGCGGCTGCGCCGCACCAACTCCCATCTGGGCCGGGTGGTGGACAGCCGCGGCAATACGGTGGGCATCGTGGCGCTCGAGGACCTGATGGAGGAGTTCGTGGGCACCGTCCGCGACGCCACCCATCGCATCGCGGAATGACAGTGAACGCCTCGGATACCGATCTGATCCTGCTTCCGGCGGACGAGTGGCGTGCGCGCGCCGCCGCCCACCGGGAGCGGGTGGACGCCTTGGTCGGGCCGTATCTGACTGTGCGCGCGTCGGGTTCGAAGCATCCGGTGATCGATTTCCTGTTCACCTACTACGGGCACAAGCCGGCGCAGCTGAAGCGCTGGCATCCGGGTCACGGTGTGGCGCTGGCGGATGCGGCGGAGTATGCCGGAACCCGCGGCTATCACGAGATCTCACTCCCCCGGCCGGCCGGCGATCCGGCGGTCGCGTGGACCGCCGATCCGGAATTCCTCGAAAAGCGCCGGAATACCGTCGAGTTCGTGGCCCGCCTATTGTCGGCGACCGCCGCGCGACCGGCCCAGCTGTCCTGCTTCGGCCTGCACGAGTGGGCGATGGTCTATCGCACCGACGAGGTCCGCCATCAGCAGGTTCCACTACGGCTCGGCCACGCCGGCACCGATGCGGTCGTCGAATCGATGCAGTTGCGCTGCACGCATTTCGACGCCTTCCGCTTCTTCACTCCGGAGGCGGTACCCCGCAATATCGAGCCGCTCACCCGTGAGCTGCAGGTCGACCGGGAGCAGCCGGGCTGTCTGCACGCGAATATGGACATCTACAAGTGGGGCTTCAAGTTGACCCCGCTCATCGGTTCCGATCTGCTGCTGGAGTGCTTCGAGCTGGCCTGCGCGGCCCGCGAACTCGATATGAAGGCCAGTCCGTACGACCTCCTCGAATTCGGCTACGAACCGATTCGCATCGAAACACCGGCCGGCCGCGCCGAATACGTACGCAGCCAAGCCGATATCGCCACGCGAGCCGAGACATTGCGCCTGCGCCTGCTGGATGCCTGTCGCACGTTATCCGAGCATTAACCGCCGGTGGACGGCCAGGCCCGGTCGTCCACCGTGAGGAAGGGTTCGGCCGCGGCGGACGCCGGTGGGGCGCCGGTGAATTCGCGGACGTCGCGATGCAGGTGGGATTGGTCGGTGTAGCCGGTGTCGGCCGCCACCCGTGCGGGGGCCTGGCCGCGGACGAGGCGATGGACGGCGTGGTCGAAGCGGACCAGCCTGGCGGCCCGTTTGGGAGTCAGGCCGATCTGGGCGCCGAATCGGGACCAGAGTCGCTGCCGGCTCCAGCCGATCTCCGAGGCCAGCTGCTCGATCCGGTAGCGGCCGTGGCTGCCGGCGATCCGGCGCCAGGCCCAGGCGACCTCCGGGTCGGCCGGCAGATCGTCGCGCAGCCGCGCCGCCAGCGTCGCCTCGATCAGCGCGAATCGTTCCTGCCAGCAAGGCATTTCGTGCAGGCGTTCACACAGCCGCGCCACGTCGCGCCCCCAGAGCTCGTCGAGGCCGACCATCGTTCCACTCAGCTCACTGGGTGGCATCCCCAGCACGGCGGACGCGGCCAGCGGCGACATACGCACCTGTACGCATTCCAAGGCTTCGACGCGCAGCGGGACCGCATCGCGGAGGAGGCCGAGAGCCAGGCTGCCCGTCCGCGTCCGGCCCGCCGGATCCTGGATATCGAAGCGCCCCTCACCGAATTCCAGCAACACCGTGACAGCGGGGTGCGGGATGGCACGCAAAAACTCCGAGCCACCACCGTGGATACGGAATCCGGCCATGTCGAGGCCTCGCACAGCGAGTGCCCGCGACGGTCGCGCAACCTCCCAGGACACATGCCGATTGTAGGCCGCCGACCTTCTTCGATACGGACCCATTGCCGTGTAGCGGCGTTGTCCCCTACCGGCCGGTCAGTTTATGAGTTAGGTTCTCGAGATGTAACCGTGACCACACCGCACATCCGATGTGTGGGCGGCCACGTGAGTTTCGGAGAAGTTCGGGGGTACCGCGATGAGGCGGTTGACTGGGATACGGCGATCCAGGGCCGGAGTGCTGGCCGCGGCCGCGCTCCTGGGCGTGGCGGTGCTGCCGATCGGCGGGGCGTCGGCGGATCTGCAATCCGATATCCAGAATCAGGTGCAGCAGTTCCTGGATGTCGGGCGCACCTCGGTGCCGCGGGCGGAGTGCGGGCCGGATTCCTTGCCGGAGAACGGGATGCAGGGCGATGTACCCGCCGCGGATCGCGACAGTGGGCGCAGTACCCAGGGGTACCGGTGCAATATGTCGTTCGTGGGCGGGTATACCGGGCGCGGGGCGGGTATCACTTCCGCCAGCTACGACCACTGCTCGTACACGGGGTCGATGTTCCCGGGCAATATTCTCGGGCCCGCACAGGGTGTACAGGTGCTCGATGTGTCGGATCCGGCGAACCCGGTGGTCACCGGGAGCCTGACCGAACCCGCCATGCTGGCCGGGACGTGGGAGTCGCTGAAGGTCAATCCCGCGCGGAAGCTGTTGGTGGGCACCGGTGTTCCGGTCGGTGAGGGCGCCGGATACCTGTCGGTGTACGACATCTCCGACTGCGCGCACCCGCGGCTGCTTAATGCCGGTGCGGGCACGAATCTGCTGATGCCGCTGCCGATCACGACCCATGAGGGCGGGTTCTCCCCCGATGGGCGCACCTACTGGGCGTCGGGTATCGCGCCCGGGTTCGTGAGCGCGGTGGATCTCACCGACCCCGCGAATCCGCACGTGATCTGGCAGGGGCTCACCGGGATCGAGGCGCACGGGTTCGGCATCAGCCCGGACGGGAACCGCATGTATCTGTCGGCGCTGGGCGGGTTCACCGTGCTGGATATCAGCGCCGTGCAGCGACGTGATCCGAATCCGCAGGTCGATCACATCGGCCGGGTGTTCTGGACGGACGGCTGGGCGACCCAGCACAGCATTCCGGTCACCTATGACGGCAAGCCGTACCTGTACACCGTGGACGAGGGCGGCGCCGGCGGCGTGAAGCTGGTCGACATCTCCGACGAGAACAATCCCAAGGTGGTCAACAAGATCAAGCTGGAGATCAACCTGCCCCAGCATCAGGATTCGGCCATGGCCTCGGCCATGGGCGGCTCGGTCTTCTCCTACGACGCCCACTACTGCGCGGCCGACCGCCCCGCCAATCCGACCGCATTGGCCTGCGGCTGGGAAGAATCCGGCATCCGGGTCTTCGACGTGAAGGACCCCTTCCATCCCCGCGAGATCGCCTACTTCAACCCGCCCGCGAAAAAGGGCCAGAACCTGCAACTCTGGAACTCCCCGCACGCGCTCGCGTCGATCATCGGCTTCCCGCTCATGGAGTTCCCGTCGGCGGCGCGCGCGATGCTGGAGGGCAAGTTCGATCCGGCCAAGGCGCTCTCGGCCCGCACCGGCCAGATCGCTTTCGGTGACCTCTCCACCGACTGGTGCTTCTCCCCGCCCGAATGGCACGGTCGCCAACTCTGGACCACCTGCAACGACAACGGTTTCATGGTGCTGCAGCTGGCAGACAACGTGTACACCGCGCCGGACGACCAGCATTCGGTGATCGGCTCATGAGGACGCGCCGGCTCGACCGCATCCGCCGCCGCCTCCGCGGCTTCGGCCACCGCTGGCGACGCCCCGCCGGCTTCACCGTGCTCGCCCTGGCCCTGCTCACCACCGGCTTCCTGGTACGGCCACTGATCGTTCCCGAAAATGTCTCCGCCGCACCGGTTCTCACCCCCGTGGAGATCGGCTTCTCCCAAGACATGCTCGTCCACCACGAACAGGCCCTGTTCCTGGTGCAACGCCTGGACCCGGCCGCCGACCCCACGATCCGCCGCCTCGCCCAGCAGATCGCCGACACCCAGCGCACCGAAATCGGCACCATGCTCGGCTGGCTGCGCCTGGCCGACGCCTCCCCCACCAACGCACACCCCATGGCCTGGATGCACACGAAAAGCGCAGCCACAGCCGACAATTCGATGATGGCCATGCCCGCCATGGAAATGCCCGCAACCCAACCGGGCACAACCATGCCCGGCATGGCCACCCAAGCCGAACTCGACCACCTGTCCACCGCCCGCGGCACAGACGCGGAAACCCTCTTCCTCCAACTGATGCTGCGCCACCACCGCGGCGGCGTAGCCATGGCCCAATCCGTCGACCAACTCCTCCCCTCCGGCCCGGTCAAGGAAGCGGCCCGCGGCATGATCACCACCCAAAGCCAGGAAGCCGGCCTCATGTCCCTCCTCCTCGCCCAACGAGGAGCCCAGCCCCTGCCCTGACACGCGCCTCACTCGGCACACCGATCCCACGACGACAATTCCGGACATCAACTCTGAAACCTGCTGGCAACCGCTAGCTTTGCCCCGTGCCTTCCTTCCACGGCAGCGAAGAAGCGATTGGAGGCAATGATGGCTATCAGGTACGAGTACCAAAGCGACTTCGCGCGGCGGTACGTAGCAGAAGGTCGAGCCGAAGGACGGGCCGAGGAGGCTGGGCGGGCCGTGCTCACCGTCTTGGAGGCTCGCGGGATCGAAGTTTCCGCGACCACGCGCGAACGCATCACGCAATGCGTCGACCCGGCCCTGCTCGAAGTCTGGCTGCGGCGGGCGGTGACGGCTGAATCGGCCGAGGAGCTGTTTCTCTGATCGCGGTTACCGTCGATCCGGTGGGGGATCCGGCATTCACACAGAATGGCGGGCCGGGAATCCGCAGTGCCGCACCAGGTTCGGATCTGCGAATACCGTGATGCCGAGGAGCTGCCCTTCCCCGATGGTGAGTATGGCGACTCCGTAGGCGTTATAGGCTTCGTCGTCTCGGTAATAGGCGACGGCGGCGGGGCTGCCGTTGATGCTGGTGGGGAGCATGTGCCAGTCGCCGGGGGTGCCGACGGCGTGGGCGGTGAGGAAGGCTACGCAGGTCTGTTTGCCGGAGAACCAGGTTCGGGAGGGGGGTAGTTCGATCAGGGCGTCGCGGTGCAGGATGCGTTCCAGGGCTGCGGCGTCGGAGGTTTCGAAGGCGTGCATGTATTCGTCGAGCAGGGCTCGGCCGCGGGATCGATCGGGTGGTTGGGGCGGGTTGCGGTGGCGGCGATTTCGGTGAGGTGGGCGCGGGCGCGCTGGAGTTGGCTCTTGACGGCCGCGGTGGTGGTGCCGAGGAGGTCGGCTACTTCGGCGGCGGGGAATTCGAGGACTTCGCGGAGCAGGAAGACGGCGCGCTGGCGGCCCGAAAGGTGTTGCAGGGCAGCGATCAGGGCCAGGCGGAGGCTGTCGCGGGTGGCGGCCAGGGTGGCGGGATCGTCGGAGTCCGAGGTGACCAGCACATCGGGGAGCGGGCCCAGCCAGGGCACGTCCGGATCGGTGGTTGCGGCGGCATGCGGATCACCGCTGGCGGCATCCAGGCCCGAGGGCAGGACGCGGCGGCCGCTCGCGGTGAGCGCGGTCAGGCAGGCGTTGGTGGCGATCCGGTAGAGCCAGGTCCGCAGGGATGAGCGGCCTTCGAAGGCGCCGTAGGACCGCCAGGCGCGCAGATAGGTCTCCTGCACCAGGTCCTCGGCATCGTCGAGTGAGCCGAGCATGCGGTAGCAGTGCGCGAGCAGCTCGCGCCGGAACGGTTCCGTGCGCGCGGCGAACTCCGCCGAGAGATCATGCGTCACCGCTCCATTCTGACGCGAACTCCCTTTTCACCCCGATCTTCGGAGCACCCGATTCCTTCAGGACGCCGGCGCGGTCCATATGTGCGTACCGTCTCCCGATTCCCGAAGGACATGCCATGACCACCGCACTCGACACCCGCACCCGGGCGCTGTTCGACGGCCCGCACACCTCGATCCTCGCCACCAGCGACACCGCGGGCCGGCCGCAGTCGTCGGTCATCTTCGCGATGTACGACGGCGACACCGTCATCTTCAGCACGATCAAGGGTCGCTTGAAGACTCGCAATATGCACCGCAATCCGTGGGTGAGTCTGCTCGTGGTGAGCAAGGAGACCGGGGCCTACGCCGATATTCGCGGCCGGGTCGAGATCACCGAGGATCCGGAGAAGAAGCTGCTGTATCAGATGTACGACCGCTACATGGGCGGCAAGACCCCGCCGCCCGAGCCGGAGGCCGAGCGTTTGATCGTGCGCATCGTTCCCGAGCGCGTCTACGCCTTCCCACCGCGCTGACCGCCGCGGCAGTGCGGAAATTCACTGGCGATCATGGGTCCTGATTTCGATATCGTCGATGCATGACCCAGGCCGCGGCACTGCTGATTCCGGACCGTATCCACGGCTATCCGGAGATCGCCTTCGGTGGTTATGTGGCGGGCGTGCTGGCCGGGCACCACGGTGCGGAGACCGTGCGCGTGGACTTCCGCCGTGCGGTCCCGGTCGGCGCTCCGCTGCAACTGACGACCACCGGCGATATGACGGCCTTGACCGATGGCGAGGGCACGCTCCTCGCCTCGGCCGCGGCCGCCACGCTCGAGTTCACCGTCCCGCCCGCCCCCAGCTGGGCCGAGGCGAAAACAGCTTCCGAACAGGCTCTTTCGTCTCCGCACCGGCCGATCGGCGACTGCTACGGCTGCGGTGCCGCCTGCGCACCCGGGCAGGGACTGCGGCTGTTCCCGTGGGGTCTGCCCGATCGCGAGATCATGGCGGCGGCCTGGACGCCGGATCCGGGTCTGGCGGGCGAAACCGGTGAACTCCCGCCCGAAAACGTCTGGGCCGCACTCGATTGCCCGGGCGGCATAGCGGCCTGGCATTACGCGAAGATGGCCCGCGGGGCCGTCACCGCGGCCCTCACCGCCACGCAACTGCGCCCCGTCCTGGCGGGCGCCGAATACATCTCGCACGCTTGGCCGCTCGGCCGCGATGGCCGCAAACACACTGTCGGCGTGGCACTCTCGACCGCCGACGGTGAACTCTGCGCGCTGGGCGAGGCGTTGTGGATCGAGCCCAAAGCCTAGCGGCGACCAGCGATTTGATAGACGTTGCCGAACGGGTCGCGCACCATGGCGCGATGGTCGCCGTACGGGGTGTCGAGCGGCGCTTCGATACTGACGGCGCCCGCCGCCAGCGACCGCTCATAGGTCGCGGCGACGTCCTCGACGTAGATGTACAGGAAGGCCGGGAACACTTCTCGTTCACCGGTCCCCGACACCATGACCAGCGAATCGCCGATACGAACCTCGGTCGGCCGATTCGCCTCGACCTCCCCGGCCGCGTCGAACACCGTCCGCAGGAATTCGACCGTGGCGGCTTGATCACCGACCACCATGCGCGGTGTCACCGAATGGAACCCTGGCGGAGGAACAGATGCCGTAGCCATGCCGAGAGTCTCGCATGCGACCGAGGGCCTCGGTCATGGCTTTCGGCGATCGGCTACAGGTTGCCCACCGTGTGTTCGAGCCGGCGGGCAACCAGGTCCCGGGCCTGCTCACGCAGGGCGGGGCGATAGCCGCTCGGATAGACCGGGTCGCCGGGGGCGTAGGTCTTGAGTACCTCTTTCGCGAGGGTGATCTTGTGAACCTCGGTGGGCCCGTCTGCGATGGCCATGACCTGCGCGTAGTTCATCATGTCGATGAACGGGAGGTCGGTGCTGACGCCGATGGCGCCGTGCAGGTGCATGGCGCGCTGGGCGATATCGTGCATGACCTTGGGCATGGCCACCTTGATGGCGGCGATATCGTGGCGGACCTTCAGGTAGTCCTGTTCCTTGTCGATGCGCCAGGCGGTGCGCAGCACCAGCAGGCGGAACTGTTCCATCTCGATCCAGGATTCGGCGATCTTCTCCTGGGTCATCTGCAGGCCGCCGAGCACGCCCTTGCGCATGGGACGCGAGACGGCGCGTTCGCACATCATGTCGAAGGCCTTGCGTACCAACGCGACCGTGCGCATGGCGTGGTGGACGCGGCCGCCGCCGAGGCGGGTCTGGGCGACGATGAAGCCCAACCCCTCGGTGCCGAGCAGGGAGTCGGCGGGGATGCGGACGTCGGTGAAGCGCAGGTGGCCCTCGTGCTCGCTGAAGCCGGGAACGGTGAAGTTCCGCACGATCTCCAGGCCGGGGGTGTCGGCGGGCACGATGAACATGGAAAGCCGCTGGTGCGGCGGCGCTTCCGGATCGGTCACGGCCATCACGATGTGGAAGGTGGCGAATTCGGCGGCGGAGTTGAACCACTTCTCGCCATTGATGACCCAGGAATCGCCGTCACGCACCGCGAGGGTCTTGAAGGCGGTGGGGTCGGAGCCGCCGGTGGGTTCGGTCATGGCGTAACAGGAGCCGATGTCACCGTCGAGCAAGGGCTGCAGGTATTTCGCCTTCTGTTCGGGTGTGCCGAAGTGGGCGAGGATTTCGGCATTGCCGGAATCCGGCGCCTGGCAGCCGAACACGAGCGGCGCCCACAGTGAGGTGCCGAGCACCTCGTTGAGCAGGGCGAGTTTGAGCTGTCCGTAGCCGGGTCCGCCGAGTTCGGGGCCGAGGTGGCAGGCCCACAGTTCCTGGTCTTTCACCTTCTGCTGCAACGGCTTCATGAGGGCCCGGATCTCGGGGTTCTGCCGGTCGTAGGGGTTCGGGTAGAGCAGGTCGAGGGGTTCCACCTCGGTTTTCACGAACTCCGCGACCCAGTCCAGCTTCTTCTGGTATTCCGGATCGGTCTCGAAATCCCAAGCCATGGTCAGCCTTTCATCGATGGTCGGCCGGTGCGGCGGCACCGTCGAGGATGGTGGTGAGCAGAATGTCGGCGATCTCGGCGGGGCGGTATTCGCCGTCTTCGCGATACCAGGCGGTGACCATGTTCAGCATGGCCACCACGCTGAGGGTGACCACGTGGTCGTTGGTGCGCAGCAGGCCCGCGGCGTGGCCTTCGTCGAAGACGCGCTGCCAGGCCCGTTGGATGCCGTCGCGGAACACCTGCAGGTCGGCTTCGCGTTCGGCGGTGAGCGCGCCGGCGTCGCGGAGGGCGATGGTGACCTCGTGCCGGTGTTCGACGATCAGCACGACGTGCGTGCGAACCAGGCTGCGCAGCTTGCCGATCGGATCGAGGTCGCTGCCCGCGATGCGTTCGGCCTCGTCGCGCATGAGTTCGGTGTAGGTGCGCCGGATCTGGAAGAGCAGTTCCTCCTTGGATCCGATGTGGTAGTACAGCGCCCCGCGCTGGATACCGGCCCGGTCGCCGATCTCGGCGACGCTGGTGGCGTGAAACCCCTTCTCCGCGAACAGTTCCATGGCCGCGCGCATGATCCGTTCCCGCGTCTCGCCCGGATTGACCTCGGCGGCGGGCGGCCGGCCGCGCCGGCGGACGGGTGCGGCGCTCATCGGTACCCGCCGTCGAGGGCGAGGGTGGAGCCCGTGCAGAACGCGGAGGCGTCGGACGCGAAGTACAGTGCGGCGCCGACGATATCGGCCGGTGTCCCGATGCGCCGCATGGCGGTGTGCCGCACCAGGTAGTCCCGCATCTCCGGCGGCCACGCCTTGGCGATATCGGTATCGAACGCCCCGCAGCGAATGGTGTTGACCCGCACCGCGGGTGCATAGGTCTGCGCGAGGCCGTTGCTCATGGCCTCCAGCCCGGCCTTGGCGGCCGCGTAGGGCACGGCGAGGGGTTCGGGATGGGTCGCTTCGATCGAAGATATATTCAGGATCGACCCGTTCCCGGCCACGGCCATGCGCGCCGCGATGAGCGCGGAGAGCCGGAAGGGCCCCTTCAGGTTGGTGGCGATCACCTTGTCGAACATTTCCTCGGAGACCTGGTCCAAGCTGGGGTAGAGCAGCGACATGCCCGCATTGTTGACGAGCACGTCGACCCGTCCGAACGTCGTGTAGGCCGCTTCGACGAGGGCCTCGCATTGGGCCCAGTCCCCCACATTGCAGGCCACCGGGAGCGCTTCCCGCCCGTATTTCTCGCGCACAAGGGTGGCGAGCGCCTCGCAGGCGTCGAGTTTGCGGCTGGCGATGATCACGTCCGCGCCGGCGTCGGCGAAGGCGAGCACCATCTCGCGCCCGAGCCCGCGACTGCCCCCGGTGACCAGAACGACCTTGCCGGACAGCGTGTTTCCCATGGATTCGCACCTTTGCGCACCGAGAACTGTGAAATGTTCCAGCCAGTACATTAAATGTACCGCCCGGAACATTCAAGCCCCCGCACACGGCCCCTGAGGTGCACTTCACCCGATCCGGCGCACGACCCTCATCTACCCGCGAGTAGCATTACGGGCGTACTTTTTCCACCCGGCTTCTCGAAATGAGGCATGTAGATGACAGAGCGGATCCAGGTCGGCGGGCTGCAGGTTGCCAAGGTGCTCCACGATTTCGTGGAGAACGAGGCGCTTCCCGGCACCGGCGTAGATTCCGCCGCGTTCTGGTCGGGTGCCGAGGCCGTCATCAACGACCTCGCCCCCCGTAACCGTGCTCTGCTCGCAGAACGCGACGACATCCAGGCCAAGATCGACGAGTGGCACCGCGCCAACCCTGGCGCCGGCTACGACAAGGCTGCCTACAAGCAGTTCCTCACCGAGATCGGCTACCTGCGCCCCGAACCGGCCGATTTCCGGATCGGTACCGAGAACGTGGACGCCGAAATCGCCACCCAGGCCGGCCCGCAGCTGGTCGTGCCGGTGATGAACGCCCGCTTCGCCATCAATGCGGCGAACGCGCGCTGGGGCTCGCTGTACGACGCCCTGTACGGCACCGACGCCATCTCCGAGGAGAACGGCGCGGAGAAGGGCACCGGCTACAACAAGGTCCGCGGTGACAAGGTCATCGAGTGGGCCCGCAACTTCCTCGATGACGCGGTGCCGCTGATCACCGGTTCGCACATCGGTTCCACCAAGTACTCGATCGAGGACGGCGAGCTCGTGGTCGGCCTCGAGGACGGCACCGATATCGGCCTGGCCGATGCCGATGCGCTGGTCGGCTACCTGGGTGATCCGGCGAATCCGACCTCGATCCTGTTGAAGCACAACGGTCTGCACATCGAGATCCAGATCGACCCGTCCTCCCCCGTCGGTTCCACCGACACCGCCGGCGTCAAGGATCTGGTGCTGGAGTCCGCGGTCACCACCATCATGGACTTCGAGGATTCGGTCGCCGCGGTGGACGCCGAGGACAAGGTGCTCTGCTACCACAACTGGCTGGGCCTGATGAAGGGCGATCTCGCCGAGCAGGTCAGCAAGGGCGGCAAGACCTTCACCCGCACCATGAACCCGGACCGCGTGTACACCGCGCTGGACGGCAGTGAGCTTGTGCTGCACGGTCGTTCGCTGCTGTTCGTGCGGAACGTGGGTCACCTCATGACCTCCGACGCGATCATCGACGCGCAGGGCAACGAGATTCCCGAGGGCATCCTGGACGGTCTGATCACGGTCCTGATCGCCAAGCACGCCCTCAACGGTGACACCAAGCTGAAGAACACCCGTACCGGCTCGGTCTACATCGTGAAGCCGAAGATGCACGGCCCGGACGAGGTGGCCTTCGCCAACGACCTGTTCGCGGCCATCGAGACCGTGGTGGACCTGCCGGTCAACACCCTCAAGGTCGGCATCATGGACGAGGAGCGCCGCACCACGGTGAACCTGAAGGCGTCCATCTTCGCCGCCAAGGACCGCGTGGTCTTCATCAACACCGGCTTCCTGGACCGCACCGGCGACGAGATCCACACCTCCATGGAGGCCGGGCCGATGGTCCGCAAGGCCGAGATGAAGGCGCAGCAGTGGATCAAGTCCTACGAGGACTTCAATGTCGACACCGGCATCGCCACCGGCCTGCCCGGCAAGGCGCAGATCGGTAAGGGCATGTGGGCCATGCCCGATCTGATGGCCGACATGCTGGTGCAGAAGATCGCCCAGCCCAAGGCCGGCGCCAACACCGCGTGGGTGCCGTCGCCGACCGCGGCCACCCTGCACGCCACCCACTACCACCTGGTGGATGTGTTCAAGCGCCAGGCCGAGATCGCCAAGGGCGGCCCGCGCGCCACCGTCGACGAGATCCTGGAGATCCCGCTCGCCCAGGACACCGACTGGACCGCCGAGGAGAAGCAGCAGGAGCTGGACAACAACTCCCAGGGCATCCTCGGCTACGTGGTGCGCTGGATCGACCAGGGCGTCGGCTGCTCGAAGGTGCCCGACATCAAGGATGTCGGCCTCATGGAGGACCGCGCGACCCTGCGCATCTCCAGCCAGCTGGTGGCCAACTGGCTGCGCCACGGCATCGTGTCCGAGGCGGATGTCATTGCCTCGCTGGAGCGGATGGCCCCGGTCGTGGACCGGCAGAACGCCGGTGACGCGAGCTACTTCGCCATGGCGCCGGACTTCAACGCGTCCATCGCCTTCCAGGCTGCGAAGGAGCTCGTGCTGGAGGGCACCAAGCAGCCCAACGGCTACACCGAGCCGATCCTGCACCGCCGTCGCCGCGAGGCGAAGGCTGCCGCCAAGTGCGTGTAGTTCGCGCGGCCGAATAGGCTGAGCTGCAAAGAAATCCCCCGATCGAGGTATCGATCGGGGGATTTCTTCGTTCCGGGGCGGAACCGTCGCGACGCTGCTACATTCCTCTGCAATGAACTGGAAACTTTCCTAACAGTTCATGACAAGATCACCCGGATGCGAAGCGAGAGTCGGCCTTTGACCTCCAGTCGACGCCCCCTGGCGGGCACCCCCAGCCTGTTGCGCGCCATCAACGATCGCGCCGCGCTCGAGCTGCTGCTCGCCGAAGGACCGCTGTCCCGCACGCAGATCGGCGCCCGCACCGGACTGTCCAAGCCGACCGCCTCACAGCTGCTGGCCCGGCTCGAGGAGAGCGGCCTGGTGATCGTGGTGGGCACGTCGGCAGGCGGGCCGGGACCGAATGCGCAGCTCTACCAGGTGAATCCGGCGGCCGGGTATGTGGCGGGACTGGATGTGACCGCTGCCGCGGTGCGGGTCGCCGTCGCCGATATCACCGGCACGACGCTCGCCGAGTACGAGGTGAGCACGCGAGGCTGGGCCGCCGCCGAGACCATTGCGAAGGTGGCCGAGGCAGTCGCCGAGACCGCCGGCCGCGCGGGCCTCACGGTGACCATGCTGCGCCGGGTCGTGATCGGCATAGGAGGCGCCCTCGACCCGGTCACCCGCCGCCTGCGCTACGCCACTCACCTGCCCGGCTGGCACTCCCCCAGACTGATCGGCGAGCTGGAAGACGCCCTCGGCGTGCCGGTTTCGATCGAGAATGATGTCAATCTCGCCGCCCTGGCCGAGCAGACGCACGGCGTGGCACAGGATTCCGAGGATTTCGTGCTGCTCTGGGTGGGCGAGGGCATCGGCGCGGCCATCATCATCGGCGGCCGGCTGCATCGCGGATTCACCGGCGGCGCAGGCGAAGTCGGGTACATGCCGCTGCCGGGTGCGCCGATCGTGCATGATGTGCGGCGCAAGAATTCCGGCGGCTTCCAGGAGCTCGCGGGCGCACCGGCGGTCCGGGCGCTGGCCCGGCAGCACGGTATCACCGCACCGACGGCCGCCGATGCCGTCGCGGCGGCGGTCGAAACGCCGGATGCGGGTGCGGCTTTCCTGACCGAGTTCGCGGGGCGATTGGCCCTCGGGCTCGCCGCGATCGTGTCCGTGGTCGATCCGCAATTGCTCATCCTGGCCGGTGCGGTACCGCGCGCCGGCGGCGAACCACTGCGTGCCCTCGTCGAGGAGGCACTCGCCGAGCTCGCCATCCCCCGGCCGGTCATCCGGTCCAGTTCCATTGCCGGCGCGCCGATTCTGCGGGGTGCGCTCGAACGCGCCCTGGCGGCCGTCCGGGACGACGTCTTCTCAACACACTGATAGTCACCTCAGGAGAACACCCATGCGCGCCATGATCCGCCGCCGTACCAGCGCCGCCCTCATCGCCAGTGCCACCGTCGCCCTCATCGCCACCGCCTGTACCGGGCAGAGCGCCGGCGGTGGTGACGACGGCTCCGATGCCGGTAAGGACGTGACCATCACCTTCTGGCACGGCTGGTCACAGGACAACGAGGTGAAGGGCATCAATGACAATGTGGCCGCGTTCGAGAAGGCGCACCCCAATATTCATGTGAACGTGGTCGGCAATATCACCGATGACAAGAGTCAGCAGGCGCTGCGGGCGGGCGGGCCGGATGCGCCGGATGTGGTGTCGTCGTTCAGTACCGATCAGGTCGGCAAGTTCTGCTCGTCCAATGTGTGGACCGACCTCAATCCGCTGCTGCAGAAGTCCGGTATCGATCCTGCGAAAACGTTCCCGACGGCAATGCTGAAATACAGCCAGTACCAGGGCAATCAGTGCTCACTGCCGTTGCTGGGTGACACCTACGGGCTCTACTACAACAAGGCCGCCTTCGCCGCCGCCGGAATCAGCGCGCCCCCGAAGACCTTCAGCGAATTCCAGGCCGATGCGGTCAAACTGACCATCCCGGCCGGGGACGGGTACAAGCAACTCGGGTTCATGCCGAATTTCCACGGCTACGAGACGCTGCCGAGCCATTACCTGGGCCAGTACGGTGCCACGTATTTCGACGGTGACGGCAAATCGACCATCGCTTCCGATCCGACCGTAGCGGCCATGTACAGCTGGCAGAAGGACCTGGTGGGCAAGCTCGGCGGCTACGACAAGCTGGAGAAGTTCCGCACCACCTTCGGCGACGAGTTCAGCGCCAAGAACCCGTTCGAAACCGGCCAGGTGGCCATGTCCCTCGACGGTGAGTGGCGCACCGCCTCCATCGCCCAGGACGGCGCGAACCTGGACTGGGCGACCGCCCCGTTCCCGGTGCCGGACGATCAGGCCGCCACTTATGGCCGCGGCTATCAGACCGGCACCATCATCGGCATCGCCAAGTCCAGCCGGAAGCAGACGGCCGCGTGGGAATTCGTGAAGTTCCTGACCACCGATACCGACGCGGTGGTGGGCTTCGCCAATGCCATCCACAATGTGCCGAGCACCAATGCGGCGCTGAATTCGCCGAAGCTGGTGGCGGATCCGAACTTCAAGACGTTCATCGATATCGCCAAGAACCCGAACTCCTCGACCACACCGTCCAGCATCAATGGCGGCGCCTACATTCTGTCGCTGCAGAACTTCGGCTACGACTTCGAGTCGGGACGGAAGACCGATCTGCAGGCGGGCCTGAAGGCGACCGCCAAGGAGATCGATGATGCTGTCGCGCAGGCGAAGTGAGCCCGCTGTGCTCACGCCTGCCGCGAAATCGGTGGCGCTGCGCCGCAAACGGCTGCGGGGCGCCACCCGGACGGTGATGTTCCTGTCCCCGTGGTTGATCGGGTTCGGTGTCTTCTTCGTCTATCCGCTGCTGTCGACCGTCTATTTCTCGTTCATGAAGTACGACGGCTTCACCGCGCCGACCTTCACCGGTCTGAAGAATTGGAAGTACGTGCTCACCGAGTACCCGCCGTTCTGGCAGGGCCTGGGGAACACGGTGTGGCTGGTGCTGGTGATGGTGTCGCTGCGGGTGGTGTTCGGGCTCGGCATCGGGATGCTGGTGACGAAGATAAAGATGGGGACCGGATTCTTCCGTGCCGCTTTCTATCTGCCGTATCTCGCGCCGCCGGTGGCCGCCACCATGGCCTTCGCGTTCCTGCTCAACCCTGGCACCGGACCGGTCAACCATCTGCTCGGGGCCGTGGGCCTGCCGCAGCCCGGCTGGTTCACCGATCCGACCTGGTCCAAGCCGGCGCTGACCATGCTCGGGCTGTGGGGCATCGGCGACCTCATGGTGATCTTCATGGCGGCACTGCTGGACGTGCCCCGCGATCAGTACGAGGCGGCGCAGCTGGACGGGGCCGGGGCGTGGAATCGCTTCCGCTACATCACCTTTCCGAATATCACGCCGATCATCCTGTTCGCGATCGTCACCGGCGTGATCCAGACCATGCAGTACTACACGCAGGCCATCGTGGCCGGCAAGGTCGCCAGCGGCAAGATCGGCGGGGCCGGTGAGGCGTTCGAACCCGGATATCCGCACGGTTCCACCTGGACGCTGCCGCAGTTGATCTACAACCTGGGCTTCCAGCGCTTCGATACCGGGTCGGCGTGTGTGGTCGCGGTGATCCTGTTCGCCATGGCCATGGCCTTCACCTCGCTGCTACTGCGGCGTAAGTCCGGCTTCATGCGGGAGGACTGATCATGACCCTGACTTCGACCGCGCCGGTGCCGGTGGCGGCTGCCGAGCCACCGGCGCGACCTCGCAGGTTCCGGCGCGCCGCCGTGCTGGACTTCGTGGCGGTGCATGCGCTCGCCATCGCGGCGGCATTGGTGTTCGTACTCCCGTTCGTGTTCGTCTTCCTGACCTCGGTCATGACCGACCAGCAGGCGCTCACCACCAATCTGTGGCCCGCGCACTGGAAGTGGGGCAACTATGCCGAGGTCTGGCGCACTCCGGGCTTCCTGACCTGGTGGCGCAATACGCTGGTGTACGCGTTCGCCGGTACCGCGCTCAGCATGGTGTCCAGCTTCCCGGTGGCCTACGCGCTCGCCAAGTTCCGGTTCCGGGGCCGGAATCTCGCACTGATGGCGGTCATCTCGATGATGATGCTGCCGCCGCAGGTGACGGTGATCCCGATGTACCTGTTCTGGGCCAAGCAGTTGCACCTGGCGGGCTCACTGTGGCCGTTGATCATTCCGATGGCCTTCGGGGACGCGTTCACCATCTTCCTGCTGCGCCAGTTCCTGCTGACCATTCCCGACGACTATCTGGAAGCCGCCCGCATCGACGGCTGCGGGCACCTGCGCACCATGCTGCGGATCGTGCTGCCGATGGCGCGCCCGGCCCTCGCGGCGGCGGCCTTGTTCCAGTTCTTCTATTGCTGGAACGACTATTTCGGCCCGCAGATCTACGCCAGCGAGAATCCGGCGGCCTGGACGCTCAGCTACGGGCTGGAGTCCTTCAAGGGCGCGCACCACACCAATTGGAATCTCACCATGGCCGCCACCGTGCTGGTGCTGGCTCCGGTGCTCGTCCTGTTCTTCTTCGCACAGAGGGCCTTCGTGGAAGGCGTGACATTGACAGGGGTCAAAGGCTGATGCCCGCACTGAAACTGGCCATCGTCGGCGGTGGCTCCACCTATACGCCCGAGCTGATCGACGGCTTCGCCCGCCTGCGCGACGCTTTGCCGATCGGCGAGCTGGTGCTGGTCGATCCGGACAGCGAACGACTCGAACTGATCGAGGGGCTGACCCGCCGGATATTCGCGAAACAGGGCCACGGCGCCCGGGTTTCGACCGCAGCGACCATTGCCGACGGGGCCCAGGATGTCGACGCGGTGCTGCTGCAATTGCGCGTGGGCGGGCAGGCCGCGCGCGCCGAGGACGAGTCCTGGCCGCTCGAATGCGGGTGCATCGGACAGGAAACCACCGGTGCGGGCGGACTGGCGAAGGCGCTGCGGACCGTCCCGGTGGTGCTGGACATCGCCGAGCAGGTCCGCCGCGCGAACCCGGACGCGTGGATCGTGGACTTCACCAATCCGGTCGGCATCGTGACCCGTGCGCTGCTGGCGGCCGGGCACAAGGCGGTCGGGTTGTGCAATGTGGCAATCGGCTTCCAGCGCAGGTTCGCCCGGCATCTGGGCGTGGATCCGGAGCGGATCCGCCTCGACCATGTCGGGCTCAACCACCTCACCTGGGAGCGAGGTGTCACGCTGCTCGACCGTCCCGGCGCGGAGACCGGGCGTGCAGTACTGCCCGAACTGCTCGCGAATTACGGCGACGCGATCGCCGGCGACCTCGGCATGCCGCTGTCGCTGCTCCGGCATCTCGGCGTGGTGCCGTCGTACTACCTGCGCTACTTCTATCAGCACGATGTGATGGTGGAGGAGTTGCTCGCCAAGGGCACCCGCGCCGAAGAGGTGGCCGCCATCGAGCGACAGCTGCTGACCATGTACGCCGACCCGACGCTGGACACCAAGCCGGAACTGCTCGAAAAACGTGGCGGCGCCTACTATTCCGAGGCAGCGGTGCAGTTGCTCGCGGCACTGCTCGGGACCGCGGGCGGCAGCGTCCAGGTGGTGAACACCCGCAATGACGGCATCCTGCCGTTCCTGCCCGACGACGCCGTGATCGAGGTGCCCGCCCGCGTCGACGCCGCAGGCATCCGGCCGCTCCCCCAGCGGCCGGTCGAACCGCTCTATCGCGGCCTGATCGCGCACGTCACGACCTACGAAGAGCTCGCACTCGACGCGGCGCTGCACGGCGGCCGCAGCCGGGTGTTCGACGCACTGCTGGCGCATCCGCTGGTGGGCCAGGTCGAACTCGCCGACGAGCTGACCGATCTGCTGCTCGCCCACAACCACGAACACCTGAGCTGGGCGTGAGCGTGAGCCTGTCCGCACACGAACAACTCTCGGGTGTACTCGCCATCGACGGCGGCAACAGCAAAACGGATGTGGCGGTGGTAGCGCTCGACGGCACGGTGCTCGGCAGCGCACGCGGTGAAGGCTTCCGGCCGTATAGCGACGGATCCGAACAGGCGATCGAGAAGCTCGCGCCCACGGTGGCGGCCGCGGCGACGCAGGCCGGGCTCACCCTCGGCGCTGTCCTTGCCACACGGGTCAGCGCTTGCATGGCCAATGTCGATCTGCCCGTGGAGGAACGGCGTTTCCGGGCCGCCATCACGGCCCGCGGCTGGGGTGCGAGCGTGGCCGTCACCAACGACACCTTCGGCCTGCTGCGTGCGGGCACCGACGGCCCGCGCGGCATCGCCGTGGTGTGCGGCGCCGGAATCAATTGCGTCGGTTTGCTTCCCGACGGTCGCACGGCCCGCTTCCCGGCCCTGGGCAAACTCACCGGCGACTGGGGTGGCGGTAGCAGCATATCCTCGGAGGCCATGTGGCATGCCGCCCGTGCCGAGGACGGCCGCGGCGAGCCGACCGCGCTGTCCGCCTCCATCGCCGCACATTTCGGCATGTCCGGCGCGAATGCCGTGGCCGAGGCCATCCATCTGGGCCGGTTACCCGAACAGCGCCTGCACGAACTCGTCGCCGTCCTGTTCGCCACCGCCGAGGCGGGCGATCCGACCGCCCTGCACCTGATCGACCGCCAGGCCGACGAGATCACCCGTCTCGCCGTGGTCGCCCTGCGCCGCCTGGACCTGCTCGGCGAGCCGGTCCCGATCGTCCTGGGCGGCGGGGTGATCGCCGCCCGCCACCCCCTGCTCATAGACAACCTGCTGACCCGCCTCGCCGAGGCGGCTCCGCACGCCGAGCCCCGAATCGTCGTCGCCCCACCGGTTCTCGGCGCGGCCCTCCTCGGCCTCGACCACCTCGCCGCAGGCCGCGCCGCGGAACGCCGCCTGCGCGCGCACTACCCGACGGCAACCACCGAACCCGAGGCCGCCTGCTAGCCCCTCTCGCAATACCGCACTGCCGCAGCAGCTCTCGGCGCATGTGGGTCCACCGGTGGCCGCTACTGCTCCGGGTGGCGGCTCGGATCCCGTGCGTCGATCTGCCTGCTGTATCTGCCCGGTCGACCGGATGCCGGGCCTACGCTGCCGAGGCGCGGCCGCCGGTGTCTGCTACGTCGTGCGGTAGGCGCGAGCCATGGCGGTGACTTCGGCGGCAATACGCTGCCGGAGTTCCTCGGGGGCAACGACTTCCGCTCCCGCACCGAGGCGGAGCAGGTCGGGGACGGCGCGGTCGAAGGATTCGATGGGGATGGTCACCCGGACGCGGCCGTCCGGACCGGGAGCAGTGGCGGTGGCGCGGGCGGCGTTGACGGCGGCGGGCTCCAGGAGTTCGATCAGGCGATCGTAGGCCCGGCCCTCCAGGAGGAGGGTGGCCGAATCGTGGTGCCGCCGTTGTTCGAAGTCGTCCAGGTACTCCGCCCAGTAGGCGGCGAGGTCGAAATCCGCGGGACGGTCGACAGGTTCGTCGAGGACCTCGAGTTCCATGATGCGGGAGATGCGATAGGTGCGGATCTGATCGCCGCTGCGGCCGACCAGGTACCAGTTGCCGGATTTGAGGACAAGGCCGAGGGGGTCGGCGGTGCGGGTGACGATGTGCGGCTTGGCCCATCGGATGTAGGTGAAGTGGAGGGCGTGCTCGTTCCATACGGCGTCGGCGACGGTGGTGAGGTGGCGGGCGGGTTCCTCCTCGCCGTACCAGCCAGGCGTGTCGAGGTGGAAGCGTTCGGCGATACGGCCGGCGCGATCGCGGAGTTCCTCGGGCAGCGCGGACATGAGCTTCAGGCGGGCGCCGGTCACCAAACCGGTCAGGCCCAGGTCGGCGGCCACGCCGGGCAGGCCCGTGAACTGCAGCGATTGCGCTTCGTCGGTGGTGAGCAGGTTGAGGCGGGCGCGGAAGCCGTCCAGCAGCCGGTAGCCACCGTCGTGACCAGGCTCGCCGTAGACGGGAATGCCCGCGGCGGCGAGGGATTCCATATCGCGGTAGACCGTGCGGACCGAAACTTCGAGCTGGGCGGCGAGTTCCTCCGCGGTGACCCGGTCACGGGTCTGTAGCAGCAGGAGGATGGACATCAGCCGGCTCGCACGCACGAGACAATTCTCCCGGAATCCACTGACACAAGATGTCAGTGAAGTGGTTCTACCTTCTCCTCGTTCGAGAAACACCTCGAAGATCACCGAATGGGGAGTTACCGCAATGCCTTTCATCCAGACCCGCTCCGGCACCTCGATCTTCTACCGCGACTGGGGTACCGGCCGACCGGTGCTGTTCTGCTCCGCCTGGGGCATGGAAAGCACCGAACCGTGGGGCGTCATGGCCGAACTCGTGGGCCACGGGTTCCGCGCCATCTCCGTCGACCGCCGCGGACACGGACGTTCCGACGATCCGGGCCACGGCTATGACTACGACACGCTCGCCGATGATCTCGGCGATCTGATCGAACAGCTCGACCTGTGCGAGGTGACCCTGGTCGGCCATTCCCTGGGCGGCGGCGAGATCGCCCGCTACCTCACCCGGCACGGCTCCGGCCGCGTGGCGCGCATCGTCTTCGTGGCCGCCGCGCTGCCGTTCCTGCTTGCCACTCCGGACAATCCGCAGGGCGTGCCCGGCGAGCTCGCCGAACAGGTGCGCCAGTCCTGGAAGCATCACCTCGACACCTGGCTCACCGAGAACGGCCCCGCGTATGTGGGCGACGGCCTGCGCGGCTGCGCGGTGCCGAATATGGCCCGGGACCGGGTGCTGGCCTCGATCTACGGCACCTCGCGATTGGCCGCCATCGAATGCAATCGGTCGGTGGTGACCACCGATTTCCGGGCCGAGCTACCGAAGATCACCGTGCCCACCCTGATCATTCACGGTGACTCCGATGCCTCGATCCCGATCGAGCTCGGCGGGTATCGGCAGGCCGAGCTCATCCCGGGCAGCGAGCTGCACGTCTACGAGAACGGCCCGCACGGGCTCTACCTCACTCATCCGGAGCGCTTGGTCGCGGATCTGCTCGCCTTCCTCGGCGCGGCGGTCCCGGCCTCGGCCTGAGGGACAGCGAGACGGTAGACGCATCGCGTACCGCTGTAGATGGTGGGCATGCACTCGTTGCAGTGGATACAGGCCGACCGGAAACCCGCGTCGGCCTGTATGCGCCGCAAGAGATTCGGCTCCCGCAGCAGGGCCCGGCCCATGGCGACGAAGTCGAAACCCTCGGCCATGGCCTGCTGCATGGTGTCCAGATTGGTGATGCCGCCCAGCAGGATCAGCGGCATGGTCAGCTCCCGGCGAAACTGCCGCGCGCGCTCGAGCAGGTAGGCCTCCTGATATGGGTACTCCTTCAGGAAGACCCGGCCCATCGCGCGAAAACCCAAGCGCGCCGGGGTCGGCAGGGTTTTCGCGAAGGAGCGTCGCGGTGCGGCGCCGTGGAACAGCAGCATCGGATTCAGCAGCGAACTGCCCGCGGTGAGTTCCAGTGCGTCCAGATGGCCGTCGTCCTGCAGCCAGGCCGCCACTCGCAGGGATTCCGGCACGGTCAGTCCGCCGCGGACGCCGTCTTCCATATTCAGTTTGGCCGTGACGGCCAGTCTGCCGCCGACGGCCTCGGCCACCGCGGCGGCGACTTCCCGGGCCAGCCGGGCCCGGTTCTCCAGCGCACCGCCGTAGCGATCCTTGCGGCGGTTGAGCAATGGGCTCAGGAAGGAGCTGGTCAGATAGTTGTGCCCGAAGTGGATCTCCACCGCGTCGAAGCCGGACTGTTCGGCCAGGCGCGCCGCATTCGCGTGCGCGGCAATGAGTTCCCGGAGCTGCGCCTCGTCGGGCACCTGCATTTTCTGCATGCCGAGCGGACTGAACATGGGGCTGGGCGCGAGCGCGGGCAGGCGATTGGAGGCCGCGTTCGCGACCGGGCCCGCATGTCCGATCTGTGCGCAGGCCGCCGCGCCCTCGGCGTGCACGGCATCGGTGAGCCGCCGCAGGCCGGGCACGGCGTCGGGGCGCATCCAGATCTGATGCCGGTCGGTGCGCCCGCCGGGGGCGACGGCGCAGTACGCGACCGTCGTCATGCCCACGCCGCCGGCCGCGACCTCGCGATGGAAGGCGATGAGTTCCGCGGTGACCAGCGCATCCGGTGTGCGTCCCTCGAATGTCGCCGCCTTGATCACCCTGTTCCGCAGCGTGATCGGACCCAGTCGCGCCGGCGTGAATACCTCGGTCATGGGCACAGCAAACCACCCGCCGGACCAGAATTCAATCAATGATTGAAACATCGTCACAAAATGCGAATGCCCGCCCCGAACTATCATGGCGACGGTGACCCTCGCTTTCGACGGGCTGCCGCTCGAGATCGACACGCGGCCCGCGGTACTCGACCAGTTCACCGTCGACGAGACCGGACGGCCCGGCAGCAGACCACGCGGCGTGGTGTATCCCGCCGATCATGACCAGGTGCTCGCCGTCGTGCGGTGGGCCCGGGACAGCAAGACGCCGCTCATCGCCCGCGGCGCGGGCACCAGCCTCGAAGGCCATCTACTGGCCCGCGGCGATGAGGTGATCCTGGATCTGTCACAGGCGAATTCGATCCTCGACATCTCCCCTACCGACTTCACCGCCACCGTGCAGCCGGGCGTCACCCGGACCCGGTTGAACACGGCCGCAGCCGAATTCGGCCTGCAGTTCACCGTCGACCCCGGCGCGGACGCCTCCCTGGGCGGCATGGCGGCCACCAATGCCAGCGGCACCACCACCGTCCGCTACGGCGGCATGCGCGCCAATGTACTTGCGCTGCAGGCGGTCTTCGCCGACGGCACCGCGGCCCGGCTGGGCCGCGCCGTGCGCAAGTCGTCCAGCGGCTACGACCTCAAGGATCTGCTGATCGGTTCCGCGGGCACGCTCGGCATCATCACCGAGCTCACCGTGCGGCTGCATCCGATCCCGGAATGGATTCACTCCCTGCGCATCTCGTTCCCGACGGTGGCCGAAACCGTGGACGCGGCGGTCGAGATCCTGGGAATGTCACTGCCGGTGAGCCGGCTCGAACTCGTCGACGCGCCGAGCATGGCCGCCATCAATGCCTTCCGCGGCACCTCGTACCCCGAATCGCCCGCGCTGTTCATCGATACCGAATCCTCCTCGGCCGCGGCCGTGACCGCCGACGAGCAGGAGATCCAGCGCATCGCCCTGACCCACGGGGCCGTCGATATCGCGACGGCCCGCAGTTTCGGCGAACGGCATGCGCTCTGGGAGGATCGCCACAACCTGTACTTCGCCGTCAAATCCTGCAATCCGGGCCGCCGGTTCCTGATCACCGATACCGCGGTCCCCTTCTCGCAGATCGCGACGACGGTCGACACCACCGCCCGGCTCGGCGACGAATTCGGTCTGCATGTCACCATCGCGGGGCATATCGGCGACGGCAATGTGCACACCATCGTCCCTTATACCGAGTCCGAAACCCAAGCGGCGGCACAGTTCTCGGATCGCGTGGTGCGGCATGCCCTCGGCGTCGGCGGCACCGCGACCGGCGAGCACGGCATCGGCCTGGCCAAGAAGAAGTACCTGCGCGCCGAACACGGACCGGCGGTCGATCTGATGACCGCCATCAAACGCACCCTGGATCCGAACGGCCTGCTCAACCCGGACAAGATCCTCGACGCCTGAGCATCGGGTAGAGAAAACTACACCCGGGATTCGCTATGCAGCGCCATATCCGGCGCCCGGGCAACTCCATAGCGTCGTACTCATCAGCATTACCCCTGCACACGCCGGGGGCCATCCACTGATGAGGAGCACACGATGCCAGCCAGAGCGAACGGCACGAACCCGTACGCGGTTCGTCTCGACGCCGTCACGAAAACCTATGGCGCCGGCGAGAATGCGGTCACCGCGCTGCGCGGCGTGAGCCTGGGCTTCGCCGCCGGGACCTTCACCGCCGTCATGGGCCCGTCCGGCTCGGGCAAGAGCACCATGATGCACTGCGCGGCCGGACTGGACCGCCCGGATACCGGCCAGGTGTGGATCGGGGACCAGGCGCTGGGCGAACTCGACGAGACCCGGCTGACCGAAATGCGCAGGGCCCGCATCGGATTCATCTTCCAGCAGTTCAATCTGCTCCCGGCCCTGACCGCCCGCCAGAACATCGAACTGCCACTGCGGCTGGCGGGTGCGCGGGTCGACCGGGACCTGGTTAACCAGGTGATCGACCGGGTCGGGCTGTCGGCGCGGGCCGGGCATCTGCCCGGTGAGCTGTCCGGCGGGCAGCAGCAGCGGGTGGCCATCGCACGGGCGCTGGTGACGCGGCCCGAGGTGGTGTTCGCCGATGAACCGACCGGCGCGCTGGACACCCGGACGGCCGCGGAAGTGCTCACCCTGCTGCGGGAATCGGTGACGACCCTGGGACAGACCATCGTCATGGTGACGCACGACCCGATCGCGGCCTCCTATGCCGACCGGGTGATCTTCCTCGCGGACGGGCAGCTCGCCGACGAGATCCGCCACCCGGACGCCCACACCATCGCCACCCGGATGACCCGTCTGGACTCCCGCGTGACCGGCGCGACCCCGGCGGGGGTGCGGTGATGTTGCGGTTGTCGTTGCGCCTGCTGCGCTACCGCAAGACCGGTATCGCCGCGACCTTCCTGGCCCTGTTCTTCGGTTCGGCGATCGTCATGGCATGTGGCGGGCTGCTGGAAACCGGTGTGCGCCTGTCGATTCCCCCGCAGCGATTGTCCGCTGTACCCATCGTGGTCACTGGAGACCAGAGTTACGACGGAGAATCCCTGACCGAACGCCGGCGCCTCGACGCCGCCCTGGCCGACCGCGTGCGCGCCACACCCGGTGTCGCCGAGGCGGTCTCCGATCTCTCGGTGCCTGCTGCCGTCATGGTGAGTGGGAAGGTCGTCGGCAATGCCCAGGCTTACGGCCGCAATTGGTCGGCCGCAGCACTGACCCCCTACACCCTCGCCGCTGGCACACCGCCGGTCGACCCGGCCGATGTCGTGCTCGACGCTCGGCTCGCCGGCGCGGCCGGTGCGCGAGTAGGCGACTATGTCGACGCCGTCGCGCGCGGGCAGTCCCTACACGTGCGCGTAACCGGTATCACCGCACCGAATTCCGTGCCGTCCCCGGCGCTCTTCTTCTCCGATGCGGAAACCACGCGACTGACGGACGACGGCGGGCAACTCGATGCCATCGGCGTGCGACCGGCGCCCGGCGCCGACCCCGCCACCGTCGCCGCGGCCGTGCGGCACGCGGTCGGCTCCGACGGTTCGGTGTTCACCGGTGACGAGCGTGGCCGCGCCGAATTCCCGGCGGCGGCCGGGGGCGGGAAGACGCTCACCATCCTGGCTTCGATCTTCGGCAGCTGGGCGGTGCTCATCGCCTTGTTCGGCGTCACCTCGATGCTCGGATTGTCCTTGCAGCAAAGGCAATTGGAGATCGCACAGCTGCGCGCGATCGGAGCCACCCCCGGCCAGGTGCGCCGGATGATCCTGCTCGAGACGCTGGTCCTGTCGGTGGTCGCCACCGCCCTGGCCGTCGCGCCCGCGTACCTGCTCGGCCGGGTCCTGCTCGATCAGCTCACCGGCAGCGGCGTGGTGTCGTCGGCAATCGCCTTCCATCAAGGCGTGATTCCCGCGGTTGCGGGCGCGGTCATCGCGGCGGTAGCGGCGCTGGGCGCGACCCTGGTGGCGGCGCGGCGTTCGGTGCGCACGAAACCGACTGCGGCGCTGAGCGAAGCGGTCGTCGAACGGCATTGGCTGACCCGGCCCCGACTGCTGCTGGCACTGCTTTTCCTGGCCGCGGGGATCAGCATGTCGGTGGTCACGGTCACCGTCATGACCGACGGGCCGACACTGGCGAGTACCGCCGGGCCGGCCTCGGTGCTGGTCGGTGTCGGCTTCGCGTTGCTCGCCCCCGGTATCGTCGCCGCGTTGGCCCGGGTCCTGCAAAGGCCCGTGCGTGCGGTCACCGCCTCGCCCGGATTCCTCGCCGTGCGTAATGCCAAGGTCCGCAATATCCGGATGGCCGGTGCGGTGGCGCCCATCGTGCTGCTGGTCGGCATCGCGGCGGGCACCCTCTACATGCAGTCGACCGAGAATGCCGTCAAGACCGGAACATACGCCAAGAGCATGCTGGCCGATTTCGTACTCGACTCCGGCACCGGCGGTTTCACACCCGAGGTGGTCACGCAGGTGCGGGCGCTGCCCGGTGTCGGGGCCGCCTCGGAGCTGGTCACCACGTCCGGGTTCGTGGACGGGCACGGGTCGGACTTCACCTTCCGCGGAGTCTCGGCGGCGGGCGCGGCACAGACGGTGTTCTTTCCCCAGGTCGCGGGTTCACTCGCGGATCTGCACGGCGCTGCGGTCGCGATCTCGGCGAAGCAGGCCACCGCGTTCGGCGCCGGTATCGGCGACACCCTGCCGATTCACCTGGGCGACGGGACGGCGATCCGCGCGAATATCGTTGCCGTACACGCCGATATCCCCAATGACGATGCCCTCTTCCTGCCCGCCGACCTGCTGGCGCGGCACACCACCGCGGGACTGGCGACGCAGATCCTGGTGCGCGCCGCCGATCCAGGCAACCTGGCGTCACTGCGGCACGATCTCGATGGTTTCGCCGCCACCATCCCGGGCGCGACCATATCGGACCGGGAAGGCCTGATCAGCAATAACTCCCGCGTCCAACAGATCCTTGTTTCAGCGAACTATACAATTGTCGCCATGATCGTCGGATACGCTGCGATCACCGTCGTCAACTCCCTGGTGTCGGCAACGCGCACGCGCCGCAGGGAATTCGCCCTGCAACGACTGACCGGCTTCCGCCCCGGGCAGGTACTGCGCATGCTCGGGGTGGAATCGGCACTGGTCTGCCTGATCGCTATCGCGCTCGGCACCGTCGCCGCCGCGGCCACCGCGGTCCCCTACAGCTGGGTCAAGAGCGGATCGGTGATCCCCTCCGGCACTCTCGGCATCTACCTGGCGATTGTCGCCGGTGCGGTAGTGCTCACCCTCGGTGCCACCTTGCTCCCGGCCGCACAGGGTATGCGCCGTCCACCGATCGAGACGGTGGGCGCCCCGGAGTGAATTCCGGCCGACTCGAACCCCCGAAGCGCCGGGGTACCCGGTGGGCCGCGCTGCGCGCGCGGGCCGCCGGCGCGGGGATCGCCACCCTGTTCGGGGTGGTGATCGCCGGCGCTTCGGAGCTGGGGTTGCTGCTGTTCATCATCAGCGGATACACGCTCGCTCTCATGGTCATCGGCATCGGCCTGGCGCTGCTGCCGGTCACCATGGCGGCGGTGCGCTGGATGTGCACGGCCGGGCGCTCGATCGCCGGACAGTACGGGGTGCCCATCGACGAGCCCTACCGGCCCGCGCCCGAGCACTTCGAGGACGGATTCGCCGGCCTGATTGCCCGCTGCCGCTGGCTGCTCACCGATCCGGCAACCTGGCGAGATCTATTGTGGCTGCTGCTCAATGCGGTGGTGGGGCTGCTCTGCCTGCTGCCCGCGGCGGTGCTCTACTACGTGGGCGAGGGTCTCGTGCTCGCCGCCGGATTCTGGCGGCATCTCACCGCACGCGGCCACTCCCGCTGGTACGGGCCGATTCTCGTGCACAGCCCGGCCACGGCGTTCGCTGCCGCCTGCTTCGCGGTCGCCCTGCTGGCGGTGTGGCTGTGGTTCGCGCCGTTCGTGCTCCAGCTGCACGCCCGCTTCACCGGTGCACTGCTGCGGCCCACCGAGGCCGGCGAGATGGCCGCCCGTGTGCGGCACCTCACCGACACCCGCCGCGATGCCCTCGAAACCCAGGCCGCCGAATTGCGCCGCATCGAACGCGATCTGCACGATGGCGCACAGGCCCGGCTCGTCGCCATGGGACTCGCGCTCGGCGCGGCGGAACGGCAACTCGACAAGAATCCGGAGGCCACCCGGCGGCTCATCGCCGACACCCGCGCGGCGTCCGCGGCCGCCCTGGCCGAGCTGCGAGATCTGGTGCGCGGCATACATCCCCCCGTCCTCGCGGAGCGCGGACTGGCCGACGCGCTGCGCGCCCTCGCCTTGGCCAGCCCGCTGAGCACTCGCGTACGAGTGGAGTTGCCCGGAGAACCGTCACCGGCCATCGCGGCCGCGGTGTATTTCGCGGTCTCGGAGCTGCTGACCAATGTGCTCAAACATGCTGCCGCCGAACATATCGAGCTCGATGTCCGCCACCGCGCCGGAGTGCTGCTCGTACGGGTTACCGATGACGGGCGCGGCGGTGCGGACTCCGCCGGCGGCAGCGGGCTCGCGGGCATCCGGCGCCGCCTGGCCACCTTCGACGGAACCCTCAGCGTGACCAGTCCACCCGGCGGCCCCACCGCCATCGATCTGGAGGTGCCATGCGTGTTGTCCTAGCCGAGGATCTGTTCCTGTTGCGGCAGGGGCTGATCACGCTGCTGGAGGCCTACGACTTCGAGGTCACGGCCGCCACGGACACCGGCGACGGGCTGACCGGCATCCTGCTGGAACAGCGGCCGGACATCGCCATCCTCGATGTGCGGCTACCGCCGACCTTCACCGCGGAAGGACTCACCGCGGCCCTCGCGGCCCGCCGGGAACTGCCCGGGCTGCCGGTGCTCATGCTGTCCCAGCACGTCGAACAGCTCTATGCGCGTGAGCTGCTCGCGGACGGACGCGGCGGCGTGGGCTACCTGCTCAAGGAGAGCGTCTTCGAGTCCGAGCAGTTCATCGACGCCGTGCGGCGGGTCGCGGCGGGCGGCACCGCCATGGATCCGGGCGTGATCGCCCAACTGCTGCAGAGCAATTCGCGCCGCAGCCCCATCGACTCCCTGAGCGCGCGCGAACGCGAAGTGCTGGAGCTGGTCGCCGAGGGCTGGTCCAACAATGCCATCGCAGGAAGGCTGGTCGTCACCGAGGGCGCTGTGGCCAAACACATCAGCAGCATCTTCACCAAACTCGACCTGACGGCCGACACCGACACCAACCGCCGCGTCCGCGCGGTCCTGGCCTACCTCAACTCGGACTGACCACCGCGTCGGCAGCAGCCGCGGCGACGGACCTCCGGTGCTGCACCCACAGAAATACCGTGCAGGACAACACGATCCACCCGGCCAGCACCAGGAACGGTTCGGCATGCTGGTGACCACGGAAGTACACGGCGGTGTGCTGAGCGTTCATCGACGCGCCGGGCGGCAGCCACCGGCCGAGCACCCCGAGCACCGTCGGCAGCAGCGGCCACGACACCGCGCCACCGGAGGAGGGATTGCCCAGCACCACGATGAGCAGCCAGGTGGGAATCATGGCCCACCGCCCGAACAGCGTGTTGAACATGGTGAACACCATGCCCGCACAGAACATGGTGAGCGACAGGATGATCAGCGACTCCGGGAAGCGCAGCCGGATCACGTGCAGACCCCAGTCCACCACCGCGATCACCGCCAGCCCGCCCACGATCGCGTAGGCCGCGGTGAAGGCTATGCGCTCCAGCGGTTTCAAGGCGGCCGCGTGCACCGTGAGCTGCACCCCGCCCATCATGCCGACGACACCCGCGGCCAGCGTGATGTAGAACAGCCCGAGTCCCCGGGGGTCCCCGGATTGCAAGGGAATCAGATCCTGCACCCGCACCGGGCCCGCCGTGGTCGCGGGAATCGCCTGCGCGGTCTGGGCAAGCAGTTCCGCGACCGAGGCCCCGGACGCACTCGCGGTGGACACCTCGATGCCGGTCGAATCCTTGTCGACGATCGCGAAGATCTCCTGCGCTTCGAGCGCGTCGCGCGCCTGGGCCGCGGACGGGTAGTGGCGCATCGTCAACGCGTCGTTCAGCGCATGATCCATATCCGCGAGAAATGTCCGCACCGGCGGTTCACTCAGCGGATCGACCACTCCGATCGGCAGATCACGCGGTGTCGGTTTGGCCATCGTGTAGGTATAGGAGCCCGCGAAAAGCGCCGCCGCGGCCGCGATGATGAAAACCAGGACGGTCGCCGGGAGATACGGGCCGGACCGGAATCGCGCGAACCATTCGGATATCGAATGCCGCTGTTCATGCCTGCCGCGCATGCGCCTCCTGAGTGCCGCCTCGCGAGCTCCGGAATCACGACCCCAGCGAGCATACCGAAGAACGGATTTCGGATATTCGAGCCCGGTATTCGAGCCTGGCAGACCCACTCAGGTTCGATTGCTACGATGCGCAACCGTGACCTTGCTGCTCAGCCGTCGAAAGCCATCCGACGATCAACCGGCGGATTCGAGCGTTCGACAGCCCGAGTCCGCCCGGCTGTGGCGGCTCATCGCGATCCTGGCGGGAATCCTCGGCGCACTGCTGGCCGTGGCGGTCCCCTTCCTCCCGGTCCAGCAGCAACAGGCCTCCTACAGTTGGCCGCAGCACGGCCAGGCCACGAGCCTGACCTCGCCGCTGGTGTCGTATTCGCCGGTCAGCCTGGATGTGAACATCCCGTGCACCGCGATCACCGGGCTCGGTGACAAGGGCGGCAACCTCCTGTCGACCGTGCCGCCCAATTCCGGTCAGGCCTGGCATTACGGCCTGAATGTGGTTGTGGCAGCGGCGGACAGCGGTCCGCGACTACGGGTAGTGCTGCGGGACAAGACGCTGCTCGACACCCCGGTGTCGAGCCTGCCCGCCGGCTGCGGGCTGGCCATCGCCTCCGACGGCACCCGCACCACCGTGGATGCCGCGGGATCCGCGCCGATCGCCCTGGACGGCGACTTCCGACCACAGGTCGTGGGCCTGTTCACCGATCTGAAGGGCGCCGCGCCCAATGGCATGACCGCCGATGTGACGATCGACTCCCGATTCACCACCGGGCCGAGCGCCCTCAAGCTGGTCGCGATCATCGGCACCTTCCTCGCCGCCGCGCTGGCCCTGTTCGCCCTGCATCGGCTCGACTGCCTGGACGGCCGCCGCAATCGCCGGGTGCTGCCGCGCCGCTGGTGGCGGCCGCGCTGGGTGGACGGCGTGGTCGTCGGCGTGCTCGTGCTCTGGTATTTCATCGGCGCCGGCACGGCCGATGACGGCTATATCTTCGGCATGGCCCGCACCGCCGGGCACGCGGGCTACCTCGCGAACTACTTCGCCTACTTCGGGGTGCCCGAGACGCCCATCGGCATTCCCTACGACAGCACCTTCGAGCTGTTCTCGCGGCTGTCGACCGCGAGCATCGTGGTACGACTGCCCGAACTGATCTTCGGCATCCTGTGCTGGCTGCTCATCAGCCGTGAAGTGGTGCCGCGCCTGGGCATGGCCGCACGCCGGCAGCAGGCCGCCATCTGGGCGGGCGGACTGGTGTTCCTGTCCTTCTGGCTGCCCTACAACAATGGCCTGCGCCCGGAACCGGCTGTGGCGCTGGGTGTTCTGCTCACCTGGGTGTCGATGGAACGGGCCCTCGCCACCAAGCGGCTGGCCCCGGCGGCGCTCGCGCTGGTTCCGGCGGCGCTCGCGGTGGTCGCGAACCCGGAGGGGCTCATCTGCTTCGCGGCACTGCTGGCCGGTGCGCGGCCGCTGGTGCAGATCATCGTCGAACGCGCGCGCAAGGTGGGTTACCTCGCCCTGGTGGCGCCCGCGGCGGCGGCCGGACTGGCGATCCTGGCGATCGTGTTCGCCGGACAGCCCTTCGCCGAGGTCAGCGCGATGCGGCAGGCGCACAAGGTGGTCGGCCCGGATATGCCGTGGTACGACGAATCACTGGTCTACCAGGACCTTTTCCAGCCCACACCCGACGGTTCCATGGCCCGGCGCTTCGCGATGCTGGTCATGTTCCTGGCGCTGGCGGTCTCGGTGCTGGCATTGTTGCGCCGCAACGGCCGGATTCCGGGTCTGGCGGGCGGACCCACGCGACGCATCATCGGTACCACCATTGCCGCGATTCCGCTGATGGCGCTCTCGCCGACCAAGTTCACCCACCATCTGGGCGTCTTCGCCGGGCTCGCCGGCGCGGTCACCGTGGTGGCCGCCGTGGCCGCCGGACCGGCGGTGCTGCGCTCGGCCCGTAATCGCGCCCTGTTCGCCGCCGCGGCCCTCGCCGTGCTGGCGGTATCGTTCTCCAGTTCCAACGGCTGGTGGTACGTGGCCAGCTATCGAGTGTCCTGGTGGGACAAGCCGATTTCGGTGCACGGCATCGGCGCGGGCACGGTGCTGCTGGCACTGGCCGTGCTCATGGTCGGCGTGGCCGGCTGGCTGCACATCCGGGAACCGTTCCGCGGCAAGGAAACCGCGCCGCGGCGGACGATTCCGGTGCTGACCATCGCCGCGGCGTTCGTGGTGCTGTTCGAGGTGCTGTCGTTCGTGAAGGCCGGCGTCGAGCAGTATCCGGCGTATTCGCTGGCCAAGGGCAACTTCCGCGCGCTCACCGGCAATACCTGCGGATTGGCGAACGACGTCCTCGTCGAACCCGACCCGAATGCCGGGCTGCTGCAACCGCTGTCGGGCGATCCGGCGACCGCGCTGGGAGCCACCGGGACCGGCTTCACCCCCGACGGCATCAACTACAACGACCTCACCCCCGACGCCTCCGACACCGCCTCCGCGTCGGTCGGCCAATCCCTGGGCAGCGCCGGCACCACCACCAAGGCCGGCACGACCAGCACCGGCGGCACGGCGGATACGACTGTGCCGCACGGCATCAACGGCAGCACCATTCCGCTGCCGTTCGGCTTGAACCCGGCCACCACGCCGGTGCTCGGCAGCTACGGCAGCCCGGGAGCCCAGAAGACGCTCGTCTCCGGCTGGTACAAGCTGCCCGCCCGGGACGCGCAGCACAGCATCATCTCCATCGCCGCCGCCGGGCGCATCGCCTCGACCGATATCGACAATCTGCCGGTGCCGGGTCAGAGCGTGCAGATCGAATACGGTGTCGCGGGCGGCGCCGACGCGCAGGCCCTGGGCCGCGTCACCCCCGACGATGTGAGCGAGCTGCAACCGTCCTGGCGCAACCTGCGGGTTCCCTTGCAGCAGTTGCCGCCCCAGGCGGACGTGGTCCGCATCGTGGCCACCGTGGACAGCTCCGATCCGCTGCAGTGGATCGCGCTGACCCCGCCGCGCGTCCCGCAGCTGCAGACCCTCGACGCGCTGGTCGGGCACACCACTCCGGTGCTGCTGGATTGGCTGGTCGGACTGCAGTTCCCGTGCCAGCAGCCCATGCAGCACCGCTACGGCGTCGCCGATGTGCCGAAATACCGCATCCTGCCGGATCTTTCGGGCTCGGTCATGACCAGCAACTGGGAGAGCCACGCCTCCGGCGGGCCGCTCGGTTACACCGATCTGGTGACCCGCTCCGAGGTCATGCCCTCGTATCTGAAGGACGATTGGAAGCGGAACTGGGGTGAGATCGAGCGTCTCGTGCCGCTCGACCCGACCGCCACCGCGGCCCGGCTCGACGTTTCCACCGAGCGGCGTTCCGGGCTGTGGACCCCGGGACCGCTCAACTTCGGGATCCGCTGAGCCGAGAACTCAGCCGGCGGTGTGCGCCGAACGCGCATCGCCGGCCCGGCCCGCGGCGAACACCATGCGGAAGATCGCGCCGCGCCCGGGCCCGGTGACCAGCTGGATGCGCGCGCCGTGCGCGGTCAGGATCGCGGAGACGATCGCCAGGCCCAGGCCGGAACCGCGCGAGCGGGAACGTGATTCGTCGACGCGATAGAAGCGATCGAAGACGTGCGACGCCTTCTCCAGCGGAATCCCGGGGCCGGTATCGGCCACCTCCAGGAGCACGAACGATTCGGCCGCGGGCAGTTCGGCACCGGATTCGGCGACGGCATCGCCGGGCACACCGCGCACCCGGCCGACCCGGACGTCCACCGCCGCGGTCGCGGGCGTGTGGGTCAGCGCATTGGTCACCAGGTTCGACAGGGCCTGCCGCAATTTGCCCTCGTCCGCCAGAATGCGCGGCGTCTCCGCCGGAACATGCAGGCCGACACGGCGTTCCGGATAGCGGACCCGCGCATCCTGCACCACCTCCGCGGCCAGCGCGGCCGGATCCACCTCACCCAGATCCAGGGGCCGCTGTTCGTCCAGCCCGGCCAGCAGCAGCAGATCGTCCACCAGCACACCCATCCGGGTGGCCTGCTCCTCGATGCGGCCCATCATGCGCGCGACATCGGCGTCGGTGGCCGCACCGCCGTGGCGGTAGAGCTCGGCGTAGCCGCGAATCGAGGTCAGCGGGGTGCGCAGTTCGTGCGAGGCGTCCGCGACGAAGATCCGCAATCGGGATTCGGACTCCCCGAGCCTGCGCAGCGTCGAGGACAATTGGGCCAGCATGAGATTGAAGGCGCCGCCGAGACGGCCGACCTCGGTCCGCGAATCCGTATCCGCCACCCGGCGATCCAGATCGCCCGCGGTGATCGCCTGCGCGGTCTGCTCGATGCGGGTCAACGGCCGCAACCCGACCCGCACCAGCCAGGCCGCGATACCGCCGGTCACCACCAGCAGGCCGATGCCCGCGATGATCTCGATGGCGCGCAGTCCGTGGGTGGTGGCGTAGTAGGTGTCGAGCGACATGACGACCGCCGCGGTGCCGCCCTGTGTGTCGTTCTTGTTCGGGTGCCGGACGACGCTGCGCACCCGCCAGTGCGCGCCGCTTTCATCCGGCACGGTCACGATCTTGTTCCCGCGGGCCTGCACGGCGCCGAGGTCCATCGGGGGCAGCGCCAATCGTGAAGCGCCGATACCGATCTGGCCCAGCGGCGCACCGGAGTTGTCGAAGAACAGCACCCGGAACGTGGACGGCAGACGGGGATCGTTGCTGTCCGAGGCCGGCGGCGGAGGCGGCCGGTTCCCGGTGGTCAGATCACCGGCGACCGCGTTCAACTGGCCGTCGATCCGGGACAGCTGGGAGCGACTCAGCAGCGAGGCGGTGAGCAGGCCGAAGGCCAGCAGCCCGACCGCGGTAATGGTCAGCACCGCCGCCAGCAGGCGAGCCCGCAAGGTCCAGCGGCGCAAGGCCCGCACGCGGACAGCAAAGGCGGGACGCCTCACGAAGGCTGTCCGGGGGCGCGCAGCGAGTAGCCCACGCCGCGCACGGTTCGGATCAGCGACGGCCCCTGGGTATCGATCTTCGCGCGCAACTGGCTGATGAAGGTCTCCACGATCCGGTCGCTGCGACCGTCGGCCTCGGCCCAGACCCGATCGAGGATCTGCCGTTTGCTGAGCACCTTGCCCTCGTTGAGCATCAGGTAGTGCAGCAGATTGAACTCGGTGGCCGATAACCAGATCTGCTCGCCGCCGCGCTGCGCGGCATGCGCGTCGACATCCAATTCCAGATCGGCGCAGCGCAACCGCCCGGCCCGCTCCTCCCCCTCGGCGCCGGCTCGGCGCAGGATGGCGCGCAACCGCAGGATCACCTCTTCGAGGCTGAACGGCTTGGTCACGTAGTCGTCGCCGCCCGCCTGGAGTCCGGCGATCCGGTCCTGCACCGCATCCCGCGCGGTCAGGAACAGCACCGGCACGTCATTGCCCGCCTCCCGCAGGCGCCGGGCGACGGTGTAGCCGTCCATATCGGGCAGCATCACGTCCAGGACGACGATGTCGGGAGCGCGTCGCGCCGCCGCGGCCAGGGCCGCGGTGCCGCTGTCGGCGGACAGCACATCGAACCCGCTCAGCCGCAGGGCGGAACTGAGGAGATCCAGGATGTCGGGCTCATCGTCGACCACCAGCACGGTCGTGCCGCTATCGTCGTTCACGGTTCATACCGTACCCAGCGGTTATTCGGCGAGGCGGGTACGCAGCCAGGAGCGCATCGGCGCGGCGTACTCCTCGCGCTCCAGGGCGAAATCGACTGCCGCGCGCAGGTATCCCAGCGGGGTACCGATATCGTGGCGAGTGCCCCGGTGCACAACGACGTGCACGGGGTGTCCTTCGGCGATCAGCAGCGCGACGGCATCGGTCAATTGCAGTTCGCCGCCGGCGCCCGGGGTGATGCGGCGCAGCGCGTCGAAGATCGCACGGTCGAGCAGGTAGCGGCCGGCGGCCGCGAAGGTCGAGGGGGCCTCGGAGACGGCGGGCTTCTCCACCATGCCGTTGACCCGCAGCACATCCGGATCAGCCGGATCGTCCGGATCACCCGAATCGGCCACGGGCGCAACGTCGAAGACACCGTAGGCGCTCACTTCGTCCGCGGGCACGTCGATCGCGCACAGCACACTGCCGCCGCGCTCGCGGCGTACCCGGGCCATGACTTCGAGGGCGCCGTGCGGCAGCACCAGATCGTCGGGCAGCAGTACCGCCACCGCGGTCTCGTCGGCCGCCAGCAGCGATTCCGCCTGCAGCACGGCATGACCCAGGCCCAGCGGCTGCTGCTGGACGGCGGTCTCGACCTCCAATAGTTTGGGCGCGCGGCGTACCTTCTCCAGCAGATCGAACTTGCCGCGCTGGGCGAGCACGCTCTCCAGGGCGGCGTCCTCGGTGAAATGCGCTGCCAGGCCCTGCTTTCCGGGTGAGGCGACGATGATCATGCGGTCGGCGCCGGCCGCGGCGGCCTCCTCGGCGACCAGTTCGATGCCCGGGGTGTCCACCACCGGGAGCAGTTCCTTGGCTACCGTCTTGGTCGCGGGCAGGAAGCGGGTGCCCAATCCGGCCGCGGGGACGACCGCGGTGCGGAACTGCCGCGGGATATTCGAGATGTTCTCAGCCACGCCGGTCTCCGTATTCTCGGTCATGCCGGACTCCTTCGTTTGCGGCGGACACCTTCCACCTGCGGGTCGCCCGCACCGCGATCACGATCATCGGTGCCGAGACTAGGAATCGAAGCTCCGGCGAACTTGGGAACAACCTTGGTATTGCCCGGGGGAGCTGATCTTGGTCTCCCAGGGAAAACAGCAGGTCCGCTCACAGCAAGTTGGCAGGTTCGGCCGAGGTTGCCGAGAGGCGCCGGTCGTATGCTCCCGTGAGTTCACGGCAATACCACCTCCAGGGAAGGCAGGACATGGCTTCGACGCCCGCAGTGCTGGAAGCGGCACCGGACACACCGGCCGAGGCGACGCCCCGGCGCTGGGAGCGACCGGCGCTACTCCTGCTGCTGCTCGGCACCGGCCTGCTCTACCTGTGGAATCTGTCGGTCTCGGGCTGGGGCAACGAGTTCTACGCGGCCGCCGTGCAAGCGGGCACCCAGAGCTACAAGGCCTGGCTGTTCGGCTCGCTCGATCCCGGTAATGCGATCACCGTGGACAAGCCGCCCGCCTCGCTGTGGGTGATGGCCCTGTCGGGCCGGATCTTCGGATTCAATTCGTGGTCGCTGCTGATGCCGCAGGCCCTCATGGGCATCGGATCGGTGGCCTTGCTGTACGCGACCGTGCGCCGCTGCGCCGGATCCGCCGCGGGACTGCTCGCGGGCCTCGCGCTCGCGGCGACACCGGTGGCCGCCATGATGTTCCGCTACGACAACCCGGATGCGCTGCTCACCCTGCTGCTCATCAGCGCCGCGTATTTCACCGTGCGCGCGATCGAATCGCCGAATCCGCGCTGGTATTCGGCGGGCACCGGCTGGCTGGCGCTGGCGGGCACGGCGATCGGCTTCGCCTTCCTCACCAAACTCATGCAGGCCGTACTCGTGCTGCCGGGGCTTGGCCTGGCGTTCCTGATCGCCGGGGCCGGTGGAATCGCCGCGCGGATAAGCAAATTGGCCACCGCGTGCGCCGCCATCATCGTGAGCGCCGGCTGGTATCTGCTGCTGGTGGAGTTGTGGCCGGCCGATTCCCGGCCGTACATCGGTGGATCGACCACCAACAGCCTGTGGCAGCTGGCGGTCGGCTACAACGGCATGTCGCGGCTGCTCGGCGGCCATGGCGGGCCGGGCGGCGGTCACGGTCCGGGCGGTGAGGAGGCCCCGCGAAACTTCTTCGCGAACGCCGCATTCGGCGGTAAGCCCGGTATCACCCGGTTGTTCCGCGATCTGATCGGCACCGAGGCGTCGTGGCTGTTGCCCGCGGCCCTGATCGGGCTGATTGCGGGACTGTGGCTGTATCGGCGCGCCTCCCGGACCGATCCGGTGCTCACCGGCCTGATTCTGTGGGGTGGCTGGCTGGTCGGTACGGGTCTCGTGTTCAGCTACATGAGCGGGACCATCCATCCCTACTACACCGTCGCGCTGGCTCCGGGCATCGCGGCGACGGCGGCCATCGGCAGCACGCAATTGTGGAGCCGGCGAGCGCATATCGCGGCCCGAGCGACACTGGCGGTCATTGTCGCGGTGACCGGTGTGTGGGCATTCGTGCTGCTGCACCGGACGCCGGACTGGCTGCCCGCGCTGCGCTGGATCGCCCTGATCGGTGCGATCGCCGCCGCATCGGCGGTCCTCGCCGCTGCGAATCGCACCCGCTGGACCGCGGTGACCGCCACTGCCGCACTGGTTTTCGGGCTGCTCGGCACCGGCGCCTACGCCATCGAGACGGCTTCCCAGGCGCATGCGGGCGGTATCCCGTCCTCGGGCCCCGCACGGCAGAACGCCTTCATGGGACCCGGCGGCTTCGCGGAGATCGACAGTCCGCAGTTGCAGCAGATGCTCACCTCCGCCGATACCCGCTGGTCCGCGGCCATGATCGGGTCGTTCGACGTGAGCTCGATCGAATTGCGCACCGGCGCTTCGCTCATGGCGATCGGCGGCTTCGGTGGCGGCGACAACTACCCGAGCCTGGCCCAATTCCAGCAGTACGTCGCCGATCACCAGGTGAAGTACCTCGTCCTCGGCACCCAGCAACGTGGCTTCCACGGGTCCTCGGGAACCACCGACGGCGATCGGATCCAGGCCTGGGTCAAGGCGAATCACGCGCCCGTGAAGATCGGCAATGCCCTGGTCTACGAGTTGTTCTGACGGTTCGGCCGTCCGCGGTCCCGGCGAGCTCGTCGAGGACCGCGGGCAGCCCGACATCGAGCATCTTGCGGCGGACCGACCCCAGGAACACGGACATGAAGAATCCGCCGACCCCGGTGAAACCGACGTGGTCGTAGGTGAATACGTTCTCGATCGGGAGTTGCGGGCGCTCACGGGACCGCTGGCCGACGCCGTCGATCCGGCCGCGGTCGCGGCGGCCGTCCGCCGGTTCGGCACGCTCATTCGCACGACGGCGTCGCTCCGCGCCTACCGCAATGACATCGGCGATCGGCTCGCCGGCGTGGCGGCCGAACTATTGGCCGAGCGAACCGGCCTGAGTGTCGACGATCCCGAACCCCAGATCGCGGGCCGAGCCCTTGCCGCGCTGTGGCAGGTGCAGGCCGACAGCCTCTACCGCCATCTCGACGACACGGTCCCGCCCGATGCGGTCTACCGCGCGGTGACGGACGATGTCACGCGGGCCGCCGGGTTGCTCGACACCGGGTTCGGCTCCGGCTGGCCGAAACCCGAGAGCCCGAGGCGGTAGCGAATATCATCGCCCTGCGACCGTGCCGTCAACCGTTCGGAGGCGAATCCGTAGATGGGCTTTCCGGGGAAGTATCAGACCGCGTTGCGCTGGCCCGTGATCGCCGGGGTGAGTGCGGTTCTCGTGCTCGTCGTCTATCTCGTCGCCGTGCGGACGGTGGATGGGCAGTTGGTGGAGAACGCCGCGCTGCGCGGGGCCAACGAGGCGGGGCGGCGAAATATCGTGCAGGCCACCGATGCCTTGGATCGGATCACGGTGTACTCGCTGGCCGCGGCGGTGCTGCTGGTGGCCGGGGCGGCCTTGCTGCGGCGGCGGTGGGATCTCGCGGTCGCGGGCGTAGGTGTGATCGTCGGCGGGCAGGTGATCGTGCAGGGGTTGCAGCGGGTGCTGCCGCGGCCGGAGCTGGTGCCGGTGTCGAAGGCGGACCTGGGCAACAGTTTTCCGAGCGGGCATACCGCGGTGGCCATGACGGTGTTGTTCGCGACGCTGATCGTGGTGCCGTATCGGTGGCGCGGGGTGGCCTTGCTGATCGTGATGACCTGGGCGGTCGGCATCGGTCATTACACCCTGACCGCCAAGTGGCACCGGCTCAGTGACACGCTCGCGGCCGATGCGATCGCGCTGGGTCTGGCAGCGCTCGCGTCCTGGTGGCTGGATCGCCGTGGCGCACTGCACCGGTATACCGGGCCGCCGCGGGTGCTGGCCGTGGTCTGCACGGTGGTGGTTGCGGCGGTGGGCTGCACCGGTATCGGGTTCGGCAGCGTGCTGTGGGCGGTGCCATTGTCGCGGGAGGGTGTCCGGGCCGCCGCGCATCAGGATGCGTGGCTGATCTATCTGGGCGCAACATCATTCGCGACGGCCGGGTCCATTCTGGCTGCCCTGGTCTTCCTCTGGAGCTGGCGACGCATCGACACCGACGGCGGTCCGGCGGAATACGAAGCGGCGCATCGCCGTATAGAGGAACAGCGCCTCGCCTAGGCCGCCGAGGATTCGGGCGAGGCGATAGTCGAGGCCGAGTGCGGCCAAACCGCTTGTCACGCCGAGGATGAAGAGCAGGTAGTTCAGTACGACCGCGACGACGTAGATCGCCAGCTGCGGTCCGACGGGTGCGTGCGAGGCGAAGTTGAGTGTTCGGTTCAGCAGGTAGCTCAGGGCGAAGGCGGTGACGTAGCCCGCGGTGACCGCGATCGGCAGCGGCAGGCCCAGTCCGCCGTGCACGCCGGTGAGGATCAGCAGATCGACGGTGAACGTACATCCACTCACCAGCAGGTAGCCCACGAAGGTCGGCGCCACCAGGCGCGCGAGTCCGAACGGCAGTCGCTCGGTCACGCCCGCGCAGGCCCGGTGGAACCAGCGCACCGGCCGCGAGCGATCGGTCCGGGTGACTGTCTCTGTTCGCACGTGATCACCGTGCCATCGGCACATGGCGCGCAGGTGATCACGAGGCCAACTCCGGTGCCGCGATTAAACGCGCTATGATCCGAATAGGTCCAGCAAATATCGAGCAACAATGCCTGGTAGCTAACCAGACAAATCGGGCGAGCAATTCGTTTTTAATGTGCTGAATAAATAATAGCTGGTGACCGATGTCATACGCCTACGTTTGGACAGTAATTCCATTCGGTAGTACCGTCTCCGGCATGCTCAGCAAATCTTCAGCGGGTGCGTGAATCCGGATTTACCACGCCGCACCGCATCGAAACATAGCTGACATACAAATGAACGTAAGGTGAACCGTTCCAACGTTGTCAACTGGATCACCTCCACTCCCCCGAATCACCTGTGGACGGATTCAGCCATGAAGTTGTTCTGCTTGTTGTTTCTTTTATATCTGGCCCTGGCGGAGCCGTACTTCGAGATAAGTTCGGTGCGGAAGTTCACGCAGCGTTTCGGTCGCCGTGACGACGCCAGAATCCGCCTCTATCAGGGCGGCGTATTCCGCACCTGGCTGGCGCTGGCGGTCGTGCTGATCGCGTTCCTGGCCGGGCACGTGTCCCTCGGCCAACTGGGTCTCGGCGGCTTCGACGGCTCGGTTTTCCGTGCGCTGACCCCGGCCGAAAAGGTCATCGGCCTGGCCATCATCGTGGTCTACGTGGGCTATCTGCTGATCCCCGCGCTGCTGCCGCTGACCGGACGGGCCGGGCGCGACTTCATTGCCCGCAAGATCGAGTACGTCGTGTTCATCACCCCGGCGAATCCGTCCGAACGATTCTGGTGGCTGGCGAATTCGTTCAGCACGCCGGCCGAGGAGATCGTGTATCGCGGATTCACGATCTACGCCGTGGATCTATTGTTCCCGAATTTGCCGTTCTGGGTGCTCATAGTGATCGCCGGCGGCGTCATCGACGGATTGCGGCACGCTTTCCGGCCGCTCGTCGCGGCGCAGGTCATATTCGGCGGCACCGCGCTGGCATTGCTCTATCAATTCACCGGATCGCTGTGGCTGACAATTGCGGTGAAGCTCTTCCACGATCTGCGGGTACTCGCATTTCCGCTCGAACTCGCGCGGCAGAATCTCGCGGCCCGCGGTGTCTCCGAAATTCCGGGTGGCGAATCCGGTAGCGGAGATTCCGATCCGCATGTGCCGCCACTCCGATCCGCCGATAAATCGGTGAGCGCGCAGTAGGGACCCGAGTTCATGTCGACCGAATCGGTTCGTCGTAGCGCCGACGAGATCAGTGACTTCCTGGTGCGCAACCTGGCAGAACTGCTGGACACCGGGACTACCGAGATAGCCCTCACCGAGCCCTTCGCGAACTTCGGCCTCACCTCCGCGGTCGCGGTGGTCCTGGTCGGCAGGATGTCGACCTGGCTCGGGCGGTCGCTGCCCCCGGATCTGCCGTGGCAGTACCCGACCGTGCGGGCCATGGCCGACGGCCTCGCCGGCGAAGCGGCGCCGGACTCCCCCACATCCCCATCTCTGCCGGAGCCCGTGCTCGCCCACCGCGCACAGGAACCGATCGCGATCATCGGCATCGGGTGTGTAGCCGCCGATCGGCGCGGGCCCGAACAACTATGGGAAACGCTATGGCGCGGTGAGGAATTGGTCGGCAAGACACCCGATCATCGTTGTGATCAAGCGGGTCCGCGGTTCGGCTCGTTCGTGCCCGACCCGTACGCCTTCGACGCCGGTTACTTCGGCATCGCCGCCGATGAAGCCGCCTATATGGATCCGCAGCATCGCCTGCTCGCCGAGACGGTCGCCGACGCCTTCGCCGATGCGGGCGTCCCCACGGCCCGGCTCGCCGGCACCGCCGCCGGCGTGTTCGTGGGCATCAGTTCCGGTGAGAACGCCCGCGACCTCGACCCGGCCGGGCGTACCGGACTACCGATCGCGGCCGTGACCGGCAATGCCGCCAGTCTGGCCGCCAATCGGCTGTCCTATCTGTTCGATCTGCGCGGCCCGAGCCTCAGCGTGGACACCGCCTGCTCGTCCTCGCTGGTCGCGGTGCATCTGGCCCTGCGCAGCCTGCACGACGGGGATTGCGAACTGGCCGTGGCCGGCGGCGTGAACCTGACGCTCGAGCCCGGCATCACCGATGCGCTGGCCGAAGCCGGGATGCTGGCCGCAGACGGTCGCTGCAAGACCTTCGACGATCGCGCCGACGGCTACGTCCGGGGCGAAGGGTGCGGCGCCGTGGTGTTGAAACCCTTGGCACTGGCCGAACGCGACGGCGATCACGTGTATGCGGTGCTGCTGGGCAGTGCCGTGAACCAGGACGGCCGGACCAATGGGCTGACCGCGCCGAGCTTCGGCGCGCAGGTGGATGTGCTGCACCGGGCACATCGGCGCGCGGGGGTCGGCGCCGCCGATCTCCAGTACATCGAATCGCACGGCACGGGAACCGCGCTGGGCGATGCCGTGGAGGCGCGGGCGCTGCACACGGTGCTCGCCGACCGGTCCGAGGAGCCGGCCGAGACGGGTTCCGCGAAGACAGTGGTCGGGTCGGTCAAAACCGTGCTCGGCCATCTCGAGGCCGCTGCGGGAATCATGGGCCTGATCAAGACCGCACTGGCCCTGCGGCATCGGCAGGTTCCGGGCAACTTGAACTTCGAGACCCCCAGCAGCCATGTCGATTTCGAGCAGCTGGCCTTCACCGTGGCTGCCGCAAACGCGGATTGGCCGGCACATGACGGTCCGGCGCTGGCCGGGGTCAGTTCCTTCGGTTTCGGCGGCACCAACGCGCATGTCGTCCTCGCCGAGGCTCCCGCTGCCGCCGAGCCCGCACCGGCGCCCGGAACACCTGGTGTGTTCCTGGTTTCCGGCCGTAGCGAGCAGGCCACACTGGCACAGCTCGGCAATTGGCTGGGCCTGCTGGACGGTCCGCACCGACCCGATCTGGCTGCGCTGTCGTACGCATCGACCAGGCGCAGCGCGCATCACCCGTTCCGGGTCGGCATCGTCGCCACACACCACGAGGAGTTGCGCGAACGGCTCAGCGCGGTGGCATCCGGTTCCTTGCCGTGGGGCGCGGCTGCCGCGAAGACGCCGCGTGGCGCGGCGGGTCCGGTCGGCTTCGTGTTCAGCGGTCAGGGCAATCAGTGGATCGGCATGGGCCGCACCCTGATTCGGCGGCAACCGGTCTTCCGTGATGCCCTGATGGCGGTGGATCGGGAGCTGCGCCCGCTGCTGGGCTGGTCGCCGTTCGCCGTGGTCGAGCGCGGCCGGGACGCCGAGGCGCTGTCCGATACCGGGGTGGCGCAGCCCGTCATCTTCGCCGTGCAGGTGGCGGTGGCCGAGCTGTGGCGGTCCTGGGGCGTCGTTCCGGCGGCCGTGGCCGGGCACAGTGTCGGCGAGATCGCCGCGGCACACGTCGCCGGCGTGCTGGATCTGGCCACGGCGTCGGGCATCATCGCCGCGCGTGCACGCGCTACCGCGCGGGTCCGGGGCAATGGGTCGATGGCGGTGGTGAATCTGCCTGTCGCGGAGGCCGAAGCCGGGCTGCCGCCGGGCGTGCACATCGCCGGTCGCAATGCTCCGCGTTGGACGTTGCTCTCCGGCGAGACCACGGCCGTGGAGACCGCTCTCGCCCGCTGGGAGCGCGAGGCGGTGCTGACCCGGCGCTTGCCCGGCGACTATGCCTTCCACTCTCCCGCCATGCGGGACGCCGTACCGGAATTCGCCTCGGGTCTGACGGCATTCGCACCGTCCGGGGGCGATATCTCCTTCTATTCGACGGTCACCGGCGGCCGGGTCGACGGCGGCCTGCTGGACGCGGACTACTGGGTGGATCAGGTGGTCCGTCCGGTCGCCTTCGCGGAGGCCGTGAGCGCCATGATCGAGGCCGGCGTGCACGATTTCGTGGAGATCGGCCCGCATCCGGTGCTGGGCGGCATGGTGAAGAGCCTGCTCCGCCACCATGATCGAGCAGGTATCGCGGTCCCCTCACTGGCCCGCGATCTCGACGATCTCACCGTGCTGCTGTCCTCGGTCGCCGAACTGCACGTGCACGGTCACGAGATCGACTGGGCAGCAGTCGATCCGACGCCCCGGCCACCTGTCCGGCTGCCGCTGTATCCGTTCGACCGCGGCTCGTACCGGATCGCCGACGGCCTCCCGCGCATCGAGCCGCCCGAACCGCTGCCGCCGACCGGATTGTTCGCCGCGGACGCCGATTACGTGGCTCCGCGCACCGAATACGAGCAGTTCGTCGCCGAGCAATGGGCGGAACTGCTCGGGGTCGAGCGGGTCGGCGTCTTCGAGAACTTCTTCCGTATCGGCGGGCATTCCCTGCTGGCCACCCGGTTCGCGCATCGGGTCCGAGAGCTGTTCGACATCGAGTTCCCGCTACGGCTGGTCTTCACCGAACCGACGGTGGCGTCCGTGGCCGCGACGCTGGAGCGACTGCTGATCGAACAGGCGAACGCAGTGTTGGAGAAAGATCATGAACTCACCAGCTAGCAATCTGGCCCTCGAACGCCTGCGCGCCAAACGCGATGCGGGCACTACCACTTACGGCATCCCGCCGCGCACGGGCACCGGGCCGTTTCCGGCGACGCCCGCCCAGCGCGGCATCCGGTTGCACGAGCAGCTGGCGAGCAATGCCGCCGTCTATCACGTGCCATTGGGCCTGCGGCTGACCGGAACACTGGATACGCACCTGCTGCGGGAGGCCGCGGTCGCGGTCGCAGCAAATCAACACGCGTTGCGTACAGTGTTCGCCGAGGACGCGCAGGGTCTATCGGCGCGGGTGCGCGACGATATCGGTATCGACTGGCGCACCGAGGATCTGCGGTTGCTGCCCGGCGAGGCCCGCACGGACGCCGCCGATGAACTGCTCTCCGCCTTCGCCACCGCGCCATTCGAGCTGACCTCTGGACCGCCGGTGCGCTGGCTGCTGCTGCGCCTGGCGGACACCGATTGGATACTCGCGGTCACCGCACACCACCTGGTGCTGGACGGTGTGTCGATCCCGCTCCTGATCGATCAGCTGTGGGCCGCCTACGGCGCACGCACCGGTGGTCTGCCGCCGGCGCCGCCACAGCGCCAGTACGCCGATTACGCGGAATGGCTGCAACGGCAGTCACCCCGCGCGGCCGCCATCGACCGGCGGGCCCGCCTGCTGGATGGCACACCGCCGCTGGATGTCTCGATCGGACTGCCCCGCCCGCACCGCGTGACCAACGACGGGGCCCGCATCCATCAGCCGATCTCGCCGGAGCTGAGCGCCGCCATCCGGGAAGCCGCCGCGGCACAGGGCGTTCCGCCCTTCGTCTGGTTGCTGGCCTGCTATCAGGTGGCGCTGGCGGCACACACCGGGCAGGACGATTTCGCCATCGGAATCCCCATGGCCGCCCGTCCGCACGACGAACTGTCCGGCACCGTAGGTCATTTCGTGAACACCGTCCCGGTGCGCTCCGAGGTGGCCGCCTGGCAGGCGTTCACGGATCTGCTGCGGCTGGTCCGCGACAGCGCCTTGTCGGCCTACGAGGACGAGACGGTCCCGTTCGAGTCGGTGGTCGAGCAGATCGGCGGACCGTGGGATCCGCGGTTCAGTCCGGTCTTCCAGGTGCTGTTCGTGCAGCAGCGGCTGCATCGCCCGGATCTGAGCCGCTTCGGCCTGAGCGTGGAATGGCATTCGATCGATACCGGCGCGACGCTGTACGACCTGGTGCTGCATGTCGCCGAGGCCGATGCGGAGCTGGTCTGCGAGCTGACCTACAACACGGCGCTGCTGGACCGCTCCGCCGCGCACGCGCTGACCCGCGATTTCCTCGCCATCGTGGCGGCTACGACCAACGATCCGGGTATCGCCGTGGCGGAGTTGCTGTGCGAGCGACGGCATCTCGCGGTCGCGGTGGCCGGGCCGGACGCGGAAGGGATCACGCTGGGGCTGGCCGCGGCACTGCATCGCGGCGGCATCCCGGCCCGGGTGACGGCCGAGACGAAAACCGAAGCGGCGCAGAGCAGTATCGAGATACAAGGCCGGATAGATCTGCTCGTCACCGCGGCCGGTTTCGCTGCCGGAGACGCGGCGGCCACGCCGGGTCCGGCCGGGCAGTACGTCCCCGTCGGGGCGACCCTGCTGACGGTCGTTCCCACCGGATACGTCCCCGACCAGGCTTTGTCGACCCGAGCCGTCGTCACCGAGGTGGATCCTCGGGCAGCCGGGGATGCCTACGGCATCGGCTGGCAGCTGGGCCGCGCATTATTGTCCTGGACTCGGGAGACCGCACCCGTCCAGGCGACCGAGCCCGTCCTGGACCGCCTCATACGACCGTCCACGACGCAGATTCCGGCCGTCCCGGATCGCACTGCGGCACACACGGATCTACCGAACACGGTGCCGGACTTCGAAGCTCCCGCCGGCCCGCTGGAGATCCGGCTCGCCGAATTGTGGGCGCAGGCATTGGATGTGCCGGCGGTCGGCCGCCACGACGACTTCTTCCTGCTCGGCGGCACCTCCCTGGCCGCGACCCGGCTGCTGTCGCAGTTGCTGGACGAGTTCGGTGTCGCGGTCTCCCTGCGTGAACTGTTCGAACGCCCCACCCTGGCGCGCGCGGCGCAGCTATTGGAATCGGCTGCGACGGAAGAGAACTCGCTGCGACCCGCGGATCGCACGGCGAACGATCTGCTGCCGGTCTCCTACGCCCAGGAGCGCCTGTGGTTCCTGGAGAACCTGGACCCGGGAAACAGCACCTACATCATGCCGGGCGGCCTGCGCCTGCACGGCAGCATCGATACCGGCGCACTGCAGGCGGCGCTCGCCCGCGTCGAAGAGCGGCACGAGGTGCTGCGCACCGTCTACCTGACGACCGACGACGGGGAACTGCGCCAGCAGGTCCGCCCGCACACACCGCGCCCGCTGCCGGTCACGGATCTGACCGAGCACTCACCCACCGAGCGCGAGTCTGCCGAAAACACCATCACGGCAGCCCTTTCCGGAGCACCCTTCGACCTGGCAGCGGGTCCGCTGTGGCGGTATCACCTGATCGCGACCGGCCCGGACGAGTACCTGCTACTGATCGCCCTGCATCACATCGTGTGCGACGGCTGGTCCATCGCCGTACTGAGCCAGGAGATCTCCGCGCATTATCAGGCCGAGTTATCCGCCAGGACTGCCGAGTCCTCCGGTGCGACAGCCGAATTGCCAACGCTCGCGGTGCAATACGCCGATTACGCGATCTGGCAGCGCGACAATGCGACCCGCATGGACGACCAGCTCGAGCACTGGCGCATCGCACTGGCCGACGCTCCCGTCACCGAGGTTCCCGGTGACCGCCCGCGGCCGGCGCGCCGTACCTCCCACGGCGCGGTCGAGCGAGCCGCGGTGGACCCGGAAGTCCTTGCCGCCGTGCGGAAGATCGCCGCGGACCAGGGCGTCACCGTCTTCGCGGTCTTGCTGGCCACGTTCTATGTGGTGCTGCATCGCCATATCCACCAGCGCGATCTGGTCGTGGCCGCACCTATTGCGGGCCGTACCCGCTCGGCGACCGAGCCGTTGATCGGCTGCTTCCTCAATACCTTGGCCCTGCGCGTCGAGCTGGATCCGACGCAGCCCTTCACCGATCTGGCCGCCGACGTCGGCCGGATCCTGCTGTCGGCGTACGCGAACCAGGACTGCCCGTTCGAGCGGGTGATCTCGGCCGTGGCGCCGGATCGGGATCTGAGCCGGACGCCGGTGGCGCAGATCATGTTCAACTATCTGAACACCCCGCCGCCGGTCCTCGATATGGCCGGGCTGCGAGCCGAACTCGTGGACGCACCGCGTCGGACCGCCAAACTCGATCTGGATCTCACCGTCGACGAAACCGGTGACGAGCCCCGGCTCTCCCTCGAATACAGCACCGATCTCTACGATTCCGACACCGCGCGCCGCTTGCTGCGGCATTATGCGGGCGCGCTGGCGAGCGTCGCCGCCCGGCCGGACGGTGCACTGCACGAGCTGTCGCTCGGCGATCCGATCGCGCGCGACGCCTCCACCGGCTGGGAATTGCCCGGCACTCCCGCCACGCCGGAAGCGGAATCCGGTGAGACCCTGGGCGAACGGCTCGCCCAGGTCGCCGTGGTTCGCGGTCACGCCACCGCGCTGAGCAATGACGAGCACAGCATCACCTATGCGGAACTCGACATGCTTGCCGAGGACACCGCACGACTGTTGTTGCGCACCGGGGTCGCCGGTGGCCGGGTCGGACTGCTCTATCGCCACACACCGGAGAGTTTCGTGGCGGTGTGGGCGGCCCTGCGGGCCGGTGTCACCTACGTGCCGCTGGACCCGAGGGCTCCGCTCGACCGCCTGCTCACCATTGTCGAAGAGGCGAAAATCGCGGCGCTGCTGTGCGATCCGTCGCTGGTCGACACCGCGCGCAAGATCGCGGGATCGGCCCGCATTCTGCCGGTGTGCGATCAGCCTGGTGAGGCGCACTTCCGGCCGGTACCGGTCGATCATCTGATCCCCGCCTCGATCGCCGGCGGCCCCGCGTACATCACCTACACGTCCGGTTCCACCGGCCGCCCGAAAGGCGTGGCACAGAGTTCGGAATCCGCGCTCGCGCATGCCGTGCGCTATGCGCGGCGGTTGCGGATCGGACCGGGCGATGTGGTCGCCGCACCCGCGCGCTACACCTTCGACGCGGGCATCCTGAATTCCTTCGGCGCGGCCGTGGCGGGCGCGGAATTGCATGTGATCGATCCGCACCTGTTCGGTCCCGCCGCCCTGCGCGCCGAGCTCGACAGTGCCGGCGTCACCGTCCTGCACTGCACTCCGACGCTGTTCCGCTATCTGCTCAGCGATACCGAGGAGCCGTGGCTGCCGTCGAAAATCCGCATCGTCGGGCTCGGCGGTGAGCAGGTGGTGCGCGGCGATGTGCTGGACTTCCAACGCCATTTCGGCCCGGACTGCCGGTTGGTGAGCCTGTACGGGCCCACGGAATGCTCGGTGGCGCTGCAGCATGCGGTGACCGCGGCCGATGCCGATCGCGCGGGCGTGCCGATCGGCCGTCCGGTGGCGGGCGTCGAGGCCGGGCTCGTCGACGAAAACGGCTTCCCCACCGAGGTTTTCGGTGAACTCGTGTTGCACAGCCCGCATGTCGCGCTGGGCTACTGGGAGCGGGCGGAGCTGACCGGCAAGGTCTTCGGTACCGATCCCGCGGGCTCCTTCTATCGCACCGGCGATCTGGCGCGGCGGCTCACCGACGGCCGCCTCGTCTATGCCGGACGCGTCGATCGGCAGGTCAAGATTCGCGGGCACCGGGTCGAGCCGGGTGAGGCGGAGACCGTGCTGCGCGGGCATCCGACGGTCGGTGAAGCGGCTGTCGTGCTGGATCCGGCGGCGCGTGAGCCCCGCCTGGTCGCCTACGTCACCCAGGACGGCCCGCTGCGGCCCGATGCCGACGAGCTGACGGCCTTCATGCGAACTCGCCTGCCCGACTACATGATTCCGTCCGCTCTCGCGGTGCTCGCCGAACTGCCGCGTGGACTCACCGGCAAGCTCGACGAGCGCCGATTGCCCCGCATCCTGCCGGTCGCCGAGCCGGCGTGGACACCACCGCGGACCGAGCTGGAACGGGTCGTCGCGGAGGTGTGGGCGCAGGTGCTGGATCGCGAAGTAGGGCTGGGACAGAACTTCTTCGACCTCGGCGGGCATTCGCTGGCCCTCGCCCGGGCCCGCGGGCTGCTGGAGCGCCGCCTGGGCGTGCAGCTGGCGATGACCGATCTGTTCGCGGCGCCGACGGTCGAGGACCTGGCCCGGCTGCTGGAGGGCCGCACCGCACCGGCCGCGGATGCCGATCGCGGACTACAACGCCGGGCCGCCGCGGCACGCACCCGTCACCGGGCCGGCGCCCGGGAAACCGAGGAGAGAATCCGATGACCCCCGTGGACAATGATTTCCGCATCGCGGTGGTCGGCATGGCCTGCCGCTTCCCCGACGCCGACACCGTCGGCGCGTACTGGCGGAACCTGTGCGCCGGTCACGAATCGATTCGGCCGCTGCCGGATGCGACCCGCCCCGCCGATCCGCCCGCGGGCTATGTGCACGCCGGATCCACGCTGCGGGATTACGACCGCTTCGACGCGGAGTTCTTCGAGATGACCGCGCGCGAAGCGCAGCTGACCGACCCGCAGCATCGGCTGTTCCTGCTCTGCGCGTGGGAAGCGTTCGAGGACGCGGGCATCGTGCCATCGGAAAACCCGTCTCCCGTCGGTGTTTTCGCGGGCGCCAGCCTGAGTACCTACCTGCTGCGCAATCTGATCGGCCACGCGCGCCTGTTCGACAGTCCGTCGGCCCAGTTGCATGCCCTGCACGGCAATGCGTCCGACTACCTCGCCAGCAAGGTGTCCTACAAGCTCGATCTCACCGGCCCGAGCGTGGCGGTGCAGTCGGCCTGCTCGACCTCGCTGGTGGCGGTGCATCAGGCGGTGCAGGCGCTGCTGGACTTCGAATGCGATGTCGCGCTGGCGGGTGGTGCGAGCGTGCAGGTGCCGCAGGAGTCGGGCTATATCTACGAGGAGGGCTCCATCCTCTCCCCCGACGGTCACTGCCGGGTGTTCGACGCCGAGGCCGCGGGCACCGTATTCGGCTCCGGCACCGGTGCGGTGGTGCTGAAGCGCCTCAGCGACGCACTCGCCGACGGCAACCGCATCCATGCGGTGATCATCGGTTCGGCGGTCAATAACGACGGCGCCCGCAAGGTCGGCTACACGGCGCCCGGTATTGCCGGGCAGCGCGCGGTGATCCGGGATGCGCTGTCGGTGGCGGGCATAGGCGCGGACAGCATCGGCTATGTCGAGGCGCACGGCACCGGCACCAAACTGGGTGACCCGATCGAGGTGGCCGCGCTCAGCGACGCCTACCGGGAACACACGCAGGAGCGTGGGTACTGCGCTATCGGCTCCGCCAAATCCGCTGTGGGACATCTGAATGCCGCCGCGGGGGTGGCCGGATTCATCAAGGCCGTGCTCACGGTGCGTGAGGGCGTGCTGCCGCCGACCCTGCATTTCACCCGGCCGAATCCGGAGATCGATTTCGCGGCGAGTCCGTTCTTCGTCAATACCGAATTGCGGTCGTGGACGGATGCACCGCGCCGGGCCGCGGTGAGCGCGTTCGGGATCGGCGGCACCAATGCGCATGTCATCACGGATGCACCGCGCCGGGCCGCGGTGAGCGCGTTCGGGATCGGCGGCACCAATGCGCATGTCATCGTCGAAGAGCCACCGGCGGCCACGGCAACCGGACCCGCGAACGGCCCACGCGCACTGCTGGTTTCGGCTCGCACCGAGGCGGACGCCGATCGCCTCACCGAGCGTCTGGCCGCCCACCTCGACGAGACGCCCGATGCGCTCGCGGATATCGCCCACACGCTGAGTGCCGGGCGGCGCAAGTTCACGCACCGCCGGGTGGTGGTCGCCCGCGACACCGCCGAGGCGGCAGCCGCGCTCCGCGCTCCCCTCACCGGGCATGCGGCGTCGGCTCCGGCGCTGGCCTGGTTGTTCCCCGGCCAGGGCAGCGCGGTCGGGCCGGTGTTCACCGAGATCGCCACGGCAGTACCCGCCTTCGGTGATCGGCTGCGCCACTGCGCGCAATTGTTGCGCTCACACAGTGGATTCGACCTGGACGCGGCGCTGCGCGATCCGGCAGGCACCGCACACGCGCAGGTGGCGCTGTTCACCGTCGAGTACGCGCTGGCGGAAATGTGGCGCGAATTCGGGGCCGAGCCGCGAGAGCTGCTCGGGCACAGCCTCGGAGAGCTCGTGTGCGCCACCCTGGCCGGCGTCTTCGAACTCCCCGATGCGCTACGCCTGGTGGTAGCGCGCGGGCGGCTCATGGCGGCGGCCCCGCCCGGAGCCATGCTCGCGGTATCGGCCGGTGCGCAGCAGCTGGCCGACCGGCTGCCCGAGGATGTATGGCCGGCGGCCGACAATTCCGCCACCCGCAGTGTCGTGGCCGGTTCCGCCGCGGCGGTGCGACGGCTGGCCGAGACGCTGGCGCAAGACCGGATACCGACCTCGGTGCTGCTGGTCGAGCACGCCTTCCACACTCCGCTCATGGATGAGGCGGCAGCGCGATTCGCTCACGAAGTCGCCGCCGTCACGCGGCACGCCCCCCGGGAACCGTTCTGGTCCAACCTCACCGGCGCCCCGATCACCGCAGCACAGGCCACCGATCCCGACTACTGGGCCAGGCAGATGACGAGCACGGTCCGCTTCCGCGAGGCCGCCGAACAACTGACCCGCACCCACCCGGCCCTCGTCGGCCTGGAGGTAGGCCCCGGCAGATCGCTGGTCTCCTTCCTGCGCACCGCCGACCGAGCTGTATCAACTGTCACGACTGCCGCCACTGCCACTGCGGAGGGCGCCACCGATGACTCCGCCGACGCCGCCACCCGCATTGTGACCGCCGCCGGGCGCCTCTGGCTCACCGGCCTCGAACCGAACTTCGCCGCCATACACGGCAAGGGCGAACCGCAACTCGTCAATCTGCCGACCTATCCGTTTGCCCTGCAACGCTATTGGGTCGACCCACCGGAGAGCCACGTGGCTCGCGCAACCACGCTGACCGCCACCCGTTCGACGGCCCACGCTCAGGTACCCACTGCCGATGCAGCGGCCCTGACAGTCATGGCCGAGGCCGCCACGCAGACCGCCGCCGACGACGGGCAGGCCGCCGCCGCGGGCGGGCAGGCCGCGGCGGACGACGGAACGCCGACTTCATCCAAAGCCGCCGAACGGACCGCAACGGCCACCCGCGGTGCAGACGTGCGACCCCAGGCCGAACCGGCGATCGCCGCCCCTGCGACCACGCTGCCGGGCGCCGAGTCCGACCCAGCCGCCGACACCGGCGATGAATTCCTCGCCGCCATTCGTACGCAGGTCGCCGAGGTGTGGTGCGAGGCGCTGGGTGTGGATCGCGTCGGCGTCGATGTGAATTTCTTCGAGGCGGGCGGGGATTCGCTGCTGGCCGTGCACATTGCCACCCGGCTGCGCGCGGTGTTCCCCGTGCGCGTCGTGCTCTCCGACCTGTTCGCCCGGCCGACCATCGCGGGCGTCGCCGACGCCATCGCGGCCGACCTGATCGACCGGCTCGACGAGCTCTCCGACAGCGAGGTCGCCCTGCTACTGGACGACCGCGAAACCATCGAGGAGCACACCGAAAATGCCTGAGCTCATTGATATCCGCGCCTCTCGCCGCGAACTGCTGCACCGCTGGGCCACCGGTCGCGCCGAACGGCACACCATTCCCCGCCGCGAGCGCTCGGGAGCCGTCCCCTTGTCGGCCGCGCAGCAGCGACTGTGGTTCCTGGAGCAGCTGTTCCCCGGCCGCGCGACCTACACCATGCCGCTGGCGCTGCGGCTGTCCGGCCCGCTCGACGTCCAAGCCCTGCGCGAGGCGCTGGCCGCGGTCATCGACCGGCATGATGCTCTGCGCACCAGTATCGAACTGCGCGACGGCCTCCCGGTTCAGGTGGTGCATCCGGCCGGTGAGGTCCGCATGACCGTCGTGGATAGTGCCGAACTGGATTCGCAGCGACCCGAGCAGGACGCGGTGGCGCGCGCCGAGGCCTTCGCCCGCACCGTCTTCGATCTGTCGGGACCGCTCTTCCAGGTGTTGCTGGTCCGTCTGTCGGCGACGGAGTCGATCTTCGCGGTCGCCATGCACCACATCGTGTCCGACGGCTGGTCGCTGGGTGTCTTCGCCACCGAGCTCATGACCGCCTACGGTGCCCTCACCACCGGCCGTCCCCTGGCGCTGCCGGAGCTGCCGGTGCAGTACGGCGATTACGCCGCCTGGCTGCACGAGCGGACCACCGGCGACGCCTTCGACCGCGATCTCGACTACTGGCGCCACATCCTGGGTGACGAACCGCCGCTGGTGACGTTCCATCCCGATCGGCCGCGTATCCCCAACCCGGAAAATCGCGGCGCCAGGCTCTCTTTCACCATTCCGGCGGACACGGTCACCGGACTGAACGATCTCGCCGCCCAGGTGCGCCGAAGCCAGCGGCCCGCAACGCTTTTCGTCGCACTCATGGCCGGATTCAAGGCTTTGCTCCGTTATTACACCGGAGCCGAGGACATCACCGTCGGCACACCGGTCGCCAATCGCACCCGGCCCGAGGTGGAGCCGCTGATCGGCTTCTTCGTCAATGCGCTGGCCCTGCGCACGGATCTGTCCGGCGCGCCGACCTTCCGGGAGCTGCTGGCCCGCGAGCAGGCCACGGTCTTCGATGCCCTCGACCATCAGGAGACCCCGTTCGATGTCGTCGTCGAACAGCTGCGGCCCGATCGGGAGCTGAGCCATTCACCGCTGTTCCGCACCGCTCTGGTACTGCAGAACACCGCAATGCCGCAGCTCGATGTCGCCGGTATCCGCGCCGAGTATCTCGAAGTGCATTCCGGCACCGCCAAATTCGATGTACTGCTCACGCTGCGGCAGGTCGACGGCGAACTCATCGGCGGGATCGAGTACGACACAGATCTGTACGACGAGACCACCATCGCCGGGATCGCACGGCATTTCACGGCGCTGCTGGCCACCGTGGTCGCGCACCCGGATACCCCGCTGCCCGAGCTGGACTTCCTGGAACCCGATGAGCGTGAACGCGCATTGGCCGCGGCGCTGCCCGCGGTCACGGAATCGGCTGCGGCACTGCACAATCTGCCCGGACTGTTCCATCTGCAGGCGATCCCCACCCCCACCGCGGTGGCGGTCACCGATGGCGACGAGCACCTGACCTACGCCGAATTGGCCGCCGCGGCCTCGCAGTTGGCGCGGCGGATCCGGGCCCACGGCATCGGGCGCGGTGATTTCGTGGGCATTCACCTGGAGCGGTCCACGGCCGTCGTGGTCGCGATTCTCGCGGTGCTCGACGCCGGCGCGGCCTATGTCCCGCTGGATCCGATGAATCCGGCCGAGCGCACCGCGTTCATGATCGCCGATTCCGGTGCGCGCCTGGTGCTCACGACCGAGGCGCTCGCGGCGGCGCTACCGGGGTCCGACGGCCCGCGACTGCTGCTCGTCGACGCCACCGACGCCGATGCCGACACGGAAGCCCCAGCCGGCGGTGAATCACTGCCTGCGGACCCGCACGACCCGTGCTACATCATCTATACCTCGGGCTCCACCGGTGTCCCGAAGGGCGTGATCATCGAGCACACCAATGTCGTCCGGCTGTTCACCACCAGCGCGCGCCTGTTCGATTTCGGCCCCGATGACGTGTGGACGCTGTTCCACTCCTACTCCTTCGACTTCGCGGTGTGGGAGATGTGGGGCGCGCTGCTGTACGGCGGCCGGCTGGTGGTCGTGCCCGGCGAGATCAGCCGCACCACCGAGCAATTCGCCGAGTTGCTGGTGCGTGAGCGCGTGACGGTGCTCAATCAGACGCCCTCGGCGTTCCTGCGGCTGATCCCCGCCCTGGACGGGCCGCGCGGTGACCGGACGGCGCTGCGCTGGGTGATCTTCGGCGGCGAGGCCCTCGATCTCCCCGGCCTGCGCCCCTGGTACCGGCGGCACGGTGAGACGGCCCGGCTGGTGAACATGTACGGCATCACCGAGACCACGGTGCACGTCACCTACCGCGAATTGTCCGAAGCCGACGTGGATTCCGCCGCGGGCAGTCTCATCGGCGTCCCGCTGCCCGATCTCGGCGTACTGGTGCTCGACCCGGCCGGTCGCCCGGTCCCCGATGGCGTGGCCGGTGAGATGTTCGTGTGCGGCGCGGGCGTAGGTCGCGGCTATCTGAATCGGGACGACCTGACCGCGGAACGCTTCTCCACCAGCGCGCTGGTCGGCGGTGAGCGGCTCTACCGCACCGGTGATCTGGCTCGCCGTCGCGCCGACGGCGAGCTGGAATACCTGGGCCGCATCGACCATCAGGTGAAGGTGCGCGGGTTCCGCATCGAGCTCGGTGAAATCGAGTCCGTCATCGACGCGCATCCGGGTGTCGAGCAGTCGGTGGTGCTGGCACGGGAGGACGCCGGCGGCAATGTCGCACTGGTCGCCTACCTCACGCCGCGACCGGAGGTATACCGCGACGCCGCCGAATCGGATCAGGTCTCCGATTGGGAGACCGTCTTCGATACCACCTACGGCCAGCAGCGGGCCGGGAGCACCGCCGATTTCGATATCACCGGGTGGAACAGCTCATACACCAATGCCGCCATACCCGACGAAGAGATGCGCGAGTGGGTCGACTCCACGGTGTCCGCGGTCCGGGCCCTCGAGCCGCGCCGCATTCTCGAAATCGGCTGCGGCACGGGCCTACTGCTCTCGCGCCTCGCGCCGGGCCGCGATGTCTACGACGCCACCGACATGTCGTCCACCGCGTTGGAGCGGGTCCGCGGCGATATCGTCGCCGGGGACCCGGAACTCGCCCACGTGCGATTGCACCTCGGTGACGCGGACCGTCTCCCGGACGACCTCACCGGCCCCTATGACGTAATCCTCGTCAACTCGGTCATCCAGTACTTCCCGAGCGCGGAATACCTGACCCGCGTCCTCGACCGGGCTGCCGAGCTATTGGCCCCGAACGGCGTCCTCTACCTCGGCGATATCCGCGATCTCGGTCTCGCCCATGCTTTCCACACCACCGTGGAGATGGCCGCCGCACCGGCGGCAGGCGCAACCGAACTCGCCGCCGCGGTACGAACGGCAGCCGACCGGGATGCCGAATTGCTGCTCGCACCCAGGTATTTCCTGGACTTCGCGGACTCGCACCCACGCCTCTCCGGTGCCCGTATCCGATTGCGGCGCGGCGCCCACCTCAATGAGATGTCGCGGTTCCGCTACGACGCGGTGCTCTACGCGGGCGAGGCCGGTCAGCCCGTCACGAGCCGTGTGCTGGACACAGCCATCACTCCGGCGCAGCTCGCCGAACTACTACGGCGCGAGCAGCCCGCAGCGGTCATCGTCGCCGACCTGATCGACAAGCGCGTGTCCGGACCGCTCGCCGCGGCTGCCGAGACGGCACGCGGCCGAGCCGGCGCGGCGGAGTTGCGGGCACTGGCGGCGGACGCCGGCGGCGCCGATCCGGAGGCGTATCTCGCTCTGTCGGAGGAGCTTTCGTATCGCATCGAAGCCTTACGCCGCCCGGACGGCCGCTTCGATGTGGTTGCGACCCGCTGGGATATCGCCCTGCCCGCGGCTCCGTCCCGCCCCGCGGTCTGGCCTGCGGAACCGGTCGCGTCGGATCCCCTGCGGGTCAAGGCGCACGACGACCTCGCCGTCTCCGTACGCGCACATCTGGCGCGCCGCCTGCCGCGGCACATGATCCCCGCCGGAGTGCTCGTGCTGGAACGCTTCCCACTCACCACCAACGGCAAGCTCGACCGCCGCGCCCTCCCCGCCCCCGCCCTGCGCCGCAATCCGGTCGCCTACGAACCACCCCGCACCCCACTCGAACAACGCATCGCGGCCGTCTTCACCCAGGTGCTCGGCGTCCCCACGATCGGCCGCACCGACGACTTCTTCGACCTCGGCGGCCACTCCCTGCTCGCCGCCCAGCTCATGCTGCGCCTGAAAGAGACCTTCGGCGAGGACATCCCACTCGGCTCCCTCTTCACCGCCCCCACCGTGGCCGGAGTCGCTGCCCTCCTGGAAGGCGGCACAGCAATCGAGGAGATCATCGACTACACCGCCGAAGTACGGTCCCATACCGCCGCCTGGCCGCCCGCCCCCTGGACAGGGCGCGACGCGGCGCGCGGCCGGACCGGGGCGGTCCTGCTGACCGGAGCGACCGGCTTCGTCGGTGCCTTCCTGCTGCGTGAGCTGTTGGAGCGCACCGACTTCCGGGTGCACTGCCTGGTGCGGGCCGACAGCCGGGGTGCGGCCATCGACCGGCTGGCGCGCACCTTCGACGGATTCGGGCTGCCCCGCACGGACTTCGATCGGGTTTCGCCGGTGCTCGGTGACCTCGGCGCACCGCGGTTCGGGTTGAGCGAGAAGGACTTCCTGCTGCTGGGCCGCGATATCGATGCGATCTATCACAATGGGGCGCACGTGAATTTCGCGCTGCCCTATCGGGTGCTGCGCGCGGCCAACGTTTCCGGCACCGAGCAGATCATCGAGCTGGCGCGGAATGCCGGTGCGCCACTGCATTTCGTTTCGTCGCTCTATGTGCTGGGTCCCGGGGACGGGGTCGAGGGCACGGTGGGTGCGCCGGCACCCGCGCAGGATCCGTCGCGTTTGTCGCTGGGTTATCTGCAGACCAAGTGGGTCGCGGAGCAGCTGGTGTGCGAGGCCGGTACCCGCGGGCTGCCGGTGGATATCGTGCGGCTCGGCCGCATCGGCGGCGACAGCCGGACCGGCGCTTGCCAGACCGGGGACTTCTTCTGGCTGCTGGTCAAGGCCGCGCTGGAGGTCGGGCTGGCACCGGAGGTCGATATCACCGTGGATCTCGCGCCGGCCGACTATGCGGCTGCCGCGATGGTCGAACTCGCGCAGCGACGGCTGCCGTCGGACGCCGACAGGGGTGTCGAGCCCGGCACGCGTATCTATCACCTGCGCAATCCACAGCCGTGCTCCTTCTACGACGTCGTCGGCTGGTTGCGGGAGACCGGCCGGCCGCTGCGCCTGGTCGATGCCGCCGAGTGGCAGTCGGCGGTCGCCGCCCACGCGGCCGCGGCCGGACCGGAGTCGGCCTCCTACCGCGTGCTCGGCCTGCTCGGTTCGGGTGAAGGCCTCGCGCCCGCACTGCGTTTCGAGGTCGACGAGGCGGTCCGCGAGTCCGGTGTGCCCTGCCCGCCGGTGTCCCGCGAGCTGTTCCTGCGCTACCTGAACTACTTCCAGGCGATCGGATTCCTGACGCCGACCGGACAGGAGGTCCGAGCATGACCGCGACGTCGCCCACCGCGCCGGCCATCGGCCACGACACCATGATCAGCGCCCTGCGGGCCTGTGCCGCACAGCGTCCCGAGGCAGTGGCCTACAGTGTCGTCGACTATCCCGATCCACGGGATGCGCACGGCATCACCACGGCGCTGACCTTCGCCGAGATCGATACCGCCGCACGTGCTTTCGCCGCGGGACTGCTCCAGGTCGCACAGCCGGGCGAGCGCGCCGCGCTACTGCTGCCGCCCGGAGCGGATTATGTGACGGCCTTCTTCGGCTGCCTCTACGCCGGGATCACCGCCGTGCCGCTCTCGCCGCCCGGCACCCACAATGCGGGCGACCGCCTCGGCGCGGTGTGCGCGGACGCCGATCCGGCCTGCCTGATCACCAGCGACGCCGAAACAGCCGGTGTCACAGCGTGGTTGGATGCCGCACCGTCAGGGATCACCCGGATGCTGCTGAGCACCGGTGAGATCGACGCCGCCCTCGCCGACACCTGGCAGCCGCCCGACGTGGACGGCGAGTACACCGCGCTGCTGCAGTACACCTCCGGCTCCACCCGGACCCCCGCCGGCGTGATGGTCCCGCACCGCGGCCTGCTCGCCAATGGCCGCCAGGTGTACGACGTGTTCGACCGTGTCGATCTCGGCGCCGACGAGGATCTTGCCTTCGTCAGCTGGCTGCCGCTCTTCCACGATATGGGCCTGATGGTCGGCGTGGTGCTGCCCATCATCCGCGGGCATCGCGTGGTGCAGATGTCGCCCTCGGCCTTCCTGCGCCGCCCGGAACGCTGGCTGCAGGCCATCAGCGACCTGCCGCAGCAGACCTTCTCCGCCGCACCAAATCTCGGCTACGAACTCTGTGCCCAGCGCATCGCCCCCGACCGCTGCACCGAACTGGATCTGAGCCGCTGGCGGTACAGCCTCGCGGGAGCGGAACCGGTGCGCGCCGAAACCATGCGCAAATTCCAGGCCGCCTTCGGGCCGTACGGCCTGTCGGAATCCACGCTGTGCGCGGGCTACGGTCTGGCCGAGTCGACGCTCATCGTGTCGGTCAACTGGCGCACCCGGGGCGGGATCCAGACCCTTACGGTGGATCGCGACCTGCTCGCGGAAGGCGTTGCCGCGGTAGTAGGCAGTACCGACGACAGCAGTACCGACGAGAGCAATGCCGCTGACAGCAATGCCGGCGACAACGATGCTCGTGACAACAATGCCGCCGACGTCGTCGGCGCCGGTTCCGCGGTGCCCGGTACCCGGATCACGATCGTCGACCCGGTCTCCCTGGCGCCATTGCCCGAGGACCGGCTCGGCGAGGTGTGGGTCACCGGCCCGGCCATCGCCTCCGGCTACTTCGGCCGGCCCGAGGAGACCGCCGAGGTATTCGAGGCCGAAACCTCACCCCCGGACGGCGCCCGATACCTGCGCACCGGCGATATCGGCTTCCTGCACGACGACGAGCTGTACCTCACCACCCGGCTCAAGGACCTCATCATCGTCGACGGCCGCAACCTGTATCCGCCCGATCTGGAAACCACTGCCGAACAAGCGCATTCGCTGGTGCTGCCGGGCCGCTGCTCGATCTTCGGCATCGACGACGGACGGCGCGAGCAGATCGTGGTGCTGGTGGAGGCCAGGCTGCGACTCGGCACCACCGACGGCGACACCACCGCCGATCAACTGCGCACCGCGGTGCGGCAGGCCATCTTCGACACCCATGCGGTAGGCGTGCACGAGGTCGTCCTGGTCGCCCCCGGCGCGATTCCCCGCACCTCCAGCGGCAAGATCCAGCGATCCGCCTCCCGCCGAGCCTATCTCGACGCGACCCTCCGGCGGCTGCGCATCACCTCACCGGCGGAGGCGCGATGACCACGGCACTGCACACCCACGGCGACAAGCTGACCTGCTTCACGGCGGCACTGGCGAGCGCACTGGCAGCGCGCGGCGAAACCCAGTGGTGGCGTCCACTCCTCGCGGACGGCCCGTTCCTGGCTGTGACTCCGGCCGCCGCGCTGCTCCGCTTCGAACACCACGCCACCCCACCACTACCCGCCCTCGGCCTGCGCATCACCGGCGACAATGACTGGGACACAGCGTATTCCGCTATCAGCGCGCAGATCGCCGAGCACGGCGTGGCGGTAATCCTCGCCGACACCTACCGCCTCCCCTGGCAGCGCGGCCACCGCCGTCTGCACGCACCGCACTGGCTGGCCATCGTCGACGAGGGTGGCTGGGTGGCCGAAGACCCACTCAGCATGACCACCGAGTACGGCCCCCAGCCGGGCACCCGCGTCCACATCCCGGACCCGGACAAGCTCCGCACCTGGGCAGTGAGCCTCGGCGCCACCGACCGCGCCCTCACCCTCCGCGAGGAGGCCATGGCCGGCACCACCGATATCGCCGCCCACCGCACCTACCGCTGGCTCGAGGCCGATCCCGCACGAGCCCAGCGCACTCCGCAGCGCGCCGACCCCGACCGGCAGCAATCCCGGCTCGGGTCCCACCACGACCCGCTGCGCGCTCAGCTCGACCAACAACGGCTCCCGCTCGATCCGTTACGATCCCCGCCCCGGCTCGATCCACCGCTACCTCAGCCGAGCCCGCGGCCATTCGGGCTCGGCTCGGAGGGACTCAAACCTACCGGCCATATGTCCGCCGACCGTGACCGTTTGAGCGGGCCGGATGCGCTGCGCGCCCTGGCGGCGCGTTACCGATTCGCGCGCACCGAAGCCGATTTCGATCAGATCGATGATCTCTGGCAGGCCCTGCGACAACGCGAACTGTTGCTGTGGGCGGCCGAACACGATCCGGGTCTGCTCGACGAGGCCGGACGCGCGCATTGGGAGCAGGCGGTGGCCCGCTGGCGCACGCTGCCGCCGTTGCTGCTGCACGCCCGGATGCGGGCCGCGTCCGGCAAGACGGCCGATACCGGCCGTCTTGCCGAAACTCTCTCGGAGCTGGCCGAACTCGAACCAGGACCGCGGGTGCCCGCGACATCCTCGCCGACGGGAGACCACTCGTGAACACCCATCTCGCAACCGAACTCTCCCCCGCCGACGGCTACACCGCCTGGGCCAGCCGGGTGAAGAGCGGGGAAGCCATTGCGGCATTGGGCATCCCGGTGCGCATCGCTCTCCTGGCGACTTACACGACCGATTTCCTGGCCGAGCTGATTCCCTTGGCCGGGGCGCGCGCCGGGATCACACCGGAGCTGGTGCCATTCCCCTTCGGACAACTCGAACAGGTGCTGCTCGACCCGCAGACCGCGTTGCGCACAGGCGATTACGCAGTGCTGTGCGGCACTCACCACGATGTGGCCGGCACCGTCGACGAGACCGTTCGCCGCTGGACCGCGCTCTGGGATGCCGCCGACCGCCGCGGCATCAGGGTCGTGCAGCTCGGATTCGTTCCGCCCGCCGTGGATTCCTATGGCGCGGCGGCCTGGCGCACCGAGGCCTCGCGGTCGGGCCTGGTGCGGGCGGTGAACGCCCGGCTGGCCGAATTGGCCGCGGACCGGGTGCGATTCGTCGATACCGAGCAACTCGCCGCCCAGATCGGGTTGCGGAACTGGGATGATCCCCGCGGCTGGTTCCGGGTACGCCAGCCGTTCGCGGCCGACAGCCTGCCCTGGCTGGCCACGGCCATCGCCGATGCGGTCGCCGCCGATCGCGGACTTTCCGCGCGCTGTGTGGTCGTCGACCTCGACGGCACCCTGTGGGGCGGGGTACTCGGCGAGGACGGCATCGACGGTATCCGCATCGGAACCGGCCCCGACGGTGAGGCATTCGCCGCCTTCCAGCACTACCTGCGCGGTCTCACCGAACGCGGCGTCCTGCTCGCGGTGGCCAGTAAGAACGACCTCGACCTGGCGCTGAAAGCCATCACCGAAGCGCCGGGCATGGTGCTCGGCATCGAGGACTTCGCCTGCATCCGCGCCGACTGGCGGCCGAAATCCGAACAGCTGCAGGATATCTCGACCACGCTGCGGCTCGGGCTGGGCAGCCTGATGCTCGTCGATGACAATCCGGCCGAATGCGCGCAGGTCGCCACCGCTCATCCGGAGGTGCGCACGCTGTGCCTGCCGCCGGCTCCGGCGCGGTTCCCGGCCGCGCTGGCGGGCCTGCCGTGGCTGCATCCGGGAACACTGTCAGCGGAGGATTTCACGCGGCAGGAGTCCTATCGGGCGCTGGCCGCGGCGGAGGAACTCGCGGCCGGGCGTTCGCTCGGCGAATTCCTCGACAGCCTCGATATGGAGGCGGCCGTGGAGCCCATCGAGGCCGCCACCGTGGATCGGGCCGCCCAGCTGCTCGCCAAGACCAACCAGTTCAATCCGACCACCCGCCGCCACAATCCGGCCCGGGTGCGGCAAATCGCCGAGGACCCGCAGTGGTTCGCCGCCACGCTGCGGCTGCGCGACCGGTTCGCCGATCACGGCATTGTCGGTGTGCTGCTGGTCCAGCAACACACCGACAATGCCGTCGCCGAGATAGACACCCTGCTGCTGAGCTGCCGGGTGATCGGCCGCACCGCCGAGGACGAGCTGCTGGCCGCCGCCGCCGAATGGGCGCTCGCACATGGATGTGCGCGCCTGACCGGCCGTTATCTCCCGACCGCGCGTAATGCGCTGGTGCGTGAGCTGTATCCGAGCCGTGGCTTCCTTCCCGAGGCCGCGTCCACCGCCGAGAACGCGGTGTTCACCTACGAACTGACCAATGGGGCACTGCCGCGCAGTCCCCACATCCGAGAGGCCCGGCTGCACCATGGCCACTGATCACGTCATGCCCCAACTGCTCGAGGTGTTCGCCACCGTCGTCGGCGAACCGGCCGCGCACGGCCCCGGCACCGCGCGCGGGGATATGGATCTCTGGGATTCGCTCGCTCAGGTCCGGCTGGTGTACGCGGTGGAAAACGCCTTCGCGGTGGAACTTCCGGAACGCCTGCTCACCAGCGAATGCTCACTCGCCGAAATCGCCGCCGCCGTCGCGACCGCACAGACGGCGCGACTGTCATGAACACCAGAACCCGCACGGGTACCAAGGCTGTCACGAGTAACGAGGCCGTCATGAACACCAGAACTCTTCCCCGCCTCGAGGCCGCCTCGAAGCACGGCCGGCCTGCACCCTTGTGCAGCAGGGCATTCCGGCTCGCCGACCGCGATGTGGGCATCTACTCGGACGCGGTGGGCGACCGGAATCCACTGCACGTCGACGAGGACTTCGCCCGCCGCTCCCCCTACGGCCGGCCCATCGCGCACGGCGCCCTGGTCCTCACCCTGGCGCTGGCCGTCCTGTTCGAGACCACCGATCCCCGTGCGCTGGAACAGATCCGGGTGACCTTCCGCCAACCGGTACTCCCCGGACGGCGCTACGAAATCAATTGGACGCGCGCCGACGGCGGAGCGGTTCGCGGGCGGGTCAGCTTCGGCGGCGTCGAGGTCGTCGGCATCCACTGCACCTTCGGCCCCGGTCTGCGGTTCTCCGAGCACACGGTGCGCCCCCGGCCGCACCGGCCCCGGCCCCGCCTGTTCGATCCCGCCGATCCACCCGGCCTGGAACAGGGTTCGTACGCCGCCGATCACCGGTTCATCGCGAAGCTGACCGAGCGGCTGGTCGGCGGCCGGGTGCCCGAGCACATCGCCACCCTGCTCGGCTGGGTGAGCTACTGGACCGGCATGAGCACTCCCGGCCGCGACGCCCTGCTGGTGGCCTGCACCATCGACCTGCAGCAGGCCGGATTCGGCGCCCTCGAATTCCATACCGACGCAGCCGAAGTCGATCGCCGCTCAGGCCTGGTGACGCTGCGGGCGCACACCCGGTGCGGCGTGAACGCCGATGTCACCGTGCAAAGCCTGGTGCGAGAACAGGTCCCGGCGCCCAATCCCGATTCGCTCGCCGAATTCGTGCCGCCTTCGGACCTCTTGGCCGACCGCACCATCCTGGTCGTCGGCGGCAGTCGCGGCCTCGGCGCGGCGGTATCACTCGGCCTGGCCGCACAGGGCGCCACCGTACTGGTCAGCTGCAGCCGGCCACCCACCCAACTGCTGGCCGCCGCGGGACCGTACCGGGATCGGCTGAAACTGGTGCTGGCCGATGCCCGCAACCCGCACGCCCTGGCCGCGGCACTGCCCGCGATTCCGCTCGACGGCGTGGTCGTTCCCGCCGCACCGGCCATCCCGAGTCTGCCGCTGGCTCCCGACGCGGTGGACTGCGCGGCCGACTTCATCGGTGACAGTGCGCGATTGGTGCTCGCCCCGCTGTCGGTGTGCGCCACCCGACTGCGGCCGTACGCGACCGTGGTGCTGGTCTCCTCGGCCGCGGTGGACGATCCGCCACGCTGGTGGGCGCACTACACCGCCGCGAAATGCGCCACCGAGGCCCTCGCCCGATACGCGGCCGAACACCATCCATGGCAGGTCGCGGTGGTCCGCCCACCACGACTGTGGACGGATCTCACCAATACGCCCGGCGGTCGCGCCGCGAGCGCGCCCATGGGCCCGGTCGCCGCCGCCATCGTCGGCGCCTTCACCGCACCGGATTTCGCGCCCGGCGAAGTGGCGGTACTGGAGAGCCGGGTCACGGAATCCGGGCAACCGGACCATTCGATCGCACCGACGACATCGGTCGAGACCCCGGCCACATCTGTCGAGACCGTTCCGGCCACATCGGTAGAGGAGGTGCGCCATGCTGGAAATTCAGGGGCTGAACAAGTCCTACGGTGACAAACAGGTCCTGACCGGAATCGATCTCACCGTCGCGCCCGGCGAGGTGCTCGGCCTGCTCGGGCCCAATGGCGCCGGCAAAACCACCATGGCCGAGATCACCGCGGGCCTGATCCGCCCCGACTCGGGCACGGTACGCGTCGCCGGAATCGATATGGGCGCCCAACCGCGGGTCGCGCGCCGCCAATTGGGTTTGGCGCCACAGGTACTCGGCGTCTATCCCACGCTCACCGCACGCGAGAACATGGAGTTCTTCGGCCGGCTCATGGGTGTCGGACGCACCGAACTGCCCGGGCGGATCGCGGAAGTGGCCGCGCGCCTGGGGATCACGCCCTTCCTGAACACCCGGGCGCATCACCTGTCCGGTGGTCAGCAGCGACGACTGCACACCGCGGTCGCACTGCTGCACCGGCCGCAGGTGCTGTGGCTGGACGAACCCACCGTCGGCGCCGACGTGTCGGCACGCCAGGATCTGCTCGGCGAAGTCCGCGACCTGGCCGACCAGGGCGCAGCGGTGGTGTACGCGACCCACTATCTGCCGGAACTGGAAGTGCTCGGAGCACGCGTGGTGGTCCTGCACCACGGGCGGATCCTCGCCACCGGTCTCGCCTCCGATCTCATCCGGCGCTATGCGAAATCCGCTGTGAGCCTGGAGTTCTCCGGGCCGGTGCCGGACCGGCTCAGCGCATACCGGGTCAACGCCGAGGCCCGGCAGTTGCGCATACCGACCGATGCGCCAGGGCAGCTGCTGGCTCAGCTGTTCACCGCGCTCGGCGGCGAGACGGAACGCCTGCTGTCGGCGGAGATCCACCACCCCGACCTGGAGAACGCCTACCTGGCCATCGTCGCGGAGGCCGACGCCGAGGCTGAATTTACCGGGGGCACAGCAGATTCGGCGGATATCGCCGAGTCGGCAAAGAGGAGTTCCGATGCTCTTGCATGATTCCGCACTGGACCGAGTTCGCGCCCTGTCGTGGGCCGACTTCCATCGCATCCGCTCCGATCCCGCGCAGCTGGTCGTGATCACCCTGCTGCCGATCGGCATGATGGCCTTCCTGACTCCGATCGACAAGGCGCAGTTGCGTTTCTCCGCCGGCTATCCGCACGCCAATGGCGTGGAACAGGCCGGACCGGGCTCGATCGTGCTGTTCGCCTTCTTCATCACGACCTTGCTGGGCGCCTCGTTCTTCCGGGAACACGAATGGGGCACCTGGGATCGGCTGCGCGCCGCCCCCGTTCGGGCGGCGGAGATCATCGTCGGGAAATCGCTACCGCTGCTGGCCTTCTCGGCGGTGCAGCTCACCCTGCTGTGGGTGGTGGCGTTCCGCGTTTTCAATCTGCACAGCAAGGGCCCGATCGCGGCGATCGGATTGCTGACCGCCGCCCTGGCCGTGGCTACCTGGGGATTCGGCATCGCGCTGGTGTCGTTGTGCCGCACCATCGATCAGCTCGCCATCATGGCGCAGCTCGGCTCGCTCGCACTGGGTGGGCTCGGCGGTACCATCGCCCCGCGCGACACCCTGCCGCACTGGGCGCAGACGCTCTCGCCGATCACACCGCAGTACTGGGCGCTGCGCGGTTTCAAGGACGTCATTCTCGACGGCGCCGGATTCGGAGCCGTCATCGCCCCGTGCCTGGTGCTGCTCGGCGTCGGCGGCGCGGGAGCCCTGCTCGCCGTCTTCCGATTCAGATTGAGCCATGCCAAGGTTGGACGGAGTTGAGCGGTGAAAGTGCAAGCAACAGTGGAGCTCGCCCGAGCCCCCCGAGTATGGAGACAGGTGATCGGCTGGATACTGCTGCTGACCGGACTGCTCGCCACCTCAGAAGTGCTGGACCGACTGCAATTCCCTGCCTCCCAGATGATCCTGGGCCTGGCCGCCGGCGCCGTACTGGCCATCACGGGACGCCTCCCCGCACCACTGCCCCGCCCGATATCGATCGGCGTACAGGCCATGATGGGCGTGCTGATGGGCAGTTATCTGGAACCCTCGCTGCTGTCGTCGATCGGCGTCGCACTGCTTCCGGTACTGGGGATCACCGTCGCGACCCTGGTGGTGAGCGTGCTGGTCGCCATGGTGTTCGCGCGCTGCACTCGAATCCCGCTGCCCACCGCCGTGCTGGGGCTGCTGGCCGGCGGGTCGGCGGCGGTGGTGTCCTGCGCCGACGAACTCGATGCCGATTCCCGGCAGGTGGCGTTCATGCAATACCTGCGCGTCATGCTGGTAGCGCTCAGCGCCCCGCTGGTCACCCATCTGCTCGGCCGTGGCAGCTCCGGCGAGGAGGCCGCCCCCGTACTCAGCCGTGTCACCAATCCTGATCTGCCGCACTGGATGATCGTCGGCCGCGGCGATCAGATCGCCGGCCTGTGCATCGCAATCATGCTCGGCCTCATCGGACTCCGGCTGGCCCACCTGCTCCGCATCCCCAGTCCCGCCCTCATCGGGCCCATGCTGCTCACCGCCGCCATCACCGCCATGGGCATCAGCCACGGCTACGCCCCCACCAACCTCTTCCGCGAATTACTGTTCGTACTCATAGGTTTCGATGTCGGCGCCCGCTTCACCCGATCCACGGTGATGGCCATGGCCCGCATGATCCCCGGCATGACCCTCGCCATCGCCGTCCTCTCCGCAGCCATAGCCGCCCTGGCCTACCTGCTCTCCCGCTGCGTCGCCCTCAACCTCTCCGACCTCTACCTGGCCACCACCCCCGGCGGCATCAATGCGGTACTCGCCACCGCACAGGACATGGGCGCCAATATGCCCTTGATAACCAGCGTCCAAAGCGTCCGCCTGGTCCTGATGGTCGCCATGGTCCCGATAGTCGCCCGCCTCTTCCGCCGCCGAGCCCCCACTCCCGCACCGGCAACCGCCGCCCCCGTACCGGTGGCAGCCAGTTGGGAAGACCCGCGATGATCTCGACCTCGCTACCCCGCCAGCGCTCCTCCACCCGCCCGCCCCGCCCCATCGACGACCTGCGAAACATCGAACTCCGCCACCTGAACCTGCTGGCCGTGATCGCCGAAACCGGCACGATCACCGCCGCCGCCCGCCGACTCGGCATTTCCCAGCCCAGCCTCAGCCAGCAGCTCAAACTCCTCGAACGACGCGTAGGCACAACACTGTTCGACCGCACCACCACCGGAATGCGCCTCACACCCAGCGGCGAAGTACTCCTGGCCAGCGTCAACCGAGCCACCGAAGAACTCCGCACCGGCCTGGCCCTCGCCCGCAACCAGCCCCTGCGAGTCCGCATAGGCCTCCCATTGGATATCCCCCAAGCGGCCCTATCCGAAATCGACCGCCAACTGACCACCCGCCACGCCATCACCCCGACCTACGTCCCCGCCGACCCCACCACACAAGTCGCCCAATTACGCAGCGGTCGCTTCGATTTCGCCGTCCTACGTCTCCCCACCGACCTACGCGGCCTGGTCGCCCACCCCCTCACCGAGAACTCACCCGAAGCATCACTGGCCCTCATCACCCGCGCCAACAGCAACTGGAGCCGACTCCTGGAGAGCTGGACCGAAGATCCCAAGGTCTGAAAAGCCTTATATCACAACAGAATTAGACTAGCTCGAACGTGTGTTCGATAGTAGAATTGGGGTATGGATACCGGGGGGAACCAGTTCACCGCAGACGCCACAGCAGCTTTCGCTGCCGCGGTCGACGCGCTGACCGAGTTGAACCCGACACCGTTCACCGACGACCAGATCACCGAGATCCTGCGCGAAATCGAAACCAGCAAAAGGCGCTTGGTCGCCGTGGAACACCGGCTGCTGGCCGAGGTCGACGAACGCCATATCCCCGAACGAGTGGGAGCCAAGAGCACCGCCCAATACCTGGGCACGGTGCTGCGTCTGTCGCATGCCGAGGCTGCCGCGCGGGTGAACGCGGCGAAGCTGTTGGGTCCGCGTCTGATCGGTGGGGAGGAACTCGAACCTCTGTTGGCCCATACTGCTGCCGCGCAGGCCGCGGGGGAGATCTCGGTCGATCATGCGTGGCGGATCGCGAAGATCCTGAAGCGGTTGCCGATGCATGTGGATGCGGTACAAGCCGAAGCGGTCGAGCAGCAACTCGCCGAGTATGCGCGCACGGGCTGGCCGGATGATCTGCCGAGGATCGGTGATCGGATTCTGGCGTTCCTGGATCCGGACGGGGTCTTGGTGCAGGACAAGGATCGTCAGCGGATGCGGGAGCTGGTCATCGGTAAGCAACGTGTGGATGGCATGTCGGCGATTCGTGGGGAGATCACCCCGGAGTTGCGGGCGTTGTTGGATCCGGTGCTGGCGAAATTGGCGCGCCCGGGCATGTGTAACCCCGAGGACGCGCAAAGCCCCTGGACTACCGGTGATTCCGTCGGTGACGGGATCGACCCGGAAGTGCTGCAGGGGTGCGTGAAACGCGACCTGCGCAGTGCCGGGCAGCGTAATCATGATGCGGTGTTGGCGTTGCTGCGCCCGGAAATGGGCCCGGCCCACCTGGGCCAGCACCGCGGGATGCCGGTCAGCACCGTGGTGACCATGACCGTCGCCGAACTCGAAACCGCGGCCGGGGTCGCCGTGACCGCCTCGGGTGGGCGAGTCTCGATCGAGGAGGCGTTGAAACTGGCACAGAAGTCGATTCCGTGGCTGGCGGTACTCAACCACACAGGCATGCCCCTGTATCTGGGTAAGGGCAAGCGAATGACGGGCAAGGTGCCTCGTATGGCGAACTCGGCGCAACGGATAGCGCTGATCGCTGCCGAGCGCGGCTGCACCCGTCCGGGTTGTGATGCCCCCGCCACCATGTGCCAGGTGCACCACGTCACCGAGTGGGCCAAGGGTGGCCCGACCGATATCGACAACCTCACCCTGGCCTGCGACGCCTGCCACGCACGAGTCCACGACGGGCCCGGTGGCTGGAAAACAGTGAAACTGGGCGAGGATTCGACGTATGCGGGTCGCACCGGCTGGATCGCACCTGCCCACATCGATCCGAGTGGGATCGCGCAGGTCAACCACCGCCACCACGAGAGAGAAGCACTGGCGGATTCCGCGGCGCGGATTCGGGCACGCACCGAGCGGGAGTCTCGCCGCCATCGTGAATGGCTGGCGCGCCGGACGTGTTCGGGTGGGGCGCAAGACAATGGGCCGGACGCCGGGGCAGACGCTGGATCGCAAACCGTGCCAGCAGCCGGACCGCAAGCCAGGCCGGAGGGCGGGCTCGACGGTGGGCTAGAGGTCTAGAGAGTGTGAAAGGGGCGCGGCCAGTACACCAGCGTGGGGGAATGAGACATATCCCCGCACTGGTGTACTGGTCGTGCCTGTTTCAGTTTCCTTCGGGTTCCGGGGTTTTCGTGCTTTCGGTTTTCGTGTTTCGGTTTTTCGGGTTTGTGTCTCGAGAAGGTGATGCGTGCAGTCCGTGGGCTGGGATAGAGAGTGACGGCTCCCCACTGGGCGTCAGCCCCGGTCCGGCAGGGCAGACGACGCAACCACACCTCCAGTTTTTAATCTTTGCCTCTGCCCTACCGCCGCAGCACCCGATAACCCACCCAAACCAGCAAGCCCGCCCCCACCACGACGAGCACGCCACCGATATAGCTCCACTCGGAATGCCCGGTCATCGGAGACCCGTGAAGAGACCCAGCGCCCTGCACTATCCATATCGCGCCGACGACGCACAAGATCACGCCGATCGCCGCCATAACGATCCGTCCCATGACACCTCCACTCGGATGTGACGACCGTATCGCCGCGCTCGGCGACAGCGATAGAGAATGCCGCTAATCAGGCATCAAGTTGCGGACGGTGAGCAACCTGCGGGTGAGCTCGTCCAACTGCCGGGCGGCAGCCGGGTCGAAGGGCGAGCCCTCTATCGGGATGCGGTGACCTTCGATGAAGGCGCTCAATAGGGCGGTCGGCGGGTCGTCCACCAGTTCGATGATGGGATCGGCGGCGAGGGGAATCGGTTTGGCGGACGTGCGCATGCGCTCGACCATCAGCTCGGTGCCCGGGTCGTAGTCGCCGGCTTGGCTGGTGGCGGTGACGCCCGGATGCACGAGGACATAGCGGGTACGGCCGTCCGGATACTGTTCGGCGAAGGAGACGCCGAGCAGGTCGTTGAGCTTGCCGCCCTGGCCGAGCGCGGCGCCACCGGAGTAGTGGCCTGAGAACTGGAGGTCGCGCCATTGCACGATCGACAGATCCGCTCCGGGTCCGGCGACATTGACGATCACCGGTTTGCCGGCCCGCTCCAGCGCCGGCCGGAGTTCATGACTGAACAGGTAGCGGCTCAGGTAGAAGTGGGCGAAGGTGCTCTCGATGCCCTCAACTGTTTCCGCGCGGTACGACCGGTAGAACCGCGCGCACAGCACCAGCGTATCTATGACCGGATAGTCCGCCAGTAGCGTGGCGATGACGGCCCGGTTCTCCGCGAGCAGAGCGAGATCGGCCTGCAGGAAGACTCCGCGCCCACCCGCCGAATCCTGAAATGCCTTGCCCTTCTCAATGTTCCGGCCGATGACCACGACCCGGTCACCGCGCTCGGCATAGTGGTCGGCCAGGTATCGCCCGATCCCGTCGGTACCGCCGGTGATCACGATCGTCTTCATCAGACCTCCACGCTCGACCTCGTGAGACTATCGGCCCGGCGCGATGGATATCGTTCCACTTATGGTTGCCGACACTTTGCTGGTTCGCGTGGACAGTGAGTTCGCACCGTTGAAGACGGTGGTGGTTTCGCAGAGCGAGTTCCGCGCGCCAGCCGATCCTTCGGTTGCAGGGCATGCGATGCCGGTCGAGGCCGGGGCCGTCGAGATCCTCGACGCGGTGTGGGGGAAGACGTTCGGCGAGGTGTATCCCGAGAAGCAGGTGGCCTGGGAGGGCGAGCGGGCGGCGTTGGCGGCAGTGCTGCGGCGGCATGGGGTCGAGGTGTTGCGGCCGCGGTTGTTGACGCGGGCGGAGAGGGCCGCGGCGGGTCGTGCGGGGTATGCCAATTTCTTCGTTCGGGATCCGTGGTTCACGGTGGGTGAGCATGTGATCGAAGGGGTGCTGCAGTTTCCGCATCGGCGGATGGAAGTGCTGCCGAGCCGGCAGTTGCTGTTGGACCGGGTCATGCCCTCCGACGCGGCTTATGTGTCGTTGCCGCAGCCGGAGAAATCCACGCCCGGTGAGCCCGGGGCCGGGCCGTTCCTCGAGGGCGGTGATGTGCTGGTGCTGGGAAAGCAGATTTTCGTGGGCCTTTCGGGCATGGCCACCAATGAGATCGGCGTGCGGTGGCTCGCGAAATACCTGCGCCCCTTCGGATTCACCGTGACCACGGTGCGACTGCCCGAACATGTGCTGCACCTCGATTGCGCGATCGGGCTGGTCCGCGACGGTCTCCTGATCGCCTGCCCCGACCGGCTGCCCGACGGCCTCCCGGAAACCTTGCGCGCCTGGGACCGCATCGAGGTCAGCGAGGACGAGGCGGCGGCCATGGCCACCAATGGGCTGCCGATCGATTCCCGGACCTACATCACCGATCCGGAATTCGAGCGGGTCGGCGCCGCGCTGGAGGCACGCGGAATCACCGTGGAGTACATCGATTTCTCGGTGTCGCGACTGTTCGGCGGCGCCTTCCGATGCTCGACCCAGCCGCTACTCCGGGCAGATTGAGCAACGCGCAGATCGAACAACGAGCAGACTGACCGACCGATCAACTCTGCTGGCAGTTCGGGCACAGCCCGTGCAGGGTGAGTCCGGCGGTCTCGGGCAGGGCGAATCGGCTGCGCAGGCGGGCCTCCGCCAGGGCGGTGGTGAGGTGCTCGGACGGGACTTCGTCGATAGCGCCGCAGCGGTTGCAGACCGCGTGATGGTGCGGAATATCGGTGAGCCCGTAGCTGGTCACGCGCTCGTCGATGACCAGGGCATGCAGCACATGCGCATCAACCAGCGTTGACACAGTGCGGTAGACGGTCGTGAGATCCACATCGCGACCGGCCTCGGCGAGCCGCTCCTGAATCTGCGACACCGTGAGATGCCCGCGATCCCGCGCCCGCTCCAGGATCGACAGCACCGCCAATCGCGGTGCGGTGCACCGCAATCCGCGACCGCGCAGTAGACCGCGCGCATATTCCTCACCATTCCCCATCGGGGCATGGGCACCGCCTCCGGAGGCGTGGGCATGATGCGGCACTGCGGGCATGGCCACAGTCTGCCCCGTCCACCCCCGGCTCCGCCAACGCGTTCCCGGCCGGCGAACCACCACCCCTCCTGCCAATGACTTGCAACAAGGATCGCTCGCGCCTACCTTCAAGAAATTCGGTTCGCACGGAGAGGGCAGACGGTGACGTCGACAGTTCAGCAGCGCAGGCCCTTTCGATTCCTCACCGATCGGCTCGCGCTCACCAAACAGGAGTGGCTACGCCTGGGCGGTATGGCCGCGGTGATCATCGGCCTGCACGTGATCGGCTGGTTCACCCTGGTCACCTTGGTCGCGCCGCAGCATTTCAGCCTCGGCGACCGCACGCTCGGTATCGGAGTGGGACTCACCGCGTACACCCTGGGCATGCGGCATGCCTTCGACGCCGACCATATCGCCGCCATCGACAACACCACCCGCAAGCTCATGCACGACGGGCAGCGGCCGCTGTCGGTGGGATTCTTCTTCTCGCTCGGGCATTCCACGGTGGTGTTCGGCCTGGCGCTGCTGCTCTCGATCGGCGTGAAGACCATTGTCGGCCCGGTCCAGGACGATTCCTCGTCCCTGCACCACTACACGGGTTTGATCGGTACCACGGTCTCCGGCACCTTCCTGTACATCATCGCGATCATCAATATCATCGTGCTCATCGGCATCCTGCGGGTTTTCCGGCGCATGCGCGGCGGCGATCTCGATGAGGCGGAGCTCGAAAACCAGCTCGCCCGAAGAGGTTTCGCCAACCGTTTGCTGGGCCCGGTGATGAAATCGGTCACCAAGCCGTGGCAGATGTACCCGATCGGCCTGCTGTTCGGCCTCGGCTTCGATACCGCGACCGAGGTCGCCCTGCTGGTGCTGGCCGGCACCAGCGCCGCGGCCGGGCTGCCGTGGTACGCGATCCTGTGCCTGCCGGTGCTGTTCGCCGCGGGTATGAGCCTGCTCGACACGATCGACGGCACGTTCATGAATTTCGCCTACGGCTGGGCTTTCGCCGAACCGGTGCGCAAGGTGTTCTACAACATCACGATCACCGCGTTGTCGGTTGCGGTTGCACTCATCATCGGCAGTGTGGAACTGCTCGGACTGCTCGCCGAGCAATTCGGCTGGACCGGCGGGATCTGGAATTGGCTGAGCGGACTCGATCTCAATATCCTCGGCTACTTCGTCGTCGGATTGTTCGTTCTCACCTGGGCCGTCGCCCTGCTGACCTGGCGGTTCGGCCGGATCGAGGAGAAGTGGAACGCGGGGCTGAACGCCGAAGGGGCCCCTGCCATTCGACCCGGGGAGTAGCGTGAAGCTACTCCGATCGTCGAACCGAGGCCGCCATGCACGAGATGGCGATAACCCAGAGTGTGATCGACGCCGTCTGTGCGCATGCGGCCGGCAGGCGCGTGCACCGGGTGACGGTCGAGGTCGGCGCACTGTGCGCGGTGGTGCCCGACGCCATGGAGTTCTGTTTCGAACTGGTCGCCGAGGGAACCGTCGCAGCCGGCGCGCACCTCGACATTTGCATCGTCCCGGGCACAGCGTCGTGCCGGACGTGCGGTAATCGATTCGCTCTCGCCGGCCCGATCCTGTTGTGCCCGTGTGGCAGTGCCGACGTCGAGCTCGAGTCCGGGCGCGAGCTGCGTATCCGGTCGATGGAGGTGAGTACGACATGTGCGCAACCTGCGGCTGCGGAGACGACGGAGCAGCGGTGATCACCGTTGTACCGCAACATGATTCACACACAGAGCAGCACGCTCATTCACATTCCGAGCATCAGCACACGCACGACCACGATCATGACCACGGCCATCAGCACGACAACGAGGGCCCGCACGACCATCAGCACGGTCACGGCCCCGGCGAGCATGTACACGTGCCACCCACCGAGACGATCACCCTCGAGCAGAAGGTGCTGGCCAAGAACGACGAACTCGCCCAAGGCATTCGGCAGCGCCTGGCCGAGCGCAGCATCCTCGCGCTCAACCTGACCAGCTCCCCCGGCTCCGGCAAGACCACCCTGCTCGAGCGCACCCTTCGCGACCTGCCCGAGGTCCCGATCGCCGTGATCGAAGGCGATCAGGAGACCCTGCTCGACGGCGAGCGCATCCGCGCGACGGGCCGCCCGGTGGTGCAGGTCAATACCGGCGCCGGCTGCCATCTGGACGCCGCCATGATGGGCCACGCCCTCGAAGCGCTGGACCCGGACCCGGGCACGCTGTTGTTCGTCGAGAACGTCGGAAATCTCGTCTGCCCCGCCCTGTTCGATCTTGGTGAGCACGCCAAGGTGGTGGTGATCTCGGTGACCGAGGGCACCGATAAACCCTTGAAATATCCGCACATGTTCGCGGCCGCGGCCCTGGTGCTGGTGAACAAAATCGATCTGTTGCCCTACGTCGATTTCGATCTAGGCAAATGTTGCGAATATGCGAACTCTGTCAACCCCGGTATCGAGCTGCTGCCGCTCTCGGCTACCACCGGCGCCGGCCTGCCCGCTTGGTACGACTGGGTATTCGCACAACGATCGAAGCTGTTCAGCGTCCTTGAGGATGAGTCGCCCGGGGCATAAACTCACGTGATCAGGGTCACAGTCGAGCCCGGTTCTTCAGCCCAGCAGGAACCCGGCGCGGTGGCCGACAGCTTCAGAAGCTTCCGAAGGGGTGGCGTCAATGCCAACTCGTGAAGCAGTCAAAGCCGAAGAGACGTTGATCCACGTCCTATGGATCAATGCCGGCCTCAGTTGTGACGGTGATTCGGTGGCGTTGACTGCCGCCACCCAGCCCAGTATCGAGGAGATCGCTCTCGGAGCTCTCCCCGGGCTGCCCAAGATCGCCGTCCATTGGCCGCTCATCGATTTCGAATGCGGCCCCACCGGCGGAGCCGACGACTTCCTGGAATGGTTCTTCAAGGCCGACCGCGGCGAACTCGACCCGTTCGTGCTGGTCGTGGAGGGCTCGATCCCCAACGAGCAACTGCACACCGAAGGCTACTGGTGCGGATTCGGCAATGATCCCGCCACCGGCCAGCCCATGACCACCAGCGAATGGCTCGATCGCCTCACACCCAAAGCGACCGCGGTGGTCGCGGTCGGCACCTGCGCCACCTACGGCGGCATCCACGCCATGGCCGGTAATCCCACCGGCGCCATGGGCGTCCCCGACTATCTCGGCTGGGAGTGGAAGAGCAAGGCCGGCATCCCGATCGTGTGCGTGCCCGGCTGCCCGATCCATCCCGACAACCTCTCCGAGACCCTCACCTATCTGCTCTACATGGCCACCGGCCAAGCCCCGATGATTCCGCTCGATGAAGCTTTGCGGCCGAAATGGCTGTTCGGCGCCACCGTCCACGAGGGCTGCGATCGCGCCGGCTACTACGAGCAGGGCGACTTCGCCGACGAATACGGCTCCCCCAAATGCATCGTCAAACTCGGCTGCTGGGGTCCGGTCGTGAAATGCAATGTGCCCAAACGCGGTTGGATCAACGGCGTGGGCGGTTGCCCGAATGTGGGTGGTATCTGCATCGGCTGCACCATGCCCGGATTCCCGGACAAGTTCATGCCGTTCATGGACGAACCGCCGGGCGGGAAGCTCTCGTCCACTGCTTCCGGACTCTACGGGTCGGTGATCCGCAGTCTGCGCCACATCACCGCGCGCACGGTCGACAAGGAGCCGCACTGGCGGCACCGCGGCACCGAGCTGGAAACCGGTGCGACACGCACCTGGTAGGAGAACTGCGATGACCCACATCATCCCGGAACCCTCGCACCGCACCATCGAACCCGACTCTCTCGTCGAAATGGCGTGGGATCCGATCACTCGCATCGTCGGCAGCCTGGGCATCTACACCAAAATCGATTTCGCCAATCGCGAAGTGGTCGAGTGTCACAGCACCTCGTCCATCTTCCGCGGCTATTCGATATTCATGCGCGGCAAGGATCCGCGCGACGCGCACTTCATCACCAGCCGCATCTGCGGTATCTGCGGGGACAATCACGCCACCTGTTCGTGCTACTGCCAGAACATGGCGTATGGCGTGAAGCCGCCGCACCTCGGTGAATGGATCGTCAATCTCGGCGAGGCCGCGGAATACATGTTCGACCACAATATCTTCCAGGAAAATCTGGTCGGTGTGGACTTCTGCGAGAAGATGGTCGCCGAGACCAATCCGAGCGTGCTCACGCTCGCGGAGAAGACCGACGCCCCGCAGGCCGGCGCGCACGGCTACCGCACCATCGCCGACATCATGCGGGCGCTGAACCCGTTCACCGGCGAGTTCTATCGGGAAGCCCTGCAGGTCAGCCGGTACACGCGAGAGATGTTCTGCCTCATGGAAGGCCGCCACGTACACCCCTCCACGCTGTATCCCGGCGGGGTCGGCACGGTGGCGACCATCCAGCTGATGACCGATTACATGTCGCGGCTGATGCGGTACGTGGAATTCATGAAGAAGGTCGTGCCCATGCACGACGACCTGTTCGACTTCTTCTACGAAGCCCTCCCCGGCTACGACAAGGTCGGCTTGCGGCGCACCCTGCTCGGCTGCTGGGGCTCCTTCCAGGACCCGGAGGTATGCAACTTCGCCTACAAGGACATGGAAGCGTGGGGACGGCGCATGTTCGTCACCCCGGGCATCGTGGTGGACGGGAAACTCGTCACCACCTCGCTGGTCGATATCAATCTCGGCATCCGAATCCTTTTGGGCAGTTCGTATTACGACGACTGGACCGATCAGGAGATGTTCGTGAAGAACGATCCGCTCGGTAATCCGGTCGACCGGCGCCACCCGTGGAACCAGCACACGAACCCCAAACCACAGAAACGCGATCTGGAGGACAAGTACAGCTGGGTGATGTCGCCGCGCTGGTTCGACGGCAAGGACCACCTCGCCCTCGACACCGGCGGCGGGCCACTCGCACGACTGTGGTCCACCGCGCTGGCCGGGCTCGTCGATATCGGGTACGTGAAGTCCACCGGGCACAGCGTGCAGATCAACCTGCCACGCACTGCCTTGAAAGGACCCGTCGAATTCGAATGGAAGATACCGGCTTTCGGTAGCAACACCATCGAACGCAACCGCGCCCGCACCTACTTCCAGGCCTATGCCGCGGCGTGCGCCCTGCACTTCGCGGAACAGGCGCTCGCCGAGATCCGCGCCGGGCGCACCAAGACCTGGGAGTCCTTCGAGGTACCCGACGAGGGCATCGGCTGCGGCTTCACCGAGGCCGTGCGCGGCGTGCTGTCGCATCACATGGTGATCCGCGACGGCAAGATCGCCAACTATCACCCGTATCCGCCCACCCCGTGGAATGCCAACCCGCGCGACAGTTTCGGCACGCCGGGCCCCTACGAGGACGCGGTCCAGGGCCAGCCCATCTTCGAGGAGAACGACAGGGAGCACTTCAAAGGCATAGACATCATGCGCACCGTGCGCAGTTTCGACCCGTGCCTGCCGTGCGGCGTGCACATGTACCTCGGTGACGGCAAGACCCTCGAGCTGCTGCACTCCCCCACCCAAACCCCGCTCGCCCAGTGAGCACGATCCGATCGGCGGTGGGAGCGGCAGATGGCCAACGAACAGCCGGTCGGATCCGGCACACCCGGCGCATCCGGCGCGCCCCGACAAGATAGCGCCCACCGGGCCGGCGACGCCCACTGGCGCGACGCCGGGCAGCGGATAGAGACACTGCTGCAAGCCAGTTCGGCCGGCGGCGCCGCGGCCCGGGAACGCGCCGAGCAACTCGTCCATGAGTTGCTCAGCCTGTACGGGGCCGCACTCGAGCGCATCGCGGTATTGCTGGGGGACACCGAGATGCGCAAGCTGGCCGACGACGATCTTGTCGCCAGCCTGCTCCTGGTCCACGGCCTGCACCCGCACGACGTGGACACCCGTGTCCGGACCGCCCTCGACAGCGTGCGACCCTACCTGGGGTCGCACGGCGGCGACGTCACCCTGCTCGGCGTCGAAAACGGCGTGCTGCGACTGGAATTCGCGGGCAGTTGTCGTACCTGCCCGTCCTCCTCGGTAACGCTGGAGCTGGCCGTCGAGGAAGCGGTCCGCGCCGCGGCGCCGGAGATCGAGAGCATCGAAGTCGTTGCCGCCCAGGAGGATACGACGCACCCCGGCGTGTTCTCCTCGGAATCGCTGTTCAGCCATGTGCGGCCCGCGGGCGCCTGGATCACGGTGCCCGAGCTCGCCGAGCTGGCTCCCGGTGAGGTCGGCGGATTCCAGATCGGCGGGATCGCCACGCTGGCCTGCCGGGTCGGCGACAACCTGCTCGTCTACCGCGACCACTGCCCCGCCTGCGGCAACTCCCTGGCCGGGGCAGTGCTACACCGGCGCATGGGTTTCCCCGTGGGCGATGCCGTCCTCCGCTGCCCGACCTGCCACGCACACTACGACGCGGTACATGCGGGCGCACGCCTGGACCGCGACGGGCCGGGCGGGGGCGTGTCCGACGGCCGTGTTGGGGTCGGCGATACGCCGGCTGGCAACGGCGACGCCGCAGCTATGAGCAGTGCGCCCGCGGGCAACGGCGCTGCCACGACCATGGGCAATGCGCCCGCGGGCAATGGCACCCATACCGGCACCGGCACCGGCAACGGGGCGACGCCCGACCACGCGGCAGAGCTCGCGGGAGCGGCCGATCATCTCGAACCGTTGCCGCTGCTCACGCGGGACGGCCTGCCTGCCGTCGCCATCCCCGCGGAGGTGCCGGGGTGAATCCGTCGTTCTCGGTGCTGCGCCGCCTCGCCGCCGCCGGCCCGCCCACGGATCGGGCCGAGCCGCGTTGTGAGATGTGCGCGGTGCCGATCTCGGAGCCGCATACGCATGTGGTGAATATCGAAGGCCGGCAGCTGATGTGCGTGTGTCGCGGCTGCTATCTGCTGTTCACCGAGCCGGGGGCCGGGCTGCGCTACCGCGCGGTGCCCGACAGATATCTGGCCTTCCCCGGCACTGTCGTAGGTCCTGCCGAATGGGACGGGCTCGAGATACCCGTGGGGCTGGCGTTCTTCTTCCGGAACTCGGCGCTCGAGCGCACTGTGGCGTTCTACCCCGGACCCGCCGGTGCCACGGAATCCGAACTGCCGCTGGAGAGTTGGCAGTCGGTGTTGCAGCAGCACCCGGAGCTCGATGTGCTCACCGATGATGTCGAGGCGCTGTTGATCCGGATGCCCGAGCGTGGCACGGCGGGCGGCTGTCTGCTGTTGCCGATCGATGCCTGTTACGAGTTTGTCGGGCGGATGCGGCTGCTGTGGAAGGGGTTCGACGGCGGGTCCGAGGCTCGGCGGTATGTCGAGGAGTTCTTCACCACGATGAGCTCACGCGCGCGAGGCGGTGGGCGGCCATGAGCCCGGCCTACTCGATCACCTTCGCGGTGCTCGATATCAAGCCCGAAGCCTATGCCGTCAGCCCGATCCTGTCGGCGCGGGTGGGAATCGCGGCGCTGGCGGACGACCCGGTGCACGCCATCGCGCTGCGCGCGCAGGTGCGGATCGAGCCCAATCGCCGGCCCTACCGCGAGGATGAAAGCGCCGGGCTGCTCGACCTTTTCGGCACCCGGGACCGCTGGCGCGATACGCAGCGCTCGTTCCTGTGGATGCACGCCACCACCATGGTCCCGGGATTCACCGGCGGCACCGAGGTGGATCTGCCGCTGCCGTGCACCTACGACCTGGAGGTCGCGGGATCGAAGTATCTGCACGCGCTGCGCGACGGAAAGGTGCCATTACTGTTCCTGTTCAGCGGGACCGTGTTCTTCAAGGGCGCTTCAGGTTTCGCGGTGCAGCAGATCCCCTGGGATCGCGATGACCGGTTCGATATGCCGGTGACGGTATGGCAGCAGCTCGTCGGCCTGCACTTCCCGCATGCGGGATGGCTGCGATTGCGCAGCGAGACGCTCGACGCCCTCACCGCCTACAAGTCCGAGCAAGGTCTCCTCGACTACGACCAGACGGTCGGCGACCTGCTGGCCACCCGTTCCAAGGGGCCGGCATGAGCAGCGACACCGGGGCCGACATGGTGCGGGCACACGCTCGCGCGGTCGCCGACGCCGTGCTCTACGAGGGTTATCTCCTCTACCCGTACCGCGCGAACTCCCGAAAGAACCAGTCCCGCTGGCAATTCGGTGTGCTCGGCCCGCAAGGCGCCGCCGCGGACGGTCTCGGCGAGGACTCCGAGTTGCGCGCGCAGTTCCTGCTCGAAGGCCCGCCCGCCACCACGCTCACCTTGGCATTGCGGTTCCTGCAACTGCAGCAGCGCGCCGTCCACGACAGCACCGGACAGGTTCGGGCCGAACTACTGGTGGACGGCCGCAGCTGGCTCGGCTGGGACGAGGCCGTCGAACAGGAACTGACCTTCGGGCCGATCACATTGGCCGACAATATCTTCCGAGCCGAAGTCCCCGGCGGCACCGACACAGCGGAGATTCCCGCCGCCGACGGCACGCACGCCGGACAACTGGTACGCACCCGGCAACCGCTCACCGGCCTGGTCGAGATCACAGCGCACCAGGTCGGCAACTATCACCGGATCAGTATCTCCGTCCGCAATACCGGCCGGCCCGCCGCCGACAAGGACGAGGCCATTGCCCGCTCGTTCATCGGCGCGCACCTCATCGCCGAAACCGACAGCGGCGCTTTCATTTCCCTGCTCGACCCGCCGCCCGATGCGGTGACCGCGGTCGAGGACTGCACTCAGCATCGCTGCTTCCCGGTCCTCGCGGGTCCCGAAGGGGCACGCAACCTGCTGCTGATCTCCCCCATCATCCTCTACGACCATCCCGAGATCGCCGAGCAGAGCGACGGACCGCTCTTCGATTCCACCGAGATCGACGAGATCCTGACCCTCCGGGTACTCACCCTGACCGATGAGGAGAAGGCTCAGGCCCGCGCCACCGACCCGCGCGCCGCACAGCTCATCGACCGCTGTGAAGCGATGACGCCCGAGCAGATGCAGCAGCTACACGGCGTCCTGCGCACTCCCGCGGCCGAACCCGCACGCGTGCTGCCTGATACCGCGGCAGACCTGCCCTGGTGGGATCCCTCGGTCGACGAAGCCGTGCGCCCCGACGCCGACATGGTCATGGTCGCCGGCGTGCCGGTAGCCAAGGACAGCCGGGTGCGACTGCGTCCTTCCCGCCGCGCCGACGCGCAGGACCTGTTCTACGCCGGGCGCACCGCACGCGTCGCCGCCGTGCACGAGGACGTCGACGGCCAGGTCCACATCGCCGTGGTCGTCGACGACGATCCGGCCGCCGAAATGCACGAATGGTACGGCCGCTACCTGTATTTCGCGCCCGACGAGGTAGAGCCGCTCGACGGCCGACCATGATCGCCCCGCCATCGCAGCCCTGCCGGCTCGGAAAGCTACCTCAGCCCTGACACACGTCAGCCCGAAAAGAAAGGCACTACCCATGGAAGCCGTAGGAATCGTCGCCACCGTAATCGTGGCGCTGATCGTGCTGGCGTTGGCCGCTGTCGGCGTGCGCTCGATACCGGATGTCCGGCGCTACATGAGAATTCGCCGCATGTAGCCCGGACGGCAGACCTGGAAAATCAGCCCCGGAGACGAGGTGATCCCGTGACGCGAGTGCTGGTCGCCGGCATCGGCAATATCTTCCTCGGCGACGACGGCTTCGGCCCGGAGGTGGTGCGGCGCATACCGCCGCTCACCGACACCGCCGTGCGCGTCACCGATTACGGCATTCGCGGTATGCACCTCGCCTACGACCTGCTCGACGAGTGGGACGCACTGGTGCTCGTCGACGCGCTGCCCGACCGCGGCGCTCCCGGCGAACTGCGGGTCTTCCGTGCCGAACCCGATACGGCCGCGGCCGGACTCGACGCACACGCCATGGATCCCGGCGCGGTATTCGCGGCCGTGCAAGCGCTGGGCGGCACTGTCCCGCCCACGGTGATCGTCGGCTGTCAGATCGCCTCGATCGCCGAGGGCATCGGCCTCACCGCGCCCGTGGCCGCCGCGATCGAACCCGCCATCGCCGCGGTCGAATCGGTGCTGGCTGATATTTCCCAGAACCAGAACCAGAATCACAGCCACCGGCAGGAGGTGTGAATCATGTGTCTCGGCATCCCCGGCCACGTGATCAGCATGGTCGAGGGCTACCACGATCAGATCGCGCTCGTCGACGTATCCGGCGCACAGCGCACGGTGAATGTCGGCATGCTGGAGGACGATCCGGTGCACCCGGGTGACTGGGTGATCATCCACATGGGTTTCGCCGTCGAGAAGACCGACGCCGCCGGCGCGGCGACCGCGCTGCACGGATTGCGCCTGCTCGGTTCCGGCGAGCAGCCTGCCGGGGAGCAGCCGTGAACACGCCACGGATCAGGCGGCGGATCGTGGTCCGCGGCGTGGTCCAAGGCGTCGGATTCCGGCCTTTCGTCTACACCACCGCGGCCGAACTCCACCTGTCCGGGGAAGTCTGCAACGACAGCTCCGGAGTGATCGTCGAAATCGAGGGCGCACCCGCCGATGCCGACGCCTTCGCCGCACGACTGCGCTCGCGACCGCCGCCACTGGCGGTCATCGAATCCATCGAACAGGCCGGCATTCCGGTGCGCGGCGGCACCGGATTCCACATCGGCGACACCACCCGCGGCGGCGGCCGCACCCTGGCCTCCCCCGATGTCGCGCTGTGCGCCGACTGCGCGGCCGAACTCCGCGACCCGGGCAACCGGCGATACCGCCACCCATTCATCAACTGCACCAACTGCGGTCCGCGATTCACCATCATCGCGGCCCTGCCCTATGACCGCCCGCAGACCTCGATGGCAGACTTCCCTATGTGCGCGGACTGCGCCCGGGAGTACGCCGATCCGTCTGACCGCCGCTTCCACGCCCAGCCCATCGCCTGCCACAACTGCGGACCCACGCTGTCTTTCCGCGCCACACAGGCATTTCCCGCCCCCGGCAGTTCCGATCCCGGCATGCCGATCCGGGCCGCGCGAGAACTACTGCGGCGCGGCGGGATTCTCGCCGTGAAAGGCATCGGCGGCTATCACCTGGCCTGCGATGCGGCCGATGAGCGCGCCGTGGCCGAACTGCGCCGCCGGAAACGCCGCGGCGACAAGCCTTTCGCCGTCATGGTGCCGGATCTCGCCATGGCCGAGTCGATCGTCGAGGTGGACGCTACCGCCGCGGCGCTGCTCACCGGCCCGGCGCGGCCCATCGTGCTGCTGCCCCGCCGAGCGGCGGCGCCCACCGCCGACGCCGTGGCCCCGCGTAATCCGGATCTCGGCGTGATGATCGCCTACACACCACTGCATCTGCTGCTGTTCGGCCTGCCCGGCGATCCACCTAGCCCGCAGATACTGGTCATGACCTCGGGAAACCTTGGCGGCGAACCGATCTGCTACGCCGACGCCGACGCCGAGTCGAGGCTGTCCGGCCTCGCTGACGCCGTACTGTCGCACGACCGCCGGATCCTGGTGCCGTGCGACGACTCGGTGATCAGAGTGATCGACGGCTTCGAAATGCCGCTGCGGCGTTCGCGCGGTTACGCGCCGCTGCCGCTCGCCCTGCCGATTCCCGCGCCGCCCACCCTGGCCGTCGGCGCCGACCTGAAAAACACCTGCGCGGTGGCCGACGGCCGCTACGCCTGGCTGAGCCAGCACATCGGCGATATGGATGATCTCGCCACGCTGCAAGCCTTCACCGCCACCGAGCGGCATCTGGAACAACTCACTGGAGTGCTGCCGGTGCAACTGGCCGCCGACGCCCACCCCCGCTACCGTTCTTCGGCCTGGGCTGCCCAGCATGCCGAGGGCCGCCCGGTGCACCTCGTCCAGCACCATCACGCGCATCTCGCGGCGGTCATGGGTGAGCACGGTCTCGACGCCGACGCCACGGTCCTCGGATTCGCCTTCGACGGCACCGGTTTCGGACCGGACGGCGCCATCTGGGGTGGTGAGGTGCTCGCCGCCGGATACAAGGGCTTCCGCCGCTTGGCGCACCTGCGCTACGTCCCGCTGGCCGGCGGCGACACCAGCGTCCGGCGACCGTACCGAATGGCCCTGGCGCACTTGCACGCCGCGGGCATCCCGTGGTCGGAGGACCTGCCCGCGGTACAGGCCTGCCCGCCCCGCGAACGGGAAGTGCTCGCCCATCAACTCGAGACGGGATTCGGTTGCGTACCGACCTCCAGCATGGGCCGCTTGTTCGACGCGGTCGCCTCGCTCTGCGGGGTCCGGCACGTAGTGGATTACGAGGCGCAGGCCGCCATCGAATGGGAGGGACTGGCCCGCGGCATCGGGCCCGGTGTAGCCGGGTACCGGTTCGGAATCACCGAGGCAGGGACCGATGAGCCAGTGGTCATCGACCCGGCCCCGGTGCTCGCCGAGGTGATAGCGGACATCCGGGACGGGCGCTCCCCAGCTGTTATCGGCGCGCGTTTCCATACGGGCGTCGCGCGACTCGTATTGGATATCGCGCTCCACCACGGCGACCCGGCGACGCCGGTAGCCCTCTCCGGCGGCGTGTTCCAGAACGCGCTGCTACTCGGCACCGTCGTACACCTGCTACGCGACAACGGTTTTCATGTGATCAGCCACCGCAGGGTCCCGCCCAATGACGGCGGCCTCGCGTTCGGCCAGCTACTCGCCACCGCGGCGAGATGAGCGGAAGGGAGAAGCGATATGTGCCTGGCAGTTCCCGGAAAGGTGCTCAGCCTGCACGAGCGCGACGGCACTCAGATGTCGATCGTCGATTTCGGCGGTGTGCACAAGGACGTGTGCCTGCAATACATTCCGGACGTGGCGGTCGGCGATTACGTCATCGTGCACGTCGGATTCGCGCTCCAGCGCCTCGACGAACAGTCCGCCCTGCAGACCTTGGCGGAGTTCCAGCATCTCGGCGTACTCAAGGAAGAATTCGGCGATGGTTTCGCGATCGCCGCCGCGCAAGCGGGTGTGGCCAATCCGGAGACCACGCCACGGGCCGCGGAACCGGAGGTGAAATCATGAAGTACCTCGACGAATTCAGCAATCCCGAGCTGGCCAGGATCCTGCTCGATCGCATCCGCGCCACCACCACCAAACGTTGGGCCATTATGGAAGTCTGTGGCGGGCAGACGCATTCGATCATCCGGCACGGGATCGATCAGCTGCTCCCGGACCAGATCGAGATGATCCACGGACCGGGCTGCCCGGTCTGCGTCACCCCGCTCGAGGTCATCGACAAGGCCCTCGAGATCGCCGCCCGGCCGAATGTCATCTTCTGTTCGTTCGGCGACATGCTGCGTGTGCCCGGTAGTTCCAAGGACCTGTTCCGCGTCAAGAGCCAGGGTGGCGATGTGCGCGTGGTGTACTCACCGCTCGACGCACTCGAACTGGCCCGTGCCAACCCGGACCGCCAGGTGGTGTTCTTCGGCATCGGCTTCGAGACCACCGCACCCGCCAATGCCATGACCGTGTACCAGGCCAAACGCCTGGGTGTGCAGAACTTCTCGCTACTCGTTTCGCACGTCCTGGTGCCGCCGGCTATCGCCGCCATCATGGAATCCCCGAAATGCCGGGTACAGGCGTTCCTGGCCGCCGGTCATGTGTGCACCGTGATGGGCACCGCCGAATATCCCCCACTCGCCGAGAAATACCGCGTTCCGGTGGTGGTCACCGGCTTCGAACCCCTCGACATCCTCGAGGGCATCCGCCGCACGGTGGAGCAGCTCGAATCCGGCCGCCACGAGCTGGACAATGCCTACCGGCGCGCGGTCACCCCCGAGGGCAATGTCACCGCCAAGGCCATGCTCGACGACGTCTTCGACGTCACCGATCGCGCCTGGCGCGGCATCGGCGTGATCCCCGCCAGCGGCTGGCGGCTCTCGGAACGCTACCGTGAATTCGATGCCGAGCACCGGTTCGCGGTCGCCGACCTGCACACCGAGGAATCCGCGATCTGCCGTTCCGGTGAGGTGCTGCAGGGTCTGATCAAACCGCACGAATGCGCAGCCTTCGGCAAACAGTGCACGCCGCGAAATCCGCTGGGCGCCACCATGGTCTCCTCCGAGGGGGCCTGCGCGGCGTACTACCTGTACCGGCGGCTGGATCTGCCCGCAGAGGTGGCTCATGCCTGACATCATCGGCACCGATTCCGGGGCAGTCGATTTCGAGAACTGGGTATGCCCCATGCCCTTGCGGGACTCGCCGAACATCGTGATGGGGCACGGTGGCGGCGGGGCCATGTCGGGTGAACTCATCGAGCACCTGTTCCTGCCGGCCTTCGGCTCGGCGGCCGAGGCCGGGCTCGGCGATTCCGCGGTGCTCACCCTCGACGGCGCCCGGCTGGCCTTCAGCACCGACTCGTTCGTGGTGAAACCCCTGACCTTTCCGGGCGGCTCGATCGGCGATCTCGCGGTCAACGGCACGGTCAACGACATAGCCATGTCGGGCGCCCGGCCGGTGGCATTGTCCACGGCCTTCATCCTCGAAGAGGGCACCCCGCTGGTCCGCATCGCCGCGGTCGCCGCGGCCATGGGCACGGCGGCGTTGGGCGCCGGGGTCAAACTGGTCACCGGTGACACCAAGGTGGTCGATGCCGGCCACGGGGACGGCATCTTCATCAATACCGCGGGCATCGGCATTCTCGAACCGGGCGTGGATATCCGGCCCGAACTTGCCCGGCCCGGCGATATCGTCATGGTCAGCGGTGAGATCGGCTTGCACGGCATCGCGGTGATGTCTTGCCGGGAGGGCCTCGAGTTCGGGACCACCGTGTGCAGTGACACCGCACCACTGCACGGTCTGGTCGCCGCAATGCTGGGCGCCGGGACCACCGCCGGGAACGGGAATGGCACCGGTAACCCCACCTCGGGCGTGCACGTGCTGCGCGATCCGACCCGGGGCGGGGTGGCGGCGAGCCTGAACGAGATCGCCCGCGCGGCGCAGGTGGGAATCGCGCTGGAAGAGACCCGGATTCCGATTCCCGCCGGAGTGCGGGACGCGTGCGGGCTGCTCGGCCTGGATCCGCTGTACGTGGCCAACGAGGGCAAGCTGGTGGCCTTCGTCGCACCCGAGTACGCCGACCGCGTATTGGCGGCCATGCGCGAGCATCCACTGGGCGCACACGCCGAGATCATCGGCCGCTGCGTCACCGAGCACCCGGGCATGGTGACCGCGCGCACCGCGCTCGGCGGCACCCGCGTGGTCGATCTACCGGCGGGAGAGCAGCTTCCGCGCATCTGCTGAGCAGCACCCGGAGACGGGAGGAGGACCGCAATCGACCGATCACCCATCCGCGCCGTACGGACCGAACCGGCCACGCCGCCAACGCCGTCCACGCCGAGCGCACCGGCCACGCCCGGCATGCCGGGCGTGCGCCTGTCCGAGAATGCTGCGGGTCCGCGCATGTTCGCGCGTTATGCGTACGCGCCCAACGCGCTCGGCTACTGCGGACCGCCCGACGCCACGGCATTACAGCGCGGCTCACCCGCCGAAATCCGGGCCGCCGCACGCCGTTTCACCGGCGCCTGGCCCTATCTGCGGGTCATGTCCGCGATGACGGGCATTGCCGACCCACTCGATCCACGCCTGGTCGAATCCTATTGGCATGGAGGCGGAATCGGCGCGACTCTCGACCCCACCGCATTCACTCGTGAGTTGCTGGCCATCCTGGGTCCGGCAGCGGGAAACTACTGGACCCATCTGAGCATCGAGCTCGCCGCGGAAGCGGCGCCCAATCACTGCTTCCACGTTTTCGGCATCTACCCCTGGAGTCGCCTACTCGGCTCGCGCGCATCCGTTACCGCCCTGCAGATCCTGGACAGCTGCCGCATCACCGCCGCGCTGGTGATCACACGCGATGGTCCGGACCTGCTGTTACGCAGCCGCCGGCTGGCCTGGGACGGCGCCCGCCTCACCCTGAGCCCGCCGGAGGACCGCCATCTGGCGATCGGCTCCGACGATTGCCCGGCTGCCGACCCGCAACCGGGCGATGTCATTGCGCTGCACTGGGATCAGCCCGTCGCCACCCTGACACCGCCTCAGGTGGTGGACCTGACCGCAAGCACCAGCCATCAGATCGAAGTCACGAACCAGCGACTGCTTCGCGACTCCTGACCGTTCTCACCTTTCCCTCTCACCTTTGCCCTGTTCACCTCTGTGCGAGGGGTTTCGCATGGTGCACAACGGGCATCCGATGCGTGGGGAAAGCCCGCACTGAGAAGGAGCGCCTCGATGACCGCTGACTACGCCACACCTGCCGCTCGGTCCGAACTGCCGACCACCATCCTCGACGGAGTCAACTGGCCCGGTCCGGCGCTGCTGCTGCTCGGTGTCTCCACGCTCGCCTGGGCATTGACCGACACCGACGGTGATGTCGGCATCCGCACCGTCGTCGGTTCGGTCGTGACACTCATCGCGCTGATCGCGGGCTTCGTATGGATCACCGTCGAGCACACCCGATTTCGCGCCGATGAGGACGCGAAATCGTGACGTGCTCGCTGCGGCACTCCCTTTTTTCAGTTGGCTCGGTCAGTTGGCTCGGTCGGTTGACTCGGTTCAGTTGGCGCCCGGCACTCGCCGGACCGGCTCGCCGGCCACCACCGGCTCGGTATCCAGCATCACCGCTTCCCACCAATCGTCGAGGGGGCTCGGATCGGGCCACACGACAGCGTTCTCGCCGGATTCTCTGCTACGACTGCGATTTCGATTCGTCATGATTCAGCGCAGCGTCCGGGGTCCGCGTACACGCCGGGTGCGCCCTGAACGCACCGCGTCTTTGACTCGCTCACCTACATTTTTGAGATCCGCTTTCAGCTGCGTGCGCCGGCCGCGGTCGATCATGCGCTGATCGCCGAGCACCTGCCCCGTCGCCTCCCGGACCTGTCCGCCGAACTTGTCGATCCTGTTTCTGATCTTGCCGCTCTTCATCGTGCTGTTCCTCAGATCTCAATGTCCCTGTGCTGCGGCATTACCCGCTACAGGTCGATCGAATCGCATTGGGTCACATCGGCGTGGCTGTTTGACGTATCGCGACCGATTCAGGCGGCGCGGCTCTGTTCGCGTAACTCAGCGATGGTTCGCGAAAGCAAACGGGAGACGTGCATCTGCGATACGCCGATCTCGCGGGCGATCTCGGACTGGGTCTTACCATCACCGTAGCGCATGACCAGGATCCCGCGTTCCCGCTCGGGCAGAGCCGCCAGCAGTGGGCCCGCGGTCAATGAGTCTTCGACCAGGGCGTATCCCGGGTCCTCGGTGGCCAATCGGTCGAGGCGGGAAGCGATTCGATCGGTGTCCTCGCCCATGGCCGGACCCGATTCGAGGGAATCGGTGCTGTAGCAATTGTTTGCGATGAGCGCCTGGGTGATCTCGGGCAGGTCCAGCTCCAGATGGCCGGCCAGCTCCCGCGCGGTGGGCTGATGACCCAGCTGCTGGAACAGCTCCGGTATTGCGAGCTGCACCCGCTGGCGCACTTCCTTGGTGCGCCGGGGCACCCGCACCGCCCAGGTACTGTCCCGGAAATATCGCCTGACCTCGCCCATTATCGTCGGTACCGCGAACGACAGAAATGACGCGCCATTGCCGGGATCGAATCGGTCCACGGCGAGAATCACCCCTACCGAGGCGATCTGGGCGAGATCGTCGAAATCGACGCCGCGGCCGCTGTAGCGGCGGGCGATGTGCTCGCCCAGCGGCAGGCATTTGCCGATGATTTCCTCGCGCAGTCGCGCGCGTTCGCCGCCGTCGAGGGGCAGTGCGGCCAGTTTCGCCAGGCTGGGTTCGATGTTGTCGTATGAATCGCCACCATCCGGGCCATCGAACGATGTTTCCGGCCGAGCTGCGCATTCATTTGACATTGCAATTCCTCACTATAGGGTACGAGGATTCCGCTGTATTTATCGTTTACCCAGTACCGTTTACCCGATATCGATCAGTTCCAAACATCTATCCTTCATATCACAGGCAAATAACGAGCGACGCCGCTCCGCTACGAACCCCGAGGTCTGCCACCGTTTCCGCCGGTGACGGCCGGATCATCGGCTACGATCTGACTGCCCTGCGGTCCAGAAATCCGCCGTGGAGCTGGCGGTTGCGCCATTCGCAACATGCGACCACATGGTGCCCGTGCTTCCTGATTCACCGAACGCCACCCGCAACGCCGGCAACACCCGGAACACGCCGAACACCCCGAACGTCCCGAACCCGCGGAACAACACCGTGGCTCCGGCGCACTCGGCTCATGCGAATGTGCTGTTGATCGAGGATGATCCGGCCGACGCACTGCTCGTCGAGGCGATGATCGAGGACGACACCCCGGGTATCCGCCTGACCTGGGTGCGGTCGCTGGCCGAAGCCACCGACAAACTGCGGCAACAGATCCCCGATTGCGTACTGCTCGATCTCGATCTGCCCGATGCGCAGGGCCTGGACGCACTGGCCCGGGTGCGGGCGGCCTCCGATGCGGCGGTCGTGGTGCTCACCGGTCTCGACGAAAAGCTCATCGGTCTCGCCGCAATGGCCGCGGGCGCACAGGATTACCTCGTCAAGGGCCGGGTCGAACCGGACCTGCTGAGCCGCGCCGTGCGCTATGCCATTCAGCGCAAGCAGGCCGAGCGCACCAGTGTGGCCTTGCACGCCAGTCAATTACACGCGCAGGAGAACGCGCGCCTGGAACGCGGGTTGCTGCCCACGCCGCTGTTGAACCCCGACAGCGCGGTCGCCGTCGTCCCCCGCTACCGGCCCGGTCGCGCCCACGCGCTGCTCGGCGGCGATTTCTACGATGTGGTCGAGGACGCGGACGGACTCGTGCACGCCGTCATCGGCGATGTCTCCGGCCACGGCCCGGATGCGGCGGCCACCGGCGTCGCCCTGCGATTGGCCTGGCGCACACTGGTTCTGACCGGCGTCACCGGGGAACGACAGCTGCGGCTGATGGAACGGGTGCTGCTGGCGGAACGTTCGGACCGGCACACCTTCGCCACCGCGACCACCCTGACCCTCGCACCCGCGCACCGCACCGCGCGCATTCGCCGCGCGGGACACCCGGGCGCCCTGTTGCGTTCGACCGCCGGCTGGGAGTGGCTGGAGGTACCGGGCGGTCCCGCACTGGGATTCCTGCCGGGCCGGGCAATGTGGCCCGAAACCACCGTGGCGCTTCCCGATGACGCCGCCCTCGCCCTGTTCACCGACGGACTGTTCGAAGGTTGCGTCGACGCGCACCGCGACCGGCTCGGCGAGACCGGCCTGCTCACCCTCGCGCGGGCGATCGAGACCACCTGTCCGGAGGCCTTCGTGGACGAATTGATCGAGCGGGTCGAGGAACTCGCCGTCCCGTCAGGCGGCCTCGACGACGATGTCGCGCTGCTCTATCTGCGCTGGAAGTCCGCCAGCGCCGCCTCGAGGGAATCGAACAACGCCAGCACCTGATCGAGTCCGGTCACTTCGATCGGCCGGCGCACCTGCCGCGAGGCCACCACGCGCACTCGATCCGGATCCGCCTTCTCGGCAGCCGCCAGCAGCAGGCTCAATCCCACCGAGCCCATGAACTCGACCCGGGACAGATCGACGACGGGACCGGGTGCGCCAGCCGGGATTTCCTCCAGCACGGTGCGCAAACGCGGCGCCGAGGTGATGTCGATCTCCCCCACGGCCCGCACCACGACGGCCGCACCGGAATGGCTGAGCGACACGGTCAACAGATGCGAAACTCCGCTGTCGGTCACGGTCTCTCCTTCTCTGCCCGCACTTGTCGATGCCCCTCGGCATCATGCGTCTGCTCGGCCGGTTACCCCACCTGCACGGATTCGATCCCGATCGATCGGATCGACCGATATCGGTCCGCGTATCGGGACAAACCGAATAGCTCTGCGAGCCAAGGGTATATCCATAGCGACCCCCGGAACGGGGCGCGGGACGACAGCCGAGCGGAGAGGTGCGGACTATGCATTCGGTGCACAGCGAATCGACGGAGACCACCGCACGAATTCGGCTGTCGTACGCCGCGGAGGCGTCGGTGCTGGCACCTATCCGCCGGAGTCTGCGAAAATGGCTGTCGCACTCCACCATCGGCCACGAGGACACCTGTGACCTGGTGCTGGCCGTCACCGAGGCGTGCACCAATTCCATCGAACACGCCTACGGCGCCGAGGCGGGCACCCTGCGCGTCGAGGGCGAAATGCACGACGACCACGTGTGGATCGCGGTCACCGACGACGGCCGCTGGCGCCCGGCCGTCCAGGACGCGGCGGCACTACGCGGGCGCGGCATCGGGATCATCCGCACGCTCATCCCGGACTCGATCATCTCCACCAGCGCGGCCGGCACCACGGTGGAGATGCGAGTGCCGCTGTGCGCCTGACCGCCGGGACAGCCCCGGTCAGGCCCGTCGCACCCGCCCGACGACGAACAGCAGAATGACGGCGCCGAGCAGGCAGGTCAGGAAGCTGAAGATCAGTCCGCCGCCCGAGACGTCGACACCGAACAGCCGCAACAGGAATCCGCCGATCAGGCCGCCGACGACGCCGACCACGATATTGAGAAAGATGCCCTGCTGCGCATCGGTGCCCATGAATTTGCTGGCAATCCAGCCCGCGAGTCCGCCGATCACGATCCAGCCGATAATCCCCAGTCCGAGCACAGGCTCCTCCTCAGAGTGCGCGGCGCCGCTGTGCAGCGGCCCCGTATGGCTAGCTGACAGAGCCGCAGCGTGACTCGATGGCCGAGCCTCGGTATGGCCTCGCTCGCAGACTACGGTCCGGCGCTACGAAGACGTGGGAGGCATACCGGTCTGTCGTTGCAACCCCTGCTACGCCTCGGCGGCGATCCGCTCGTGGACCGTCAAAAGCAGGTGGTCGAACTGACTGCGCGTGACCGAATCGACGAACGCCGCCGAATCCACCTCGGACATGAGCCGACCGGCCAGCACCCGCAGCTTGATATTGGTCTCCTGCGAGCGCCACACCAGGATGCGGAAGGCCTGCTCCGCGGTGATCTGATAGATCGCCATGAGCGCGCCCTTCGCCTGTTCGATCACCGCCCGGGCCTCGAGCAGTTCCGGTAGTGCCGCACTGAGGGCTTCCCGTCGCGTCTCGTCCAAGGTGTGGGTGATGTCGATGTAATAGCCGGAGGTACCGGCCACCGTGCCGTCGGCATCGAGCATCCGGTCGGCGACGACCAGCACCTTGTGCTCCCGGCCCGCGGTGTCGATGAAGCGGTGCCGGCTGGAGAAGGATCCGCCCGAATGCAATGCCCGGTCGAGCAGATCCTCGACGTGCGCGCGATCCTCCGGATGTTTGTGGGACAGCAGCAGTTCCGTCGTGGGTGTCACGGCGCCGGGCTCGTAGCCGTGCATCCGCGCCACTTCATCGGACCATTCCCACCGTTGTCCGGCGAACCAGAACCTGAAGGCGCCCACCTCCGAGGTGGGCCCCGCGAGGCCTGCCCCTACCGGCTCACGGGGCCGGGCTTCCGCCGAGGATGTCACGATAGGAGTATCCCACCGCTGGCCTGCGCGAAGTCCGCAATCGGCACGGGCCCGGCGGCTTCACGGGTTCACCGATCGGCGTCCACGTTCCGGCTCCGGCTGAAGTCGACCACCACGGGATATCCGCGCAGCTCGGTATCGAAGGGGCTGTACACGGTCCGGATGGAATCGGTCAGGGTGTCCAGCAGATGCCGGCCGAAACTGTTCTCCCGCAGGGCCTCGTCCGTCTGCACGACCGTGGTCACCTGCACCTCCACCTGCCGCAGGTCGTAGCGGAAATCGCAGTCGATCTCGCGGCCGGGCGCGGCCGACAGGATCAGGGCCGTCGCCACCTCGTCCAGCGCCACCCGCACATCGGTCACCACGTCGAGCGTGAAATCGGCTGTCAGCAGGACCGTTTCGGCGACCGCACGCAACATGGGCAGCTGTTCCAGCTCGGCCGGTATCCGCAGTCCGATCCCGCCGGTACAGAGTTGCGACTCCACATCCGAACCGTCGACGAACATCTCGGCCTCCCTGCCATGCAGCACCTCCACACCCAGGACCCGGCCGTGTCCGGCTCCGCCAACCCCTCGCATTTCAACCATGCTCCCACCGCCTTCGGCGCCGATCACGTTGTCCATCCGAGCGATGTACCCATTGCCACTCGCCAGCGGTATACCCAGGATCGGACTTCTACACCTGAATCTGCGATCCCATGATGATGGTTCGATCCCGGGGCAGGCCGAAATACGAGGCGGCATCGGCGGTGAGATACGAAGCGGCGATGAAAAGCTGTTTACGCCAAGGCATCATCGTCGGCGCCGGGCCGCGGCGGAGTTCGATCGTGGAGAGAAAATACGACGCCCGGTCCAGATCCAGCGGCCCGTCGGTGGCCGCCGGATCCACCATCGCCAGCGCTTGCGGAATATTCGGCGTCTCCATATAGCCGTAGCGGGCCGTGACATGGGTGATGCCGTCCTCGGCAGGGCCCAGATGCTCGACCGACAGGCGCTCGCCGTCGGGGATGCGGGGCACGGGCTCGACCTCGACCGACATGATCACGATGTGTTCGTGGCGCACGTGATTGCGTTCCACATTGGCGCGCAAGGCGAGTGGCGCCGTGTCCTTGCCGCGATTGAGGAAAACCGCGGTGCCGGGCACGGATACGGTGGGCGGGGTGCCGGTGGCGAGTTCGTCGATGAACTGATGCAGCGGCCCTTCCCGGCGGATCCGCTCGGCGGTGACGATCTGGCGGCCGCGCTGCCAGGTGGTCATGACGGCGAACACGGTCAAGCCGATCAGCAACGGCAGCCAGGCGCCGTGCACGAGCTTGGTGATATTCGCGGCCACGAACAGCAGATCCACCCCGAGCAGCGGAATCGCACCCGCCGCGATAAGCCAGCGCGGAATGTTCCAGCGCCGCCGCGCGACATAGAAGAACAACAGGGTGGAAATGGTGATGGTCCCGGTCACGGCCATACCGAAAGCGAAGGCCAGCGCGGCCGAGCTGCGGAAGGCGAATACCAGCGTGAGCACCGAAACCATCAGCAGCCAGTTGATCCACGGCACATAGATCTGCCCGATCGCCGACTCCGAGGTGTGCGCGATCCGCAAACGCGGCAGATACCCCAACTGCGCCGCTTGCGACGCAACCGAATACGCGCCGGTGATCACCGCCTGCGAGGCGATCACCGTGGCCAGCGTGGCCAGCAGCACCACCGGCACCCGCGCCCAGTCCGGCGCGAGCAGGAAGAAGGGGCTACTGGCATGCGCCGGATCTTCGAGAATCAGTGCGCCCTGCCCGAAGTAGTTGAGCACGCAGGCCGGGAACACCAGCCACAACCACGCCCGGGTGATCGACCGCCGGCCGAAATGCCCCATATCGGCATACAGTGCCTCGGCGCCGGTGACCGCCAGCACGATCGCCGCCAGCGCGAAGAAGGCCGTGCCGAAATGACCGGCGAGAAAGCCGAGCGCATAGGTCGGCGACAGCGCCTCGAGAATCCGCGGATGCCTTGCTATGCCCCCGATTCCACACGCGCCGATCGTGCTGAACCACACGATCATGACGGGACCGAACATCCGGCCCACGGCCGCCGTGCCACGCCGCTGCACCAGGAACAACGCAATGATGATCACCGCGGTGATGGGGACGACGAGATCCTTCAGCGACGGCTGAATGACCTTGACGCCCTCCACCGCCGACAGTACCGAGATGGCCGGGGTGATCATGCTGTCGCCGAAGAACAGTGACGCCCCGAAGATTCCGAGCGCCGCCAGTATCGCCGCGGTGCGCCGCCCGCCCACCGAACTCCATCGGCGCACCAGCGTGATCAGGGCCATGATCCCGCCCTCGCCGTCATTGTCGGCGCGCATGGCCAGCAGCACGTAGGTGACGGTCACGATGATCATGACCGACCAGAACACCAGCGAGACAACGCCGTACACATTCTCCGAGCTGACGCGCACCGGATGCGGATCACCGGGATCGAACACGGTCTGCAAGGTGTAGATCGGGCTGGTGCCGATATCGCCGAACACCACCCCCAGCGCCCCCACGACCAGTCCCCAGCGCACGGTGTCGTGCACACCGGACTTCCCGCCCCGGTCGACGACGAACGCGGGGCCGCCGCCGACCGTCCCCTTCACCTCTGACATACCGCTCCTCAGCCGGTCCGAATCACTGGGCCGGAATATCGGACAGCGCTCGGATACCGGCTAATTCGAGCACACGCTCGATCTCGGGGCGACCGGCGAGCACGGTGATCTCGATCTTGCCGCGCACCGCGGTGTCCACGATCTCGGCCAGGGCCCACGCATTGCGCAGACTGAGGAAGCGCGCCCGGCGCAGATCGACGACGACGGACGGACCGGCGGCCAGCGCGAACGACAGTGCGGTGCGGAATGCCCGCAGCGACCCGAAATCGAGCTCGCCGTCCGCCTGGACGATCACGCAATCGTGCCCCACCTGATGGTGCGCAATGGAAATCGCTGACATGGCAAACCTCCCGAAGGGGGTGTCCGGTGCGGTCGGCAGTACGAATTCGGGAGCGCCAGAACACCTGCCCGAACCGTGGAAAACGGCGCGCCGGACCGAGGGGCGGCTGGAGTCTCAACCTGGCCTCAGTCTGCCACGCACTCGGTGCGACGGCCAGGTCGGCCGCGCGGGCGCCGAGCCGGGCGCATCGCACCGCGGCTACAGCTCCGGGGAAAGGCCGAGGGCGGCCGCGAAACGCGAATACTCCTCATCCGGCACGCACAGTTCCCACCCGGCCGTGCGCGGCGCGGCGGCCGGCCAGCAGGCCGCGGGCACCACCACGGCGGGTTCGCGGCGTCGCAGATAGGCGGACCCGATGCTGGGCAGATATTCCAGCGCGGCATCCCAATCGATTGCCCGGTCGATTCCCCGGACTTCGGCATCGCTCTCGGCGGCCACCACCACTGTGCAAGGCTTTCGAAGACTCATCCCGTTCAATCCGGACACCCCCGGGCTGCCGCAGGTACGAAACAGATGCCATGTGCAACATTCAGTCTATTGCGATACCCACAGCGCCACAGCATTTTTCGACGAACCGCAGCAAGCCGGAGAAATCCTGGCCCCGGCGGCGGAGACGGACTATCGTGGACAAATGGCATCGTTCTACGTCGTTGTAACCCAACGACTTTGCGGGCCAGGCACGACCGCGGGCCTTCGGATAGTGTCGATCCGATGAGCGGTGGATCGGTGGATGAGCGTGCGGCGGCATTCTCGGCGTTCCTGGACGGCTGGCACGGATACACGGCCACCGCCGAGCTGGATGTGCTGCGGGCCAGGGAGTTCCAGCGCCTGGACGCCACCGGGCAGGTCTATCTCGACTACACCGGCGGCGGGTTGTACGCCGAGTCGCAGTTGAACGATCATCTGCGGCTGTTGCGTGACAATACCTTCGGCAATCCGCATTCCGAGAGTCCCGCCTCGCGGGCGGCCACCGAACTCACCGAGCGGGCGCGGGCAGCGGTGCTGGATTTCTTCCATGCCGCCCCCGAGGAATACCGGGTGGTCTTCACCCCGAATGCGACCGGGGCGCTCAAACTTGTCGGCGAGTCCTATCCGTTCACACCGGATGGGCGATTCACGCTGACCTATGACAATCACAACTCGGTCAACGGTATTCGCGAGTATGCCCGCGCCGCCGGAACCGCGGCCGCGTATGTGCCGGTCACCGCGCCCGAGTTGCGGGTGGACGAGACCGAACTGCACGCGGCATTGGCCACGGAGGCGGCGGGACCGAAACTGTTCGCCTATCCGGCCCAATCGAATTTCTCGGGTGTGCAGCATCCGCTGGAGTGGATCGCGCAGGCGCAGGCGCAGGGCTGGGATGTCCTGCTCGACGCCGCGGCCTACGTACCCACCAACCGGCTCGACCTGGATCGGTGGCGGCCGGATTTCGTGGCGGTGTCGTTCTACAAGATGTTCGGCTACCCCACCGGGATCGGCTGCCTGCTGGCCCGGCACACCGCGCTGGCGAAGCTGCGCCGGCCCTGGTTCGCCGGCGGCAGCATCTGGGCGGTGTCGGTGGAGAGCGAGCGGGTCTTCCGGCCCGACGGCGAAGCGGCCTTCGAGGACGGCACCATCGACTACCTCGGCCTGCCGGCCATCGAGCTGGGGCTGCGGCAGTTGCAGCGCACCGGAATGGAGCTGATCCATACCCGGGTGCAGTGCCTGACCGAATGGCTGCTCACCCGCCTCACCGCCCTGCGGCACCGCAATGGGACGCCGCTGACCAGGCTCTACGGGCCCGCGAACGGGAACCGGCGCGGAGGCACGATCTCGCTGAACTTCCTCGACCCGGCGGGCTGCGTGATCGATGAACGCCGTGTCGAGCACCGGGCCCGGACCTGGCGGATCTCGCTGCGCACGGGATGCTTCTGCAATCCGGGTGCGGGGCAGGTCGCGCTCGGGATCGACAAGGCGACGATCACCGCGAATTTCGACCGCACGCAGCGACCCGATTACGACCGGTTCCTGCGCGATATGGGCATGACAACCGGTGGCGCGGTACGGGTTTCGCTGGGTCTGGCGACGACCTTCGACGATGTGTATCGCTTTCTCGGTTTCGCAGAAACGTTCCGCGACAACGCTTCCGACGTCTCGGGCCTGCCGCCGCGCCGGCACTGCTGACGCGCATAATGGATGGGCCGGTAGCCACCCCGGCTGCCTGCGTAGAGCTCGAGAGAGTGGGTACGAACGTGACCACGAAATTCTTCTCGGCCACAGCGACCATCGGGGCGTCATTCATCGTGATCGCTGCCCTCGCCGGATGCAGTTCGAACAGTAATTCCGCAAGTTCCACCACGACCTCGTCGGCCGCCGCCGACAGCACCTCACCGGCCGCGAAATGGCTGACGGCCGTCCACGAAGACGATCTGGCCGAACAACAAGCCGGCGCCCTCGCGCAGAAAACCGGTTCCACCCAACCGGTCCGCGATACCGGCGCCATGCTGGTCTCCGACCATGCCCTCATCGACGCCGGCATCACCATGCTGGCCAAGCAGCACAATGTCCCCCTCCCCACCCAACTGAACGACACCCTGACCGCCGAAATGACCAAGCTCAACGGACTTCAGGGCGCGGCCTTCGACAAGGAATTCGTCACCTTCTTCATCGCGGGACACCAAGGCGCGGTCAAGGCCACGCAGGGCGAAATCACCACTGCCGACCAGCCTGCCGACGTCGTCGCCTACGCCAAGGTCGTCCTCCCGGTCATCCAGCGTCACCTCAACGATCTGGAGATGGACAACACCGCCCACTGACTACAGAACAAAGCGAGCAGGAGTTCGCCGGTGCCGGAGCACGCGGCTTCCACGGAGTCCGGTCCGATGGCGGCGAGGGTCAGGTCGTAGCAGCCGCTGAGCAGGGCGGCCGATCCGATCGTCACGGGCAGCCACGAAATCCGGTGTATGACGGTTCGTTTCGGTCGCATGGGAACCAACGTACGATTGCCTACAGATTTCTGCAAACATTTCTTTGCAGAGATGCCTCTGCTAATGTGGGGCACATGTCTAAACGCGCCGTCGAGCCTCAGACCAGCGTCGAACGCACAGCGCTGTACCGGACGCTGGCCCATCCCCTGCGGGGGCGGATCCTGCAGCATCTGGGCGCGAATGCCGAAGCGAACTCGACGACATTGGCCGGTCTCCTCGGCGAGAGCACCGGCACGACCAGCTACCACCTGCGCAAGCTCGCCGAGTCCAAGCTCATCGAGGAGATCCCGGAGAAGTCACAGGGCCGCGAAAGGTGGTGGCGGGCAATACCGTTCAGCCACACCATGCCGGATCCGGCCAGCATGCAGCCCGAGGAATACGCCGCCGCGAAACAACTCGCCGAACTGAAGATCAACGCCGATATCGACCGATACGTCCGCGCCAACCAGGAGTGGACCGGGCCCGACGGCTGGGCGCAGGTGCAGCGGCACGGCACCTATATGACCCATGAGGAGCTGCTCGCCTTCATGGACGAGTACATGGCACTACTGGAGAAGTACGGCCACCCACTGCGCACCGATGCCCCGGACGGCGCCCGCCCCATGGCAATCCGCCTTTTCGCCGTGCCCGACGAACAATGATTGCTCCGGTCACCACTCCGCGAACGAGCCGTCGGCGTGCCGCCAGATCGGATTGCGCCAGCGATGGCCCTCGGCGGCGCGTTCCGCCAGGTACTCCTCGTTGATCTCGATGCCGAGGCCGGGTCCGGACGGAATCGCGACCTGGCCGTCGGCGTAGGTGAACACGCTCGGATCGACGAGGTAGTCGAGCAGGTCGTTGCTGGTGTTGTAGTGGATGCCCAGGCTCTGTTCCTGGATGGTGGCGTTGTAGCAGCCGGCGTCGATCTGCAGGCAGGTGGCGAGGGCGATCGGCCCGAGTGGGCAGTGCAGCGCGAGTCCGATGTCGTAGGCCTCGGCCATGTGGGCGATCTTGCGGGTTTCGGTGATACCGCCGGCATGGGAGGGGTCGGGCTGGATGATGTCGACCGCGCCCGAGGTGATGATGTCCTTGAAATCCCAGCGCGAGAACAGCCTTTCGCCGAGTGCGATGGGAATCGGGCTCTGGCGCAGCACATCCAGGCAGCTGTCCACATGTTCGGAGAGCACCGGTTCCTCGACGAACATCAGCCGGTACGGTTCCAGTTCCCGCAGTAGCACTTTCGCCATCGGCTTGTGTACGCGACCGTGGAAGTCCACGCCGATCCCGATATCCGGCCCGACCGCGTCCCGCACCGCCGCGACGTTCTGCACGCAGCGGTCGATCTTGTCGAAGGAATCCAGGTACTGCAGTTCATCGGTGCCGTTCATCTTCACGGCCGTGAAGCCGCGGTCGACCACCTCGCGGGCCGCCTTCGCGGTATCGGCGGGGCGGTCGCCGCCGATCCAGGAGTACACCTTCATACGGTCGCGCACGCGGCCGCCGAGCAGTTCGTGCACGGGCACGCCGAAGCTCTTGCCCTTGATGTCCCACAGCGCCTGGTCGATGCCGGCCAGGGCGCTCATGTGAATGCCGCCGCCGCGGTAGAAGCCGCCGCGGTACAGCACCGTCCACAAGTCCTCGATCCGCATCGGATCCTGCCCGATCAGGTAGTCGGACAGCTCCTCGACGGCGGCCGCCACGGTGGCCGCGCGTCCCTCGAGCACCGGTTCGCCCCAGCCGACGAGGCCGGTGTCGGTCTCGATGCGCAGGAACAGCCAGCGCGGCGGGACGGGAAAGGTCTTGACGGACGTGATCTTCACTGATTCCTCCTGTACGGCTGGCCGCGACGGCGCCCGGCGATGAATACGGGGGTCAGGCCGTGACGGATGACCAAGCGGCGCAGAGCTTCCGGGCCCGCGCGCGGACGGCGTCGGCGCTGTCGCCGGGGCGGTACACGCTGGTGCCGACGCCGGCCCCGCCCGCGCCAGCGGCGGCCCACGCGCCGATATTGTCCTCATCGATGCCCCCGACCGGCAGCAGCTCGACCTCGGCCGGTAACACCGCGCGCAGGGCCCGCATGCCGGTGATCCCCAGCAGATGGGACGGGAACAACTTGAGACTACGAGCACCGGCGCGAATGGCGGCGAAGGCCTCGGTCGGTGTCGCCACCCCGGGGTACGGGCGCAGGCCGCGTTCGATCGCCGCGGTGATGACCTCGATATGGGTATCGGGCGACACGATGATGCGGGCCCCGGCGGTGTGCGCCCGGGCGACATCGTCGGCGTTCAGGACCGTACCGGCGCCGACGACGCAGACCTCGCCGATGGCGGCGGCCAATCGCTCGATGGAGTGGAAGGGCTGCGGTGAGTTCAGCGGCACCTCGACGGCGCCGAAACCCTCTTCCGCCAGTACGGTTCCGATCGCGGCGACCTCGTCGGGTGTGATGCCGCGCAGGATGGCCACCAGCCCGGAGGAGGTGGTCGCGGTGTCGGTCATGGCGTGCTCCTTCATGATTGCTGTGCCCGTGTCGAGTGCACCGATTGTCCAGTGCACCGAGCATTCATTGCGTCGCTCCGACCAGACCGGCGGTGCGGGCGATCGTCCAGAGTCCTTGTGCGGCAGCATCTTCACCGACGATCTCGGCGTCGATATCGTGCCGCACGAGTGCGGCAGCATACCGCCGGCACAACTCCGCATTGCCGCACAGGGTGATTCGCCCCGGCTCGCGATAGTGCGGCAGCAACCGGCACACCTCGTCGCCGATGATCACGCCGGACACGTAATCCGGTAGCGCGGACGATGCGAGCGCTCCCGCGAGAACCAGTACCCGCGCACCGAAGAGCTCGGCGGCGAGCCCGCGTGCCGCCGGCGCCGAGCTCGCGGCCAACCCGCGGGCGAAGGCCGTGTCATCATGTTCCGGCGCGGTAGCGGTGTGGGCGAGGATGCCGTGTTCGGTGACGAGCGCGTACAGCTCGCCGGACATGGCCGTGGTGAAGCCGGTGACCTCGCGGTCGTGGATGCGCAGCCATTTGCTGTGCGTCCCGGGCAGCACGAGGGTTTGTGTGGCAGCCGGATCGGGCAGCTGCGCGAGGATGCCGATGGCCTGGGTCTCCTCGCCACGCAGCACATCGCCGGGGAGCATGCGGGCGGGATCCTGGGCGACCCGCAGTCCGGGTACCAAGTGCAGCACGCCTTCTCGGTGACGCACGGGTGTGAGGTCGTCGGCACGGAAGGTCAGCGGGCTCGGCACGGTGCGATATTCGGCTTCCTGCCAGCCGCGCGCGCTGCCCACCATGCCGCAGGCGATCGCGGGCAGGCCGGGGTGCGCTCGCAGCCAGTCGCCGACCAGCGCCAGGAAGGCCGCTTCGTGGCCGCGCGCCCGTGCGGCGGAATCGGTCAGGTCGATACCGGCCGAGGTGCTGAGCAGTCCGGCGCCGGACCGGCGAGCCTCGAGTACGCGGCCGTCGGCGCCGAGCAGCCAGGCCCGTTGCGAGGACGTACCCCAGTCGAGCGCTATCAGGCACGGTTCCGGGGCCGGGTGCTGAGTCACGCCACCACTATGTTCGGGGCATCCCAAAATTACTAACGTGTTCCCTATATCTGGGACACTCGGGTGGTGACCGCCTCTCCGACCGACATTCCCCCCGGTACCCAGACGCTGGCCCGCGGGCTGGCGGTGATCCGTGCCGTCGCCGATGGCGCGCACGATCTGCGGGCGGTGGTGGAACGCACCGGTCTGGGCCGCAGTACCGCGCATCGGCTGATCCAGCTGCTCGTGCACGAGGGTTATCTGCGCAGCGGTCATCGCGGCTACACGCTGGGCCCGGCGCTCATCGAGCTCGGATTCAAGGCGCTGCACGGTAATCCGCTGCCGGTGGTGGCCCGGCCGATCCTCGAGGAGCTGTCGGCGAAGGTGCTCGATACGGTCCACTTGGCGGTCGAGGACGACGGATCGGTCCTTTACCTCGACAAGCTGTCCGGGTCCCGGGGCGCGGAAATGCGATCCCGCGTCGGCTATCGCATGCCGCTCACGCGCGCGGGCGTGGGCAAGGCCCTGCTGCTGGATTCCGCCCCGCGCTGGGCGGCGCTGTTCGCGGCCGACAATGCGCGGGCCGCCGATGGAAAGGGCGGCGACGCAACGGAATTCCTCGCCCGCATGACGGAGTACAGCCGGATCGGCGCGAGCCTGGATCTGGAGGACAACGAGCCGGGCATCCGCTGCGTCGCGGCCCCGATCCGCGATGCCTCACGAAATATAGTGGGCGCCATCAGCGTTTCGGCGACCACGCCCTATATGCCGGCCGAGCGCATGCGCGGCCTGATCCCGGTGGTGCGGCAGGCGGCGGGACGAATCTCGACCGATCTCGGCTATCGCGAGAACTGACCGAACGCCGTGACCCCCAGTCGTTTTCGAGAGTTCCGCCGTGCCGCGCTACGCCACCTCGGAGGGATGGTCCTGCTCCACCGCGAGGCGCCGCATCGCCAGTTCGGCGTACAACGCCGCACCGTCGGCCAGTACCGACTCGTCGAATACCGCGTGCGGTGAGTGATTCGCCGGTGCGCGTTCGGGTTCCGATCCGGCCGGCGCCGCGCCCAGCAGGAGCATGACGCCCGGGACCTCGTCGAGCACACGGGAGAAGTCCTCGGAACCGGCGATCGGGTTCGGCGCCCACCGGTAGCGCTCCGCGCCGTGCAGTTCGGCGACGGTGGCCGCGGCGAACTCGGCCTCGCGCGCATCGTTCACCGTGACCGGATACAGCTCCTCGTAGTCGATGTCGGCGGTCAGCCCGTGCGCCTCGGCCAGACCGCGCACCAGGCGCACGATGCCGTCCTTGATGCGGGCATGCGCCACAGCCGAATACGAGCGCACGGTCGCCTCGAAGTGGACCTCGTCGGGGATGACATTGTGGGTGGTGCCGCCGTGGATGGATCCCACGGTGATCACCACCGGATCGTGGATGTCGAAGCCGCGCGTCACCAGAGTCTGTAGTGCGACGACCATTTCGCAGGCGGCGGGGATGGGGTCCTTGGCCAGATGCGGCATGGAACCGTGCCCGCCCGCACCGCGCACCATGACCCGCACATTGTCGGAGGCCGCGAGGCAGGGTCCGCGGCGGGTGCTGAACAGCCCGGTCGGGGCCATGCTCATGACGTGCAGCGCGTAGGCGGCGATCACCCGGTCGCCCGCGGCGTCGAGCACGCCCTCGCCGATCATGTGCCGCGCACCGTCGTAGCCCTCCTCCCCCGGCTGGAACATGAACACCACATCGCCGGCGAGCCGGTCGCGGTGCGCGCTCAGCAGCCGGGCCGCACCGGCCAGCATGCTGGTGTGCATATCGTGGCCGCAGGCGTGCATCCGATCACCGTGTGCGGCGAAGTCCAGGCCGCTGCGCTCGGCCACCGGTAGCGCGTCCATATCCCCGCGTAGTAGCACCGACGGACCCGGCCGGGCCCCGCGCAGCACCGCGGTCACCGAGGACAGCGATGAGCCGAGGCTGATCTCCAGGCCCAGTCCGTCGATGGCGGTCAGGACCTTCTCCTGGGTCAAGGGCAGGGTGAGACCCAGCTCCGGTTCCAGGTGCAGACTCCGCCGCAAGGTGACCAGCTCGCCCTGTAGCTCCTGTGCGTCATCGCGAACCGACATCAGGGTTCTCCTCTTTCCTTGCGGCAGTGACCAGATCGCCTTTCGGGCAGACGAGCGAACGGCCCGATTCGGATGTTAGATTGCCGTGGCAATCAGACAGCCATCGCTGCACATATCAGTCAGAACTTGGAGAAGGATGCAGCATCCGCTCGAAATCGATGATCTGGAGCTGAAACTGATCAACGGCCTGCAGATCGATCCGCGCGCGTCCTGGAGCCTGCTCGGCAGTGTGCTCGGCATCGACCCGGCCACCGTGGCCCGGCGCTGGAATCAGCTGCAGGCCGACGGCCGCGCCTGGATCGCGGTCTACCCGGGGCCGGCCTCGCTCGCGTCCCTGGTGCTGGCCTTCATCGAAGTGGGTTGCGCCGCAGGCGAAGCGCACCGGGTCGCGCAGCGACTCTGCGCCGAACCCGGTGTCGGCACCATCGAACACATCACCGGAGAGGGTGATCTGCTGCTGACGGTCGTCCTGCACGACCTGGCCGAGTTGTCGTCCTACGTGCTGACCTCGCTGGGCACCACGCCCGGCGTGCAGAGTTGCCGCACGCATGTCGTGACCTCGGTCCTCACCGAGGGCAGCCGCTGGCAGTTGCGTGTCCTCGATGCCGCCCAGCAGGAACGCATTCACGCCTTCGTCCCCCGGACCGCCCACGGCACGACGCCTGTCCCCCGCCCCGATACCGACTTCCTGACCGCGCTCGAGCTCGACGGCCGCGCGAGTTCCACCGAACTCGCCGAGCGCACCGGCGGCAGCGCCAGCACCATGCGCCGCCGTCTCGGCACCGCCCTGTCGAGTGGTCAGGTGACCATGCGTTGCGAAGTGGCGCAATCACTCTCGGGCTGGCCGGTCAGCGCTTCGCTCTGGTGCCGGGTGCGCCCCGAACGCCTCGACGCCATCGCCAGGCAACTCGCCACCCTCCCGGAAACCCGCCTCTGCTGCGCGGTCACCGGTGGCCGCCCCAATATGCTGATCTCCGTCTGGCTGCGTTCGGTCGCCGATATCAACCGCCTGCAGGCCGCCCTCGCCGAACGCGTCCCCGACGTCGAAATCCTCGATGTCGCCTTGGCACTGAGCCATGTCAAGCGCCTCGGGCGCGTCCTGGACGACCGAGGCCGCGCGACCACGATCGTCCCGATAGGCATATGGCCCTCGACCGCACCGTGATTCGCGCGGACTACGATGTAAGCGGCGGAGCGCTTGCGAATGCGATTTCATTTGCAAAGTCGCAGTTCAAGTGAATTTACGCTGCTGTTGTGCTCTGATTTCCCGTATGTCAAGATCGTTCTCGCCGGCGCGGGGGGAATGAAGGCAGAGGCTGTCGGTTTTCTGGATCGATCATCCATTCATTAACCGCGCCTGCTTATTTCGGAGGATCAGTTCTCTTGGGAGCGATACACCTCAGCAAAGACGTCCCCGGCACCCCCGAGGCGTTGTTCCGCACCATCGTCGCCCCACCCACGTGGGAGTACTGGCTGGGCATCCACCGCGAGTTCGTCGGCCGCCCACCGCAAACGCTGGTCGAAGGCTCCACCCTCGTCTCCGAGGTGCTGGTGCACGGCATGTCCGAAGAAGTCGAGTGGACCGTCAAGAAACTAGAGGAGCCGACCCGAGTCGTGTTGCGCGGCAAGGGAAGAGCCGGTGTCCAATGCGACCTGGCCTACCAGCTGCAGGGCTCGGAGAGCGGGACCACCGTCACCGCCAGCGTCGCCTTCACCGGCCCGCTGATCACCACCAATGTCACCAAGGTGCTGGTCGAACAGGGCTACCCCCAGCTCGACCGTACCCTCGGCCAGCTAGCCGAACTCGCCTACGCCCTGCACGGGCAACGCTGACCCCGATTCGGCGCAGGGGGCCGAATTACGAAGGCGCGCCGACGGCTCGGCGCAGATCGGCGAGCGATTGCTGCATCAAGACATGCAGGTCTGCGGTGGCGTCTTCGACCCAGGCGGCGTAAGCCGCGGTGAAGACGGCCACCGCCGCCTGCGCGGCCAGGGTGGCGATACGGGCCGGGACGCCGCGCCGGCCCAAACTCTCGGCAATGGCCGCGGCCAGTGCGGTCATTTTGTTCAGATCGCGTTCCTGCAGTTCGGATGAGGACGCGATGAGTTGCTGCCGGGCAGCGGCGAATTCGCTGTAGCCCGCCAATTCCTGACCGGCCCGCGTCAGCGCGGCGATGGCGACCTCGATGGGGGCGAGGTTCGCGTCGCTGTCGGTCAGATGGCCGACGACGCCGGCTTCGAAGGCCTGCGCTCCGGCGAAGAGCACTTCCCGTTTATCGGTGAAGTAGTTGAAGAATGTGCGCTTGGTCAGGCCGGCGCGCTCGGCGATCTCGGCGATCGTCACCGCGGCGTATCCGCGTTCCGCGAACAGCTCCATGGCTGCCTGCTGCAGCCGTCTCTCGGTGTCCGGTTCCCAACGTGCCATGCGGCCAAGATACGGCATTGCACTTGGTGTAATCACATGCGACACTCGTGATTGCACCAAGTGCAATCACTCGATTCCGAGGAGCCGTCCAATGCCGACCAATGCCGCCGCCTGGATCAACGCCGAAAAAGCCCAGCTGGAAGTGGGTCCCGCGCCCTACACCCCGCCCGCAGCGGACCAGATCGTGGTCCGCAACCACGCTGTAGCCATCAACCCGCTCGACTGGATCATCCAGATCGCAGGCAGCCTCGCCTACCGCTGGCTGCGCTATCCGGCCGTGCTGGGCGCCGACATTGCCGGCGAGGTGGTCGAGATCGGGAGTGCCGTCACCCGTTTCCGCGTCGGCGACCGGGTGCTCGCCCACGCGGTCGGCACCGACAAGGACAGCAACAGCCCCGCCGAGGGCGGATTCCAGCTCTACACAGTCGTTTTGGAGCGGATGACCGCACCGATCCCCGACACCCTGCCCTTCGAAGACGCCGCCGCACTCCCCCTCGCTGTCTCGACCGCGGCCTGTGGGCTGTTCCAAACCGACCAGCTGGGATTGCGGCATCCGACGGCGAACACCACCCCCACCGGGGAAACGCTCCTGGTGTGGGGTGGCTCGACGAGCGTCGGCTCGAACGCCATCCAACTGGCCGTCGCCGCCGGATACGAAGTCATCGCAACCGCCTCACCACACAACTTCGACTACGTGAAATCCCTTGGCGCAAGCGCTGTCTACGACTACAACGGCTCGGCGGTCGTCGCGGAGGTCACCGCCGCATTCGAAGGCCGCAAGCTGGCGGGCGCCATTGCCTTCGGCCCCACCTCCGCCCGATCGTGTGTGCAAATCGCCGGCGCATGCCGAGGCAACAGGTTCGTCGCCCTCGCCACGCCGCCGGTCTCCTTCGACCACTTGGCCGACCCCGACCGCAGCCGATTCGCGGTCCCCCGCCTCATCCTGCGACTCATCACTTCGAATGTGGCACTGCAGTTCTCATCGAGACTGCACGGTATCCGCACCAAGTACATCTTCGGCACGACCCTCAAGGCGAACGACGTCGGCACCGCGATCTACCGCGACTTCCTCCCGGCAGCCCTCGCCGACGGCCGCTATCTCGCCGTGCCGAAACCCTTCGTCGCCGGACACGGCATCGCGGACATCCAGTCGGCCATGGACATCCAGCGCAAGGGCGTATCGGCCGCGAAGGTCATCGTCACCCTTCCCTGAGCCATTTTCGACCATCGCTGCTATTCACCAGCCACCAGAGGACACCGACCATGAACGATCCGACAACCCCAGGCACATTCCGTGTCGATGTGATCGGCGATATGACCATCGAATGGGACGTCCCCATCGAAACCGACGACGGAAACATTCTGCGCGCCGATGTCTTTCGCCCCACGGCGGAAGGCGCCTACCCCGTCATTCTCGCGTACGGCCCCTACGGTAAGGGCAAGCCGTTCCAGCAGTCCTGGCCCGCACAGTGGCAGGAGATGGTCGCCGCCCATCCGGAGATACTCGAGGGCTCCAGCGGCAGGTACCAGGTTTTCGAGCTGGCAGATCCCGAGCAATGGGTACCGGACGGATATGTGTGCGTACGAGTGGATTCCCGAGGCGCCGGTCGGTCCCCGGGTTTCCTGGATCCCTTCTCCCGGCACGAGACCCGGGACCTGTACGAGTCGATCGAATGGGCCGCGGTGCAGCCGTGGAGCAATGGCCGAATCGGGCTCAACGGCATCTCCTATTTCGCCATGGCCCAATGGCCGGTCGCCGCGGCGCAACCGCCACATCTGAGCGCACTGTGCGTCTGGGAGGGCGCAGCCGACCGCTACCGCGATGCCACCTACCACGGCGGCATCCTGTCGACCTTCACCGACTCCTGGTATGAGCGAACGGTTTCGGGCTCGCAGTACGGCATCGGCGCCAAGGGCGACCGCAACCCTCATACGGGGCTGCTCGTCTGTGGCGACGAGACGTTGACCGAGGACGAGCTGGCGCAGCGCCGCGTGGACCTCGGGCGGGTGGTCAGAGATCATCCTTTCCTGGATGACTATTACCACGACAACACACCCGACTGGTCCCGAATCACGGTGCCGCTGTTATCCGCGGGAAACTGGGGCGGCATGGGACTGCATCTGCGCGGCAACACGCGGGGCTTCGAACTGGCTGCGTCGCAGGACAAATGGCTCGCTATACATGATGACGACCACCTATCGCTCTTCTATGCCCGTTATGGCTTGGACCTGCAGAGGCGGTTCTTCGGGCACTTCCTGAAAGGCGAGGACACCGGCTGGACCGAACAGCCCCGCGTGCATCTGCGGACTCGGCACGCGGATGGCCACGTCGGCGAGCGCACCGGAGCGGACTGGCCACTGCCCGAAACCGACTGGACCCGTTTGTATCTCGACGCGCGCGATGGTTCGCTGAGCTCGGAGCCGGCCGACGGCGCATCGGTGACCTACATGGGCAAGGAAGGCCGAGTCTCCTTCAGTTACCTCGCCCCGGTCGACCTGGAGTTCGCGGGACCGGTCGCGGCCAAGCTGTTCATCGCATCGTCCACCACCGATGCGGACCTGTTCCTCGTGGTGCGCGCCTTCACACCCGATGGCAAGGAGATCGTCTACCGCGGCGCCAACGATCCGAATGTGCCCATCGCCCAGGGCTGGTTGCGCGCTTCGCATCGCGCCCTGGACCCGGAGCGGTCACGGCCGTATCTGCCTGTCCACCCGCATGACCATGCCGAACCACTCAGCCCCGGCACCGTGTACGAGCTGGATATCGAAATCCTGCCGACCAATCTGCAACTGCCCGCCGGTTACACGCTCACGCTCGATGTCCAGGCCCACGACTACATCTACCCCGGCGCCGTCACCGAAGTCCGGACGGACCTGCAGATCCCGTTCACCGGCTCCGGCCTCTTCCTCCACGACGACCCGGATGATCGGCCGGCCGATATCTACGCGGGCAGCCTGACCTTGTATACCGGTGAGAAGTACGCCTCACATCTACTGCTTCCTGTACTGTTCCAAACACATTGAAGATCGCCCACAATTGAAGATCGCCGTCGACGCGCAGCGGGAGAGTCTCTTCGGAGACGCCGTAGGAGCAACACCCTCCCCGGGAATCTCTCAGGCCCAATACCGCAGTGCCGAGGCAACTCTGGAGAAAGGCATCGGTTCCGGCCGATCCTTACCGAAGGTGAACAGCGCACTCGCGGGTGCGCCCAAACTCTCAGGTCACAGGACAGAGCGGGGAGGTGACCATGCCGATGTCCGGCGCCTGCCGGACGCTGTCGAACAGGGAGTCACCTCATGCCCGAACCGCGTACCGCCGCTGCCGCACTGTCCGCTGCCGCATTGCCCTACGATCGCAGCTACTCCGATGAGCACGAGTGGGTGGCGCTGGAGCCGGGTTCGGCGCTGCCGGATCATCCGGTCCGAATCGGGCTCACGGCGGTCGCCGTCGCGGCGCTCGGCGATCTGGTTCATGTCGAACTGCCGGCGGTCGGGTCGACGGTCATGGCCGGTGAGACCTGTGGTGAGGTCGAATCCACCAAGGCCGTCTCCGATCTCTATGCGCCGGTGACCGGCCGGGTCACGATCATCAATGCCGCGGTCGTCGAGGACCCGGCGCTCATCGGAACGGATCCATACGGGGAGGGCTGGCTGTTCGCGGTGCAGCCGACCGCCCTGGGCAAGTTGCTCAGCTCGGCCGAATATGCCGCTGTCACTGAGCAACCCGCCTAGCGACGGCTGGAACTCAGCGGATCGTCTCGGGGATCGTGTCGAGTGCGCGCAGCACCTGGACGGCGAGTTCCGTCGCGGCCTTCTCATCCAGCTTCGAGTTTTCCCGCACCGCGTCTCGGACACGGATCACTCGACGCTCGTAGGGCGTTTTCACTGCCATTGTCTTGCCGCCTATCGGTAGTTGGGCATTCGTGATCGGCCAGTTGGCAGCCTCGACTGGACCTACAGCGTAGACATACGTCGCTGACACTTCGAGCCTACCGCACCGGACGACGGCGGTAGACTGGGGAATCCTCTCGTCCTGTGACGATTCAGCTGGGCACCAGTGTCGCGGCCGGCGATATCGGCATCGATCATCGATATCCGAAAGTCAGGCGACCACTATGTCCACACTCGTCGCGTCCACGGACGGCCCGTTGACCCTGAGCCCGGCGCAGATCGAAGAGATCGGCCGGCAGCTGGACGGGCTGCGTGCCCGTATCACCGCCGATCTGGGCCAACGGGATCGCGACTACATCTACTCGATCATCAAGGCGCAGCGCAGTTTCGAGGTCGCGGGGCGGGGCCTGATGTATCTCGGGCTACTGCCGCCGTGCTGGCTGGCGGGAGTGACCGCGCTGAGCCTGTCCAAGATCTTGGACAATATGGAGATCGGCCACAATGTCATGCACGGCCAGTGGGATTGGATGCGCGAACCCGGTCTGAACTCGCGGGTCTTCGAATGGGATCTGGTGTGCCCGGCCGATCAGTGGAAGCACTCGCACAACTACATCCACCACACCTTCACCAATATCCGCGGGCGCGACCGCGATCTCGGCTACGGCTTCCTGCGCATCGACCCTGGGCAGCAGTGGAATCCGTACTACCTGGGCAACCCGCTGTACGCGTTCCTGCTGATGATGCTGGTCGAGTGGGGTGTGATGCTGCACGACCTGGAGGTCGAGAACATCGTGCAGGGCAAGCGCCGGTGGCCCGATCTCAAACGGCTGCTCACCGGCCAGTGGCGCAAGGCCGGTCGCCAGGTGGTCAAGGATTATCTGGCGTTCCCATTGCTGACCGGCCCGCTCTTCCTGCCCACCCTGGCGGGGAATGCCACCGCCAATATCGTCCGCAATATCTGGGCGTACTCGATCATCTTCTGTGGTCACTTCCCTTCCGGGGTGCAGACTTTCACCGAGGAGGAGACCGCGAACGAGACGCGCGGCCAGTGGTACGTGCGGCAGATGCTCGGATCCTCGAATATCACCGGCAGCAAGCTGTTCCACATTCTTTCCGGCAATCTGTCCCATCAGATCGAGCACCATCTGTTCCCCGATCTCCCGGCCAACCGGTACCAGGAGATCGCGCCCGAGGTGCGTGCGCTCTGCGCGGAATACGGCCTGCCCTACAACACCGGTCCACTGAGCCGGCAGATCGGTTCGGTGTGGCTGAAGATCTTCCGGCTGGCACTGCCGCCGATCATCACCGGGACCTAGCCGCGGCCGAGTAGCCGGACGTGCCGCGGTTCGAGTTCGGCGATGGAGGTGACGCCGAGCAGTTTCATGGTGCGCAGGAGTTGGGTGCGCAGGATTTCTATGGCGCGGTCGACTCCCGCTTCTCCGCCTGCCATCAGGCCGTAGAGGTAGGCGCGGCCGATCAACGTGAAGTCGGCGCCCAGGGCCAGGGCGGCGGCGATATCGGCGCCGTGCATGATGCCGGTGTCGAGGTGGATTTCCAGGTCCTTGCCGACTGCGCGCGCCACGTCCGGGAGCAGGTGCAGTGGGACTGGGGCGCGATCCAGTTGGCGGCCACCGTGATTGGACAAGACGATGCCGTCCACGCCGAGGTCGGCCAGGCGCTTGGCGTCCTCGACCGTCTGAACGCCCTTCACCAATACCTTTCCGGGCCAGCGGTCGCGGATCCAGGACAGATCGCCGAAGCCGACGGTCGGGTCGAACATGGCGTCGAGGAGTTCGGCGACGGTGCCCGACCAGCGGTCGAGCGAGGCGAAGGCCAGGGGTTCGGTGGTCAGGAAGTCCCACCACCACCAGGGGCGGCGCAGGGCATCGAGCGCGCCGGCGGCGGTAATGGACGGCGGGACCGTCATGCCATTGCGGGCATCGCGCAACCGGTTTCCCGCTACCGGCACGTCGACGGTGACCACGAGGGTCTCGAATCCGGCACGCGCGGCGCGCTCGACCAGCGCCAGGGATCGGTCACGGTCGGTCCACATGTAGAGCTGGAACCAGTTCCGCGCGGCCGGGCCGGTGGCGGCGGCCAGGTCCTCGATGGCGGTGGTGCCCATGGTGGACAAGGTGAACGGGATGCCCGCGCGTTCGGCGGCCCGCGCGCCGGCCAGTTCGCCCGCGGCGTGCATCATGCGGGTGAATCCGGTGGGGGCGATACCGAAGGGCAGCATGACCCCGGCGCCGAGAACCGTGGTGGCGGTGTCGGTTTTGGAGACGTCGCGCAGGATGGCGGGGCGAAACTCGAGGTCCGTGAAGGCTTGCCGCGCCCGGTTCAGGCTGATCTCGGCATCGGCGGCGCCATCGGTGTAGTCGAAGGCCACTTTCGGGGTGCGCTTGCGGGCCAGCTCCCGCAGATCCCAGATCGTCTGGGCGCGTTGCAGTTTGCGTTCGCGCCCGGGAAACGGGCGTTCGAATTTGATCAGCGGTGCGAGCTCGCGCGGGCGCGGCATGCGGCGGGCGGTCATCGAGGCGCCACCACGGGTGCGCGCAGCCGCAGCGAGTGCATGCCCGCGTCCACTTCCAGCATGGTGCCGGTGGTGGAGGCGGCGGCGGGCGAGGCCAGATAGGTGACGGCGGCGGCCACCTCGGCGGCGCTGACCAGCCGACCGTGTGGCTGACGGGCTTGCAGCGCAGCCAGTTCCGCGTCCGGATCGGCGGCCGCGGCGAGCAGTCGTTGCACCCACGGGGTGTCGACGGTGCCGGGATTCACACAGTTCACGCGAATGCCTTCACTCAGGTGATCGGCGGCCATCGCGCGGGTGAGCGCGAGCACCGCCCCTTTGCTGGCACTGTAGACCGCGCGCTCGGGCAGGCCCGTGGTGGCGGCGATCGAGCAGATGTTCACAATGGCCGCGGCGGACGAACGGCGCAGGTGGGGCAGCGCTGCCCGGCTGACCCGCACCAGGCCGAAGACATTGACCTCGAACACCTTTCGCCATTCGGCGTCGGTGTGATCGGCGATGGTGCCCTGGGCGCCGATGCCCGCGCAGTTCACGACGATGTCCAGACCGCCCATGGCCACGGCCGCCGCGGCGACCGCGCTGCGCACTTCGGTGTCGTCGGTGACATCGCAGTGCAGGAACCGGCCGTGCGGCGGCGGCTCCAGATCGAGGACGGTGACCTGTGCGCCTGCGGCCCCTAGGGTTTCGGCGACGGCCCGCCCGATGCCGGAGGCTCCACCGGTGACGATGGCGGCTGTTCCGTCGAGTGTCTGCGGCGACATGTCGATCCACTCCCGTGCGATAGCTCCGATGTTTAACCGCACCGACCGTAGCATCGTCCCGCGGTCCGGATAGTGGATTACGCACTGAAAGCCCGACTTTCACCGATTCCTCGCCACCCCTTGCCACCGTAGACATCCGATGTATAGTCGTGACCCATATCACTCTTCACGACGGGGGCGCAGCCGATGCCACACATCACGCAGCTGGACACGCTCGACGTCCGGTTCCCGACGTCACGCGAATTGGACGGCTCGGATGCAATGAATCCGGATCCGGATTACTCGGCGGCCTATGTCATCCTGCGCACCGACGACCCGGACGGCCCGACCGGTCACGGGTTCGCCTTCACCATCGGCCGCGGCAATGAGGTGCAGCAGGCGGCCATTCGGGCGCTCGAACATCTGGTGGTCGGGCGGCCGGTCGCCGGGATCATCGCCGATCTCGGCGGCTTCGCCCGCACTCTCACCGACGATTCGCAGCTGCGCTGGCTGGGCCCGGAGAAGGGTGTCGTTCATATGGCGGCGGGTGCGGTGATCAATGCCGCCTGGGATCTGGCGGCCAAGTACGCCGGAAAACCGGTGTGGCAGTTGGTCTCCGAGCTGGAACCGGAACAGCTCGTGGACCTGGTCGACTTCCGCTACCTCACCGATGCGCTCACGCCCGGCGAGGCCCTGGACATCCTGCGCGCCGCCGCACCCGGCCGGGCCGAGCGCACCGGAAAGCTGCTCGCCACCGGATATCCCGCCTACACCACCTCCGCGGGCTGGCTCGGCTACTCCGACGCGAAGCTGACCCGGCTGGCCCGCCGCGCGGTGGCCGACGGATTCGGCACGATCAAGATCAAGGTCGGCCGCGATCTCGACGAGGACGTGCGCCGGGTCGGAATAGCCAGGGCCGCGATCGGTCCCGATATCGGGCTGGCCGTGGACGCCAATCAACGCTGGGACGTCGACCGCGCGGTCGAGTGGATCGATGCGCTCGCACCCGCCGGACTGGCCTGGGTCGAGGAACCGACCAGCCCCGACGACATCCTCGGCCACGCCGAGATCCGCCGCCGGGTGCGGCCGGTGCCGATCTCCACCGGCGAGCACGGGCAGAACCGGATCCTGTTCAAACAGCTCCTGCAGGCCGGCGCGGTCGACATCCTGCAGATCGACGCCGCCCGCGTGGGCGGCGTCAACGAGAATCTCGCAATCCTGTTGCTGGCGGCCAAGTTCGGCGTCCCGGTGGTGCCGCATGCCGGCGGGGTCGGGCTGTGCGAACTGGTCCAGCATCTCGCGATGATCGACTACATCGCGGTGTCCGGCACCATGACCGGCCGGGCCATCGAATACGTCGACCATCTGCACGAGCATTTCCGCGATCCGGTCGTGGTCTCCCGAGGCCGCTACCGGGCCCCGCGTGCACCGGGTTTCAGCGCCGAGATGCTACCGCGGACCCTGGCCGCCTACACCTATCCGACCGGCGCAATCTGGCGCACCGAACCCACCAATCCCCCATTGGCCGAGGCACTCTCGACGAAGGAGTACGAGAACTCATGAAATCCGCCCCGCCGCCGCGCACATCCAGATTCCTCGCCGTGGCCTGCGGCGTCCTCCTACTAGTGGCCGCCGGTGCGTGCTCGCGCGAATCCACCGGCACCACCTCCAGCGGCCCGGCCGCCAGTGTCGGCGCGGGCGCGGACAACGGCGTGCTGGTCGGGGCGGATCAGCCGCGCTCGGACTCCGACTTCTGGAGCGCCTACGCCGGATACCTCGGCCCCAAGGCCGCCGCGGTCGGCGTCAAGCTGGACAACACCTCCTCCGACAATGACTCCGATCGGCTGAAAGCCAATGTCGACACCCTGCTGTCGAAGGAGGTGAAGGCCCTCATCATCGCGCCGCAGGACACTGCCGCGGTGAAACCCGCGATCACGGCGGCCACCGCCAAACATGTGCCGGTGATCAGCGTGGACACCCGCCCCGACAGCGGCGGCGCGTACATGGTGGTGCGCGCCGACAATCGCGCCTACGGCACCAAATCCTGTATCTATCTCGGTGAAACGCTCAAGGGCGCGGGCAAGGTGGTGGAGTTCCAGGGCGATCTGAGCTCGATCAACGGCCGCGACCGCTCCGAGGCGTTCGCCCAGTGCATGTCGACCCGCTATCCCGGCATCAAGGTGATCGAGATCCCCACCGACTGGCAGGGTGATCGCGCGGTCTCGGGCCTGCAGGACAAGCTGCTCACCGATCCCGATATCAATGGCATCTACATGCAGGCGGGCGGCGTGTTCCTGCAGCCCACCCTCGCTCTGCTCAAGCGCAGCGGCAAACTGGTGAAAGCCGGTCAGCCGGGCCACATTACGATCGTCTCCAATGACGGCATCAAAGCCGAGCTGGATGCCATCACCGCCGGCGATATCGATGCCACCATCTCCCAGCCCGCCGATCTCTACGCGCAGTACGCCACGGTATACGCCAAGGCCGCGATCGACGGCAAGAAGTTCGCGCCGGGACCGACCGATCACGGCTCCACCATCATCGACACCGGCGTCGGCGGAATGCTCGAGGATCAGCTGCCCGCACCGGTGGTCACCCGCACCGGCGGCAAGGTAGGCGAGCTGGACACGCTGCCGCCGACCGCGCCCGGACTGTGGGGACACGGCGGCTGATGAGCGGTCAGATACTCCCCGAGCCGACGGACTCGCCCGCGGCGGCCGCCGATTCGATTGCTGCCGTGCAGGTTCCGATCGCCGAGGCGATCGGCGTGACCAAGTGTTTCGGCCGCAATGTCGCCCTGCAGCGCGTCCGGCTCGCGGTAGCTCCGGGCCGCACGCACGCGCTGGTCGGGCGTAATGGCGCGGGCAAATCCACGCTGGTGTCCATCCTGACCGGACTCGCAGCTCCCGATGAGGGGGAGGTGCGCTTCCAGGGCGAGCCGGCGCCCGCGCCCGCCGACCGTGACGGGTGGCGGGCCCGGGTGGCGTGCGTGTATCAGCACTCGACCATCATTCCGGACCTGTCGGTGGCGGAGAACCTCTTCCTGGGCCGGCAGGGCTTCGGCGGGCGAATCGTGCACTGGCGCACGCTGCGTGGCCGCGCGCGCGAGCTGCTCGACACGTGGCAGGTGCCGGTGGCGGTGGACACGCTGGCGCGCGATCTATCGGTGGAGCATCGCCAGCTGGTGGAGATCGCGCGCTCGCTGTCGTACGGCGCGCGGTTCATCATTCTCGATGAACCGACCGCGCAGTTGGACAGTTCGGCCATCAAGCGGCTGTTCGCTCGCATCGCCGATCTGCAGGCGCAGGGCGTGACATTCCTGTTCATCTCCCACCATCTCGACGAGACCTATGAGATCTGCCAGGACATCACGGTGTTCCGCGATGCCCGGCACGTGATCACCGCGCCCGCCGCCGAGCTGAGCAAGCCCGAACTGATCGCGGCGATGACGGGCGATGGCGCGCAGCTCGAGGCCGAGGTGACCCGGCCCGCAACACAACTCGGAGCAACCCCGACACTAGAGATCGAGGGGCTCACCCGCACCGGCGAATTCGCCGATATCGGATTCAGCGTGCGACCCGGGGAGATCGTCGGCCTGGCCGGCGGTGGCAGCAGCGGGCGCACCGAGGTGGCGGAGACCATCGTCGGACTGCGCAAGGCGAGCGCCGGTTCGGTCTGTGTGGACGGAAAAGCCCTGCGCCGCAGCGGTGTCGCGGCAGCGTTGCGGGCGGGCATCGGATTCGTGCCCCGCGATCGGCACGATCAGGGCCTGATCCTCGACATGAGCATCGGCGACAATGCCACGCTGACTGTCCCGCGGCAGCTCGGTCGTTTCGGTCTGCTGTCGGGTCACGCCCGGAACAGGCTCGCGGGCACGGCCATTCGCGATCTCGATATCAAGGCCGACAGTCCCGACCAGAGCGTGGCCGAGCTGTCCGGCGGCAATCAGCAGAAGGTCGTCTTCGCCCGGGCGCTGGCCACCGATCCGGCCGTGCTGGTGCTGATCACCCCGACCGCAGGAGTCGATATCCGCTCCAAGGACACCCTGCGCGCCGTCCTGCGCGATACCGCCGCGCGCGGCACCGCGGTGCTGGTGGTCTCGGACGAACTCGACGATCTGCGCGACTGCGACCGGGTGCTGGTGCTGCGGCAGGGCCGCCACGCCGGGGATTACGAAAAAGGCTGGGACGAACGCGAACTCGTCGCGGCCATGGAAGGACTGTCATGACCAGTTCCGCCGAGACCTCGCACACGCAACCATCGCGGGCGGAGACCTCGCACGTCGAAACATCGCAGACCGAGGCTTCGCAGACAGCGGCATCGCACGCAGAGGCTTCGCACACCGAGACATCGCACGCCGCGCCATCGCAGGCAGACGCATCGTCGGAGGCACCGGCCGTGACCGACGGTTCCGCCGCGGTGCGGCCGGGGCGCGGGCCGGCGTCGGTGCGGTGGGGTGCGCTGCGCGACTTTCTGCTGGTGCCGCCGATTCTGCTGGTGCTGGTGGTCGGCTACTTCATCAATCACAACTTCGTGTCGCTGACCAACCTCACCAATGTGCTCACCACCATGAGCGGGATTTCCCTGCTGGTACTGGCCGAAGTGCTGGTGCTGGTGGTCGGGCGCATGGATCTGTCGCTGGAATCCACGTTCGGGCTCGCACCCGGCGTCGCCATCTGGGCGACCATGGGTACCGCGAAAGTCGGTGCCTTCACCTGGGCTTCGCCGTGGATGGCGATTCCGATGGCGTTGCTGGTCGGGCTGGCGGTGGGCGCGGTCAATGGCGTGCTGATCGTGCGGTTCGGCCTCAACGGGTTCATTGTCACGCTGGCCATGCTCATCGCGCTGCGCGGGCTGCTGACCTTCCTCACCGGCGGGTTCACCCTCACCAAGATTCCGGACTCCATCGACTGGCTGGGCAACACCAGGGTGCTCGGGATTCCGGTGGATGTACTGGTGTGCCTGGCGCTGTTCGCGCTCGGGTACTTCGTACTGACCTATACGACGGCAGGACGCGCGCTGTACGCGGTCGGCGGCAATGAGCCCGCCGCGCGCGCGGCCGGAATCCGCACCGACACGGTGGTTCTCACCGTGCTCGTCATCGCCGGTGGGCTGGCCGCGATCGGCGGGCTCATCTACTCCGGTCAGTTCGCCAGTGTGCAGGTCAGCCAGGGCGACGGAATGATCTTCCAGGTGTTCGCGGCGTGCGTCATCGGCGGCGTATCGCTCAATGGCGGGCGCGGATCGGTGCTCGGCGCGTTCTTCGGCATCCTGATCCTGACGCTGATCCAGAAGCTGCTGTCCTACGGCGGCGTCAGCGCCGACTCACTGAAGTTCATCAATGGCGCGCTGATCCTGGTGGCGCTGGTGATCACCCGCATCGCCAGCGGCCGCAGGCAGGAGTAATCATGCGAATCGCCTTGCACACCAAGCTGAAACCCGGCGCGGAGCCGGCCTACGAGGCGGCGCATGGGGAGGTGCCCACCGAATTGGTCGCGGCCATCCGCGCGGCGGGCGCCACCTCGTGGACGATCTGGCGCAGCGGCACGGATCTCTTCCATGTGATCGACTGCGCCGCATACGAGAAGCTGCTCGCCGGACTTGCCGAGTTGCCGGTCAATATCGCGTGGCAGGCTCGGATGGACGAGTACTTGGATACCGCCCACGACTATTCGGCCGCGGGCGCGGCGGCGCCATTACCGGTGGTGTGGCAGCTGTGACCGATATGACGCAGATCGTGCTCGGCGGCGCCGGATACGCGGGATTGTTCCGCGCCGTCGACGCCACCGCCGCCCAGGCGACCTTGGAAGCGGCTTGGGCAGCGGGGATTCGGGCCTTCGACACCGCACCGCACTATGGGGCCGGACAGAGCGAGGAACGGCTCGGACGATTTCTGGGCGGGCAGCCCGAGCCGGCGGAGTTCGCGGTGTCCACCAAGGTGGGCCGGCTGCTCTACAAGGACCCCGCCGCATCGGACGGCACGGACGACTTCTACGGTGCGCCGAAACGGTCACGGCGGCTCGACTATTCGGCGGCCGGGACTCGCCAATCGGTGACCGAGTCGCTGACCCGGCTCGGGCTGACGCGGATCGATACCTTGCTGGTGCACGACCCGGACAACCACCAGCCGCAGGCACTGGCCGAAATGGTGCCGGAGCTCGGCAGATTGCGCGCCGAGGGCGTGTGCTCGCGCATCGGCGTGGGCGTGAACCATGTCGACGTGGCGTTGCGCTTCGTCCGGGAATCCCCTATCGACGTCGTGCTGATCGCCGGGCGCTACACCCTGCTGGATCGGCGCGCGGAGGCCGAACTACTGCCCGAGTGCGCACGCCGCGGTATCCGGGTGCTGGCGGCCGGGGTGCTGAACAGCGGCATTCTCGCGGATCCGCTGCGGCAGGCCACCTTCGACTATCGCCAGGCCCCGCCCGACATCATCGGACGGGCCCGCACGATGGCCGAGCGCTGTGCCGCCTACGACGTCCCGCTGCGCGCCGCGGCCCTGCAGTTCCCCGGCAGGCATCCCGCGATCGGCGGCACCGTCATCGGCGCGGGCAGCGTGGCAGAGGTCGAAGATACCGTCGCCATGCTGAAAGTGGCCGTGCCGCAGGACCTCTGGGATGAGCTCGAGCAATGCTGCTGACGACCGTGGCTCCGGCCCGACCTGCGGGCCGGAGCCGAGTGCAATCGACCGGCGCCGCGGGGTATTCAGCCCGCGGCCATGCGCAGCCACTCCATGACGCCGCCGACGTGGGCCAGCGCGCGGGCATGCGCCAACTCCGGGTCGTGTGCGGCTATGGCATCGCAGATGCCGCGATGCTCGGCCACCGTGCGCTCGAACGCGCCCTCCTCGGTGATGCCGCGCCAGATGCGTGCCCGGGTGGTCGGCATCGACAGCGAATCCAGCAGCGAGGCAAGCACTTTATTGCCCGACGCGGCGGCGATGGCGGCATGGAAGCTCAGATCCAGGGCCACCAGGTCGGTGACCGAGTGGCTGGGCGGTTCCACCAGCGTGCGCAGGTGCTCGATCTCGGTCTCGCTCATCTGCCGGGCGGCCAGCGCGGTGGCGGCCGGTTCCAGAATGCGGCGCACGCCGAGAATGTCGAGCACCGAATCGTCCTGGTGGAATTCCAGCAGGAAGCTCATGGCGTCGAGCAGCGAATTCGGTTCCAGGCTCGACACATACGTGCCGTCGCCCTGTCGCACGTCCAGGATGCGCACCAGCGACAGCGCCCGCACCGCCTCGCGCAGCGAGTTGCGCGAGACGCCCAGTTCGGCGGCCAGATCGGCCTCGCGCGGCAGCCGCGAGCCGGGCTTCAGGTCGCCGGAGACGATCATCGCCTTGATCTTCGCTATCGCATCGTCGGTGACCGACACCTGATTCCTTCTGTCGAGGATGTGACACCATGCCTCCGATGACTGTAGACGCCCACGTCCACATTTGGACGATCGGTGGTGGAAAATCCCATGTCGAATACGATTGGCTCACAGATACATCGGATGTTTTATACCGAACCTACACTCTCGGCGATGCCGAACCGGAGTTCGCCGAGCACGGTGTCGACGCGGCCGTACTGGTCCAGGCCTCCGATTCACTCGCGGAGAACCACGCCCTGCTCGAGGCCGCCGCACACGCGAAACGCCCTACCGCGGTGGTCGGCTGGCTGCCGCTGCATCGCCCGGCGGAGGTCGCGACCGCACTGCCCGCGCTCGTGCGGCGTCCCGAGTTCGCCGGCGTCCGGCACATGATTCACCGGGACCCCGATCCGAACTGGCTGCTGCGCCCGGAGGTTTCCGCGTCGCTGGATCAATTGTCCGAGGCCGGACTGGTTTTCGACGCCGTCGCCGAACGCCCCGATCTGCTCGCCCAGGTCCCGATCATCGCCCGCGCGCATCCGGCGCTGACGGTGGTCCTCGACCATCTGGGCAAGCCGCCGATCGCCACCGCCGAATGGCAGCCGTGGGCAGAGCTACTCGCGGCCGCGGCCGCCGAACCCAATGTGGTGGCCAAGATTTCGGGTCTGGCCACGGTCTCCGGCGCAGAGATCACCGCGGCCCGCTGGCAGCCGTATATCGATCACGCGCTGTCGGTCTTCGGCCCGAACCGGCTGATGCTCGGCGGCGACTGGCCCTTCACCCTGACCGCCGCCTCCTATCGCACGGTGTGGCGCACCACCCTGGCGACCCTCGACGGCCTCGATACCGTCGACCGCGCCCTGGTCCTCGGCGAGGTCGCGGCCTGCACCTACCGACTGTAGACCCGCAAAGATCGCTACTGCCTAAAAATGTCGATATTTTGTTGTTCTGTCGATGATTCAGTGCCATGCTTGGAGGAGTTCGACGCAGCGCTTCCTGCAGAACGGAGTCTCGAGGTCATGCCTCTCCACCGCCTGACATCCATCACCCTCGGCATTCCCAATGTCGAGGCGACCGCCGCCTACTACGAGGACTTCGGGCTGGTCCGGGTCGGTGACCCGGAAGAGTACCGATTCGCCACCCAGGACGGCGGTGAGCAACTGCGGCTGACGCACTCGCCGCTCCGCCGGCTCGTCAAGCTGGGCGTCGGGGTCGACGACACCGACGATCTGGACCGCATTGCCGCCAATCTGACCGGGCTCGACATCCTCCACAAACGCGAGGCGGAATCCCTGAGCGTGCTCGATCCGCACTCGAATCTGCTGGTAGAGCTGGAGATCGCGGCGCCACTGGTCGAAGTGCCCGCCGAACAGGTGCCCTATAACGGCCCCGGCCGGCCGTCGCGACCGAACGGTCGCGCCCCCGGGGTGGAACGCGAAAACCGGGTACGCCCAAGGAAACTCGGGCATGTGGTGATCGGCTCGCGTGATCAAGATGCGAGTCAGCGCTTCTTCCGCGAGGGACTCGGATTCAAGGCCTCCGATCACGTGCCCAGCCTGGCGACGTTCCTGCGCTGTTCGACCGATCATCACAATGTCCTGATCCAGAAGGCGCCGGTGGATTTCCTGCATCACACCGCGTGGGAGGTCGACGATGTGGACGAGGTCGGGCGCGGCGCCACCACCATGCTGGAGGGAAATCCCGAGCGGCACGTGTGGGGACTGGGCCGGCATCACATCGGCTCCAACTTCTTCTGGTATCTGAAGGACCCCGCGGGGAACTTCTCCGAGTACTACAGCGATCTCGACTGCATCGTCGAGGACGCGCTGTGGAAACCGTCGGTCGTCGAAGGCGCCCGCGGCATCTACAACTGGGGGCCGCCCATTCCGCCGTCGTTCCTGGCGCCGGAAGATCTGGCCGCACTCATGATCGGCGCGCATTCGCCGCGCTGATCGCATTCAGGCTCATCTCGATTCACTCCACACAGGATTCACTCCACACAGAAGGCAGGACAACCCATGCGGTTCGGGAACATCAACGGCAGGCTGAGCCTCATCGACGGCGCGAAGGCGCTCGATGTCGAGAAGGCCAGTGATGGCCGGTTCGCGCCGGATCCCGGCCTCGTGTTCGAGCGCTGGGAAGAGTTCCTGGCATGGGGACAGCGCCAGACCCTCGACGACGCCGTCCCGTTCACACCCGAAAGCGTCGGCCCGCCGGTGGTCCGGCCCGCCCAGGTGTTCGGCATCGGGCTGAACTATCAGGCGCACGCGAGCGAATCGGGAATCCAGGAAGCCGTACCCGCTCCGGCGGTCTTCACCAAGTTCGTCACCAGCATCACCGGCCCCTACAGCCGGGTCACCCTGCCCAGCGACACGGTCGACTGGGAGGTGGAGTTGGTCGTGGTCATCGGACGGCACGCGAAAGACGTACGGACCGAGGACGCCTGGAGTCACGTCGCCGGTCTGACTGTCGGCCAGGACCTTTCCGAGCGCACGATCCAGCTGTCGGGGCCGGTCCCCCAGTTCTCGCTGGGCAAGTCGTATCCGGGCTTCGCCCCGATCGGCCCGGCGGTCGTCACCGTCGACGAATTCGCCGATCCCGACGACCTCGCCCTGTCCTGCGATCTCGACGGCGAGATCCTGCAGGACGGCCGCACCCGCGACCTCACCCGGTCGGTCCCGGAGTTGATCGCCTATCTCTCCTCGATCGTGCCGCTGCTGCCCGGCGATCTGATCTTCACCGGCACCCCGGCGGGCGTGGGAATGGCACGCCGGCCGCAACGATTCCTGACACCCGGCGCGACCTTGAACAGCCGCGTCGAGGGCATCGGAACCATGAGCAACACATTCGTCAGCGGATAGCCGCCGACGGGACCCGGAGCACATCATGACCGACATCGGCACCCGCATCTACCAGTGGTATGCGGGCGGGCAATGGCGTGACGCGCCAGGCGTTTTCGACGACTACGAGCCCTATACGGGACAGGTCTACGCGCAGGCCCCGCATTGCGGGCCGGAGGAAGCGAGAATCGCCATCCGGGCGGCCGACGACGCCTTCCCCGCCTGGGCGGAGACCCCGCCCGCGGAGAAGGCCCGGCTGTTCCTGCGGGCCGCGGCGATCGTCCGTCGCCGCGAGGAGATGGCCACCGTCCTGGCGCGCGAAACGGGCAGCACGCTACCGTTCGCCGCCGCCCAGCAGGATATGGTCGCGACCACCTTGGAGCAGGCCGCCAATTGGGTATTCCTCCCCAAAGGCGAAGTGCTGCAGTCGAATCTGCCCGGCACCCACTCCATCGCAGTGCGCCGCCCGGTCGGGGTGGTCGCGAGTTTCACCCCGTGGAACGGTGCGAACATCCTGGGCTGGCGAGCCGTGCTCAGCCCCCTGGCGGCGGGCTGCACCGTCGTGGTCAAACCCTCCGAGTACGCGCCCATTTCGGCCGGGCTGATGATCGCCGAAGTCGCCGAGGAGGCCGGGTTCCCGCCGGGAGTGATCAATGTCGTGCCGCACGCGCCGGGCGGGGCCGCGCCGATCGCCGAGGAGTTCTTCGCCAGTCCGCAGGTGCGGGCCATCAACCTCATCGGCGGTGTCGGCACCGCGCGAATACTGGCCGAACGAGCGGGACGCACCCTCAAACGCACCGTTCTCGAACTCGGCGGCTACAACCCGATGATCGTGCTCGACGATGTGGACATCGACTACGCGGTACGCACCGCGACTTTCGGGTCGTTCTTCCATCAGGGCCAGATCTGCCTGAACACCCGGAAGATCATTGTTCAGCGCGGGATCCACGACGAGTTCCTGGCGAAGTTCATCGCCCGCACCGAAACCCTGCCCACCGGCGACCCGTTGGATCCGAGAACGATCATCGGGCCGCTCGTGCACCAGGGTGCGGTCGATCTGATGGAAACGCGTATTGCCGAGGCGGTTTCACTCGGCGCCACTGTTCGAACCGGTGGAACTCACGAGGGTCTGGTTTTCAAGCCGACCATTCTCACCGGCGTGCCGTACGAGGCCACCATCTCCAATGAGGAAACGTTCGGCCCGATGGTCATAGTCGAGCCCGTCGACACCGCCGAAGACGCTGTCGCCGTGGCCAATCGCGTCCGCTACGGCCTCACCTCGAGCATCCTCGCCGGTGATACCTACAAGGCGTTCGAGCTCGCCCCGCGGCTCATGCACGGCGTCGTGAACGTCAACTCCCCCACCGTGAACGATGAGCTCCACGCCCCGGTGGGCGGCGTCCGCGAGAGCGGCTGGGGCCGCACCGGCCCGCACAGCATCGAGGACTTCACCGATGTCATCTGGATCAACAGCACCAGTGGCGAACGCCGGTACCCGTTCTGACCGATCAGGCTTCGACGATCAGGCTTCGAACAGCCAGCCGAGGCCGTCGAGGCCGAAGATCTCGCCGCGGCTCATGGCCCCGTCCCGCGCACGCTGCTCGGGGCCATCGGGCAGGTGGTAGGCAATGTTGTTGTCCCAGGACATCTTCTGGATGCGGGAGGCGCGGGGCAGGCGGCGGTTCTCGTAGCGCTGTAGTGCGGTCTTCGGGTCGGCGGCCGCGAGGCTCTCTGCCAGGACGCCGGCGTCCTCTATCGCCTGTGCCGCGCCCTGTGCCATGAACGGCAGCATCGGATGGCAGGCGTCGCCGAGCAGCGCGAGGGCGGGCGCGAGCCAGGTCGGCAGGGGTGCACGGTCGTAGAGTGCCCAGCGGTAGACCGGTGCGGTGACCCGCGCCAAGAGCTCGGTCACTTCCGGGGACCAGCCGCGGAAGCGGCTCCGCAGCTCATCGGGATCGCCAGGGGTGATCCAGGATTCGGTGCGCCAGTCCGAGGCGGTGTCCACGCAGACGAGGTTGAGGTAGCGGCCGTCGCGGCCGACCGGGTAGGCGATCAGGTGGCGGCCGGGGCCCAGCCAGTTCCGCACGGTCCGCTCGGCGCCGTCGGCGGGGATCACGGCCCGGTAGGCGCACATGCCCGAAAACCGGGCGGGCACATCACCGATGGTGCGGGCGCGCATGGTGGAGTGGATGCCGTCGCAGCCGAGCACCAGATCACCCTCGAGCCGCCGTCCGTCCGCGGTCGATACGGCTGCGCTGCCGAGGGCGCCGGTCACCTCGACCACTTCGGCGCCCAGCAGCAGGTCTTCCGGCGGCTGCGCGGCGGCCAGCAGCGCGATCAGGTCGGGCCGGTACACGGTGTAGTACGGCGCGTCGAACCGCTGGCGCAGTTGCGATTTCAGCGGCCATTCGGTGAGTACGCGGTCATCGGCCCAGCGCAGGAACCGCACCGTCTCGGGGGCCACGCCCACCTCGGCCAGCTGCTCGCCGAGTCCCAGTCGCTCCATGATGCGAGTCGCATTGGGGCCGAGCTGGATTCCCGCGCCCACCGCACCGAATTGGGCCGCGCGCTCGACCACGGTGGCGCGCCAACCGGACTGCCGCAGGGCCACGGCCGCGGTCAGCCCGCCGATGCCGCCGCCGACAATGATGGCGTGCAGTGTCTTCACCGTGCCGCCTTCACCGGGTCGCGGCCGCCGGAGCGCCGGGCGCACCGGCCGCGGCTTCGAGCGCGGGCTCGAGATCGGTGCCGGGCGGGGCGCTCAGCAGGATCTCCGTCGCGCCGGCCCGGCGGTATCGTTCGATGCCGTCGCGGACGGCGGAACCGTCGCCGAGAGCGCACAGTTCGGCGATGAAGGCGGCGCTGATCGCTTGTTTGCGGCTTTCGAGGTCGGTCGCCGCGTCGAATTCGGCGAGCTCCTTGTCGAATCCGGCCGCGGCGAACATCGCCCGGTAGAAGGGCAGGCCGAAGTATCGATGCAGCTCGGTGCGGACGGCATCGAGCATGACGGACTCGTCCCCGCCGACGGCGGTCGGCATGGCGGCGGTGATCGTGAAGCCCGCCAATGTTTTTCCGGCCGCCGCCCGTGCGGCGGCGACCGTGGGCACGACCACCTCGTGGATGTAGTTGGCGGGGCAGGCCCACAGCACGATTCCGTCGGCCGCCTCGGCGGCAAGTTTCAGCATTGCCGGCGACAGGGCGGCGAGGACTATCGGGATATCGGGGCGCGGCGTGAATCCGGTGAACGCGAAGGTCGTACTCCACCGGTGGCCTTCGGGCACGGGCTCGCCGGTCAGCAAGGCGCGCACCGCACCGAGGTATTCGCGCATCTCGGTGACGGGTTTGCCGATCTCCTGCCCGTGCCAGGGGCCCATTGTCGACCGATGCCCCACCCCGAGGCCGAGACGATAACGGCCACCGGACAATTCGTCGACCGTCGCGGCGGCCTGCGCCATCGAGGCCGGGGAGCGCGGGTAGATGGGCGCTACCGCGGTGGACAACTGCGCTCGCCGGGTCTGCACGGCGATGGCCGCCAGCAGGCTGAACGAGTCCCGGGCCGCGATGTGCGAGGCGGTGATCGAGGAGTACCCGAGCTCGTCCGCACGCCGCGCGAGCCGCAGGATGGCGTCGATGCTCGCCCACGGCGGAATCATCAACCCGATATCGGCGCTGGTCGCATCCATTGTTCAAGTATCGAACAGCCCTGCCGACACTTCAAGAAGATATCGATATTTTCTCACTTCAAGACATTTTACTGATTTATCGTTTTTACGTTGACCTGCGGGCGACCGGCTGCTTCAGTTGATTCATCCCGCAAGTCAAGGAGCGCAGCCGCCATGCCGACAACAACGGAACTGGAAGTGCCGGTCCTGATCGTGGGCGCGGGCCCCGCCGGACTGACCTCGTCACTTGCCTTGCGGCGGTACGGAATCGATCATCTGGTCGTCGAGCATCATGCGGGCACCGCGCACACGCCGCGGGCCCATATCGTCAATCAGCGGACCGTGGAGATCCTGCGCCATCTGGGTATCGAGGATCGGTTCCGGGCCGTGGCCACGCCGCAGTCCATGATGCGGAACAACCTGTGGGTCACCACGCTGGCCGGCCGGGAGATCGCACGCTCCGAAACCTGGGGCACCTCCCCCGAGCGGATCGGCGAGTACACCGCGTCGAGCCCGGTGCAGATGGCGAACTGCCCGCAGACGGTATTCGAACCGCTACTGCTCGCCGCCGCGCGCGATGCGGGCGCCGACATCCGCTTCGAGGTCGACTTCCTGAGCGCGGAGCAGACCGGCGAGTGGGTCGTCTCCACGCTCGTCGATCGCCGGACCTCGGCGCGGTTCACGGTCCGCTCGCGCTATCTGCTCGGCGCCGACGGCGCCCGCAGCCGCGTCCTGTCCGCGGCGGGACTCTCGGTCGAGGGACCGGCGGGACTCATCCATGCCGCCAATGTCTGGTTCGAGGCCGACCTCGGCCGCTACCTCGCGCATCGACCGGGTGTGCTGACCTGGAATGTGATGCCCGGACCGCTGCCGCCACTGCGGCTCGGAACGCTGATCTGCCACAAGCCCTTCAGCGAATTCGTGCTCGCCTTCTTCTACGATCCGGCGCAGCACGACCTCGCCGAGATGACCGAGGCCGAGCTCACGGATCGGGTCCATGCCGCCATCGGCGATCCGGTCGTGCCCGTCAGGATCAAGAACGTCTCCGGCTGGCAGGTCAATGCCCAAGTCGCACAGTCCTATTCGGCGGGGCGCATATTGTGTCTCGGCGATGCGGTGCATCGGCATCCGCCGACGAACGGCCTCGGGCTGAACATGTCGGTCGCGGACGCCTTCAACCTCGCCTGGAAGCTCGCGCTCGTGCTGCGCGGCCGCGCGACGCCCGCCCTGCTCGACACCTATTCCCAGGAGCGTCAGCCGATCGGCGCGGCCGGTGTGCAGCGAGCCATCACCAGCCTGATGGAGGGCGCGGAGATCGAGAAGGCGCTCGGGTTGGCGCCCGATCAATCCGCCGAAGACGGCTGGGCCGCACTCGATGTGCTCGATGACCCGGGACCCGACGGCGCGGCGCGGCGGCAGGCCTTGCGCGCGGCGATCGAGCTGAGCAACTTCCAATTCAATGCGCACGGAATCGAACTCGGATATCGGTACGAGCGCGGGGCACTCGTCGGCGAGCGCGAGACGACTCCCCCTGTGCCCGAGGCGGAATCGGTGCTGCACTACACGCCCACCACGGCCCCGGGCACACGAGTCCCGCACGCGCGCATCGAACGTGACGGAGAGCCGCTCTCGACCCTGGACCTCGTCGACGGACTCGGGTTCGCGCTGCTCACCGGCGTCGGCGGCGAAGGGTGGTGCGAGGCCGCGGCCGCGATCCGCGGCAGGTTCGGGGTGCGCCTCGATGTCCATCTCATCGGCGGGCACGCGAAGGACTCCGTCGCCGACCCGCTGGGCGAATGGGCGCAGGTGCGGGAGGTGGGCCCGAGCGGCGCGGTCCTCGTCCGGCCCGATCGGCATATCGCCTGGCGCTGTGCGGATTTCTCGCCGGCGGCGGTGGCCGGGCTGGAAGCAGCGTTCGATCATCTCCTGACACGATCGAATATCGATATTCTGCATCTTTGACGTTATCGTGCTAGAAAGTGTCTTGTGGCTACCAAATCTGCTTCCGCGAGCAGAACCGAGGAGATCTTCGAGCAGCTCCGCGCCGATGTGCTGAACGGCCGCTACGTCCCCGGGCAGCGCATGAAGAGCGCGGAACTCGCCGAGCGCTTCCAGGTGAGCCTCACCGTCATCCGCGAGGCCCTCACCCGACTGGCGGAACAGGATCTGCTGGTCGCGAACCCGCAGCGCGGGTTCAGTGTTCGCACGCTCTCGATCGCCGACCTGGAGGATCTCACCAGCGTCCGCATCCAGTTCGAGACCGCGGCGCTCCGGCAATCCTTCGAACGCGGCGATCTCGCCTGGGAGACAACCGTTCTGGGCGCACACCACACCCTGGAACGCACTCCGGTCGTGCTACCCGACGGCTCCTTCAACGAGACCTGGCCGACCATCCATCGCGACTTCCACCGCGCCCTGCTGGCGGGCTGCGGCAGCCCCCGCCTGGAGGCCATCACCATCTCCCTGCGCGACAGCGCCGAGCTCTATCGCCGCTGGTACTACGCCATGACCGACGACCACGACCGCGACATCCCCCAGGAACACCGCGACCTCAAGGACTTCGCGCTCGCCCGCGATATCGACGCCGCGATACCCCTGTTGTCCGAGCACATCGAGCGGGCCCCGCGCCGCCTGATCGCCTACGCCGCCGAGCACGGCCTCGACACCATGCCGGTCCAATCCTGAATCACCCTGCACGAAAACACATTTCACCAGGCGCCGCCGGTTCACCGGAATCAGGTGACCACTTCTCACCTGCCCGAGTGCGACTCTCGAAGCCATGGAGCACACCATGCCCGATCGCCCCGGAAGCACGAGCGTCCTGATCGTCGGCGGAAGCTCGGCCGGTGCGGTCCTGGCCGCGCACATCTACCGCCGCGTCTACGACACCCGATACTGACCGAGGAGAAGTCATGGCCAACCCCGACTCCGGCCTGGAACGCGCCGGAACGTTCCCGCTCGGTGATCGCCGGGTCCACCGAATCGGCTACGGCGCGATGCAATTGGCCGGCGACGGGGTCTTCGGGCCGCCGCACGACCGGGACGAGGCGTTGCGGGTGCTGCGCGCCGCCGTCGCGGCCGGGATCGATCACATCGACACCGCACAGTATTACGGGCCGGGAACCGTCAACGAGCTGATCCGGGAGGCCCTGCATCCCTATCCGGACAATCTGGTGATCGTCAGCAAGGTCGGCGCTCGGCGCGGCAGCGACGGCTCGATACTGCTGTTCGACGAGCCCGATGAACTCACCATGGGTATCGAGGAAAATCTCGAGACGCTCGGCGTCGACCGGCTGGGCGCGGTCAATCTGCGACTGCTCGACGGCGCGGTGCCCGGCAAGCGATTCGACGCGCAACTGGCGGCCATGATCCGGGCCCGGGAGGCCGGATTGATCGAGGGCATCGGGTTGAGCAATATCTCGCGGCAACATTTGCTGCGCGCCCTGGATCAGACCCCGATCGTGTGCGTGCAGAACCTGTTCAATGTGGTCGAGCGCGGCTCTTCGGATTTGCTGGCCGAATGCGCGGCGCATAATGTCGCATTTGTCCCTTTTTGCCCCTTGGGAATGTCACGCGAGGCACGCCGCCGGATCCGCACCGACCCACAATCGGTCTCGATCGCGAAGCGCCTGAACGCCACTCCCGCCCAGGTCGCCCTCGCCTGGCTACTGGACCTCTCCCCCAATATCCTGCTCATTCCCGGCACCAAGAACAGCACGCATCTGGCCGAGAACATCGACAGCGGCACGGTGGCGCTCGATGATGCCGACCGCCGATCATTCTTCGTACGCGTGGCGGCCGGACCGGAAATCATATAAATATAGTGTGGCGCAGCGAGTTCTACGGATTCTCATGCGATGGAAGTCCCGAATCGGCCACCCTGTGAGGCAGAGGCATTTCGGACTCCTCGTGAACCATGGGCTTTACTGAGCCAGCACACCTAGGTGATCGAAATGCCCCGATCCGAACTCGGCCTACCGGTACGCCGGAACGCCCCCGGATCAGATCACCACCCATCACGAAAGGCTGAACATGAAACGACTCATCGGAGTACTCGCCGCTACGGCTGCCGCCGGCGCCACCATTCTCCTGGCCGGCCCGGCCCAGGCCGATGGCAACTACGTGATGGTCGGCGGCTCGCAGTACAACGATCCCTCGGGTTGCTTCGTCTCGGAAGACACGGCAATTCCTCTGGCCATCTCGAACCAGTCCGACCAGACCGTGTACGTCTACAAGAGCACCACCTGCGGCCAGGGCGCCGCGATCGCCCAGATCCCGCCGGGCGGCGCCGGCACCATCCCGGCCGGCTCCCTCTCCGAGGGCCCCGCGAGCTGACGCTGACAGTTCGATGAACACCCCGGGCATGATCCACAATGCCGGATCATGCCCGGGTATCGGTAGGCCGGACACCCGGCCCGAAAATCATTGCGGGTAATGGAACGACCGCTCGTGGTCCTCGCCCAGCGCGGCCAGGCGGTGCGCATCGCGGGTTCGCGGCCGCGCGGTGAAGACGACCAGCTTGAGATCGCCCTCGGGCACCGACAGCGCGTTCGCGTCCAGCGTGATCTGCCCGACGGCGGGATGATGCGTCACTCCGGTGGTGCCCACGAATTTCGCGGCGGATCCACTGCACCACAGCTCGTCGAAGCCGCCGTGCGAGGCGCGCAGCTCGGCGGTGAGTTTCGCCAGCTCCTCGTCGTGCGGATAGCGGCTCACCGCGTCGCGTAGGTCGGCGACCAAGGCCGCCTTGAAGTTTCGCTCCTGCGCATCGCATTCCCAGTCGAAGTTGGCGGGTTCCATGAAGAAGCGCCAGGCCATATTGCGCTGGTTGTAGTTCTCCGCCGGTTCGCCGAAGACGCGAACGCCGAGTGCGTTGTAGGACAACAGGGTCCAGCCCGCGTCGTAGACCCCGACAGGCACGTCCGAGAGCCGGTCGAGCAGTTGCTGCGTCGCCGCGCCGATGGTGCGATGCACCGCGCCGGGAGCGGCTATCGCATGCCCGGACAGCGCCGAGAGCTGCTCGTACTCGGCCTGTGAGAGACGCAGCGCGCGAGCCAGCGAGTTGACGACCGAGGCCGACGGATGGCTGCGTCCCTGTTCCAGTCGCTTGATGTAATCCTCTGACACACCGGCCAATTGGGCCAGCTCCTCGCGTCGCAGTCCGGGTGTGCGGCGTGCGCCGGGCGGCCGCGGCAGGCCGGACTCCTCGGGCGAGAGGCGATTGCGGTATTCGCGGAGCAGCGGCCCGAGACTACGAGCGTTCTTGGTGGCCATACCAAAGTGTGAAGGCAACCGCCCCGCATCGCAGACGAGGAATTCCCGTGGGCGGGACAACTGCTCATGGGTGGGACAACTCGGCCCTGGTTGGTGGTCGCCACCGGGAACAGGCTGATTCCGGGTCCGGAAATCGCTCGGACAGTCCCACTCTCGAGGAGACCACCATGAACGACGTATCAGTCATCGGCCCCGATGACGGGGAGAGCATTCGACTCGGGTCCACCCGCATGCGGATCCTGGAGGACGGATCCACCACCGGCCATCGCCTCGGCATCGGGGAGATCACCGTCGCCCCGCACACCGACGGCCCGCCGCAGCATCGGCACGCCCAGCACGACGAGGGCTTCTACGTGGTGTCCGGCACGGCCCGGTTCACCGTGGGCGACACCACCTATGACGCGCCCGCCGGCACCTTGGTCATGGTCCCGCCCGGCGCCCCGCACACCTTCGCCAATCCGACCGACGAAACGACGGTGCTGCTCAATACCTTCACCCCGGATCTGTACGTCCAGTACTTCCGGGACCTGCGCGCCATGATCGCCGACGGGCAGCCGCTCACGCCGGCCGCGCAGATCGAGGCGATGAGCCACTACGCCACCGAGCCCGCGACCGACTTCGCCTAGCCGCCGGGCCGATCAGACCAGTCTCAGGAGAAATCTCATGTCCACCACGACAATCCACACCGTCGTCCCCGCGGGGATCGGCCCGGTCGAACTGACCGTCACCGATCACGGCTCCGGGCAACCGTTCCTGCTGCTGCACGGCGGGGCGGGCCCGCAGTCGGTGAACGGCTTCGCCGAGCTGTTCGCCGCCAGCTACGACGTGCGCGTGCTCGCCCCCACCCATCCGGGCTTCGGCGGCACACCCCGGCCCGAAAGCCTCGACGGCATCGCCGATCTCGCGGCGCTCTACGATGCGCTGCTCGAACAGCTCGACCTCGATGACGTGACCGTCATCGGCAACTCCGTCGGCGGCTGGATCACCGCCGAGATCGCACTGTTGCAGAACCCGCGCGTGAGCGGCATCGTGCTCATCGACGCGGTCGGTCTCGAGGTGCCGGGACATCCGGTCGCCGACTTCTTCGCCCTCACCCTGGATCAGGTCTTCACCCTCAGCTTCCACAATCCCGGCCCGTTCCGCGTCGACCCGGCCACGCTGCCCCCGGCGGCACAGGCCATCGCCGCGGGCAACCGGGCCGCGCTGCAGACCTACGCCGGCGCCTCGATGACCGATCCGGGCCTCGCCGATCGGCTGGCCGAGCTGGAGATTCCGACATTGGTGCTGTGGGGCGAATACGACCGCATCGCCGACCTCGACTACGGCCGCGCGTACGCCACGGCCATTCCCCTGGCCCGGTTCCAACCGCTGCCCGATACCGGGCACATGCCGCAGCTGGAAACTCCGCACCAGGTACTGCATGCCCTCTGGCACAGCGCGGACACCGACTTCTCCGCTTTCGCGCGCTGACCACTCATCCACAGCCACTCCAGAATTCGAGGACCGGCAATGTCCACCATCGCAGTCACCCGCGTGACGCACAGCTGCCACCTGATCGAGATCGGCGGCCGCACCTTCCTCACCGACCCCTGGTTCAGCACCAGACCCGGCTACTACCAAGGCGAACCGATCGCCCTGAGCATCGCCGAACTCCCGCAACTGGACGGCGTGCTGATCAGCCACGACCACTACGACCATTGCGACCTCGAAACCTTCACCGCCTACCGGGACCACTCGGTGCCCTTGCTGGTCGCCGAAACCGTTGTCGAACACGCGAAACGCACCGGCTTCGACAATGTGACCGGGATGCGGCCCTGGGACAGCGGCGAGATCGGCGGGGTAACCATCACCGCCGTGCCGGCGAAGCACGGGGTCCACGAGATCACCTTCGTCCTGCGGGCAGGCGCCGATGCCGTGTACTTCGCCGGCGACACCCTGCTGATCCCTGAGCTCTCCGAGATCCCGCAGCGTCTCGGCCACATCTCCCTGGCCCTGCTGCCCACCAACGGCCTGCACGTCCGCCCCGCCGGCAATATGCAGGTCGTCATGAATGCCGAGGAGGCAGCCGAATTGACGGCCATCCTCCGCCCCGAACTCGCCATCCCGCACCACTACGCCTTCACCAAGGGCTGGCTCGGCGACCGCCTCATCACCAGCAGCGACCGCGATCCGAGCCACTACCTCGAAGCCGCCCGCAAACTCGCCCCCGACACCACCGTCCGCATTACCGAACCCGGCACCCGAGTGGAGCTGTGACCATGCCCGACAACGACTTCGTGACCGCGAGCCTGCAGCACGGCAACCTCCAGGTGGACATCACCGACCCCGGCCCGCGCCCCATGATCGCCATCCTGGATGCGAAACCCGATATGGTCGAGGAATTCCGGGACAGCATCATCGAGCTGGTCCGCGCGGTCCGCACCGAACCCGGCTGCGTCGCTTTCACCGCCTACCAGGCCCGCGACCTCCCCGGCCGCTTCTACCTCTACGAGATCTACACCGACGCAGCCGCTTTCGCCGCGCACCTCGCAACCGATCACACCCATGCCTTCATCGCCTCGATCCCCGGATTGAGCACCGGCGGCCCCGGCAGCCTCATCCAACTCGACGAAGTCCCGATCCCCACCGTGGCTGCGACCTCGCCGGCGCCCACTGTGCCGGTCAGCCGGCGGGCTTGGGGACGAGCGAAAGGCCGTGGTGGCGCATGATTTCGGCGACCTTGGTCATGTCCCGGGGGCCGGGCGGAAGTTGGCTCAGGTCCCGGTAGTAGTCCTCGAGACCCGGCGGGGAGACGACCGCGACGATGCGGGTCTCCTCGTCGAACGGGTTGTAGAAGACGTGGGGGACATTGCGGGGCAGCAGGATCGAGGCGCCGGGGACCAGGGTGCGGGCTATACCGTCGAGTTCGACGACGACCTGTCCGGCGGTGCAGATGAACAGTTCGTCCTGGCGGGTGTGGATGTGGGTGGGCGGGCCGCCGAGGCCCGGCGGGACCACGTATTCGAACAGTGAGTACGCGCCGCCGGTGGCGGCGCCGTCGAGGCGGAGATGGATGCCGAGTCCGATCGCCCCCATATGCTCGCCGCTGTCGGGCAAATTCAGCGCGGTATCGTCCGCCCGGTGGTCCCGGGTCTGCTCGTCCACATCCACGATCGGCTCCTTCGTTCGCCGCGGCCGTCCCGGCCGTGCGGCTGGAGCTCCAGCCTGACGCGGGTGAGCGCGGAGTGCAGCCCCTCGTCTCCCTGGGAGAGACGATCGTTTGCGGATCGGCCGCCGGGCATCGAGGCTGTGATGACCTAGACAGCAGGGGTTCAGACATGCGAATCGCGATCATCGGCGCCGGCGTCGCCGGTCTCACCACAGCGAAGGTGCTCACTCAGGCCGGGCACGCGGTCACGGTTTTCGAGAAGGCCCCGGACGTCGGCGGGGTGTGGAGCCGTACCCGGCGCTATCCGGGTCTGACCACGCAGAGCCCGAAGGCGCAGTACTCGTTCTCGGATTTCCCCATGCCGCCCGGCCTGCCGGAGTGGCCGGCGGGACCGCAGGTGCAGGAGTATCTCGCCGCCTACGCGACCGCCTTCGGGCTCGATCAGCTCATCCGGCTGGACACCGAAGTGACTGCGGCACATCCGGATACCGATGGCGGATGGACGATCATGTCGGTGACGCGGGCCGCCGCACCGGTGACCGAGACCTTCGATCGCCTCATCGTCGCCAATGGGGTCTTCTGCGAGGCCGCGGTGCCGGCATATCCGGGTGCGGGGGAATTCCGTGCCGCGGGCGGAATCCTGTGTGCCGGAACCGAATTCCATGATGCCGAGCAGGCCCGCGGCAAGCATGCGCTGGTCGTCGGCTACGGCAAATCCGCCTGCGATGTCGCCGTGCCGATCAGCGAGGTCGCGGTGAGCACGGAGGTGATCGCCCGGCAGATGCTGTGGAAGGTGCCGCGACGGGTCGGCGGGCGGGTCAATTTCAAGATGCTGCTGCTCACGCGTCTCGGCGAGGCGCTGTTCCGCTACGCGCGTTTGCGCGGGGTGGAGAAGTTCCTGCACGGGCCGGGCAAGCCGCTGCGTGATCGCATGATCAATTCCGTCGGTACCGCGTCGATCCGGCAATACGGCCTGGATACGCTCGGCCTTGTTCCGGCGGGGCAGATGGAGGATATCGTCCGGGGCGCAATCGGTTTGGCGACAGAGGGTTTCTACGAGGGTGTCGCGGCGGGAGCCATCACGGTGCATCGCGACCGGACCATCGCGCGGCTGTTCGCCGTCGAGGGCCGTCCGTTCGCCGAACTCGACGACGGCCGCACCCTGCCGGCCGAGCTGATCGTCTGCGCGACGGGATTCACCCAGGGCGTGCCGTTCCTGCCGGCGGACGTGCGGGATCGCCTGCTGGACGAGCGCGGAAACTTCATGCTCTATCGGCAGATTCAGCCGGTGGACGTGCCGGGCCTGTACTTCAACGGCTACAACTCCTCGTTCTTCAGCCCGCTCAATGCCGAGATGGCGGCGGTGTGGATCGCGGCCGACCTGGCCGGACTGCTCACGCTGCCGGACCCGGAGGCCAAGCGTCGCGCGGTCGCCGATCAGCTCGCATTCCTGGACTCGGCCACGAACGGTCATCACTGCCGGGGCACGAAGATCATTCCGTTCTCCATGCACAATGTGGACGAGGTGCTCGGCGATATCGGCCTGGACATTCCCGCGCCGGTGCGTGCCTGGCATTGGCTCGCGCCGATCGATCCCGCCGCGTATCGCCGGATCACGCCGGCGCTCATCCGGCGGCAATCGGCGCCGCCCGCGGCCTATCGCAGCACCGTATCCGCACGCGGAGCCGCCGCGAAGTAGGCCCGTGACGACGCGGCGGCGGCCATGCAGACGGCCGGGGCGACCCGGTCCGCCCGCACCGCCGCACTCGGCCCGGTCACCGAAACAGCCGCGACGACGTCTCCGAGCGGACCGAAAATCGGTGCGGCGACACAACTTACGCCGACATTGCCTTCCTCCCGCTCGGCCGCCCACCCGCGCGGCGGCACGGCAGCGAGTTCCCGCATGATCGCGATCTTGTTCGTCAAGGTACGCGGAGTTCGTTGCGGCAGTTCGGAATCCAGCACCAGGTCGACCGTCTCCCGATCGGAGTAGGCGAGGATGGCGCGTCCCATGGCCGAGCAGTAGGCCGGGACGCTGCCGCCGGTCTGGGAGAGCATGGGCATCGGCCGGTGGCCGCTGATCTTCTCCACCACCAGGATCCGGTCGCCCTCCAGCACGCCCAGCTGCACCGTGGTCATGGTGGCATTGTGCAGGTCGTGCAGGAACGGCAGCACGGCCTCGCGCAGTTGCAGGCGGATCGGGGCCAGGCTGGCGATCTCGAAGAGATGACTCCCGATGCGGTAGCGGCCGCCGAACTTGTCCAGCCAGCCGAGCCCGGCCATCCGTTCCGCCGAACGGTACACGGTGGAACGCGGCAGCCCGCAGCGGGCGACCAGGCCGGCCAGGCTCAATTCGCGATGTGTGGCGTCGAAAGCGCCGAAAATGGCGGCAGCACGATCCAATCCACTCATCGGGGAGTCATGTTCGGTCTCGTCGCGCACGTCGCCAGCCGTTTCTCTCAGCGGAACGACTTGTCCACGTTCCGGCCGATACCAGCCAGGCTAGACCTCGACGGCAGCAGAACGGAGCCAAACCCCATGGCGAACAGCGGCAGCGATTTCCACCTGATGGACTTTCTCGGCGGCCTCGCCGATACCGTCCCGCCCGGCACGGCGCGACCAGTGGTGGTGCACGCCGATCAGTTGACGCCACTACCCGCCGATCAGGTGCACAATCCCACCACCTTGGCGATCGCCGGACGGCTGCCCACCGTCACCTTCGAGATCTTCCGGCAGACCATCCCGGCGGGGCTCAGCTCGGATATGCAGCGCCACCACCACGAAACCGTGCATTACGTCATTTCGGGCGACGGGCACAGCGATATCGAGGACGACACCGAACCCTGGGCGACCGGGGCCTTCATCTACACCCCGCCGTGGACCTGGCACCGCCACTACAACGACTCCCCCACCGCGCCGGTCGAATTCCTCACCATCGAGAACTCCCGGCTGCTCGGGATACTCGGCGTGGGACGCCGGCAGAGCGCGGGACTGGTCACCGTCGCCCAGGCCCGCGCCCGATTCGGTAAGGACCCGCAATGAACACACCCTCCGGCCGGCCACTGCCCGAGCACATCGGCATCTGGGGCGAACTATCCACCACCGCACACGAATTGCGGTTCGTCGACGTCGCCGGCGTACGCACCCGCGTGCTGCGTGCCGGGTCGGGACCGGACCTGATCCTCTTGCACGGCACCGCGGGTCACCTGGAGGCCTACGCGCGCGATATCGCCGGCCTGGCCGAGGACTTCCGGGTGACGGTCTACGACATGGTCGGCCACGGCTGGTCCGCTCTCCCCGACTACCCGTATACGACCGAGGTGCTGTCCACCCACTTGATCGGCCTGATGGATGCCCTCGGCATCGAATCCGCGCATCTGTCGGGCGAATCGCTGGGCGGGTGGGTGGCGGCCTGGGCCGCCGCACACCATTCCGACCGGGTGCGCCGGCTGATCCTCAACACTCCCGGCAATATCGCCGACAAGCCGGAGGTGATGGTGACCATGCGCGAGAGCACAATGGCCGCCGTACGCGACCCGAACCCCGCCACCGTCCGCCGCCGTGTCGAATTCCTGTTCCACCACAAGGAATTGGTGACCGACGAACTGGTGAACCTGCGCCGCGCCGTCTATGCCCGCCCCGGCTTCGTCCGTGCCGCCGAGAACATCCTGGTCCTCCAGGATCCGGTGGTGCGCAAGGACTTCGCATGGCGGCCCGAATGGGTCGGCCGGATCACCGCGCCGACCCTGCTGCTGTGGACCGACCACGACCCGACCGGCGGACTCGACGAAGCCGAACTGCTCCTGCACTGGCTACCCGACGCCCGCCTGCACGTGATCACCGACGCCGGCCACTGGCCCCAATGGGAGCAACGCGACGAATTCCTGCACGCCCATCGCGAATTCCTGCTGCTCGGCAAGGATCCCGCATGACGGAAATCGCCGGCCTGGTAGCCATCTCCCACTCCCCCTTCGCCGAGCTACTGCCGCCGACCGGCCCGACCGCACCCGGCGCCCGCTTCCTGGCCGACGCCGCCCGAGTCGCGACAGCGGTAGCCCGCCTCTCCCCCGACGCGGTCATCGTCATCGGCCCCGACCATTTCCACGCCAACTTCTACGACCTGATGCCCCCCTTCGTACTCGGCGTCGAGCAGGTCACCGGATTCGGCGATTTCGGCAGCCGCCCCGGCCCACTCCCGGTAGCGACCGCCCTGGCCTGGTCGATCCAGCACCACATCACGGCAGCCGGTTTCGACCCCGCCCTCTCCTACGCCCTCACGGTCGACCACGGCATCGTGCAGAGCTACGAAATGCTCTGCGGCACAGCCGGTATCCCCATAGTGCCACTGGTCGTCAACGCCAGCGCCCCACCCCTACCATCTCTACAACGCTGCGTACAAATAGGCCAGGCCCTCGGCGAAGCCATCCACACCTCCGACGTCGCAGGCAGCGTCCTCCTCATAGCCAGCGGCGGACTATCGCACTGGCTGCCATCCAGCGACCCCCGCGATCCAGCGGTCGACGACGAACGCCGAGCCGGGGTAATCCACGGCCGCCGAGACGCCCACGCCTTCGCCGCAGCCCGAGAACCCCGCATCCGCGCCCTGGGCGGCGACCCGGCCGCCCGCGTCAATATCGAATGGGACAACTGGTTTCTCGACCACCTCCGCGCCGGCGACCTGACCCCGATCACCGCCCTCACCGAAGATGAACTGGAACAGGTCGCAGGCCGCGGCGGCAACGAAATCCGCAACTGGCTGATAGGCGCCGCTGCCGCCGCGGCACCTCTCGCATGGACGAGCTACGAGCCCGTCCCCGAATGGATCACCGGGATGGCCATCGGAACGACCTTCCCGATCGACTCGCGCTCGACGACGTCCAGCGCGACACGCTCGGCGTCGTAGGTGGCCAGTTCCAGGCGGTCGTAGAGGTCGACGATACCTTCGGATTGTTGGTTCGGGGACAGGGTGGTGGAGCGGTAGAGTTCGCCGGCGACGCGGGCGCCGTTGTGTACCTGGCGGTTTCGTTCGATGCGGAGGGTTTCGTAGGTGCGCAGGCGGGATGGGATGTCGGCGGGGTGGGCGTGGGTGAGGAGGACGGCGAGGGTGATGGCGTCTTCGACGGCCTGGTTGGCGCCTTGGCCCAGGTTCGGGGTGACCGCGTGGGCGGAATCGCCCAGGAGGGTGATGCGGTTGGTTGACCAGCGGTGTTGTGGGGTGCGGTCGTAGATGCCCCAGCGGAAGGTGTGGTCCATGGTGGCGATGACCTGGCGTACCTGCTTGTCCCAGTGGGTGTAGGCCGCGGCCAGTTCGGTGATGTCGCCTGGGGCGCTCCAGGATTCCTCGATATCGAGGTTGGTCGGGACGGAGGCGACGACATTCAGCATGGCGCCGGCCGATACCGGATAGGTGAGGAAGGTTTGGCCGGGGCCTATCCACATCGACCAGACACTCATGTCGTAGATGCCGGCCAGGCGGGCGGCGGGGATGAGTCCGCGGTAGGCCATGATTCCTTCGCTGACGGGGTCGGTTTCCACGCCGACCGCCGCCTGGATCACCGAGTGGATGCCGTCGGCGCCGACCAGGAGATCAGCGCGGGTCTGCGTGCCGTCGGCGAAATCGATCCGCACGCCGTCGTCGTCTTCGATCGCACCCACGCATTCGCGGCCGAGCCGGACGGTGCCGGGCGGGAGTGCGGACACGAGCAGGCGCTGGAACTCCGCGCGATGCAGCGGGTAGGTCCGGTCCATCGGATAGGCCGGCCGATATCCGGGAAGCGGTTCGCCGCCCAGGGTTTTCATTGCCATCGTCGAGACCTTGCCGGCGATAGCGGCGAGATCGTCCAGGAGGCCGAGGCTGTCGAAGACTCGGGCGCCGTTCGCTCCGATGAGCACGCCGGCGCCCAATTCCCTGAGTTCGTGTGCCTTCTCGTAGATCGCCACGTCGATGCCGCGGCGGTGCAGGGCAATCCCCGCCGTCAGCCCGCCGATGCCCGCCCCGATGATCGCGACCCGTAATCCACCCATGATCCTCGGCCTTCCTGCTGGTCCACCCTTTCCCTCAGCGTCGCCCCGGCCGACCCGCGGTTACCAGGACATATGTCTCCTAGGAGTGCCACACCCACCTAGCATGACGAGGTGTCAGCCAACAGGTTGGGAGAGTTCCTCCGCGCACGCCGCGAAGCCGCGCGGCCCTCGGACGGCCCGTCGCCGCTCCGGCGGCGCACACCGGGCCTGCGGCGTGAGGAAGTGGCCACGCGCGCCTCGATCAGCGCCGACTACTACAGCCGCCTCGAGCAGGGACGCGAGCGGCATCCCTCGGCGCAGGTGCTCGACGCCCTCGCGGCGGCGCTGGGACTTTCGACGGCCGAGACCGGCTACCTGCACAGTCTGGTCGCGCCACCGCCGGGGTCGGAGATCGTGCGGGCAGGTCGTGCGACGCCCAATGAATACCTGTTGCTGGTCATGGGGTCATGGTCGCTGGGCCCGGCCTATATCGTGAACCATCGCAGCGATGTACTCGCCCGTAATCAGCTGGCGCAGAGGATCTTCGAGCGTTTCGAATACCCCGACAATGTCCTGCGCATGCTGTTCCTGGATCCGGCCGCGCGGCAGACCTGGGCGGAGTGGGATACGTTCGCGAGATTCCTGGTCGGCGGCGTCCGCCGGACCATCGGCCCCGCCGTCGACGATCCGGCCACCGCGGCCCTGCTCGCGGACGTATCCGGTAAGAGCCCGGCCTTCGCGCAGCTGTGGAACAGCCACGAGATGAACGTGCACGAACACAAGGAAAAGACGCTCCGCGATGCGGACCTCGGCGAAATCAAGCTCGACTTCGAGCTGTTGACCGCGATCGACACCCCGAACCAATTCCTGGTTCTGCACCGGACAGCTACCGAATACGTCCTGCCGCAATGAGATTCAGGCCAATGGAGCCAAAGCTTCCGCGAGTGGGGCCAGGATCTTCGGGGTGTGCGGGGTCGGCAGGTAGACGATGGCCAGATCGAGGCCCTCGGCGGCCAGGGCGGTGATCTGGTCGATGGCCGGCCCGAACGAGCCGTCCTCGCCCAGGCGGATGTGGCTGGACAGGGTGATCTCGCGGGGATCCCGGCCGATATCGGCGCAGTGGGCGTGCAGCACATCGCGTTTGCGGGCGAATTCCTCGGCGGTGCCGCCGACGAAGTTCCAGTGTTGTGCGAAGCGGGCGGTGGTGCGCAGGGTGCGCTTCTCGCCATTGCCGCCGATGCCGATGGGCGGGTGCGGGCGCTGCGGGCCCTTGGGCTCGTTGCGGGCCTCGGTCAGATCGTAGAACTTGCCGTGGAAGCTGGTGGTCTCCTGCGACAGCAGGCCGACCAGTACCTCGCACGCTTCCTCGAAGCGGTCGCTGCGATCGCGCACACTACCGAGCTCCAGACCGTAGGCGCCGGATTCCTCCTCGTTCCAGCCCGCGCCGATGCCGAGTTCGAGGCGGCCGTTCGAGATGATGTCCAGCGTGGACACCATATTGGCGAGCACGGCCGGATGCCGGTAGTGGATGCCGGTCACCAGCGTGCCCATGCGCAGCCGGCGCGTTGCCTGCGCGAGCGCGGTGAGGGTGATCCAGCCTTCCAGGCAGGGCCCGGTCGAATCGGAGAAGATCGGATAGAAATGGTCGAAGTTCCAGCCGGATTCGAAGATTTCGATGTCGTCGGCCTCCCGCCACACGGCGAGCATGTCGGCCCAGGTCGTGTCCTGCTGTGAGGTTTTGAATCCGAAGCGCATGTCCGCCAGCGTAACCGGGTCGGTGCTATTGGCACGGGATGTCAGACGCCTGCCACAACGGTTCCGCCGCGGTGCCGATGACTGTGTCACGCTTTATGCGGGCGTCTCTAGCAAGGTGAGGAGACGATGCTCATGACCTTTCAACCACCGCCAGGACCGGGTGTCCCCGGTAACCCGGCGTTCCAGCCCCCGCTCGGCAGCACCGGATTCGATACCTCTCCGAAGGGGTTCTTCGCATCGCTGTTCGACTTCAGTTTCAGTTCCTTCGTCACACCACGGGTCATCAAGGTGCTGTATGTGCTCGTGATGATCGTGGCGGGTTTCGGCGCATTGGGCCTGCTCATTCTGGGATTCGAAGTCAATCCCATCGTCGGCATTCTCACCCTGATCATCGCCTGCCCGCTCTACTTCTTCATCGTCGTGGCGCTGTATCGGGTTGCCTTCGAGTTCTTCATGGCCATGTTCCGTATGGCCGAGGACATTCGAGTGATCCGCAACAGAGGCGGCCTCCGGTAACTCACTGCTCTCGGTGAGTGCGCGCCAGGCGGGTGAACGCCTGGCGTAGCTGAATGATCCGGACTCCTCCGGCCACCGCCATGACCAGTATTCCGACGCCGACGGCGACCAGAATGGCGACGCCCACCGGCAGGACGAAATGCCAGCCGAGGAAGCCGAAGCGCACGCCGGTCGTGTTCTGGACGACGAAGATCAGGAGGATTACCAGGAATACGCCGCCCAGACTCAGGCTCACCCAGATGCTGCCGGCTCGGGTTCGCTCGACCTTGGCCTGCGGTGGCGGTTCGATGGGCGCCGGCTGGATGGGTGGCGGCTCTATCGGTGCCGGCGGGGCAGGACCGGGTTCGGGCTGCGGGTGTTCCGGCTGGCGTGGATACGCCAGGCTCTCGCTGGGTGGGTTGTCGGTCGGGTTCACGGTGACCTCCCTTGACCTGCGGCGGCGGAACAGCCCGCTATCTCCGGCATAACCGCATTCGGCCTGTTCAAACGTGTCAGTCCGTCACGAACTTCTCCGAGACGAGCCACTCGCGAGCGACGGCGGCGGGATCGCGGCCTTCCAGGTCGACCTTGCGGTTCAGGCCGGTGATCGTTTCGTTGGTCAGCAGGCGTGAGATCGGTGCCAGGACGTCGGCCACTTGCGGGTGGGCGTCGGCGAAGGATTTCCGCATCACCAGTGCCGCATTGTATTTCGGGAAGAAGCCGAGATCGTCGTCGAGGATCTTCAGGTTCAGCGCCTGGATGCGGCCGTCGGTGGTGGCGACCGACCCGAATTGGCAGGAGCCGCTCGCGGTGGCGGTGTAGACCAGTGCGTCGTCCATGATCTTCTTGTGGACCTTGCCGACGTCGATGCCGTATTTGCGGGCCATGCCCGGGAAACCGTCCTGGCGCACACTGAATTCGGTGCCCAGGCAGGTGGCGCCGGTGCTCGGCTCGGTGTTCACGGCGCGGGCATAGTCGGAGAGGGTTTTCGTCCCGGTCCGCTCGGCGCTCGCAGCATTGGTCACCATCGCGTAGGTGTTGTTCATCGGCGCCATATCCGCCCACAGCATGCCGTGCGCCGCCAGGTCGGCGGCGCGGACCGCCTCGAACTGTTTCTCCGAGTCCGGGATCGGCGTTTCATTGCCGAGGTAGTTGATCCAGCCGGTACCGGTGTAGTCGTAGGCGATATCGACCTGGCCGTGTAACTGGGCGTCCCGCAGGCTGTTCGAGCCGGTGATATTGGTGAGGTCACGTACCTGCGCGCCCGCCGCGGTGAGCACGAATTCGATGATGTAGCCGAGAATGTTCTGTTCGGTGAAGTCCTTGGAGCCCACCGTGATTGCCACGCCCTTCAGCTGCGGCACGGGACGGATGCTGCCGGGCCCGACATGCAGTGGCACGGCGCCACCGGATTCCAGCCCGCAGCCCGCCACCAGCAGCAGACCGATCGCGGCCAGCACCGCACCCCAGCGCACCCTCATCGCAGACCCCGCGGACCGAGGAACTGCTCGGCCAGTGCGCCCAGCCAGTCGACCAGCAGCGCCAGCGCCACCGCCAGCAGTGCCCCGACCCACAGCGTGACGTTATCGCGCAGCTTGTAGCCGGTATCGATGAGAATGCCGAGCCCGCCCGCACTGACCAGGAAGGACAGGGTCGCGGTCCCGACCGCCAGCACCAGCGAGGTACGCAGGCCCGCCAGAATGTAGGGCACGGCGAGCGGAAACTCTATGCGGCGCAATACCGTCAGCGCGGACATGCCCTGTCCGCGCCCGGCGTCCACCAGCGTCGGATCGACCTGCTGGTAGCCGAGAATGGTGTTGCGCAGTACCGGCAACAGCCCGTAGAACGCGATCGGCGCCACCCCGACCCAGAATCCGGTCTGCTGGGTGAGCAGGTAGTACAGCACGATCAGGCCGATCGCGGGGGCCGCAGCACCCACATTGGCGATGCCCACGAAAAGTGGTGCCAGCCTGCGATATCGGGGCCGGGTCAGCAGTGTCCCCAGCGGCACCGCGACCACGATGACTATCGCGACGACCGTCGCCGTGATCACCACGTGCTGGCGGGTCGCGGTAATGATGTTGGTGGCATTCACACTGGCCTGCTGGGTGGCGTTCAACTGCCGATCGAATGCCCACACCAGGACCCCGGCCGCCAGCGCCACTGCCAGCAGCGGCTGGACCAGCAACCGGATCAGGTCGGCGCGGCGCTCGGTGGACGGCGCGGTCATGGCTGCTCACCCGCAGCCCGCTCGCCCGGATCCTTTGTGGCTCCGGCGCTTTCGGCCCGCATGCCGGACAGGTGCGCGACCAGCGTATCGATGGTGATCAGGCCCGCGTACTCGCCACGGCGACCTGTCACAACAGCATTCGCGGTGCTCTCCGCGAGCAGTGTCTCCAGGGCCTGCTGCAAGGACGAGCGCAGCGCCACCGTACCGGTGACCGGTAATCCGACGTCCCGCAGCGATTCCGCCTGCGCCAGCCGCTCGGCCGACACCCAGCGCAGCGGGCGGCGCTGGGCGTCGAGCACCAGGCCCCACTTCCACTCCCGTTCGGCGAGCGCGGCCCGCAGCGGCGCGATCTCGTCGGTGACCGCGGCCGTGGGGCATTGCCCGAGTTCGACATCCTCGACCCGGGTGAGTGTGAGCTGCTTCAGCGCGGCATCCGCGCCGACGAAACCGGCCACGGTGTCGTCGGCGGGGGCGGCGAGGATCGCGGCGGGAGTGTCGTATTGCAGGAGCCGGGACTGGTTGCCCAGCACCGCGATTCGATCCCCCAGCTTGACCGCCTCGTTGAAATCGTGGGTGACGAATACGATCGTCTTGTGCAGCTCGGCCTGCAGCCGCAACAGTTCGTCCTGCAGCAGCCCGCGAGTGATCGGGTCGACCGCGCCGAACGGCTCGTCCATCAACAACACCGGCGGATCCGCGGCCAGCGCACGCGCGACGCCGACCCGCTGCTGCTGCCCGCCCGACAACTGCCGCGGATACCGGCGGCGGAAGGTCTCCGGATCCAGGCCGACCAGCTCGAGCATCTCGTCCACCCGCGCCCCGATCCGCGCGCGATCCCAGCCGAGCAGCGTCGGCACCGTCGCGATATTGCGCGCCACCGTCTGATGCGGGAACAGTCCGGCCTGCTGGATCGAGTAGCCGATCTGCCGGCGCAGGCGATCCGGATTCTCCCGCGTCACATCGCGACCGGCAATGGTGATGGTGCCCGAGCTCGGCTCGATGAGCCGGTTGATCATCCGCATGGTGGTGGTCTTGCCGCAGCCGGACGGGCCGACGAATACCACGATCTCACCGGCCGGAATCGTGATCGAGAAGTCCTCGACCGCCGGATCCCGTTGCCCCGGATACCGTTTGGTCACCGAGTCCAGCACGATCTCGGCCCCGCGCGGCTCCTGCGCGGAATCGTTTCCCGCGGTGGCGGTTTCAGTCACGAATCCCCCTCGGGGTGGTGAGCCGGCCGACCAGGGCCAGCACGGCGTCGAGCAGCAAGGCCAGCACGATGATCAAGACTGTTCCGGTCAGCGCCTGCGGAACGGCGGTCGGGCTACCCAACCGCGCCAATCCCGACAGGATCAGATTCCCCAGCCCTGGCCCCTTCGCATACGCGGCCATGGCGAGGATGCCCATGATCATCTGGGTGCTGACCCGCATGCCCGTCAGAATGGACGGCCAAGCCAATGGCAATTCGATGCCGATCAGCACCCGCACCCGATTCATACCTACCCCGCGCGCGGCATCGGCCACCGCCGGATCCACTCCGGCCAGCCCGATGATCGTATTCCGCAGAATCGGTAACAGCGCATACAGCACCAGCGCCGTCACCGTCGGTCGCACGCCGAGACCCAGCACGGGAATCAGCAAGCCCAGCAACGCAAACGACGGCACCGTGAGAATAATGCTCGCCACCGCGGTGGCCAGCGCCGATCCCCACCGGCTGCGATGCACCGCGATCCCGATCGCCACCGCGATCACCGTCGCGATCAGCATCGACTGAACAACCGCGGAGACATGCAGATACGAATCCGTCAGCAATTGCTGCCGATGATCGGCAATGAAGGTCCACAGCGTGTTCAGAGTCCCGCCCTCCCATCTAGGAGTCCACCGGACAGTGTATTGATGCGAACCGGACAGCGGGTACTTTCAGGACTCCCGGGCGATTCCTTCGCCGGTGCCGGTCGGTCGGTTGCGGGATGATCGGAGCGGCCGGCGGCCACACTGCCGCGGGCTCACCCGGTTTCGTTACCCGCCCAGTCGTGCTTGTCGGCAATTGTCAACTTCCTGGCCGTCCGCGAACTGCCGATTCGATCTCCGAGGCACTTCAATTCGGACATGAGACCTGGATCACTGCCGATCCGGGCCGAGCCTGAGTTGAGCCAGGAGGTCCGGGTGCGTAGAACCCGTCGTATTCGTGGTCTGGCCGCGCTGCCGGCGGCGGTGCTTCTCGCCTGGGGTGGGTGTGTGGCCGCCACACCGGCACAGGCCGACCCTTATCCGGCGCCGCAACCGCCGGATCCGTCGTATCTGTTCACCGAGGTCGGGCAGCTGTTCACCGGGACCGTCGTCGACGCGCTGACGCCCGGACAACTCGAATACTTCGTCAACGCAGGCATTCTCACCAATGCGGGCCGGTTGGCGCAGCCGTTCGTCGATCTGACCAGGCCGGAGACGTGGCATACGCCGCAGGGCGCGGCGGGGGCGCTCGCCGCGGCGCAGAAGTTCTGGGACGCGCTGACTCATGTCGCGCCGTTCGGGGTGAGTTTGCCGACGCATCCGGCCTATGTCCCGGACTGGAATCACAATGGGCAGTTCGGCGTCGCGGACGCGGACGATCAGACCCACGACGACGACTACGACGATCCGCAGTACGCCGAGGCCGAATTCCGGATGCCGTGCAACAATCCGGACGGCAGCGTGTGGTTCGAAACCACCGGCGGCTCCTGCGCCCCGGGCGATTCCGGCGCCGAGTTCGCGCTGGGCACGGTCAAGAAGTTCCGGATGGTCAATGCGCGCGGCATCTCCCTGGCGGGCAAGGTGTTCTTCCCCGCGGGCGTCGACCCGGATCATCCCGGCAGCGAAAAGTATCCGGTGGCAATCGGATTCCCGGGCGCCAGCGAACATCAGAGCGATGTCGGCATGTACGCGGAGGGCGCGGCCCGCAACGGCTTCGTCAGTTTCACCTTCGCGCAGGCCGGGCAGCCCGCCAGCGACGGCAACGCGCTGGATCTGATCACACCGCTGCTGGCGTCCTGGGGTTGCTTCGCTCCCGGCTCCTGCTTGGATGCCCAAGATGTCACGAGATGGGTTGCGGGCCAGGACATCACGCCGATCAGTGACCTGAACAACGAACTGGGCAATCTGCTGCGGCTGCAGAACCCGCGCCTGGTGCGGATCAACCCCGCCTATGCACCGGCCGGGGAGAATCAGCGCAATCCATGGCTGGACCTGCTCGATCTCGATCACATCAATCTGTGGGGCCAGTCCGTCGGGTCGGTCGGCATGTCGTCGTATCTGCGCTGGCAGGATCAGGGTCACGGCTATGACGGCCGCCCGATCCCCAAGGTCGACTCGTTCGTGGGCATGTCCGGCTTCACCCAGGCGCCGTCCTCGGCCGCCGTGCAATATCAATCTGCGGATTTCGATATTCCCGGCCTCAACGAGAACGGGCTCATCATCCCCAATCCGGTGTTCTCGGTGACCGACGGCCCGATCGGTACCAAGGATCTCTACGATATGGAGCGGCGCGATCCGCGCAGCACCGCCCCGATGATGACCGTCACCTACGAGGGCGGCAGCCACGGCGACTCCATCAACTGGCTCGGGGTGCCGCACAATGCGAAATCGCCTGCGCTGTCGGTGCATTACGCCATGGCCTGGTTCAACTGCTACGGCCGCGCCGATGCCGATCAGGCGGCGTGTGACGCATTGCGGCAGCCGACCGATGGGCTCTCGCGCGCGGTCGCGACCGAATACGCGCCGCAGGGCCACGACGGCCCGAGCCTGTGCGTCACCATCCCGGACCGCGCCACTCTGGAACAGGTGCTGCGTCCGCAGATCTTCATCCAGAACCTCACCAGCAGTCCGGGCTGGCACGACTGCACTCCCCAGCAGTAACCGGCACCCGCGCGAATTCGGCAGGGAAACAAGATATGTGGACACACAGGACACTGCTCACCACGGGCGCGATAGCGGCGGCGCTGACCTTGCCCGGGCCGATCGTGCCCGCGGCGACGGCGGCACCGGACTCCGGTTCCAGCGCAACAGGATCCACCGGACCGAATCCGGTCTTCGAGGATTCCGTGGAGTATTACGCGGGCGGACTCGGCTCAGGCTATGGCTCGCAGACCATGGCGACCGGCGATTTCTTCCATGACGGCAATCAGTCCGTCGCGGCCACGGGGGTGGCGGGCGGCGTCGCCATCCTGCGCGGCGACGGGCACGGCCATCTGGCGCGCACGCAGTTCATTCCCACCGAGATCGGCGCGAATGCCGTAGTGGCGGGCGATCTCCGGGGAACCGGGAATCTGGATCTGGTGGTGAGCAATCAGCTCAGCATCACGGTGCTGTTCAATGACGGGAGCGGCCACTTCACCGTCGACCGCAAGTACTCGCGGGATCCCAACCCGAATGTCACGTATCGCACCGGCGGATTGCCGGTGGGCGTGCAGCTCGCGGATTTCGACCACACCGGGCATCTGGATATCGCCTTCAACAATCTGGTCCCGTTGCCCGGCGCGATCGGCGTCATGCACAACGATGGCACCGGGCATTTCGCCGATCCGCAGTGGCTCGCGGCGGGTCTGATCCGTTCGACGGTCCTCACCGCCGACCTGACCAATTCCGGCTACGCCGACATCATTACCGGTGATCTGGGTACGACCGGATTCTGGGTGCTGCTCAACGATCATCACGGCGGTTTCCTGCCGCCGCGCTGGAATTTCCTGCCGCTGCCCGATGAGGATCTCAAGGCCGTGGACATGGACGGCGACGGCAATATCGATGTCATCTCCGCCAATGTGGCGGCCTTCAGCTTCTCGGTCATGTACGGCGATGGGCACGGCAATTTCGGGCCGCCACAGATGACCTTCGGTCCCATCGGCCCGTGCGCTGTCGCGGTCGGCGATTTCACCGGCAACGGCCGCATGGATGTCGCGGCCGAACAGTTCGCACCGTCGACGGCCATGATCTACCGCAATAACGGCGATCGCACCTTCAGCTACGTCGAACAGCACACCGTCGGGCTGGGTTCGCAGGCCGCCGAGGCCGCGCGGCTGGACAACGACCGCCACGACGACCTCATCTCCATGAGCATGCTCTCCGAGTCGGTGGCCGTGCTGCGCAACCGCATTCCGCTCAATCCCGATGAAGGGCAGCAGGATCGATGAAGAACAAGATCGCGGCCGGACTCGCCGTGGCGGGCGGAACGCTCGCCGTCACGTTGGGCGCACCGCAGGCGCATGCCGTGGAACCGACCCTTTCCTGGGGTGCGAGCTTCGGCGGCACCAGCGTCAATCACTTCACGACCGTGCCGGCGGGCGCACTGCTCGACGGTGATATCGCCACCCTCACCCCGGCGATCCAGCCCGGCATCCTCGGCGTGCTGTCCACAACCGCAGGCAGACATTGTGTTTCCGGCCGGTTCGCCTTCTATCCGAAGGATGGCAGCGCGCCCGAGCTGGTGCCCGTGGGGCAGACGTGCGGACTGCCCATCGTCTACGCGGTCACCGCGAGCCGCCCCGCCGGGGACTACGCGGAGGTATGCGGCGAAGTCGCGACCGATCCGTACCTGACGCGAACCTGCCTGCGCTTTCCCAACGACTGACGAAAGTTCCGCCATGACTTCGACTTTCACCCGCCGCATCGTCCTCGGGACGGCGCTGGCCGCCCTGGCGGTCGTCCCGGCCGCACCGGCACTGGCCGATACTCCCCTGCCGCCCGCCGTGAACGAACCGGCGGCACCGGAACCCGCTCCCCTGCCACCCGGCCTCACCACCAGCGCCGGCTGGCTGCCGCCGATCGACTTCGACATCGATATCGCCGGATTCGACTTCAAGCACACCGACCTGACGCCCGAGTGGACGACCTACGACGCGGGCAATTGGTATGTCAGCCCTGACCTTCCGATCTTCACCCTGGGCTGGCTGGCGGACCTGAAGCTCGGTGACGCCGGCGGGGCGGACGGCGAGATGACCTTCTATCTCAAGGACGGCAGCCAGGAAGTGGTCCCGCTGCACTCGAATCTGACCATCTGGAACTACCTGTCCCAGCATCCGGGCCGCGACTACGCCATGGTGTGCCACCGCGCCGCCCGCCCGGGTGACGCGGGGCAGCGCACCTGCTTCCGCTTCGTCAACTGACCCGCCGCGAGCAGAGAGACAGCACATCGATGGGATCCCCCACCCGCCTCCGCGGCCTGACCGCGCTCACCGCCGTGACGGTGGCCGCCTCGAGCTATCTGGCCACCGGCGCCATCGCGGCCGCGGACACCGAAACCCCGGGCCGCACCGAACGAGTCGTCGAGAACTGGGGCGGTATCGAGGTCCGCGAGATCACCCTGGACAGTCCGATGCTGCCTGCCGCGGGCCCGCATCCGCCGGCGTGCGACAAGATCAGCTACCTGCGCTACCGGCTCACCGACGGCCCCGAGAATCCGGAACGGGCCGACGCGGTGCTGGTCATGCAGCCCGGCGCCACCGGCAGCGCCTACTCGATGGATCGGGTCGCCCGGAATACGCTGCACGACCTGGCCGCCCAGGGTAAGCAGGCCGAATGGTGGTCGCTGGCCCGGCGCGGCGTGTGCCAGCAGGACGACACCGGTATCGAAGCGGCACGCGCGGCGGGCGACTACCGCATCGCCATCGACTACTACTACAACCATAAAGAGATCGGCGGGAAGCAGTTTCCGGGCTGGCGCGGATTCTGGGGCGACAAGATGGGCGCGGACTTCGGCGTCGCCCAAACCTCGCAGGACGAAAACGAGATCCTCACCCGCGAACTGCCCGATCAACGCTTCCGGCAGACCAAGACGCTGTGCGGCGGGCATTCTCAGGGCGGTCTGCTCACCGGCCTGTTCGCCGCCACCGACTTCACCGGCCACCGCGAGGACGCCGGCTACAACCAGTGCGCCGGTTTCGTCGCCCTCGATACCCTGGTCACCGCCGATCCGGTGGGCCTGAAGGTGGATCCGCTGTTCAGTCAGCTCAGCACCCTGGGATTGGCGCTGCCCGAGGCGATTTCGACGGCCCTACTGAAGTTCGGCCTGGCCCCGGCCGACAATGCGCTGATCCCCATCTTCAATCCGCAGACCTTCAATGCCCTGTCCATCCTGGGCCTGGCCGCCCAATTCGAGCCCGACGCCGAATCCGATGTACTGAAACGGCTTCCGGTCACCTGGGGGCTGGACAGCACCTTCCGGGTCGGCGGTGCGAACACCTGGCTGGATGCGCTCACGGGCGCGAATAATCTGCGTGACTTCCGGTTCACCAATCGTGCGGCCTTCGGCCAGCTCCTCAGCAAGAACGGCATGAACATCGGCCTGGACCAGGTCAGCCTGGGCGCGCTGGCGGGCGGCCAGGTGCAGGAGAAGACATTCCCGCTGCCCGATGGGCTGCAACGCATTCCGCTGATCGGTCTCGGTGTGGGCGGTGTGCTGGGGCACGAGAAGCGGGTCGGTCCCGTCGATCCGGCCACGCTCTACACCTGGGACGACTACCGCCACACCCCGACCACCTTCTACACCGACCCGTCCAAGGAGGTCGTCGATATCGACGACTTCGCCCGGATGGTCAGCGGCCCACTAGGATTCACCGAGTGGTACTTCCCGACCCGGGTGCTCTACGACACCTTCCTGGCCTTGGCGGGCAGCCGCACCGGATCGCTGTCGAATATCAAGTACAACGCCGAGGTCATGCAGAAGCCGATGATCACCATCAACGGAACCGGCAGTGTCGTCAAGGATTTCCTGGACGCACAGGACATCGCGGCCTCGATCATCCCGTTCGCACCGCACTTCCAGCGGGTGCTCGTCCCGAATTACACCCACATCGACACCCTCGCCGGCGCCGAAACCCAGAACGACGGCAGCCCGGACCCGGTAGGCGTCGCCATTGCCGACTTCACCGACCGAACCATCGGCTGAGACCGCCACGGCCGGAGTGCTCATGCCCGGGCTCGAGTGCATTGGTTCAGCGCGCCATCGAGGAGGCGGCGTGCGGCACCTGTGCCATGGCGGCCTCCGTCATGGCACAGATCGTCAGGCTCGGATTGACCCCGACATTCGCGGGCACTGCCGAGCCGTCGCAGATCAGGAGATCGGGGTAGCCGAAAACCCGGTGGTGCCGGTCGATCACGCCGTGGTCGCGGTCGGCGCCGATGACGGCGCCGCCCAGGAAATGTGCGGTCATGGGTGCGGAGCCGAGGGTTTCGGTGAGGGCGGCGAGCGGGCTGCCGTTCATGTGTTGCGCGGCCAGCGCCGCCACGCGCCGCGCGGTGTCGACGGCAGACGTTCCGGCCGGCGGCGCACCCGCCGCCTGCGTCCGCAAACGGCCGGGACCGAATCCCCTGCGCAGGCGCAGTGATACGTCGGTGCCGCGCATGACCGTGAAGATGATCGTCCGGCGTGACCAGTGCCGGTGTCGCAGCAGCCGCAGCAGGTATGCCGGATAGTCCCGCAGGAACTGTGCGCCGCGTCCCCACCGGGTGCGGGCCGTGGGGACGGGACCGTAGGACAGGGCGAGTAATCCGCCGCCGTCGCCGTAGGTGTTGTTGGTGATGTGGGTGTGCTCGTCGAGGAAGATGCTCGACGTGATCGCCACATCGCTGCGGTAGTCGGCCTCGGGTTTCGTGGTCGAGGCGGCCGGGATGGATTCGTCGTTGGTGCGCACCATGTCTCCGAGCCGGTCCGAGAGATTCGGCAGGGAGCCCCGGCGTTTACAGGCGGCCAGCAGTTCGTTGGTGCCCAGCGCGCCCGCGGCGATCACGACCCCGCGCGCGGTGAATTCCCGGGTGCGGCCGCGCGGCAACCCGGGCCGGCGGGCTCGCACGCGGAAACCCTCCGCGCCGGCGCTGTCACCCAGCGGGGCTATATCGGACGCCTTGAGTTCGGGAAGCACTGTGGCCCCGGCCTTTTCCGCCAGCCACAGGTAGTTCTTCGGCAGGCTGTTCTTCGCGCCGTAGCGACAACCGAGCATGCATTGCCCGCACCGGACACAGCCGGTCCGCGCCGGGCCCGTGCCGTCGAAATACGGGTCCGGAACCGTCTTTCCGGGCGTACCGAGGTAGACCGCGGTCGGTGTGTGCCGATAGCCCTCGGGCACGCCGAGTTCCGTCGCCAGTTCCCGCATGAGACTGTCCACCGGTCGCTCGCCACGATAGGGCGCCACCCCGAACATGTGCCTCGCGGTGCGGAAGTGGGGCGCCAATTCCGCCCGCCAGTCGGCCAATTCGGCCCACTGCGGATGCCGATAGAAATCATCGTGCTGCGGCTCGTACATGGTGTTGGCGTAGACGAGGCTACCGCCGCCGACGCCTACTCCGGCCAGCACCGTGGCATGCCGGTACGGGGCCAGGCGCAGAATTCCCCGCAGCCCCACGCTCGGCAGCCACAGGAATCGTCGCAGCTGGGTGGCCCGCTCGGCGAAATCGGTATCGGCGAAGCGGCGGCCCTGTTCGAGCACGCCGACCCGATATCCCTTCTCCGACAGTCGCAATGCGCTCACCGCGCCGCCGAATCCGCTGCCGATCACGATCCAGTCGAAATCGAACCCGCCGTCGCCGGGCCGGGAAGTATCCACGTCTCATCCTCCGCACTGCCTTGTTCCCGGCACGCTATCGATGCCGATATCGGCACGACCAGGGCAGTCGCGGACTCGCGATTGATATTTCCCGACGGCTACACCAGTTCGGGTATCCGTGCGGGTCCGCGTCCCCTGCGGGCGCGGTATTCCTGTGGCGGGCAGCCCTTCCAGCGCCGGAAGGCCCGGATGAACGAGGCGGCCTCCGCGTAGCCCAGCCGGGAGGCCACTTGTTCGGTGGTCATGGCGGTGCGGTCGAGCAGTTCCTCCGACAGCGCCTGCCGCACCTCGTCCAGGAGCGCCCGGAAGGAGGTGCCCTCCTCGTTGAGCCGCCGGGACAGGGTGCGGGAACTCATGAACAGTTCCGCCGCGACCGTCGCCTGGTCCGGGATGTGCCCGGGGCTGCGCACCAGCCGATCTCGGACCGCGCCCGCGAATCCGGTCCGGGCGTGCCGCCGGGCGAGCAGATCACGGCACATCTGTTCACAGGTGCTGCGGGCCCACTCGTTGGCCTGCGGCAGCGGCATGTCCAGGTAGGCCGCGGCGAAGGCCAGTTCGTTGCGGGGCGCGCCGAATTCCGGCTCGATGCCGAGCACCTCGCGATGGCGAGCGGTATCGGTGGGCATACTGTGCCGGAAGGTGATGCGGTGCACCGGGACTCCGGCCGAGAAGAGTTCCTTGCTGAGCATCTGGATACCGGTCATCACCCGCTCGGTGAGGAAAGCGCGCACATCCTCGGGGACCTCGTCGTCGTCGAAGACCAGCCGGGCTTCGGTCTCGTTCTCCTCGAAGCTCAACTGCCCGAAGGCGAAAGCCAACTCCACGTACCGCAACGCTATCTCCACCGCATCGCGCAGGGTGCGACTGGACAGCATGGCCAGGCCCCACGGACCGTAGAGCGAGACGTGATACCGGCTGCCCGCCTCCACCCCCAGCCCGGGTTCGGCACCGAACCGGGCGAGCAGATTGCGCACCACGGTCACCTCCTGGCGGGCCGTGGCTTCCGCGTTCGGATCGATCACCGCCTCGGTGGACAATCCGGTGCCCGCGAGGCACGCGGCCGCGGGCATTCCCCGTTCCTCCCCGATCCGCGTCATGATGTGGACGCTGGAGGTATTCCGCAATAGATCCCAGTCGAACATGTGCGCACAGTCCTCATCGACTACCAGCTGATGTGCCGAATATTAACCGATGTTCGGGCGATATTGACCCAGACAGCCGGATCCTTTACCTACGACGCCGTTCTTCCCCCGGTCAAGCCCCGGTTTCGCTGATCTTCCTACCCTCGATTCAGGGTATCGAAGTAGTGAGATCGAGCGAGAGGTTCGGCAGTGACCCGTACAGAAGAGATCCTGGAAACCGCCGACGACATCCGGGTCAGCATGGTGACGCGGCACGCACCCCTGCCCGATGGCTTCCCCGCTCATCCCGCCGACTGCGATGTCCTGCGGCACCTGCGGGTCAAACGCGTTGCCGCGCCCGATGATCCCGCCGCCGCCGACGTGATCATCGCCCTGCTGCCGGGCGCCATCGCGGGCGCACGCTCGCTGCAACCGCTGGGCCGCAATACCGTTCGCAATCTGGCGGCGGCCGGGCTCACGGCGGAGGTGTGGGTCCTGGACCGCCGCGCCAACGGTGTGGAGGACCACTCGGCCATCGAGATCGCCATGGCCGAGGGCGACTACCACCTCGCCTTCGACTATTACTACGGCGGGAAATCGGTCGGCGGCCGGGTCTTCGGCGGCTTCCACCGCGACCGCGATCTCGGATTCCTGGCCGAATTCGGTTCCGCCCGCACGGTCGAGGACACCCACGAGGTGCTGCGCCGGGAGATCCCCGATGCCGATCTGCGCGCTCAGAAGGTGATTCTCGGCGGGCATTCACTGGGCGCGATCCAAGCCGGCACCTACGCCGCATGGGATTTCGCCGGTCGGCCCGGACACGAGCAGATCGCCGCACTGGTGGCGCTGGATTCCATCACCCACCTGGATCCACTGCGGCTGTCCCGGCGGCGCGCGCTGGCCGGACCCACCGGAATAGCGGCCCGCGCCATCGAGCGCGCTCCCCTGCTCATGCGCCGCGGGCTCGCGCCCAACAGCACCGCGGTCCTGAAGGGCGGCTGGGGCAATGCCGAAGCCTTCGCACTCATCGCGGCCGTGGCGGCGGCCGCGACCCTGGCGCCGGAGGAAGAGTCCGATATCCTGCGACTGCTGCCCCGGCACGGCACCCCGGATCTCCTCGTCCGCGGCTCGACGGCGCGCACCTGGCGCGAATTGCTCACCCGTACACCCGATTACCGCCGGTTGCGGCTCACCAACCAGGCCCTGCTGGGCCTACTGGGCGGCGCGCACACCTCGGTGAACTTCGCGGTGCTGTCCATGAGCTGCGGCACCCTCGACAGCGCCGAAGTCGCACCGCGGACCTTCCCGCTCTCCTTCGAAGCCGGCCAAGCCCCGGGCGTGCGCACGCTGTACCGCGCCGCCTGCGGCACCGCACCCCGCTACAGTCCGACCTCGTTCGAGACCCTGTATCGCTGGCGCGACTACGACCGTTGCGGAACCGGCGACGCCCCAGCACAATTCACGCGCACCGGCATACCGGCCGTCACCGCCGACAGCGAAGTGGTCAGCCTCGCCGAACTCGCGCCGATGCTGGCGGGCGGGCGGCTCAATGTCTTCGAGGACTACTTCCCGATCCGCCAGCCCCTCGACGCCGCCGCCGCCCTCGGTGGCTGCCGCACCGGATCACTCGCACCGCTGCGCCACGAACAAGGCGCGGCCCGGCTGCCGTTCATCAATCTCATGGGCCGCTCCAGCTTCACCCACGCACTGACCGGACTCGGGGTCTTCCCCGACCAGGGCGTGCACTGGTTTCCCGGCTACCTGCACTGCGATGTAGCGGCCGGCGCCGACCCGCGCGCGGACGGCACCCCGGAACCCATCGCGGCGACACTGGCGGAATTCGCCCGGACCACCGTGACCTCGACGCGGAGGAGCAGCGATGTCGGCGGCCTGGACGGCGCGCTGGGGCTCAAATGACGGGGGCAGGCATGACACACGATTTCGATTGGCTCGTCATCGGTTCCGGCTTCGGCGGCAGCGTGTCCGCACTGCGGTTGCGGGAGAAGGGATACCGGGTCGGTGTGCTCGAGGCGGGGCGGCGATTCTCGGACACCGATTTCGCCGAACGCGCCTCCCAGGTGCGGCGTTATTACTTCCTGCCTGCGCTCGGCATGAAAGGCATCTTCCGGCCCACGCTGTTCAAGGATGTCTTCGTGGTTACGGGCGCGGGGGTGGGTGGCGGATCGCTCGCCTACGCGAACACGCTCTACCGCAGCCGCCCGGAATTCGCCCGCAACCCGCAGTGGGCGCATCTCGGCGACTGGGATGCCGAACTCGCACCGCACTACGACACCGCCGAGCACATGCTGGGTGTGACGAGCCTGGTAGAGGACACTGCCGCCGACACCTTGCTACGGGAGTATGCCGCCGAGCACGGCTTCGGCGGCACCTATGCCCGCAGCCGGGTCGGCGTCTTCCTCGGCGAACCCGGAAAGACCGTTCCCGATCCGTATTTCGGCGGTGCGGGCCCCGAACGCGCGGGTTGCGTCCGGTGCGGCTCGTGTCTGCTCGGCTGCCGCCACAATGCCAAGAACACCCTCGTCAAGAACTACCTGTGGTTCGCCGAGCAACATGGCGCGCAGATCCTGGCCGAGCGGACCGTGATCGATATCCGGCCGCTCGGCGCGGCCGACGGCAGCGACGGCTACGCGATCACCAGTGAGCGCACGGGCCGCTGGGTGCGCCGGGATCGCCGCACGCACACCGCACGCGGCGTCGTGGTTGCGGGCGGGGCGCTGGGCACCAATCGATTGCTGTTGCGCTGCAAGCTGTCCGGATCCCTGCCCCGGCTCTCCACCCGGCTCGGGACGCTCCGGGTATCCGGTGCTCACCACCGTGCAGGATCCCGAACATCCCATCCCGCAGTTCATTCCGGCGGCCTACGCCGCCGCCGAGGCCATCGCCGCCAGGATCGGCGGCGTGGTGCGGGCAGCGGTACCGGAGGCGATCCTGTCGATTCCCACCACCGCGCACCTCCTCGGCGGCGCGGCCATCGGCGATTCACCCGCCACCGGCGTCATCGACGCCCGGCATCGGGTTTACGGCTACCGGAACCTCCTGGTCTGCGACGGGGCGGCGATCCCGGCCAATGTGGGCGTGAATCCGAGCCTCACCATCACCGCCATGGCCGAGCGGGCCATGAGCTTCATCGAATAGCCGACACGCGGATCACTTTCCCGTCCAACGAGGTTCGCGACGTTCGCGGGCGGTTCATCCGGATCACCAGGGTCCGGCCGTCGCGTACTCGTTCCACGGTCATCCGCTGATCATTGCGGACCGTCCGGTTCGCGCCCAGCGGGGTGGCCGCCGCGGTCAATCGATCGGCCGGTTCGGTAATTCCGGGCTCGCGGATGCATGATGTCGGCACTCTCCGGCATCCTCGGAAGAGACCGACGTTCATCACGCCCGGAGCACACCATGACGACCCGCCGAAACACCTCCACCTCATTGTCCGACACAGATATCCAGCGGATCGCCGCAGAAGTCGAAGCAGGCCGCTCGCCCCGAGTCTGGTTCACCGCCGACGCCGTCGGTATCGACGAAGGCCGATCCGGCAAGGTGGTCGCCGTCGCCGACCCCACCGAACCCGATTACCTGCACGTGCTGCCCACCGGCAGCGACGACGCCCTCGCCTTCTCCCCCGACGAGCTCAGCATCACCAGACCACCCAGGCGACAACACACCACCCACAAGCAGCACCACCACGCCGACACCACCTCCCCCTCACTGTTCGACGACTTCGACGGCCACAACCGTGTCGCCGAACGCCCATAACGGAATAATGGCCTTCGGCGAGTGATACGTCCGGCGAAAGGCGTTGTGCGATGCGGATTCCCCTCACTGACGAAGCCGACTGGGACGAGCGGACCCGGAAGACGCTCGATCAGCTCCAGCGGTTGAACATCTTCAGGGCCCTCGCACATCATCCCGATCTACTGCATCGGTGGCTGGTGTTCGGGCGGCATGTGCTCGGCGGTTCGACCTTGCCGGCGCGGGAGCGGGAACTGGTCATTCTGCGGACCGGGTGGCGGTGCGGGTCGGAGTACGAGTTCGCGCAGCATCGGGTGCTGGGGCGGCGCACTGGGCTGACCGACGCGGAGATCGACAAGGTCGCCTCGGACGCCACCGACTGGGCTGCGCGGGACACGGTGTTGTTGCAGGCCACCGACCAGCTCATCGCCGACCATCGCCTGGACGACGAGCTGTGGAAGGCGTTGTCGCAGGATTGGTCTCGACAGCAGATGATGGATCTCGTATTCGCCGTCGGGCAGTACACGCTGGTCTCTACCGCGCTGAACACCTTTCAAGTCCCCCTCGACGAGGGATTGCAGGGGTTCCCGTCATGACCGGACGGCTGCAGGACAAGATCGCGATAGTCTGCGGCGCCGGACAGACTCCCGGCACCACCATCGGAAACGGGCGCGCCACAGCGATTCTCTTCGCCCGCGAAGGGGCGCAGGTGCTTGCCGTGGACCGCGACGCGAAGTCACTGGAGGAGACCTGTGCGATGATCGCCGAGGCGGGCGGCACGGCCCAGCCACTGGTCGCCGACATCACCGATACCGCCGACTGCGGCACGATCGCACGCACGGCGATCGATGTCTTCGGCCGAATCGATATCCTGCACAACAACATCGGTATCGGCAGTCGCGACGGCAGCGCGCTGGACATCACCGAGGAAGCCTGGGATCGCATCCACGCGGTCAATCTGCGCGGGCCGTGGATCCTCTGCCGCGAGGTCGTTCCGCATATGCGGGAACACCGCGCGGGCGTGATTCTCAATGTCTCGTCCATCGCCGCGGTCTGTTCGGCGCCGCTGGTCGCCTACAAGGTCTCCAAGGCGGGCCTCAATGCCCTGACCCACGCCCTGGCAATGGAGAACGCCGCCTTCGGAATTCGCGCGAACGCCATCATGCCGGGCCTCATCGACACCCCGATGGCGATCGAGGGCATCTCCGCCGCACTGGGCATGGACCGCGATGAACTCCGCGCGGCCCGCAACCGGATGGTCCCCTTGAATCGCCACCAGGGCACCGCCTGGGATGTCGCCCACGCCGCGCTCTTCCTCGCCTCCGATGAGGCCGCCTTCATCACCGGCGTCCTGCTGCCCGTCGACGGCGGCCAGAGCGCCCGAATCGGCTGACCTCCCGATCCGGGCACGTTTCTCAGCGTCGCCACAGCGACCGATCACTACCGTCCGATCCGTGACTGACAAGACGACAGCCGAGGTCGGCCTCACCCGCCGGATGCTGAGCAAGGTTCCCGAGGTCACGGTGTGGTTCTGGATCATCAAGATCCTGTGCACCACCGTGGGCGAGAGCTTCGCCGACTGGATCAACAGCTCACTGGGAGTCGGTCTGAGCGGCACCGCGCTGCTGTTCACGGCGATACTCGCCGCGACGCTGGGCTGGCAGCTGCGGCTGAATCGGTACGTGCCGTTCGTGTACTGGCTGACCGTCATCGTGGTGAGCGTGAGCGGCACCCTCTACACCGACATCCTGACCGACAACCTCGGTGTGCCACTTGCGTTGAGCACCGGTGTTTTCGCGCTGGCATTGGCGGTCGTGTTCGGGATCTGGTTCGTCCGCGAGCGCACCTTGTCGATCCACAGCATCACCACCTTGCCTCGTGAATTGTTCTACTGGCTGGCGGTTCTGGTCACCTTCGCCCTGGGTACCGCCGCCGGCGACTGGACGTTGCAGCTGACCGGCTGGGGACCGGGCACCTCGGTGCTGTTGCCGGCCGGACTGATCGCCGCGGTCGTGCTCGGCCGGCGTGGCGGCGCCAATGCCGTGCTGTCGTTCTGGCTCGCCTACATCCTGACCCGACCGCTGGGCGCCAACCTCGGTGACTGGTTCGCCTCCTCGTCCGCCGATCACGGTCTGGGCCTCGGCACCGCGCTGACCAGCATCATCTTCCTCATCGCGATTCTGGCGGTGGTCGTCTACCTCACCGGTACGCGCAGGGACGTCGTCGATGAGCAGCGTCCGTCGCACATATCCACTGCCGCCGACCCGAAGCGCGAGCGCCTCATGCTCGGCTACTACGCGGTCGTCGCGATCCTGGCCGGGGCACTGCTGGTTTGGGCCGCCAACCAGCCGCACGCCGATTCGAACAGTGACGAGGAAACAGCGACCACGTCGGCCGCAGCGGCCGGACCGGGAGGCCCGACGGCCCATTTCCCGGCCGCCGAGGTCGCCAAATTCCGCGTCATCGCCCAGGACACGCTGACCACAGTGCAGGCCGGTCAGCAGAGCGAGGCCGTCACCCGGATCAAGGACCTGGAAACAGCCTGGGATCAGGACCAGGACACGCTGCAACCGATGGACGACGCCGGGTGGAAGGTGCTCGACGCCAGGATCGACGCCGCATTGAAGGCGGTACGCGCCAAGACTCCGGACGCCGCGACCGAATCACGGGCCCTGACAACCCTTCTCACCGCGCTGGGATCGTAGCGCTGGAATATTCAACCAAAGGGTTGACAATCTTGCCGGGCGCTGCAATATTCAACCTTGTGGTTGAGAATTCATCGCAGCAGCTGGATGCCATCTTCCACGCGCTGGCGGACCCCACCCGCCGGGCCATGCTGCGCATGCTCGCCGGCGGTGAACTGTCGGTGAGCGAGCTGGCCGCACCGTTCCCGGTGTCGCTGGCGGCGGCGTCGAAGCACATCAAGACGCTCGAACGCGCGGGCATGATCCGCCGATTCGTCCACGGCCGCACGCACACCTGTGCACTGGACGCCGCGCCACTGCGCGACGGTGTCGCGTGGCTGCGCTACTACGAGCGGTTCTGGAACGAGCGGCTCGACGCACTCGAAGCGGCCCTGGCCGACGACGACCTGGACAAGGAACAGCCTTGAGCGACAACGAATACTGCGCCCTGACCACCCCGGACACCGTGCGCATCGAACGCGAGCTGCCCGGGCCCATCGAGCGGGTCTGGGCCTTCCTGACCGAACCGGAGAAGCGCAAGACCTGGCAGGCGGGCGGCACCTTCGATCCGCGCGTCGGTGGTGCCGTGAACCATGTTTTCCGCAATGCCGAACTCACCGGGGAACCCCGCGGCCCCGTCGACGAGTACTTGATCGACAGCACGATATTGGCGTGGGAGCCACCGCGATTGCTGTCCCACACCTGGGAGGACGGCTCGGTGGTGACGTTCGAGTTGACGCCCGTCGGCGACCGGGTCCGGTTGGTCGTCACCCATCGCCGGATCGCCGATCGGAACGGTCTCCTCAATTACAGCGCGGGCTGGCATGCACACCTCGACCTGCTCGCCGACCGCCTGGCGGGACGCACACCACCGCATTTCGACGACACCATGACAGATCTGCGCCTTCGATACGCGGCGCGACTCAACGGAGAACGTGAAACACCTTAGGAGACAACGACAATGCGCCAACTCATCGCAGCTTTCAAGATATCGGCAGATGGCAGGATCGAAGGCTCAGAGGGCTACGCCGACTGGGTCGACGGCTGGTCGGACGACTACGGCCTGACCGCACAGGTGGACGCCTGCGTTCTCGGCGGCCGCATGTACCCCGGCTACGAGCAGTACTGGACACAGATCCAGAACCATCCGGACGAGGTACATCCGCAAAGCGGCAGCGTGCCAACAGCTTCCGAGGTCGAATGGGCAAAAACCATGACGGCCCTGCCGCACTACGTGGTCTCGAAATCGCTCACCTCGACCGAATGGCCCGATACGAAATTCCTGCGCGGTCTCGATGATGTCGAGGCCCTCAAACACGAAGAGGGCAAAGACATCTACCTCATGGGCGGCGCCCGCATCACCGCCGCCGCCGTAGATGCCGGACTGGTCGACGAATTGCGGCTGATCGTCTACCCGCTGATCGCGGGCGAAGGCACCACCTTGTTCGCGACATCCACGCAGCGCCGCCCACTCGAGCTACGCAGTTCCGAGCGATGGCCGGACGGCCGCCTCAGCCTGGTGTACCGCGTCGCCCGCGCCTGACGTCGACAAGGTCGACAGGTAGGCGAACACCGGGCCCAGGAAGTTCATCGCCACCACCGCCACCCAGGCGGCCAGCACATTGCCGTGCTCGAAGCCGAAACCGCCGAAGAAGGTGGCGAAGTAGGAGGCGAATCCGAAGAACATGCCCGGGATCAGCGAGAAGACCGGGATGCGGCCGGTGTACATGAGAGCGGTGTTGACCACCAGGATTATCAATGCGAGGACCGTGTCCTGCGCGACGCGCGAGGAACCCAGCACGGTCCCGATATGCTGGTCGGCGACCACGATCACCATGGCGAAAGTGGAGCCGACAGGCATTGCGGCCCAAAGTTTCCGGGCCACCGCCAGCGAGGGCCCACCGGCCAGGAATGTCCCGGCCCAGCCGATGAAGATGGCCCACGGCGGGAGGTTGAGCGCGGTGCCGCCGATGAAGGCCGTCAGGCCGGCCAGGACGGAGGCGACGATCTCGTGGGGTATGCGGTCACGCATGGGTGAGTACTCCGGTCTCGAAGGTGTTCGGGCGCACCAGTTCCCGGGTGCGGCTGGTGCGGGCGACGATGCGGCCGCGTTTGATCACGTAGCAGCGGTCGGGCCGATCCAGCAGGACGTCGGCGACGCGGCGGGTGGACAGCACCACCAGATCCGCGGTGGCGCCGGGCCGGAGGCCGTACGCGTCGTGCAGGCCGACCACGCGGGCGGCGTTGCCGGTGACCATGTCCAGTACGCGGGCCAGGTCGGCGTCACCGGACAGGTGGCTGGTCTGGGCCAGGAACAGGCCGATATCGAGCAGGTCGGCATTGCCGTACGGGGTGAAGGCGTTGCGAACATTGTTGGAGGAGAAGGCGGTCAGCACGCCGGCTTCCCACAGTTCGCGGATCGGGGCGATGCCGCGGCGGGTGTTGACGGTGTCGGTGCGGCCGCCCAGATGCATATCGGTCGCCGGTAGCGGAACCACCGCGACGCCGGCGGCGGCCAGCCGGGTCATGGTCGCGTGCCGTTCGGCGGCCGGGCGGCCGGCCAGAGAACTCATGTGGCCCAGGCTGACCCGGCCGTGCATGCCGGTGCGTGCGGTCACCTCCGCGATCCGGTCGGCCAGTGCGAATCGGGGATCGGTGGCGTCGTCGGCCAGGTCGGCGTGCATGTCGACCGGTACGCCGAATTCCGCGGCCAGCTCGAAGACCAGATCGATGTGCCGGTGGCAGTCGGTGAGATCGGCCTCGTTGTAGCAGCAGCCGCCGACCACGTCGGCGCCGCGGGACAGGGCCTCGCGCAACAACTCCAGCGTGCCCGGCGCCTTGAGGATGCCCTCCTGCGGGAAGGCCACGATCTGCAGGTCGAGCAGGTCGCGGTATTCCTCGCGGAGTTCGAGCAGCACCTCGACACCCAGCAGGCCCACGATCGGATCGACATCGGGGTGGGCGCGCACGACGGTGGTGCCGTTGCCGATCGCCATATCGAGCAGTTGCCGGGCGCGGCCGAGTACCGCTTCACGGGTGAAGCCGCGCTTGAGTTCACCGGTGACCGCGATGGCTCCGGCCAGCGTGCCGTCCGGGTTGGGGCGCTCGCGGTCGAGCAGCGCCTTGTCCACGTGCAGGTGGGATTCGATCAGGCCGGGAATGACAACTCTTCCGGCACAGTCGATTTCGGTATCTCCGGTGCCGGCGAGCGCGGGGGCGATCGCGGTGATGACGCCGTCGGAGACGGCGATGTCGACCGTTCCGCTGTCGTCGTCGACGCGGGCGGTGCGGAGCACGAGATCCGCCATGGGTACCTCCGAGGGGAGAGCAGGAACCCGTTTTGTATACGAACCGCGTGTTGCCATCTCCCACCGCGACTTTGTCCGCGATGTTACGAACTGCTCGCAGCACCCTCGAAATGTTTGCTACGGCAGCGATATGCGCTGAAGAAGTGAGCAGCAACGCTGCCTACCACTAGAATTGCGCTCGACGGTCGATGAATTCGCGAATAGTCAGCAAACACAGCCTGCGGGCGGCGAGTTCGTATACGACTAGGATTCGGCAGCGCCGCGCAGCCGGTACGCCGAAGCCGCCCGGGAGATGTGCTCGGCCACGATGCGACCGGCCAGCTCCGGATCCCCGGCTTCTACGGCGGCACAGATCTTTTCGTGCTCGGCCCAGGAATCCGGGCCGCGCCGCGGCAGCTCCACCGCGTACACCCAGGCGATCTTCTGGCTGAGCTGAGTGATCTGCTGCAGCAGTACGGCACTGCCGGACGCCTCGGCCAGCACCTCGTGAAAACGGCTGTTCAGCCGTGCCAGCTCGGCGAAGCGCCGATCGGTCAGCGCGTCCAGACCCAAGCGCACCAGTTCCTTGAGCCGCCCCACCTGTTCCGGCGTGCGGCGCTCGGCGGCGCGACGGGCGCACAGCGGCTCCAGCAACGCCCGGATCTCGAGCAGGTCGGCGGCCTCGGACTCGGTCAACTCGGCGACGAACACGCCAACATAGGGGCGTGACCACACGAAACCCTCGGCTTCCAAGGTGCGCAAGGCTTCTCGCACCGGCACCCGCGATACCCCGTAGCGTTCGGCCAGCGCCTCCTCGGTCAGCCGCTGCCCCGGCGGCAGCGTGCGCCGGATGATGTCGTCCCGGACGGCCCGGCACAGTTGCTGCGGCGACAGCCGCCCGGTGGCACTGGTCACACTGACTTCCTTTGCGCGGCCGCTGAAGTGGCGGGCCCGGCCCGGCAGTGGTTGTATACGACCACCTTCCACACCGATCCGGGATGCTCGATGAATCTACTACAACCCAGCTCCGGCACCATCTCCGGCGATGTATACCTCGACGCCGATCCGGACCGCGTCAGCTGGGGCCTGTTGCCCAATGCCCTCGCGAAACCCGTGCTCACGGTTATCTCGGGCACCGTCGTGTGCGTGGACACCATCAGTCACGAGGGCATCCTCGAGGATCAGGGCCGTGATCCGGCGAACTTCTTCGCCGCGGCCGGGATCAGCGAAATCCTTTCCGACACAGCCGCCGTCGCGGCGACGGTCGCTCACGATCCGGTGCGGCAGGGCCCGCATGTGATCACCGGGCCGATCGCGATCTCCGGTGCGCGGCCCGGTGACGTGCTCGAGGTGGAGGTGCTCGAACTGCGCCGCCGCACCGACTACGGAGTGATCAGCAATCGGCACGGCAAGGGCGCGCTGGCCGGCGAATTCCCGCGGCCGCCCGCCGGGCACGATCCGGCGCTGCCGGTGCCCCCGGTCTGCACGGTGGCCACGGTCGACGACGACCGCGGCGTCATCAGCCTGGGCGACGGCCGCGCGATTCGCTTCCCGCTCAATCTGTTTCTCGGCATCATGGGCGTCGCGGCGGGCACCGAACAGCCGGTGCACTCGGTGCCGCCCGGACCGCACGGCGGCAATCTGGATATCCGGATGCTGGGCGTCGGCGCACGACTGTTCCTGCCGGTGCAGGTGCCCGGCGCGTTGTTCTACACCGGCGATCCGCATTTCGCGATGGGCGACGGCGAGGTGGCCCTGACCGCCTTCGAGGCGCCGCTGCGCGCCACGCTCCGGCTGACCGTGCACAATGATGCCCGGATGCGTTCGCTGGCAAGCACATTGGCCACGCCGTTCGCCGAGACCGCCGCCGATCACCTGGTGGTCGGACTGGATCCGGACCTCGATATCGCCGTGCAGCAGGCCACGCGTAATGCGCTGGCTTTCTTGGCCGAGCGCTACGCGGTGCCCGCGCCGCTCGCACTGGCCTATCTGTCCGCTGCGGCAGATTTCCGTATTTCGCAGGTGGTGGACCAGGTCAAGGGTGTGCACTGCTGCCTGCGCAAGAGTGATCTGGAGGGGCTGTGAACGGGTTCGTCTCCTGGCTGCCGGTCACCGATGCTCCCGCCGGGCTGCGGCTGGCGGTCAAGGATGTCGTCGATGTCGCGGGTATGCCGACCGGCGCGGGCAATCCGCGCTGGCTGGCCACCCATCCGATCCCGGAGCAGGACGCGGTCGCGGTGCAGCGGCTGCGCCGGGAGTTCACCGTGGTCGGCAAGACCCACACCGACGAATTGGCGTACAGCCTGACCGGCACCAATGCGCATTACGGCACGCCGGTCAATCCCGTAGCCCCGGACCGGATGCCGGGCGGTTCGTCGAGCGGCACCGCGACCGTGGTGGCCGCCGGACTGGCCGATCTGGGCCTGGGCACCGACACCGCCGGTTCCATCCGGGTGCCCGCCTCCTACACCGGTCTCTACGGCCTGCGGCCCAGCCATTCTCGCGCGCCGCGCACCGGAATCGTTCCGCTGGCACCGTCGTTCGATGTGCCCGCGCTACTGGCTCGCGATCCGCAGACCCTGCGCGCCGGCGCCCGACTGCTGCTGGACGCCGCCGCGCCCGCCGCGCACCCCCGTACGGTCTGGTGGCCCAGCGATATCCCGGTGGCACCGGACGTGCGAGACCTCTTGCGCGGCACTCTCTCCCGGCTGGTGGGCGCGGGCCTGGAACTGACCACCGCGCCGCTGTTCGACGCCGGTGGCTGGGATCGGATCCGCGCGGCGTTCACCACCGTGCAGGCGGCCGAGGTCTGGGAACAGCACGGCGACTGGATCCGCCGCGAGCGCCCGATCTTCGGCCGCAACGTCTCCGCCCGCCTGCAACTCGCCGCCGAGGTCACCCCCGCGCTCGCCTATGAAGCACGCTCGATACTGCGTGAGGCGGCCGATCGCCTGTCACGCATGCTCGGCGAGGATCGAGTGCTGGCGCTGCCCGCCACTCCCGAACCCGCTCCCCCGCTCGACGATCCGGGCCACGCTCGGGCGGCGGTCGTGCGGCTCACTTGTCTCGCCCCGATCCTGGGCGGCCCGTCCGTGAGTCTGCCAGTAGCGCGCTATCGAGGCCTGCCGCTGGGACTTTCACTCCTGGCCGCGCCCGGAGGCGACGAAACCTTGCTGACGCTGGCCGAATTGCTGAGTGGTCACGGCTGAGTGGCCGGGGACGGCAGACCGGGTGCGGCGTGTTGCACATCAGAAACGAGACTGGTCGGTTTAGATAGCGCTCGATGGCGAATTCCTGGCAGGAGGTTGCGGTGGGCTCGTCCGGACCGGCGCGCATCGGTCGATCGACCGCTCCGATGGCGCTGATCGTCATGGCGTGCGCGCTGACAGCAGCCCCGCCCGCACCGGTATCCGCGGCTCCGCTCGATGCAGGGGGCACATTCCTGGCCACGAACATGCGAGACGCGGGCGCACGGGTAGCGCTGGAGACCGGGCGCTTCGTCCTCGACGGCGCTACCGGGGCGGTCGATGTCGTCGATCGGGCGGGCCGGGTCACCGAACGGCTGGTACCGACAATCCTCGTCGACGGCCAGGTCCGGAACATGAAGTTCACCATCGGAAATACCGGTAGGGAGTTGTCGGTCCAGGTCGCCGGCGGGCTGTCCGCGGGCTCGCAGATCGCGGCCACCCTCTCCGAGAAAGTAGGAATCGCCGCGCAGGCTTGTTTCGAGAAGGGCCTGCCCGCCGCGATCCTGCCCGGCATTCTCGCCGCCCTCGCCGGCGGCCTGATGGCCCTGCCGTCCGGCCCGGCGGGCATCGTGACCGCCGCCGCGCTCGCCGGCCTGGCCGGCGCCTGGACCGGATTCGTCACCGCATGCACCATGGCCGCTCAGGAGAGCTGGGAGAACACCACTGCGACACAGGTCCACCGGCTCCACCAACTCACGCCCTGACCGCCGGATATCGGACTTCGATTGCGCGGCAGCGTCAATAGATCATCCGATTCGTAGCCTTTCGCACTCCGCCGTAGATCCCGCGCCGCACGATGAGCGGCTGCAGTAACGACCAGGCCGGAATCCGGAAGGATCGGCCGCCCGGGGTGGCCGTCAGCAGCCCGGTGTCACCCAGACCTGCCACCAGCACACGTCGGCGGTTCATGCGATGACGGTACCTAGAACACGTTCTCCTTTGCGCCGCAATCGTGATCAGGATGGGACCGGACAGAGTCCAGCCGTCGCCGGTCCCGCCATAGCCTGGAACGCGTGCCCGAACAGCGAATCGTCAGCGACCAGCGTCCTCCCGTAGTCGTGCGGATCGCAGGAGCGTTGGTGGCAATGGAAGGACTGGCCGGGGCGGCCGCGGCGGTGATACCGGTGGCCGGGATCTCCACCGCGGAGGGCCCGGACCCGGTCTCCGCCGGGGCGACGCTGTTGGTGCTGTTGTCGCTCGCCGCCGCGGTGGCGTCGTTCGGGGTTGCCTTGTATCGGGGACGCTGGTGGCCACGCACGCTGACGATCATCGTGCAGATCCTGCTGCTCGCATATGCGTGGATGTCGTTCACCCAGGGCGCGGTGGTGACCGGCGCCGTCGTCGGCGTGACCGCGGCCACCGTTCTCGCACTGACCTTTTCACCACCGGCAAGCCGCTGGATGGCGAAAGCCTTCGATCTGTCGACGCTGCCCTCCGAGCCGCCTCGCCGGCGCGGGTGGTTCGCCTCCTCGAATGCCTCCTGATCGCGTCAGACAGCCAGCAACTGCTTGCCCAGCCGCCAGCGCGGGGGAATCACGCCCTCGGTGCGGAACATTCGCAGCAGCGTCACCGCGGCGTGATGGTGGGTCGGGCTGACGGGGATGCCGACACCGGCCAATTCCCGTGGCAGCGGCCGGCTGGGATGCGGGATACCCCTCGCCCGCATGCCCAAGGTGCAGGCATCCAGCAGTCCGGACGTGGAATTCAGCAGCGCGACAACGTTTTCCGATGCCATTCCCAGTGAGTCGAGCACGGTCCGGTGCAGGTCGATCGGCGTGTGGCGCTCGGCGAAGTCGCCGACGACAATGCTGGACACCGGCTCGAACAGCCCCGGCATGAGGTCGGTGAGCACCGCCGCGTACCTGGCCGGCGCCGTGGTGGCCACGACCACGGGCACATGCGCGGCGACGGCGTGTACCAGCGCTTCGGCCCCCGGCACCGGCTCGAGGGTATCCGCCCGCTCCAGGACGTAGTCGGTAGCCGACTCGTGCACCGCGACTTCATCTCCGGTCGCCGCGCTGTCTCGCCGTGCGGCCCGCCAGAGGTCGGTCGATTCGATCAAGGTTCCGTCGAGATCCATCACCACTGCGGCGATCACGCATACCTCCAACAGTCGTCAATCAGGACAAATCACCCACAAGCCTAGCCAAGCCGGCGGCACACCAGCGGCAAATATCGAAGCAACAGCAGGTCAGACAGTTGAAATCGCACCCAACCGAAATGGTACAGCCGCAGCTGCGAGCACCGAAGTGATCCGCGCGCACCTCACTGCAGGACAAGTCACCTCAACAGGCCAATGGTGTTGGCGCACAGCTCGATCCGTACCAGTGGACCTTACTGAACACCGGTCTTACGGTCGACCTGCTCCGGCTTCCGATCGGGGAATGGAGAGGGTTCGAGGTGCGCGGGACCGAACCGGAATCGGAGCGTCACGGTTTCATAACGGAGCGAGAGGGGTAACCCCCCGCCATGACGGTGATGCAGTGCGAAGAAATGGTGCTACCGCTGTCCGGTCTGCGAGTCGAGTGGCGGCCCACCGATGAACACTTCCGGATCTCCCCGTCCGACGACGCCGCGGAAGCGATCGCAGGCACCCAGCCGTGGCGAACATGGCTGGGCCACAACGCAATGGCCGTAGGAGCCTCCGGAGTGCTCCCCCGGGACCCCGAGACGACATGGTGGGCGGTCTGGGGCGAATACACCGGCAGCGACGTACAGATCACCTTGGACGACCGGACTCGTCCACGCGTCGAGGTCTTCGGTAACCTCTGGATCAGCGAAGGCCGCGGACCCGAACGTGAAGCCACGGTAGAGACCGCGGGACGCCGAGCAGAGATCAAGTTCGCCCCGGCCGCTTCCCTCTCCCAACGGAGGGCGGGCCGCTTCGCCGACAGCAGTACCGGAACCTCGAGCTACATCGAGACACCGGCAGCATTTCACGAATCCTGAACGCCCGCACACCCATTGGTCAGGGCAGGCGGGTTGCTCGGACGGTCAGCCGGCGTTGACTTGTGCGGTCATCTGGAGAAGTTCCTCGACGTGGTAGATCTCGGTGATCTCGTCGTCGACGACTCGCACGATGTCGGTGCCGTTGAACCGCACCGGTTTTCCGCTGGCCGCCAATCCGAAGGCGTCCCCGGTATGGGTGGCGGTCATCTGCCAGTGGTTGACCACCCAGCCGCCGGGCAACTCCTGCTGGAACCAGATCCGATGCTGGGTGCCGGTGAATCCGTCACGGACCTGACCGATCAAATATCTCATCCCCTCGATGGCGGTGGCGACGCCCGGCACCGGGTTGTGGTCGATGACATCGAGGGCGAAGACCTCGTCGACGCCGGCGACATCGCCGGTGTCGTAGAGCTGGTAGTTGCGGCTCGCCACCCGCAAGGCCGTACTGGTGGCGCTGCGGACCTTCTCCGCGGCCGTGTCGGCCCGCAGGTTCGAAGTCTCGGCGGTAGCGGTCATTGTTCCTCCTCGGATGAGCCGATTGGGCGTACAACCGCTATAGTTCCCTCAAGGAACCAGTTACCTCAAATGAACTATTGGAGGAATCGTGAGTGAGGTCGATCACCTCCTACCGGAATGCCCGATCGCCCGGTTCCTGACCGTGCTCGACGGACCCTGGGCCACCCTTATCGTCCGGGAACTGCTGACCGGCCCGAAACGCTTCACCCAACTGCGCGCGGCCCTGCCCGGAATCAGCCCCAAGACCCTGTCCGCCCGACTGCAGCGTTTCCAGCAGACCGGGCTGGTGACACGCACCGCCTATGCCGAAATCCCGCCTCGCGTGGAATACGAACTCACCCCCGCAGGCCGGCGACTGGACGTCGTACTGGCGACAATGGCCGACTGGGCCGAACGTGACCTCCCGAGAACGAGGCCACCTGGTCCGCTTGCAGACGATCTCGCAACGCCACAGTCAGATCCCAGCACCACGGGTGCGACTGCAGTGCCCGCTCTGCCAAATGATCCGTCTCACCCGGCCGCCCAGCAGGGCTCTGCAATGCGGTCAACAACGCGAGAATGACAGCAATCCGCTCGTCCACATCCCAGGACTCGACGAGCGCCTGCCGAATCGCGCCCCGCAACACGGCTTTCCCGGCACAATCGAGCGTCGGCCGATCCCACCCGGAGAACACACCGAACCGCCGCGCCGGCATCACACAAATCCGATTCCGCTCCGCAAGCCGCCGCAGCACCGCATCGACCTGCCTGCGGCGACGCCGCGCAGCACCGAACCCCTCGCAGCCGAACAAATCCTGCACGCCGATATCGGCAACACACTCTGCCTCGTCGAGCCGCAGCGCCACATCGACAGCCAAGGCCGCGTGACCGCGCTCAACGAGCAGCTCACCCCCGCCATCATCGAGCAGCAGCCACAGCAGATCATCAGCAATCGAAATCATGGCATCCAGACTGCGAAAAACCCACTGAGAACACGCTGAGAGCGAACCTCAGAGCGCTTTCACCGTAGTCAACCTGCGGTAATCCGCTCCCGAACCCGCAGGGGGTGCAGTCGGGTTCGCGACACCATCGCGACGAGAACCGCCATGCCGACGCCGGAGATGAGGCCGAGGATTGCGGCTGATCCGAATCCGGCGCGGAAGCCGCCGAGGTCGATGGCGAAACCGGCGAGCGAAGCGCCGATGCCGCTGCCGAGGGTCATGGCGGCGCCGTGCCAGCCCATCGCCTCACCGCGGCCGCCCTCGGGCACTATTCGGCTCAGCTGGTCCACGGAGGCGGTGAGGGTGGGGGCGCAGAAGACGCCTGCGACGAATCCGGTAATGCCGAGTAGCAGTGGGCCGTTCGCGAAAACCATCGGTAGTGTGACCACGCCGAGCCAGGCCAGTAGCGAATAGGTCGAGATCGGGCGGTGCAGCATGCCGTAGACGAGTCCACCGAGCAGCGAGCCGAAAGCCCAGATCGCCAAGACCACGCCCAGCCAGCCTTGCGCGTCGAATTGCCGGATCGCGGAGACGAACGTCAGCTCGGTCTCGCCTAGCACCGCCACCGCTACCCCCGCGCCGACGCACAGTGCCACGAATTCCACGCCGAACCATTCACGGCGCGGTACCGCCTGTGTCCGGACCGAATCATCCGAGCGCAGCGCCGGATTCAGCACCCACATCAGCACACCCGCCAAGACCAGGCACACCTGGACAGCGAAGAGCACCGTCCTCGTCGAGCCCGCGGCGGTCGCGGCGATACCTACCACCGGCCCGACCATGAAGGCCATCTCCAGCGAGGCCGCCTCCAGTGCCAGCGCCGATTTCCGGCTGCCCTCCGCCGTCGCGGCGATCACCGCTTGACGCACCACCGTGAAGATGGGCACCTCGAAAAGTCCTGCGACAGCGGCAATCCCGAGCAATACCGGATATCCGACAAAGGGCGCGATCACCCAGCACACCGCACCGACCGCGATCGACGGCGCAATCGTGCGCCGCAGGCCGAGCCGATCCAGCAGCCGTCCCCGCCACGGTCCGCTCACCGCACGACAGCCGGTGATCACCGTCGTCAGCACACCGGCCTGCATATAGGAGCCGTGCAGCGTCTGCACCACATGCACCGGAAGCAGAATCGCGCCGGCGAAATACGGGATTCGCACCAGCGCCCCGATCAGCAATACCTGCCGCACCGCCCGACTGGCCAGAACCTCCCGATACGCCTGCACCCCCCGAGCTTCCCCTCCCCCTCAGCCATCCGCCAACGATTTATCCCATCATCCGCTCATAGCTCGTAGCGGCTCAGTCCTCGAGCTCTTCCACTTCCACCTTGAATCGCCTGGCCGAACCATCGACAAAGGCCGTCACGTGGAGCGTTGTGGCTGTGGGCAACTCCGCGCTGTACTCCACCTCTTCCAGCTCGTACCCGTCGATGGCGAGTACCAAGTCGGCGGCCACCTGGTAGACGTCGAGTTCTTCAATGGTGATATCCGACATTCCCTTACTTCTCTCTTACCTTGTGCGCCAGCCGCTGACGCGAAGCTCCCCGGGATCATCGCACAGCCCCATGACTGGCTAACGGCAGTATTCTGATCCAGTTCTATTCCGAACAGGCATATTTCAGAGAAGTGCGCATTCTCGAGTCCCGGTGAGTGGGATCACCCGCAGCAGGCCAGGTCAGGGATGTGACACGTTGCACGCCGACGTGTTACCCACCCCCTTCTGGAGGACGCTCCATGTCCACCTCTGTCGACAATGCGGGGCCCTCGAGCCCCGGCCTCGACGATTCAGCCCGCCTCGATGGCGCATCCAGCCTGAGGATCTACTCGGTGCTCGCGATCATCGTGCTGTTCACCGAGATCTCCCCGATGCAGTACGTGATGGTCGCGGCGGCACTGCGGCAGATCGCGCCCACATTCCCCAGCGAAGGCGCCAATATCAATTGGGCCATCATCGTTTTCGGCGTGATCGGCGCCGCGGTATCGCCGCTGATCGGCAAGCTCAGCGACATCTGGGGCAAGAAGAAGATGTTCTTGGCGTGCGGTGTGCTGTTCCTCATCGGCACTGCCGTGTGCGCCGTCACCAGCAATTGGGGGCTGTTCCTGCTCGGGCGCGCCCTGGAGGCCACCGCCATCGCGACCACCGTGGTGTCCTACGGCCTGATCCGAGACCTGATGCCGCGCAAGCTGGTTCCGGTCGGCCTGGGCATCGCGTCCACCGGTCTGGGCGTCTCCGCGCTGATCGGCCCGCTCATCGGCGGCTACATCACCGATCACTACAGCTGGCGCGGGCTGTTCTGGTTCCTGTTCATCTTCACCCTGATCATGATTCCGCTGCTGATCATCGTGGTGCCGGAGACCGGGCTCCGTACTCCGCAGCGCCTCGATCTGCTAGGCGTACTGCTGCTCGGCTCGGGCGCCACCCTCACACTGATCTATCTGGACAAGGGCCAGGATTGGGGTTGGCTGCGGCCGGGCACGCTGGCCTGGCTGATCGGCGGCCTGGTGTTGCTGGCGCTGTTCCCGCTCGTGGAAATGCGTGCGCGCCAGCCGATCATGGATATGAAGCTGCTGTTCACCCCGCGGGTGAGCGTGGTGTTGTTCATCGCGCTGCTGGGCTCACTGATGATCGGCGTCCAGTCCTACGGACCCAGTTACATGATTCAGTCCCCGCCGGCCGCCCAGGTGGTCGCGCAAGCCAAGGCGGCAACTTATGAGCAGGTGAAGACGCAGGCCCTCGCGCAGGCGCAAGCACAAGCCGAAGCGCAGGCGAAAGCGGCGCTGCCACCCGGTGTCACGCTGCCGCCGGGTTCGGTGAAAGTACCGGAAGCGGCGGTACTCGCCCAGCTCCCACCGGACATGGTGCAGGTGAAGCTGAATCCGGGCTACACCTACGGCAACGGCTTCAGCCTGATGAAGTTCGCCACCCACGTCACGCTCCCGCAGTCGCTGATCGCCATGCTGTTCGGCTTCCTGGGCGGCCTGTGGATCCGGCGGATCGGCGGGCGGCTACCGCTGGTGACCGCACTGGTGGTCTTCGTCGCCACCGCCGTCGCCTACGCGATGCTCGGACACGGCTGGGTGACACTGGCTTTGATCGGCGCGGTGACCGGCGTCGGGTTCGCGATGTATTACGCCTCCACACCCAACCTCATAGTCGAGGCGGTACCGGCCGAACAACAGGGCATCAGCGCGGGCATGCTCGGTGTCATGCAGGCCATGGGCGCGGGCATCGGAATCGCGGTGGCCACGGCCTTTTTGAACGCCCACCCGGTGAAAGCGGAGGTGACGGTGACGGGTCAGCCGACCGTGACGAAGGAGATTCCACTGCTGTTCGCCGACCGCGGGTACGAGCTCAGCTTCTACTTCGTGGCGGCGACCTCGGTGATCGCTCTACTCGGCGCGCTGATCATGAAGGCCGGGCGGACACCGGCCACCGGCGGCACCGCCTTCTGATCACCGCACCGTCGCGCCGGATCCGGCACTGCCCCGCCGGATCCGGCGCTACGTGTTTCCCCGAGTGCTGAATAGTCGTGCAAGCCAGCACAATCCGATCGTCAAAGCCGCACTGCCAGCCTGGTGGACCGGTTCCACAACTCCTGCGCCGTGTCGAGGTCGGTGGCATGGCCGCCGGCCTTGCCGACCGCGCAATCGGCGAGGTAGGCGCCTCGATGCCGATCCAATTCGGGTGCGGTGGCGGCCCATACGGTGGTCGCGGCGGCCTGTTCCAGTGATTTCGGCTTGGCCGGCTGCCCGGGGTTGCGGACGGTGAGCTGCCGCATGCGGGCGAAATCGTCGCGAGACATGAAGCGCGCCAGCCCGGTTACGCAGATACCCGGATGCACGGCATAGGCGGCGACCGGCGCGCCTGACATCCGCCGCTGCACCTCGACGGTCATCAGCACATTCGCCGCCTTCGATTGCGCGTAGGCGATGAACTTGTCGTACGGGCGCTGAAAGAACTGCATATCGTCCAGGTCCACCGGATAGGCGCGGTGGGCATCGGAGGACAGCGTGATCACCCGTGCCGGAATCCCGGTCCGGGTGGCGGTGGCGGCCAGTTGCGGGAGCAGTTCGGTAGTGAGCACGAAGTGCCCGAGATGATTTGTGGCGAACTGCAATTCGAGGCCGTGAACGGTTCTGGTGAGCGGCGGATACATGACTCCCGCGTTATTGATCAGCAGATCGATGCCCGTGGGCCGCAACGCCAGCACGCCCGCGGCGGCGCGCACACTGCCCAGGTCGGTCAGGTCCAGGCCGATGACATCCAGGTCGGCGTTCGGATGCAGGGCCTGGATGTGGCGTGCGCGTTTGACCGCCGCGTGGAAATCGCGGGCGGCGAGCACGACGGTCGCGCCGGCGGCGGCCAGTGCGCGCGCTGTCTCGGCGCCGAGTCCGCTGGTCGCGCCGGTCACCAGGGCGGTGCGACCGGTGAGGTCGACGCCGTCGAGCACGTCAGCGGTGGTCCGCACCGCGCCGTCGAGGGTTCGTGCCACTACGCCGGGAGTGGTGTTCATGAATCGGGTCCTTCCATTCGGCTGCGCGAGCGGCTGTCTCGACCAGGCCCGCCGAGCTACAGATCGACCCTAACAATTACATAGCACCATGTTACGTTATTGAGGCGTGCCCGAGGTCACGCCCACTCTCCGTTTCCCAGAGCCCTGAGCAGGAAGGCGCCCTCGTCGGCGAGGGCATGACATGAGATCTCTCCCGGCCCGCCGCACCCGGCGCTCCCTGGTAATCACCGCAGCCGCAGCCCTTCTCCCCATGGGCACCTGCAGTGCGCAACCACCCCTCAGCTCCCCCGACTCCGTCCAAGAGTTGAACGACATCGCGAACACCGCCGTCCCCCGCGCGCACTGCGACGACAGTTCACTCGCCGAAACCGGCCTGCAGGGCGATGTTTCCGCCGCCGACCGCAACAGCGGACGCAGCACGCAGGGCTACAGCTGCAATATCGTTCGCCTGGGCGGATATGCCGGACGCGGGGGCGGCATCACCTCGACCAGCTTCGATCACTGCGCGTACATGGGCAGCTTCTTCCCCGGCAATCTGGTCGGCTCCACCAATGGCGTGCAGGTCGTCGACGTATCCGATCCGGCGAACCCGGTACTCACCGATACCCTCACCGCGCCGGCCATGCTGGCGGGGACGTGGGAGAGCCTCAAGGTCAACGATGCCCGAAAGCTGCTGGTAGGCATCGGCGTTCCCGCACTGACCGGATACGGCCTGATCGCGGTCTACGACGTCTCCGACTGCGCGCACCCCGTCCTGCTCAATCCCGGCCCGGGCACGAACCTCTCGATGCCGGTCCCCCTGACCGGCCACGAAGGCGGGTTCTCACCGGACGGCAGGACCTACTGGTCCTCGGGCGTCGTTCCCGGCATCGTCAGCGCCGTCGATCTCACCGATCCGTCGCAGCCGCACGTCATCTGGCAGGGCATGCCGGGCATGTCCATGCACGGCATGGGCCTGAGCGCGGACGGCAATCGGATGTATCTGGCGAACAATATGGGCGGCATGAGCGTCCTCGACACCAGCGCGGTGCAGCGCCGCGATCCGAATCCGCAGGTCCCGGTGCTGTCGCAGACCACCTGGACGGATGGGTGGGCTACTCAGCACGCCATCCCGGTCACCTACGGCGGCAAGCCCTATGTCTTCGCCGCGGACGAGGCCGGCTCCGGCGGCGTGAAACTCATCGACATCTCCGACGACAGTCGGCCGCGGGTGGTGAATTCGATCAAGCTGGAGATCAACCTGGTCGAAAATCGTGCCCCCGCTATCGCTTCCAGCATGGGCGGCTCGGTCTTCGCCTACGACTCGCACTACTGTGCCGCCGACCGCGCCACCGATCCGACGGCTCTGGCCTGCGGTTGGATCTCCTCCGGCATCCGGGTCTTCGATGTGCGCGATCCACTGCATGTCCGAGAGATCGCCTACTACAACCCGGGAGCTCGTACCGGGCACAACACCGAGCTGTGGAACTCCCCGCATGCCCTGGCCTCCATCATCGGGATCCCCCTGCTCAGTACACAGTCGGTCATGCAGGCCCTGAATCAAGGCCAGTTCGATCCGAGGAAGGCGTTGAGCTCCCGCAGCGGGGACGTCGCGTTCGGTGATCTGTCCAGCGACTGGTGCATGTCACCCCCGGAATGGCACAGCTCGCAATTGTGGGTCACCTGCGCCGACAACGGCTTCATGACACTGCAATTGCCACCCGACGTCTATTCCCCGCCCGTGGACCAGCATTCGACGGTCGGATCCTGACGCCGGAAGCGGTGCCGGCCTCAGGCGTAGCGCATCGCCGCGCCCTGGGACGCCATGACGTACAACGCGTCCGCCAGGCTGGACACGAACGAGTCGGATTCCCTGCCGCCGCGCACCAGGGCATGGAATGTCGTTGTCCCGGACAGTATCTCGAAGAGGAACTCGGGGTCCGCGCCCGGCGGTATCCGGCCGTCGTCCACCGCACCGCCGAGCAGTTCGGCGAAGGCCTTGCGGGCCGGAGCCCCGATGGCCAATAGCCGGCGGCGCGCCTCTTCGGTCTGTGAGTCGGCGAGCAGACCGGGCACACCGGCCCGCGCGGCGGGACTGTCGGCGCGCACCAGGAAGATCCGCACCCACGTGGCCAGGTCGGCGCGCAGATCACCGGTCGGCTCCGGTGGCGCATGCCCACCTGGACCGTGAATGGCCTCCTCCAGCAAGGCTTGCCGGGTGGGCCAGCGCCGATAGATCGCCGGGGTGTTCACTTCGGCACGCTTGGCGATCGCCACCACCGTCGTCTGCTGGTAGCCGACCTCGGCCAGCAGGTGCCGGGCCGCGATGAGCACCGCGAGGTCCTTGTCCGCATCGCGCGGGCGCCCGGGGCGCGGCTGGTTATCCGAAGTCACAATTACATATTAACCTGTTACGTTATTCGTATCGATGCAGATCAGGCGAGATTCGACGATGAAAACCTCACCGGCGCGACACCGCTGGACCACCGCCCTGGCGCTCGGCTCGCTGGCACTGCTGCTGCTCGTGCTGGGCGCGGCGGGCAAGCCACTGTTCATCTCGGAAAAGCACTCCCCCACACCGATTCTCACTGCCACCGAGATCGGGTTCGTACAGGACATGCTCGCCCACCATCAGCAGGCGCTGATCCTCGTGCAACGACTCAGCCCCGACACCGACCCGACAGTGCGCAAGCTGGCCCAGCAGATCGCCGACAACCAGCGCATCGAGATCGGCATGTTGCTCGGCTGGCTCCGGCTGGCGAATGCGGTGCCCACCGATCCGCATCCGATGGCATGGATGGACGATCCCGGCGAGACCGCGATGCCCAGCCACGGACATCAAATACCCTCCGCAACAACGAATCCGATGACCACCATGCCGGGAATGGCAAGCCCGGCCGAGCTCGACGCGCTGTCCGCCGCAACCGGGCGCGACGCGGAAATCCTCTTCCTGCAACTGATGCAGCGCCACCACTACGGCGGCGTCGCCATGGCCCAGGCCGCCGACGCGCGGCTCACCGGCGGCCAGGTCAAACTCGCCGCGCGAGACATGATCAGCACACAGAGCCAGGAAATCGGTGTCATCGGCATGCTCCTCGCCCAGCGCGGCCAGCTCGGGTAGCGCCGGGTCTCGCCTCCGGTTCAGTGACGGGCCGTGAGTTCGGCGATCGTGGTGCGCACCGCGCGAATCTCGGAAACCTCGGCGAATTCGCGTGATTCGTGGTGGAAGTCGCGCAGCCGGGCGGCCGTACGGCTACCGGCGCGCGCTCCGGCGGACGGCAGAGCCATGCCGACGAGCTCGGCGGCACGTTCCGGCTCGCCCAGCATCAGATGCAGGCGAGCGGCGGAGGTCAGTGTCATGGCCGGCTCGACGATATTGCCGGGCAAGGGAGTTCGATCCATACCGAAGGCCGCGCCGGCCAGCTGCGGGCGGGTCGCGACCAAGTGGCGGTAACCGGGGCCGAGCAGTTCCGACTGTCGGCCGCGGCTCGGCCAGGTGCGCCGGGGTCCGAGCAGGAAGCTCAGATTCAATGAGGTCAGGCTCCGGTCCACCGCCGTATCCGCCGGCGGGTTCGCGGCCGCCTCGAGGTGACACTCGGTGGCGTAGGCGGTTTCCCGTTCGAATGCCATGGTGTCGCCGACGATGCCGTAGGCGGTGGCTTGCAGATGCGCCAATGCGGCCCGTAGTCGCGGGGTCGCGGACCGCCGGGCGACGTACTGCGCCGATTGCGCGACCTCCAGCCCGTCCTCGGGTCTGCCCTGGTCCAGGTACTGCATGGCGAGCCCGGCCAGGGCAGCGGCCGTCAGGCTCGGATCACCCGCGGTGTGCGCCAAGCGCGCGGAGACCAGGTAGAACCGGCGGGCCGAGTCGGTGTCCTCGATATCCCAGGACATGGCGGCAGCGATATCGGCGAGTTCGGCGCCTACCCGCAAGGTCTGCCCCGCCCGGCCGGTGCTGGGCGAGAGCTGTTGCAACCGCGGCAGATTCGTCTCCAGCCAGTCGATCACCAGGCGGCGGGGCGGCGTCGATTCCGACCATTGCAGCCCGCGCGCCCACCTCGCCGATCGCTCGGCCGCACCCAGCTCACCGAGCGTGAACCCGCCTTCGCCACCACCCGCCGGGACCATCGGCAGCAGCAGCGACGCCAGCTCCATCGACAGCTCGCCCTCGGACTGCGTGGCCATCGGCAACTGTGCGTACAGCGGGCTCAGCGAGGTACCGAGCGCCGACTCGTAGGCGGTGACATGTTCCGCCCGCACGACGCGGGCGCCGGTTTCCAGCTGCCCGAGATACGGCTTCGAATAGTTCGTGCGCCGCGCCATGCCCTGCAGGCTCAGCCCAGCGGCCTGCCGCGCCGTGCGCAGCGCACGCCCGATCTCCGTCATGCGCCCCGCCTCTCTGGGTGCCAACCGGTCATGCCGGATCGAAGATTTCGCCAGAATACGTTCACCGCAACCGCCGTCTGCAAGTGTCTGCAGAACAACCCGGACGGGCTCCGACCAGATTCCACGGCCCTAACGTCGGCCATCGTGAATCAGAAGTCTGCACGGCAGCGCGGCCGTGTCCATACCGTCGCGGCGGCAATCGCGCTGTCCTACGCCGCAATCTCGGCCGTGGCACCGGCTCAGGCCACCCCCGACTATCAACCCGCCGGACCGGTCGAAGCCACATACCATGCGGCGGGACCGCATCCGGTAGCCAAGCGGGCCGGGACCGACTGCTGCAGTTCCACCGGAGATGCCTACGACATCTGGTACCCGGCGGATCTCGCTGCGAGCGCGACCCGCCACCCGATCATCACCTGGGGAGACGGCACGCTCGCGCATCCTCGCGAATACGATTATCTGCTGGCGCACCTGGCCTCCTGGGGTTTCGTGGTGATCGCCCCCGATCTGACCAACACCGGCACCGGCGCCCAAATGCTCGACGCGGTCACCTATCTGACGCAGCAGAACAGCGATCCCGCCAGCGAGTTCTACGGGAAGCTCGACACCGGCGCGATCGGCGCGATGGGCCACTCCCAGGGCGGACTCGGCACCCTCAACGCGGCCGCGCATTCGAACGGTCTGATCAAGACCGCGGTCACCATCGAAATGCCGTCGCAGAGCCTGTGTTCGAGCCTGCCGCCGCTCATCCCCGGCAAGAACGTCTGCGATATCCCCACCGCGCTGATCTCGAGTTCGGTGCTGCTCGTCAGCGGCACCGCGGACCCCGTACCCTCCACCGGCACATCCGGTGGCATGCAAGGCGTCTACGACGCACTGCCCGCATCGACCCCCAAGGCACGCGCCGCGCTGATCAATGCCAGCCACAACGACATTCAAGGTCAGCCCGGATGCACCAACTTCGGCTGCAACGACGGCGTCGACGGCTACCTGGGCTACCTGACCGCGTGGTTCATGGATCAACTGCGCGGCGATGCGCAGGCGCACAGTGTATTCGTCTCGGGAACAGGCGAATTCCAGCACAACGCGCACTGGACCGACCAGCAGAGCAATATCCATTGAGGTATCCCTATCGGCTGCCGCGCGAATGAATTCAGCTCCCGGGGGCGGCCCCGGGGGCTGAATTCTTTCCGTATGGATCAGGGCAGCAACTGCTCGATGCGGGTGGTGCAGAAGCCGGTGATGTTCATCTCCGGCGGCAGCTGCACGCGATTGGCCATGCGTAGCAAGGGAACCGAGAGCAGTACGGCGGCGAGTATCTCGTTGTATCGGAGGTTGCGGACCGGCATCCCGGTGCGGTGCTCGTAGTGGGCGATGGTTTGCTCGCGGGTCGGTGTGCCGGGCAGTGGCGCGTGACCCTCGAATTCGCTACTGGCCCAATCCAGGAACAGGAGCCAGCCCAGATCGGCCTCGTGATCGCCGAGGTAGGCGATCTCCCAATCCAGTACGCTGCTGACCTGGAAGTCCTTGTCGTACAGGATGTTCGACATGCGGGCATCGCCCCAGCAGAGCGTGGTGTGCTGCGGCTCGTAGAGGTTGTCGCGCAGGTAGGCGATGGCCCGCCGGTAGGTTTCCGGCTGATCGCCTTCGGTGGCCCAGCTCAGCGCGGCGTCCAGATAGTTCACGATCTGTTCGACGGGCCCGGCGCCATGTTCCGGCAGGGCCAGGAAGTCCAATCGCAGTGCCCGCCAATCCAGTCGGTGGATATCGGCGATGGTGTCGATGCAGCCCCACCACATGCGCTCCCGTTGCTCGGGCGTGGCCTCGAAGTAGTTGCCCGCAGAGTGGTAGGAGGGATAGTCACTGGGCGCGTCGCCCGCAAGCCGGTTCATCACGAAGTACGGGCTGCCGAGGTCGCTGCCCTCCCGGTCCAGCCACAGTGGTCTGGCGACCGGGATAGCGGTGACGGCCAAGCGCTGCATGACCAGCACCTGCCGCAACAGGTCATAGTCGGGGAACAGCGACATCTCCGGTGGCCGCCGGAACACCAGCGGCAGCGTGCCGCTCTCGTCCTCGACGTCGAAAAGGTATGTTTCGGTGGCGAATCCGCGATCGGTGCGCTTGAAATTGCGGACCCGGGCCGCGCCGGAGACCGGAAAGTTCCGGTGCACGGCGGGTTCCAGCGCCGCGGCCAGCTGCTCCGCGGACAGTCGAGTGGTGCTCAAGCTCAGTATCCTTCGTACCCGTAGCGCTCATTGCGGCCCATGAAGACCATTTCGACCAGCCCGTAGCCGACCTTGCCGCCGGTCTCTACGCGGCAGAAGGTCTCGCTGAGCATGCTGGCCTGCTTCAGGTCCTGCGTATCGGTGAGGTCGGCGACGAAGCTGTCACTCCAGTCCGCGCCCTTCCAGATGCCCGATGCGTAACCGCGGTAGAAGTCGTAACCCGCTATGCCGGGCCAGAAGTCACCGACCGGGGTGATGGTGAATTCGCGGCTCTTGCCGGCGGCGTCGACGATGGTGAAGGCGCCGCCGCTGACAATGCGGAAATCGTCGCGGAAGGTCAGATCGTGACCGGCATCGCGGACCGGCTGCGGCTCGGTGTCGGCACCGAGCGGCGACAGCACGGTGCCCTCGAAGTGCCAGCGAGCGCCCTCGGGGGTCTCGCGCTGCGCGAAATGCACCAGCTCGTCCTCGAATTGGAAGATGCCCATGTAGTAGAGGACGCCGTCGGGGATCTCGCTGGGCTGCAGAATGCCGCCGCCCTCGTTGATGGCGCCACCGCCACCGCCGTGCCGGGTGCCCCAGGAGTGGTCGCGCCCGAACCACCAGTCCGCGGGATCGATCTCGAGGCGCTCGCCCTCGTACTCCAGCCAACCGGAGACGCGGCCGTTCTGGTAGTACCGCCGCGCATCCTCGCGCACCCGGCCACGGGTACGGAAGAAAGCGGGCTCCTGCTCGTAAGCCGGGAACTGCGCATCGAATTCGAGCTGCAGCTTGATGCCGTGCTCATTGTCGGCGAGGGTGGCGCGCACCTTCCGCAGCGGTTCGACGATCTCGTAGGTGAACGGGCCGACCTGCCAGGAGCCGAGGCCGTCGTACCGGGTGTCGATCTGCCGGGACATGCGCACCACATGCGCCTTGTCGCCGACGGTGATCATGGCGTAGGCGTCGATCAAGTTCCGGTTGGGGTAGCGCGCCATGCCTGTCATGACGCTCACCCGGCGGGTCTTGTCGAAGCCGTACATGACCACGCGTTCGGTCCAGCGCAGATCGCTCTGCTGGACGTGGTCGAAGGTGGTGGGCAACTGATGGCAGAGCAGTTCGTCCTGGGGTGTCAGCATCGACGGGGCCTTCCGGGAGCACTGTGGCCGCGGCCACATAATTCGAATACGAGGTGCAGCGTATTTGAACCAGGTTCTGGATGTAACCTCAATCGCAGAATTTCCCTGACCGGATCGGAGAGTCTCGTGAGCGCACCCCCGCGGCCGACGCGGCCCGGCCCGGGCCGGCCACGCGATCCGCAACTGGATGCGCAGGTACTGGCCGCCGCACAGGAATTGCTGGTCAGCGAGGGCTATCAAGCCACCACCCTGGCCGCGGTGGCACGCCGGGCGGGCGTGGTCACCACCTCGATCTATCGCCGCTGGCCGAGCAAGCGGGCACTGGTGGAGGACGCCATCTTCGCCCTGGACGAGTTCGCACACCCCGAACCGAGCGGCGATCTGCGCGCGGATCTACTGGCCTGGACCCGCCTGTTCCTGTCCGCGGCAGCACATCCGGCAGCCCGCTCGGCCATCCCCGGTCTACTGTCGGAGTACCACGACGACCACGACAGCTACCGCCGCCTGCTCGACCGCGGCGAGCAGCCCACCCGAGAAGCGTTGCGCGAGTTGCTGACCGGCGCAGCAGTAGCGGGCCAGGCCTCCCCCGACTGCGATGCCGACGCGGTGTTCGAACTCCTGCGTGGCGCAACCCTTTTCCGCGCGCTCACGCACGGCACCGACGCGGCAGAGGAATTCTGTCATCAGATCGCGGACGCCTTGATCGCCGTGGCCGCGACGCCCTCGTCACGGTGCCGGTAATGTGGTCCGATGATCGAGGTAGGCAACCTGCAACCGAGTGACCACGCCGTGTGGCTGCGACTGTTCCAGGGCTACAACGCTTTCTACGGACGCGAACTCGCGACAGCTCGGGCCGACCGCACGTGGTCGGAGATCCAGAACGGTGATCGGATCCACGGTCTCGGCGCTCGCATTGAAGGCCGGCTCATCGGCATCGCACACTTCCTGGTTCACCCCAGCACAACCTCCGACGATGCCTGCTACCTCCAGGACCTGTTCACCGATCCCGACGCCCGCGGCCAGGGCGCCGGGCGGGCACTGATCACCGCTACCGAAGACTGGGCACGAACACGCGGCTGCGCACGCCTCTACTGGCACACTCATGAAAGCAACACAACCGCGCGCACGCTCTACGATCAGGTCGCGGAGAACAGAGGATTCATCCAATACGTCCGCCCCCTGTGATCGCTGGAATTTCATAACCTGTTTCGTCTCCGCTCGGACAAGGCCAGGGATGAAAGGACCACGATGACCACAGCACATCTCGAGTCCGCAGCAACCTCGCCGACCTCGGTACGAGTCAGGGCGATACCCGCGACCAGCCGAGATGCCGAGGCCGGTCGTGCGGCACGAACGCGCGCTCCGCGGCGAGCGGCGGGCGAATGGAATCCGGACGAGCGCACCCTGTCGGCTCTCGGGAGGTTGCAAGCCCAGGAAGCTGTCCGCGACGCCGAATTGCTGCCCTTGCGGTATGCCAGGATGGCGTCGTCGCCGTGGGCGTACCTGCGGGGCGCCGCGGCGGTCATGGCCGCGGATCTGGCTGCTCGCGAACATTCCGGATTGACGGTGCAAATGTGCGGGGACGCACACATTCTCAACTTCGGATTGTGGGCATCGCCGGAGCGGCAATTGCTTTTCGATGCCCGCGACTTCGACGAGACCCTGCCCGGTCCCTTCGAGTGGGACCTCAAACGCCTTTGCACGAGCGTGTACGTGCTCGCCGCCACCGAGGGGATCGACACCTCGACGGCCGAGGCTGCGGCAGCGGCCGCCGCGGCGGAATATCGCTCGGCCATGCGCCGCTACGCCCAAACAGGCGAGTTGGACGTGTGGTACGACCGGATCAGCGCCGATGTCCCGCTACAGCAGCTCACCTCCGAATTCGCCAAAGATGCCAAACGGACGATCGAAAAGCAGAGCAGGAAACGCTCACAAGAGGGCACGGCCCGTCAGCTGGTCACCGTGGAGGACGGCCGTCGCCGCATTTCGGAGGACCCGCTCAAACGCCGCCATGTCGATCTCACCGACGAGGATCAGATCAATGTGTACGAACAAGTCTTCGACACCTATCTGGCCTCCATCCCGCCTCATCTGACACGGCTCGTCGGGCGGTTCTCGCGGGTCGATACGGTCCAGCAGGTGGTCGGGGTCGGGAGCGTCGGAATGCGCGTGTACCTGCATCTGATGGAGGGCGACACCGGGCAGTTGGTGTTCTTCCAGTTGAAGCAGGCGACCGCCTCGGTGTTCGAGGAGTTCGTCGGCGCGAGCGAGTTCGACAATCACGGCGAACGGGTCTGCGTCGGTCAGCGGTTGATGCAATCCGCGAGCGACATCTTCCTCGGACACGTACGCGTGGACGAGATCGATTACTACGCACGGCAATTCCGCGACATGAAGATCATCCCCAGCGGCAATGAGATCGCGGGCTACCTACCTCAGTTCGCCGGAATGTGCGGAAAAGCGTTGGCCAAGTCCCACGCCCGCAGCGGTGAACCCGAGGCGATCGCCGCGTACATCGGAAAGGGCGAGGCCTTCACTTCCGGAATTCTCGATTTCGCCCGCGCGTACGCGACTCAGACCCATACCGATCACGCCGCGTTGGTCGCAGCGATCGAGTCGGGCCAGGTGAAGGCGGCCGAGCGGGGCTGGTGAGAATGACCGCGCGCCGGCTCTCATTCCGGGTCGGTCGCGAAGCCTTTGCCCAGGGCGCGCAGCGCGAGATCCAAGTACTCGGTGAGATCGCCGTCCGCATCGAGGACCCATCGATCGAAAGCCGCCCGGCACACCGCGAGGGTGGCGCGGCCGATTGCCAAGGGGTACAGCGCATCCGGCGATTCCCCCAGCCGGCGGGCGGCGAATTCACTGACGGTACGCTCCCACGCGTCATAGTGCGGCCCGGCACTGGCTTGGGCGCCGGGCGCCGTGCCGAGCAGGTTCATCCGGGCGCGTAGCTGCGGTGCGTCCTGCGCGAGATACACATTGGCGGCCACCACGACCTGGCGGATCGCGTCCATGAGCTCGACATCGTCGGGTACCTGGGTGAACGTCTCCCGCAGCCGCTCGACTTCGCCGTCGAACTGATACCAGAGCACGGCCGATTTGGATTCGAAGTAGCGGAAGAACGTGCGGCGGCTGATCCCGGCCTCGGCGGCGATCTCTTCGACGGTCGTCGCCTCGAAGCCCTGTTCGGCGAACAGGCGGATCGCGATCAATTCCACGGCGCGGGCGCTCGTCCCGGGCGGTCTGCCGCGGCGCGCCTGTGCGGGGTCCTGCTCGTCGAGAGTCACTGGGTGTCCTTTTCTGGCCGGGGTATTGATTCTGTCACACAGTGCCGTTAATCTCCGAAACCATATATGGCACACAGTGTCGAAAATGGCTCGGCGCTCGAAGGAGTTGGCAATGATCGACGAATCCATCCACGGGACAGCTCCCATCGACCAGTCCACCGAGGACGTCATCACCGAAGAAGTCCTGGTGGAAGAGGTTTCGATCGATGGCATGTGCGGTGTCTACTGAAGCCGCGCCGCCGGGGTTCGACCTGGACGGCCGCTGGGGCCTGCACGCCAAGGTGTCGATCCGGCCGGAGCGATTCGGCGCGCTGCTGTATCACTTCGGCACCCGGCGCTTGTCGTTCCTGAAGAGCCCCACGCTGCTCCGGGTCGTCGAGCAGCTCGGCACCGAGCCCAGCGCCCGCGCGGCCTGCACCGCCGCCGGGGTCGCGCCCCAGCAACTGCGCGCCTACGCCGAAGCGCTTGCCACGCTGGCCGATTCGACGATGATCTGCCCACGATGATGAAAGGCCGACAGCCATGACCTTGGCCGCGGACCCCGCCGGATCGCTCGTCGATCAATTCCAGTTCGGCCTCACCGCCCCCATCTGCCTGACCTGGGAACTGACCTACGCCTGCAATCTGTCCTGCGTACACTGCCTGTCCAGCTCGGGGCGGCGCGATCCGCGCGAGCTGACCACCGCGCAGTGCAAGACCGTCATCGACGAGCTCGAGCGTATGCAGGTGTTCTACGTCAATATCGGCGGTGGCGAACCCACCGTGCGCCCCGACTTCTGGGAACTGGTCGACTACGCCACCGCACACCATGTCGGAGTCAAGTTCTCCACCAATGGAATCAAGATCACCCCAGAGGTGGCGCGACGCCTCGCGGACAGTGACTACGTCGACGTGCAGATCTCACTCGACGGCGCTACCGCCGAGATCAATGACGCGGTACGCGGGCCGGGTTCGTACGCCACGGCCCTGCGGGCCATGGAGAACCTCGCAGCAGCCGGATTCCGCGGCTTCAAGATCTCGGTCGTGATGACCAGCCGAAATGTCGGTCAGCTCGATGCCTTCAAGGCGATCGCCGACCGGTTCGATGCGCAATTGCGTATTACGCGGCTGCGCCCGTCCGGCCGTGGCGCGGACGTCTGGGACGAACTGCATCCGACCGCCGGCCAGCAGCGCGAACTCTACGACTGGCTGCTCGCCCACGGCGAGCAGGTGCTGACCGGGGACTCCTTCTTCCATCTGGCCGGATACGGCGAATCGCTGCCGGGACTCAACCTGTGCGGCGCGGGTCGCGTGGTGTGCCTGATCGACCCGGTCGGCGACGTGTACGCCTGTCCGTTCGCGATCCATCAGAACTTCCTGGCCGGCAATGTTCTCGACGCCGGTGGCTTCGAAAAGGTGTGGCAGAGTTCGGAACTGTTCACCGAATTGCGCGCGCCGCAGACCGGCGGCGCGTGCACCTCGTGCTCGGCCTTCGACGCCTGCCGAGGCGGGTGCATGGCCGCCAAGTTCTTCACCGGCCTGCCCCTGGACGGCCCGGATCCGGAGTGTGTCAAGGGTTTCGGCACGACAGCCTTGACCATGCCGACCGTCACCGATCGACCGAGGCCGTCGCTGGACCACTCGCACCGCACTCGCAAAAGCGTTCCGGTGCAGCTCGGCTGGGGACCGCCGGCAGGGAGCATCCCGGATCGCGCCTGCGAGGAAAACCCGCTCGCCGGTTTCACCCCGCCCACCACGCGGCAAGGCGGCCGATGATGCCCCAGCTCGCCGAGCTGACCTCGCCGGAGATCGAAGCGCGCGCTGCCGACTCGGTGCTGGTCATCCCGATCGGATCGACCGAACAGCACGGCCCGCACCTGCCGCTGTCGACCGATACCGAAGTCGCCGTAGCCCTGTGCGAGCGACTCGCCGCCGCCCGCGACGATGTACTGGTCGCACCGGCACTCGCCTACGGCTCTTCGGGCGAGCACGCCGGGTTTGCCGGCACCCTCTCGATCGGCCAGGCCGCATTGGAATTGCTCATCGTGGAGCTGTGCCGCTCCGCCTTCGACACTTTCCACCGGGTATTGCTGGTTTCCGCGCACGGCGGCAATCACGAGCCCCTCACCCGGGCCGTACGGCAGCTGCGCGCGGAATCGCGTGCCGTGCAATTGTTCAGCCCGAGCTGGGACGGCGATCCACACGCCGGTCACCACGAGACATCGATGATGCTGGCACTCACACCCGAGCACGTGCGCATGGAACGCGCGCTACCGGGCGATCTGCGCTCCCTCGCCGAGCTCATGCCGACCCTGCGCACCGGCGGCGTCCGCGCCGTCACCGACACGGGCATCCTCGGCGACCCCACCCACGCCGACCCCGAATTCGGCCACCACCTCCTCGAAACCTTCAGTGCCACACTCCTGCACGAGTTCACCACCTGGCTCCCCTCGGAACGAGCATGACCGGGCCGGTGGCGGTAATCACCGGAGCGGCGCGCGGCATCGGTGCTGCGACCGCGCTGGCGTTGATATCAGATGGCTGGTCGGTTCTGGCTGTCGATTGTGTCGCCGACGACCCGGCGTTGCCGTATGCGATGGCGACACCGGACGATCTCGCCGAGGTTGTCGCGCGGGGGCGGAGACTCGGCGGGCAGCCGGATCGAATTCACTGCTATAGCGCCGATGTTCGTGATCCCGAGGCCGTCGAGGCCGCAGTGGACGAGGCGCAACGACTTTGGGGCCGGGTCGACGCCGGAATCGCCTGCGCCGGTGTCGTCGCGGGTGGCGTGCCGTTGTGGCAGATGCCGCAGGAGCAGCAACAAGCGGTGCTCGATATCAATCTGGGCGGAGTGATTTCCCTTGCCCGAGCGGCGATTCCGTCCCTGCTCGAGCAACCCGAACCGCGCTCCGGCCGGTTCCTGGCCGTGGCCTCTGCCGCCGCGACCAGAGGACTACCCATGCTGGCGGCGTATTGCGCGGCGAAGGCGGGTGTCGCGGGGCTGATTCGAGCACTCGCCGTGGAGTTGGGCGGCACCGGCATCACCGCGAACGCGGTCAGTCCGGGATCGACCGACACGCCGATCCTGGCCGAGAGCGCCCGCCTCTACGACCTCTCCGGTCCCGCCGCCTTCGCGGCGCAACAGCCGCTCGGGCGACTGTTGGAGCCACGGGAGATCGCTGCCGCGCTGGCCTTTCTGGCGTCCGCTGCCGCCGGTGGAATCACCGGCGCGGTGCTCCCCGTCGACGGCGGGCTCGCGCTGTGAATCACGCACTGCCACAGGGCTTTCACATCGCCGTCGATGTCGATACCGTGCAGATCGATACCGGCACTCTGCGGGGCGGTTCGCCCGCCAGAGTGCTGCGGCTGTCGTCGACCGGAACTGCCGCTTGGGCCGAATTGCGGAGCGGTCCGGTCCGGTCCGCCGCCGGCGCAGTGCTGGCTCGGCGGCTCACCGATGCGGGCTTGGCACATCCCCGGCCCCCGGTGTCGGCAACCCGGCTCACGGTCACGATCGTCATCCCGGTCAAGGACCGAGCGGACATGCTCAGGCAATGCCTGGACTCACTCGGCGGCGACCATCCCACCGTCGTGGTCGACGACGGCTCGACCGATCGAAAGGCACTGGCGGACACCGTCGCCGAGCACTCGGCCACGCTGCTGCGGCGTTCGCGCTGCGGCGGTCCGGCCGCCGCCCGCAATACCGGCCTGACCGCGGTCGAGACCGAGCTGGTCGCCTTTCTCGACAGTGACTGCATCGCCACGGCGGACTGGCTCGGGGAACTCCTCCCCCACTTCGCCGACCCGCTGGTGGCGGCGGTCGCGCCGCGCATCGTCGCACTCGAGGGGCCGACATCGGCTGCGCGCTACGGCGAGGTCGCGGGGAGCTTGGATATGGGCACGGCCGAGGGCCGGGTGGCACCCGGTACGCGAATCGCCTACCTGCCCAGCGCCGCGCTCGTCGTGCGCCGGGATGCCCTGCGCGACATCGGGGTATTCGACGAGGAGCTGCGCTACGGCGAGGATGTCGACCTGATCTGGCGGCTGCACGAAGCCGGTCTGCGCATCCGGTACGAGCCCGCGGCGCGGGTGTACCACCGGGAACCGCATTGCTGGCCGGACTTGCTGGCCAGGCGCTTCCACTACGGGACCTCGGCTGCCCCACTGGCACAACGGCATCCGTCCGCGTCAGCTCCGCTGGTCGCGCATCGGTGGCATTCGGTCACCGTGCTCGCCGCACTGGCCGGACGCCCCACTGCGGCCGCGCTGACATTCGGGCTGTCCGCGTCGGACATGAGACGGACGCTGCGCCGGATCGATCTGCCCACCACCGGCACGCTCGCCACCACCGCCGCCGGCCTGTGGCAGACCTGGCTCGGGCTGGGCCGCTTCATGATTCAGTTCGCGAGTCCGGTCCTCGTGGTGTTGCTGCTCACCCGCGCGGGACGTCCGGCGCGTCGGCGGATGCGTCGCATATCCGCCGCTTCACTACTTCTGGGCACGCCTGTGACCACCTACTTCCGGGCGCGTCCGAGGCTGGACCCGATTCGATTCGTGCTCGGCCAACTCGCCGACCACACCGCCTACGGTGCGGGCGTTTGGGCAGGTTGCCTACGCCATCGCACCGCTGCCCCGATCACACCGATACTCGCCCGCCGCAATCACCGAAATGGCTGGGCTGCAATGGGATCGGCGGCAGCACCCTCGTCATCGAAAGGATTCGAGTAATGGCCAACCCCTGGTTCGAGACAGTGGCCGAGGCGCAACGCCGCGCCGAACGCCGCTTACCGAAATCGGTGTACGGCGCACTGATCGCCGGTTCGGAAGCCGGCGTGACCCTGAAGGACAATATCGCCGCGTTCGGCGAGCTGGGCTTCGCGCCACATCTGGTCGGTCAGACCGCGGACCGCGACCTCTCCACGACCGTCATGGGACAGCGAATCGCCTTGCCGGTCATTATCTCTCCGGTCGGCGCGCAGGCGATCCACCCGGACGGCGAGGTGGCCGTCGCACGGGCGGCAGCGGCACGCGGCACCCTGGTGGGACTCAGTTCGTTCGCGGGCAAGTCGGTGGAGGAGGTCGCCGCCGCGAATCCCCGGACGCTGCTGCAGATCTACTGGTCCGGCAACAAGGATCAGCTGATCCAGCGGATGGAACGCGCACGGGCCGCCGGCGTCGTCGGGTTGATCGTCACCCTGGATTGGTCGTTCAGCCACGGACGCGATTGGGGCAGTCCGGCCATTCCGGAGCGGGTCGACCTCAAGGCGCTGATCCAGTACGGTCCCCAGGCCCTCACCCATCCACGATGGCTCGCGCGCTTCGTGAAGTCGGGCCGCATCCCTGATCTCACGGTCCCCAATATGGGTATCCCGGGCCGGCCCGCACCGACTTTCTTCGAGGCGTACGGGGAGTGGATGCAGACTCCGCCGCCGACCTGGGACGACCTGCGCTGGCTGGTCGAACAGTGGGGCGGGCCGGTCATGCTCAAGGGCATCATGCGGATCGACGACGCCAGACGCGCCGTCGACACCGGCGCCACCGCCCTCTCGGTCTCCAATCACGGCGGCAACAATCTCGACACCACGCCCGCATCCATCCGGGCACTGGCCCCGGTCGTCGACGCGGTGGGCGGTGAGATCGAGATCGTGCTCGACGGTGGCGTCCGCCGGGGCAGCGATGTGGTGAAGGCGCTCGCGCTCGGTGCACGTGCGGTCATGATCGGCCGGGCCTACCTCTGGGGTCTGGCCAGCGCGGGTCAGCCGGGAGTCGAGAACGTGCTCGACATTCTCAGTGGCGGTATCGATTCCGCGCTGCGCGGTCTCGGCCGCAGCAGTGTGCGGGAGCTGACGCGAGCCGACGTGGTCATGCCGCCCGGATTCGGACGAAAACTAGGCAAGGATTGAAATACGAATGGCCAGAGACTATTTCGAGGTCGCCGTCATCGGGGCCGGACCCGGTGGCATCACCGCCGCCCACTACCTACAGCGGGCAGGCATCACAGACTTCGTCATTCTGGAGCGCGCCGACGACTTCGGCGGCAGCTGGCGGGACAATTTCTACCCCGGACTCGCGGTCGATGTACCGACCCTGTTCTACCAATTCCCGTTCGCGCGAAACCCGGACTGGTCCAGGCTCTTTCCCGACGGTCCCGAGATTCAGCGATACAACAGAGATGTCGCACGGCGGCTCGGCCTCTACGCCCACTTCCGTGGCAATTCCGAGGTACAGCGCGAAGTGTGGGACGAGCGAGACCAGGTCTGGGTACTCGATATCGCCGGCCGGGAATCGGTGACCGCACGCTTCGTCATCAACGCGGTGGGCGGCTATATCAACCCGAAGTCCACCGACCAGATACCCGGAACCGCGGAGTTCACCGGCACGATCCTGCGCCCCAACTCCTGGGATCCCGAATACAGCTGCGCCGGAAAACGAGTCGCGCTGATCGGCACGGGATCGAGCTCGGTGCAGATACTCTCGGCGATCGCCGACGAGGCCGCGGGTGTCGATATCTATCAGCGGACACCGGCCTGGATACTGCCCAAGCCGGACGCCGAGATCTCGCACCGGATGCGGCGGGTGCTGGCGCTGCCGGGCGTCGTCGCGGCGCTCAATGGCACGGTACTGGCGCTGATGGAATTGCCATTGCAGCTCATCTGCAATGTGCTGCCCAGACTTCCGCGCTCGGTGCTGGTGACGGTATTGCCGCAGTACGACAAGATCTGGCGGGCACTGTACCGACTACTGCTGCGCACACAGGTCTCGAACCCCGCCGACCGGGCGGCGCTGATCCCCGGTTACGGGATCCTCGCGAAGCGGCCCATTCTCAGTAGCAGTTTCTTCCCGGCGCTCGAATCGCCCACGGTGTCACTGATCACCGACCCGATCGAGCGGGTGACCGCCGGCGGAATACGGACCGAGGACGGGCTCGAGCGGCCGTACGACCTGATCGTCATGGCCACCGGCTACGAATTGTTCACCGACCCCGAGTCTTACCGAATCGGGGGAATCGTGGGCGAGTCCGGACAGGACCTGGCCGCGGACTACCGGCGAAACGGCTTGCGCAGCTATGGCGGTAGCGCGCACCCCGGATTCCCCAACCGATGGTCCCTGGTCGGTCCGCAAGGCTATGTCGGAGTCGCCTGGCACACCTTCATCGACCTGACCGCCCGGCACGCTGTCCGCATCATCGCCGAAACCACCCGGCGCAAAGCCACGGTCGCACGCGTGCGACCTGCGGCCTTCGACCGCTGGGTGAGCCGAATGCGCCGCAACGAGAAGCTCATTCGGACCTACACCGTCGACTGCAACCCCGGGCTCCGCACCTACTTCGTCAACTCGCAAGGCGACGCGCTCTATTACCGTCCCCAAACCATCAGCGGCGCCTGGTGGTTCAGCCGACACTCCCCGTTGGGCGACTACGAGTTCGCACGCGGCAGCCGAACAATCTCTCCCACAACACAACCCGTATCCGATCGACACGAGAACGAGGCAAGTGCATGACCGAGAAGACGCTGGCCGGAAAAGTCGCCTACATTACCGGCGCTGCCCGGGGACAGGGCCGATCGCACGCCCTCGCCCTGGCGCGAGCCGGAGCCGATATCGTCGCGGTCGACGCCTGCGCGAACACGAAGTTCAGCGGCTACGCAATGGCCGAACCGGAGGACCTCGCGGAGACCGCGCGTCTCGTCGAGGCAGCGGGCGGCACGGTCCTGACCAAGCAGGTCGATGTCCGAGACCTCGAGGGTCAGCAGGGCGCGGTTGCCGAGGCCATCGACCGATTCGGCCGACTCGACATCGTGGTCGCCAATGCGGGCGTCTGCAATTGGGGCCGGCTCTGGGAGATCTCGGCGGAACAGTTCGCCGAAACCATCGACGTCAATCTGACCGGCGTCTGGAACACCATCAAAGCGACGGTGCCCGCGATGATCGAAGCCGGGAACGGTGGATCGATCATGACCATCAGCTCGTCGGCCGGCGTCAAGGCGCCGCCCGGATGCGGGCACTACGCCGCAAGCAAGTTCGGTGTGGTCGGCCTGACGAAATCGCTGGCGATCGAACTCGGCGAATACGGCATCCGGGTCAATACCCTGCTCCCGTACGGAACCAATACCCCGCTCGGCAACGACACCTCGATGTACAAGATGTTCGAGGAGTTTCCCGCTTACGTCTACAGCTACACCCCCACCCTGCTGAAGACCGACGGTCTTGTTGAGCCGGAAGAGATTTCGGATGTGGTGGTGTGGCTCGCGGGTGACGGTTCCGGGGTCATTACGGGCGCGCAGATTCCGGTCGAGAAGGGTTTCCTCGCCCGGTGACCACGCAACGCAGCGCAGCGCCGGGCGTGGATCGACTCGCCCGAGCGCTGCTGCGGGGTTCGGCGTGGGCACTGAAAATCCTACGCCCGCAGGCAATCCGGAACTTCGATGTGGTGATCGACGGCCAGACTCTGGATCCCGGCCTCCGGCAGGCAATGGGGCTGTACGGCTTGATGCCCCGAAAGCCCATGAACGCCATCCCTCTTCGCTACTCCCGGGCGGCAATGAACTTCGGCGGCCGCATGCTCGGCCACGCGATACCGCAGCGCCGGATCGAAGACCTGGAGATCCCGGGCAACGGCGGTCCGATTCCCGCGCGGCTGTACGCCCCGACGACATCGACCGACACCGGCGCGCTGATCGTGTTCTTCCACGGCGGCGGTTGGACGGTGGGCAGCATCGACGCCTGCGACAACGTCTGCCGATTTCTCGCCGACCGCTCCGGAATTCCGGTGCTCTCGATCGGATACCGGCTCGCACCGGAGCATCCGTTCCCCGCCGCGATCCAGGACGCGATCGCGGCCTACCGCTTCGCCCACGACAATGCCGAACAACTCGGCGGCCGACCCGACCGCCTCGTCGTCGCGGGTGAAAGCGCGGGCGGCAACCTGGCGGCCGTCACAGCCCAGCACGCAACCGCCGCAGGCATTCCGCCCGCCTTCCAATTACTGTTCTGCCCCATCACCGACCTGTCCCGAAAACGCCACTCCTACTCCCTGTTCTCCGATGGCTACGTGCTGACCGAAGCACACATGGATTGGTTCCGGAACAACTACCTCTCAGACCCCGCCCAAGCCACCGACCCCCGCGCCTCCCCCCTCCTGGCATCCGACCTCTCCGGCCTGCCCCCGGCCTACATCGCGGTATCCGGATTCGACCCACTCCGCGACGAAGGCGAAGAATACGCACACCGCCTCCAAAACACAGGAGTCCCGACAACCTTGCGCCGCCACCCGACACTGATCCACGGCATCATCTACGGCACGGCCTTCGGCAACGCAGGCCGCACCGTCCTACTGGAGGCAGTCAGCGCGCTACACACTGCATTGGACGCAGGTCTTTCACCAGCACCGACCGTAGCGGGATGGAACCCCCTACCCCACAGCGATGTCCGGGACGCACGGGACCGCCCGTCCGGCCCGATGTGTTGAATATTTGTTGTTTTTGGGTAAGACCCTGGCTATGAAATTCCACAGAAAACACCTATCTACCAGGGGATTTGGTCGCGTGCACCTGGGGCATTCAGACGCCCCACCGAATGCCCCACCCCCATTTCGACCACTGGGCGCGCTCGGTCGCCGAGGCAGCTGATGAACAGGTCGAAACCCACCACGCGCGGATCATCGCAGGCTCAGAGCGCGCACTGGCCGAGTCCGCGCGACCACGGTGATAGTGGCGGCCAGGAAAACCAGCTGCATGATCGTCCTGGGGACGAGTTGGTCCTCGAACGCCGAGGATTGATGTGCGAGCGCGGCGTGCACGTTGGCCGGAAATATCGCTACGAGCAGCGCCGTCAACCCGATCGCGCTCCAGTAGGCGGTCTGTCGATGCCACAGGAGTCCCACGACACCGAGTAGTTCCAGCACGCCCGTGATCGTGACCAGCATTCCTGGCGCCGGCAGTCCAGGCGGGACCATCGCGATCAGTTCCTGCCGCATACCGACGAAATGGGCCGAGCCCGTCGCGGTGAACATCGCGGCCAGGCCACCGCGCAGGGCATCGACCGGGTGCTGCAAGCGTCCGATGCCGCACCTGCGGGCGACGATCAGGACCAGGGTGACGGTGATGAGGATGACCAGAGGAGCCATTGCGACCCTTTCTCGAATCTTTTCAATGGAAAGATTGCGCCTCGGGGGTAATCTTGTCAAGAGAAAGATCCGAGATACGATGGCCTGCATGACGACTGATCGGCGGCCCTATCACCACGGCGACCTGCGCCGCGCCCTCCTCGACGCCGCAGCAACGGCCATCGTCGAGAACGGCGCGAGCTCCATCAGCCTTCGCGACATAGCTCGCCGTGCCGGCGTCTCCCACGCCGCGCCGGTACACCACTTCGGAGACAAGACCGGACTATTGACCGCGCTCGCGACCGAGGGCTTCGAACTACTGGCAGGCGACCTCCACGCCGCGAGCAAGCAGGGCGGGTTGGTCGATCTGGGTGTCTGCTATGTGCGATTCGCCATCGAGCACCGTGCGCACTTCGAGGTCATGTTTCGCCCCGACCTCTACAACACGGACGACCCGGGGCTGGCATCCGCGGGAGAACGCGCATTCACGTCACTGACCGAGGGCATCGGCGACCTGGGCGCACTGAGCGATTCAGGCGCTTCGGCGGTGCTTGCCGCGTGGTCGCTGGTCCACGGATTCGCGGCGCTGTGGAACGCGGGAATACTACCAACGGAATTGGTCACCGATCCCGTCGACGGCGCACGAGCGATCGCCGAGATACTCACGCGGACAAACGATCCGGCCGAAACCACGCAGAGCACGGCCGATCCGTCACGACCCTAGGAGATCCCGCGGCGGGACACGACCATCACGAAAGCGGCTGGGCCTCCGTTCACGGGAGTGCACGTAGAGCCGCCGGGATGCGCTCGGTAATGCGATCACGGGCGTGCGGGCAGTCGTCGAAGGCGTCCGGGCACTGCATGGCGTGCTCGATGAGTTCCTTCGTCGCTTGAGCGTGGGCAATGCGCCGATCGAGCTCAATGATGTGTGTGCGCAACAATTCCGGCTGAGCCATCGGGTCCGGAGTGGACAGCAGCGTCTGCACCTGGCGTATGCCGAAACCCGCCTCACGAGCCAACAGGATGAGGGCAACTCTGCGGACATCCTCCGGGCCGTAGCATCGCCGGCTCTCACGGCGACGGGGCCGCAACAATCCCTCACTCTCCCAGTACCGCAACACATGCGACGGCAACCCGAACGCCGCGGACACCTGACCGACGGTCAGCTCGCTTGACTTCATGTGCACATTAACCTGCATCGTGGGCGGCATGCGCAAGACCGCAACGGCGGCGGTAGGCCGCGACATCGAATTTCGTTGGACCACCGGGCATGTGGTGGCACTGGCTGCGCTGTGTACCGCACAGCTGTTGGAGGCCCTGGACATCACGGTGGTCAACATCGCCCTCCCTACCCTGCAACGTGACCTGGGCTTTTCGGAACATATGTTGCAGTGGGTGATCACCGCGTACACGGTCTGCTTCGGCGGTTTCCTGCTGCTCGGTGGCCGTACCGGCGATCGATACGGCCACCGCCGGGTGTTCGTCGCCGGTACGGCGGTGTTCGGGCTCGCCTCGCTGGCCTGTGCCATTGCTCCCGACGCGGGCCTGCTGGTCGGATTCCGCGGCGTGCAGGGCGTCGCGGCCGGATTCGTCGCTCCGATGACCCTGGCGCTGCTCGCCATGCTGTTCCCCGAGGGAAGGGCGAGAACGGTCGCCTTCACCACCTGGGGCATTACTACCGCGGTGAGCGGGTCACTGGGCTTCGTCGCCGGCGGGCTGCTGGTCGACGGTCCGGGCTGGCGGTGGATCTTTGCGATCAACCCGGTGATATGTATCGCGGCGATCGTGGCCGTGCTGCGATTCGTTCCGAGGGACAAACCGGGACGCCGTGGGACCTTCGACCTGCTCGGTGCGCTCTCGTCGACCACTGCGGTGGCGCTGCTCGTCTACGGGATCGCCCAGATCGGTGCGGTCGCGTGGTATTCGCCCGCTGTCGTGATTCCGCTGGCCGCCACGGTCGCTCTTCTGCTCTTCTTCTTTGTGCACGAGGCCAGGACCACAGCGCAGCCGTTGATCCCTCCGGCGTTGTGGCGCATCCGTCCGGTCCGAGCCGCCAACCTCGTGCAGATGTTCATCTCCGGCGGCATCTACGCGCTGTTCTATCTGGTATCGCTGGAACTGCAGCAACTGCTGGGACGTGACGCGACTCAGGCCGGGTTGGCGTTGGTGCCCTTCAGCGCGTTGCTGATCGTCTGCGCGGGAGCCGGCCCACTACTGGTGCGGTACATCGGTTTTCGCGGCAGCATCACGATAGGCGCGGCGATCGGCGCGGCCGGTCTGCTGCTACTGGCGCACACGGTAACCGATTCCGGTACGGCAACGGCGGTGGTCCTACCGTCGCTCGTGGTCGCTTTCGGATTCGCGTTGACATTCGTACCGGTCACGGTGGCCGCGGTAACCGGAGTGCCGGCCGACGGACAAGGCGTGGCGTCCGGACTTGTGAACGTCACCCGCACCATCGGCGGTGCCCTCGGTTTGGCGGTGATCGCGGCGATCTCCTCCGACCGCACCACTCACCTGCTCCACAGCGGCCAGGCCCACACCCAGGCACTGGCGGCCGGTTACCGCACCGGCTTCGAAGTCGCGGCCGCAGTACTCCTGCTGGCAGTTGTCTCCGCACTCGTGTTGTTTCGCGACGAAGGGCGCGGGACCCGAATCACGATGACTGCCATGACCGGCGCAGACCAAGAAGGCTGACCGACACTCGATTACGGTCGGTACTTGATCCGACACGGCTTGAAAGGCACCACGCGATGAGCACGAACGAACCACACCGCCCCGACGCGGCTTCCCCGAGCGCGACCACGGGAACGCCTCGCAGCAGCGAAAACATCGAGCGAATCGAGGTCTCGAGACTCATCCCCGCGCCCGCCGAGGCCATCTTCGCGGTGCTGACCGACCCGCAGGGCCACGTGGATATCGACGCGTCGGGCATGCTCATGGACGCCGAAGGGAAACCGGTCGAGCAGGCCGGTGATCGCTTCGTGGTCCACATGGACCGGGAGGCCCTGGGCGACTTTCCGCTGGGCAAGTACGACGTCGAGGTCGTCATCACCAAGCTGGTTCCCGGCCGGGAGATCGCGTGGACGGTCGAGGGGCAGATCCGCCCGTTCGTCCGCCATATCTACGGCTATCGGCTCGAGCCGACCGCGGACGGCACCCTCATCACCTCGTACTACGACTGGTCCGAGCTCGACGAGGCATGGAAGGAGCGACTCACCTTCCCCGTCGTCCCCGAGTCCGCACTGAAGGCGACCCTCGGCATCCTCGAGCGCACGGTCCGCCGCCGCACCACCGACTGAGCAGGGCCCGACAGGATTCGCCTGTGGGTCAAGACCTCTCGGCGTCCAGCGGATTGCCGTTCCCGACCGAAGCAGCGGTCCGCTGGTCATCTCCCGCTCGTCCGCCCCCGATGCCGGGCGAAGAACCGCTCGACCATCCGGCCAGCCTCATCCTCTGGTCAGAGCGAATCTCGAGTACCAGCCGACTCGTGCCTGAATCCGCATGCGAGTGAACAGAAGTCGTGCTTCAGTGCGACTCGACCGGTCCACAGCGAGTGCATGAGCCCTGAACCGAGGCGAAATCGCCGGTCAGAGGTGACTGAAGTAGGGTGCCTGCACATGAGTGATGATCTGGTTGGGAAGAGTGCGCTGGTTACCGGGGCCAGTCGCGGGATCGGGTTTGCGGTGGCGGCGGAGTTGCTGTCGCGGGGGGCGAATGTGGTGGTGACGGCGCGGAAGGCGGAGCCGTTGGAGGAGGCTGCGGAGCAGTTGCGGGGGCTGGGGCACGCCGGGAAGGTTGTTGCGGTGGCGGGGAATTCGGGGGATGCGGGGGCTCGGGCCGAGCAGGTGGCGGCGGCTGTGGCGCAGTTCGGGTCGTTGGATGTGTTGATCAACAACACTGGGATCAATCCGGTTTACGGGTTTCTCATGGAGGCCGATCTGGAGGCTGTGCGCAAGATCTTCGACGTCAATGTTGTTGCGGCGCTGGGGTATGTGCAGGAGGCTTACAAGGCGTGGATGGGTGAGCACGGGGGTGCGGTCGTCAATGTGGCGAGCGTGGCCGGGCTGCGCTCTACTGGTGTGATCGCGGCTTATGGGGCGTCGAAGGCGGCGCTGATTCGGCTGACCGAGGAGTTGGCCTGGCAGTTGGGGCCGAGGATTCGGGTGAATGCGGTGGCGCCGGGCGTGGTGAAGACCAAGTTCGCGGATGCGCTCTACTCGGCGGATGAGGATGCGACGGCGGCTACTTATCCGATGAAGCGGCTGGGGTCGCCGGAGGATGTCGCTTCGCTCATCGGGTTTCTCGCGTCGAGTGAGTCGTCGTGGATCACCGGCACTACCGTGCGTGTGGATGGCGGGCTGCTTGCCACGGGCGGGATTTGATCAAGCGTCTGCGAAAAGTTGCGCCCGGCATCGGTATTCGATGCCGGGCACGAACCGCAGGGACCTGATCAGCGCCAGATCAGAGCGGCGAGGGTGTCGCTGTGGCGGTACTTGAGGTACTTCTCGACGGTCGGGACGTCGACCGCGTTGGTGGCGGTTCCCACGGTGACGACCAGGAACTTGCCCTGACTGCCGTCCTTCCATTTACCGGTCGCGAAGTCGGCGATGACGCTGTCGGAGGGCAGGTTCAGGTCGTCATCGGTGAACTGGCCATCGGCGCCGGACGCCGAATCCGAGTCGCGCATGCCGAGCACGAGCTGGGTGAGCAGGACCGCGCCGCCCTCGGTGCGCCACGTCAGTACGGAGGCGGTCTGGCAGCCGAGGCTGGTCAGCTTGCCGGCCTTCTCGATGGGCGCGCAGGTGTCGTAGTCGTGGCCTCCCACCCACGAGGCGGACAGCTGCACATTGCCGAGTTTGAAGTTCCAGTCCTGGCCGTATTCGGTGTAACTGAAACGGCCGCCGGCCGCTGCCGGGGGCTTGGAGGAGGTGGTGGGGGCCGTGGTCGGCGCGACGGATGAGCTCGACGTCGTGGTGGTCGCCGTGGTCTTGGTGGTGCTGCTCGCGGTATTGCTGCTGTCGTCCTTGGTGACGAACACGATCGCGCCGACGGCGACGGCGAGCACCGCGACTATGCCCAGCACGATGCCGACGATCAGTCCGGTCTTGGACTTGGGTGGCTGCGGCGGCGGGAAGCCCTGCTGCGGGAATCCCGGCTGCTGCGGATAGCCCTGCTGGTAGCCCGCCTGCTGCGGGTAGCCCTGCGACCCGGTCCAGGCCGGTTGGCCGGCCTGTGGCTGCTGCCAGCCGGATTGGTCGACCGGTTGGCCGGTCCACGTCGGCTGTTGCTGCTGCCCGTAGTCGGGTTGTGCCTGGGTCGGATGATCCCACCAGGCCGCGTCCTGCGGCTGCTGCCCGTGGGCATTCGGATCACCACCGAATCCGGGACCCGACGGCGGTCCGGGTGGATACGTCATCTGCCTACCTTTCGCGGCGTGCCGGACCCCTCCCGGCACGACTCTCGTTACCGAAGCGTATGACGGTTGCTGCACATGATCCAATCACGGGCATGACCGACGATCTGCTCGTTTGCGGCGCGGGCCCGGCCGGGCGTGCCCTGGCTCATCGTGCGCTTGCCAAGGGACTATCGGTCACGATCATCGAACCGCAACCGCAGCGCCCGTGGATCGCCACGTACGCGGCCTGGGCGGATGAGCTTCCGGCGTGGCTGGCGCCGGAGACCATCGCCGCCGCGGTCGATCGTCCGGTGGCCTGGGGAACCCGGCGCGCCGAGTTCGATCGGCGTTATGTCGTGTTCGATACGGCCGTGCTGCGGGATTCGCTGGACCTTTCCGGGGCGCGGATCGTGCGGGACCGGGTGATCGAGATCGTCAGGCCGACGCGTTGGGGTACGGCCGGGCACGATCTGCCCTCGGTGCGGCTGGCTTCGGGCCAGATGCTGCCCGCCGGGCGGGTCGTCGACGCGCGCGGTGTGGGCCGCTCCCCCGAGCTGGCCGAGCAGACCGCGTTCGGGGTGATGGTCGAGCGGGAGCGGTGGGCCGAGGCGGACACGCTGTTCATGGATTGGCGTGACGATAACGGCGCGGAACCGTATGAGCCGCGGTCGTTCCTGTACGCCGTGCCATTGGACGACGATACGGTCCTCTTGGAGGAGACCTGTCTGGCCGGTCGCCCGGCGTTGGACATCCGGACGTTACAGGACCGGCTCGCGCACCGATTGCGTTCGCGCGGAATCGGATTCAGCGGTTCGGAACGCATCGAGCGGGTCCGGTTCCCGGTGCACGGTGGCCGTCCGGGGCGTGGAACCTTCGGTGCGGCCGGGGCATTCATGCATCCCGCCACCGGATACAGCGTGGCCACCGCGCTCGGCGCCGCGGACGCGACCGTGCACGGCGACCCGGTCTGGACTCCGCAGGCCCGGGCGGTCCAGCTGCTGCGACTGGCCGGGTTGCGGGCCCTGCTGGCGCTGCCGCCGCAGGACCTGCCGGTGTTCTTCGATGCGTTCTTCGACCTGTCCCCCACCGCCCAACGCGCCTATCTGTCTGGACGCGAGGATCTGACCGGCACCGCGGCGGCCATGTCGAGACTGTTCGCCGCATTGCCGTGGCGGATGCGACGCACGCTGGCACAGGCCGTCGCGATTCCTCGGAAATCGTTGTAGGTAAATGGATTCCAAGATCAGCGGTCGGGCAGCCATGGCGGCGGCGTGCCGCGCGGCAGCTCGGGGCCGATGGCGACCAGGCTGCCGGGGCGCCGCCCTCGGCCCCAGCCGATCTCGGCCCGGTAGCGCCCGATCTGCTCGGGCGGGATCGCTCCGGCATCCGCGAGCGGGGTGGATTGGGGAGCGACATAGAGGGCGTCGACCGGGCAGTACGCCTCGCACATGAAGCAGGTCTGGCAATCGGATTGCCTTGCGATGAGCGGGATTCCGGAGTCGGTGCGGTCGAAGACATCGGTAGGACAGACGTCCACGCATTTGTCGCAGCCGATGCACGCCTCGGTGAGTACGAGTTCGATCATCAGGCCACCACCGGGGTTCGGGACGCGGCCGGTGTGGTCGCCGTCCAGACCTCGCCGAGCCCGCCGGAGACGATGTGATGGTGTTGCCAGGGGTCGAGTGCGGGGTGATCGGATCGTTTACTCATGCCGCGACTTTCGGTGCGCGCCAACGCCGATCGGTACATGAGCCGGCCGACCGCGGTGATGGCGGCGGCCTCGCGGGCCCGCACCCGTTCGGGTCCGCTGCGACCGTACAGCCCACCGGTCACGCGGGCCCACAATGCGTCGAGTTCACGGGCGGCGGCGCCGACCCGATCACCGTGGCGTAGAAAGTTCTTCTCGAACGGGAGCAGTTCGCGCTGAGCGGTGTCGACCACTTCGGCCGCGCCGACCGAGGCCGAGTTCTCGGGGCGAATTCCGGCGCGACCCGCAGCGCGCAGCGTCCGGGTGTCCGGCCATGGCGTGTGCAGGGAGAACAGCGCGGCACCGCGCCCGGCCCAGCTGCCGGAGGACATGGCCCAGGCCGCATTGTGGCTGCCGCCGCCGGTGAAGCCGCCGCAGATGCGTTCCCGGGTGGCGGCGTCGCCCGCCGCGTACAAGCCCGGAACCGTTGTCGCGCAATCATCGTCGACAATGTCGATGCCACCGGTACCACGCACGGTCCCCTCGGCGAGCAGGTCCACCTCGAAGCGATCAGTGAACGGGTCGATACCGCGACGGTCGAACTGCAGGAAGAAGTTCGGCTGCCCGCGCCGCATCTGGGCGCGCACCTGCGCATCGGCACGGTCGAGTTGCGCGAACACCTTCTCCGACAACAGGGTTTGCGCGATGACCGATCGCCCCTTGGCCGAGCCCGCGCCCTCCACCACCCGCCCGTCCTCGTGGAAGAAGGTCGCGTAGCTGTAGTAGGCGGTCTTGGTGATGGTCGACCCCTTGGGGACGATGCCGTACGCATTGGAGAATTCCATGCCGGAGAATCGCGCCCCGACTTCGGCGGCCATGAGTGCGCCGTCGCCGGTGTCGACATTGGTACCCAGCGCCCGCGACAGGAACGCACAGCCCCCGGTCGCGACCACCACGGCCCCGGCCGCGATCCGATAATCACGGTCCTCGCGCCGCTGATAACCGGCGGCCCCGCGCACCACGCCGTCCGCGTCCACGAGCAGTTCCAGCGCGGGCGAGTGATCGAGTACCCGAACACCGATTCGCTTGACCCAGGCCCGCATTCGCCGCATGTACTCCGGCCCTTGCACCCCGGTGCGCAGTTGCGCACCGCTCTCGGGATCCGCCGGGAAGGGGTATCGGCCTTCCACCGCAAGGCGATTCATGTTCGTGTAGGTCTGATCGAGTACCCGGTCCATCCAGTAGTGGTCGGCGAGGTATCCGCCGAGGGCCTCGCGGCTGGCTTTGGCCTTGGCGCGGGCTTCGTGCTCGGGTGCGACGTACCAGACTCCGGTGCCGGAAGGTGCTGTGGCGCCGCTGGTTCCGCAATACCCCTTGTCGACGAGGGTGACTTCGGCGCCCGCTTCCCGGGCGTGGATGGCGGCCCAACAAGCGGCGGGACCGCCGCCGATCACCAGGACGTCGGTACTGCTCTGCCATGGTTCGCTCATGCCACGGTCCTCACATGCGAAGTTGTGCCGGAACCGTAAGCCGCGCACGGGTCGCCCCTGAATGTTTCCGATCAGCAGGATCTTGACTACCAGGGGCAAGTCTCCGGGTGGAGGACCCGCATTTCACCTGCTACGGTTATGACAACGATTTTCAGTTTCAAGATCTGATGAGGGATGTAAGATGTCTGGGCTTTACGGCAAACGTGTGTTGACGGCGGCGATGTGCGCGGCCGCGCTGGCGGTGGTGGCCACCGCGTGCAGCACGTCGTCGAATTCTTCGTCGGGCTCCACCACCAGCGCGGGCAAGATCGAGGTCGTCGCGACGATCAACGCGTGGGGCAGCATCGCGGCCCAGCTCGGCGGCGACAAGATCCACGAGACCAGCATCATCACCAACCCCGACACCGACCCGCACGATTACGAGCCCTCCCCGGCCGACGCGCGCACCGTGGCCGGCGCAAAGGTGGTGATCGCCAATGGAATCGGTTACGACGCCTGGGCGGACAAGCTGCTGTCGGCCAACCCGGCCCAGGGTCGCCTGGAGCTGAATGTCGGCAAGCTGGTCGATGTGCCCGATGGCGGCAATCCGCACCAGTGGTACTCCCCCGCCTCGGTCGCCAAGGTGGTCGACGCGATCATCGCCGACTACAAGCAGGCCGATCCGGCCGACTCGGCCTACTTCGACCAGCAGCGCACCAACTTCAACACGGTGACCCTGGGCAAGTACAACAGCCTGATCGCCGATATCAAGACCAAGTACGCGGGTACTCCGGTCGGGGCGAGCGAGTCGATCTTCGCGCCGCTCTCGGATGCCTTGGGGCTCAATCTGATCACGCCGCCGGAGTTCCTGAAGGCGATCAGTGAGGGCACCGACCCGTCGGCCGCCGACAAGTCCACCATCGACAAGCAGATCGCCACCAAGGCGCTGAAGGTCTACGTCTTCAACAGCCAGAACAGCACCCCCGACGTGCAGGCGCAGGTCGACGCGTCCAAGAAGCAGGGCATTCCGGTCAGCACCGTCACCGAGACGCTGGCTCCGGCCGATGCCACCTTCCAGGACTGGCAGTCCGGCCAGCTGCAGGCCCTGGAAGACGCGCTACACCAGGCGACCGGCAAGTAGCCATGACCGAGATGAAGGCGCGGGCCGCGATGACTACGGACATCGCGGCCCCGCCGCTCGTTTCCGCTCCCGCCTCCGTGGTTCGCATGAGGGGCGCCGCGGCGGTAGTGGGCGGTAAACAGGTGTGGTCGGGAGTCTCGCTCGATATCGAGCCGGGACAGCTGGTGGCGGTGCTCGGACCCAATGGGGCCGGAAAGTCCACGCTGCTCAATACGATTCTGGGGCTGACCCCCGCCACGGGCGAGATCGAGGTGCTCGGCGGGCCGCCCGGACGCAATCGCTCCGGGATCGGGTATCTGCCGCAGCGGCGCGCCTTCGATGCGAGCGTACGCATCCGCGGCATCGATATCGTGCGGCTGGGCCTCGACGGCGCCCGCTGGGGCACGCCGATTCCGGGACTGTCGAGAATCATTGCGCCACAACGCCATGCCGAACAGCAGCGCCGCCTGCACGAGGTGATCGACCTGGTCGGCGCGAGCGCTTATGCGCGCCGACCGATCGGGCAGTGCTCGGGCGGTGAACAGCAGCGGCTGCTCATCGCGCAGGCGCTGATCCGGCGCCCGCGGCTGCTACTGCTCGACGAGCCGCTGGACAGCCTGGACGTGCCGAGCCAGGCGGGCATCAGCGCGCTCATCCGCGATGTGTGCCGGCGCGAGAACGTGGCGGTCATGATGGTCGCCCACGATGTGAATCCGATTCTGCCGTACCTGGATCGGCTGGTGTACGTCGCGCGCGGCACCGCCCTGACCGGGACGCCGGACGAGGTCATCACCGGGGAGAAACTCACCGCACTGTACGGGATTCCGATCGAGGTCCTGAAGGACAGCACCGGGCGGCTCATCGTGGTGGGCCAGCCGGATGTCGCGGCCGGGCACGCGGTACCGAATCCGATTGCGAGGCAGGACCGATGAATCCGGTCGCGACCTGGAATCTGGTGCAGGATCTGCGCGGGATGCTGGCGTACCCGTTCATGGTCAATGCCGTGCGGGCGGGCTCGATCGTGGCGGTGGTGGCCGGGGCGGTGGGCTGGATGATGGTGTTGCGGCGGGAGAGCTTCGCCGGGCACACACTGGCCACCGTCGGGTTTCCCGGTGCGGCAGCGGCGGTCTGGCTCGGCGTGGCCGCCGGGTACGGGTATTTCATCGCGTGTATCGGTGCGGCGCTGGTCATTGCGGCGATACCGCGAGCCGTGCGTTCGCGGGGCGGCGGTGAACAATCCGCCGTGATCGGCACCGTGCAGGCATTCGCGCTGGCGTGCGGAATGTTGTTCGTCAGCCTCTATCACGGCTTCCTGTCCGGGCTGACGAATCTGCTGTTCGGCACCATTGCCGGGATCACCCAGCAGCAGGTCGTGATCCTGCTCGTGGCCGCGGTGCCGTGCCTGGTGCTGTTGTTCGTGCTGGGCCGCCCGCTGATGTGGGCGTCGCTGGATCCCGGAACGGCTGCGGCGCATGGAGTTCCGGTGCGGCTGGTGTCGGCCGGGTTCTTGGTGCTGCTGGGTATCGCGGCGGCCGGGACCAGTCAGGTGACGGGCAGCCTGCTGGTGTTCGCGCTGCTGGTGGCGCCGGCCGCGGCGGCGCATCAGTTGACCGGTCATCCCGGTCTCGGCATCACACTGTCGGTTGTCATCGCGCTCGCAGCCACCTGGGCGGGCATGGGATTCGCGTTCTATACGCCGTATCCTATCGGATTCTGGGTCAGCAGCTTCGCTTTCGCGGCCTACGTGCTCTGCGTGGCCACGCGGAAACTCCTGGATCGGCGCGCACACCGCGCGGTGCGGCCGGGCCGCCTGGCTCAAGGGGTGCCCGCATGAACGCGATCACGACGATGCTCGCGCATCCTTTCATCGCGCATGCGCTGTTCGCCGGGACGGCCGTGGCCGTATTGTGCGGGCTGACCGGGTATTTCGTGGTGCAGCGTGGTGAGGTGTTCGCCGGAGACGCCCTCGGCCATGTCGGCTATACCGGGGCGATGGCGGCCCTGGCCGCCGGAATCAATCCGCGCGCAGGGCTTTTCGCCGCCGCCGTGATCGCGGGCCTGGCGCTGGGTATGGGTGGGTCTCGCGGGGGCTCCGATGACGTCGCGATCGGATCGTTCTTCTCGTGGGTGCTCGGGCTGGGTGTGCTGTTTCTGGCCTACTACACCACGCATCGCAGCGGCGGGAACGGCAGCGCCAATGTGAACATCCTGTTCGGCAGCATTTTCGGGATCAGCGCGTCCGCCGCCACGACGGCCGCGTACATCGCCGTCGGTGCGGTCATATTGCTCTTGGTCATAGCGCGGCCACTGCTTTTTGCATCCATCGATCCGGCGGTCGCACGGGCCGCAGGGGTGCCCGTGCGAGTGCTGGGTGCGGTGTTCCTCGGACTGGTGGGCCTGACCGTCGCCGAGGCCACGCCGCTGGTCGGCACGATCGTCGTGCTGGGACTGCTGGCGGCTCCGCCGGCGGCGGCCGCCCGGCTGACCAATCGGCCCTGGCGGGCGTTCTGGCTGTCGGCGGGGCTGGCCGTGTTCGCGGTGTGGGCCGGGATCATCGCGTCCTACGAAATTCCCTCCGCGCCTGCCAGTTTCACCATCATGTCGGTGGCCGCGGGCTGCTATCTCGCCGCCGCCGTTTTAGACGGAATCCGCCGGTTTCGAGCCCGAACCCATGTCATCGCGGGAATGACTGCCGTCTGACGACCGCCCGGATCAGGGTGTGCCGGGCGAGTTCTGGAAACGGAGGGCGTAGCGGACGGCGTCGGCGCGGGAGTGGAAGCCGGCCTTGGCGAACAGATTGTTGATGTGGGTTTTCACGGTGGCCTCGCTGATCACCAAGTGGGCGGCGATCTCCGGATTGCGCAGGCCCTCGCCGATCAGTTGCAGGATCTCGCGCTCGCGCGCGGTCAGCGAGATCTGCGGGTCGTCGGGCGGCGCGGCCGACGGCTGGCGGGATGCGAGGCTCAGCAGTCGCTGTTGGACCGCCGGAGCGAGGACGGTCTGGCCCTGGGCGGCGGTCCGGACCGCCTGCAGAATGGTGGCGCGGTCGGCTTCCTTGGTGAGGTAGCCGCTCGCGCCCGCCTGCAGTGCGGCCAGGATCGAGGCGTCGTCCTCGAAGGTGGTGAGCACGAGAATCGCTGTAGCGGGGTTGGTTTCCCGGATGCGCCTGGTCGCCTCGACGCCGTCGAGGACCGGCATATTGAGGTCCATGAGCAACACGTCGGGCCGATGGGTGGCGGCGAGTTCGGTGGCTTCCTCGCCATTGGTGGCGGTGGCGACGACTTCGATATCGGGATCGAGGTCAAGCATGATCGCCAGCGCCTCCCGCACCGTCGCCTGATCATCGGCCACACCCAGCCTGATGGTGTTCACGCAGGTATCTCCACTTCCACCGTCCAGCCGGAACCCGCTTCCGGTCCGGCGCGCAGCACTCCGCCCAGCAGAGCGACCCGTTCACGCATGCCGGCCAGGCCCATACCGGTGCCGTCGGCGTGCCCGGTGCCGGTGTGCGTTGCGGGTCCGTTCACGACCGTCAGCGTAGTGTGCCCGTCGGCGTAGACGAGGCGGACCGAGACGGCCGCGCCCGGTGCGTGTTTGGCCGCATTGGTCAGTGCCTCCTGGGCGACGCGGATCAGGGTGTGGGTCGCGTCGGGTGGCAGCGGCCGCTCCTCACCGAGGATCTCGCAGTCGGCCGCGAACGTTGTGGCCATGTGGCGCACGGTATCCGGCAGCGGCTGGCTGTCCTCGCGCAGCGCGTGCACCGCACGGCGGGTTTCGCCGATGCTGTCCACGGCGAGGGCGCGGGCGCGGCGGACGGCGGCGTTCGCCTCCTCGGCGCGGCCGCTCTCCTGAAGCGCGTCGGCCATATCGAGTTGCAGGGCGATACCCGACAGCGAATGCCCGAGGACATCGTGGATTTCGCGGGCGATGCGGCCGCGTTCGATGAGTGCCGCCTCACGGGCTTCGGAGGCGGCCGCGCGCCGCTCTTGTTCGACGGCGCGTTGCGCGTTGTACAGCGAGGACAGGCGATCTCGGTTGGACAGGCCGATCCAGAGCGGCAGGCCGACGGTCAGCGCCGCCCACCACGGCCACTGGCCGTGCGGGCCCACGGCCTGTCCGACCAGCCAGGTGGCCGCGGCCGCGGTAACGGTTCCGGCGATCACGATCGTGAGGGCGGCGCGCCGGGAGGAGAGTTTCTCGCCCGCCGCGGCGGCCGCGATATAGGGGAACAGTGCGCCCGCCGTGGTGTCGTGGATCAGCGGAAGCAGCACGGCCGATGACATCATGAAGACGCTCATCAGGACGATCTGCCGGCGCAGCGGTACCCGGCTCCACGGGAAGATCGCCGCCACCGCCGCGGCCGAGGTGAGGACGTACAGCGGTATCGCCCAGCCGGGGTAGACGATGTGCGACGACGGCCATTGGATGGCCGTGCCCACGATGGCCGCCAGCGCCATCAGCGGACGGACCAAGGCGTCGCGGAGTCGTTCCGGACGTTCCGCGTCCCATTCGGGTTCGCTCATCTGCAGTGCCTCCCTCCGAAGCGCATTCGAAGACTACGTCGCCGCCGCGCCGGATTCGTACGGCCCGCGGTGGAGATCCGGGTGGAGACCGCCTCCACCCGGAAATACGGTGTTCGGCGCATGACCCGCTCCTGCCGCGAAAGTAATGTTTCCAATGCCCGGCGAGGAAATGTGTTCGACAGCAACAGAATTCATTTCCGGCGAACCGGAAAGCTTTTTCATTCGGCCTATTTCTCAAAAACCAATCGGGAGCTGTCATGCCTTCTGCTGTCCGTGGCCTCGCCTCCACTCTGATCTATGACGTCGGCCTGCCCGTCATCGCCTACTTCATTGCCGACCTGTGCGGTGCGAGCAATTACCTCGCACTGCTCATCGGCACCCTCGTCTCGGGTCTGCGCATGGTGTGGGTAGGGGTGCGGCAGCGCCGCCTCGACCCGTTCGCGCTGTTCCTGCTCGCCCTGTTCGGCGCGAGCCTGGCCCTGACCTTCGCCACCGGCGATGCCCGGTTCGTGCTCGTCAAGGATTGCGCCATGTCGGGCACGGCCGGGTTGATCTTCGTCGGCAGCTGCATCATCAAGCGGCCGTTGGCCTTCTACGCGGCCCAGCGTTTCGCCCGCTCGGCCGGGACCGCCGAGCAGGCGGAATTCGAGGCCACCGCGAAAACCGGTGCCATGTGGGCTCGTTGGTACCGGGTCTCGCTGGTGTGGGGAATCGCATTGCTGATCGATGCCTCGCTGCGCATCGCGGCCATCTACGCCCTGCCGGTGCGGCTCGCGGCACCGGCTTCCCAGGTGCTCATGGTGGCGGTGTTCACCCTGCTGTTCGGGTGGACCGTGATCTCGGCCCGGCGGAATCAGGCCGCGGCGCAGCCCGCTGTCAGCTCGTAACACGCGACGATCAGTATTGCCCGATCCTGGCATTCAGGCCCTGCTCGAGATGGTCGAGCAGGGCCTTCGTGCGTCGTGGGAGGACTGCCGCGCTGACGTAGGCGGCGTAGACGTCGGCGCTGGGGGTGGGAATGCCGGGCAGTACCTGGACCAGCGACCCGTCTTGCAGCAGTGGCGCGACATGCCAGAGCGAACGCATGATCAGGCCGCGACCTTCGAGGCACCAGCGGGTGATCACATCACCGTCATTGCTCACCAGGTTGCCGGCGACACGGATGGCGGTCTCGCCGCGGTCGGGTTCGATGAATCGCCAGAGGACGTAATCGCTTTCGTTCTCGCGCAGCACTATGCAGTTGTGCTGTTCGAGTTCCGCGATATCCGCCGGGGCGCCGTGTTCGGCGATGTATGCCGGTGCGGCGCAGACGATTCGACGGTTGCGGCAGAGGCGTTTGGCGGTCAGGCGCGAATCCGGGAGCGGGCCGACGTGGATATCGAGATCGAAACCGGTCCCGGCGATATTCAGGGGTACGGCAGACAGTTCGAGGTCGACCTGCACTGCCGGATGCCGGGCGACGAACTCGGCGACCAGGTCGGCGATGTGGGCACGGCCGAGTCCGATGGTGGAGCGCACATGCAATCTGCCGCGCAGGTCGTCGTGCTGTTCGGCGATCGAGTCCTCGAGTTCCTCGAGCTGGGCGGCGAGCCGCGCGGCGCCGGCGGCATAGCGTTCACCCTCGGGTGTCAGCGTGAAGCGCCGGGTGGTGCGCTGGATGAGCGGGACGCCGAGCCGGGCTTCCAACTGGGCGAGCCGCTTGCTCACCGCCGACACCGAGACGCCGAATTCGCGCGCGGCCTCGGTCAGGCTCCGGGAGCGGGCGACGATGTCGAAGAACAGAATGTCATCGCCGAGTCCACTGCGCACGCATACCTCCGGTCACTGTTTCCGAGCGGGAAAAAGTCTCTTGCGCTGTCCGGACTTTCACTCCCGGGATACCGCAGCCTACCGTTGTGATCCAGCCGACAAACACCGAACCCTGATCGGCAGTGAGGAGATCCGCAACGATGGGGACACAGCACCGAATCGCGATCATTCCCGGCGACGGCATCGGGAAAGAGGTTGTACCGGAGGGCATCAGAGTATTGGAGGGCGCGGCGGCCGCCTTCGATTTCACCCTGGATCTCGAGTATTTCGACTATGCCAGCGCCGACTACTACACCGCACACGGCAAAATGCTGCCCGACGGCTGGTTCGATCAGCTGAAATCCTTCGACGCCATCTTCTTCGGCGCGGTGGGCTGGCCCGAGGTGGTGCCCGACCATATCTCGCTGTGGGGCAGTCTGCTGCAGTTCCGCAGGCACTTCGACCAGTATGTGAACCTGCGGCCGGTGCGGCTGCTGCCGGGCGTGGCCAGCCCGCTGGCCGGGCGCGCGCCCGGCGATATCGATTTCTATGTGGTGCGGGAGAACACCGAGGGTGAATACTCCAGCGTCGGCGGGCGGATCTTCGAAGGCACCGAACGCGAAACCGTGCTGCAGGAGACGGTGATGACCCGGACCGGCGTCGATCGAATCCTGCGGTATGCCTTCGAATTGGCGCAGCGGCGGCCACGTAAGCATTTGACTTCGGCCACCAAGAGCAATGGCATTTCCATCTCGATGCCCTACTGGGACGAGCGTGTGGCGGAAATGTCGGCGAAGTTCCCCGATGTCGCGGTCGACCAGTACCACATCGATATTCTGACCGCGAATTTCGTCCTGCACCCCGACTGGTTCGACGTGGTGGTGGCGAGCAACCTGTTCGGCGATATCCTCAGCGACCTCGGGCCCGCCTGCGCCGGCACCATCGGTGTCGCGCCGAGCGGGAACATCAACCCGGAGCGGCACTTCCCCAGCCTGTTCGAGCCGGTGCACGGTTCGGCTCCGGATATCGCCGGCAAGGGGATCGCCAATCCGATCGGGCAGATCTGGAGCGCCTCCATGATGCTCGAGCATCTCGGGGAGCATGCGGCGGCCGCCGCCGTCCTGGCGGCGATCGAATCCGTGCTCGCGGCCGGCGGGGATGTACTGACCCCTGACGTGGGCGGCACGGGCACCACCGAGTCGCTGGGCAAGGCGATCCGGGCAGCGTTGGAAATCCGGTGAGCCGCAGTGAGTTCCACAAGCAAGGCCCCGCGGGCCGCATGGCGTGTGATACCCGAGATCGACGGGGTGCCGCTGCCGGTCCCGCTGGTGCTCACCGTGATCGTCCTGGTGGCGGGAGTGTGCCGGGCGATACCGGAGAACATGATCGGCGGGCTGGCGGTGATCGTCGGGCTGGGCATGCTGCTCGGCCCGCTCGGTAACCGGCTGCCGATCATCTCGCGCATCGGCGGCGGGGCGCTGGTCTGCCTGATGGCGCCGTCGATTCTGGTGTATGCCGGGGCGTTCGACGGCAATACGGTGCGGGCGGTGTCCGCGCTGATGAAGCAGGCGAACTTCCTGTATTTCGTGATCGCCACCCTGGTGGTGGGGAGCATTCTCGGCATGAGCCGCAAGCTCATGCTCGGCGGGCTGGTGCGGATCTTCCCGCCGCTGCTGGCGGGCACGGTCGTGGCGGTGGCGGTGGGGCTCGGTGTGGCGATGTTGTTCGGCAACAGTTTTCACCGGTCGCTGTTCTATATCGTGGTGCCGATCCTCGGCGGCGGTATCGGAGAGGGGGTGATCCCGCTGTCCTCCGGATACGCCTCGGCGCTCGGTGGTGAGTCCGGAAGCTATGTCGCGGAACTGATTCCGGCGGCGATCATCGGGAATATCGCGGCGATCATCACCGCCGGTGTGCTGCGCCGGCTCGGTGACAAGCGGCCGCAGTGGGATGGCGGTGGGCGGCTCGTTCACGAGGCGACGCCGGAGTTCATTGTGCCGCAGCAAGAGTCACCGTCAGATCGGGAACCGAATCACGCGCTCGGGGTCCTGATGATCACGGGCCTGTTCGTCTTCGCCTCGCTGCTGGAGAAGCTGATCCATCTACCCGCACCGGTGGTGGTCATCATCCTCGCGGTGTTGTGCAAGCTCTTCGGAATCTTCCCGCAGTCCGTCGAGGCGGACGCGCGGGCCGTCTACGCGATCATCTCCCGATACTTCATCTTCCCCACCATGGTCGGCCTCGGCATGGTCTACCTCCCGCTGAACAATGTCATGTCCGTCCTGTCCCCCGGCTACGTGATCGCCTGCACCGCAGTCGTTCTCACCATGGCCCTCACCGGCTTCCTGGTCGGCAAGGCCATCGCCATGTACCCGGTCGACGCCGCGCTGGTCACCGTCTGCCACAGCGGCCTCGGCGGCACCGGCGACGTAGCGATCCTCTCCGCCGCCGACCGCATGAACCTGATGCCCTTCGCCCAGATATCCACCCGCATCGGCGGCGTGACCACCGTGATCACCGCCGCCTGGCTCATCCGCCTACTCAGCTGACCGGAAACCTCCCCATGCGCGTACTGATCGCACCCGACAAGTTCAAAGGCAGCCTCTCCGCCGCCGAAGTGGCCCACTGCCTCGCCCGCGGCCTCTCCGCCGCAGGCGCCCACCCCGTAGAACTACCACTGGCCGACGGCGGCGACGGCAGTGTGGCGGCCGCAATTCGAGCCGGCTACACCGCACACACCGTCACGGTGGCGGGTGCGACCGGTCTGCCGCATCGAGCCCGCATCGCCGTCTCCGACGGACTACCGAATGCCCGGACAGCGCTGGTCGAGGTCGCGGACACCTGCGGTCTCGCCACCCTGCCCAGCGGCCGGCTCAGCCCACTCGACGCCTCCAGCCTCGGTTTCGGCCAGGCGGTCCGGCAGGCTCTGCGGCACCGGCCGGCCCGGCTGGTGCTGGCTCTCGGCGGCAGCGCCAGCACCGATGGCGGACTTGGGCTGCTGACAGCCCTCGGCATCCGCGGCCTGGATGCAGCCGGGCGACCGCTGTACCCGTGCGGGCGTGCGCTTTCGGCGCTCGCACGGATCGACACGAGTTCGGCAATCGACCTGACGGGCGTCGAACTCATCGTTGCCTCCGACGTCACCAATCCCCTGACGGGCCCGCGCGGTGCGGCGCACGTTTTCGGCCCGCAGAAGGGTGCATCGAACAACGACACAGCCGTATTGGATCGAGGCCTATCGCACTTCGCCAAAGTCCTTGCAGAGTCCAGTTTTCCGCAAGCTCAATCTCTCGCTACGGCGCCCGGCGCCGGAAGCGCCGGCGGAATCGGTTTCGCCGCAGCCCTCCTCGGCGCCCGCATGATCTCGGGCGCCGAATTCTTCCTCGACCTACTCGATTTCGACACACATGCGGCGGGAGCCGACCTGGTCATCACCGGCGAAGGTAGCCTCGACGACCAATCCGCCCACGGCAAACTACCGACTGTCATCGCCGGCCGCGCAGCCCCGATTCCGGTGATCGCGGTAGCGGGCCGCAGTACCCTCCCCCGAAATCACTGGTCCACAGCAGGTTTCACGCACGTCCACGCCCTCGCGGACAGCACTGCGCTCGACACGAGCCGAAACCGCCCGCTCACCGAGCTCCTGCTGGAACGCATGGGCCATCAGATCGCCGATACCTACCGCCTCTAAAGCAACTCGACCTCGTCGAACCCCACGGTGAAGCTGTGTCGCTGCTCCCGCAGCACGCCGCCTTCCCGATGCACGGTGCCCTCCCGGAAGTCGATGCGCAGCTCCTCCCGCCGCGCATCGACCTCCTGCACTACCGCACACACCCCACTGAACGGCCCCTCCGGGAAGTAGACGACGTCACCCGGTCCGTATTCGCTGAATCCCACGCCGCCACAGTAATCCCGCACGGCGATCAGGCGGCACAGTCGATCTCCCCACTGGTCATCCGATGCGTGGTTGTATAGCCCAGGCCCAGATAGATGCGGCGCGCGGATTCGTTGGGGTGCCAGTGATGCAGCGCGCAGAGTCGATCGCCCGCCGAGAGCGAGTGACGGGTCAACCGAGCACTGACCGCGGCGCCGATGCCCTGTGCCCGCGCCGAGGGCAGGGTCGCGATGGAAGCCAGCCAGCCGACGCCGCCACGGCGGCAGTACGCCCCGCACCCCACCAGCGCACCCGCCTCGTCTCGGACCACCGCCCACAGCTCGATCTCCGAGTCGCCGGGGCGCACCGAATGTGTCGGATTGGCGAGCGCGAGCAGCTCACGAATTTCTTTATCCACCAATGGATCCGGCGCCGATACGAGGACCCGCGCTTCGCCCGGCAACCGCGCCATGATCCCCGCATCACGGCTTCTCACCATCTGATCCCACTGCTCGTAGCCGGTCAGACGAAGACCACCCAGGTCAGTCCCCCTCGGAACCGAGATCCCTTGCGGCGGGCAAGGCAACTCGGCCAGGGCACGCGACAGCAGCTCCGACGCGCCGGCCCCGATCACCGTCAGCCACTCGACCAGACCGGGACCTCGGTCGGATCCGCCGAAGGCAACAGTCCCGTCGCCACCGGCCCACGCCACGGTGAACTGGTACGGCTCGAGGCTCGCGGAGACAAGATGGTCGGCGGTCGCCACCGCCAGCAGATCCGCATGGGATTCCAGACGCCGTATCCGCATCGCTCCAGTGTGGCCCAAGGCCGCGGTCACGTCCGATCATCGGATTCGGGAACGTAGACGTCCATTCCGATGATCGAACTGCTCCAGGAGTCCGCCTCGGACCGTCCTGGTTGGTGCGTGGCCACATGGAACCGTAGTCGGGGTTGCTCGATTCGTCTGCGACCATGCCGGGCATCCGTGATACTTGTGACTCTTGGGGTGATAGCGAAGGGCCCGGCGCGGTGGGCGGCTCCGCACTGAGGTGTGAGAGGGCGGGTCGGGAATGGCGAGACCACCACACACCGGAACGTCCGCCTCTGCCTGCGTACTGACCGAACCAGCCAGCGCGATGCGGTAGAAGGTCAACTGGCCGTGTCTAGTCGTGGCCGACGGAACTCGCAATATTGCCGAGGACCGAGTGGCACCTCACCGTCCAAAATCCGGACAGAATTGCACGCTGAGGTGCCACTCGAACGCGCCTTCCGCTAAGACATGGACGACGAAAAGAACTCTGCCGTAGCCGATTCCGGCAAGTACCCTTCGCAGTGTTCCGTTGATCTTTCCTGTTGGTGATGTCCGGACTGTGCCGGACCTCGGACAGGGTGATGATCGGGAGCGCATGCAGGGGGACGGGGATGCCCGGGTTCGAGTAGGGTTGACTGGTTCCGAATGTTGCTGGGGCACAGAACTGCTAGGGGCCTTCATGTCGGCGGTGGGACGACCGGGGTGGGTGCTCGCCGGGCGCTACCGGTTGATCGAGAAGCTGGGTAGTGGCGGGTTCGGGACCGTGTGGAAGGCGCGTGACGAGCGGTCGCGGATCGATGTCGCGGTGAAGGAAGTGTTGCTGCCGCAGGCAGAGTCGAGTGCGGAGCATGCCGAGCGAGTGGCTCGGGCCGAGCGGGAGGGCCGCAATGCCGCACGGTTGCGCGACCATCCGAATATTGTCGGGGTGCTCGATGTCGTCACTGATGGCGGGACGCCGTGGATCGTCATGCGGCTGGTTTCCGGTCGGTCCCTGAAGCAGCGGGTCGACAGTGACGGGCCGGTGGGCGTCGTGGAAGCCACTGCTATTGCCGGCGCATTGTTGCAGGCGCTGCGGGCCGCGCATGATGCCGGCGTGGTTCACCGGGATGTGAAGCCGGGCAATATTTTGCTCTCTGCCGAGGGTGAGGTGCTGCTGACGGATTTCGGGACCGCCCGCCATCATTCCGATCACACGCTGACCGCCAAGGAGTCGATTATCGGATCGTTCGAGTACATGGCGCCCGAACGCATCGACGGCGACGACACACCGGCCGGTGACCTGTACTCCCTCGGTGTCACGCTCTATCACGCGGTGGAGGGGGTTTCGCCGTTTCGCCGCGACACGATTCACGGAACCATGAAGGCGGTGATGTTCGGCGCGGCTCCCCCGCCAGCGCGCGCCGGGCAACTCGGCAGGCTGATCACCCGGCTGATGGACAAGCAACCGGAGCTACGTCCCTCCATTCCGCAGGCATTGACGCTGCTCACGACTGAAGCGCCGGCCCTTGCGGCGAAACCGGAAGTCCCCACGGATAATTCACGATCACCGAGAGCCGGGCGCAGGCGTGGCGAGGTCGGCCAGCTGCTGGCCCGTGCCCGCGATCATCAGAAGCGCGGCAATATAGGCGAAGCCGAACGGCTACTCCGCCAGGCCGCAGCAATGAATGACGCCCTCTCGATGTCCTTCCTGGCGCGACTTCTCGAAAACCGCGGCGCCCGCACCGAAGCCGAACGCTGGTACCGGCAAGCCGCCGAGAGCGGCGAAACCCTCTCGATGCTCACCCTGGGTCATATGTGCATGAAGGCGGGCGACCTCAACCAAGCCGCCTACTGGTACCGGCGCTACGTCGACCACGGCCATATCCTCGGCAAGGTCCACCTGGCAACGGTGCACGAGGCCCGGGGAGAGGACGACCGAGCCGAACTCCTCTACCGCGAGGTGGAACAGGACGGCGATATGGTCGCCCTGAAAGCCCTGGGCGACCAATGGAAATCCCTAGGGCGCACAGACGCCGCCAAACGCGTGTACCGCAAATCCGCCCAAGCCGGCTACACCCCCGCGAAGGAAGCCCTCGAGAATCTGACCGCACGCTAGTCCTCCGAGTGGCCTGCCACGCGCTAGATCGAGCTGAGTTCCGCGAGCCGATCTGCGGCATCAAAACTGCTGGAGGCCAGGCCCACCATGGGTGGCCCGGCGGGCGTACGTCTCTTCTGGGTGGACGGCGATCACATCGAGTTGCAGCACCAATGAGCCAGGAACCTGCCCGTTCTCGAAATGCTCGGGGCCGGGGACGATGACAGCCTCGGCATCCAACCGAGTGGCCTGGGCCTTCAGTTTGGCCAAGGGCGGTCGTCCCGAGAGCGGGTCGTAGATGACCATGCCGGAGAAGTCGTAGCCGAGCCGTGAGGCCGTCTTTCGGATCTGCGATTCGTCCCAGAGCTGGGCTACGCCGGATACATCGGTCCTGAGATATCCGAGTGCTGTTGGCTGATAACGCATTACCGCCCCTCTGTTTTCTTGCCCGTCGAGTGCGAGGTATCCGTGGAACTCCAGGTAGAACCCTGAGCAGCCCCCGGGCTTGTCGCCGTAGTTCTGGAGTTCGAGAAAGCCGCCGGGGAATGTGAAAAGCCGCCGGCGTTGAACGGTGCCTGGCTCTTCGACCGCCTGGTCTTCACTCTGTGGCTCGTCGCTCACGTCTGCCCCGTTCGTAATTGGTGAGGCAGGCTCAGGGTCGGGATCGAGTCGGTATGGACACTGAGCGCCTATACCGGACCGACCGTAGGGTCGAGATGAGTTCAAGGCATTGCCGCATATCCGGAACCGGTTGGGATATACAGAAATCGGTATATAGTTCGCTCAGTAGCGAGACGTGCTGGTACCCCTGTGAGCCATCTGAAACCAACCATTCCAACGCGACACAGCGGGGTGTCCGATCATGCACTTGACGACCGGGGCGGCGATCCGACGGATGCGCAAGTCCATTGGCATGACGCAGGCGGAACTCGGGGCTCTCATTCACTTCACGCAGCCGGCCGTCTCACAGTTGGAGCACGACGGCGCGGCCGTCCACGACGTTCGTGTTCTGCGGCGCGTGGCGAAGGCACTGCAAGTACCCCTCTCCATGCTGGTCGTGGAGTCCGACGAGGAGGCGGACGTGAACCGACGCGCGTTCCTCAAAACCGGTGCGATCGGCACTGCCGCGGCTATAAGGCAACGACGTGCTGACGACACGACGATGCACGCTGGGATCAAGGTCGGCGTGGCTGATGTCGAGAGAATCATCAACGGCACCAATCAAATTCACAAGCTGCAATTGATGGTCGGTGGAAACCGTTTGCACGATGTAGCCGCCAATGAAGTGCGCTATGTCGAGCATTTGCTCGACCACGGCAGTTACGCCGACAGAGTCGGTAAAGCCCTGACAAGCGCGGGGGCCGAGATGATGACCGCCGCAGGTTGGATTCACTACGATGCCGGTCGCTGGAGCGAAGCGAAGCGGTACTACGCCGATGCCGCTCAGGCTGCGACCGCCGCCGGTGACGCGACCGCCACCGCGCATGCCTGGATCAATTCCTGTCTGCTGTCGTATCGGGAAGGTTCGCGGCCGAGGGAAGGAGTTCAACTGGCCGAGGCCGCGCAATTGGCGGCCAGGCGCGATGGCGGCCCCAAACTGCGCGCCCTGGCCGCGATCCGAGAGGCTGAGGCTTACAGCGTGATCGGCGATCGTTCGGCCATGGTCACGGCGATCAGCCGAGCCCATCGGGCGTACGACTCGACCAGAGGGCAGGATCCAGGCTATCTCGACTACCTGTCGGATACACAGCTGAATGGCCTCACCGCGTTGGCGTTCATGCGGTCCGGCAGCCATCGAGATGCGGAGACATACCTGCAATCTGCAATCGCAGGAACTGCGGCTTATCCTCGTGAGCGAACCGCCTGGCAGATCAGGTTGGCACAGAACTACATTCGCGCGGGCGCTGTTGCTGATGGCTGCACACTGTTGATCGACAACTTCGAGAACATAAGCAGCGTTGCCTCGATGCGGTTGCGCACAGCGGTCACCGACCTTGTCGCGACGATCCAATCACACTCCACGGTCCCAGAAGCGCGCGAATTCTCGGAGAGATGGACGACCCGCTGATCGAATCATGCGCCCATACCGACACGGCTGGCGATTCTCGCACTGAGCAGGCGATACCGATCCTTTGTGTCCTCGTTCGAGAGACAATAGTCACGAGTGGACCGCGCACCCTTGGTCTTCGGTGCCGGATCGGTAAACCTGGTACCGCAAGGAAACTGTTGCTCGGTGAGATCGATCGTCTCACCATTTATGACATTGAAGTAGTGTGAAACCTTTTCGCCAGTAGGCAACGTGGCAACCGTATTCAGTATCTCACCGCCGAGATAGTCTTGAACTACGCACGCAGTTACCGCGCACTGGCCCCTTGCCCGATCGTGCTCGTTCCAGCCGGAACTCTTGCTGGTGTCCGCTGACCAGGACTTCTGTAAGGCATCCTGTAGGACTTCAACGGCGACAATGCCCATACGTACAGGATACGGAAGTCGGTCCAGTAACGACCAGCTGGCTTCGCGGTCGAGAGTTACGGCGTTCGAGGCGATGGCGCGTCGAGGAGTTCGTTCCAATAGTTGGGATTTCGACCATAGTTCGGGGTGGTGAAGGCGCGGTCCCAGGGTGCGTCGGCGGGCAGGTCGGGTCCGTCGGTAGAGACCGCATCCTCGGCTAGAGCAACGTCGTAGTTGCGTTCCAATGCCGCGCGTACGGTCGCCTCGACGCACACATTGGTCTGCAGTCCGGCCACGATAAGGCGTTGGATAGCAAGACTTCTCAAGACCGGGTCTAGTTCGGTGTACGCGAAGAAGCTGTGTCTGGTCTTCTCCAGGATCAGATCCTCGGGAGTCGGCGCTACCGCTTCGATGATCTCCCGGCGGTATTCCTGTTGTGCGGCAGACAGCACCGGCACGCGGGACTGTCTCGATTGCATATGGCGGACCGCTCGCGGATTCATTGCAAGCGACCCGGCCGGGCTCCCCATCTGCTTCGAGTAGATGACTGGAATCCTCGCGAGCCGGGCCGCGGTCAGGAGTTCGGCGCACTCGGCGATGACGGTGTCCAGCCGCCAGATCGGCGGCCAGCCCAGAGCATCTCGCACCCCGTCGTCGACGGTGTAGCCCGTCTGCATATCGATCATCAACAACGCCGTCCCGGCCATGACAGCTCCTCCCACGAATTCCATGGCATCGCGCCAACTTCATGATGAACGGGATTGATGAAGTGGAGCGGGGAACACGTCGATTCTGGCGGGAAAGGGCCTGAGGAGCCGCTGGGCGGCTCGATCAGCTTGGGGTGCTCAGCGATTCATCTGTCTCGCGAGGTTCCGGTTCGGTTGTGGGTTGGGATTGGGCGCGGGCTGTGGGGAGGAAAGAGCAGCCCAGGCAGATGATTCCGAAGAAGAGGTAGCCGAGGGTGACCTTGGGGGCTGCGGCCCAGGCGACCTGGCCGGCGTGGATGAGGCCGATCCAGGCCAGGGCGGCGCCTACTGTGCAGGCGATCGCGGCTGTGCGGAAGCGTTTTTCGAGGATGAAGGTGACTACTGTGCCTAAGACCAGGCCGGCCAGGACGCCGCCTTCGCCGAGGGTTTTCATGCCGTCGTAGACGACGCCGGCTTGGCCGAGGGCGTCCATGCCTACTTTGTCGGCGGTGGTGCCGGCGGCGCTGAGGGCGTTGTCGATTTGGCCGGTGGCCCATTCGGCGATGTTGGGGAGCAGGGCCGCGACTACTGCGACCGCGTGGAGGCGCGGAACTGCTTGGAAGGCTTGGGCTCCGATCAGGAGGCCGATGTAGAGGAGGATCGGGACGATTGCGGGGATGGGGAGGATGGTCGAGAGGAAGCCGAAGAGGCCGAGTAGGCACATGAAGCCGATGACTACGCCGCTGGCCAGGGAGTAGCCGGTGCGGCCACCGGCGTCTTTCCAGCCGGGGTGGCCGATGTAGACGGCGGGTGGGAAGGGGGAGCCGAAGGCGGACCCGATGATTGCGCCGCAGCCGTCGGCCAGGAGGACGCTGCGGAGGTTGTAGTTGTCGCCTGCGGCGGCGGCGCTTTCCACGTTGCTCATGGCTTCGGTGAAGTTGTAGACGCCCAAGGGGATTGCGGTGGCGAGGAGGGGTGAGAGGTTGCCGAGGCCTTCGAAGAGCAGGTGCAGGCGGAGGGTCGGGAGGCCGACGGCGATGTCGTGGGCGGCCTTGGTGACCTCCGGGACCGACATGTATCCGCCGATCCAGCCGATCGCGGTGCCGACGAGCAGGGCGACGAGGCCGATCGGGATATTGCCGGGCAGGCGGACATCGGTGAAGAAGCCGATCAGGATGATGGCCAGGACCGGCAGGGCGATCCAGGCGGCGTCGAACATCTGGGCGGCGGGGCGCATGGCGATGAAGGTGATGGAGATACCGGCCAGCGTGCCGAGCATGGCGGCGCGCGGTGTGATGCGGCGGATGTAGGGGCCGACCAGGGCGCCGATCATCACGATGACGCCGATCATGAACGCCCACGCCAATCCCGCCGACCAGGCTTTGATCGGGTCGTGGGTTTTCAGATAGATGGGCAGCATGACAACGAAGACCACGATGAACATGTGCGGCACGCTCGGGCCGTACGGTAGCGCGGTCACGGTGTCGCGGCCTTCGCGCCGGGCCAGCCGGCGCGCGAGCACCATGTAGTAGCAGTTGCCCAGCACCAGTGCGACGCCCAGCGCGGGCAGCATGGTGCCGAGCACATCGTGGCTGGGGATCTTCACGACCGCGATCGAAAGGGTCGTCAGGGTCAGGACATTGACGAGGATATTGAACGACAGGCCGAAGAAGGCATTGGTGTCGCCGCGGGTCCACCACGGCAGCGGCATGGGTGTGGCGGTGGCGGAGTGCGGGCCGGCGGGGGCATCGACGGACATCGGAATTCCTGTTCGCTAAGCCGGGGTGGTCGAGGAGACCGGGGTATTCGAGGCGGCGGTCGACAGTGCGCCGATCACCGTGGCGGAGGGGGCGACCCAGCCGAAGATGCCGCCCTGTGCGGCGATCATTTCCAGGCCCACGCGCTGGAATTCCGGGAAATACGATCCGACGCAATCGGAGACGACCAGGCATTCGTAGCCGCGGTCGTTCGCCTCACGGACGGTGGTGTGCACGCATACTTCCGTGGTGACCCCGGTGACGAACAGGGTCTGAATCTCGTTGTCGTTCAGGACGGCTTCGAGTTCGGTGGCGTAGAAGGCGCCCTTCCCGGGCTTGTCGATCACGACTTCCCCCGGCGCGGGAGCCAGTTCGTCGATGATGTCGTGGCCGTATTCGCCCCGGATCAGGATGCGGCCGAATCTTCCAGGATCGCCGATGCGCTGGGAGGGATTGCCGCGCAATAGTTTCGCGGGCGGGCAGTCGGAGAGGTCGGGCAGGTGGCCCTCCCGGGTGTGGATCACCGGGATCCCGCACTCGCGGGCGGCGGCGAGAAGTCCGGCGAGCGGATCGATCACGGTGCGCAACAAGGCGACATCGTTGCCCAGGCTCTCGCCGAAGCCGCCGGGCAGCAGGAAGTCGCGCTGCATATCGATGACGAGCAAAGCGACAGTATGCGGGTCGAAGGTGAAAGGTCCCGGCTGGGCCGGGATTTCGTGGACTGCGGTCATCTTGGTTCTTTCTGTGCGAGCCGGATATGGGTCTGCGCCCGCACGGGGCGCGGCTCGTCGAGGAGGCGGGCGGCGGCCGCCAGTACGGTGTCGTCGCTGAGTGCGGGGCCGAGGACCATCGCCGAGATTGCGCGGCCGTCCGCGGTGACGCCGACCGGTACGGCAATGGCGGTGAGGTCCAGCAGGTTTCCGAAGTGGGTGTAGTGGCCCAGAACCGTATTGGTGCGGATGGGGTCCGCGAGGACCTCACCAACGGTGAAGGTGGTGCCGATCGTCGGCACGACCATCACATCGAAATCCGCCCACAGGCGCGCCACCACCGACCGCAGGCGCTGCAGCTCCTGCTGGGCGCGGAAGACGTCGACGGCATCGAATCGATATCCACCGGTGAGTATTTCGCGGATCACCGGCAGGATGGACTCCGGATGCCCGGTCAGGAAGTCGCCGAATTCCACCAGCCGTTCGGCCACCCAGGGGCCTTGATACAGCAGTTCCCCCGCATCCAGGAACGGCCGCAGCGTCGTTGTGACGCAGTCGAAGCCGAGCCGGGCGAGGCGGTCACGAAGCGCGAGGTGCGCGACCCCGAAGACGTCGTCGCCGAAGAATTCCAGCTCGTCCTCGGCGGGCAGTCCCACCCGCAGCCGGGTCCCGCCGTAATGCGGGCCGCGGGATCGGCTCCACGGATCGTCCGGATCGGCGGCGCCGATCACCTCGAAGACCCGGTCCAGATCCTCGATCGTGGCGGCCATCAGAGTCATGCAATCCAGCGACTTACACGCGGGCACCAGGCCGACCGCGCTGATCAGGCCGCGCGAGGGCTTCCAGCCGACAATGCCGTTGAGCGCGGCGGGCACCCGCCCCGAGCCCGCGGTATCCGTCGCGACACAGAACGGCACCTGCCCGAGTGCGACGGCCCGCGCGGACCCCGAACTGGAACCGCCGCAGATCAACTCGTCGCCATAGACGCTGCGCGGTATCGGATAGGGCGTGCGGGTGCCATTGAGCCCGGTGGCGAACTGGTCCAGGTTCGTCTTCCCGACGCACAATGCCCCGGCATCCAGCAGCCGCCGCACCGCCGGTGCGGTCTCCGTTGCGATATAGGCGAAGTCGGGGCAGGCGAGGGTGGTGGGCAGGCCCGCCACATCGATGCTGTCCTTCACCCCGAACGGGACACCGTACAGCGGCAGTGTCCGCGCCCCCGGCCGTCGCTCGATTTCCGCTGCCGCGGAGAGCAATTCCGTCCGCGAGCGCCGGGTGATCCAGGTGCCGTCGTCCCCGCCGGCCGTCATGGCGTCGGCGACCCGCGCCGCCGTGCTGGTCGGTGATCCGCTGCCGCTCTCGTGCGAGGCGAGGATCTCCGCGATGGTGGGGCCCGATATCCGCATTTGTCGATTGTCGACAGAATGTGTGAAGTCGGTTGTCTCCGTATGTATCCGCTGTGTTAGCGGATCTCGAGATCCAGGTAGGCGCGCTCGCCGTGCTGCCGCAGCGCCGCGCAGGCCACCGCGGAGTCATTGGCCTCCAGGGCGGCGAGCAGATCCTCGTGCCGGCGGATGCCATTGTGCCGCGCGGTCACCCGCTCCTCCCGGCGCATATTGCGCGCCATCGGGAGCTGCAGTTTCAGCAGTATCGGCGCATAAGCGAGATCCAACTGCCGGTTTCCCGCCAGCGCCACGATCTCACCGTGGAAGCGCCGATGCGCATTGTCCCGCTCGAACAGATCCCCCGCCGCATCCGCGACCCGCATATCCTTCAGCGCCCCTCGCACCTCCCGCAATGGATCCCCCTCTTCCGCCAGCGGGAAAGCCGACTCCATCGCATGCTGCTCGAGCACCCGCCGTAGTTCGAACAACTGCAAGATATCCGTCGCCGACCAGACGGCGACCCGAAACCCTCGCCGCGGCAGATGCTCGATAAGCCCTTCCTGTGCAAGCAACCTCAATGCTTCGCGCACCGGCGCCCGGCTGGTCCCCAATCGCGCGCACAGCGCTTCCTCCCCCACCCGCTTTCCCGGCTCCAATCCCCCGCTCAAGACCTCGGCACGCACATGTCGCGTCACCATCTCCACCAGACTCGGTGGCAGCACCGCAATTTCCGCACTCGACGTCATGACACGAGTGTACGAATCCGATGATCAGTCACCGGCCCTCCACCAAATCAGAAGTGTCACCACTTCGGACACGGCGAAGTCCGCGCCCGACACCCATGATCATTTGCCAGCTAATTGCTACTTCATTCACGTATGATTCCCTGGCAGCATCTCGCTCCACTGTTCAGCAATAGGACGAAGACCGATAAGTCGCGTGATATTTCTCCAATCATGTTGTATGGCTGGAGGTTTAATGGCACGGCTCGACGGTGGGCAGCTTACGGCGCTGGGTGTTCAACTTGCGGTAACCCAGTGGGCGCTGGTGGGAGTTTCCACTATCTATATTGGTTTGATCGGCGGGCTCGGCGTCCGGGAATTGGCCGCCGGGGGGTTGGCGCTGATGTTGTTCGATCAGGTGCGCAATACCTGCGCCGGACTGATCAGTGCCACCGAGAATCGGGTGGCCGGGGTGCTGGGCGAGCTCGATCGGTTCGGCGCGGCCTCGGAGTCGGTGGCGGATACCGGGATCGAGGATGTGCTGCGGTCGAGTTTCCTCATCGCGACCGGCTCGGGACTGCTGGGGACGATGCTGCTCGTCGGGCTGGGCTGGGCGCTGCGGTGGATGAGCCAGGACCTACAGGTGGTGGGCGGGGCACGGGTTGTCCTGCTGGGCCTCGCGCCCGGCTTGGTGCCGAGCCTGTGGTTCCTGGTGCTTCGCCAATACCTCGTGGGCCGGCAGCGCCCGCGCAAGCTGATGCTGGTGGCCCTGGCCGCGGTGCCGCTGAACGCCGGCCTGGGCCTGATGTTCATTCACGGCTGGGGCGGGTTTCCGGCCTTGGGGCTCACCGGATTCGGCATCGCCATGTCCGTCGGCTACACGCTGATCTTCGTGGCACTGTGGACGGCGGTCCGCACCGACCGCGAACTCGGCCCGGCCCTCCCCCACGGCCCGGCCCGGCCGACCGGGCACAGTGTCCGGACCGACCTCCGGCTGGGCACGCCGATCGCATTGACCTACGGCGCCGAGACCGGCATGTTCTCCCTGCTGGCCACGGTGATGGGCGCGCTCGGCCCCGAGGCGCTGGCCGCGTATACCGTTGTCTCCCAACTGATGCACATCGCCGCGCAGGCGGCCACCGGACTCGCGCACGGCGCCTCGGTCCTGGTCAGCCACGCGGTCGCGCGACACAGGAGCCATGAGGCGCGCGCTGTGGCGTGGGGCGCGCTGCGCCGCGCGACGGTCGTGCCGATATGCGCCGGCTTGCTCTATCTCTTCTGGGCCGACTGGATCGTGCGGCTGTTCCTGCACGGCGACACCGCCGACACGGTCGCCGACCTGGCCCGCTGGCTGCTGCTCATGGCCGTACTCCTGCAGTTCTTCCACGCCGGCCAGCACCTCGGCATCGCCCTGCTCCGCGGATTGCAGGCCACCACCGCGGGTTTCCTGCTGGCGATCACCGGCTCCTGGGCGATCGGCATCCCCGCGGCCGTCCTGCTGGCCTTCCCCGCAGGTTTCGGCGCGCTCGGGGCCTTGACCGGTCTCGGCCTCGGCATGGCCGCGACCTCCGCGCTCACCCTCCGCCACTTCTTCTACCGCTTCGAACCCAGCTTCAACGGCGTCGGCCCAAAGCAGCTGTCACCAGCACCCGAGTGGCATCTCCCGTAGAAAGCCCTCCAGCAGGGATATCAAACGCCTGACAGATTCCGTAATTTGTTGCGGGCCAGGATATTCCGTTGTCACCACGAAGCGTCGGTCTCGATGCAACATACGCGATCTCATTGCACTTCAGCACATTCCGAGCTAAGTTTGCGCGCATTCGAACCGTGTGAGATGGGGTGATGTCGATGGCGTCCGACCTGCGGCAAATGCTGTCGGAGTCCCGGATGGTCGTGGCTCCGGGTGTACATGACGGCTTGGCGGCGAAGGTATTCGGGGACGCCGGCTTTCCCGCGGTGTACATGAGCGGAAATGGAACCTCCGCCTCGTTGCTCGGGGCGCCCGACATCGGACTGCTCACCATGACCGAGATGGTCATGCGCGCACGCGCGATCGTTGCCGCGACAGGCGTGCCGGTCATAGCGGATGCCGATACCGGCTACGGAAACGCGGTGAATGTCGCGCGCACAGTGCGGGAATACGAAGCGGCAGGCGTGTGCGCGATCCATCTCGAGGATCAGGTCATGCCGAAGAAATGCGGCGCCATGGCCGGTCTGGAACTGGTTTCCGCCGACGAGCACGCCGATCGGATTCGCGCCGCGATCGACGCCCGCAGCAGCGCGGATTTCCTGATCATCGGCCGCACCGACGCGCGGCTGCCACTCGGTTTCGAGGAGGCGCTGCGTCGTGCCCGCACGTACGCCGATGCGGGCGCGGATCTGGTGCTGGTCGAAATGCTGCAGTCGCCGCAGGAGATCGAGCACCTGGTACGGCAGATGCCGGTTCCGGTCATGATGAACGCGGTCTCGGGAAAGACCCCCGATCTTGTGCCCGCCGAGTTCGCGAACCTCGGTATCGCGATTCTGGCCTATCCCCTGGCGTCGATCCTCACCTACACGCGATCGATGCGAGACCTGGCCGCTCATCTCGCACACGGAGGGTCCCCGGCGCAATTCTCGCCCGCAGAGCTGTCATTGGACCAATACGCGCAAGTGCTGGGGTCTCGGGCATGAAGAAGCCCCGCACCTTGGGTAGGCAGGTGCGGGGCTTCGCCCTCGCGCGCGAACTGGGCGGGGTGTCGCCTAGATCGCGCCCCAGCGCGAGTTCAGGGTGCGCTCGGCAGTGGGGGTGAGGGACCCGAGGATGCGCAGGCGGGCTACGCCTCCATCGGGATAGATGTCCAGCCGGACGTGGGTCGCGGGCCGCTGGGCGTCGGGGCGGACACGGAAGCGGTGCGGGGTGTCCGGCTGGACCGGGATGCGGGGCTGGAGTTCGAACCAGGCCGGGTCGTCGGCGTCGGGGAGCGGGCCGTTGCCCTCGTGATCGATGGCCAGCAAACGGATTTCGCCCGGCGAGTTGAAAACCAGGTTGGTGGTATCGAATTCGATGAGGTCGGGCACGCCCTGAGCGGCCAGGCGGATGATCGCCCAGTCGTTGGCGTCGTCGCGGCGGCGACCGGTCTCCCAGCCTTCGGCCTGGTTGCGGGCAAGACCGGGAGCCAGCATATTGTCCGGTGCCGAGTAGAACATGTTGGAGCAGGCCTCGACCCGCGCACCGTTCTCCAGCGCCGCGAGGTCCACGGTCAACCCGGTGAGCAGGGTCGGGTCCGGGACCACGTCACCGTGCACGCGGATGCGGGCGATACCGCCGTCCGGATGCATGTTCAACCGCACATGAGTGAAGACACGCTCGTCGGAGACCGGGAATTCGTGCTTGGCGTCGCCGCCGATCGCGCTCTTGGGCACGATCTCCACCCATTTGGCGGCCGAATTCAGTTGCGCCACGGACGGATAACCTGAGACACGGCAGGCCTCCACGGAGATGTGCGGCGGGTAGTTGCCCTTGAACCAGGCGGTATCCACCACCACGCCGCGGATGACACCGGTCAGGCCCAGCCGCACGATCGCCCAGTCATTGCCCGGACTGCGCCGGCGCCGGGTTTCCCAGCCGTCGTACTCCTGGCCCTTGGGCCCGAAGGTCTCCGGGGAGAACCGGGGTTCCCACGGCTGGATGAGGTTCTCGCGCTCCTCGAAGGATTCGTCGTTGGCGGCGATGACCGCACCACGATTGCTGCGCAGGGCGAGATCCGGGAGGCTGGTGAAATCCGACATGTCTTCTCTCACTGGGGGTTCAACGGGACAGTTCGCGATCCAGGTGATCGGCGGCGATCCGCGTGGCCAACTGCTCCAGCAGATCCCCGGCATTGCTCATGCAGACCTCGGGATCGGGTTCGATATCGGTGAGGGCGTAGGCGTCCGCTATTCCGTAGGGGCGCAATTCACTTCGTTCGATCAGGCGCCGGCCGGAGACGGCCAGTACCGGCACCTCGGCCTTGGCGGCCGCGCGTGCCACGCCGATCGGGGCCTTGCCGTGCAGGGTCTGCTCGTCGAGCGAACCCTCCCCGGTGAGCACCAGGCGCGCGCCGGCCAGGGTGGCGTCGAAATCGACCTGCTCCAGGATGATCTCGATACCGGGCCGGATATTCGCGCCGAGAAACGCGAGGGCGGCGAAGCCGACCCCGCCGGCGGCTCCCGCCCCGGGACGATCGGCCACATCATGGCCCAGCTCGCGCCGCGCCACCTCGGCGAAGCGCGCGAGTCCGCGCTCCAGTTCCGCGACTTCGGCTGTGCCCGCGCCCTTCTGGGGCCCGTACACCGCCGCCGCACCGCGCGCACCCAGCAGCGGATTGTCGACATCGGAGGCCACGACCACCGGCACCCTCATCATGCCCGTGAGATCGATGGTCTCCAGCCGCTGCAGGGCCGCACCGCCGGGCGGCAGCACCCGCCCATCGGCGTCGAGCAGGCGCGCGCCGAGCGCGGTGAGCATGCCCGCTCCGCCGTCGGTACAGGCGCTGCCACCCAGACCCAGGACGACCCGTCGCGCACCGCCCAGGACAGCGGTGCGGATCAGATCGCCGGTGCCCGCGCTGGTCGCCGCCAGCGCGGTAGCCGAGGTGGGCTGATCGGGCAGGCGCCGCAGCCCGGAGGCCTCGGCCAGTTCGATGACGGCCGACTCCCCCTTCATCGCGAAGGAGGCGACGACGCGGTTGCCGACCGGCCCGGTCACGGCGGTCTGCAGACCGGCGTAGCCCGCGGCCACCATCGCGTCCACGGTGCCGTCGCCGCCGTCGGCGACCGGCACGGTCACGACCGGAATGTCCGGCCGGGCCTGCCGGAGCCCGGCGGCCAGGTGCGCGGCGACCTCGGGAGCGGTGAGCGAGCCCTTGAACTTGTCAGGGGCGACGACCACATGTCCTTCGTTCCACCCCTTGTTGCCGCCGCGCACCTGGATCATCGCGCGCTCCCCGCCGCTTCGAACTCCGGCTGCGCCGCAATGGCGGTGGGGGCGTCGTCGAACGATTCGGCGAGCTCCTCGAACTCGGTGACGGCGTCGATGTTCGCCGCACCCATGGACACATTGGTGACGCGCTCGAGGATGACCTCGACCAGCACCGGCACCCGGTGCTCGGCGAGCAGCTGCTTGGCCTCGTCGAACGCCGCACCCAGCTTGCTCGGGTCGGTGACGCGAACGGCCTTGCAGCCCAGGCCCTCCGCCACCTTCAGGTGGTCGACGCCGTAGCCGTTGACGTCCGGGCTGTTGATGTTCTCGAAGGACAGCTGCACGTAGTAGTCCATGTCGAACGCGCGCTGCGCCTGACGGATCAGGCCCAGGTACGAGTTGTTCACCACGACGTGGATGTACGGAATGTTGAACTGGGCGCCGACGGCCAATTCCTCGATGAGGAACTGGAAGTCGTAGTCACCCGACAGCGCGACGACCGGCGTGCTCGGGTCGGCGGTGGCCACACCCAGCGCGGCGGGCAGCGTCCAGCCCAGCGGCCCGGCCTGGCCGGCATTGATCCAGTGCCGCGGCTTGTAGACGTGCAGCATCTGCGACGCCTGGATCTGCGACAGGCCGATGGTGGTGACGTAGCGGGTGTCCGGGCCGAACGCGCGGTTCATCTCCTGGTACACGCGCTGCGGCTTGATCGGGATATTGTCGAAGTCGGTCTTGCGCAGCAGGTTCCGCTTGCGGTCGCGCACCTGCGTGGCCCACTCGGAGCGGTCGGGCAGGCTGCCCGCGTCCTTCTGATCCTGCGCGACGGCGATGAAGGCGTTCAGCGCGGCGCCCGCATCGGAGACGACACCGTAATCGGGCGCGAAGACGCGGCCGATCTGGGTCGGCTCGATGTCGACGTGCACGATGGTGCGGTCCTTGGTGTAGGTGTCGATGCCGCCGGTGTGGCGGTTGGCCCACCGGTTACCGATACCCAGCACGAAGTCCGAGGCCAGCAGCGTCTCGTTGCCGTAGCGGTGCGAGGTCTGCAGACCGACCATGCCCGCGTGCAGCGGGTGGTCGTCGCCGATGGCGCCCCAGCCCATCAGGGTCGGGACCACGGGAATGCCGGTCAGCTCGGCGAATTCGAGCAGCAGATCCGCGGCGTCGGCATTGATGATGCCGCCGCCGGCCACGATCAGCGGACGCTCGGCCGCGGCCAGCATGGTGAGCACCTTCTCGGCCTGCGCGCGGCTCGCGGCCGGGCGGTGCACCTCGAGCGGCTCGTAGGTCTCGATGTCGAACTCGATCTCGGCCAGCTGCACATCGATCGGCAGATCCAGCAGCACCGGGCCCGGACGACCGGAACGCATGAGGTGGAACGCCTTCTGGAAGGCGCCCGGCACCTGCGCGGGCTCCAGCACGGTGGTCGCCCACTTGGAGACCGGCGCGGCGATCGACGAGATGTCGACGGCCTGGAAGTCCTCCTTGTGCAGCTTGGCCACCGGCGCCTGTCCGGTGATGCACAGGATCGGAATGGAATCCGCACTGGCGGAATACAATCCGGTGATCATATCGGTGCCGGCCGGACCCGAGGTGCCGATGCAGACGCCGATATTGCCGGCGGCGGCACGGGTGTAACCCTCGGCCATGTGCGAGGCGGCCTCGACGTGGCGGGCCAGCACATGCTTGATGCCGCCGTGCGCGCGCATCGCGCTGTAGAACGGGTTGATCGCGGCGCCGGGCAGGCCGAATGCCTGTGTGGCGCCTTCTTTTTCGAGGATGAGGACGGCCGCGTCCACAGTCCGCATGCGTGCCATGTCAGTTCTCCGTGTTTCGGTATTCGAGCAGGCGCTCGGCCCGGCCCAGCACTCGTGCCGGGCCGGGTGTGATCACCCAGCCCGCGGGAATGTGGAGGGCACACTGCCCGTGCTCCTCCACCGCCCGGAGTTCAGTGGTTGTCAAGCCTTGTTGCCCTTGCCGGACAACGCCTCCGCGACCAGCAGCAGGGCGGAGTGATCCAGCGAGCCGTGGCCCATGGCGCGGGCGGCGGCGATGAGCTGCGCGGTGAGCGCACCCATCGGGATCGAGACGTCGGCGTCGCGGGCGGCATTCAGGATGATGCCCATGTCCTTGTGGTGCAGGTCGATCCGGAAGCCCGGCGCGAAGCTGCGCTCCAGCATGGACTTCCGCTTCAGCTCCAGGATGCGGCTGCCCGCGAGGCCACCGGCCAGCACATCCAGACCGGCCTCGGCGTCCGCGCCCAGGCCCTCCATGAGCAGGATCGCCTCCGCCACCAGGGCGTAGGTGCCGCCGACGACCAGCTGGTTGGCGGCCTTCACGACCTGACCGGCGCCGTTCGGGCCGACCAGCGCGACGACCTTGCCGACGGTCTCGAAGATCGGCAGCGCGGCGTCGAAGTCGGCCTGCGAACCGCCGACCATGATCGACAGCACGGCATTGACCGCGCCGGCCTCACCACCGGATACGGGGGCGTCGAGGACCCGCAGGCCCTTCTCGGCGCCCGCGGTGGCGGTCCACCGGGAGGTCTTGGGGGTGATGGTGGAGAAGTCGATGTACAGCGTGCCCTCGGCGGCGTGCTCGAGGACGTCGGCGAAGACCGCCTCCACATGCTCGTCCTGCGGCAGCATGGTGATGACGATGTCCTTGTCGCGCACCGCTTCCGCCGCGCTGCCCGCGGTGGCGCCGCCGGCGGCCTTCAACTTCTCCAGGCCCGCGGGCGAGAGGTCGAATCCGGTGACCTCGTGACCGGCCTTGACCAGGTGACCCGCCATGGGGCCGCCCATGATGCCGAGGCCGACGAAACCGATCTTGCTCACTTGATCCACTCCCAATCCAGTTCAGGGTCTTTGTATTCCAGGCCGATGTAGCCGTCGTAGCCGATGGCGTCCAGGGCGCCGAAGAGCTGCGCGAAGTCGAGCTCGCCGCTGCCCGGCCGGCCACGGTTCGGGGAATCGGCGATCTGCACGTGACCGAAGTAGCGGCCGTAGGTGTCGATCGTCGAAGTCAGGTTCTCGTCCATGCGGGCGAGGTGGTACAGATCGCACAGGAAACGCACGTTCGGCTCGCCGACCTGCTCGATGATGCGCACCGCGTGCTCACTCGAGACGACCGGATAGGCCGGGGACTCAATGGCATTCAGCGCCTCGAGCAGCACGATGGCGCCGATGCCCTGCGCGGCCTTCGCCGCGAAACGCAGGTTCTCCAGGGCGAGCTCGTCCTGCTTCTCGGGGCTCTCGCCCTCGATCCGGTTGCCGTACAGCGCGTTCAGCGCCTTGCAGCCGAGCCGCTCCGCAATGCCGACGGCGACCGGCACGTTATCGCGGAACTTGGTCTCTGCCCCCGGCACGGAGACCAAGCCCCGCCCCGCCGGAATCAGATCGATGAAATTCAATCCGACCAGCTGCACGCCGGCGTCCTCGATCGAACGCACGAAGGCGTCGATCTCCTGGTCGCCCGGCGTGGCGTCTTCACCGAAGGGCCACCAGAATTCGACCGCGTCGAATCCGGCCGCCTTGGCCGCCGCGGCCCGTTCGAGCAGCGGCAGGTCGGTGAAGAGAATCGAGCAGTTGACGTCGAATTTCCGGGGCACGCCCCCGGTGGTGAAACTCATCGGATTCCTTCGCGATAGGTCTGCCAGCTGCCGATCTCGGTGATATCGACCAGCTGCGTATAGGAAACGGGCGACCGGCGCAGCAACATCGACAGCACCGAACGGTTGTCGTCGAGTTCGATCACGCCCAGTTCCAGTTCCGGCGGCTCGGCCGGCAACAGGCTGGCGCGCAGCGTATCCATAGATACATCGAATAACTCACCGGCGATCGAGGCGCCGCCGTCGGAGACCGGGTGCAGACCCGGGAACCGATCGCCGACCGAATAGAACCGGTAGCGGGCTGCGGTTTTCACCTCACCGGCGAAGGGCGCGCCTTCGAGCAGGTGGTTCAGCGGACCGCCACGCATGGCGCCGCCATTCAGGAAAATGAGGGGCATTGTAAGGTCCTTCCTCCCCCGTCGGTCGAAATTATGTCGGCGATCACGTGTGCCGCGAAAGCCGTGATCAACCCAATCGTGGAGATCGTTCCGGGGTCGAGTTCGTAGATTCGTCCAGCCGAGGCGGTTCAGTCGCGAATTTCGTCCGCGAGCCGATCGCCGCCGCCTTCCATAACACCGAGTACTGCGTCGCGTTCGTCATCCGCCGCGGCGAAGACGGAGGCGCCCGAACGATTCCCGATACGCAACTCGTTGAACAGCAAGTTGAGCAGGATCGCCGCGATCGCGGTGCCGGTGATACCCGCATTCATGATCGTCGCGAACCATTGCGGGAATGCGTCCCAAAATGTCGGCGCGGCAATCGGAATGAGCCCGAAGGCCATTGCCACCGCGACGATCACCATATTCAGGTTGTCGTGGAATTGGACCCGCGCCAGCGACCGGATACCGCTGGCCGCAACGGTTCCGAACAGCACGACGCCCGCGCCGCCCAGTACCGGATACGGAATTCCGGCGACCACCGCACCGAATATCGGGAAGAAGCCGAGCAGCAGCAGGATGCCGCCGCCGGTGGCGACCACGAACCGGCTCTTGATTCCGGTCAGGGCCACCAGGCCGATGTTCTGCGCGAACGCGCTGCACGGGAACGACCCGAACAGCGGGGCCACCGTCGAGGCGGCCATATCCGCGCGGATGCCCGCCGCGACCCGGCGGGTGTCGACCTTGGTCTCGATGATCTCACCGATGGTGATCACATCGGCCACGGTCTCGGTCATGATCACCAGCACCACGATGGTCATCGAGACGATCGCGCCGATGTCGTAGGTCGGCGAGCCGAAGGGCAGGATCGACGGCAGCGCAATCACTTTCGTCTGCCCCACTGCGGAGAAGTCGGTCTTCCCCATCAGGGCGGCGATGGCGGTCCCCGCGATCAAGCCGATCAGGATGGACAATCGCGAGATCGCGCCCTGGAAGAGCCTGCTGACCACCAGGATGATCAACAGCGTGAGCCCCGCCAGGCCGATATTGCTCATCGACCCGTACCCGGCCCGGTGCGGATCATTGCCCAGCGCCCAGGTGAAGGCCACCGGCAGCAGCGACAGACCGATCATGGTGATGATCGTTCCGGTCACCACCGCCGGGAAGTACCTGATCAGCTTGGCGACGAAGGTGGACAGCACCAGGCCGATCAAGCCGGCGACGATGATCGCGCCGTAGACCGACCGCAGGCCGCCCGAGTGCGAGATCGTCACCATGGTCGATACGGTGGCGAACGAAATGCCTTGCACGATGGGCAGTTTGCTGCCGACCGGGCCGAGGCCGAGAGTCTGCAGCAGGGTCGCCACACCCGAGACGAACAGTCCGGCAGTGACCAGCAGGGCCATGTCGGGGCCGGAGAGTCCGGCCGCGCCACCGACGATGAGCGGCGGCGCGATGACACCGCCGTACATCGTCAGAATGTGCTGGGCTCCGTAGGCGATGGTCTTACCGACCGAATAACGCTCGTCTTCGGGCCCGGTATGTCGTACTCGCCCTTGCAGTTTCACGCCGAACACGGCTCTCTCCTCAGCAAAACCCGGGGACGCCGAGCCAGGCATTGCCGGCGGGGGTCGCATCGTCGCGGTTCAGGCTGGCCTCGATCAGGCCGTAGGGGCGGTCGGCGGCAATGAACACCTCGCCCGGGTTCTCCACGTGGAAGGGGCTCAGGTCCACCAGGAAGTGGTGCTTGTTCGGGGCCGAGAACTTGATCTCGGCGACCTCGCGGTGCTGCTCGAGGACGGCGCGACCCATGCTGTAGAGGGTCTGCTGCAACGCCATCGAGTGCACCACGGCGAACTGCCGCAGCAGGGTGGCACGGATGGAGGAGTAGGACTTGTCCCAGTCCACATCGGTACGGTCGTAGCGCCACCGGGCCACCAGCGAGGTCGCCATGATGCGGTCCTTGGTGGGCTGCAGGGTGGTGTACTTGTCCTCGAAGTAGCCGTGGAACTCCGAGCCGGTGGACTTGAGCAGCACCAGGTCCTTGATGCCGGTGATCACGTGCGCCTCACGGCTCGCGCCGTAGCCATCCATGTTCACGACCGTGGTGCGGGTGCCGCCACCGGCCTTCACGAACGAATGATCATGTCCCGCACCGTCTACCGGGATCCGGTCCCAGGCGTACTCCTCGATCTCGATGCGCGCGCCGTCGGCGCCGGGGCAGCGGGAGACGAAGTGATCGGCCAGGGTCAGGCCGAACTCCTCGATGGAGCGGACGCCCTTCTCCTTGGCGAAGGCGAAGGCGGTGTTCTTCTGGGTGTCGGTGGGCAGGATGTCCTTCTGATCACCGGTGATGTGCGCGTCCTCGAAGCGGCCGCGCAGCGCGGTGGAGACGTTCAGGTCGCGAATGGTGTGCCGATCGGTGTCGCGGTAGACGCGCACAACCCGGTTCTCGGCCTTGCCGTACTGGTTTTGTCCAAGCTGAATGGCCATGGAAACGAATCAACTCCCTCGGTAGGCAGAACAAGCGAATGGGGACAGCAGCAGCGGCACGTGATAGTGCGCGCGATTGCCGGTGGGGGTGAAAGTGATGTCGACCTGGGACAGGAAGTAGTCCTGCCCGGTCCGGGCGGCGTACGCGGCGACCTCGAAAACCAGCCGGTAGCGGCCGGATTCGAGGCGATCGGGGCCGAGGTTCTGGATGCGGCCGTCGGCGTCGGTGACACCGACGCCGAGCAGGGCGGGCGCGTCGTTGCGATCGGGCTCGCCGATCAGTTCCAGGCGGACCGGAACTCCTTCGGCCGGCAGGCCGCGGGCGGTGTCCAGCACATGCGTGGTGATGGCGCTCATGCGGATTCTCCCGTCGCAGCCGATTCGCCGACCGTGGCGCGGCCGGCGGAGACCACCTTCTGCAGGCGCAGGCGCGCGATCTTGCGCAGTTCGGTGGCCACCACCTTGGCCTCGGTGTCTTCGTCGTTGCCCAGCCGCAGCAGCACCGCGTTGAGGATCTCCTGGGAGGTCAGCCCGGTGGCGCAGATGAGGAAGACGCGGCCGAATCGCTTCTCGTACAAGCGATTCGCCGATGCCAGGGATGCGATGGTCTCCACGTCGGCGGCCACGCCGGACTGTTCCTCGCGGGACCAGGCGGCGCCGCGGTCCTCACCCTCACGGCGTTCGCCGATGCGCGGGTGCGCGGCCAGGGCGCGGTCCACGTCCTCGCGGGTGAAGGTGTCGGCGAGCAGGTCCGAGGTGTCGAGCAGGCTGTCCAGATCCGGGAAGGGCCGGGCGCCGAGCAGGGCGTCGGCCCAGGCGGGCACATCACAGCACTCGAGCAGAGCGGGCCGGATAGCGGCGCCCTCTACCTCGTTGAACTCGTCGACAGTGACCATATCCTGCTCTTTCTCGCATTGCGGAAGTTCTATTCCGACTGACGAAATAGTGTCACAGGTCACGCGCCCACGTCAACAGTTTGTTGAAATCTGTTGAAATGCAGTCAACCGCACAGTCCGGCAACTGTCCAGGAAACGCAGAAAACCCACTGCTGAGCAGTGGGTTTCCGAAAGCCTCGAACGGGCCGAGCGACCTCTCAGGCGCGGGTTCGGTTGAGATAGTTGTAGACGGTGAAGCGAGTGACGCCGAGGGCCTCGGCGACCGTCTCGGCGGACTTGCGATAGCTGAACGCGCCACGTTCTTCGAGCAGACGCACCGCCCGCTGCTTCTCCGCGCGCGGCAGCTCCGCCAGCGACGTGCCGAATTCGGCGGCCACCTCGCTCAGGATCCGGCCGATCCCCTCGGCACTCTCGGCGGGTTCGGGATCGGCCGAGACGAGCCGGACACAGGCCAGCGTCTCCCCCTCCCACACCAGCGGGACATCATCGGGCAAACGGTCCTCGGCACGAATCAGCGTGCCGCCCACGCGTTCCAGCAAGGGGGCGAGCGTCACCAGCACGGGGTGCGTGACGTCCGGCCCGGCACGTTCGCTCATTGCGCCCGCTCCCCATCGCCGGCCTGCTCCACCTGCAGCGTCACCCGGGTCGCGCCATTGGCGAAGGCCACCGCGAGCATTTCCTGCAGGGCGGGCAGCAGTACCGCGCCGGGACCGGCGACCTCGGTGCCCAAGGGCCCGAATTCGCATGTCAGACCGAGCTTCTCGAGCGCGGCGAAGGTTTCGGTGGCATGGGGCGGCGGATCACCCTCGCCGTCGAAGGGTTCGGTGGTGAATTCAGCGCGCAACCGCATGGCCAACAGGCTACCTCCGGCAAGATCGGCGACACGTCGGTAAACTTCCGCTATCCGGAAATCTCGACGAGGCGGGACAGTGACTGAACAAGACTCGGCCAAGGGACGCGGCGGCGGCGTCCAATCCATCGAGCGCGCGTTCGCGCTGCTGGAAACCATGGCCGACGCGGGCGGCATGATGGGCCTCTCACAACTCGCCACCGAATCGGGCTTACCGCTCCCCACCATTCACCGCCTGGTTCGTACGTTGGTCGATCTGGGATATCTGCATCAGGAGCCGTCGCGCCAGTATGCGCTGGGCCCCAAGCTCATCAAGCTGGGCGAGACCTCGGCCCGCATGCTCAGTCTCACCGCACGGCCGCATCTGACCCGGCTGGTGGACGAACTCGGCGAGTCCGCCAATATGGCCATGCTGGACGGGGATCGGATCGTCTACGTCGCGCAGGTGCCCTCCCGGCACTCGGTGCGCATGTTCACCGAGGTCGGCCGGCGGGTCCTCCCGCACTGCACCGCCGTGGGCAAGGCCATGCTGGCCGGGATGCCGCCGGAGCGGGTCCGGGAGTTGCTGCAGCGCACCGGAATGCCACGCTACACCGACCACACCGTCACCGACCCCGCGGAATTCGCGCGGCAGCTGGAGGTCACCGCGCGCACCGGCTTCGCCATGGACGACGGCGAGCAGGAGCTCGGGGTGCGCTGCGTCGCGGTCGCGGTACCCGAAGCCCCTGCCCGGCTTGCCATTTCGATCTCCGGACCGGCAGGCCGGATAACCGAGGAACTCATCGATCGAGCGGTGCCGCTCCTGTCCGAAGTGGGCCGGAAGGTGTCGGCCGATCTTCGCTAGGCGCGGCGGTCTGTCGCATCCGCGGCACCGCTGCGATATCGGCGAATTCGAGCGTATCGGGCACTTCGAGATCCGGGATGGGCACGCTGTCGCGGTGCAGCGCCCCCCGGCTCTCGGTGAGCGGCAGTCCCGATCCGCCCTTGCGCACCGCGATGATCTCCGCCGCGATGGAGACCGCGGTCTCCTCCGCGGTGCGCCCGCCCAGGTCCAGCCCGATGGGCGAACGCAGGCGCGCCAGTTCGGCTTCCGTCACCCCCGCCTCGCGCAGGCGCGCGAGCCGGTCCTCGTGGGTGCGGCGGGAGCCCATCGCGCCCACGAACGCCACCGGCAGCCGAAGGGCCACTTCCAGTAGCGGCACATCGAATTTGGCGTCGTGGGTGAGCACGCACAGCACAGTCCGGGAATCCACCCGGATGCGTTCCAGATAGCGGTTCGGCCATTCCACGACCACCTCGTCGGCATCCGGGAAACGCGCGCGGGTGGCGAAAACCGCCCGTGCGTCGCACACGGTGACGTGGTAGCCGAGGAACTTGCCGATGCGGGCGGTCGCCGCGGCGAAGTCGATCGCCCCGAAGACGATCATCCGCGGCGGCGGCACATGGGACTCGATGAAAACGGTGACCTCGCCGGCAGACCGCACGCCCGGCACAGCGGCAGGCCGCACGTCCGATACAGCGGCAGGCCGCACGTCCGATACAGCGGCAGGCCGTCCGTGATCACAACCGATGGTGCGTACTCCGGTGGTGCCGGCATCGAGCATGGCTCGCGCCTCGGCAAGTACGCGGTCGTCGAAATCGGCTCCGGTGGCCCACCAGGTGCCCAGCGCCAGGACGGCGCCGCTGTCGAGGTCGCGGACCAGTGCCACGGCCTCCCCCTCAGCTCCCAGGACCGCCGCCATCGCCTCGCGATTGGCCGCGGTCACCGGCTGGACGAACACCTCGATGGTTCCGCCGCAGGTCAATCCGACCGCGAAGGCGTCGGAATCGCTGTAGCCGAAGGTTTCCCGCATCGCGGTACCGGATCGCAGCGACGCGCGGCACAACTCGTAGACCGAACCCTCCACACAGCCACCGGAAAGACTTCCGATGACCGTGCCATCGGCGTCCACGGCCAGGGCCGCGCCGATCGGACGGGGCGCACTGCCGCCGATCCCGATGATGGAGGCGACGGCGTAATCCTTGCCCGCCGCATGCCATTCCATGAGTTGTGCCGCGATGTCGCGCATCACTTATCTCCCGAATGCTGCTTCTATGCCGTTGATGCCGAAGTAGGCGACGAACACGACGCTGACCACGGCCACCAGCCAATGGATCTCGCGGAACTTGCCGCGCGCGAGTTTGATCACCGTGTAGGCGATGAGGCCCGCGCCGACGCCATTGGTGATCGAGTAGGTGAAGGGCATCAGCGCGATCGTGATGAAGGCCGGCACCGCGACCTCCAGATCATTCCAATCGATCTTGCGGGCCTGGGTCATCATGAGCGCGCCGACCAGCACCAGGGCGGGCGAGGCCGCCTGGATCGGGACCACCGCCGCGACCGGGGTGAAGAACACTGCGACGCAGAACAATCCACCGGTGAACACGCTCGCCAGACCGGTACGGGCGCCCTCGCCGACACCCGTCGCGGACTCGACGTAGACCGTGGATCCCGCACCACCGGTCAGGCCGCCGATGATCTGGGCGACACCGTCGGTGGTCAGGATCTTGCCCATACCGGGCACCTGACCGTTCTCGTCGACGAGGCCGGCCTCGTCACAGACCCCGAAAACCGTTCCCATAGCATCGAAGAAGCCGGTGAGCACCAGGGTGAACAGCACCACGGTGGCGGTCATGGCGCCCGCGGTGGCGAAGCCGCCGAACAGGTCTATGTGGCCGAACAGGCCGAAGTTCGGGGTGGCGAACAGCGACTTCGGCTTCTCCGGCACGACCGTGCCCCAGGACTTCGGGTCGATCTTGACCATGGCGTTGACGATGATCGCCAGCACGGTGGAGATCGCGATGCTGATCAGGATCGCGCCCGGCACCTTGCGGATGAACAACGCCAGCATGAGCAGCAGGCCGACCGCGAAAATCAATGTGGGCCAACCGGATAGGTGACCGTCCACGCCCAGCGTCACCGGCGGGCCGCCGGGCGCGCCGTGACCCACTACCCCGGAGGACACCAGGCCGATCATGGCGATGAACATGCCGATGCCGACCCCGATGGCGTTCTTCATCGCCAGCGGAATCGCATTGATGATCATCGTCCGCAGACCGGTGGCGGCCAGCACCACGATGACGATGCCCATCAGCACCACCAGGCCCATCGCCTGCGGCCAGGTCATGTGCGGCGCCGCCTGATAGGCGACGACCGGGACCAGTCCGAGACCGGCGGCCAATGCGAGGGGCACATTGCCGACCAGACCCATGAGGATCGTGGTCAGACCGGCGGAGAAGGCGACGGTGGTGGTCAGCTGCGCAATGCTGAGTTTGTCACCGTTGATATCGGTGACGCCGCCGAGAATCAGCGGAACCAGCAATATGACATACGCCATAGCGACGAAAGTGGTGATACCGCCGCGGATTTCACGGGTTATGGTTGTTCTGCGCTCGGACAGCCGGAAGAACTTGTCGAGTGCCGAACTCCGCGTTTCCGCTGTGGCGATCGGGGTTTGTGTCTGGGTCATGGCTGCCCTCCTTTGGGCGTAGCCGACCTGCGGCCCGGGTTACAGGGAATACTCGGGCTGCGGATTCGAGCTGTTTGTTGTGGAGTCTCTACCGCGGAATTGCGGTCTGCCCCTGTTAATCAACGGTTCCGGATGATGTCTTCCGGAGACGACGGCACACGTGTGCTGGTGCCGGCGGTGAACTGAATTTCCTCCATAACTGCATTGAGCTGCCGTACCCGGATCGGGTCCATATCGAGCACGTAGGCGAGTTTGTCCATCATCGACTCGTGCGCGGAACAGGCTTGCTTCGCATCGAATCCAGGCATCACGCCGCCGTCGTGGGTGCTGAGAACCTTTGCGTAGGTGAGCTTTCCGGTCGCGGTGGCGCCGTACTCGTAGCGCATGCCGAACTCGAAATCCTCGGCGATGTGCACGGTGGCGAGGATCCGGCCGATGGACGCGTCGCCGCGGGAGGTCGTCATCTCAGCCTCGGCTCCCGGGATCCTGACGCATGATCCGCTTCCGCGCGGCGACGCCGTTGCGGGCGACCTGGTCGTGCGGAACGGTTTTCAACTCGTCGTGCTCCACGACCGTCTTGCCGCCCACCAGCAGGCGGGCCAGCGGCGGCTGCGGGCCGAAGACCAGCGTGCACACCGGATCCTCGATGGCGGCGCGGAAGCCGTCCACCTGCCAGATCGCGATATCGGCCAGCTTGCCCGGCTCCAGCGAGCCGATCTCGTGCTGGCGGCCCAGATTCCGGGCGCCGCCCAGGGTGCCGACCTCGAGGGCCTGGCGCGCGGTCATGGCCTTCGGACCGTGCACGGCGCGCTGGAACAGCATGGCCTGGCGCATTTCCCCGGCCATGGAAGTCAGTTCGGAGGAGGCCGCGCCGTCCACGCCCAGGCCGACCGGCGCGCCGGCGGCGAGCAGATCCTTGACGCGGGCGATGCCCGCGCCCAACCGGGCATTGGAGGTGGGACAGTGCGCGGAGCCGGTGCCGGTCTCGGCGAAACGGCGAATGTCCTTGTCGTGCAGGTGCACCGCGTGGGCGAACCAGACATCGTCGCCGAGCCAGCCCAACTGCTCCATGTATTCGACCGGGGTACAGCCCATCTGCTCGAGGCAGTGCTCTTCCTCGTCGAGGGTCTCGGCGAGGTGGGTGTGCAGGCGCACGCCGTGCTTGCGGGCCAGTGCGGCCGAATCGATCATCAGTTCCTTGCTCACCGAGAACGGCGAGCAGGGCGCGACCGCGACGCGCAGCATCGAGTCGAAGGACGGATCGTGGTACTTGTTCAGGATCTCCTCGGTATTGAGCAGGATCTCCTCGCGGTTCTCGACCACCTCGTCCGGCGGCAGGCCGCCCTGCGACTGCCCGCGGTCCATGGAACCGCGGCACGGGTGGAAGCGCAGGCCGAGCTCGGCGGCGGCGCGCACCTCGGCCTCGAACAGATCGCCACGGCCCTTGGGGAACACGTAGTGGTGATCGGTAGAGGTGGTGGTGCCGGTCAGCGCCAGCCAGCCCAGGCCCGCGGAGGCCGCGCCGTGGACGACATCGGCGTCCATGCTCGCCCACAGCCGGTAGAGGCCGGTCAGCCACTCGAACAGGGTGGCGTCCTGGAACAGGCCCTGGGTGGCCCATTGGTAGAGGTGGTGGTGGGTGTTCACCAGGCCCGGGGTCACCAGGCAGCCGGTGCCGGAGAGGCGTTCGGCGCCCACCACCGTCGGCGCCGGTCCCGCGCCGAGGGCTTCGATACGACCGTTCTCGCCGATGACGAGATACCCGTCCGGGATCTCGTCACCGACAACCGGTGCGATGTAAGCGTTCTCGATGACGATCTTGCTCATGCGGCGGCCGCCTCACGCTCTGCCGCCAGCAGGACGGCATCCAGAAACTTCTAGTAAATCAATCCCACGCCGGGCCGGCGGTCGGGACTTCGCGCACCACGGTGCCCTCGATCAGGCCGTACGGGCGATCCGCGGCCCAGAAGACCTCATTGCCGTTGATCTGGCCGAACGCCGTCAGATCCACCTCGAAGTGGTGCTTGTTCGGCAGCTGCAGCTTGACTTCGACGATGTCCGGGCAGGTTTCGAGCACGCGCTCGCCCATCTCGAACAGGGTCTGCTGCAACGACAGGCTATGGGTCTCGGCGAAAGCCGAGAGCAGGCAACGCCGCACGACCTCGTAGGACTTGTCCCACTCGGCGTTGTCGCCGGTGTGCCGCCACTGCGCGTTGACCTCGGTCGCGAGCACGCGATCGGTGGTCGGCTGCAGGGTGGTGTACTTGTCCTTGATGTAGCCGTGGAACTCCGAACCCGTCGAGTTCAGCACCACCAGATCCTTCAGACCCGAGACGACCCACGCCTTGTTGCCGTCGTAATGCACCAGGGCGGTACGGGTTTCGCGGCCGGAACGCACGAACGAATGCGGGTGGGCGTTGAGGCCCACCACATTCCGCTCCCAGGTGTACTCCTCCAGCTCCACGCGGGCGTGGTGGATGGTGGGCTGGGAGTCCACGAAGTGGCGCGCCAGCAGCAGGCCGAACTCCTCCGGGGAGGCGATGCCGTGCTGTTTCGCGAAGGCGAAGACCGTGTTCTTCTGGGTGTCCGTGGGCAGCACATTGGCGTTGTCGCCGGTGTAGTGCACCGCCTCCATATCGCCGGACAGGGCCGAGCTCACATTGAGGTCGCGGATCTCGTGCTTGGAACCGTTCTTCGTCACACGGACGACGCGGGTCTCCGCCTTTCCATAGCGGTTCGCACCGAGCTTGATCGTCATTGTTCAGCTACCTCGATAGGTGGAGAAGGAGTAGGGACTCAGCAGCAGCGGCACGTGGTAGTGCTCGGCCGCGTCTGTGACGGTGAAATCGATGGTCACCGTGGGATAGAAGGGGCTGATCTCTCCGGTCTGGAAGATCAGCCGGTACGCACCGGGCTCCAGCGAAGGCAGATCCTTGATCCGCCCGTCGGCGTCGGTGTGCTTGTCGGCGAGGATGGTGCCGTCGGCGCGTTCGAGACGCACCGCCAACCCTTCGGCCGGGCGGCCGGTCGCCGCGTTCAGCACGTGGGTGGAAAGACTCATATGTGCCCCAGCAGTTTTCGGATTCGGAGTGCGGTGATGTCGGCCAGTTCGATCTTGACCTGAGCCTGCTCCGCCGCGGGCGAATTACGCAACCGGCGGCGCAGCTCCGCGAGCATCTCGGCGGCATTGCGGCCGCTGGCGCGAATCAGGAAGACATGGCCGAAGTGGTTCTCGTACTCCACGTTTCCGGCGGCCAATTCGGCCAGCACCTCGGGATCGGCATCGGCGGCGCCGGCCTGCTCCTGCTTGGACCACTTGTCCTCCTGCGCGGAGGTCTCGGCCTTGGCTTGCCGCTCACCGATCCGGGGATGCGCCGAGAGCGCTTCCTCCACGTCGGACCATTCCAGTTCGGCGACGCCGATGGCGCCCGCCTCGATGAATGCCGACTCACTCGCATACGGCCGGTTGGCCACCATCTTGCGCGCCCAGCGCCGCGATGCGCAGCAGGTGAGCAGCTGCGACTCGGCGTCTTCGAGGGACAGCGACCCGAGCCATTCCAGGCGACTCGACATCCGACCTCCATCCATTGGCGTTCTGCCGGTTAACTAAACCGGCCTGGTACCCGGTGCGGCAGCACCGAGACATCCGAACCTGTGGCTTGCCCCACAGGCGGTCGTTTGTAGCTACATCCAAGTCCCGTAACCCACATGTCACCGATCGTTAGCGTGCGACCCGGCTTGTGTAACGTAGGTCATGCTCCGGCGACCGACCGGTCGCCCCTCAATTGCTGGTCACAGCGATTCCGGCACCGAAACGACGGGATTTGATCTCTCCATCATGCGGTTACGTTCCCTGCTCGACATGACGGATCTGGGCCTCGGGCTCGTCACCGGTGAGGACGAGCTCGATCGCTTCGTGCGCTGGGTCGTCACCACCGACATGCTCGACCCGAGCCGCTACATGTCGGGCGGCGAATTCGTCCTCACCGGGCTGCAGTGGCTGACCCAGCCCGCGGACTGCGAGACCTTCATCGCGAACCTCGCCCAGGCCAAGGTCGCCGCCGTCGCCGCGGGCGACGCGCTGTTCGGGGAACCGCCCGCGGAACTCGCCGCGGCCTGTCGCAAGCATCGGATCCCGCTGTTCCGGGTCGACGCGCAGGTCGCCTTCGCCACCGTCACCGAGACCATCAACCGGCATCTCTCCGTCGGGCGGGCCGCCGATCTGGCGGCGATCCTGGACCGGCACCGCCAGCTGGTCGCCGGTGGCGGGCTCGGGTCGGTGCTGGAATTGGTCCATCGCACGCTGGGCACACCGTGCTGGGTGGTGTCGTCCATCGGGCGTGTGGTCGCGGGCACATCGGACGAGCTGCCGGATGCGGTGCGCGCCGCTTTCCTGAGCGCGCGGCGGCTGCCGCACGTGTTTTCCTACGATGGCACCCGGTACTCGCTGTTCGCGGTCGACGCGGACGGGACCTCGCGCATCGCGGACTGGTTCCTGGTCTTCCAGAGCGACTACAAGGACTGGCCCGACGAACGGCGGGCGCTCACCAGCGAACTCGCGGCGGTGGTCGCGCTGGAACGCGCGCGGCTCGACGATCGGCAGAGCGCCGAAGGGCGGCTGGCGCAGGAACTCATCGACCTGATCATGTCCGAGGCCAAACCGGCCGAGATCATCTCCCGGCTCGAACTCACCGGGCTCGGGCTCTCCGAGCGCTATCTGGCGGTCGCCGCCACCGCCGACTCCGGGGCCGTGCGGCCCGGTGAGGTGCGGGCGGTACTGCGCGAAATCCTCTGGGACAGAAGCCCTGCCGTCGGCGTGGTGGACGGCGAAGCCATCGCGCTGGTCTCCGTGGGCGGGGAGCAGCTGCTCGACGACCGCATCCATCGCGCGATCGAAACCCTCGAACCCGGACTGCACTCGAGCCGTTTGGCCGTCGGCATCAGCGGCGCGGTCGACGGGGAAGGACTGCGCGGCGCGGTCGAGGAGGCCCGCTACGCGCGGCGCATGGCCGCCGAGCGCAACGAACCCACCAGCATCGTGCGGCACGATGAGCTCGCCACCCATATGCTGTTGCTGGCCAGCGTGCCCGACGAAGTCCGCCGGATGTTCCGGGTGCGGCTGCTGGATCCGCTCAGCAGCTACGACAAGGACAATCGGTCGGATCTGGTGCACACGCTGGAGACCTTCCTCGAGGTGTCCGGGTCCTGGACCAAATGCGCCGATCTGCTGCACCTGCACGTGAATACGCTGCGCTACCGCATCCAGCGCATCGAGGAACTGACCCAGCGCGACCTGTCCCGGCTCGAGGACCGCGTCGACTTCTTCCTCGCCCTCGCACTGCGCTGACGGCTCCCGAAGCCGCGCCGACGGCTCACAGCAGCGTCACCTTCACATCGTCGAGGAACATGACGTGTGACAGGACGGCGTCCACCGGCACGTCGAACACCATGCGCGCGACGAGAACCTTCCCCGCGGGCATGCCGGTATAGGTCGGATCGACCGCGTGATCGAGGTTGTAGGTCATGGTGGCCGAATCATCGACCGCGAATCGGCGGCCCTGTGTATCCACCAGTGTCACATCGGAATTGCGGAAATCCTGCGGACCGGACGTGATGTTCTTGATCCAGAAGGTGGCGATCACATATGTGCCCGCCGCGGTATTCTCCACGAATCCGCTGCGGCCCACCGTCTTCATTCCGGTCTCAACACCGTGCAGCATGAATTCGAATCGATTGTCCCGACCGCGCTGATCGACCCGTACCGTCACGATCGCAGGCGCCGCCGGGCCCGGCGAATGGCTCGCGCATCCGCTCAGGAGGGCGGTCGATGCGAGTACTGCACTGAGGACTGTCCTGCGCATAGGATTCGTCCTATCAGCACATGATCAAGGCCCGCAATCATGCCGATCAATCTCCGATCATTCCTTGATCATTCCTTGACACAACACATTTCAACGCGCGGCAGCTCGCGCCACCGCATCGTGTCCGGGCATCCACCTGTGCGCGAGAGCCCGTGCCGCCGTATGCTGACGGCCGCATGATCAGGATCTACGGGGAGTAGTAGTGCAGGCGAATATCAATGGCAGCACGATGCCGGTGCTGGAGATGCAGTTGGCGCCGGGGGAAGCGGTCATCACGCCGCACGGCGAATTGTCCTGGATGTCACCGAACATCACCATGACGCAGACCACCGGCGGGCCGAACGGTGGCGGATTCATGAACTCGCTCAAGCGGGTCGCGGGCGGCGGTGGCTTGTTCATGACCCAGTACCAGGCCACCAACGGTCCCGGGCTGGTGGCTTTCGCGACGAAGGTGCCCGGCCACATCGTGCCGGTCGACATTCACCCGCAGCGCAGCATGCTGGTGCACCGCCACGGCTGGCTGGCCAGCACGCCCGGCGTGAATGTCAGTGTGGCGCTGCAGCAGTCGATCCGCAGCGGCCTGTTCGGCGGCGACGGCTTCCGGCTGCAGCGCTTGGAGGGACAGGGCCGCGCCTGGATCGAACTGTCCGGTGAGCTGACCCGCTACAACCTGGCGCCCGGCCAGACCATGCTGGTGCATCCCGGCCATGTCGGAATGTTCGACCAGACCGTGCAATTCAGCATCACCACGGTCCCCGGCATCCGCAACAAGATCTTCGGCGGTGACGGCTTCCTGCTGGTGGCCCTGACCGGGCCGGGCGAGATCGTGCTGCAGAGCATGCCGCTGCCCAACCTCGCCCACGCCCTGCTGCCCTACGTCGGCGCCGAAGCCGGTGGCGGCGCGGCCGCCAGCACCTTCGTCGGGTCCATGCTGCGCAGTTAGGTCAGCGTCGCGCAATCGCCGGCGGCCGCGCGGCCCGCGAACAGGTCCGAGGTGAAGCCGAAGGCCGCCGCCGCGAACGGCAGGATCGCCGCGCTGTGATCCAGGCCCGCGAATTCGCGGTACTGCACGGCAATTCCGCGGCGGCAGTAGTCGGCGGCGAGACCACGGACGTCGTTCACGATCATGACGCCGTCACCGATGCCGTCGCTATTGCCGACCCCGAGCAGCAGGGGCCCGCGCGGAGTTCCGGTGGCGCCCATGCGCAGCCGCTCCAGCGCCGCCATCAGTGGGCCGATCGTCCGGTAGTCCTGGTACGGCGGGCGGAGCAGCTGCTCGGTGGTGAGGCCCGGGAAATGCTTGTCGGTGAAGCACTGATCGGCGACCTCGGCCATGATCTGGGCGCCGTAGCCGGAGAGGTACTGCGACATGTCGAGGCCGAAGCCCCGGCCGATCCCGGTGAGCGCGAACGGAATCACGCTCGCCCAGCTGGCGCTGCCGTCGATGTAGTCGATGTTGTGCGGCAGGTACACCGGCAGTCCGCCCGCGGCCGCGCCCAGGATATTGAGCTCCGGTGCGTAGTCCGGGGCCAGTTCGGCGGCGAACTCGGTGGCGATCGACCCGCCCGAGTAGCCGACCAGGCCGACCGGTGTCGACGGCTCCACACCGAGCAGCTGTTCCGCGGCCCGGATCGCGTCCAGGGTGCGATAACCCGAGCCCTGACCGGTGGCGAATTCTTGCCGCCGGCCCTCGTAATCGGACAGGACGACGGTGAATCCCGCTGCGATATAAGCGGCTACGAGGTTCGCCTCCAGGGCCGGCAGCGAGGTGCGCGAGCCACCGCCCTGCAGGGTGAACGACGGATCGCACTGCGCGCCCAGGGTGTCGTAGGCCATCTGGTACGACACGATCCGCGTGGTCGCGGTCGCACCCGGGGGCCGGATCACCGTGGCAATCGCGATATCCGGCTGATCCAGCTGCCCGGTACTGCGGTACAGCAGCTGATCCGCGGCGACCGGTGTCGGAATACCGTCCAGTTGTATCGAGACGGGATGGGACTGCACAACGGCGCCCACGGCATCGTCGGCCTGTGCGGGTGCGGCCGGCACCGCCAGGGCGAGCGAGGCGCCCGCGAGCCACACTCGCAGCAGTAGCCGATATCCGGATCCGCGATCCGCCACAATTGCTCCCAACTCTCGTGCTTCGACGGCCGAACCGGCTGAAAGGTAACCCGCGCGCCATACCGTCCGGTACCGCCGCAGTTCCGATCGGCGTGTCCCGCTCGTCGACCGAACTCGAATTACGGCCGGTCAAATATGCTGCGCTCTGTTCAGTTCCGGAATCGAATCGGCACGGGGAAGGGTCGTCGAGAATGACATTGCGACGGTTGGATTATCGGCGCATTGCACTCAGCGGATGCGGCACCGCGGCGAGTTTCGCCATTGCCGCCGCGATACTGCCGGCGCCGGTGGCGCAGGGCGCATCGGATGAATTCACCAAGCAGACTTTGCATTTCGCTACCATGGTCGGGCCCGATGACGATATTGCCTGTGATGTCGTGGGTGATCTGTACACGCCCGCGGACGCGAGTCCGGCGAACCCGGTACCCGCTATTTTGACGACCAACGGGTGGGGTGGTTCGAAGAACTCGCAGGAATCCACCGGGACCTATTACGCCGCACACGGTTACGCGGTGCTGGCCTATTCGGGACTCGGATTCGGCGGATCCGGGTGCCGGACACGGCTCGACGATCCGCAATACGACGGGAAGGCCGCGAGTCAGCTGGTCGATTTCCTGGGCGGGCGGGACGGCATAGCATTCACCGATCAGGCGCATACGCAGCCGGTCGCGGGGTTGAATTACGTCGTGCACGACGCCGTCGATCACGCGGGACAGGCGGATCGCTACGATCCGCGGGTCGGAATGGTCGGCGGGTCCTATGGCGGAGGTATCCAATTCGCGGCGGCCTCGATCGATCCCCGGATCGACGCGCTCGTGCCGATGGCCACCTGGAACGATCTCTCGTATTCGCTGGCGCCCAATAGCACCGGGCAGCTGGAAGGAGTGTCGAGCGCGATTTCCGGCGCCGCCAAGTCGACCTTCGGGCTCGGATTATTCACCGACGGAGCAATATTGAGTCCCCGGTCGGACGGCGCTTACCTGCAGGACCCGGCGCGACTATTGGGCTGCCCGAATTCCGCGGACGTCGCCTGCCAGGCGCTCGGCGCGGTACTCTCCCCCTCCGGATTCATGCCGCCGGAGCTGATCGATCGACTACGCACCACCTCGGTATCGAGTTACCTCGACCGGATCAAGGTGCCGGTGCTGTTGATCCAGGGCCAGCAGGATGCCCTGTTCGACCTCAACGAGGCCCAGGCCACCTATGACGGGCTCCGGCAGCGCGGCGTACCTGCCTCGATGATCTGGATGTCCATGGGGCACACCACGACACAACAGGAACCGGGCTCGAACTTCAAAGCGGTGGACCCGGTCGCGAACTACTGGGATGCCAGGACCTCCGCTTGGTTCGACCACTATCTGCGGGATCAACCGGTCGATCCCGGCCCCGGCTTCGCGTATTTCCGGCCCTGGGTTCCGTTCACCGGCGACCCGGCCGGCCCCTACGCCACCGCTTCGGAACCGCGCGTCGCCGAGTCGACGACGCTGTACCTGTCCGGCGATGACTCCCTGACACCCGATCCCGCGGCGATCCGGCCCGGCACCGCCGCCTTCGACACCATCCCACTGGGCATCCCCGCCGGCAACGACCTCGAGGCCGCCCGGAAGGCGCCGGGCACCGACCTCCCCGGCACCTTCGCCTCGTGGACGACCGAGCCCGCCACGACACCCCTCGATGTCGCCGGAATGCCTCGCCTGACACTGCGGTTGGCGACCGAACGGCCCCTGAACGGGTCCGTGGAGGATTCGCTGGTTCTCTTCGCCAAGATGCTCGATGAGGCGCCGGACGGACAGCAGACCGTGATCAACGGGCTCGTATCGCCCGTTCGCGTCCTCGACACGAACCAGCCGGTCACCATCACAATGGAGGGACTGGTTCATCGGTTCGAACCGGGGCACCGGCTCCGGGTGACCGTTTCCGGCGGCGAATCCGCTTTCCGGGGCGGCACCGCCCAGCATCACACGGCGATCGCGGCAGGAACGGACCAGACTCTCGAACTTCCTGTCCTGCAAGGCAACTGAGACGGATCGAGGAGGGGCGATGAACTGGCGCAGAGTTCTGCTGATCGCATCGATCGTGGTGTGGGCGCTGCTGATCGTGGGCGCGTGCACGACGGTGCTGCTGCCGAAACTGCCGACACCGGGTCTGCTGGTGTCGTTCATCGTCACCTCGTATTCGCTGTGGCTGCTGATCGTCGCGGTGGCGGGTGCGCTGTTCGCCTGGGCGGCGTGGCGCTTGCGATGGCGCTGGGCGACCGCGGGAGTGGTCGTCATCGCCGTCCTCGCGGCGGTCGGCGGGTTGCTGCCCTGGGCGATGTCGCTCGGCACCGCCAATGCGAACGGCGTGAATCTTTCGCTGCCAAGGTATTTCAGCTCCGGCCCACATATCGCCGCGCCGACCCCGACCGAGGTCTACGCGACGCCGGACGGGCAGCCGCTCCGACTCGACGTGCGGCGCAGCCCGCATCCGGCGCCGGGCCGGCCCGCGGTCGTGGACGTGCACGGCGGTGCGTGGATCGAGGGCGGCCGCGGCGATGACGCCATGCTGGGTCAGTGGCTGGTCGAGCAGGGCTACACGGTGTTCGACATCGACTATCGGCTCTCGCCGCCGCCGCGGTGGAATGTGCAGGCCTCCGATGTGAAGTGCGCCATCGGCTGGGTCGCCCAGCATGCGCAGACCTACGATATCGATCCGGGCAATATCACCGTCACGGGCGGCTCGGCGGGCGGCAATCTCGCCCTGCTGGCCGCCTACACCCCGGGGACCGGCGCCTATCCGCCGTCCTGCGCGGTGCCCGAACAGCCGGTGCGCGCGGTGATTTCGTTCTTCGGGCCCACCGCCGTAGGGCCACTCATGCACGATTCGGGCGCGCCCTCGCTCGCGTCCGAGGTCGAGTCCAAGGTGTTCGGCGGCAGTCCGCAGGCGCTGCCCGCGGAATACAGCACGATGTCGCCCATGACCTACGTTCGCGCGGGACTACCGCCGACGCTGCAGTTGATCGGCTCTCGCGACCACCTCGTGCCGACCGCTCAGGCCACGACCCTCGATGACCGGCTCGCGGCCGTGGGTGTCGCACACCGGACGGTCGTATTGCCTTGGGCCGACCACGGTTTCAACGGCGTCTGGGGCAACTGGTCCACCCAGATCGCCTACGGCGTGCTCGCCCAATTCCTCGGCGTCTACACGCATTGATCGCCGATGACCGCGCCGTGCGGTGAGCTTTCAGCGCAGCGTGCCGCCGGCCAGGTCCGAGCGCAGCTGTTCGAGCCGTTCGATGTGGCGGTCGATATCCGCGGTGCCCCACCGATGCAGCCGCTCGGCCATCGCGGCTCCCAGCTCGAGATCGAACGGGAAACCGGCGGTGGGCGGGAACGAGCGATCGCGATCACGGAAGCGAGCGACCTGATCGCGCCGGGCCTGCAGTTCGGTGTCGACGAGCCGGAGCAGCTGCTCCTCGGTCATGAAGCCCGAAAAGCTCAGCCGGGTAGTGAATTCCGGATCGGTGAACTTGGTGGACGGCACGTAGGGCCCGGTGAGCCAGTCGAGGAAGACGGTCATGCCCTCCGCGGTCAGCCGGTAGGTCTTGGCGTCCTGCGGGCCCGGGCGGGCTTCGACCTCGTAGACGACCCAGCCCTCGTCGGTCATCCGGCCCAGCGCCCGATATACCTGGCTCATCTGGGTGTTCGAGCGCATGAATCGGCCGTGCTGGTCGAAGAACTTCTTCAGGTCGTAGCCGGTAGCGGGGCGGACGCCCAGGACGCCGAGCAGCAGGTATTCCAGCTTCATCGGTCGGGAACCTTTCGCAGCGGTCTGGGGTCTCCGGAAACTATAGGCGGCCGGTATTCCACTTGTCAGATACCCATTAGACCGATCGATATACTACGATCACGTAACTATACCGATCGGTTTACATATTTCCGACCCGCGTAAGGCAGAAAGCTGGAGGCCATGACCGAGCCCACCGTCCGCACCGAGCGTCACGGACACATCCTGACCATCACCCTGAACCGGCCCGACAAGCTCAACGCCTTCGATTTCCCGATGATGCGCGGACTCGCCGAGGCCTACACCGAGCTCGCCCAGGACAAGGACCTGCGGGTCGGCGTGCTGCGGGCCAACGGCCGCTACTTCACCAGCGGACTCGATCTCGGTGCGCTGCTGCCCAAGCTGCACCTCGAAGTACTGTCCCAGCTCAATCCGCTGCCCTTCGAACTGTTCAAGGGGCTGGTCCCCAAGGGCGGCGTCGACCCGTGGGGCGTGGGCGCACCACTGTGCCCCAAGCCCGTGGTGACCGCGGTCGAAGGACGCTGCTTCACCCTGGGCATCGAGCTGCTGCTGGCTGCGAGCATCAATGTGGCCGACACCTCCGCGACCTTCACCCAGTACGAAGTCAGCCGCGGACTGTTCCCGTTCGGCGGCGGAACGGTCCGCTGGCCACTGGCCGTCGGCACCCACAATGCCAACCGCTGGACGCTCACCGGCGACGACTTCCCCGCCGCCGAAGCGCATCGAATCGGCCTGATTCAGGAACTCACCGAACCCGGCCAGGCCGTGGCCAAGGCGCACGAGATCGCGGAAACCATTGCCCGCCAAGCTCCCCTGGGCGTGCAGACCGTCCTCCGCAACGGCCGGCTCGCCCAGGACAAAGGCGCCGCCAAGGCCCTCGGCAAGGTCCGGACGGAATTCGCCCGGATCCTACTCAGCAAGGACATCCGCCGCGGCTTCCAAGCCTTCAAGAACCGCGAAGAGGCTGAGTTCGAAGGGAATTGACGGCCGCCAGCTGGTAACTATTGCCATAGCGGCGCACCCAGCCACCCGTCGGATGCGTGAAATGGGTTCCGAGCAGCACGGTTTCGGAAGCACTGAGCTCGGCCAGCAGGTTCGCGCGGGAACGAGTGGCCAGGGCCGAGTCGACATTGCCGACGCCGGTGTCGACGACGATGCGCTGTCCCGCGATCTCGACCAGGAAGCTGTGCACCGACAGCCGCAGGCCCGAATTCTCGTCCACCGCACTGTGATCCAGCCACTCCTCCCCCGCGACCAGGTCTGGCGTGAGGCCGGGCAGCAGCCACCCGCCCTGTCCCCCGAGCTCGAACTCATCGATGCGGCCGGTGCCGTTCAAGCCGGCCGTCACCGCCCGGGTTGTGAATCCCTTTCTGCCGCAGCAAGAATCATCGGAGGTGGCAGTCCATTGGTTGGGTGGTTGCGCGATGAGAATTCCGAAATCCCGGAGCAGGTCCGAGGCCGCGTGCGCTGCCGAGGAGTTCACTGCGGACGAACTCGAGGATCGAGCCTCGGAGAGCCATGACGCCGATCTCGGCTCCGTCCGTTTCGGTGCGGTACTGCGGAAACTGCCGGGGCTGATCGCCCAGGTGGCCCGATTGTGCTGGCAGGCCAGCCGGGTGGACACCGCGATCACCGTGCTGCTCGACATGGCATCCGGCACGCTCGCCGCCTTCGGCCTGCTGGCGACCAACCGGGTGCTCAATGCCTTGTTCCTGGACGGGCCGACGCCCTCGCGCCTGGTGGCGGCCCTGCCGGCGCTGTTGCTCGTCGGTGGCCTCGCCGTGTTGCGCGTCGGTCTGCTGGTCGGGGCGAGCTGGTCGCAGGCGCGGCTCAAACCGCTCGTGGAAGACACCGTGGAACGCCGGCTGTTCGCCGCCACCACCCGGGTGGAACTGGTCGCCTTGGACGACCCCTGGTTCCACGCCATGCTGAACCGCGCCCGCGACCGCGGCCTGTCCGAGGCGTACCGCCTGGTCACCACCGTCACCGCCGTGCTCACCGCGATCATCGGATTCCTGTCGGCGGCAACGGTACTCGGCCTGCTGAACCCGATCCTGCTACCGCTGCTACTGGTTGCGGCGATACCCGACGCGTTGATCGCGCTGCGCATCGCCAAGACCAGATACCAGGTCGGATACCAGCTTTCGGCCACCCGGCGCCGCAAGCGAATCCTCACCGACCTGATGGCCGACCGGTCCTCGGCCGCCGAGATCCGGGCGTTCAATATGCGCGATTTCCTGCTGGACGCCTACGACCGGCTCGCCGGACAGGCGCGGGCCGTGCAGCTGCGGCTGGCTCGCCGGGAGACGATGATGACCGTGGGCGGCGACGTGGTCGGCGGTCTCGGCCTCGGGCTGGTCTACCTGGCCCTCGGGCTGCTGCTGTACCTCGGCGCCATGCCGCTGGCGGTGGCGGGCACCGCGACCTTCGCCATCCGTTCCGGGCAGTCCTCGCTCTACAGCCTGCTGTACGCGGTCAATCAATGCTTCGAATCCGGGCTGTATTTCGGCGACTATCTCGACTTCTGCGCCGAGGCACAACGCCGCGTCCCGGCGGCCGGCCGCTCGGCCGAGCCCCCGGACTTCCACTCGATCACCGCATCCGACATCGGGTTCACCTACCCCGGTTCGGTAGTGCCCGCGCTACGGTCGGTTTCGGTGCGGATCCACCGGGGTGAGGTGGTGGCGCTCGTCGGCGAGAACGGTTCCGGGAAAACCACTTTGGCGAAGATTCTCGCCGGGCTCTACCACCCCGACGAGGGCACCGTGCGATGGGACGACACACCCGTCGAAGCGGTCGATCCCGATCGGCTGCGGGAGCGGATCGCGGTCATCATGCAGGACTACACCCGGTGGCCGATGAGCGCCCGCGACAACATCACCATGGGCCGGGCCCTCGACGAGGGGCGACTGACCGAAGCCGCCGGGGCGGCCGGGGTGGACCGCGTCGTCGACCGGCTCGGCAATGGCTACGACACCCAGCTGGATCGGCGCTTCCGGCACGGCGCGGAGTTGTCGGGCGGGCAGTGGCAGCGGATCGCCATCGCCCGCGGCTTCTATCGGGATGCGCCGCTGCTGATCTGCGACGAGCCGACCGCCGCCCTGGACCCTCGCGCCGAGCATGCCCTGTTCGAGACGGTGCGCACCCATTCCCTCGGGCGAACCGTGCTGCTGATCACTCACCGCCTGGCCAGTGTCCGCTACGCCGACCGCATCTACGTGCTGGAGAAGGGGGAGGTGGTCGAGCACGGCAGCCATCGGGACCTGATGGCCGCCGAGGGCTTGTACGCCGAGCTCTACGCCCTGCAAGCTTCGGCCTACGAACAGTCCGGCGAGGCCGGGCCGGGGCTATGAGATTTGTTCTGCCACCAGTGGATCCGCGAGAGCATCCGCGGCGGCCGGCCAGGCGACGGCGCCGTGCCGGGCGAGCGTGGCCTTCGCCTGCGCGAGCTGTTCGTAGACCAGGAGCACCGGTTCGCCGGGCGCCGCCATCGAAAGAACCGTGGTGAAGGCCTCTTCCAGGCCTGCACAGGGCACGGCCCGGATGCCCGAATCGGCCGCACTCAGCGCCGCGGTGATCAGCTTGGTCATCTCGCCGGGCTCACGGCCGCGCAAATCGGCGTCCTCGTAGACCGCGACCCGGTCGGCCAGCCGGCCCACCGCATAGGCGGCGTCGGATACCAGCTCGTCGGACCTGTCGCCGGGCAGCGTGAGCGCCACCACCGGGCTGCGACCCCACCGACGCCGCAGCAGGTCGCCGATCGCGGTGAGGGCCGCCGTATTGTGCGCGTAGTCGACCATCACGGGCCGGTCACCGATGCGGTAGACGCTGCCGCGCCCGGCATTGTGCAGGCTGCTGTCGAAGGTGGCGAGCGCGTCTCGCACGACGTAGCGCGGCACCTCGAGCGCCCGGCACGCCGCCACCGCGGCCAGGGTGTTGGCGACGTTGAAGGCCGCCAGCCCGCCGAAGGTGACCGCGACGTCGGCCACCCGCAGGAGCGGCGTCCGTCGAGTGCCCTCGGCCTCGACCAGCCAGCCGTCGTCGAGCAGGTAGCCAGTGCCGCCCTGTCGCACGTGCCGGAGCAGCGCCGGATCGGCGGGGTCGAGGCCGAACAGCAGCACCTTCACATCACGACCGGCCACGGCGGGCGAGGCGGCGAGCTCGGCGCAGCGGGCGTCGTCGGCATTGAGCACCACGTGGCCACCGTCGGCGATCTGCTCGGCGACCAGCGCCTTCACCCTGGTGAGATCCTCGATGTCCTCGATGCCGTCCACGCCGAGGTGGTCGGCGGTGATGTTGGTGATCACGGCGACGTCGGCGCGGTCGTAGCCGAGACCCCTGGCGAGGATGCCGCCGCGCGCGGTCTCCAGCACGGCGGCCTGCACGGTGGGATCATCGAGGACCATCTCGGCCGACCTGGGCCCGGACGCATCGCCGAGGTAGACCGGCCGATCGTCGGCGAACACTCCGTCGGTAGTGGACATGCCGACGCGTAAACCGCTGGCGCGCAACACATGCGCGATCATGCGCACGGTGGTGGTCTTGCCGTTCGTGCCGGTCACCGAGACGATGGGCACCCGCGCCGGCGTGCCGGGCGGGTACATGTGGTCGATGATCGCGCCGGCGACATCCCGCCGCACCCCCTCGGTGGGTGACAGATGCATGCGCAACCCGGGTGAGGCGTTGACCTCGAGGACGACCCCCGAGCCGCTCCCCGGCTGCCACGAACCGCTGATATCCGTCAGTCGCAGATCGACGCCGCACACGTCCAGCCCGATCGCCGCCGCCGTCCGACGGCACAGCGCGGCCACATCCGGGTGCACCAGATCGGTGACATCGCGGCCGGTGCCCCCGGTCGACAGATTGGCGGTGCGCCGCAACCACACCACCTCGCCCTCCGCCGGGATACCGCGGGGCTGGAACCCCTGTGCCGCCAGATGCGCGGTGACGGTCCGGTCCAAGATGATTCGGGTCAGCGGCCGATCGTGCCCCAGACCGCGGCGCGGATCGGCGTTCGCCTGCTCGATCAGGGCGGCGATATCGGAGCGGCCATCACCGGTCACGTGGGCGGCAGTCAGCTGCGTCGCCGCGATCAGCCGGCCACCCACCATCAGCACCCTGTAATCAGCACCGGGAACATAGACCTCCACCAGCGCGCCCGCGTGCCGCTGACTGATCTCCCGGTAGGCCGAGACGACCTCTTTCGTGGTCCGCAGCTGCAAATGGACGTCCCGGCCGTGGTTGCCCGCAACAGGTTTGACCACTACCGGTCCGCCGAGTTCGTCGAATGCCGCGACGGCCTCCCGTTCGCTATATACGGCGATCCCATCAGCCACCGGAATACCGGCGGTGTCCAGCAGCCGCTTGGTTATCTCCTTGTCCGCGGCGATATCCACGCCGATCGCCGAGGTGCCCGCGGTCATCGCGGCCCACACCCGGCGTCGACGGCAACCGTGACCCAGTTGCAGCAGGGCGGCGTCGGACAGCCGCCGGACCGGGATGCCGCGCGCCCTGGCGGCATCGGCCAGTGCCTGACCGCTCACACCCAGCCGCGAACGCTCGTAATCGGTGGCCAGCCCGACCAATTCGGCGGTGATATCCGGGCGCTGCCCGCCGGCCAGTCCGGCGACCACGCGAACCGCCAACCGCAACAGGCGTTCCGGGATCGGATCCCGATCCCACTCGTCGACCGGGCACTCCACGATCACCCGATAGAGCCCGGCGCGACCGGCGTCGATCGTGCGCCCGAAAAACACCTCCCGCCCGATGAGATGCGACAGTTCCAGCGCAACATGCTCGGCGACATGCCCCGCATAAGTACCCCGCCGCATCTTGTCCACCAGCCCGTTCGGCCGCCCGGCGCCGCAATGATGATCGGCCAGCCCGGGCAGCGCATGCAGCAACTGATCGGTAAAGCCCGGCCATTCGCTGGTCTCCTGACGGGTCAGTTCTTCCAAATCCACCAAGGCGACCGCGACCGGTCGCGATACGAAGAGATTGGGCCCGCGCAGCCTTCTAACCTGAATGATCCGCATGCTGTCCTCCGATTCCGGGCGCTGCGGCGGCGCTGCCGGCGCGGGTTCCTCCAATGGTTATAACAGGGGAGATCGGCACCGTCATCGAACGGAAGACGTTGGGGCAGCGTATTTTTCACCCCGCTGAAAGGGTTGCAGAGCGAGGGTCCATATGCCATCCGGAACGACGTCGCATTCGGTTGACGGATCGTACGGAGAATGTTCGACTGGGCACATTCCCCGCCCGAACCCGGATCGCCACCCGATCCGGCCGATAACCCGGTCGGCAGCGTCTTACCAGCCGAAAACGCCCGTCCGAAGTACGATCGGGCCATGCGGTCCATTTGGAAGGATTCCCGCTGATTGGATTCTCGATGGCATCAGGTGCGAGTGGTGCCTTCGAAAAGGTGGCCGTACCAAGCCTTTCCGTCCTCACGGGACATCAACAGCCTGACAGTCTCGGGACGGCCATCAGATACGCGCCACGAATCGCTGGTGTGGAAGTGGCTCGAGGCGACATCTCCCGAACCCAATAACCGCTCACTACCGACCGGCCCGTCTTGCGCATGCAAACCTCCGACACCGCACGCCAATTCACCGGACTGAAGCTCGCCGGCATGAACGGCACGGCAGTCCTCGCACTCACCGGCACCTGGGTGCGCTGAGCCCGCCCCCGTGCAGCCGCGGATCGACAGAAGTATCTTGCTGTGCTGCAACAGCTTCAGGCGCGTTCCAACTGTCGGCTGCCGTACAGAGGCGGCGCGTGTACAACAGGGGGCGGCGCGGCGGGTGGTGTAGGTCGGGGTCGAAGGCTTTGTGGGCTCGTGGCGGATTCTCGTCATCACTTGGCGGTACATCGGAAGCGCAACTTCGTGCCCGGTGATGACGATGGGGGTGCCCGTCGCTGAATCGTTGGGTCCCGATCACCGAGCCCATCTGTAGGAGCCGCCTGATGACCAGTACCTTCCAGATCCCTCCACTGGCCGAGCTTCGCCGACGTCAAAGCGCGAAGTGGCATACCTTCCCCGAGGACATCCTGGCGCTGACCGTCGCCGAGATGGACTTCCCGCTCGCCGAGCCGGTCGCAGCCGCCCTGCATGACGCGATCCGCCGCTCCGATACCGGATACGCGGCACCGACCGGTGACCTCGCCGACGCGGTCGCCGATTTTGCCGACCGCACCTGGGGCTGGCGCCTCGACCCCGCCGGCGTGCACACCGTCGCCGATGTCGGGATCGGCATCGTGGAAACCTTGCGCCGCATCGTTGCCCCCGGAGACGCGGTAGTGATCAGTCCCCCGGTCTACGAGCCGTTCTCCTGGTGGGTACGCGAGGTAGGAGCCCACCTCGTGCAGGTGCCGCTGACCGAAACGCCGCGCGCCGAGGACGATTACCCGGGCCCGCGTCTGGATCTGGACGCTCTCGAGCAGGCGTTCGCCGAGGGGGCCAGGGCTTATCTGCTGTGCAGTCCGCATAATCCGCTGGGCCTGGTACACCCGCGCGAGGATCTGATCGCACTCGCCGAACTGGCCGACAGGTACGGGGTTTTCGTACTGGCCGATGAGATCCACGCTCCGCTCGTGCTCGCCGGGGCGGAGTTCGTCCCCTTTCTGTCGGTTTCAGACGACGCCAGGCGCTGGGGATTCTCATTCCTGTCGGCCAGTAAAGGCTGGAATCTGGCCGGGCTCAAGGCCACCGTCATCGTCACCGCCGACCGGGCGCCGAGACGATACGTCGACCGGCTCTCCCCGCATTGCCTGTACCGCACCGGGCATCTGGGTGTGATCGCCACCGTCGCCGCGTTGAACGAGGGCGATCCCTGGCTCGCCGAGGTCCTCGACATCCTGGACCGAAACCGGGTCCTGCTCGCTGAACTTCTGGAGAAGCATCTGCCTGTGGCACAGTGCATACCGGCGCAAGCCAGCTTTCTGGCTTGGATCGACCTTCGTGAACTCGGATGGGGCGAGGATCCGGCCGCTCACATCCTCGCCACCGCCAAGGTCGCCCTCAATGCCGGGCATCGCTATGGTTCCCCCGGCTTTGCCAGGCTGAACTTCGGTTGCGCGCCGGAGACCCTCACCGAAGCCATCACTCGAATCGCCGAATACTGCTGAAAGCCGGGCCGCCACCGGTTATCTCGCCCGACACCCCGTTTGGCCCGTGTCGAGACCACGGGCCCCACGGGAGTCTGTCATATTGTTCTACCGAAATGTCTTGCTGCAGAGAGGTGGTCTTTCCGGCGGACTGCGCGCCGTGGAGCACCTGCGGCAGGTCTTCGCCGAGCCGCACGCGGTAACCCTGCGCGACACGGTCAGCTTCCACGGCGCCGCGCAACAGTTCGACGCATCGAGCACACCGATCGACCCCGAGGCCTCCACAACAGCTGCCGAACAGCTGCTCGAACAGATCGAGTGGTGGGGCCGAGCCTTGCGTTCGGCACGCGCCGAGCACCCGTACGCCGCGCCTGAACACCCACGCGGCCCGCGGCTGGCACAGCGAATTCATCAGGCGCAGATAGTCATTCGGCTACAGAGAACTGTTATCCCCACGGCCGCAACACTATGCGCGTTCCACGGACAGGACACTCGCCGCCGATCTCGGCTCGGCTCAGTCGGGTGAGTCGAAGAGTCGTCGCGGCCCCACGCCTTCCAGCCCGAGCTGATCACCGGGATTGACCAGCCCACACTCCTGAAACGAAAGGCAGCCACAGCCGATGCAGCGGGTGAACCGATCCCGCATCCGCTCGAGCCGCTGGATGCGTCTATCGATTTCAGCACTCCAGCAATCCGATGCCCGAACCCAGAATTCCTGGGTGGGCTCCACCCCCTCGGGCAGCAGGGCCAGCACATCACCGATCACCGTGAGCGGAATGCCGAGGTTGTGCGAGGCGCGAATGAAGGCCACCTGCCGCAGCGTCTCGCGTCGATACCGGCGCTGATTGCCGCTGGTGCGCCGACTGCGCAGCAGCCCCTGTCGTTCGTAGAAGCGCAATGCCGAGGCGGGAACCCCACTACGGTCGGCCAATTCACCGATCGTGAGCTCGCAGGTCTGCGCGGGTAGCGATGCCATGAAGATCACGCTACTTGACTTGAACACGTGTTCAAGTTCGACGCTGTCCCGACGACGAATAACCAGCCGACAACCACATTCGATCAAGGAGAACACCATGGATCTGCCACCCGATATCACCCGCCCGGACGCCCACACGGTGCTGGTCACCGAATCACCTGCACACCAGCGAAAAGTGGTGCAGGACAAGCTCGCCGAGCTGGCGCACACCGCCTGGCCGGCCGGACTGGTCTCGCTCAGTGCCTTCCTCAGTATCGACGGCGAGAAGGTGCTGACCTACAGCCAGTGGGCCGAAGGCGCGTCAGGGCGTGAGTTCGTGAGCGGATTCGCCGGCACCGAACCGATCGAGTATCACCTGTACCGCAGCGTCGCCGGCCCGGATCGACCGGTGCCAGGTTGCACGGTCGTTTTGAATATCGAATTCCAGGGCCCCGATCCGCAGCGGCAGCGGCAGTGGATCGACACCGTACTCGAGGCGATGGCCGAGGAAACCGATCCGGCGCCCGGCGGGATCTCCGGCCACTTCCACGTGAGCACCGACGGCACCTGGGCAATGCCCTTCGCCGAGTGGACCGACGCGCAGGCCCATATCGATGCCCTGGAACGATCCACCCTGGGCATGGTGGGGTCCGCACCGGGATGGCAGCGCGTCCGAGATTTTCCCGGTGTGAAAGGCAGCCGATTCCGGCGCTACACCATGCTGGGCAGTCTCTCCTCGCCGCTGCCCGGCCCCTCCGACACTGAGGTCGTCTCGGATACGATCCTCACGAAAGTGCAGGACAGTCCGACGGACTGGGTATCGGAGCACGTCCGCTCCTACGTCGAAACCGACGGTGCCAGCGGCCACATCTATCACGGATCGCCGACCTTGCTACTCACCACTCTCGGCCGCAAATCGGGTCTGCTGCGTCGCACGGCGCTTATCTATGGCAGAGACGGCGACAACTACCTCGTGGTGGGTTCGAATGCTGCCGCGCCACAACATCCCAGCTGGTATCTCAACCTGCTCGCCCACCCGCGAATCACCGTCCAGGTCAAGAGCGAGCAGTTCACCGCAACGGCGCGCACCGCCACCACCGCGGAGAAAGGTCGGCTCTGGGAACACATGGCATCGATATTCCCGCTCTACGACACCTATCGACACCAAACGGCTCGAGACATCCCGATCGTGATCATCGAGCCTCTCACCACTGCCCGATAGAGAAACTCTCGATTTTGCCGAGCTACCGATGAGAACCCGCCCTGTCGATCGCCATCGATGCCGTCGAGTACCCGTTCCACTTGCATATTTCGACCTCTATGCCGCGGACGTGTACTCGACCCTGCACCGGTGCCGCATCGGGGCTCTCGAACAGCACCTTGGCCCGCGCACCGTCGTGGAGAACGGTGCGCGGGCCGAGGTCGTCGGATCAATCGCGTGGCGTCTCGGGGGCGCTGTCGAGACGGCCGGGCAGAAACTGCAGGGTCAGAAGCGCGCCGACGATCAGCACACCGAGGCAGGTGTAGGTGGCATGTGCCATGCCGTGTGCGTAGGCGCTGTCGGCGGTGTGGGTGAGTGTGGCGCCGAGGCGGGCCGGCAGCGTCGCGGCGACCGCGTGCGCCCCGGCGATGTTGTCCCGGGCCGCGCCGCCCGCATCGGCGGGCAGCCCGTGCAGTGCGTCGCCGAGTCCGGCGCGGTAGACGCCGTTGAGGACACTGCCCAGGACCGCGGTACCCAGCACCACGCCGATACTTTGCAAGGTGCGCGAGAGCGCGTTGCCCATGCCGGCTTGATGCTCGGACAGCGTGCCCAGGACCGTATCGGCAGCCAAGGGCAGTCCCAGCCCCAGCCCCAGGCCGAACACCGACAACCCGAGCGCGACAATGCCGTAGCCGCTCCCGGCATGGGCCTGAGCAAGCACCAGCAGCCCGCCCCCGCCGATCAGCATGCTGGCCGGAATCACGTACCGGACACCGATTTTCACCCCGAAGGTCTCGCCCATACCCGCTCCGGCCAGCATGGCGCCGATCATCGGCAGCAACCGCAGACCGGTGCCCTGTGCGTCGCTGCCCTGCACGATCTGCAGAAACGGCGTGAGCAGGAACAGCACTCCGCTCATCGCGAAACTGATCACCGCGAAAGCGATCGTCCCCCACGTGAACAGGCGATTGCCGAACAGGCGCAGATCGATCAGCGGCGACCGGCTGCGCCGCTGGCGGAACACGAAGGCGCACAACAGGATCGCACCGCCGATCAGTGCGGCCGGCACACGCCCGCCCCACCCATCGGCGGGCTGTTCGATGATCGCGTAGGTGAGGGCGACGATGCCGGCACCGGACAGGATCGCCCCTTGCCAGTCCAGGCGCGGGTCGGCGGGATTTCTGCTCTCGGGCACGAAGGCCCAGACACCGATCACGGTGAGGGCCACGACCGGAGCATTGATCATGAAGACCCAGCCCCAGGAGAAGTGCTGCAGTATCCATCCGGCCAGCAGCGGGCCGGCAGGCAGCGCGACCACCGCGCCGACCGTCGTCACCGTCACTGCGCGGCGGCGATCGGCGTCGACCGGGAACAGCACCGGCAGGATCGCCATGCCCATCGGCATGATCACCGCCGCGCCCGCGCCCATCAGGGCGCGCATGGCGATCAGTTCACCGGCGGTGTCGACCTGGCTGGCGATGATCGAGGCGGCACCGAAGAGAACCAGACCCGCCAGCAACGTCTTGCGGCGACCGAACTTGTCGCCCAACGTGCCCATCGGCAGCAGCAGTCCGGCCCAGACCAGGTTGTAGGCGGTGGTGATCCACTGCAATTGGCTGGTGGATGCCTGCAGTTTGGTGGACAGGGTCGGCAGGGCGGTGATCAGAATATTGCTGTCGAGCCCGACCACCAGAAAGCTCAGGGTGAGCGCGGCCAGGCCGAGCCAACGACCCGTCGACCGCCCGGCGGGACCCGCCGACACGGTCGACGCCGGTGAGTCGATAGTTTTCCGGTCCGACACATCGGACCTAGAGTTGGACATGATTGGCTCCTTTCAGCCAGTCATCTGTCCCCGGGGATCGGACTTGTCTTGCCGGACTCCCGATCCCCGGGGTACTTCACCCCATGACTTGGGGCAAACTCATTCGCTGGCGCGCACCTCGCCTTGCCCTTGGGCCGCGATGGCCTCGAACAGCGCTATGACCTGCGTATTGAGCGCTCGCACCGCCGCGGCGGGCGCCGGGCCGTCCTTCTCCAAGGTGCGGCGCAAGGTGTATTCGAGCAGGTCGGCGCGCTCGCGCAGACTCATCCCTGCCTGCTCATAGGATTCCGCGGCAGCGAAGAAGCCTTGCATGACACTCTCGAGCAGGCAGCCCGCCTGCTCGACACCGAGCTCCGCGCGCAGCAGGCCCTGCTCGTGGACGAGTTCGAAGTAGTTCTCGTTGCCGGCGAGCTCGCGCTGAGCGAGGGCGACCGCCTCGTCTTCGGCGAGCACGCCCAGAATTTCGACATCGGACAACAGCAGTGCCTTGACCAGCGGCCGGTGCGACACCTCGACGAAGATCGCACTCATCAACCGGTGTGGCAGAGCCAATTCCGGATCGGTCGACAGCGCCGCCACCAGGGTCTGCATCAACCGCGTGGTCTCGCGCCGCAGCACCGCCCACAGCAGCGCTTCCCGCGTCTTCCAGTGCAGATAGATGGTGCCCTTGCCGATTCCGGCACGCTTGGCCACGTCGTCGACGGTGACCCGCCGATACCCGTGCGACTGCAACAGCTCGGCGGTGACATCGAGGATCAGTTCGGCGCGCGCCGCCCGCGCGTCGGTGCCGGTCCGGAGACGCTGTGATTCCCGCATGGGTTTGACTATATGACCAGATTTCTATTTTGGTCAACCAGTTCTCGAGCGGGTTCGAGATTCGGAAACCGGCGGAATTAATGGGTCTACAGTTCCGTTAACGACAGATGCTGGTGATCGAGACGATCGATCACAGGGACTGGATGAGGAAGAAATGCGAACTTCAGGACAACTGGGCATGGCCGTTCTCGCCGCTGGCGCACTGGTTCTTTCCGGTTGCACCACTGCTGCAGCCCACCACGATCAGCAGCCGGCATGGTCGGCGGCGTGGTCCAGTGCACCACAACGTCCCAGCGCGGGGTTCGGACCGAACTGGTCCGAGCAAGGATTCTCCGATCAGACGCTGCGCCAGGTGGTGCGCCTGACCAACGGCGGCGACCAGGTCCGCATCCGGCTGTCGAACCACTATGGCCTCGGACCGCTCGAGGTAACCGGGTCGACCGTCGCGGCGACCGATACCGGCGCCGCCATCACAGCGACGACACTGCATCCGCTGACCTTTGCCGGCACGAGCAAGGTCACCATTCCCGCGGGCGCAGAGCTGACCAGCGATCCCGCACCTCTGCACGTCACTCAGCTCGAAAACGTAACGGTAACACTGTATTTGAGGGCCACCACCGGCCCGGCCACCTTCCATTCCCAGGCCTGGACCGACAGCTACCTCGCCACCGGTGACCACCTGTCCGACCCGGCCGCCGCAGCCTTCGCCGCACACACCAACTCCTGGTACTACCTCACCGACGTCGAAGTAGCGGGCCCGGCACCGCGCCGTGACACCGTCGTCGCCTTCGGAGACTCCATCACCGACGGATTCGCCTCCACGCCCCGCGCCGATCACCGCTGGCCCGACCAGCTGGCCGATCGACTCGTGCACGCCGATCGGCAACGCGCGGTCCTCGACGAAGGCATCGGCGGCAACCTGATGCTCAACGATTCAGCCTGGTACGGAGACCGCGCCTCGACCCGCTTCTCCCACGACGTGCTGGACAAGCCCGGTGTGCGCTCGGTAATCCTGCTGGAAGGGGTGAACGACCTCGGATTCAGCGAGACCGATCAGCCCACCTACAAGCCGGACCCCGATGTCTCAGCCGCACAAGTGATCACCGGCTACCAGAACCTGATCACCCAGGCCCACAACAAGGGCATTCGCATCATCGGCGCCACCCTGCTCCCCTTCGGCGGCTCCGACCACTACAGCGCCCGATCCGCAACCAAACGGCACGCCATCAACGAATGGATTCGCACCTCCGGCCAATTCGATGCCGTCGTCGACTTCGCCGCAGCAGTAACCGATGCCACCAACCCGGAGATCCTCGCACCCGCCTACGACAGCGGCGACCATCTCCACCCCAACGATGCCGGCTACCACGCGATGGCCGAAGCGATCAACATCGCCACCCTCTGACACCCACGGCAAATAATCGCAGGCATTCGTGACCCGAGAACGCCACCCGCTCGAAATCGATGATCTACCACGGCAATCGCTTCCGAACCGATTTCCAGGCCGTCCACAGGCCGTCAGACGACAACTACCAACCACCCACAAACAACCCGCAGCCACCTGAAACCGCAGGTCGGCCGTGCGTTACTGACCAGGACACGCCGTCCGAAGTACCATCGGACAATGCGGTCCATTTGGAAGGGCTCCATCGCGTTCGGGCTGGTCAATGTTCCCGTGAAGGTTTATACGGCCACGGAGGACCATGACATCAAGTTCCATCAGGTGCATGCCGCTGATGGGGGGCGGATCCGGTACGAGCGGGTGTGCACGGTGGATGGGCAGCCGGTGCAGTATGCGGATATCGATCGGGCTTATGAATCGCCCGAGGGTGATCGGGTGATTCTCACCGATGAGGATTTCTCGAAACTGCCGGCGGCGGAGAAGCACGAGATTCCGGTGTTGCAGTTCGTGCCGTCGGATCAGATCGATCCGATTCTGTACGACAAGAGTTATTACCTCGAACCGGATTCCACCACGCCGAAAGCGTATGTGCTGCTGGCGAAGACGCTCGAAGAGGTGGATCGGGTGGCGCTGGTGCACTTCACGCTGCGGCAGAAGACGCGGCTGGCGGCGCTGCGGGTGCGCGACGGGGTGCTGGTGCTGCAGACGCTGTTGTGGCCGGACGAGGTGCGGGCCGTCGCCTTCGACAAACTCGACGGGGTCGGCGAACCCAAGGCGCAGGAATTGAAGATGGCGGAGACCCTGGTCGATACGCTGTCCGATGATTTCGATCCGGGCCTCTACGTCGACGAATATCAGATCGAATTGAAGCGGCTGCTCGACGAGGCCATTGCCAGCGGCAGCAGCAAGGTGACCCGGGCTCCGGAGGCGGCCGCGCCGGAGATGGACGCCGAGGTCGTGGACCTGGTCGCGGCCTTGCAGCGCAGCCTCGAAGCCTCCGGCCGCCGCGCCGCCAAGTCCGCGCCCGCCGCACCGGCCAAGGCCACCAAGGCGGCGAAGGCCGCACCGGAGATAGCCACTGCCGAGAAGAAGCCGGCCAAGAAGGCCGCGAAGAAGGCGCCCAGCAAACAGGCCCGCAAGGGCGCCTGATAGCACGGCGGCCGCTCGGCGGGCACACCCGGAGGGTCCACGCCCGAACAGCAGCTACCTGGCAAACTAGGCGTCATGGAATCCGACATATCCATCCATTCCGAGATCGCCATCGTCCCCATGGGGCTCGGGCATCTGCGCCAGGTCATCGACCTCGGCTACCAGGTGTTCGACACCTACGCCAAGCCCTACACCTCGTGGTCGCTGACCTCGGTGGCCGAGCACCTGGACAGTGCGGGCAAATCCTGCTGGGTGGCGGTGGATTCGGATCGGGTGGTCGGATTCGTGCTGGCCTCCATGGAATTCGAGCTGCGCGAGGACTGGGCCTATCTGGAGTGGATCGCGGTCTCCCCCGATATGCAGGGCCGCGGCGTCGCCGGCAAGCTCATGACCGCCTGCTGCGACACGCTTTTCAAGCACGGCGCGCGCCGCATCGTCACCGATGTGGAGAACCACAATGTGGCCTCGGCGTCGATGATGCGCAAGAACGGTTTCACCGAGGGCACCACGGTGACCCTGTTCGTGCGGCCGAACCCGGACGAGACGGTCGCCGGCGACGAGCAGGTCACCCTGGGTCCCGGCACCAAGCGCGACCTCATCCGCCGCGGCCGGATCGCCGGCGACGGCCGCCACGGCCGGGTGACCCGCTAGCCGGAGGCCCCGCGCGGGGCCGGAGTCTGTCGGTCCCCGCGCGTACGGTGTCGCCATGACCTCAGTCGACGAGACCATGGCCGCCATCAATGATGCTGTAACCCTTGGGCGGCAAGGGGATCCGGTGCGCGCCCGCACCGAGCTCGCCGCCCTGTGGGAGCGGATCGGGGCAGCCGGTGACGCACTGCACCGGGTCAGCCTGGCGCACTTTCTCGCCGATCTGCAGGAGCACGCGGCCGACGCGCTGACCTGGGATATCCGGGCGCTGGACGCGGCCGACGCACTCACCGACGAGCGCGCCAAGCAGGAGCACGAATCGCTGAGCGTGCAGGGTGTCTATCCCTCGCTACATCTGAATCTCGCCGACAATTACCGGCGCCTGGGTGCATTCGATACGGCACAACGGCATCTGGACGAGGCCACGGAACGGCTGCACGTGCTCGACGAGGACGAGTACGGACTCGGGGTGCGGGCGGGCATTGCCAATGTCGAAGCGGCACTGGCGAATCGGTCGACCGATCAGCTACCTACGCATCCGTGATCCGCTAGGCATCCTCGGCGGCGCGGATCCGGCCCTCGCGGAAGAACTCGAGCAGGCTCTCCACCGTGGGCACCTCCGCGCGCGGGCGCTTGGCGCCGAACGGGGCATTCCAGAACTCGCCGTGGCGGCGCGTCCACGGGCCCACATACGCGTAGGGTTGCGGGTTTTCCCAATCACCCGGGGAGACACCGTAATTCACCTCGTCCACGGCGACCGATAGGTCGAAGTGCTCCGGCCAGAGCACCGGCTGCTCCTCGGCGAAACGGCGCAAGGCGGTGTCCCCCACCGCGAACCAGTCGTGCACGGTGGAGGCGGCGATATCGTCGACGGTGAACGGTTCGTCCGGATCCATATGGGTGCCCTCGGTGTACAGGCCGTCGGGCGGGCCGTCGGCGGCGAAGCCGGCGGCCAGTGCGAGCTCACTGTAGGTGCCGTGCAGGCGGATGCGGCCCTGCGGCCACACCAGATCGGTGCCCGTCACCGACACCGGCCATTTGATGCCGGAGAAGCCACCCAGCACGATCCGCATGCGGATGCTGCCGAACCTGCGGTACTGCGGGCCGGCGATCAGCAGCTCGGCCGCCGCGTGCAACGCGAATCGGGTGTCCTCGTAGGTGATGTCGTCCACTACGAAATCATCTCCGGCCGAGCGGCCAGTTTGCTGGAAAATGGACTGTAGCAACCAGAAACGCAAACCGACCGGCACTCACGGAAGCAAACCGACCGGCAACCATGAACACGAAAATCCCGGCCGCTGCCACGGGAACGGGGCTTCCGTTCCCACGACCTCGACCGGGATCACGATCCCGCCGTTTCCGGCGTTCTAGTGTGCGTTGTCCGTGCAAGCGGACAGGATGACCTTGGCCTGGCGCGGCGAGGCCGACCCCGAATCCGGGAAGGACGGCGCGCTCTTGCCCAGCGCGTCGACGGCGGCCGACTCGGCCTCCACCTTGCTCGGCGCCCACGCCCACCCGAAGCGGGTGTCGGCGCCCTGAGCGACGGCACCGCAGGCATTGGCGAAGTGCACCACGACCTGACAGTCACCGCCGCCGCATTTGCTGACGGCCGCGTCATCGGCGCCGTCATAACCGCCGTAATTGACCGCGTAAGCGACATTTCCGGAGCTCCGGGACAGCGCCAGGGCGCCGTAGAGATCGCCCGAGGTGGCGACGAACACCGGTTCATTGTCCGCCGCGCTGGCGGAACCGGCGGACACCGCGCCCATCGCGGCCATCGATGTGACGGCGAGGCCGACACCGGCCTTGCGCAGCAACGACATTCGATACTCCCCGTGATGAAAGGTGATAACGGGACGAATCATGGTCGAGCGGAACCCGGTTGTCCAATCCGACCCGCCCTTTTGGTGGGGACGATATTCCGGTCAGGCACCGATGTCGAATCGGACACCCGCCTCCAGCACCGCCGTCGCCGAGGTTCCGAACGTCTCCCGGAAGGTGTCACTGAAGTGAGAAGGGGACGCGAAACCCGCCTCGATAGCACTCCTGGTCAGGTCATGGCCCGCCGCCAGCCCGCCGATCACATGCCGCAACCGCGCCCACTGCTGGTACCGACGGAAGGTGGTGCCGGTCGACTGCGCGAACAGCCGCAGGAAATGCGAGGCCGACAGCCCGAGCTCCGCCGCGGTGGCGGGCGCCCGATACTCCCGGCCGGGATCGGATCGAATTGCGATCGCCAGTGCCGTGATCCGCGGATCCGCGGCCATGGCGGCGCCCGCCGCGGCGCGCACCACCACCGCCGGGTCCGCGCCCGCCAGGCACGCCGTGCTCAGTGCCTGTTCCCGCCGATGCCCGAGTCCGAACGGACCGGCGAATTCCCGCATGGCCGCCGCCGTGTCCGCGGCCCGCGGGCCCGCCGGGTCGAGGAACAACAGCAGAATCCTGCTCTCCGGCGCGATGATTCGATGCGAGGCCCGCGCGGGGGCGTACACGCTGCGCGCGGTGGCGCCCGGGCATTCGGGCGCCTCCAGCAGGATCGGCCCGTCCACGCCGACCGTGAGCACCGCGACCGAGGTCGAGTGCAGCGCCACACCGAGATCCGGCCCGAAGTACCCGATCGAATCGGGCCGCACCCAGATCACCGGATCACCGCACGTTTCCGGAAGCGCCACACTCAACACCTCAACCAGGCTATTCATACGACGCGACCGCGTCGACCGGCCGGCCGTCGGCATGAATACGCCACCGCGGCAGCACGAAAGGACTTCCCATGACCTCGCTGCGCAATGATGCCGAGCGGGACGTGCGCGCACCCGGCAGCTCACCCGGGCTCTATCGCGCCGGCGCCGGCGAGCCGCTGGTGCTGCTGCACGCACCCAACCTCAGCTGGCACATCTGGCAGCCGGTGCTGCCCGAACTCGTCGCCCGCTACCAGGTGATCGCGCCGAACCTGCCCGGCCATCCGCACGCGCCGGAGTTCCGCGACCCCGAGCCGAGCATCGCGAGCATGGCCGACGTGTTCGAGAAGTACCTGGAGGAACTCGGGATCGAGGACGCCCATCTGGCCGGTATCTCCGGAGGCGGCACGCTCGCAATGGAATTGGCCAAGCGCGGGCGCGCCCGCAGCGTGGTGGCCATCGGCCCGGTGGGCGGCTGGCCCGACGGCAGCCGGGACGCGGACCGCATCGCCGACGGCTTCGTGCGCCAGCACCAGCTCATCGAGCGCACCGCCGGCATCATGCCGGCGGTGGTGGCGCGGCCGCTGCTGCGCCGCTACGTCATGCGTAATTCGTTCCGCCGCGGCGAATTGGTGCCCGCCCGGGAGGTGCTGGGCATGGCGGAGGTGATGTCCTCGGGCACCTTCTTCGCGACCGATATCGCCATGCTCCGCGCCGACCGGCTGACCGTCACCGACCTCGATCGGGTCGCGGCCCCGGTCCTGTTGGCCTGGCCCGAATTCGACCGCGTCGTCCCCAAGGAGACCTGCTCGCAACGCTTCCGGGCGGAGCTGCCCACCGCCGAGTACCGGGTGCTGCCCGGTCTCGGCCATCTGGCGACCTGGGATGACGCTCAGCTGGTCGCCAGCACCATCATCGACTGGATCACACGCGCCGCATGACGGAGACGACCTTGCCCAGCACCATGGCCTTGTCACCGTCGATAACGGAGTAGGCGGGGTTACGCGGTTCGAGGTAGACGTGGCCGTTGGCGCGCCGGTACACCTTCACGGTGGCCTCGCCGTCGATCATGGCGGCCACGATCTCGCCATTGTGCGCCTCGTGTTCCTGGCGCACCACGACGATGTCGCCATCGCAGATGGCGGCGTCGACCATCGAGTCACCGCGCACCCGGAGCCCGAAAACCGTTCCCCGGCCGACCAGTTCGCGCGGCAGCGACAGCACGTCGTCGGTGTGCTGTTCGGCGAGGATGGGCGTTCCCGCGGCGATATCGCCGACCACGGGCACGGACACCGAATCCGCGTTCTGCTGCTGCGGCGCGCCCGCCTTGAGGAACAGTCGCACGTCCATGGGCCGGGTCACCGACTCGCTGCGCTTCAGGATGCCCTGATCCTCCAGCGCCTTCAGATGCCGCGACACCGTCGACGACGATTTCAGCCCCACGGCCTCGCCGATCTCCCGGGTGCTGGGCGAATACCCGTGCCGCTGCACCCAATCCCGGATGGTCAGCAGAATCCGCTGTTGCCGCTCGGGCAGGGTGGAGGTGTCGAAATGTTCGAACCCGTCGAAGTCGTCGTATCCGGTCACCGGGGCATCCTAATGGCGTATGCGCGGATACTGCCGCAGCGCCGCCTTGAATAGGCTTGTGGCGTGCAAGATCACGAGAAGCTTTTCGACCGGGTACGCGGGTCCATGGTGGGCGGGGCGATCGGGGACGCTCTGGGGTGGCCCATCGAGTTCTTGACACTGAAGCAGATTCGCGGGCGCTACGGGGCGGCAGGCGTCATGGACTACCTGCCGAACGTGACGCCGGGGGCGCCGCAGCAGATCACCGATGATACCCAGATGACCCTGTTCACGGCCGAGGGGCTGCTGCGCAGTCCCGCCGATACCGATCCGGCGCCGGCGCTGCGGCGGGCCTACCTGCGCTGGTATGCGACACAGCGGCAGGAGAAGCCCGATCCGCACGCCGATGGCTGGCTGGCCGGGTTGCCGTTCCTGTACGCGGTACGCGCGCCCGGCAATGCGTGCCTGGGCGGGCTGCGGCAACAGGTCGACGAGTACCTGCCGCCGCTGGAGTTCGGCGAACCGGGACCGGTGAATCCGAAATCGAAGGGCTGCGGCAGCGTCATGCGCGCCGCACCCTTCGGCCTGACCGGCGCCGGTCCGGATCGCGCGTTCTACAACGCCATGCGCTGCGCCCAGATCACCCACGGCCACCCGACCGGGTATCTGGCCGCGGGCGCCTTCGCGACCATTGTCGACAGCGTGCTCGGCGGCGCCGAACTGCCGATCGCGGTGCGCGACACCATCGATCGGCTCGCGGTCATGCCGTCCAGCGCCGAAACCGTGTCGGCGCTGAGCGGCGCGCTCGCCATCGCTCATCTGGGCGAGGCCACGCCGGAACGGCTCGAGATGGTCGGTGCGGGTTGGTGTGCCGAGCAGTGCCTGGCCATTGCCGTCTACTGCGCGTTGCACACCTATCGGACCGGGGATATCCGCGCCGGATTACTGCTGTCGGTCAACCACTCCGGCGATTCCGACTCCACGGGAGCGGTCACCGGCAATCTACTCGGCGCCATGTACGGCGTCTCGGCCCTGCCGATGGAGTGGATAGCTCCGCTGGAGGGCCGGGACGAATTGTTCCGTATCGCAGACGATCTCGTCCTGAACTTCTTCTATCAGGACCGTTCCGGCTTCGGCGATCGCTATCCCATCGACCGCGCGATCCAGTACTGATCCGGTACTAGACGGTGAAGCCCAGGGCGCGCAGCTGTTCGCGGCCGTCGTCGGTGATCTTGTCCGGGCCCCACGGCGGCATCCAGACCCAATTGATCTGCAGCTCTTCGGCCAGCCCGGAACGCACCAGGGCATTGCGGGACTGGTCCTCGATGACATCGGTCAGCGGGCAGGCCGGGGAGGTCAGCGTCATGTCGAGCTTGGCGATGCCGTCCTCGAAGGCCATGCCGTAGACGAGGCCGAGGTCGACCACATTGATGCCGAGTTCGGGGTCGACGACGTCACGCATCGCCTCTTCCATGTCCTCGAGGTGCTGGATCTCCTCGGCGGTCAGTTCCACCGGCGCCGCTTCCTGGGCCTGCTGCTCGGTTTCGCTCATGTTCTCTACTCCCCGTTGCCTGTAGTGCCGTTGCCCATGGCCTGCTTGGATTCCTCCGCGGAGGCTATCCGCACCACGGCGTCCTTGAACGCCATCCAGCCCAGCAGTGCGCATTTCACGCGGGCCGGATACTTGGCGACGCCGGCGAAGGCCACACCGTCGCCGATCACCTCTTCGTCGCCCTCGATGGTGCCGCGGCTGGTGATCATCTCGTCGAAGGCCTCGACGGTCTTCAGCGCCTGCTGCAACGGCAGGCCGATCACCTGGTCGGCGAGCACCGAGGTGGAGGCCTGGCTGATCGAGCAGCCCTGCCCGTCGTAGGACACGTCTTTCACATCGCCGTTGTCGTCGATGTGTACGCGCAGCGTCACCTCGTCACCACAGGTCGGGTTGACGTGGTGCACCTCCGCACCGAAGGGCTCACGCAGTCCCCGGTGGTGCGGGTGCTTGTAGTGGTCCAGGATGACTTCCTGGTACATCTGCTCCATGCGCATGATCTATGCAACTCCGAAGAAGCTCTGAGCCTTCCGCACCGCGGCCACCAGTGCGTCCACCTCATCGAGGGTGTTGTACACGGCGAAGGAGGCGCGAGCGGTGGCGGCGACACCGAAGTGACGGTGCAGCGGCCAGGCGCAGTGGTGGCCGACCCGGATCGCGACGCCCTCGTCATCCAGGATCTGCCCCACATCGTGCGCGTGAATCCCGTCGACGACGAAACTCACCGCGCCACCGCGGTTCACGTTCTCCGTCGGGCCGATGATGCGCACGCCGTCCAGCGCGCTCAGGCCCTCGATGGCCGCGCTGACGAGCCGGTGCTCGTGCGCCGCAACGGCATCCATGCCGATCGCTTCCAGATACCGCACCGCCGCGCCCAATCCGACCACCTGCGAGGTCATCGGCACGCCGGCCTCGAAACGCTGCGGCGGGGCGGCGTAGGTCGAGTGGTCCATGAAGACGGTCTCGATCATGGAGCCACCGGTGATGAACGGCGGAGTCTGCTCCAGCAGCGCGTAACGGCCGTACAGCACGCCCACGCCGGAGGGGCCGAGCATCTTGTGCCCGGAGAAGGCGGCGAAGTCCACGCCCAGCTCACGGAAGTTCACCGGCATGTGCGGCACCGACTGGCAGGCGTCCAGCACCACCAGCGCGCCGACTTCCTTTGCCCGGCGCACCAATTCGGCCACCGGGCCGATCGCACCGGTCACGTTCGACTGATGCGAGAACGCGACCACCTTGGTGGCGGCGGATAGCTCGAGCGAATCCAGGTCGATGCGGCCGTCATCGGTGATGCCGAACCACTTCAGGGTGGCGCCGGTGCGCCGCGCGAGTTCCTGCCACGGAACGAGATTCGCGTGATGCTCCAGCTCGGTGATGACGATCTCGTCGCCGGGGCCGACGTGGTACGGGAACCGGTCGTCGGCGAAGGCGTAGGTCACCAGGTTCAGCGATTCGGTCGCGTTCTTGGTGAACACGATCTCCGACGCCTCCACGCCCACGAAGCGGGCGATATCGGCGCGCGCGCCCTCGTAGGCGTCGGTGGCCTCTTCGGCCAGCTGATGCGCACCACGGTGCACCGCCGCATTGTTCCGGATCAGGAAGTTACGTTCCGCGTCCAGGACCTCCATCGGCCGCTGCGCGGTGGCGCCCGAGTCCAGATAGACCAGGGGTTTGCCGTCGCGCACCGTGCGGCTGAGGATCGGGAAGTCGGCCCGGATCCGGGCGACATCCAAGGCGGGCTCCCCGGCGAGCCGGGAATTCTGCACCGTGGTGGTCATGATCGTGAGCTCCTAAACAGCAGCAGCGGAAGTGAAACGCACGTAGCCGTTCGCATCGAGTTCCTCGGCCAGCTCGGCACCGCCCTCGGCGACGATCCGGCCGTTCACGAAGACGTGGACGAAGTCCGGCTGGATGTAGCGCAGGATGCGGGTGTAGTGGGTGATCAGCAGCACGCCACCGTTCTCGCGCTCCCGGTAGTTGTTGACGCCCTGGGAGACGATGCGCAGCGCGTCCACGTCCAGACCCGAGTCGGTCTCGTCGAGGATGGCGATCTTCGGCTTGAGCAGGCCCAGCTGCAGGATCTCCTGGCGCTTCTTCTCACCGCCGGAGAAGCCCTCGTTCACCGAGCGCTCGACGAAGGCCGGATCGATGTCCAGCTCCGCCATGTTCTCCTTGACTTCCTTCACCCAGGTGCGCAGCTTGGGCGCCTCACCGCGGATGGCGGTGGCGGCGGTGCGCAGGAAGTTCGAGACGGAGACGCCGGGGACCTCGACCGGGTACTGCATGGCCAGGAACAGGCCCGCACGCGCGCGCTCGTCCACGGTCATCTCCAGGACGTCCTCACCGTCGAGGGTGATGGAGCCCTGCGTCACCGTGTACTTGGGGTGGCCGGCGATGGCGTACGACAGGGTCGACTTGCCGGAACCGTTGGGGCCCATGATCGCGTGGGTCTCCCCGGACTTCACGGTCAGGTTCACGCCCTTCAGGATCTTGATGGGCTCGCCGGTCTCGTCCGGGTTGGCGACCTCGACGTGCAGGTCCTTGATCTCCAGGGTGGTCATCGAATTCGGATTCCTTTGCGGGATGGGAAGTTTGGTTTAGACGCCGACGGCGGCGAGTTCGGCCTCGATGGCCGTCTCGAGCCGCTCCCGGACCTCGGGCACGGCGATCTTCTGAATGATCTCGTGGAAGAAGCCGCGCACGACCAGCCGTCGCGCCGCCTCCTCCGGAATGCCGCGCGAACGCAGGTAGAACAGCTGCTCGTCATCGAAACGGCCGGTGGCCGAGGCGTGCCCGGCGCCCACGATCTCGCCGGTCTCGATCTCCAGGTTCGGCACCGAGTCGGCGCGCGCACCATCGGTGAGCACCAGATTGCGGTTGGCCTCGTAGGTGTCGGTGCCCTCCGCCGCGGCGCGGATGAGCACATCGCCGACCCACACGGTGCGTGCATCGGGCTTGTTCGAGGCCGGATCGCCCTGCAGCGCACCCTTGTACAGCACGTTGGACTTGCAGTTCGGCTGCGAGTGATCGACCAGCAGCCGCTGCTCGAAGTGCTGGCCGTCATCGGCGAAGTACAGGCCGAGCAGTTCGGCGTCCCCGCCGGGGCCGTCGTAGCGCACGGTCGCGGTCAGCCGCACCAGATCGCCACCGAGGGTGACATTGGCGTGCCGCAGGGTCGCGTCGCGCCCCAGCTTCGCGTGGTGCGCGGTGGCGTGCACGGCGTCATCGGCCCAGTCCTGGACCACGATGACATCCAGCTTCGCGCTGTCGCCCAGCACGAATTCCACGTTCTCCGCGTAGGTTCCGCTGCCGCGCTGGTCGATGACCACGTGCGCGGTGGCGAAGTTCCCGAGACGGACCTGCGTGTGACCGTAGGCGGTCTTGCCCGCACCCGGGCCGGTGATGGTCACGACGACCGGTTGCGCCACTTCGGATTCCGCGCCGACGGACACGATGGTCGCCTGCTCGAAACCCGAGTACGCCTGTGCGGCAACGCGATCGGTCGGGGTACCGGCCTCGCCGAGGCGGGAGTCGGTGCGCTGCACCGTTTCCACGGTGACGCCCTCGACCGAGTTCACCTCGACCGTGGCCTGCCCGTCGCGCACCGCGGTGCCGTCGTGCAGGCCGTGCAGGCGACGCAACGGGGTGAAGCGCCACGCTTCGTCGTGCCCGGACGGCACTTCGAAGGCGTTCACGTCGAACGACGCGAACACCTCACCCTTGTTGACCGCCGGCACTCGGGCCTCGGCCGCAACGGCTACATTCTCGACCGTCATCAGCCGACGGCTCCTTCCATCTGCAGTTCGATCAGGCGGTTCAGTTCCAGGGCGTACTCCATGGGGAGTTCCTTGGCGATCGGCTCCACGAAGCCGCGCACCACCATGGCCATGGCCTCGTCCTCGGTGAGGCCGCGGCTCATCAGGTAGAACAGCTGGTCCTCGGACACCTTCGAAACCGTGGCCTCGTGGCCCATGGTCACGTCGTCCTCGCGGATGTCGACGTAGGGGTAGGTGTCGGAGCGAGAGATGTTGTCCACCAGCAGCGCATCGCACTTCACGGTCGACTTCGAGCCGTGCGCACCCTTGTTCACCTGCACCAGACCGCGGTACGAGGCGCGACCGCCACCACGCGCCACCGACTTGGAGATGATGGTCGAGGAGGTGTGCGGCGCCAGGTGCAGCATCTTCGCACCGGTGTCCTGGTGCTGACCCGCACCGGCGAACGCGATGGAGAGCACCTCGCCCTTGGCGTACTCACCGGTCATCCACACGGCCGGGTACTTCATGGTGACCTTGGAGCCGATATTGCCGTCGACCCATTCCATGGTCGCGCCCGCCTCGGCCTTGGCCCGCTTGGTGACCAGGTTGTAGACGTTGTTCGACCAGTTCTGGATGGTGGTGTAGCGGCAGCGGCCGCCCTTCTTCACGACGATTTCCACGACCGCGGAGTGCAGCGAGTCCGAGCTGTAGATCGGCGCGGTGCAACCCTCGACGTAGTGCACGTAGGCATCCTCGTCGACGATGATCAGCGTGCGCTCGAACTGACCCATGTTCTCGGTGTTGATCCGGAAGTAGGCCTGCAGCGGGATGTCCACGTGCACGCCCTTCGGCACGTAGATGAACGAACCGCCCGACCAGGTGGCCGAATTCAGCGCGGAGAACTTGTTGTCGCCCGACGGGATGACCGAGCCGAAGTACTGCTGGAACAGCTCCGGGTGCTCCTTGAGCGCGGTATCGGTGTCCAGGAAGATGACGCCCTGCTTCTCGAGGTCCTCACGGATCGAGTGGTAGACGACCTCGGACTCGTACTGCGCCGCGACACCGGACACCAGGCGCTGCTTCTCCGCCTCGGGGATGCCCAGCTTGTCGTAGGTGTTCTTGATGTCCTCGGGCAGGTCGTCCCAGGTGGCGGCCTGCTTCTCGCTGGAACGAACGAAGTACTTGATGTTGTCGAAGTCGATGCCGTCGAGGTTGGAGCCCCAGCTCGGCATGGGCTTCTTGTCGAAGATGCGCAGCGCCTTCAGGCGGAAGTCGAGCATCCATTCGGGCTCGTTCTTCTTGGCCGAGATGTCGCGTACGACCTCCTCGGACAGGCCGCGTTTGGCACTGGCACCGGCGACATCAGAGTCGGCCCAGCCGTACCCGTAGTTACCCAGGGAGGCAATCGTCTCTTCCTGGGACAGCGGCTGCACCTGGTCGGTGGTCGTCGTCATTCGGCACTCCTTCCGGAGTCATCTGTAGATGTCGTTGCGGGCTGTGCAACGGGGGTTTCTGCGGTATTCGATTGGGCGCCACCGGTGCTCGGAACGGGCATCAGCGGGACATGCGTGGTGCATGCGCAATCGCCGTTGGCGATGGTCGCCAACCGCTGCACATGCGTGCCGAGAATCTCCCGGAAGGCCTCCAGCTCGGCGGCGCACAGCTCCGGGAACTCCTCGGCGACGTGCGATACCGGGCAGTGGTGCTGGCAGATCTGTACTCCCGCACCGACTTTCCGCGTGGAGGCGGCGAAACCGGCTTCGCTGAACGCGTCCGCGAGCTCCTCGGCCTTGGCTTCCGTCTCGGCCGGCGTGTGCCGGTCCAGGCGGTCGACCCCGGCGACGATGGCCCCGACCCGTTTCCGGGCGAAATCGGTGATGGCCTGGTCGCCGCCGATCTCGCGTAGCTGTCGCATGGCGGCACCGGCGAGGTCATCGTAGGCGTGGCCCAGGCGCCCGCGACCGGTGGAGGTCAGCTGATACTGCTTGGCGGGACGCCCACGGCCCTGCTGCTGCCATTTCGCGGACCGGGTGGCCCGCGCCTCGCCGGATTCGATGAGCGCCTCGAGATGCCTGCGCACTCCCGCCGGGCTCAGGCCGAGCCGCTCGCCGATGGCGGTCGCGGTGATCGGACCCTCCTCCAGCAGCAGTTTGACCACGGCTTCGCGGGTGTGACCTTCGCCGGCGGGTGCAGACACGGCAACAGTCCGGGCGCCTTGCCGGCGCCCGGACTCCGCCTTCGCGTTCCGCAAACCCACGGTTTTCACAACATCAGTGTGACGGAATTCCATTCCGCGTTCCAGTAAGGGTCCCCTGACCGACTATCCCGCGACCAGCGACGACGCCGCGGGCTGTGACCTGTCACACAGAATCGGCGAGAATATATCCCTGGAGTCAGTCGTGGAAAGGGTCGGCGTCCGCGCCCGGGAGCCAGGATCGCCCGGCCTCGGTCCAGCCGTTCGCCTTGACCATCTTGCGGGCGGCGCGCTGATTGCGGCCGATCAGGCGATCCAGGTAGAGATGGCCGAGCAGGTGATCGGTCTCGTGCTGCAGGCAGCGGGACAGGTAGCCGGTGCCCTCGACGGTGACGGGCTCACCGTGGATATCCACGCCGGTCACCTTCGCCCAGTCGGCGCGGCCGGTCGGGAACCATTCGCCCGGCACCGAGAGGCAGCCTTCGACATCGTCGTCGGGATCGGGCATGGTCTCCGGGATCTCGGAGGTCTCGAGCACCGGGTTGACCACGTAGCCGCGGTGCCGCACCGACTGCTGCTGCAGGTCGTAGACGAAAACCGCTCGGGGATCACCGATCTGGTTCGCGGCCAGGCCCGCACCCCGGGCGGCGGTATTGGTCTCGAAGAGGTCCTCGACGAAAGCGGCCAGCTCGTCGTCGAATTCGGTGACGGGAACCGCCGGTGCGGTCAGGCGCGGGTCACCGCAGATGAGAATGGGTCGTACTGCCATTCCACACAGAATAAGGAGACCCGCGCGGGCCGCCGACGCCAGGGCCTGCGGCTATGGCTCAGGGCCGTGCGGTATTGCGCCGAGCGGACCCGGCGAGGCGACGGTCCGGCGGGCGCAATGCCCACGACACGAAGGTCAGCAGCACCAGCGCGGACAGCAGCGCCACCTCCCAGCGGTCGTACCCCACCGTCAGGTGCGAGGCGATGGCGCCCGTGTACACGAAAACGATTCCCGCATAAGCCCACTCCTTCACCAGCGGCCACCCCGGCAGCACCAGCACGAGCGCCGCCGGCACCTTCCACACGCCGAGTATCACCAGGAGATACGTCGGATACCCCAGGTGCACGACGATGTCGCGGACATACGAGACCCGCGCGATATCCCACCAGCCGCCCACCGCCGATTCGGCCACCACGGCCGCGGTGGCCGACCAGTAGAGGATCCGGCGGACCGGAACGGCGCGGGTCGGCTCCATGATCTGTGTAGTCATGCCCGGGAGACGTCCGGCGGGCGCAAGATATGTCTTGTGAGCAATCGGACGTTCCCGGCGGCCCGGTTCGAGGAGCATCGCCCGCGGCTGCGCGCGATCGCCTTCCGCATGCTCGGCGCCTCCGGCGAGGCCGAGGACGCCGTCCAGGAGACCTGGCTGCGCCTACACCGCGCCGGCGCCGAGGACATCGACCGCCCGGACGCCTGGCTGACCACGGTCCTGTCCCGCATCTGCCTCGATATGCTCCGCAAACGCCAGGTCCGCCGCGAATACCCGTTCGGCGAGCAGGTACCGGATGTCTTTCCGGACTCCGCCAACGACGGCCCCGAGGATCTGGCCGTCCGCAACGAATCCCTGGAACGCGCCGTTCTGGTCCTGCTGCACCGTCTTTCGCCCGCAGAACGGATCGCCTTCGTTCTGCACGATATGTTCCAGCTGCCCTTCGACGATATCGCCACCGTGCTCGAACGCTCCCCCAACGCGGCGCGTCTGCTCGCCAGCCGCGCCCGCCACCGGGTGCTGGAGGACCCCGCCGCCACTACCCCGCAGGCCCTGCGCGAAAGACGAATAGTCCGGGCCTTTCTCGCCGCGGCCCGCGCCGGCGACCTCGAAACCCTGCTCACCCTCCTCGACCCCGAGATCACCATTGCCGCCGACCGCTTCGCCACGCCGGCAGGCACGGCGATCACGATCAGCGGGGCACGCACCGTCGGGCAGCAGGCTGTGGTGTTCGCCGGCCTGTCCGATTTCGGCGAACTCGTCGTGGTGGACGGGCTCCCCGGCGCGCTCGTCGCCGCCGGACCGCACCCGCCCTCGATCATGGGCTTCGTCGTACACGGCGACCTGATCACCCGCATCGATGTGATCGCCGACCCGGATTCCCTTGCTCACCTGCACGTCACGCTCCCCGGCCCGAGCGTCGCCTGACCTCCTCAGTTGGTCGCGACCAGCTTGACCGGACCTTCCAGGAGCGCGTCGATCGAATCCGCCAGTGGGACCGTGCGGGTGGTGACCGGGGACGGGTCGAAGCGGCCAGTCGCCACCAGGTCGAGGACATGCGGAATCGACGGGCGGGCGTGGGCGCGGCCGGTGTGGAAAGTGCAGCAGCGCGAATACATTTCGAGCATGGGCAGGGCGGTGTCCTTGGCTTGGACACTGACGCTGGTACACCAGCCGTCGTTCGCCGTGGCGCGGACGGCGGCGATCAGGGCCTTCGAACCACCTGCCGCCTCGACCACGATGGGGAAGCGGCCTACGCGTTCGGCAGGGGCCCCTTCGATGGGTTCGGCGCCCAATTTGGCTGCGATGCTCAGTCTTTCGGGGTCGGTGTCGAGGTAGACGGCGCGGGACGCTCCCAGCGCCACTGCCAGACCCGCCGCATAGAGACCGATCGACGGGGCGGCGGGGCCGCCCAGCACGAGTACCTCGGCCCCGGGATAGGCCGCCAGTTGCGGGGCGACGGCCCGGTAGGCGTCGGGGATATTGTCGCTGGCGCTGGCCACGGTGATGGGGTCGATGCCGTCGGGGAGCTTGACCAGCATGGCGTCGGCGTGCGGGATGCGGGTGAGGTCCGCCCAGAGGCCACCCCAGTCCAGGCCACCCAGTGGGCCGAGGCCGAAGCTGGACATGAGGGGGTGGGCGGCGCAATTGCCGGTATTGCCGCGCAGGCAGGGTCCGCATGCGCCGCAGGAGATCTGGAAGGGGACGACGACTTTGTCGCCCGGCCGCACGGTGCGCACTTCCTCTCCTACGGCGACCACCTCGGCTACGCCCTCGTGGCCGAAGGGATATGGACCGGCCAGCGGGAATCGTCCCTGCAGGACCGCGGGATCGAGGTCGCAGGTGGCCAGGGCCACGGGGCGGACCAGGGCCTGGGCGGGGGCGTCGAGGGTGGGTTCGGGGGCGTCTTCCCAGCGCAGCGCGCCGGGGCCGTCCAGCATGAGTCGCTTCATTACTCCATAGTCGCTAGAACGTTCTTTCTAGGCAACCCCCTCTAAGATGAATTCTGCTCGGCGACAGCTACTTCCGCGAGACTCAGCCGGATCAGCCGGGCCATGGCCGCCGCAACGGTGTGCAGCGGCTCGTCGGTGCGGCGCACCCGCGCCAGCAGGGTCGCTCCCTCGTAGGCCGCGACCACGGTGGTGGCAAGCTCGTACGCCTCCCCCTCCGGCAGGCCCAGGTCCGCCAATAGCTCTGCGAAGCCTTGCCCCATGGCGTCGAATGCCGAAACACAGGCGGTACGCACCGATTCGACATCACTGCCGCCGTCCAGGGCGGGCGTGCCGACCGGGCAGCCGTCGGTCCATTCGGAGGCAGTGAGTTTCGCCGCCATGAAATCGAACAGGCTTGCCGCCGTACCGAACACATCCGCGGGCGCCTGCTGGATCATGCGCCCCACCAGCACCCCCGTGCCCGCGATCGCGGACACCGCGATCTCCTCCTTCCCACCCGGAAAGTGGTGATAGATCGAGCCGTACGGGAGACCCGCCGCCTCGCTCAGCTTCTTCAGGCCGAAACCGTGATAGCCGTGACGGGCGAGCAACCCGGCCGCGGCCACCTCGATTCGCCGTTTCGAATCGGACACCATTCATCCAGAGTATGAGCGGGGTACGACAGCGGCAGCGTAAATCGGCCGTACACGGCAGATGAGAGCCTCAATACGATTGGCCCGTACGCGGTTTCGCGTTCAGCGAACCGGCGCGGACAGCGGCGCCAGATGTGCACGGCGGACCCGCTGCAGGAAATCCTCCAGCGGCGCCTCGTCCGCGTGCTCGGGCAGCACCGTGCGCGCGGTCTCGAATTTCGTTTCGTACTCGGCGATCAGCTCCCGCGCCGCCCGTGCCTCCGGATCGGCCGTGATGCGCCGCCCGAACTCGAAGTACCGGTCCGGATCCACGACCCGGATCGGCAGCACGCCGGTGGTGTAGAGCTCATAGCCCTGCCACAGCAGCCGCATGGTGTGCCGCGCATGCTTCTCCCGCCGGGTCTCCAGCGAACCCTGGAAGCGGCCGCGGTCCACCAGCCGGTGGAACTGCGAAGTGGCGTAACCGAAGAACGACTCCCGCACCAGCCGCGCCGACAGGAAGCACCCGCGCAGCCCGATCAGCTCACGGCCGAAATCCGTGGCGGCCGTATGGGTATCGAGCCACAGGATCTCCGAGGCGGTCGGATTACACTTCAACATGAGCCCCATGGCCTTGCCGAGCTCGTGATAGGTGGCGTCCGCTCCCCCGCGGCCCTGCCGGGTCGCATGCTCGCGCGCCGGCGGATGCAGGCCGAGCAGACTGCTGGTCGGCTGCACGTAGATACCGGCGTAGTCGAGGTCGCTGGCGGGGGTGTTCAGACCGTAGGCGGTCGAACCCACGACGCCTTCGAGGAGCAGATCGGTCATGGACGAGTCGGACATCGGTCCACAGTGCCGGATCGGGGCCCGGTGGGCCCAGCGATTTTCGCCTGCCCGGCGGAGGTCGCGCGGTTATAGCCACCGCGATGAGGGTCATCGGCACCGGGCCCGACTACGCTTCGGCGATGTGGCGGTAATGGAAGGCGCGCGGCGCGGAGTAATGGAGATCGGACGCCGGGCCCTGGGCCTGGACGTCCCGGCCGCCGACCACACCGTCGCCGTCCTGCACAGTGTAGATACCGACCGGCCCGGACTCGACCGGCGAGAAACCCTGCAGCTGACGCGGATCCGCCTGCTCGGCGCCACCGGCGTGGTCATCATGGCCATATCCGCGCTCGGCGTGGGCGCGCAACCGGTCCACCAGAACCCCACCTCCGGACTGCGGGTCCTCGGATTCTTCGCGCGGGCGCACACTTCCACACTGGCCATGTGCCTGATCGGCACGGTGCTCGTGATCATGGCCTGGCTGCTGCTGGGCCGCTTCGCCGTCGGCGGCCTGGGCGGGAATCCGCAGCACCGGCTCAGCCGCTCGCAGATGGACCGGACGCTGCTGCTGTGGATCATCCCGCTCAGCGTCGCACCGCCCATGTTCAGCAATGACGTGTACTCCTATCTCGCGCAGAGCGAGATCGCGGCGCGCGGGCTCGACCCGTATCAGGTCGGACCGGTCGAGGGCCTCGGGCTCAGCAATGTGCTGACCAACAATGTGCCCAATATCTGGCGGGACACGCCCGCGCCCTACGGGCCGCTGTTCCTGTGGATGGGCCGCGGCATCGCTGAGCTGACCGGCGACAACATCATTGTCGGCGTATGGCTGCATCGGCTGCTCGCACTGGCCGGCGTGGCCCTGATCGTGTGGGCGCTGCCGCGGCTGTCGCGGCGCTGCGGGGTCGCACCCGTGAGCGCGCTGTGGCTGGGCGCGGCCAATCCGCTGGTGCTGTTCCATCTGATCGGCGGCGTCCACAATGACGCGCTCATGCTGGGACTCATGCTGGCGGGCGTGGAGCTCTGCCTGCGCGCGCTGGAGGATTACCCGAGCTTCGACCGGAAAGCCTGGGCACTGCTCATATTCGGCGCGGTGGTCATCACGCTGTCCTCATCCATCAAGATCACCTCGATCATCGCGCTCGGCTTCATCGGCATGGCGCTGGCCCGGCGCTGGGGCAACGGTTTACGCGGAATACTCTGCGCCGCGGGCATACTCGGGGCGATAGCGGTGGCCACGACCTTGTTCGTCAGTACCGCGAGCGGACTCGGATTCGGGTGGGTGAACACCCTCAATACCGCCAGCGCGGTGCGCAGCTATCTGTCCCTGCCGACGGCGATCGGGATCATCACCGGATTCGGTGGCGTGCTGCTCGGGCTCGGCGATCACACCACCGCGCTGCTCGACATCACCCGGCCGCTGGCCGAAGTGGTCGCGGCGCTGATCATTCTGCGCATGCTCATCGCCACCTGGACCGGCCGCCTGCATCCGGTCGGCGCGATGGGTGTCGGGCTCGGCGCGCTGGTGCTGCTGTTCCCGGTCGTGCAGCCGTGGTATCTGCTGTGGGCGATCGTGCCGCTGGCGGCCTGGGCCAACCGGCCCGCGTTCCGGGTACCGGCCGTGGTCATCTCCGTGGTCGTGAGCGTGCTCGTGATGCCGCGTGGCGCGGATTTCTATGTCTTCCAGATCGTCGAATCCGCCGTTGCCACCGTGATCGTCGGACTGCTGTTCATGTTCCTCACCCGAAATGTGCTGCCGTGGCGCAAACAGCCGGGGGTGTCGGCTCGGTCACACCGGACCACGCCTTACGGTGTCTCTTCGTGACCGCAGCATCCGCACCCGCCGTACGCGTCGACGGCGTCGTGAAACGCTACGGCGAGATCACCGCGGTCGACGGCATCAGCTTCGAGATCGAACGCGCGCAGGTGCTGGCACTGCTCGGTCCCAATGGCGCCGGCAAGACCACCACCACCGAGATGTGCGAGGGCTTCGTCGCCCCCGACGCCGGTCGCGTGCGGGTGCTGGGCCTGGACCCGGTCGCCGATTCCGACGCCCTCCGCCCGCGCATCGGCGTCATGCTGCAGGGCGGCGGCGCCTACCCGGGGTCGAAGGCCGGGGAAATGCTGGATCTCGTCGCCTCGTACTCCGCCGATCCGCTGGATCCGGCCTGGCTGCTCGACACCCTGGGCTTGAAGGATGCGCGCCGGACCCCGTATCGGCGGCTCTCCGGCGGGCAGCAGCAGCGGCTCGCGCTGGCGTGCGCACTGGTCGGGCGGCCCGAGATCGTATTCCTCGACGAGCCGACCGCCGGATTGGACGCGCAGGCACGGCATCTGGTGTGGGAACTCATCGACGCGCTGCGCCGCGACGGGGTCAGCGTGCTGCTCACCACGCACATGATGGACGAGGCCGAACAGCTCGCCGACCAGTTGGTCATCATCGACCACGGCCGGGTGGTGGCCCACGGCACGCCGAGCGAGGTCACCTCGCAGGGCGCCGAGGGGCGGCTGGCCTTCACCGCGCCACCCAATCTCGACCTGACGCTGCTGGAAGCCGCACTGCCGGAAGGCTTCGCACCGAAGGAGAACACGCCCGGCCAGTACCTGGTACAGGGCGATATCACCCCGCAGGTGCTCTCCACCGTGACCTCCTGGTGCGTGCGAATCGACGTGCTGCCCAGCGATATCCGCATCGACCAGCGCAGACTGGAAGACGTGTTCCTCGAACTCACCGGACGGGAGCTGCGCGGGTGACCGAGACGCTGAACCGATTCGCCACCGGCACCTTCACGCCCGCGCCGCGGCCCACCACCCGGGCCAAGATGCTGGCCGCGCAGACCCGCATGGAGCTGATCCTGTTGCTGCGCAACGGGGAACAGCTGCTGCTCACCATGTTCATTCCGATCACGCTGCTGATCGGGTTGACCTTGCTGCCCGTCAGCGGGCTGGGCGAGCATCGGGTGAACCGGGTGGTGCCGGCGGTCATGATGGTGGCCATCATGTCCACCGCGTTCACCGGGCAGGCCATTGCGGTGGGGTTCGATCGCCGGTACGGGGCATTGAAACGCCTTGGCGCGACACCGCTTCCGCGCTGGGGCATCGTGGCGGGCAAGTGCGCCGCCGTACTCATCGTGGTGGTGTTGCAGTCGGTGCTGCTGGGCGCCATCGGCGTCGCGCTGGGCTGGCGGCCCTCGCTGACCGGGCTGCTGCTGGGCGCGGTCGTGATCGCGCTGGGCACCGCCACTTTCGCCGCGCTGGGACTGCTGCTGGGCGGGACGCTGAAGGCGGAAGTCGTGCTGGCGCTGGCGAACATTCTGTGGTTCATCATGCTCGGCACCGCCAGCCTCGTCTTCATGTCCGATGATGTGCCGCATGCGGTGAGCCTCATTGCCCGGATCATCCCCTCGGGTGCGCTGTCGGAATGCCTGGATCGGGCCATGCACAACAGCATCGATTGGTACGGGCTCGCGGTACTCGCGGGCTGGGGCGGGCTCGGCGGCTGGCTCGCCACCCGGCTCTTCCGGTTCGATTAACCCTGCTGTGCGCGAACCGTTTCGTCCCAGTCGATGACGAAGCGGTGCACGGGGCCGAACATCTTCTCGGCCTGCAGGAAGGTGCGCGTAGCGATCGGCATGACGAGGCCCATCATGGCCTTGGCCACCGGACCGGAGGTCTTGCCGTTGTTGGTCTTCGCCGCATTGTCGGAAATGTCCTCCACCCGCGGGCGGCGCAATCCTTCGTAGGTGGCGAACGCCTGGGTGGGATCGGCGATATCGCGCAGGCAACGGGCCAGTTCGACGGCCGATTCGATGGCCAGTGAGGCGCCCTGCCCGGAGCTGGAGGAGGGGGCGTGCACGGCGTCGCCGACCAGTACGACGCGGCCGCGGTGCCAGGTGGGCACATGCGGCATGCGCTCCATCGGACCGGTGACGATCATCTTGTCGATGCTGGTCTGCGCGAACAATGATTCGCCCGGCCGGTCACCGATGTGGGCGGCGCGCAGCTTGTCCAGCCACTCCTGCGGGGGCACGGCCTTGGCCTCGGCCAGGGTCATGGGCTCGGCCTGCGGGAAGTTGCTGAAGAAGACCTTGCTGCCGTCGGGCTGCCGCCAGTAGCCGTAGAAGGCGCGCTTGCCGAAGGCGAAGTGCATGGCGTCGATATCGCCCTTGCCGCCGTCGGAAAGGTTTCCGTCACTGTCGAATTCGCCGAAGCCGAAGCTCATCAGGCCGGTGTATTCGGGCTCGGGGGCCTGCGGGTCGATGAGCTTGCGCACGGTGGAGTGGATGCCGTCGGCGCCGATGAGGATGTCGGCGGTGGCGGTGGTGCCGTCGGCGAAGCGGACGTGGACACCGGTCCGGGACTGTTCGAAGTCGATCAGGCGCTTGCCGTGCTCGATGGTGATGCCGTTGGCCACCGCGTGGTCGTGCAGCACCCGGAACAGGTCCGCGCGCAGCAGGGTGCAGCTCGGGGGCAGGCCGGGCAGGGTGTCCACCTGCATCAGCTTCTTACCGCTGCCGGTCTCCATGACCATGCTGTGCAGCGGGTGCCCGACGGCTTCTACGAGCTTGTCCGCGCCGATGATCTCCAGCGCCGCAAGGCCGTTCGGGGCGACCGTGAGCATGGCGCCCGCCTGCGTCGCGGTGCTGTCGTAGGCCTCGAACACCGTCGCCTGGATGCCCGCCTGCTGCAGGGCCAGTGCGGTGACGGGTCCCGCGATGCCGCCGCCGATTACGAGTGCCGTCCGAATGCCGTTCATGGTCTTCGCCTTTCGAGGAGGTCCGGTCGAGTTCTTGACCGTGCACTCATAGTATTCATGAAACTAGTTTCTTGGCAACTAGTTCTTTGAACACCGTGGCTCATGCCGCGAATCAACACGGCAGGAGAATGAATAACGACACGACGTAGTAGGCCGGGTGACAGCGCGATTCACGCTCCCGTTACCATCTACGGGTGCTGAATCGCGCCTTCCAGCGACTTGCCGACCTGTTCCCGATGCCTTCGCTGCGGGTGCAGCGCATCATCGCCTTCCTGGTGGTCCTCTCCCAGGCGGGTATTTCGGTGACCGGCGCCATCGTGCGCGTCACCTCCTCGGGACTGGGTTGCCCCACCTGGCCGCAGTGCTTCCCCGGCAGCTTCACGCCGACCACCGTGGCCGAGGTGCCCGTCATCCATCAGGCCGTCGAATTCAGCAATCGCATGCTGACTTTCGTGGTCGTCGCGGCCGCGGCCGCGATCGTGCTGGCGGTCACGCGGGCACGGCGGCGACGCGAAGTGCTGGTCTACGCGTGGCTCATGCCCGGCGGCACCGTGCTGCAGGCCGTGATCGGCGGGATCACCGTACGCACCGGACTGCTGTGGTGGACCGTGTCGGTGCACCTGCTGGCGTCCATGCTCATGGTGTGGCTGTCGGTCCTGTTGTGGGCCAAGATCGGCGAACCGGACGACGGCATCGACACCGTGCGCGCGCCCGCGCCGCTGCGGCTGCTGACCGCACTCAGCGGTGTCGCGCTCACCGCGACGCTCGTCGCGGGCACCATGGTCACGGGCGCCGGACCGCACGCCGGCGACAAGAGCGCCGAGAAGCCCGTCGAACGCCTGCAGGTCGCGATCACCACGCTGGTGCACGCGCATGCCGAAATGGTCGTCGCCTACGTCGCACTGCTCGTCGGCCTGGCCTGCGGGCTGGCCGCCGTCGGCATGAGCGGCACCATTCGCAAGCGCCTCGTCCTCGTCATCGCACTGGTCCTGGCCCAGGGCCTGGTCGGCATCGTGCAGTACTTCACCCATGTCCCGGCCGCGCTGGTGGCCGTGCACGTGGGCGGCGCGGCCGCCTGCACCGCCGCCACCGCCGCCCTGTGGGCGGCCATGCGCACGCGGGAACCGGTGCCCGCCAACGTTTCCGAACCGATCCCGGCCTGAGCCTCAGGAGCGGTCGGCGACGACGATCCGTCCACTGCCGAGGAAGGCGGCGCGATTGCCGTCCACCCCGGCCTCGGTCGCGACCGTGAGCAGGTTCCGGTCACTGGTCGCGGTGAAGCCGTGCGCGCGCAGCACCGCGGCCAGTCGTTCGGGAGTCCAGCTGGAGCGCTGCGGTTCCCGTGCCATGGGGCTGGTGCGGCCGCTCACCGAGAGCAGGACGTCCACGGCCTTGCGGCCGTAGTGGTACACCAGGTTCGGGGTCGGGTAGGTGATGATCAACCGGCTCCCCGGCGCACTGCGCCGCGCGATCTCGGCGATCGTCGCGGCGACCTCATCGGAAGTCAGGTAGGGCACCACGCCTTCCCAGATCCAGGTGGTCGCCCGGGTCTCGTCGTGGCCGGCCTCAGCGAGCGCGGCGCTGAGCACGTCCTTCCCGAAGTCCACCGGCACGAATCGCACTGTGGCGAGGGCGGCGCGCTCCCCCATCCGCGCGTGCTTGACCGCTTGCGAGGCAGGATGATCCACCTCGAACACGGCGACCTCGGCGAGTTCCGGCATGCGCCACGCCCGCGCGTCCAGGCCCGCACCGAGAATCACCAGTTGCGGATTGCCGCGCTCGCGCACCGCGTCGTCGATGGCCACCGTGCGCGCGGCGAGCACTTCCGCCGTGGTGGACAACATTTCGTATTCCATGCGCGGGCCGAACGATTTCGGCCGCGCTCCGGCGCGCACCTCGTCGACCAGTCGTTGTTCATCCGGCTCGAGTAGTTGCAGCGCAATGGGATCGGAGAACCGCCCCACTGCCATCCGTCCATCCGCCACGGCGCGGGCCTGGCACACCAGCACCGCTGTCCGACTTGCCTCGCGTTCGGCCATGACGCCCATTATGGGCGCGGTGATCTCCACGTGCCCAGTGCGCGCAGACCAACGATGCCGAAGGCAGCGTCGGCGAGAATCTCGAATACGGCCGAAAACCACGAGAAGCCGGTCACTTTCGCCGCGGCGGGCGCATTGATGAAGCTGTCGCTGAACGGGCCCAGCCAATCCGGCAGCAGATGGACGACGGCGAACGCGAGGGCGCTCACGAAGCCGATCGCCACTGCCGCCCACGCCGCCCAGCGCAGGCCGAGGAATACCGCGACCACGGTGACAGCGGCGAGGATGAGCTGTGTGGTGCCCAGTGCCATGATCGTCGACGAGACGGTGTTCATGCCGCGGCGCAGATGATCGGCGCCGTGGGTCAGCACCGCAATCGCGAAAAGCGCTGCGAACCATCGCAATTGCGCTGCGCGCGCCTCGACTGTCGTTGGAACGAGTGTCCCGGACCTGGTCATGACCGCCCCCTCGGGTGATGAACCGGCAAGCCTCTGCTACTACTAACTGTAGTAGCAAGGGCTCGTCGAGGGAATGCCCGATTCAGGCGGGCAGGACCCGCACGCCCAGGCTGGTCGCGAGAACGATGGCCTGGTGCTGGTCGACGATCGCGCGGCTGATGATGGTGACCAGCGGATCGAGCGAGGAGATATCGCTGCCACGCAGGTCGGCGTCGCTGAAATCGGCCTTGCTGAGCCAGGCTCCGGATAGGTCGACGTCCCGGAAGCTGGCTTTGGCGCAGCGTGTGAAGGTGAAGTCGACCTCGCGCATGCGCAGGTCGCTGAAGGAGGTGCCGCGCAGGTCGGCGCCCGGGAAGCCGGTGAACGACCAGTCGCCGCCCGTGGCTTTCAGCAGCGAATACGTGCAGCGGTCGAACATGCTGCCGGTGAGCTTGCACGCGGTGAACTCCGCCTCGAAGAACTGGCAGGCGGTGAACGTGCAGTTCAGGAAGGCGGTATTGGTGTGCGAGGACTGGTTGAAGCTCACGTTCCGGAAGGCGCATTCGGTGAAAACCGCATTCCGCGTGACGCTTTCACTCAGGTCGACATCCAGGAACTCGACGCGGGTGTACTTCTCGTCGACGAGCTCTCGCTGGTACCAGTCCCCGCCCCGAATGGTGCTCTCGGTCGGTGGCGCCTGCTCGCCATCTCTTCGATCAGCCACGGCACATCCCGGCATCCGATGTCATGCGGTCACCGTAGAGCAACCCTCCGACAATTCCCGGTCCGAAGCGACCGCGAGGACGGCCTTCCCGCGCAGCCGGCCGTGCGCCATCTCCTCCAGCAAGCGCGGAGTGTGACTCCAATCGTGCCGGTGCCCGATCTCCACCCGCAGCCGGCCGTCGGCGACCAAGGCGAACAGCTCCTCCAGATCCCGGCCGGCGCGCGGATTGTCGCCGAAGACGAACTGCCGCAGCGTCAGTGCCTGTCCCGCGCCGAGTACCTCGAAGAAGTCCGGGTGCAGTGGCTCTCCGCCGGCCTGCCCGAACCACAGCAGCAGTCCGGCGGTCCGCAACTTGTGTACCGCGGCCGAGCCCAGCGGACCGCCGACCGACTCCAGCACCAGGTCGACGGACCCGTCCGGCAGCTCGGCGAGGTCGCGGATCACCTCGGCGCCGGTCGCGGCGAGGTGCTCGGCAGGTTGGCCGGGTTCGACGACCGCGATCACCCGCGCACCGGCGGCTACGGCGAGCTGGGTCACGAACTGCCCGACGCCGCCGCCCATTCCGGTTCCCAGCACCGTTGTCCCCGCGAGCGGTCCGGCCGCCTGCAGTAGTTGCGCGGCAACCAGACCCGAGAGCGGTATCGCCGCCGCCGTGGCGGCGGGCACCGCGTCGGGGATGCGTGCGAGCCGATCCGCGGGCACCGCGACGAATTCCGCCGCCGCGCCGCCGGACGGCAGATGGAAGGCCACGCGCGTGCCGGGTTCGGGTCCGCTGCCGTCGGCGGCCGCGGCGGCCACGACACCGGCGGCATCGACGCCCGGCCGGAATCCGGCTGTGCCACTGCGCAAATACAGCAGATCAGCCCGGTTCAACGAGAACTCGGTGACCCGGATGAGGGCCTCGTGGTCGCCGGGCGCCGGGGCGTCGATCTCCTCGATCTCGGTGAGGTCGCCGGGGCGTCGAGCGGGAACAAGTGCGCGCATAGGTGATCATCCTCCATAAAACGGTAGTGCTACTACCGTTTCACCGTACCGCACAAAACGGTAGTATTACTACCGTTTCCTCCCGGAGGTGTGATGACCGAGACAACCCGCGCACCGCGCAAGGATCAGCTGCGCAATCGCCGCAAGCTGCTCGACGCCGCCCGCGTCGCCTTCACCGAGCAGGGCGCCGACGTCGGCATCGAGGCCATAGCCCGGCGCGCGGGCGTCGGCGCGACCACCTTCTATCGGCACTTCCCCACCAAGGAAGCGATCGTCGAGCAGCTGCTCGGCGAATTGACCGAGGGCGCACGCGAAGTCGCCGACCGCGCTGCCGCCATGAGCGACGACCGGCAGGCCTTCACCACCGTCTTCACCGAGGGGTGCGTGCTCGACCCCGCCGACCTGCGTCTGTTCGACATCCTCTGCCGCACCGGAACCGCCGCCGCCGAACAGGGCCGCCGCGCCACCGTCGACCTCATCGCCCCGGTCGTCCACCGGGCACAGCGGGCGGGCCTGCTACGCGATGAGGTGACGGTCGACGATATCGCCGCGTTCATGCGCATGGCCGACTCCGCGGACACGCTCGAGCAACGCCGCCTTACCCACACCGTCCTGCTGGCCGGTCTCGCACCGTGATTCGGTGGTGCCGTCCGACCGCGGCGAATAATGTCGTCCTGCAACCGAAATGAAGTGAGGCATCATGAATACCTTCAGCAGCCTCGACGAGCTGAGCAAGCACGTCGGCGAAGTCCTCGGCGTCAGCGACTGGATCACCATCGAACAGGGTCGCATCGACACCTTCGCCGAGGCCACCGAGGATCGTCAGTGGATCCACGTCGATCCCGACCGCGCCGCGCAGGGCCCCTTCGGCAGCACCATCGCCCACGGCTACCTGACCTTGTCCCTGCTGGCACATTTCTCCTGGGATCAGTTCCAGCTCGAGGGCGCCAAGATGGCGGTCAACTACGGCCTCAACAAGGTCCGCTTCCCGTCGCCCGTCCCCGTCGGATCCCGCTTGCGGGCAACGGGCCGCCTCGACTCGATTCGCGAATTGCCCGAGGGCTGGGTGGAATTGACGGTCACGCAGACCGTCGAGATCGAGGGCGCCCCCAAACCGGCCTGCGTCGCCGAGACCGTGAGCCGAGTCCTCTGGTCCTGAGCGCGGATTCGGCGATCAGTAGCGGCCGAAGGCGAGGGCCACATTGTGGCCGCCGAAGGCGAAGCAGTTGTTGATCGCGTAGTCGATCGCCTGGCGGCGGGCGACGCCGTGGACCACGTCGAGGTCGATTTCCGGGTCCTGGTTGTCCAAGTTGAGGGTGGGCGGGACGATTCCGTCGCGGATGGCGAGGATGGTCAGGACGGATTCGAGGGCGCCGACCGCGCCGATCGAGTGGCCCAGCGCGGATTTGGGCGCGTAGACCGAGGCGTGGGCGATACCGGCTCTGTGGATCGCGTTCGCTTCGGAGAGATCGCCGATCGGGGTGGCGGTGGCGTGGGCGTTGACGTGGGTGATGTCGGCGGTGCTGAGCCCGGCGGTGTGCAGGGCGCGCTGGATGGCGCGGGCCGCGCCGCTGCCTTCCGGGTCCGAGGCGACCAGATGGTAGCCGTCGGAGGTGACGCCCGCGCCCAGGATGCGGGCGATGATGGTGGCGCCGCGGGCCTTGGCGTGGGCCTCGGATTCGAGGGTCAGGAGGGCGCCCGCTTCGCCGAAGACGAAACCGTCGCGGTCCTTGTCGAAGGGGCGGGAGGCGGCCTTCGGATCGTCATTGCGGGTGGACATGGCGCGCATCATGGAGAAGGCCGCGATGGGGACCGCGTCGATGTAGCCTTCGACGCCGCCGGCGACGACCATGTCGGCATCGCCCATGACGATCATGCGCCAGGCTGCGGCAATGGCTTCGGCGCCGGAGGAGCAGGCCGAAACCGGGGTCAGGACACCGGCTTTCGCGCCGAGTTCCAGTCCGACGACGGCGGCGGGACCGTTCGGCATGATCATCTGCACGGCGAGCGGTGAGATCTTGCGGTAGCCGGCCGCCTTCAGCTTCTCGTCCGCGTCGACGAGGGCGTCGACACCGCCGACGCCGGTGCCGATGGCCACGCCGAGACGCACGGGATCGATCTCCGGAGCGCCCGCTTGCTGCCACACCTGCCGGCCGAGCACGAGGGCGAGGCGTTCGATGTAGGCCATGCGGCGGATCTCGACCCGGGTGAGCAGACTGTCCGGCGATACCTTCAGGTGCCCGCCGATGCGGACGGGCAGCTGATACTTCTCGACGAAGTTGTCACCGAGAACATCGATTCCGCTCTCTCCGGCGAGCAGGCCCTGCCAGGTCGCCTCGATGTCGCCCGCGAGCGAGGTGGTCGCCGCGAGGGCGGTGACCACGACATCGGGGAAGGTCCCGTCGGCGCTGAAGGGATTGCTGGCGGCCGGGGTCACTCGAGGTGGCCTTCCTGGTTCTTCGCCTTGAGTTCCTCGGCGAGCTCGGGGTTTTCGGCTTCCATCTTCTGGACGTAGGCGACCGCGTCGCCGACGGTGCGCAGGCCGGTGAGGTCTTCGTCGGGGATCTTGACGCTGTACTTGTCCTCGAGTTGCACGGCGATCTCCACCAGTGACAGCGAGTCGATGTCCAGGTCTTCGACGAAGGCCTTCTCGATCGTCACGTCGGCGGCGTCGATACCGGTCACCTCCTCGACGATCTCGGCGATTCCGGCGACGATCGCTTCCTGTGAAGTTGTCACAAAGCTCCCCTTGTTCCGACCGAAATGGTCTGCGGTGCAGGCATTTTCACAAGCCCTGCCGCCGTCAAACGTAGCCATGGGGATACCGCCGGGTAAGTGGCAGCGGCCGACAACCTTTGACCCCGATCTTGTGGGAAACCTCCAATGGTCTTGTAGCACGAGATATCCGATCGTGACTTCCCTTACGGCTGTGACCAGCATCGTTGCCAGATGGCAGGAATGTCTGGAGTATCGAGGGTGATCGACCGAGGTTGTTCGAGGAGTGTCGGGGTAGGGCTGTCGGGTGCGGGTGCGCCGAGACCCATGGAGTGCCACCGGGGTTCGCGCTTGTCACCGGAAAGGGATCGAAAAATGACAGACAGCATGATGGACATTCCCACCGCCCGCCTGCGGATCGCGCAGCCGGTACAGGGACCGCCGCCGCAGGCGTGGCAGGGACCGGTACCGGGACATGGACCGAACCTGGTGCACAGTCGAGGGCAGGGCCCGGCGCAGGGGCAGGGTCCGAATCAGGGGCATATACCGAGCAGCTCGAGCGCCGCGGCCGCCATCTGGCGGGAAGCGAAAACCGTTCTGGTGACCCGGGTCACCGGTCCGCAGCAGTTGAAAACGGTGCCGCGGTTGGTGATTCCGGTCGGTGATACCCAACTCGCCTTCCGCACCTCCTCGTATTCGGTGGAGGCGGAGGAGCTGGCGCAGGACGGCCGGGTGCTGGTGCAGCCCGGCGATTGGCGCGGCAATCCGTCGGTCGGCTCCCATCAGAAGGCGGGCCGGGCCCAGCTGGTGACGGCGGGCACGCTACTACCCCACGTGCACACCGAGATCGAGACCAAGTACCGGTGGCGGCTGTCATTCGCCCGTGCGGCCCACCGCATGTCCAACGGCTCGACGCCCTACGGCGATATCGTCGTGCTGGTGACGGTGTTCGAGCCGGGCCCGATGGCCCTGATGCCGCCGCGCGGCTAGCGGTTCAGCCGATCCACCCGTTCAGCAGCTGGGTGGTTCTGCCGCTGCGGATCTGGAGTTCCAGCCACGCGTTCACCACGGCGTCGAAGGCGGTGTCGCCGCGCGGCAGCAGGTACGCCTTGGTCGCGGAGTCGAAGGGCCGGTCCGGGTGCAGCACCTGCAGGTCCGGGTGGGTGCGCTGGCGGTACCGTCCCTCGATGGAGTCGGTGACGAACACGTCGGCCTTGCCCTGTTCCAGCTGGTCGTAGATGGTGAGGTTGTCCGGCCACACCGCGATCTGCGCATTCGGGAAGTTGGCGCGCGCGAACTTCTCATTGGTGCCACCGGGATTCACGATGACCCGTACGCCCGGCTGGTTGATCTCGTCGACGGTGCTGTAGGCGTCGCCGGAGCTGCGGCGGGTGACCGGCGTCTTGCCGTCGGTGGTGAGCGCGACCGAATAGTCGGCCACCCGGCGGCGGTCGGCGGTATCGGAGATCCCGCCGACCGCGATATCGCAGTGTGCGGGGAAATCGGTGGTCAGGGTGCCCCACGTGGTCGGAACCCATTGCGGCACAGCGTGCAGGACCGACGCCAGGTCGGTGGCGAGGGTGATGTCGACGCCCTGGTAGCCGCCGTCCGCGCCGCGCAGGGTGTAGGGCGGGTAGTCCCCGGTCGTGCACACCCGCAGCACTCCCGACTGCGGCACGCTCAGCAGTCGCGAGGGCGCGGCGTCCGCGGCGGCGGGACCGGCCGATCCGGCGGCGATCAGCCAGCCTGCCAGTACCGTGTTCAGAATCGGCCAGAGCCGCAGCGGTTTGCGCACGCGCCCTAGATTACTCGAGAGCCGCAGCCGGCTCGAGAGCGTCGGAAACTCTGTCGGTCAGAAGCTCTGCCAGGACGGCTTGTTCGCGACCGCGAACCGGTAGTACTCGACGGCCTGCAGTTTCGCGGCCGCCTCCGGGTCCACGATCACCGTGACGTGCGGGTGCATCTGCAGGATCGAGGCCGGGCAGAACGCCGAGACCGGGCCTTCGACGGCTGCCGCCACCGCATCGGCTTTGCCGGCGCCCGTGGCCACCATGAGCAGGTGATCGGCATCGCTGATGGTGCCCAGCCCCTGGGTGAGTACGTGTGTGGGCACCTGCGCCAGGTCGTCCTCGAAGAACCGCGCATTGTCCTCGCGGGTCTTCGGGGTCAGCGTCTTGACGCGAGTCCGGGAGCGCAGCGAGGAGCCGGGCTCGTTGAACCCGATGTGCCCGTTGGCCCCGATCCCCAGAATCTGCACCGAGACCGGTCCGTTCTTGGCGATGCCGCGCTCGTATTCGGCGGCGGCGGCCGGAATGTCGGTGGCATTCCCGTCGGGGCTGTGCACCGAGGCGTCGTCGAAGTCCACGTGTGAGGTGAATTCGTCGCGAATGAACTGCCGGTACGACTGCGGATGACCTACCGGCAGCCCGATGTACTCGTCGAGCAGATATGCCTGCACCCCGGCGAAACTCAGGCCCTCGTCGCGGTACTGCCGGATGAGTTCCCGGTAGGCCCCCAGCGGTGAGGAGCCGGTGGCCAGGCCGATGGCGCGGGCGCCGCGGCGCACATGGTCGGCCATGATGCGCCCGGCCAGCACACCGGCTTCGGCCGCATTGTCGGTGATCACGAGTTCCATGGGCGTCCGTCCTTGTACACGGTGGTTGGGGTGAGCAGCGGGTTGGTGACGAGCACGTCGGCCTGCATACCGGCGTGCAGGGCGCCGACTCGATCGGCGAGCCCGAGCAGGCGGGCAGGCGTGGCGGCGGCGGCCGTGGCGGCGGCGGTGAGCGGCACGCCGGCGTGGAAGACGGTGCGGCGCAGCACATCCGCGGCGGTCGCGGTGCCGCCCGCGATGGCGCCCTCGCCGTGCGGGTCGTAGAGCCGGGATACACCGTCCTTCACCACGACATCCAAACTACCGAGCTGGTAGCGGCCGTCGGGTTCGCCGGCGGCGGCCATGGCGTCGGTGATGAGGGCCAGGTTGTCGGGGCCGATGGTGTCGAACACCATGCGCACGGTGCCGTCGGCGAGATGTACGCCGTCGCCGATGACCTCGGCCACCACGTCACCGCGCCCGGCCGCGGCCATGGCGGCGGTGAGGAAGTTGGCGTCGCGGTGCGCGAGCTCGGGCATGGCATTGAACAGGTGGGTGATCGAGACCCGCCGGCCGCGCCGGATGGCGTGCACCGAATGCTCGTAGTCGGCGACGGTATGGCCCAGGGACAGCACCACATTCGCGGCGGCGAGCACGTCGGCGAGTTCGTCGAATCGCTCGGTCTCGGGCGCGATGGTGACCGAGACGATCCGGCCGCCGGCATGGTCGATGAGCCGTTCCAGCATGGCGGGGTCACCGGGCACGATGCGGTCCGGATTGTGGGCGCCGCGCCGATGTTCGCTGATGAACGGGCCTTCGAGGTGGATGCCCGCGAGCAGGCCGTCGTCGATGGCCTTGCCGAGGATGTCGATGCGTTCGCGCAGTTCGGTTTCCGTGGCCGATACCAGGGACGCCACCAGGGTGGTGGTGCCGCGGCCGCGATGGAAGTTCGCGGCCGCGAGCACGCCGTCGGCATCGGTTTCGGGGAAGCCGTATCCGCCACCGCCGTGGCAGTGCACATCGATGAGGCCGGGCAGCACGATGGCCGGCTCGTCCGCGGGTTCGGGCAGGTCACCGCCGAATCCCGCGGCCGGGCCGACATAGTCGAGGCGCGGGCCGTCGAACGAGACCACACCGTCGGCGAGTTCGCCCGCCTCGGTGAGAGTGACGACCCGGCCGCGCAGTGTCGTTCTCACCTATATCGCCCCGAGTGCGGTGCGGGCCGCCGTGGCGGCTTCCTCGGCAGTGCGGGCGGCTAGCACCGCCGCGGCCGCTGTTTTGCATTGCTCCAGCGTCACGGCGGCGAGCCGCGCGCGCACCCCGGCCAGGGATCGTGGCGCCATGGACAGCGTTTCGATGCCGAGACCGACCAGCACACAGGCGAATTCGGGATTGGACGCCGATTCGCCGCAGACGCCGACCTTCACACCGCGCTTGTTCGCGCCCGCGACCACCATGGCGATGGTGGCGGCCAGGGCGGGCTGCCACGGATTGTGCAGCGGCGCCAGGCCGGAGGACATGCGGTCCGCACCGAACAGGTACTGCGACAGGTCGTTGGTGCCGATGGAGAAAAAGTCCACCTCGGCGCCCAGCTGCTCGGAACGGATTGCGGCAGCAGGGATTTCGACCATGATGCCGCGGGTATCGATACCGGCATCCGCGGCCTTGGCGGCGAAGTAGCTCGCTTCCTCGGCGGTGGCGACCATGGGCGCCATCACCTTGACCGTGGCCCCGGTGGCCTTGCGCGCGGCCTCGATCGCCCCGAGCTGGTCGAGCAGCGCCCCCTCATCGACGCTGCTCAACCGCAGTCCGCGCACACCCAGCGCGGGGTTCTCCTCCGCCGGCAGGTTCAGGAACGGCAGCGGCTTGTCCGAGCCCGCGTCGAGCGTGCGGACGGTGACGGGCCGGTCGCCCATGATGCGGAAGATCTCGGCGTACTGTTCGGTCTGCTCGGCGACGGTGGGCGCCGACTTGCGGTCCAGGAAAAGGAATTCCGTGCGGAACAGGCCCACACCCTCGGCGCCGAGATCGACCGCGAGCTGCGCGTCGGCGGCGCTGCCCACGTTGGCCAGCAGCGGCACCGCGTGCCCGTCGGAGGTGCGACCGGGCCCGGTGGGCGCGTCGGCCTGACGGGCGCGAGCGGCCAGGACTTCCTCGCGGCGCTGCGCGCTCGGGTCGAGTTCGACCGTGCCGGCGGTGCCGTCGAGCACCACCTCGGCGCCCTCCGCGATTTCGGCTGCGCCCGGGCAGGCCACCACGGCCGGAATGCCCAGGGCCTTGGCCAGAATCGCGGTGTGCGAGGTGGGTCCGCCGGCCACGGTGAGCAGGCCGACGACCTTTTCCGGGTCCAGGGTCGCGGTGTCCGCGGGCGCCAGATCCTGCGCGGCGAGCACGAAAGGCGTTGTGCTGTCCGGGATTCCGGGCGGATCCACGCCGAGCAGTTCGGCCACCACGCGCTGTCCGACGTCCCGCAGGTCCGAGGCGCGTTCGGCCATCATGCCGCCGAGCGCGGCCAGCTGCTCACCGAAGTGCCCGACCGCCAATGTCACCGCATGCGCCGTGGGCTGACCGGATCCGATGCCCGAGCGCACCTGATCCAGCAGCGCCGGATCCCCGGCCAGGGCCGAGGTCATGAACAGGATGTCGGCGGCCGGGCCCTTCGCCTCCAGCGCCTGGGCGGAATAGCGCCCGGACACGGTCTCGAAAGCCTTTTCGGCGCGAGCGATTTCGGCGTCGGTGTCGGCGCCGCGGGCATCGTCGGGGCTGGTGACCGGCGCGGACGCCAGCCACTTCACCGGTCCGACGGCCAGGCCCGGGGCGGCGGCGACGCCCCGGATGACACCGGCGGCCTTGCCCTCGCCGCCGCCCTGGGAATCAACGACGCCCTTGCCCTGACCGGCCGCCGCGCGGTGGCTGGCGGCCTCGATATCGCCGACGCCATTGCCCTGACCGACGCCCTGGGTATTACCGGCGCCGCTGGTATCAGCGGCGCCGTCTGCTTCACCCGTCAAGATCGGTCTCCAGCATCCCGACCAGCTTGTCCAGCGCCGCGTCGGCGCCGTCCTCGGCGTGCAGGGTGACGGTGTCGCCCTGCTTCACGCCGAGGGTCATCACCTGCAGCATGCTGTTGGCGGCGACGGGGTCCTTGCCGTCCTTCGAGATCTGCACGGGCACACCGGCTTCACCGGCGGCCTTCACGAAGAGCGCGGCAGGACGGGCGTGCAGCCCGCTCTTGGACGCAACGACAGCGGTGCGCGTGATCATTGGGCGATGTTCTCCTTTTCGGTTTCGGCCTCGTCGTCTTCACGGCCGGGGGTGCGCAGGTTCCAGCGCTTGATGATGAAGCTGAAGGTGAAGTAGTACAGCGCCGCGTAGCCCAGGCCGATGGGGATGAGCAGCAGCGGGTGGGTGGCCTTGCCGAAGTTCAGCAGGAAGTCGATGCCGCCCGCGGAGAAGTTGAATCCGTCGTGGATGCCGAGCCAATTGCACAGTGCCAGCGAGGTTCCGGTGAAGATCGCGTGGATGAGCAGCAGCGGCCAGGCCACGAAGATGAACGAGAACTCCAGGGGCTCGGTGATTCCGGTGACGAAGGAGGTCAGCGCGGTCGAGAGCATGATGCCGCCGACGAGCTTCTTGTTCTCGGGCTTGGCGGTGCGCCAGATGGCCAGTGCCGCGGCGGGCAGGCCGAACATCATGATCGGGAAGAAGCCGGTCATGAAGGTGCCCGCGTGCGGATCGCCCGCCAGGAAGCGCGGGATGTCGCCGTGCACGCCGTGGTAGTCGCCGATGGTGAACCAGACCACCAGGTTGATGATGTGGTGCAGGCCCAGCGGCAGCAGCAGCCGGTTGACGAACCCGAAGATGCCGCCACCCACGACGGCGTTGTCGGCGACGGTGTTGCCGAGCCAGGTCAGGCCGGAGTGGAAGGCGGGGTAGATGAACGACATGAGTACGCCGATGACCACTGCCGCGCAGGCCGTCAGGATGGGCACCAGACGGCGGCCGGCGAAGAAGCCGAGATAATCCGGCAACTGGGTGCGGTGGTAGCGCTGCCAGAGGATCGCGGCGGTCAGGCCCATGACGATGCCGCCGAGGACTCCGAAGTCCACCAGTTCCTGCGCGCCCTTGGCGTCGGTCTTGCCCGAAAGCACGACCGAGGACATGGCTTTGAGGACGCCGTTGAAGGCGAGGTATCCGACGACCGCGGCGAGTGCGGTGGAACCGTCGGCCTTCTTGGCCCAGCCGATGGCGATGCCGACCGCGAACAGCAGGGGCAGGTTGTCGATGAGTGCGCCGCCGGCGCCGGCGAGGACAGCGGCGACAGTTTTCAGGGCCGACCAACGGCCGAGCATGTCGTCCTGTCCCAGCCGTAGCAACAGGCCGGCAGCGGGTAGCGTGGCAATCGGCAGCATCAGGCTGCGGCCGAGCTTTTGCAGTCCGGATAGATCGAGCTTCTTGCGAACGCTCTGGGCGGCATCGGCCATGGCGGTGGTCCTCGGTCTGTGAATAGCGTCACGCAGCGAATTGGTGACTGGTTATAACCAGAGATATACTGGTTATAACCAGTTTTGTCTACTCGACACGCACGGAGGAACGATGTCCAAAGCTGATCAGATCGTCGCAGGCCTGGGTGGCGCAGACAACATTGTGGAGGTGGAGGGCTGTATCACCCGCCTGCGCTGCGAAATCAAGGACGCCAGCCTGGTCGACGAGAAAGCACTCAAGACCGCCGGCGCGCACGGCGTTGTCAAGATGGGTAACGCCGTACAGGTCGTGGTCGGACCGACGGCCGACGCCCTCGCCGAAGACATCAACGACCTGATCTGACCACCGTGAGCATCGATATCCTGGCGCCCCTGGACGGCACCGCCATCCCCCTGTCCGAAGTCCCCGATCCGGTCTTCGCCGCGGAGATGGTCGGGGCGGGCCTCGCCATCGAACCCGCGGATACGGATGACCAGGTCACCGTGGTCGCACCCATCTCGGGATCGATCGTGAAACTGCACCCGCACGCCGCCGTCATCGTATCCGATTCCGGTACGGGCGTGCTCCTCCACGTCGGCATCGACACCGTCGGCAAGCCCGAACTGTTCGAGGTCAAGGCCGCCGAGGGCACCCGCGTGGAGGCCGGCGATCCGCTGGTCGTGTTCTCCCCCAATGCCGTCCGCCGCCTCGGCCTCAGCGCCGCGGTACCGGTGGTGGTGATGGACTCGGCGCCGGGCTCGATTCCGGCCGCCGTCACCGGGCCCGTCACCACGGGCGCGGTGCTCTACTCGGTCTGAGCGCCATCCGAACCGCATATCGGCAAACGGCGGGCCACCTCCCTCGGGGAGGCGGCCCGCCGCTCTGTCGATGAACACCGTGTCCGTGAGCATCGGAACCGTTGCGGCTCAGGCGTTCTGGCTGTCCTCCGCGGAGACGGTCATGTAGACCTGGTAGCGGTCCGACCGGTACCAGGACTGCGCGTGCTCCACCGGCCGGTCCCGCGAATACGAGATGCGGTCGAAAGCCAGTAGCGGAGACCCGGTTTCGGTGCCCAGCCAGCCGGCATTGCGCTCATCGGCCGCCACCGCGCGCACACTCTGCTCGGCACGGTCGATGGGGCAGTCGTACTCCTTGGCGAAGAGCGCGTACAGCGACTGCGTCAGATCGCGTTCCAGCAGACCCGGCACCAGTTCGGCGCGGTACCAGCCGTCATCGATGGACATGGGCAAACCGTCGGCCAACCGCAACCGCACCAGATGGAAGGCCATCTCATTGGTCGCGAGGCCGAGCGCGGTCACCGTGGCCTGCGGCGGCACCGCATGATCCGAATGCAGCACAACGGTGCTCGGCGTCCGGCCCAGGCGGCGCATATCGTCGGAGAACGAGGCCATGTGCAGGCGCGAACGCGCTACCCGCTCCGCCACGAAGGTGCCCTTGCCCGGGACCCGGGTGATGACACCGTCGGTTTCCAGCTGGCCCAGCACTTCCCGCACGGTCATGCGGCTGACCTGATAGTCGTCGCACAGCTGGCGTTCGCTCGGCAACATCTCCCCCGGGCGCAGCGTCGCGCACAGGGTGGTCAGTGCCGAGCGCAGCTGCGCCTGTTTGGTCACGCGGCCGGCCACGATAATCCTTTGATCCTTATCGCCCCCACTTGCGGGCGCGGTCACTTCTCGTTGCGCGCCTTGGGGAATCGGCTCTGATGCGCGACCCACCCGGCCATCTTGGCCCAGTGGCCCTTGCGCGGGGTGACCTTGGAAACCAGCTCGCGGTTCCACTCCTCGGTCGCGGTCAGCCCGTCGACGGTCTCGACCAGCGCCTTGGCGGCCTCGAGATCACCGACGACGCGGTCACCGAGAATGCCGTCCGCGCCGACCAGGGTGACGCGGACGCCGATACGGCCGATGGGCTGCAGCACCGCGGTGGCCGATCCGCCGTGCTCGACGACGAAGCCCTTCACGGAATCGACAACGGACGGCGACAACTTCGCTGGTGCCGGGGCGGTGGTAGCGCTCATGAGGTGGAGTTTACCCATCGGTAAAACGGAGTCCATGAGCCGCCGCGCATCTCACACTCGAGCGGCGAAGTGGAAGACTCGGATCCATGCGCGCAATCGAGGTTTCCGAGCACGGTGGTCCCGAAGTACTGCGACTCGTGGAGGTCCCGGATCCGACGGTCGGGCCCGGTCAGCTGCTGGTCGAGACCGAGGCCATCGGGATCAACTTCATCGACACCTACATTCGCACGGGGCGCTACCCGACTCCCGTGCCCTACCTCCCCGGGGCGGAGGGCTCGGGCGTGGTGACCGCGGTGGCGCCGGATGTCACCGACTTCCAGCCGGGCGACCGGGTCGCGTGGGCGACCGCGCCGGGCAGTTATGCCGAAAAGGTGCTGGTCTCCGCGGCGGTCGCGATTCCGGTGCCGGATGGGGTGCAACCGCCGGTGGCGGCTTCGGCGCTGCTGCAGGGTATGACGGCGCACTACCTCATCGAATCCATCTACCGGCCCGAGCCGGGCGAGGCGGTGCTGGTGCACGCGGGCGCGGGCGGCGTGGGGCTGATCCTGACCCAGCTGCTGTCCGCGCGCGGGGTCCGCGTCATCACCACGGTCTCCACCGATGAGAAGGAGAAGCTGTCGCGGGATGCGGGCGCTGCCGAGGTGCTGCGCTACGACGACGAGATCGCCACGCGCGTCCGGGAACTCACCGGTGGCGTGGGTGTGGCGGCGGCCTATGACGGCGTCGGCAAGGACACCTTCGAGGCGAGCCTGGCGTCGCTGCGCATCCGCGGCATGCTGGCGCTGTTCGGCGGGGCGAGCGGGCCGGTGCCGCCGTTCGATCTGCAGCGGCTCAATGCCGCGGGATCCTTGTTCGTGACGCGCCCGACGCTGGCGCACTACACCCGCGATCGCGCCGAATTGCTGTGGCGTGCAGGCGACATCATGAACGCCATCGCGGACGGCACACTGCACATCCGGGTCGGTGCCAGCTATCCGCTGGCGCAGGCCGAGCAGGCGCACCGGGATCTGGAGGGCCGCAAGACCACCGGCTCCATCGTGCTCCTGCCCTGACGGACCGTCCCCGAGTCCGCCGGGGCGCCACCGAGCCGGTCGGACTCACCTCACCATCGATTGACCGGAACGACCGGTCCGTCCGATTGTTCGATGCGTTCCGGGGCGGCACACCACCCTGCTCGCCGTCGGTGCCGATACCGGCACCGACGGCATCGGACCGGCCGGGACCCGGGACCCACATAGGCCGGGGATCATCCCGGAAACCACCTCTGACGACGGCGAACCCGCCAACGCACGGCGTACCTGCGAGGCCGCCGGCGACACCCGGACCCGCTGTCCAATCTGACAGGTATGTCGGTTTCATGGCTCGTTGAACGGCCGGTAGCCAGCCCCGGGCGCGACAATGCCCCGGACCATGGACAATGATCTTGCTGCCGCGCAAGACGATTCGCCGCGACCTGTCACCGGGACACCGTAAGGTGGTCGCGGCGAAGGGTTGGGCGGCCGGCAGGTAGAAGCATCGGTCAGAGGTGGTCCGGTTATGTTGGTGAAGGTTCGTAACGACGACCCGTCGCGGCTGTCGAGCACCGAGCGCACCGTGGTGAACTGGCTCAAGTCGTGGAGTGGGCCGCACGCGGTGCCCGGTATCGCGGTGGTGCAGTGCCAGGACGCCGATGTCGTGGTGTGGACGCCGCAGACCTGCGTGGTCGTCGGGGTGCACGGTTTCACCGAACGTGTCAATGGAACCCTCACCTGCGCCCAGGACGAACCCTGGACCGTCGACGGCAAACCCGCACCCATCGACGGGGACGCCGACCCGCTCGAACGGGTCCGGCGCCAAACCGTCGATCTGGCCCACCAATTGCGTTCCGCGCCCGGACGCGAGCATGTCCCGGTCAGCGGACTGGTCCTGCTGGTACCGCAGCTGGGCAGCCGGGTGAAACTCGAAAAGGGGCCGCTGCCAGCGGGTATCGATGTGCTGATCGGCGATGGGCCGTCCTCGCTGCGGGCCTACTTCACCAAACTCGCCGAGGGCGCGGACCCGTCCTGGGATGCCGCACAGGTCGGGCAGGCGCTGGGCGCGCTCGGATTCGCCGCCGCGGCAACCTATTCCGACCTGGTCTCCGAGGGCTTCCCGGCGCCGGAGACCGCACGCTCCGCCGCACCGCCACTCGCCGCGGCACCGACCGTGGTGGTGCCATCGGTTCCGGTGGAACCGGTGCGGCCTGCCACACCGCCTGTGGTGCCGGGCGTGCCGGCCGAGAGCGCCGGGCGTGATGTTCCTGCCGGACAGCAGGGTTCGTCCCCGGGACGGGCCGCGGCGGTCGTGGGCGTCACGGGTGCGGCGGCGGCCGCGGCGGCCTTGCGGGCCGTGGCGGGCACCTCCGAATCGCGGGAACACCAGGGCACTCCCCCATCCGGAATGCCTGCGCCGCTGGGTGGATATCACAAGCCCGCCTCCGCTTCGACGGGATCCGGCGCTCCGGCGGCCGGACAGCCCGCAGGCTCCGGGCAACCTCCGCAGGGAGGTCTCGGCGGCTACGCGCAATCCCCGCAGGGCGGGAGTCCCGCCGGATACGGCCGGCCCGCGCAGGCACCCGGCGCATACGGACAATCCGCATCGGGCGAACCACCGGCCGGGTACGCGCAGGCCGTACCGGGCGCACGACCGCCCGGATACGCGCAGGCGCCGCAGGGCGGTTACGGTCAATCGCCCTCCGGAGCCCCGGCCGGGTACGGACAGCCCACGCAAACCGCTGCGCAGCAAAGCTATTCCGCAGCGCCCGGGGCGCCCGGGCTCCCCACCTGGCAGGAGCAGGAGTCCACCCGGGCCCGGGGGTCACGCCGCCGGCGCCGCGATCTGCCGGTCGTGCTGGGCCTGGTGCTGGTCGTACTCGTCCTCATCATCGCGGTGGCCTGCACCGGCCACAGCAGCAGTGGTGGCGGCAACAAGCAGAAGCCCGCGAATCAGACCTCCGTCGAGCAGGTCACGACGACCACTTCGGCCGATCCGACCATCCCCTCGACCACCGACGCCCCCGCCTGCTTCCCGCTACAGCCCTGCAACTGAACGAGATTCGGCCGATCGCGAAAAACGGGTACTACACCCTGCCCGCGGCGTGAGACTCGATGGGATACGAGAATCGAAATCCCAAGGGGGAAAGCCGATGACGGATCTCGACAGCTATCGCCCGCTGGGCCGTTGACACGGCCAACGGCTACACCGACGGCACCGCCGAACAGCTGATCGGCGACTTCGCGCAATCCCGGAGCGAGCAGCCGGTGATCGCCACCAAATACTCGATGGCCACCCGGCCCGGCGACCCGAATTCCGGTGGTGCCCTCGACGCCGAACTGGACGCGAAACACCAGGCCCGCTTGGCCGAGGTGAGCGCCATAGATCTGGGCTTCCCGCACGAAGCCCTGCGCCGCATGTCAGCGCATTCCTGAACGCCGATCAGCCTCCGCAGATCGGCGGACCGCCGAGTTCCGGGCAACCGGACGCCGAGCCTGCCGGCGGCGAGGTGAACGATCCCGTACCGGGGGCACCGGCAACCGCTGTCGTGTGTTGCTGCGGAGGCGCGGGTGTGAGCGTTACGGGCTCAGCGGCAGCCACGGCGGCCGGAGCGAGCAGACCCGCAAATATCGTTACGGCCGCTACGGCGGTACGGACGGGGATAGGCATAGGTCAGATCTCCTTTTGGTCCAAGCGTTCTTGCTCGCAGAAAGCTAGTCACCGGCGCCCGCACGGCACGAGACGAGGAAATCGCTGGCACCAGAAGCGTTGGGGCTCGCAGCGGATTCCCGGTCGCCGGCGCGGCGGAAAAGAGACGGTCGCAACAGGTTAGGTCGGACGATCGTGTTCGTTTCCTGCATGATCATGTGCGGATTCCGTCTTGATCACGCCCGGAGGTGACCGGAAGGATCTGCGGCGCAGGGCTTTCGGTGCGATGAGGAGTGTGCGATGTACTTGGTGACCGGTGCGACCGGCAATGTCGGATCCGAGGTTGTGCGGGCGTTGCGGGCGGGCGGTTACCCGGTTCGCGCTGTCCTGCGCGATGCCCGTGCCGCTGCGGGCCTCCCTGCGGGAACGGAGCATGTCATCGGCGATCTCGACGATGCCGCGACGCTGGTCCCCGCCGTGGAAGGTGTCCAGGGCATCTTCCTGCTGCCGGGCTACACCGGTAATGCCGAGCTTCTCGCCGCCGCCGTGGGAGCTGAAGTCCCACGGCTGGTGCAGCTTTCCGGCGGGTCGGCCGGTTCCCGCGATCTCACCAACGCCGTCACCGCCATGATGGCCCAGGCCGAGGATCTCGCCACCGCTTCCGGCCTGTCCTGGACGATCCTGCGCCCTGCGTCGTTCATGTCCAACACCTTTCGCTGGCTCCCGCAACTCCGCGCCGGGGACGAACTGCGTCTGCCTTTCGCGCATGTCCCCACCGCCGTCATCGATCCCGCCGATATCGGCGCGGCCGCCGCGGCGGCCCTCACCTCCGACGAGCACGCGGGCCGCACCTACACCCTGAGCGGCCCCGAATCCCTCACGCCCGCAGACCAGATCGCCATCCTCGCCGAAGAGCTGGCCCGTCCACTGTCGGTCATCGCCCTGACCGACGAAGAGACCTACGCCGACTACCTCACCCAGATGCCCAAGGCGTACGCCGACGCCTTCATGGACTTCTACTCCCGAGGCTCCCTCGACGAATCAGCGGTACTCTCCACGGTCACCGACCTCACCGGCCGCGCGCCCGCCAACTATCGCGACTGGATCCGCGCCCACAAGGCCGACCTCGAGGCCTGACCAGATCGGCCCGTGCGGAATTCGGACGGCCCCGAGTTCGTTGACGGGACGGATATTTCGCAACTTCGAGGAGGCCGGGAACGTGCCATCGATCGACGTCCATGCACCAGTGGGCTTGTTCAGCGCGGAGAGTCAGGCGGTGCTGGCCGAGGAATTGGCCGGGGTCGCATTGCGGGCCGAAGGGCTGGAACCCACGCCATTTCTGCTGGAGAAGTCGTGGGTTTTCTTTCATCGGCATGCGGTGGAGGCGGTGCGCAGCGGACTCGGGACGGCGGCGGCGGGTGCGGTGCGAATTCAGATCCTCGCGCCGTATGGACGGCTCGGCGCGCAGGCTCGGGAGAAGTTGATACAAGACGCCACCGAGATCGTCGTGCGGACAACGGGTGATCCGACGCAGGCGGAACGCACTTTCGTGCTGATCGGCGAGACTGCTGAAAGTGGTTGGGGTCTTGCGGGATTGACCGGCGGCTCACTCGTGGCTTGGGCGGTCGGGCAGAGCGCCGCGACGGGTAGTGGCAGCGGAGAGAGTCGCGTCGAGTAGGGATTCGGCTGCGATGCGGGCGTCGGCGCCTGCCTCACCGGTGCCGTCGATCTGGGTCACCACGGTGGCGCCCTCGATCAGGAGGAGAAGTTGGCGGGCCAGGGGCTCGGGTGCCGGTACGCCCGTTTCGGTCAGGAGCCGTTCCAGTAGCTCACGGTATCGCTGCAGGTGGCGGCGGGTGACGTCGGTGACGGGCTGATCGCCGCGACTGTCGGCGGCGTAGTTGACGATCGCGCAACCACGGAAACGTTGTTCGGCGAACCAGCGCGTCAACAGGTCGAACAAGGCCACCACCCGGTCGCGGCCCGGGGGGATGTCGGTGAGGGAGGCCTCCAGCCAAGTGTGGATGCGGTCGCTGCGCTCACGCACCACCGCGGCGGCCAATCCCTCCTTGGATCCGAAGTAGCGGTAGATGGTCAGCTGTGAGGCATTGGATTCCGTCGCTATCTCACGCATTCCCACCGCGGCGAGGCTGCGTTCATAGAAGAGCCGAGCCGCCACGTCCAGCACTCGCGCCCGCGTCGCTTCGGGATCGATCGTCGATCCGGTTCTGACCGGCATGGCGCCACATTACCTCGCCGCGCGGCCGCGTGGACCATGCCAGCACGCTCGCGGTGATGGCGAAAACCGCAGCTGTGGGCAGTATCCAGGTCGGGGAGCCGGCGGTGGAGAGGATGACCGCGCCCAGGACGCTGGAGGCGAAGTTGCCCAGATATGCCGTCGACAGATTGAGTGAGGTCACCAGCGGCGCACCGCCCGGCGGCGCGAAGGCGATGATCCGATGCTGCTGCGGTCCGATCACGGAGAAGCAGACGAAACCGCTGAGCGCGTGCATGACGGCGACGGCCGCGAAACTCTCTCGCACGCCTGCCATTACGAGGAACACCACGGCCATGGACAAGGTGGCGCCGATCACGACGAGCCGGGCGTCGTATCGGTCGGCCAGTCGGCCCGCCAGCAGATTTCCGCCGGTCGCGAAGATTCCGAAGACCATCAGCAGCAGGGCGATCCGGCTCTGGTCGCCGCCGGTCGCGGGCGCGAAGACCGCGCTCATGTAGGTGAAGGGCAGGAAGACCGCGATGAAGGCCAGCAAGGTGACCACCAGGACCCGCAGTACGCGCATATCGGTCAGCGGCGCGAGACGTTGCCGCAGTGCGACATCCTGGTCGATCCTGATGGCGGGCAACAGGATCGCGATGGCCACCGCGACCGTGAGCGCGATGGCGGTGATGAACCAGATGGCCGCTTGCCAGCCCCACGTTTTCCCGATGACCGTGCCCAGCGGAGCGCCCAGCACGAGTGAGAGCGTCGAACCGGCGGTGACCATGGCGATGGCCGTCCCCCGGCGCCGGTCGGCGGCCAGATGTGCGGCGGTGGCGACCGCGCTCGCGGTGAACATCGCCGCGCCCGCACCCGCCAATATGCGGGAGGCGAGCACCAATCCGTAGTTGTCCGCCAATGCGGTGACCGCGTTTCCCGCGCCCAGCAGCATCAGCCCGGCGACGAGCACGCGCCGGCGCGGCCACCTGCCGGTGACCGTTGCCAGCAGCGGTGAGAGCAGCGCGTACACCAGCGCGAAGATGCTCACCAGCTGACCGGATGCGGCGATTCCGACATGCAGGGTGCGGTTGATCTCGGGGAGCAGTCCGACGAGGACATATCCGTCGGTTCCCACCGCGAAGGCGCCCAACGTCAGGATCGCGGTGCGCGCCCGCCAATTCCCTTGTCCCGGCGCAGCGTTCTCTTCATCGCCCATAACGCAAGATGGTAACGTCCGTTACCATCTTGTCAATGGTCGAGCTCGCTCACGAATCCGCCCGCACCTGACAGCCGGGCAGGGCATCCGGGTTCGCGCGCAGGTAACGGAGGCCCTGCTTCATGTACACGCGGGGATTGGTGTCGAGATGCCTGGCCCACAAGGGTTTCGGGTCGCCGCGCAGCACGGTCCAGCAGGCCAGCGCGTATCCGAACATCGGTGGTGACAGGTAGCCGAGGCGATGGGAACGCCAGCCCCGCGCATTCTGCGAGAATTGGAAGGCCGCATTGGCATTGAACACACCGAGCCCGAGATACACCGTCACCAGATCGGTGAGCTCCTCCCCGTCGCGCCGATCGCGGCCGATACGGTCCTCCCCCAGCAGCCGCTCGTGCGCCAATTCGTGGGCGACGGTGGCGATCAACGTGACCGGCGAACGCATCCGGTCCATATCCAGCGACACCACAGCACGCCCTTGTTCGAGCCGATAATGCCCGGCCTCGGCGTGCGAAGTCCCCTCCAGAAACAGGGCATCCGGCAATATCGCCCCGTTCGAATGCACCTCCACCACAATGCGATCCCGCCGCACCCCCATATATCCGCACACCCGATCGACGAGCGAGCGAATCTCGGGCAAGGTTTCGGGATACGAGCCGGGGAAGAAATCCGAAGTCGGCAGAATCACCGGCGACCGCAAGGTCCTGGGCCCGAACTGCGTGACGCACCAGCTCGACATCTCTTCGACCCAGAGCCGCTCCAACTCCCCCACGGGGCAGGACGGCCTGAAAATACCCATGCCGCATTATGTCCGGCCCCGCGCCCCGAGGCGCGCCCTAATTTCGGAGTGGGACGCCGACGTGGTGCAGGTGTCTCAGGGCCTCGCCGTAGGAGGAGATGAGGCCGGTTTCGTGGTAGGGCACACCGATTTCGGCGCAGTAGTCGCGGACGATCACCTGGGCGTGACGGAGATTCGGGGTCGGCATGCTCGGGAAGAGGTGGTGTTCGATCTGGTAATTGAGGCCGCCGAGGGCGAGGTCGGTCAGGGTGCCGCCGCGCACATTGCGGGAGGTCAGCACCTGGCGGCGGAGGTAGTCGGGGCGGTCGTCGCCGGTGAGAGTCGGCATGCCTTTGTGGTTCGGGGCGAAGATGCAGCCCATGTAGAGGCCGAACAGGCCCTGGTGGACGGCGATGAATACCAAGGCTTTGTCGGCGGGCAGCACCGCGAACAGTGCGGTCAGGTAGATCGCGAAGTGGCCGAACAGCAGTGCGCCTTCCAGGCCACGATGTTTGACCGATCGATTCTTCAGCGCGCGGACACCGGCCACATGGAGATTCTTCCCCTCCAGCAAAAGGAGGGGAAAGAAGAGGAAGGCCTGCGACTTCCCTATGACACGAGCCATGCCGCGGCTGGCCCGCGCCTGCCGTTGCGACCAGACCAGAATGTCGGGCGCGACATCGGGATCGAGTTCCTCATGGTTCGGATTGGCGTGATGCCGGGTGTGCTTGTCCTGCCACCACCCGTACCCCAGACCTATACCGGCATTGCCGACGATCCGTCCCACCAACTCCGTCGGCTGCCGCAGCCGGAAGACCTGCCGGTGCGCGACATCGTGCATGACGAGCGCGATCTGCGCGAAGGTCACCGCCATGAACGCCGCGACCAGCAGCGTCCACCACGAGTCGCCGATGAGGAAGAACGCCGCCCAGCCGCCCGCGAACGCGATCCCGACGAGGCCGAGCCGGACGGCGTAGTAGACGGGACGCCGGCTCATCAGTCCCGCGTCGGAGATGCGGCGCGACAGGCGGGCGTAATCGCCGTCGGCGCCGCGCCGCGGTGGCCGTGGAAATGCCTCTGGTGCCAGAGCGGATGTCGTCATGAACCCGAAGCTATCGGCCGGATTCTCGTTGCCTGTAACCCTTTGGTATGGCATGGAATAGGACTGCAGTGTGATACAGCCGACCCCACGCACGCCGACCGGCGGTCAGATCACGCCGTCTCGCACGCCGGCGGTGAAAGCGTGCCACTGCACCGCAGTGAACACGAGGGCAGGGCCGTCAGCGTTCTTGGAGTCGCGGACGCCGACCGCACCACCCTCGAGAAAGGCGACTTCCACGCACTGGCCGCTGGTTTCGCTGTACGTGCTCTTGAACCAGCGAGCTGCGGACAGGTCGACAGTCACTGTTCGAACCTCCTTGCCGCCTGCCGTAGCAGGTCTCGCGTTCGGACCTCATCCAGCGCGGTGCGCCGCACGGCCTCGGCGAATTCATGGTAGCGCTGCACGACTTCGCGCTTCTCGATGTAGACGTCGCTGCTCATCGCACCGTCGAGGTAGACGATGGGCGGTTCGACGGGTATTCCCCTGCTGTCGGTGCCGAAGTCCAACAGTACGAACGGGATTGCGGGCAGGCCCCACACCGATCCGGCCGAGAACGGATGTATCCGCACGGATACGTTGGGTTGTTTGCTGATCTCGGCGAGCTGCCGAAGCTGTATCGCCATCACACGCGGCCCGCCGATAACGCGATGCAGTGCCGATTCGTGAAGCAGGACATCCAGATTCAGCGGCCGAGTCCTGCGGGTGACGATGACCTGCCGGTCGAGCCGGATCTGTACCCGCTGATCGATCTCTTCCTCGCTGCCACCCGCGAAGAAAGCACTGATCATCGCCCGGGCATAGTCCGCGGTCTGCAACAGACCCGGGATCAGCTCCTGATAGGAGATCAGTTTCCATGCCGACCGTTCCATGCTCACGTACATGTTGAACGCGTCCGAGAACAGACCGCCCAGAGACGTGACTCCACCCTCGTCCTTGGCTGTCGCCGCGCGCGCGGCCAAGCCGACCGCCTTGCCTGTGTCCTCGACGTCGACCTCGTACAGCGAGCACAGTTCGCGCACATCCTGCCTGCGCGGGTTCACCGTGCGCCCGGTCTCGAGGCGTTGCAGGGCATTGAAACTCAGTTGGACCTCTTTGGCCGCATTGGCGATCGAGAGCCCACGGCCCTCCCGCGCCTCGCGGAGGAACCGGCCGAGCTGCCGTCGCAGCAGGGTCGGCGACGTGGTGTCGTCTGTCTCAGGCATGGCCGCACCCTCGTTCCGAATGTGCAAACAGCTGGAATCTGCCTATGGGTGTACCTCAGAAGCGCATCGCATCATGGGGTTTCGGATGACTTGGTCTGAATATTCAGATTCCACTTATGCAGTCAGAGGCCGGGTGATGTGCTTTCCGCATGGACGATATGCGGGACATCGAAATCCGCGTCCTGCGCGAGGTTATCGACGCGGTCGAGAGGATGCTCGAGGAGTTGGAGGCGGCGGGTGGGGCGATCGGTATGCCACGGAGTGAGGTGTACGCGATCGTCATTCAGGCCGTGATCGCGAGCGCACGCGCGGACGGGCACTACGGGTTCGGGAGTCTGGTGCGAGCGCCGCTGCTGGATGCGATTCTCGCGGGAGCCGAGGTGGAGCCGTGGGACGAGGCGGTTTTCACCGTTCTCATGGGCCAGCTCACCAGCCGGTGAGTGATCAGCCGAAGAAGGTGTGGCCGAGGGTGTGCCAGCCGAGGACGGAGTCCACGGCGAGGCCGCAGAAGACCACCGCGAGATAGTTGTTGGACTGCAGGAACAGTCGCAGCGGCTTGACCGATTCGCCCTTGCGGACACCGGAGTACAGCTGGTGGGCCATGAGCAGGAACCAGGCGCCGGCCACCAGGGCGGTCGCGGCGTAGATGGGTCCGGCGGCGGGGACCAGGGCGAGGGTGGCGAGGACGGTGGCCCAGGTGTAGATGACGATCTGCTTGGTGACCGTCTCCTCGGTGGCGACGACCGGGAGCATGGGAACGCCCGCGGCCTTGTAGTCCTCCTTGTAGCGCATGGCGAGCGCCCAGGTGTGCGGCGGCGTCCAGAAGAAGATCACCAGGAACAGCACGATGGCGGGCCAGCCGATATTGCCGGTGACCGCCGACCAGCCGACCAGGGCGGGCATACAGCCGGCCGCGCCGCCCCACACCACGTTCTGCGAGGTGCGGCGCTTGAGGCCGAGGGTGTAGACGAAGACGTAGAAAAGAATGGTCACCACGACCAGCGCGCCGGACAGCAGATTGGCCTGCCACCACAGCCACGCGAAGGACGCCAGCCCCAGGGTCACGCCGAAGATGAACGCATTGCGGGTGGGTACCGCCTCGCGGGCCAGGGGCCGCTTGGAGGTCCGCTTCATCACCTTGTCGATATCGGCGTCGGCCACACAGTTCAGCGTGTTGGCGCTGGCCGCGCCCATCCACCCGCCGAACAGCGTGGCGAGGATGAGCCGGATATCGATGTGCCCGCGATCGGCCAGCAACATCGTCGGGATGGTCGCGACGAGCAGCAGCTCGATCACGCGGGGCTTGGTGAGCGCGATGTAGGCGAGCACGCGCCGAGCGGCCACGGAAAGTGGTCCGGTGCCCGTGACGCGGTCGGCCAGCATCGTCCCGGAGGAGCCGTGAGCGCCACCCGGCTGTTGCCCAATCCCCACTGTTTCTCCTCGCACGCCGTGCATTATCCGATCCGGTCTGGATAGCAGCGTGCTCTGCCGTTCCCCAGACACAGCCCAGTGCGGCGCGGCGCTACTACTACAGAGCATGGTAGACCCCCGATGAGCGTGCTCCCGACCACGTCCCCTCATGGCGCGCAGCGAGACCGGTTCGCGACGCGTTCTCCGGGTAGTCACGAAGCGGTCAGCGGGAAGCTACGAACAACGACACGGCGACCGGTGAATCCGGGTTCCCGCGTGGGCATGAATCGCCCACCTTTAGGGTGGTGTCTGTATCGGTGCGCCGTGTCGCACCGGGATCAACCGCAGCGAACAACCCGCCGCCCACAACCGCATCGTTTGACGAGAAGGTCAGGAGAACCTCGGTCGTGTCAGTTACCGACGACATCCGCGCGCTCACTCAGCCGAACCACCCCACCGACTGGACCGAACTCGACACCAGAGCCGTTGACACGGCCCGGGTGCTCGCGGCCGATGCCGTGCAGAAGGTGGGCAATGGTCACCCGGGCACCGCAATGAGCTTGGCGCCCTTGGCCTACACCCTCTACCAGCGCGTCATGCGGTTCGATCCGAGTGACCCGGAGTGGGTGGGCCGGGACCGTTTCGTCCTGTCCTGCGGGCATTCCAGCTTGACCCAGTACATCGAGCTGTACCTGGCGGGTATCGGCTTGGAGCTGTCCGACCTCGAGGCCCTGCGCACCTGGGGTTCACTGACCCCGGGCCACCCGGAGTACCGGCACACCGCGGGCGTGGAGATCACCACCGGCCCGCTGGGTCAGGGTCTGGCCTCGGCGGTCGGTATGGCGATGGCGGCGCGGCGTGAGCGCGGGCTGTTCGATCCCGAAGCGGCACAGGGCGAGTCGGCGTTCGATCACTTCATCTACGTGATCGCCTCCGATGGTGACATCGAGGAGGGCGTCACCTCCGAGGCGTCCTCGCTGGCGGGCACCCAGCAGCTGGGCAACCTGATCCTGTTCTACGACGACAACAAGATCTCCATCGAGGACGACACCCGCATCGCCCTCACCGAGGACACCGCCGCGCGGTACCGCGCCTACGGCTGGCACGTGCAGTACGTCGAGGGCGGCGAGAACGTGACCGGCATCGAGCAGGCCATCGCGGCGGCCCAGGCGGTGACCGACAAGCCGTCGATCATCGTGCTGCGCACCATCATCGGCTACCCGGCCCCGAACAAGATGAACAGCGGCAGCGCGCACGGCGCGGCGCTGGGCGCGGACGAGGTCGCGGCCACCAAGAAGATCCTGGGCTTCGACCCGGAGAAGTCGTTCGATGTCGCCCCCGAGGTGATCGAGCACACCCGCCGGAACGCCGCCGATCGTGGCGCGGCCGCCCGCAAGACCTGGAACGACCAGTTCGACGCGTGGGCGCAGGCCAACCCGGACAACAAGGCGCTGTTCGACCGCCTGCAGGAGCGTCGCCTCCCGGCCGGCTGGACCGAGGTGCTGCCGACCCACGAGAAGGCCACCTCCACCCGTAAGGCGTCCGGCGCCGTGCTGGCCGCGCTCGCGCCGGTGCTGCCGGAGCTGTGGGGCGGTTCGGCCGACCTGGCCGAGTCCAACAACACCACCATGCCGAATCAGCCGTCCTTCGGCCCGGAGTCCATCTCCACCGGCATGTGGAAGGCGAACCCGTACGGCCGCACCCTGCACTTCGGTGTGCGTGAGCACGCCATGGGCGCGATTCTGAACGGCATCGCCCTGCACGGCCCGACCCGTCCGTACGGCGGCACCTTCCTGGTGTTCTCCGATTACATGCGTGGTTCGGTGCGACTGGGCGCGGTCATGCGCACCCCGGTCGTCTACGTGTGGACGCACGACTCTATCGGCCTCGGTGAGGACGGCCCGACGCATCAGCCGATCGAGCACCTGACCGCGCTGCGCGCGATCCCGGGCCTGAACGTGGTGCGCCCGGGTGACGCCAACGAGACCACCTACGCGTGGCGCACCATCCTGGAACGTGATTCGGCCGAACGGCATTCGCATTTCCTGGTGTCGGAGCCCGCGCATCAGGACGGTCCGTCCGCGCTGGCGCTGACCCGTCAGGATCTGCCGATCCAGGAGGGCACCAGCTACGAGGGTGTCGCCAAGGGCGGTTACGTCCTGGCCGAATCCTCCACGGCCACACCGCAGGTGATCTTGATTGCCACCGGTTCGGAACTCCAGCTCGCGACCGAGGCCCGCGCTACGCTCGAGGCACAGGGCGTCGGCACCCGCGTGGTGTCCATGCCGTGTGTGGAGTGGTTCGACGCTCAGGAGCAGTCCTACCGGGAGTCCGTGCTGCCGCCGGCGGTGAAGGCGCGGGTTTCGGTGGAAGCCGGAATTTCGATGCCGTGGCACCGGTTCGTCGGTGATGCGGGTGAAACCGTGTCCATCGAGCACTTCGGTGCCTCTGCCGACTACAAGACACTGTTCCGCGAGTTCGGTATCACCGCCGATGCCGTCGTCGCCGCTGCCACCCGCTCGCTCGACAAGGTGAAGGGATAGCCTCCATGACCCAGAACACGAACACCGCGGCACTGTCCGCCGCAGGGGTTTCGGTGTGGCTGGACGACCTGTCGCGGGATCGCATCAAGTCCGGAAACCTCCAGGGCCTGATCGATACTCGCAATGTCGTCGGTGTCACCACCAACCCGACCATTTTCCAGGGCGCACTCTCGCAGGGCCACTCCTACGACGAGCAGCTGCGTGAGCTGGCTGCCCGCAGCGCGGATGCCGATGCGGCCGTGCGCACCATCACCACCGACGACGTGCGCGCCGCCTGTGATGTCTTCGCCCCGGTCTTCGAGGCCAGCGGCGGCACCGACGGCCGCGTCTCCATCGAGGTGGATCCGCGCCTGGCGTTCGACGAGGACGGCACGGTCAAGCAGGCGATCGAACTGTGGAAGATCGTCGACCGCCCCAACCTGTTCATCAAGATTCCCGCCACCGAGGCCGGCCTGCCCGCCATCTCGCGGGTGATCGCCGAGGGCATCAGCGTGAACGTCACCCTGATCTTCTCGGTGGAACGCCACATCGCGGTCATGGGCGCGTACCTGGACGGCCTGCGCAGCGCGCACACCGCCGGGCACGATCTGGCCAAGATCCATTCCGTCGCTTCGTTCTTCGTGTCCCGCGTGGACACCGAGATCGACAAGCGGCTGGAGGCCATCGGCACCGAGGCGGCGCTGGCGCTGCGCGGTAAGGCCGGAGTCGCCAACGCCCAGTTGGCGTATGCGGCCTACCAGGACGTATTCGACGGCGGCAAGCACACTTCCACGTACGCGCTGCTGTTCTCGCAGGGCAGCGCGAACCGGCAGCGGCCGCTGTGGGCGTCGACCGGTGTGAAGAACCCGGAGTACCCCGACACCATGTACGTCACCGAGCTGGTGGCGCCGAACACGGTGAACACGCTGCCGGAGAAGACCCTGCAGGCGGCCGCCGACCACGCCGAGATCGTGCCGAACGTGGCGGTCGGCAAGGCGGCCGAGGCGCAGGCGGTCTTCGATCAGCTGACCGCCGTGGGCATCGACCTGGCCGACGTGTTCGGTGTGCTCGAGACCGAGGGCGTCGACAAGTTCGTGAAGTCCTGGGAAGAGCTGCTCGTCGCCACCACGGAGTCGCTGAAGGCGGCGGGAGGCAACTGACAGTGACCGGCGAGGCGAAGACGGTCACGACGGGGAACCCGCTCCGCGATGGGCGGGACAGCCGGGTTCCCCGCATCGCAGGACCGTGCAGCTTGGTGATATTCGGCGTAACCGGTGACCTGTCGCGGCGCAAAGTGCTGCCGGCCATCTACGACCTGGCGAATCGGGGGCTGCTGCCTCCGGGGTTCTCGCTGGTCGGGTTCGCCCGCCGGGATATGAGCGACGACGAATTCGCGGCCCTCGTGCACGAGTCCGTGAGCTCCTCGGCGCGTACCCCGTTCCGGGACGAGGTGTGGCAGCAGCTGAAGGAGGGATTGCGTTTCGTCCGCGGCACTTTCGAGGACGACGAATCCTTCCACAAGCTCGCGACCACGCTGAAGGATCTGGATCGGGATCGCGGGACGGGCGGCAATACCGCCTTCTACCTGTCGATTCCGCCGGGTGAGTTCCCGACCGTGCTGGAGCAGCTGTCCAAGAACGGTTTGGCGCAGCCCGCGGATTCGCCTGCGGGGCAGCCGAAGTCGTGGCGGCGCGTGGTGATCGAGAAGCCCTTCGGGCACGATCTGCAGAGCGCGCAGGAGCTGAACGCCCTGGTGAACACGGTGTTCCCGGAGCGTTCGGTCTTCCGGATCGACCACTACCTGGGTAAGGAGACGGTCCAGAACATTCTGGCGCTGCGCTTCGCCAACCAGCTGTGGGATCCGATCTGGAACGCCAACTACGTCGACCATGTGCAGATCACCATGGCCGAGGACATCGGATTGGGTGGCCGCGCAGGCTATTACGACGGCATCGGCGCGGCCCGCGACGTCATCCAGAACCACCTGATCCAGCTGCTCGCGCTGACGGCCATGGAAGAACCGGTCAGCTTCCAGCCCAAGCAGCTGCAGATCGAGAAGATCAAGGTGCTCTCGGCGACGAAACTCGTCGAGCCCTTGGACGAGACGACGGCACGCGGGCAGTACACCGCGGGCTGGCAGGGCAGTGAGCCGGTAGTGGGCCTGTTGCAGGAGGAGGGTTTCGACCCGAACTCCCGCACCGAGACCTACGCCGCCATCACCCTGGCCGTGGAGACGCGGCGCTGGGCGGGTGTCCCGTTCTATCTGCGCACCGGAAAACGCCTGGGCCGCCGCGTCACCGAGATCGCGGTGGTGTTCAAGCGGGCCCCGCACCTGCCGTTCGACCAGACCATGACCGAGGAACTCGGGCAGAACGCGCTGGTCATCCGGGTGCAGCCGGACGAGGGCATCACCATGCGATTCGGGTCCAAGGTGCCCGGATCGTCCATGGAGGTCCGGGACGTGAACATGGACTTCAGCTACGGCGAGGCGTTCACCGAGGACTCCCCCGAGGCGTACGAGCGGCTCATCCTGGATGTGCTGCTGGGTATGCCGTCGTTGTTCCCGGTCAACGAGGAGGTCGAATTGGCCTGGCGCATCCTCGATCCCGCGCTCGAGCGCTGGGCGGAGACGGGCAAGCCCGACCCGTACGAGGCGGGCACCTGGGGTCCGGAATCGGCCGATGAGATGCTCGCGCGCAGCGGGCGGGAATGGCGGCGACCGTGACCACACCCACCCAGGAGCCCACCCGATGATCATCGACATGCCCGACACCCACACCAACGAGGTGTCGAAACGCCTGGTGCAGTTGCGCGAGAGCAATGGCGTGGTCACCGTGGGCCGGGTGCTCACGCTGGTGGTGTGCACGCTGGACAGCTCCGAGGCGGAAGAGGCCATCGACGCGGCCAATGACGCCAGCCGCGAACACCCTTGCCGTGTCATAGTGCTCGCGCGCGGTGACCGCAATGCCGAGACCCGGCTGGACGCGCAGATCCGCGTGGGCGGGGATGCGGGCGCGGCCGAAGTGATAGTGCTCCGGCTGCAAGGTGACCTGGTGCTGCACGAGAGCAGCGTGGTGATCCCGTTCCTGCTGCCCGACACCCCCGTGGTGGCGTGGTGGCCGCGGGGCGCGCCGGAATTCCCGTCCAAGGATGCGGTGGGGCGCTTGGCGACTCGCCGCATCACCGACGCGACCTTCGCGCCGAATCCGCAGGACACCATCAAGGGCCGGCGGCACTCGTACGCGCCCGGCGATACGGATCTGGCGTGGAGCCGGGTCACCTACTGGCGGGCGCTGCTGGCCGCCGCGCTCGACGAGGCGCCGTTCGAAGGCGTTGAGTCCGTGACGGTTTCGGGTCTGCGGGACGAGCCGGCCCTCGATATGCTGGCGGGATGGCTGGCCGCGCGACTGGAGTGCCCGGTGGTGCGCCGGACCGGTGAACTGAAGGTGGAGATGGTGCGCTCGACGGTGTCCATCGCCATCTCCCGCCCGCAGCACGGCCGCACCGCGACCCTGAAGCGCAGCGGTGAACCGGATCAGCGCTTCGCCCTGGCACGCCGGGAGACCAAGGACTGCCTGGCCGAAGAGCTGCGCCACTTGGACGCCGACGATATCTACGCCGAGGCGCTGACCGGAATCGAAAGGGTCACCTATGAGTAAGTCCGCCGTCGAAACCTTCTCCGGCACCGAGGAACTCGTACGCGCGGCCGCCGCGCGGTTCGTCACCGAGGTGGTGGAGGCGCAGCGCCTACGCGGGTCCGCATCGGTCGTACTGACCGGCGGCGGCACCGGGATCGGGCTGCTCGAATGGGTGCGCAAGGCGCCGGGCGATATCGACTGGGCGAACCTCGACGTGTTCTGGGGTGACGAGCGGTTCCTGCCGGTCGGCGACCCGGAACGCAATGAAGTGCAGGCCCGGCAGGCGCTGCTCGATCATGTGCCGGTCGATCCGGCGCGGGTGCATCCGGCCGAACCCTCCAGCGGCGACTACCCGGATCCACTGGAGGCCGCGGGCGAGTACTCCGCGACCGTCCACGCGTACCTGGCCGAACACGGCGCGTTCGATCTGCACCTGCTGGGCATGGGCGGTGAGGGGCACATCAATTCGCTGTTCCCGCATACGGACGCCACCCGCGAGGAGCACGAACTCGTGGTGGCGGAGACGAATTCGCCCAAGCCGCCGGCGGTGCGGGTCACGCTGACCCTGCCTGCCATCCGCAAGTCCCGCCACGTGGTGCTGGTGGTCTCCGGTGAGGCCAAGGCCGCCGCGGTGGCGGCGGCGCTGAATGGTGCTTCGCCGCTGGACATTCCGGCCGCGGGCGCCATCGGCAGCGAATCCACCACCTGGCTGCTGGACGAATCCGCCGCGGCCGACCTGCCGCACTGATTCACCTGATGTAGCCGCACTGATTCACCTGATGTAAATGGCGGGCTGTCCTCCGGGACAGCCCGCCATTTCTCTTACCCGGCCCTACTCGACACGAAAAGCGAACGGGTGCAGCACAGCTCACGGGGCCAGACCGCGCCGCAGCAGGTTCCAGGCGCGGTCCGCGAGTTCCGGGCGGGCGGCGGCATCGGCGTGAGCGAGTAGCGAGGCGAGCATGGCCACGGCGAGCACGAGCTCGTCGGCGCTGAGATCGGCACGCCACGGGGTCGTGGTGCGGTCGGCGTCGAGTTTGGCCGCGAGCAAGGTGCGCAGGCGTTCGGCCAGGCCCGTGATTCTCGAGTCCGTCGTCGTGGGGTCGAGGTCGGCGACGACTGCCGTGACAGCGGTCAGTTCCTCGATGACTCGGTCGAGGACGTCCTCGAGGGTGATCTCCGGGTTCGCGGCGAAGGTTTCCAGGCCGGTGACGTTGTCCTCGAAGACGGCCAGCGTCAGGCTCTCCCGGTCGGGGAAGTGGCGGTAGAGGCTGCCCTGCCCGACGCCGGCGCGGCGGGCGACCAGGCTCAGCGGGGCGTGGAAGCCGATCTCGGTGAAGGTGTCCCGGGCGGCGGCGATGAGTGCCGCGCGATTGTCGGCGGCCGCTCCGGGGCCACGGTTCACTCGACGTCCTTCGCTCATGCGACTACCGTAGCAACCGGACAGTATTGTCCGGTTGGTTTGCGAAATTCGCGGTTCGAGGAGTTGAGATCGATTGAGTACTGACACGTTCGAGGGCAGAGTCGCCCTCGTGACCGGCGCCGGATCCGGGATCGGGCGGGCCATGGCCGTCGCCTTCGCCGCGGCGGGCGCGCGGGTGGTGGTCGCCGATATCGAGACCGCGCGAGCCAAGGAGACCGCCGACAGCATCGGGGCGGCCGCGCTCCCGGTGGCGGCCGACATTTCGGACGAGGCCTCGGTGGCGGAGCTGGTGCGCGCCGCGGACGACACGTTCGGCCGCATCGACGTACTGTGCAACAACGCCGGAATCATGGACACCATGGCGCGGCCGGTGGATACCTCGGTCGAGGTGTGGGATCGGGTACTGCGGGTCAACCTGACCGGAACCTTCCTGGTCACCAAGGCGGTGCTGCCGTTCATGCTGCGGCAGGGCGGCGGGTCGATCGTGAATACCGCGTCGGAGGCCGGAATTCGCGGCGGCGCGGCCGGAATCGCCTACACCGCGTCGAAACACGGCGTCGTGGGGATCACCAGGAATGTCGCATGGATGCACGCCAAGGACGGAATCCGCTGCAACGCAATCCTGCCCGGACCTACCATGACCGGAATCGGCGGCGATGCACCGAATTGGGACGCCGAAGGTCTCGCTGCGCTGCAACCGATCCTGGGCCTCAATCAGAGCATTGCGCAGCCCGAGCAGATGGCGGCGGTCGCGGTCTTCCTCGCGTCGGAGGCAGCGTCATTCGTCAACGGAGCGATCGTCCCCGTGGACGGCGGCTGGTCGGCGGGCTGAATCGGGCAGCCGACCATCTCACTGCGAATCACCCACGGCGGGAACGGTTTCCAGCCAGATATCCGGCGGCACCACCGAGATGGCCCGTCCATGGCCGTCCAAGACGCGGCCGAGCATCTTCTCGTGCCGCAGCGTGATCACGCGTTCGGAGACGGTGAGCTCGGGATGCATGGTGGCGAGCTCGTTTTCGAAGCGCGTCACCTCGGCCACCGAGTGCAGGTTGGCCTGCACCGCGAGATTGTGAGTGCCGCTGACGGCGGCGCAATTGCGGGTCTGCGGCAGCCTGATCAGCGCATAGCCGATCTCCGGTAGCGCGGCGGTCGGTGCGGTCGCCCAGAACGTGACGGCCACCGGCCAGCCGCCGAGCGGGCGCGCGAAGTCGCAGCGGAACGAGAGCACACCCAAGCGGGTGAGTTCGTCGATGCGGCGTTTGACGGTGGAGCCACTGATATCCAGTGCGGCGGCGAGGGTGCGATGAGCGGCTCGGCCGTCGTAGTAGAGCTGTTCGAACATGGCCCGGTCCAGGGCGGTGATGCGGCGACGGCCCACGTCCACGGGCGCGGCCGCGGCCAGGGTGCGCAGCCGGTCGCGCTGGCCGGGGGCGAGCGCGTCGATGCGCCAGCTGCCGCCCTCGGCGAACCAGTGCGTGACGATATGCGCGCGCACGGCGGTGATGTGCGGGACGGCCGGCAGCACGTCGAGGGTGTAGCGGGACATCTGGTCGAAGTCGCGGGTCGCTACGGTGGCGAGGATGCGGTTGCTGCCGCCCGCGCGTTCCAGGGTCAGCATGTGCGGATGGGCGGCGAGTGCGCGCACGACGGCGGCGGTTTCGCCTGCGGCGCAGTCGATATCGACGTAGGCGGCGCAGACGTGATCGAACAGTGCGGGCCCCGGGGAGACGCACACCCAGGCTTCTCCGCGCTGTTCCAGGCGCTGCCAGCGACGGGCGACGGTGACCGGGTCGACATCGAGGACGCGGCCGAGTTCGGTCCAGGAGGCGCGGGGGCGCAGTTGCAGCGCATTGATGAGGGCGAGGTCCTCCTCGCCGAGCATCCTGGCATCATCCTGCATGTGCATCTATCTCCGTGACAATATCCTGCGATCCGTCCGGTCTGGATGCCAAGTCTCGCACAATGAAGTGAGCGCCGACAGGGGCGCGACGAACGGAGGACGGTCATGGCATTCGGGGATTTCCAGAACGAGATCTATTTCCAGGGACTGCGCGGTGTGGTCCCGGCGTTCCCGGTGCACCACGCCGAGCTGGTCGAGCGGGCACAGGCGGCGATGCCGCCGTCGGTCTGGTCGTATGTCGCGGGCGGTGCGGGCGATGAGCGCACCCAGAACGCGAACCGGACCGCCTTCGATCACTGGGGTCTGGTGCCCCGCATGTTCGTGGGTGCCGCGCAGCGCGATCTGTCGGTGGATCTGTTCGGAATGACTTTGCCCGCACCAGTTTTCATGGCTCCGGTCGGCGTGATCGGCTTGTGCGCGCAGGACGGACACGGCGATCTCGCGACCGCGCGGGCCGCGGCGCGCACCGGTGTCCCGATGGTGGCCTCGACCCTGACGGTCGACCCCCTCGAAGACGTCGCCGCCGAATTCGGTGACACACCGGGCTTTTTCCAGCTCTACACCCCCACCGACCGCGACCTGGCCGCCAGCCTGGTCGCCCGCGCCGAGAAGGCCGGCTTCAAGGGCATAGTCGTCACCCTCGACACCTGGGTCACGGGCTGGCGCCCCCGCGACCTCGCCACCGCCAACTTCCCCCAGCTCCGCGGCCACTGCCTCGCCAACTACTTCACCGACCCGGTCTTCCGCGCGAGCCTCGCGAAGTCGCCCGAAGAGGACCCCCAGTCGGCGATCCTGCGCTGGATCCAGGTCTTCGGCAACCCCCTCACCTGGGCCGACCTTCCCTGGCTCCGCTCCCTCACCAAGCTCCCCCTGATCGTGAAGGGCATCGGCCACCCCGACGACGCCCGCCGCGCCCGCGACGCCGGCGTGGACGGCATCTACTGCTCCAATCACGGTGGCCGCCAAGCCAACGGCGGCCTCCCCGCCCTGGACATGCTCCCCGACGTAGTAGCCGCCGCCGAAGGCCTCCCCGTCCTCTTCGACTCCGGCATCCGCACCGGCGCCGACATCATCAAGGCCCTCGCCCTCGGCGCCACCGCGGTAGGCATCGGCCGCCCCTACGCCTACGGCTGCGCCCTCGGCGCCACGGACGGCATCGTCCACGTCCTCCGCACCCTCCTCGCCGAAGCCGACCTCATCATGGCCGTAGACGGCTACCCCACCCTGAAAGACCTGACCCCCGAGTCTCTCCGCCGCGTCTCGGCCTGACCCACCCCGCGTTCACCTCCCCTCCCGCTCCGGGAGTGGGAGGATCGATCGCATGACTCAGGTCGCCTTACTCACGCGAATCAAAGTCCAACCAGGCAAAACCGAAGCCTTCCTAGCCGCCTTCCAAGAAGTCTTCACCCAAGCCGAAAAAGAGCCCGGCACACTCCTTTACGTCCTCAACCGCTCCACCGACGACCCCACGCTCTTCTGGGTAACCGAGCTCTACGCCAGCGAAGAAGCCCTAGCCACCCACCGCACCAGCGAAGCCATGGACGCCGCCCGAACCGCCTTCCCGACCTCCTCGCGGAATCGGAATACCTTATCGGCGCACCCCTCTCCGCCAAAGGCATTCCGTCCTAGAAAATAGGTTGCAGCGCCCCGACCATTCCTGCGAATGTTATTTCACCGCAAGCTCGACGGGGCAGCGGGAATGGAATGCCATAGCGGTGTGGCGCAGTCAGGAAGCGCGGTGGGCTCATAACCCACAGGTCGTCGGTTCGAATCCGACCACCGCCACGGTGATCGAAGCCGAAGCGGACGAGGCACCGGATCGTGATTCCGGAGAAAGCGGGTTCGAGCCCCGCCGATCACCCTATTGGCTTGTAGCTCAACGGCAGAGCAGCGCCCTGTTAAGGCGTCGGTTCCAGGTTCGAATCCTGGCAGGCCAGCAAGATAATGCGACTCGGAAATTATTCCTTGGCCATTCAGGGCTTGTCGAGCAGTCCTGACAGTAAGGCGCGGATTCCGGGGGTGGGGTTGAAATTTGGGTCTGGCCAGGTTATTTGGTGGAGGATGGCGCCGTCTGTGTGGTCCAGGAGGATGTTGCAGTGGATTGTGGGGTCTGGTGAGCCGAGGGTTTGGAGCCAGGGGGTTATCCAGGTGGTGATGGTTTGGCGGGCGGCCGTCAGGGGGGCTCGGAGGTCTGGGTGGGTGGCGGCCTCCAGGAAGAGGGCGTAGCGGGCTGTGGTGCGGCTGCGGCCTGGACCGAGGGCGTGGCGGATTACGCCGGCCATCATGTCGGCGAGGGCGTCGGGGGTGTTCGGCTGGAGGATGCCGCCTACGGCTTGCCAGTCGCGTTCGTCCAGTTCTACGAGGTGGGTGACTATGCCCAGCAGTAGGGCGTTTCGGTTGCGGAAGGAGTTGGAGGCGCTGCCGGCGGGGACCTCGGCGGCCTTGTCCACTGCTTGGAAGGTCAGGCCGCGTAGGCCTTCGGTGGCCATGACCTCGATGGCCGCGTCCAGGACCTGCTCGCGCCTGCGGGACATTCCGCCTCCTTCACTACATCTCTAGTGCATTTAACTACGTTCATAGTGTTAGCATGACCGGCGTGTAGCGGCGTCAGCCGCCACCCGTCCAGGAGTCTTCATGTCTGTGTCATCCGTTGCCAGTCTGCCGAGGGGGCATAAGACGATGCTCCTTGCCCATCGCGCTATGGTGCGCGACCTCGATCGAGTCGAGCGCACCGCCCGGGAGTTGGCGGGGGCGCCGGATGCGGTGCGGGCCGGTGCACTCAGTCGTTATGTGGACAAGCTCGGGATTGTGATCCATCACCATCATGAAGGTGAGGACGAGTTCTTCTGGCCGCGTTTGCAGGACGCGGGCGCGGATCGGGAGGCCCTGGAAGTACTGGCCGCTGAACATGCCGAGTTGGCGGAGGTGCTCGCAGCCTGGCGGGCGGCCGGTGCGCGGCCCGTCGCCGATGCCGCGGCCGCAACCCAGTTGGCCGACCTCAGTGCTGCTGTCCGCGACCATCTTTCCGGACATACAGCCGACGAGGAGCGGGAACTGCTCGGCCGACTCGCGCCGTCGCTCGATGAGCGGCTGTGGAAGAAGTTCGAAACCCATATGGCCAGAACGGCTCCGCTCTGGACGTTACGATTCATGCCCGCCTGGCTGCTCTCCGTCGCGAACCCGGATGAGCAGGGCGGTGTTCCGATTCCCTTGCTGGCCAGGCTGTTCAGCAGCCGGCTGGAACGCACCCAGCGCGCCGCCTTCGGCGACAACTACTGACCACTGGTGATCACTCGGCGATTCGCGCCGGGTCGAGGAGATTGGTGTCGTGGCGTCGAGGGGAGGCCACGACACCAATTTCAGCCGAGGAAGGCGACGAGGGCCAGCAGTAGGGCGGTGAGGCGGGCGTAATCGCGTTGATTGGCGGGCCCTGCGCGAGGCCGGGGTCATTCGTCAACGGCGCGACGGTCGCAAGTTCTACCTCACGCTCCGCCGCGCCGATCTCGATGCGCGCTTCCCCGGCCTGCTCGATCTGGCCTTCGCCGAAGCGATTCGGCTACGGGACGCGTGACGCCACGGGCTCGTCGGCCGGTGCGGCACGGCGACCCAGCGCCGAATGCGTTCGGCCGTAAGCGAAGTAGACGACCGCGCCCAGCACCATCCAGATGAGGAACCGCAGCCACGTCTCCAGCGACAGATTGAGCATCAGCCAGAAGCAGGCCAGCGCGGCCAGGATCGGGACGAAGGGCACCAGCGGGACCCGGAAACCCCGCTTCAGGTCGGGGCGGGTGCGGCGCAGGATCGGAACGCCGATGGACACCAGGACGAAGGCGACCAAGGTACCGATGTTGACCATCTCTTCCAAGGTGCCGAAGTCGACGAACGCGGCGAGAACCGCGCAGATCGAGCCGACGATGATCGTCAGGCGGACGGGGGTGCCGTTCTTGCCGGTGTGGGCCAGGCCGCGGGGCAGCAATCCGTCTCGGGACATGGCGAACAGCACACGGGTCTGGCCGAGGAACATGACCATGACCACCGTCGAGAGCCCCGCCAGCGCACCGATGGAGATGATGTTCTTCACCCAGGTGGCGCCGTGGATGGCGAAAGCGGTTGCCAGGGTGGCGTTTCCGCCCTGGAGGTCCTTGTAGGAGACCATGCCGGTCAGCACCAGCGAGACCGCCACGTACAGCACCGTCACGATGGCCAGCGACCCGAAGATGCCGCGCGGAACATCGCGCTGCGGGTTACGAGTCTCCTCGGCAGTGGTTGCCACCACGTCGAATCCGACGAAGGCGAAGAACACCAGGCTCGCCGCCGACAGTAGGCCGAACCAGCCGAAGCTGGTGCCGCCGGACCCGGTGAGCCACGCGAACAGCGACTGATGCACGCCATCGGCCTTGGCCGACGGCTGCGACGGCGGAATGTACGGCGAGAGATTGGAGGCCTTGAAGTAGGTGATACCCACGATCAATACGAGAGCGATCACGATCAGTTTGATGGCGACCGCGATGGCCGACACCCGCGACGACAGTTTCGTCCCCGTCGCCAGCACCGTCCCGACGATCGCGATGATCAGCACCGCGCCCCAGTCGAATTGAATCGACCCGATATGCGCTATCGGCGTCAAGGTGCCGCCCAATACCTCACCGAGGTATTGCGACCACCCCTTGGCCACCACCGATACCGCCAACGCGAATTCCAGGATGAGATCCCAGCCGATGATCCAGGCGATGAGCTCACCGAAGGTGGCGTACGCGAACGTGTACGCGCTGCCCGCGACCGGCACGGTCGAGGCGAACTCGGCGTAACAGAGCGCGGTCAGCCCACAGGCGATCGCCGCGAAGACGAAGGCCAGCGAAACCGCCGGGCCGGCAACCGTTCCCGCGGTACGCGCGGTGAGGGTGAAGATGCCGGCGCCGATCACGACCGCGACACCGAATATGGTGAGATCTCTGGCTGTCAGATCCTTACGTAGCTTGGAATCCGGTTCATCGGTGTCCCGGATGGACTGTTCAACGGACTTGGTGCGGAACAAACCGCTCGTGATCGCCACTCTGGCCTCTCCTTTGAAACTCCGGCGGCGCGATCAGATGGATCGGGGAATGGCGTCGAGACGCCGTTCCGCGAACCGGTTCGCCGCCGCGCCGGTTCCGATACCTTCGGCCTTCGCCGCCGTGATGATGTCGCGGCAGCGGTCGAAGATGCCCCTCACGTCACCCTCGACCGTTGCCCTGTCCGCGCCCTGCAGTTCACCGGCGACCTGAATCAGGCCACCGGCATTGGCGACGAAGTCCGGTACCCACGTGATCCCGCGTTCGGTGAGCGCCTGCTCCACCGCGGGATTCGCGAGCTGATTGTTGGCCGCACCGCAGACGAGCTTGGCCTCGATGGCCTCGGCGCTGGATGCGGTGAGCGTGCCGCCGAGGGCGCAGGGCGCGTACACGTCGACGGGCGCGGTGGCGACCGAGCCGAGCAGCCGCACGCCCGGGGTCTCCTGCGAAATCCGCTGCAGGGCAGCCTCGTTCACATCGGTGGCGCACACCTCGGCGCCGTCGGCGAGCAGCAGTGAGATGAGCGCCCGGCCCACCTTGCCGACACCCTCGACACCGACCGTGCGGCCCGCCAGCGAGGCTGTGCCCCACACGGATTCGGCGCCCGCGCGCATGGCGTTGAACACGCCGAGCGCGGTCAGCCCGGCACTGTCGCCGGATCCGCCGGCCACGGCGCTGCGGCCGGTCACATGCGAGGTGTAGCGGCCGATCGCATCCAGGTCGTCGGTGTTGGTGCCCACGTCACCGGCGGTGATGTACCGCCCGCCCAGGGTCTCCACGAACCGCGCGTAGGAGGCGAACAGCTCCTCGCTCTTGTCGTGGGCCGGATCGCCGATGATAACGGCCTTGCCGCCGCCCAGATCGACGCCGGCGGCCGCCGACTTGTAGGTCATGCCCCACGACAGCCGCAGCACATCGTCGAGCGCCTGGGATTCGCTGGCGTACGGGTACATTCGGGTGCCGCCCAGGGCGGGGCCCAGCACGGTCGAATGGATGGCGATGATCGCCTTCAGCCCGGTCTTGTCGTCCTCGCAGAACACCACCTGCTCATGGCCTCGCCGGCTCAGCTCGTGCGAGCGGCCGAAAACTCCTGCCTCGGTGTGCATTGCGGTCACGGTGGATTCCTTCCTGGACGCCGCGGGTCGCGGCGGGGTGCGGTGCCGCTTGTGGCGGCGGGGGGCCGTCGCATGGTTGCGATGGGTCGGGCGCCGCGCGGTGGCGGCAGGTTCGGATGCCGCGCGACAAGGCACGGCATGCGCTTGCTCAGCGCGGCAAGGTTTTCCGGCGAGAGCGGGCACGCGCCCCGGCAAGCGCGTGCCGGCGGTCAGCAGTCGATGCCGAGCTCCCGCAGGCGCGACCGGTACAGCTCGACATTGCCGAGCTTGACGCCCTCGTAGCCGCGGACCAGATCGGTCAGCCCGGCGGCCTCGAGCGCAATATCGTAGTTCTCGGCGTTCAGTTCACGGGCGAGCCGCAGCACCATCTCGGTGTACTGGACCAGCAGCGCCCGCTCGACCTTGCGCACGTGCGCGTAGCCGAACAGATCCAGCTTGGTACCGCGCAACACCTTGCCCTTGGCGAGCACCTTCAGCGCCACATGCGATTTCGGTCCGAGGCCGATCTTCTTCTTACGGCCGAGGGCACGCAGGATCGGCGGGTGCAGCTTGTAGGTGAGCTGCTCGCCACCGGGCACCTGGGATTCGATCTGCGACAGGAAGGCCGGGTCGACGAGCAGGCGGGCGACCTCGTACTCGTCCTTGTAGGCGGTGAACTTGTAGAGCCCGCGCGCCACCGCGGCACTGAACTCCGTCCGGTCGGTGACGGCACGCTCGGCAGCCCACACGGCTCGCACCGAATCGACGTACCGCCGAGCGATTTTCACGCTCTGGAAGGCGATCAGCTCACCGGCACGCAGCTCGACGAGCCGGCGCGTCTCATCATCGAAGCCGGTGCCCGCCAGCAGGTCCGCGGGCACGACAACCCGATCACGCTGCGGCTGCGTCGATCCCACGGCCGCCTCGAACGCGGCCGGATCCGCGAAGGCCACCCGCCCCCAGCGGAAGGCCGCGATATTCGCGGTGACCGCGACACCGTTGATCCCGATGGCCTCTTCGATCGCGGCCGCGGGCAGTCGCAATCCCCCGGCCTGGAAGGCCGCGCCGACGACCAGGAAGTTGGCGGCCGCGGTATTCCCGAACAGCGCCTGCGCCGCCGCGAGCGCGTCGAAGTGGGTCAGCGTGCGCGAGACCGCCGCGAGCCGATCCAGCAGCGACTGCGTCTCCGGATACGCAACGGACTTGTCGTACACCATGTCCCCGGTCGGGGTCTGGCTGGTGGATGCGACCGCGATCGTGCTCGCCGGGCTCCCGTAGGGCAGATTCTTGGTGTCCGTGGCGGTGAGCAGGTCGATGGCGATGACGCAGTCGGCACTGCCCGGGGTGAGCCGGTTGGAGGGCTCCAGCTCGGTGGTGGAGAACCGCAGATGCGAAAGCACCGGCCCGGCCTTCTGACTCAAACCGATCTGATCGAGGCTCTCGACCGAGTATCCGGCCCGCAGCGCCGCGGTGGCCAGCACCTGGTTGACGGTGACGATGCCCGTACCGCCGATCCCGGCGAGCAGCACATTCTGCGTACCTCGCGGCGCGGCGAGACCCGGATCGGCCACCGCAGGCGGCTCGGCAGTCTGACGCGCCTTGCGGGATCCCTTGGCCTGCTTCGCATCCGGCAGCTCCACCGTCACGAACGACGGGCAGTCGCCGTCCAGGCAGCTGTAATCGGTATTGCAGGAGGTCTGATCGATGCGGGTCTTGCGCCCGAATTCGGTGTCCACCGGCTGCACGGACAGGCAGTTGGATTTCACGCCGCAATCGCCGCAGCCCTCGCAGACGGCTTCATTGATCACCACGCGGGTATTGCGGGTGGGCAGGGTCCCCCGCTTGCGCTGGCGGCGAGCGTCGGCGGCGCAGTGCTGGTCGTAGATGAGGACGGTGACGCCGGGAACCTCCCGCAACGCCCGCTGGGCTTCGTCGAGCCGGTCGCGATGCCACAGCAGCGTGCCCTTGGCGAGCGCTTTCTTGTTGTGCCGCTTGGGTTCATCAGCGCAGATGATGATCTGCTTGACGCCCTCGGTGGTGAGCTTGTGCGTCAGTTCCGCGACCCCGAGCCCGCCCTCCACATCCTGCGCGCCTGTCATGGCGACGACCTCGTTGTAGAGCAGCTTGTAGGTGATGTTCACCCCGGCCGCGACACACGCCTGCACCGCCAGCTGCCCGGAGTGGAAGAAGGTCCCGTCGCCGATGTTCTGGAACAGGTGCGGCACATCGGTGAACGGCGCCTGCCCGATCCACTGACTGCCCTCACCGCCCATCTGGGTCAGCCCGGTCACCGCGGAATCCGCGCGCCCGGACATGGTCACCAGCGTGTGGCAGCCGATACCGCCGCCGCCGATCGAACCTTCCGGGATGGCGGTGGAGCGGTTGTGCGGGCAGCCACTGCAGAAGTAGGCGGTGCGCGTGGCGGACAGCACTTCCAGCGAAAGCGGCGGCGGCGGAGCCTTTTTCAGCTCGACATGATCCCGCAGCACCCGGCGCAGGGGCCCGAGTAGTCGGCCCGCGGTGAGCTCGCCGCCGAGCGGGAACAGGGGCGCTCCATTGGCATCATGCTTGCCGAGCAGTTGTGGCGTATCGGCGGTCCCGTACAGGATCTCGCGGATCTGCGTCTCGATGAACGCGGTCTTGTCCTCCACCACGATCACCTGCTCGAGCCCGTGGGCGAACTCGGTGATCGCCTGCGGCCCCACCGGATACGGCATGCCGATGCGCAGCAACCGAATCCCGGCGCGATGCATCACGGTGTCGTCGACGCCGAGGTCGAGCAGCGCCTGCCGGACCGCGTCGAAGGTGGTGCCGGTGGCCGCGATCCCGATCTTCGCCGCGGCGGGATTCACCTCGAGCACATCGAGGCCGTTGGCCGCACCGTAGGCGCGCACGGTCGCCCAGCGCGGCCCGTACAGATCGGCCTCGGCGAGCAGGCTGTCCGCCGGCGCCGCCATGGGCCGCTGCCGGTAGACGAAAGGCTTGCCCTCCCATTCGATCTCGGGCACGGTGATGCCGAGTTCCGAAATCGAGGCGTCCACGGTCCAGGCCCCATCGGCCACATCCGCGACGATCTTCATCGCCACCACGCAACCGGAGGCCCGCGACAGCGCGACGCCCTGCATGCCCATGGTGATGATCTCTTCGGCATTGCGCGGGAACAGGACCGGAATCCCCATGGCGGCCAGGGATCGTTCGCTGACCGCGGGCACCGTCGACGATTTCGAGGCGGGATCGTCACCGACCAGCAGCAGCACCCCGCCGCGCGGGTTGACCCCGTACATATTGGCGTGCCGCAGCGCATCGGTGGCCCGGTCGACGCCGGGTCCCTTCCCGTACCAGACCCCGACGACCCCGTCATGGGTCGACTTGCCGGCCGGCAGATCCGCCTGACTACCCCACACCGAGGTGGCGGCGAGTTCTTCGTTCATCCCCGGCACGAACACGATGTCGTGTTCGGCCAGCACGCTCGGCATGCCGAGCAGCATCTTGTCGACCCCGCCGAGCGGGCTGCCCTGATAACCGGAAACAAAAGTCGCGACACGGCGACCCGCACGAATATCGCGCACATGCTGCTCGACCATCATCCGGGCGATGGCCTGGACACCGGTGAGCAGGACCGGCCCCGCACCCGCGCGATAGCGGTCGGCGAGGTCATAGGGCGTGGCTGTCGCCGACGGTTGTAGGTCGGACGGGCAGGCAACGCTGGTCATGAAGAGTCACCACACTTTCCACCAGCCCAGGTCGTGAGCTGCAGACGAAGTAGCAATCGGTGCAGCGAAATCTGCCGTGGTGTGTGATCTGTGTCAACCGAGGCGCGAAAAGTTGATCAGACTGATCAAAAGTGACCTGGCGCACTGTGACCTACGCAGCAGTCTGCTCGAGGCCGCGCCGTCAAGGCCCCGTTAAGACCGGTCAGTAGCTTTCGTCAGATGTTCGACGAGCGGCAGCGACCGATACTCGATCGGCGTCGCCATCGCCAGCATGGTCTCGGTATGCCGCACCCCGCCGATGGAATGCACCTGCTGGATGATCCCCAGCAGATCCTGCTGCGATTGCGCCGCGATCCGGACCAGCAGATCCGCCCGCCCCGTCGTCGCATGCACTTCCAGCACATTCGGGAACGACTGCAACGCCTCGATGATGTCGTCCATCTTGTTCTGATCGGTCTCGATCCCTACGAACGCGTGCACCACGAACCCCAGCGCCTGCAGATTCACATTCGGCGGATACCCCCGCACCGCCCCCGAAGCCTCCAGCCGCTTCATCCGCGCCTGCACCGTGTTTCGTGCGATATTCAACCGCTGCGCCAAGTCCAGAATCGGCGCGCGCGGGTCGGACGCCAGCTCCGCCAACAGCGCGGAATCCAATGCGTCGATCTTGATGGTCATGACGCATTTTCCCACAGCGCATCCGGCCGGCCGCGCGGCCCGAACCGCGCGGCCGGACTCGGCGTATCGGCTAGGCGCCCAGCCCCAGACTCTTCACGGCCGTCGTGATGAAGGTGCTGACGACCTCCGGACGCTCAAGTTGCACGAGGTGTCCGGCGGACGGCACCTCGATGACCTGACGCAGGTCGACGACATTGGCGCGCAGGGTGGCGAGGGGGTCGCGGCCGCTGAAACCTTCCATGTCCGGGTCGTTTTCGCCGTAGAGGAAGAAGGTGGGGACCTCCACCTTGGCGTCGGCGTAGGCGGCGGTGAGTTCCCAGTTGCGGTCGAGGTTGCGGTACCAGTTGAGGCCGCCGGTGAAGCCGGTGCGTTCGAAATCCTGTGCCAGGGTGTCGAAGTCGGCCTCGGTGAGCCACGGCCAGGGCAAGGCGGGAGCCTGCGGGAGGGCTTCGAGGTAGCCGATGCCGGGCGGATTCTTCCAGGTGTCGAGGTAGTGGTAGTCGCCGGAGAGCGAGTAGTAGACGCGGGCCAGGAATTCCCTTGGGCGAGCCGCCAATTCGGCATCGGCGACGCCGGGTTCCTGGAAGTACGAGAGGTGCAGGAAGTGACGTTCGGCAGCCTTGGTCCAGAAGGCGGACGGCGCCCGCGGGGGCCGGGGGGCGAACGGGTTGTTCAGGACCACCACGCCGGCCACCCGCTCGGGGTGACGCAGGGACAGTTCCCAGACGAGTTGTGCGCCGAAATCGAGGCCGACGAACACTGCCTTGGATTCGCCGATGTCGTCCAGCAGGGCGAGCAGATCGCCGATGACGGCCTCGTTGGTGTACGCCTCGACATTCTCCGGAACGTCCGTGCGTCCGTATCCGCGCAGATCGGGGGCCAGGGCGCGGTAGCCGGCGGCGGCCACGGCCGCAACCTGCTTGTGCCAGACGTACCAGGTGTGCGGGAACCCGTGGCAGAAGATGACCGGACGGCCCTCCCCCTGCTCGGCGACGTGCATCCGGATGTCCCCGGTATCCAGCGTCCGATGGGTCAGTTCCACTACCGCCTCCATTTTCTAGAACACGTTCCTATTTCAAGGTAGTGTCCAGAGGTCGTGAGCGAAATACCCAAGATTCTCGCCGGACAGGTCGCGGTGGTGACCGGAGCCAGCCGCGGCATCGGTAAGGGCATCGCCCTGGAGCTGGGCGCGGCGGGCGCAACCGTGTACGTCACCGGGCGCACCGTCACGCCCGGACACCTGCCGGGCACGGTCGCCGGCACCGCCGCCGAGATCGACGCCCTCGGCGGTACCGGGATCGCGGTGGTCTGCGATCACCACGACGACGCCGCGGTGGAACAGCTCTTCGCGCGGGTGCGCGCGGACCACGGCCGCCTCGACGTCCTCGTCAACAATGTCTACAACTCCCCCGCCGCCGCGCGCTGGCTCGGCCGCAAATTCTGGGAGGTGCCGGCCAAGGCGTGGGACGAGACCTTCGATATCGGCGTCCGATCCCACTATGTGGCAAGCGTATTCGCGGCCCCGCTGCTCATCGAGTCGGGCGGGCTGATCGTCAATATCTCCTCGCCGGGCGCGCAGCGGTACATGCACAATGCCGTCTACGGCGCCGGCAAGACGGCCGTGGACCGCCTCACCGCCGACTTCGCCCACGACCTCGCCGATACCGAGGTCACGGCGGTCTCACTGTGGCCCGGCATCGTGGATACCGAACTGCTGCAACTGGTTCCGGCCGACGATCAGGGCCGCCGCCTGGTCACGCTGCCCGGCGAAGGCACCTTCGACCTGGCCGCCGCCGAGACCCCGCGCTTCCCCGGCCGCGCCGTGGCGGCCCTCGCCGCCGACCCGAAACGCCGCACCCGCACCGGCAAGTCGTGGAAGGTCGCCGACCTCGCCGAGGAATACGGCTTCACCGACCTGGACGGCCGCATCCCGCGCGCCGACTGACCCGAAACCAAAGACGTTCCCGCACAAGAGGAGTACAAGAAGATATGCGACGCGTTTTCGTCGTGGGTGTGAACATGACGCCGTTCGTGAAGATCGGTTCCCGCGAATGGACCTATCCGGAGATGGTCGGCGAGGCCGTGCACGGGGCGCTCGGCGATGCGGGCATCACCTACGACCAGGTGCAGCGCGCCGCCGTCGGCTACGTCTTCCAGCCGTCGGCCGCCGGGCAGCGCGCCCTCTACGATGTGGGCCTCACCGGCATTCCGATCGTGAACGTCAACAACAACTGCGCCACCGGATCGACCGCGCTCATGCTCGCGCGCGAATGGGTCGGCGCGGGCATCGTGGACATCGCCCTCGCAGTCGGCTTCGAGCAGATGACCAAGGAAGCCATGGCCGGGCCCGCCACCAAACCCAAGGTCACCACCGTCGACGCGCACCTGAAGGTCAACCGCGAGCACTTCGACTTCACCGCCGCACCGATCACCACCCAGTTCTTCGGCAATGCCGCCATCGAGCACATGAAGCGCTACGGCACCACGCCCGAGCAGCTCGCGGCCGTCGCGGTGAAGAACCACCGGCATTCGACCCGGAACCCGTTGGCGCAGTTCCAGGATGCCTACACCCTGGACCAGGTGCTCACCGACAAGCCGGTGCACGGGCCGCTCACCCGCTCGCAGTGCTCCCCCATGTCCGACGGCGCGGCCGCCGCGGTCGTGGTGAGCGAGGAGTACGTGAAGGCGCACGGCCTCGAGGCACAGGCCATCGAAATCGTGGCGCAGGAACTCGCCACCGATGACGGCAATGCCTTCTCCACCGGCTCCATGATCGATGTCGTGGGCGCGCCCATGACCCGCGCCGCCGCCGGAAAGGTGTTCGCCACCGCCGGAATCGGCGTCGCCGACGTGGATGTCATCGAGCTGCACGACTGCTTCTCCATCAGTGAACTCATCACCTACGAGGCCCTGGGCCTGTGCGGTGAAGGCGAATCCGGCGCGCTGGTGGAGTCGGGCGCGACCACCTACGGCGGCAGCTGGGTGGTGAACCCCTCCGGCGGCCTCATCTCCAAGGGCCACCCCCTCGGCGCCACCGGCCTGGCCCAGTGCGCCGAATTGAACTGGCAGTTGCGCGGACTCGCAGGCGAACGACAGGTGCCGGGCGCGCGTACCGCGCTGGCGCACAATCTGGGTCTCGGTGGCGCGGTGGTCGTCACCCTCTACGCGGCCCACACGGCATGATCACCGGAACCGACCGGACGGAGTGAGAAACACATGACGACAATCGATCCCGAGACCCGGCTGCGGCTTCCCGTGCACAATGGCCACGCGCTCATCGCGGGGCTGAAGCGGCACAGGAACCGGCCGGTGCTCACCCTCGGCGACCATATCCTCACCGGCGGTGAGGTATTGGCGGGCGTCAGCCGCTACATCCAGGCCTTCGCCGAACACGGCGTCAGCACCGGGACCCCGGTCGGCGTGCTCGCGCTGAACCGGCCGGAGGTGCTGTTCACCATCGCGGCGGGCCAGATCGTGGGCTCGCGCCGCACCGCCCTGCACCCCATCGGCGGTCTCGACGATCACGCGTATGTGCTTGCCGACGCGGGCATTTCGACGCTGATCCTGGATCCGGTGCCCGCCTTCGTGCAGCGCGCCCGCGATCTGGTGGATCGCGTGCCGGGACTCACCAAGGTACTGGTCCTGGGCCCGGTACCGGACGCGCTCGCCGATGTGGGCATCGACCTGCTCGCGGCCGCCGACAAGTTCGAGCCGCAGCCGGTCGAGGCCGTCGAACTGCTGCCCGACGATGTCATCTCCATCAGCTACACCGGCGGCACCACCGGTAAGCCCAAGGGCGTCATCGGCACCGCGGTCACCATGAACACCATGACGCAGATCCAGCTCTCGGAATGGGAGTGGCCCAAGCACCCCAAATTCCTGATCTGCACACCGCTCTCGCATGCGGGCGCGGCGTTCTTCCTGCCCGTCGTGCTGCTCGGCGGGCAGTGCGTGGTGCTGCCGCGTTTCGAGGCCGGTGAAGTGCTGCGCGCCATCGAGGAACACAAGATCAGCGCCACCATGCTGGTGCCGTCCATGCTGTACGCGCTGCTGGACCACCCGGATTCGAAGACGCGGGATCTGTCCTCGCTGGAGACGGTGTACTACGGCGCCTCGGCCATCGATCCGAATCGCCTGCAGGAGGCCATCGATCGCTTCGGGCCCATCTTCGCCCAGTACTTCGGGCAGTCCGAGGCGCCCATGGCCATCAGCTATCTGGGTAAGGATGAGCACGACAAGGAGCGGCTCACCTCCTGCGGCCGGCCCTCCACCGCCGTCCGGGTCGCACTGCTCGACGACAAGGACGAGCAGGTGGCGCAGGGCGAGGTCGGCGAAATCTGCGTCTCCGGACCGCTGCTCGCCGCCGGCTACCTGAATCTGCCCGAGGTCACGGCCGATACGTTCAAGAACGGCTGGCTGCGCACCGGCGACCTGGCCCGCCAGGACGAGGACGGGTTCCTCTACATCGTCGGCCGCAGCAAGGACATGGTGGTCACCGGCGGTTTCAACGTCTTCCCGCGCGAGGTGGAAGATGTTGTCTCCGAACACCCGAAGGTGCTCAATGTCGCGGTCGTCGGTGTCCCCGACCCGCATTGGGGCGAGGCCGTCACCGCGGTCCTGGTCCTGGAGGCCGGTACCGCTGCCGATCCGGCCGCGATCGAGGTGGTGACCGCCGAGATCCAGGAGGCGGTCAAGCAGAAGAAGGGTTCCGTCCAGGCCCCCAAACACGTCCTGGTCATCGAGGAACTCCCCCTCACCGGGCTGGGCAAGCCCGATAAGAAGGCGATCCGCGTCATCGCCCAGGAACGCCTGGGTCTCGCGTAATCACGGCTGATCGGCGGGCGGCGGTGTGAGGCGCAGGCTTCGCACCAGCCGCGCGCCGCGGCGGACGCTCTCCGCGCTCGCCTCGATCACCGCGCGAGTCACGAAGTGCCCCAGCGCCGTCGCCACGAAGACGGCCGCGATCAGGACCGGCGCCCACTCCCAGGTGAGGGCGAGCATCATGCGATCGAACGCGCCCTTGGGCTGCACCACCGGCTCCCAGCTGTTGAGGCGCACCCAGCGGCCGAGGAAAACGCCTACGGCACAGGCCAGATGGACGATCAGCGTCACCGGCGTGCGCCACGCGCCCAGCCCCCGGGCCTCCAGGAAACGCCCCATCTCGGCGAGCACGATGTAGTAGGCCACGAACCCCGAGATGATGAACGCCGCATACACGGGTAGCACGGTCGTCACCACCGGACCGTTGCCGACCGCTTTGATGTCGGCGCTCAGATGCACGAGATCGGTCACCACATAGGGCGCGTTCGGCAGGAACAACACCAGCAATACCGCGGTCGCCCACCAGCGCAACGAGGTCGGTAGTCGCTGGCCTGACACCCGCCGCGACCGGAACACGAGTAGCGCGAGCGCCACCGGTACCCAGGCCAATACGGTGTTCCAGGCCATCCAGAGCAGATTACGGTTCACGACCCCCGCGAGGCTCGGCGCAACCGTCTTCACCAAGTCCATTCGTTCATGATGCGGTTTGCGAGCCGCGCGGACACTGGTGTTGGCACTACCGGCACACAATCCGCACAAATCGGGCCGATCGGGCCGCGTCCCCACACAGCTTTGTCGACACGTAGCGTGACTGACTACCCGGACCACGGATACCCGCACACGGCCGACGAGGCCAAGGAGTTCCTGGCGGACCTGACCTTCGACGACGACGCCCCCGACCCGGACCTGCCCGGCCCGGACACCCCGGTCACGGTCCTGCGCACGGTCCGCCTCCCCTTCGCCATGGATCAGCGCATCCGCGAGGAGGCCGAGCAACGCGGCGTCAGCATGTCCGACCTCATCCGCGACTTCCTCGTCATCGAACTCGCCATGCTGGACGACGACGCACCCATCAGCCGCGCCGACGCCCGCCGCGCCCTCACGGCCGCGCTGGCGAATCTGCATCCCCTGCACCATCGCCCGGCCTAGCCGCCGCGGAATCCACACGCGCCCAGCACAAGTCGCCCGGGCGTCGCTACTGCGGCGCCCGGGCGTGAAGACCGTGTTCGGCTAGGAGAACTTGATCTCGAGGCCGATGCCCAGGATCGAGATCAACCAGATGAGGCCGATGAAGATCGTGATGCGGTCGAGGTTCTTCTCGACGACGGTGGAGCCCGACAGGCTCGACTGCACGCCACCACCGAAAAGGCTGGACAGACCTCCGCCCTTGGCGCGGTGCAGCAGCACCAAGAGCACCAGCAGCACGCTGGTGATTATCAGGAGGATATCCAGGAACATCCGCATGCCGGACATCCTATGCGGACGTCCTGCACGTAAGCGAATCAGCCCTGGTCGCACTCCCGTTTACAGCGTTCACGGACCCACCCGGCCACTTCGGGCTGCGTCGAAACAGGAAACTGGTTGGCGACTGGAAACCAGTTGATGGTACTTTCCACTGATGAGAGAGCAACAGTCTCCGGAACAGGCGCTGGACATCGCCGCCGCTGCCACTCGCGACGCGAACCAGGCCGCCGCAGTGCCCGGCTGGGCACCGGTCGCGGCCGGTGTGTCCGCCGGACTCGGTGACGTGCTATTTGTCACGGTGCTCGACGACGGCGCGAACAACCCGCACACCTGGATCGAGGCAATCGCTGGAATCGCCTTGGCCCTCGCGTATGTCGCACTGGTGCGGTGGATGCGCCTGACCCAGCTCGCACGCGGCGTCCTCCCTACCCCGGTGCCGCAGTGGAAACTACAGGCCGTACCGATCGTGGTGCTGGTGGCGGTACCGATGCTCGGCCTCGCGGTCGCGGGCCTGGACGTCTGGCGACGGATCCTGACCGGCGTCATCCTGGGCGGATGGGTCTGGTACGTGATGGCACGACCGCAGATCGCGGCGCGGATGACGCGACTTTGGACACCGCCGTGGAAGCGCTGAACGAGCTGTTCGCTTCGCTGCCGCGGCTGAAACTCGTGGCGTTCCTCGATGGTTGCGGTGAGGCCGAATTCCTGGTCGTCACCGAACTCTGCGAGTTGAACAAATCCACGCTCTCCAAAGCGATGAGCCTGCTGGAGGACGCCGGATACCTCACGGTCGCCAAGGGCTACGTGGGTCGCAAACCGCGAACCTGGCTGGCATTGACCCCCGAGGGGCGCAAGGCGTACCACGGTCACCTCGCTGCCCTCACCGCCCTCACGCACAAGGCACGCTCGAATTCCGGTGATGCGAAGGGCTAGCGTGGGATCCATGAGCGACAGTCGAAATGAGTTGACGCAGCATCCTTTTCGGTTCGCAGTTGGAATTCTGGGCGGGAAATCGCGCGCCGAGTGGCAGGACAAGGCGCGGCAGGCGGAAGATCTGGGCTTCGACATCGTGCATGTCGCGGACCACCTGGGCATGAATTCACCGTTTCCCACGCTGGTCACGATGGCGGAGGCCACCGATCGCGTGCACGTGGGGACGATGGTGCTGAACGCGGCGTTCTATCGCCCGGCGCTGCTGGCGCGGGATGTCGCCAGCGTGGACCAGCTCACCGACGGCCGGTTCGAACTCGGACTCGGTGCGGGACCCGATTTCGCGAAACCCGAGTTCGAGGCGATGGGCCTGCCGTTCCCGAGCGCACGGCAGCGCATCGACCACTTGCGCGACACCCTCGGCGAGCTCCGGGCCCTGTTCGCCAACGACCATGAGCCCGCGGTCAACCGGCGGATTCCGGTGCTGGTGGCCGGGCAGGGCGACCGCATCGTGCGGATCGCGGCCACCAACGCCGATACCGTCATGCTGGCCGGCGTACCCATCGACGCGAATATCGACTCCGACGACGCCGGGACGGCCGCGCTCGGGCGTCGCGTCGACTACGTCCGGGAGGCCGCCGGTGATCGCTTCGCCGATCTCGCGGTCGGATTGACCGTGCAAGGTCTGGACGTCACCGGTCGCAGTGATGCCGATCTGGCCCTCGCTCGCCGGTTCAACCCGAACCTCACCGAGGCGCAGCTGCGTCATCTGCCGGGCGTACTGCACGGGACCGCGCGCGATATCGCCGATACCCTCCGCCACTACCGCGACGAATACTCCGTCACCTATTACGCCATCGGTGAGGATCGAATGCCGGCCCTCGCGAAGGTGATCGAAGAGCTGCGCTGAACCCGCGCCCGGCCGGCTAGCGGCGGCGCACGCGGGTCACGTCGGGCGGGCCCACGGCGATCAGGTGCCGGGTCGGGCCCTCGCCGATGGTGAACTCGGAGACACGTTGTTCCGCGAGTTCATCATTGGCGGTGAGGCGGACCTGGTGCTGGTGCATGTGCTCTTCCCAGGAGCGGACCACGAAGGCTTCCACATAGCGGTCCTCGTGGCCCACATCGCGGAACAGCCGCCATTCCATGGCGCCGGTGCGCTGGCGGGAGCGGCCCACGCGGGCCATGGCCTCGATGAATTCCCCGGCGTTCTCTTCGGGGACCCGGTAATTGGCGAGGACCAGGACCGGGCCGTCCTCGGGGGCGGGTTCGAAGACCAGTACCGGTTCCGGCCAGTGCGCGCTGGGCGTGGTGTCGATGGAGGAGACGCGGACGGGCCACCAGAGGACGCTCAGGGCGCAGATTCCGAGCATTGCGGCGGCGATCAGCAGGGTGTCGACGCTGCCGATCGAGCCGGCGATCAGACCCCACACCAGCGAGCCGATGGCCTGGCCGCCCATGAACACGAGTTGGTACACCGACAGTCCGCGGGCGCGTACCCAACCGGGCAGCAGCAGCTGCATGATCGAGTTCATGGTGGACATCGAAGCCATCCACCCGAAGCCGCCGATCACCAGAAGTGCGAGCACCGCAAGGATATTCGGCACCACGGCCGCACCGAGGGTGGCGAGCCCGAATCCGACGGCGCTGGCCGCGAGCAGGCGGGACGGACCGAATCGGTGACGCAACCGCCCTACCTGCGTCGCACCCAGCACCGCACCCACGCCGAGCGCACCCAGCAGCAGACCGTATCCGGAGGACGACATGTTCAGCCGGCTGTGCGCGATCACCGGCAGCAGCGCCCACAGCGCGCTACCCGGCGCGACGAAGAGCAAGCAGCGCAACAGGACTCGCCGTATCGCGGGCGCGGCGTGAATGAATCGCAGCCCGGCTTGCAGGGCCGCGATCGGCCGCTCGGTGGGCAGTTCCAGATCGGCTGCGGGCCGCCGCCACCGCAACAACACCACCAGAATGCCCACGAAGGAAACGGCATTGAGCGCGAACACCGTCGTCGGCCCGGTCACCGCCACCAGCGCGCCCGCCAGCGCCGGCCCCACCGCACGCCCGACATTCATCCCCATACTGCTCAGGGCGGCAGCCGCGGGAATCTGACTGCGCGGCACCAGATCCGGCTGAATCGCCTGCCATGCGGGCCCGGTCAGCGCCTGCCCGCAGCCGAGCAGGAACAGCACGAGCAGCAGCGCACCGGGCGTGGTGTGCCCGGTTGCGGTGAGCACGGCCAATAGTGCGGCGAGCACCGCCATACTGGTCTGCGCGCCGATGAGCAAGCGCCGCCGATCCATCAGATCTGCGAGCACCCCCGACGGCACCGACAGCAGCATGACCGGCAACGTCGTCGCCGTCTGCACCAGCGAAACCAGCGTCGCCGCATTCGGCTGCTCGACGAGAATCCACTGCGCCCCGACCGTCTGCATCCAGGTGCCGAGATTCGACACCAACTGCGCGATCCACAGCGCCCGGAAGATATTGGACGCGAGCGGCGCCCACGCCGACCCGGCCGTCTCCGTTCGCGTGACAGTCACCGGCCCAGCATATTCGCAGCAATGAATCCCGGGCCGATCGCCGCATTCCGGACATCCTCCGAGTTACGGAATCAGTCCTTGGCGGGGCGGGTGGCGTAGACGGCCATCATGTCTTCGGCCAGGCGGAGGACGGCGGCGTCGAGGTCGGCGCGGGGGTAGACGGGGTGGACCACGGCTTCGCCGGAGAAGAGGTACAGCATCATGAAGAAGAGGGGTTCGCGGATTTGGGCGGGGTAGCCGGAGAGGACGCCGGTGCGTTCCACGGTGGCGACCATTTCGCTGTAATAGGTCTCGGCGATGGGGGCGATGCGGTCGCGGAGTTCGGTGTCGGAGCGGGCGGCGAGGTAGATCTCGCGCAGGGCGTGGGTGAGGTTGGACTGCTGGGCCTGGCGGAGGAAGCGCAGGGCGGTGTCGAGCGCATTGTCCTGGGCGCCAAGGTGTTCCATGGCGGCGTGGTAGGCGTCGAGCTGGCGGTGGACGACCTCTTCGGCGGTGCGCACGATGAGGTCGAGGCGAGTGTCGAACTGGCGGAACATGGCTCCGGCCGACAGGGCGGCGCGGCCGCAGACCTCCTGCACGGTGGTGCGCTGATAGCCGACCTCACCGATCGCGGCGATGGTCGCATCGACCAGCTTGGCCACGGTCGCGGCCCGGCGTTCCTGCTGGGTGCGCCGCGGTGGGGGAACTTCGCTCACGGCGCACCATCCTGTCCGGCCCGTCCGCCGGCGCTCGCATGCGCGCCGGCATGACCGTTGACACATTCCATGCCCACATCCTATGGTCTCGCCACAACTTAGAGACTGCTTGCTTCCTAACTTACCGGGGGGTGAGCACTCGGCCGTGTTGCGGGGGTAGCAGCGGCCACCAGACCCATCGTAGCGACAACCGCTGCGGCGCAACCGATTCAGATACAGCCGCCCCTACTGTTCCCGGTACCGCCGTCGCCACCGCTGTCGTTCCGGATGGCCGCGGACCCGCGGACCCGGGAGCCATCGGAACATTCGTGAATACGATCGGCCAGACACTGGCGTCGACGCTGGGAATGCCCGTCCGGGCTCCGTACGATCGCCCATATGCCAGCAACTCGCATGTGGTGTGGTGTGCTGCTCGCCGCGGTCGCCCTGGGCGTCGCCGGTTGCTCCTCGAATACGAGGCCGAGCGACAAGGGCGTGACGCCCATGGGCAAGACCTACGTCTCCACCGACGTCAAAGGCAGTCCGATTCCCGGCGGCGGCCCGCTCACGTTGAGTTTCAAGGACAATCGCATCTCCGCGAACGCGGGCTGCAATACCGCCACCGGGCCGGTCACCCTGGACGGCCACGTGGTCACCACCACCGACAATATGGCCTCCACGCTCATGGCCTGCCCCGGCGACCTCGCCTACGCCGATCAATGGGTGCAGGGCTTCCTCAGCTCCTCCCCCGACTGGAAGATCTACGGCTCCAACCTGATTCTGACCGGCAACGGCCAGACCGTGACGCTGCGGGACCGCCAGGTGGCCCAGCCCCCCAAGCCGCTGATCGGCACCACGTGGATCGTCGACGGCTTGATCCGGCCCGATGCCACGGTCCGATCCCGCGCCCTGGACGAGGCCCGGCCCGCGATCACCATCGCCGCCGACAACACGCTGTCGGGTTCCGCGGGCTGCAACAGCATCACCGGCAATGCCGAGGTGAACGGCAAGGACGTCACCTTCCACGTCGCCACCACCAAGATGATGTGCGATGCCGACGTCATGGCGGTCGAAGCCGAAGTCCTGCAAGCGTTGGACGGCAAGACCACGACCAGCATCGATGGGGACACGCTGACCATCCGCAATACGGCCAACAACACCGGCCTCGAGCTCCGCGTGGAGTGATCGGGGTAGTGATCAGGAATCGAGAAGCGCCGGTTACCGCGCGGCATTTAGCCTGACTTCCGAGGACATCGAGACTCGCCCGAAGATGGAGGCACCAATGAGCAAGGCCACGAGGACGGTCAAGCAGTCGACTGCAGCGTCCGCCGCCGACAGCCACGAGATCATCCGTGTGGTCGGCGCGCGCGTGAACAACCTGAAGGACGTCAGCGTCGAGATCCCGAAGCGGCGCCTGACGGTGTTCACCGGCGTTTCCGGCTCGGGCAAGAGCTCCTTGGTGTTCGGCACCGTCGCCGCGGAATCGCAGCGGTTGATCAACGAGACCTACAGCGCCTTCGTGCAGGGTTTCATGCCGACCATGGCGCGCCCCGATGTCGATGTGCTGGACGGGCTGACGACCGCGATCCTGGTGGATCAGGCGCGGCTGGGCGCGGATCCGCGCTCCACGGTCGGCACCGTCACCGACGCCAATGCCATGCTGCGCGTCCTGTTCAGCCGGCTCGGGAAGCCGCATATCGGTTCGCCGCAGGCGTTCTCGTTCAATGTGGCCTCGATCAGCGGCGCGGGCGCGGTGACCATCGAACGCGCCGGCAAGGCCACCAAGGAGCGGCGCAGCTTCAGCATCACCGGCGGTATGTGCCCGCGCTGCGAGGGCCGCGGCTCGGTCAACGATATCGACCTGACCCAGATCTACGACGAGACCAAATCGCTCAACGAGGGCGCGCTGTCCGTCCCCGGCTACAGCATGGACGGCTGGTACGGCCGGATCTTCACCGGCGCCGGCTATTTCGATCCGGACAAGCCGATAAAGAAGTTCACCAAGCGCGAGCTGAACGATCTGCTCTACAAGGAGCCGACCAAGATCAAAGTCGACGGCATCAACCTCACCTACGAGGGCGTCATCACGCGGATGCGGAAGTCGATGCTGTCCAAGGACGTCGACGCGCTGCAGCCGCATGTGCGCGCCTTCGTGGAGCGGGCGGTCACCTTCACCGTCTGCCCGGAGTGCGAGGGCACCCGGCTCAGCAAGGAAGCCCGGTCCTCGAAGATCAAGAACGTCAATATCGCCGACGCCTGCGCCATGCAGATCAGCGATCTCGCCGAATGGGTCGGCGGGCTGAACGAACCGTCGGTGGCGCCCCTGCTGACCGCGCTGCGGCACACCCTCGATTCGTTCGTGGAGATCGGGCTCGGCTATCTCTCGCTGGATCGCACCTCGGGCACGCTGTCGGGCGGCGAGGCGCAGCGCGTCAAGATGATTCGCCACCTCGGCTCCTCGCTCACCGATGTGACGTATGTGTTCGACGAACCCACCGTGGGCCTGCACCCGCACGACATCCAGCGCATGAACGATCTGCTGCTCCGCTTGCGGGACAAGGGAAATACGGTGCTCGTGGTGGAGCACAAGCCGGAGATGATCGAGATCGCCGATCACGTGGTCGATCTCGGGCCCGGCGCCGGAACCGCGGGCGGCACCATCTGTTTCGAAGGCACCGTCGACAAGCTACGGGCGAGTGGCACCATCACCGGCCGGCACCTCGACGACCGGGCGAAGCTGAAGGAGACGCTGCGTAAACCGGACGGCAAGCTGGCGATTCGCCGCGCGAAGACGCACAACCTGCAGAATGTCAGTGTCGATATCCCGCTCGGGGTGCTCTGCGTGGTCACCGGTGTCGCGGGTTCCGGTAAGAGTTCGCTGATCCACGGCTCGATCCCCGCGGGCGCGAATGTGGTGTCGGTCGATCAGACGCCGATTCGTGGGTCGCGGCGCAGCAATCCGGCGACCTACACCGGCCTGCTCGAGCCGATCCGCAAGGCGTTCGCGAAGGCCAATGGCGTGAAACCCGCACTGTTCAGCGCGAATTCCGAGGGCGCGTGCCCGAACTGCAACGGCGCCGGGGTCATTTACACCGATCTGGCCATGATGGCCGGTGTCGCCACCACCTGCGAGGTGTGCGACGGCAAGCGGTACGACGCCTCGGTGCTGGAGTACAAGCTCGGCGGCCGCGATATCAGCGAGGTGCTCGCCATGCCGGTGAGCGAGGCCGCGGAATTCTTCGGCGAGGGCGAGGCCCGCATCCCGGCCGCGCACGCCATCCTCACCCGGCTCGCGGATGTGGGTCTGGGCTATCTGACCATCGGCCAGCCGCTCACCACGCTGTCCGGCGGCGAGCGGCAGCGGCTCAAGCTGGCCACGCACATGGCCGACAAGGGCGGCGTCTACGTGCTCGACGAGCCGACCGCCGGCCTGCACCTCGCGGATGTCGAACAGCTGCTGGGCCTGCTCGATCGCCTGGTGGATTCCGGTAAGTCGGTCATCGTGATCGAGCATCATCAGGCGGTGATGGCGCACGCGGACTGGATCATCGATCTGGGTCCGGGCGCCGGTCACGATGGCGGCCGCATCGTCTTCGAGGGCACGCCCGCGGACCTGGTGGCCGGTCGCTCCACCCTCACGGGTGAGCATCTCGCGGCCTACGTAGGCGCCTGACGGCCCGAAAATCATTGTCGCCGGACGGTACCGGACCGGTACCGTCCGGCGACATGAACGAACGTTTCCTGAATGTGGTGGATGTGGAGGCCACCTGCTGGGAGGGCAAGAATCCGCCCGGCATGCCGAGCGAGATCATCGAAATCGGTTTGTGCGTAATCGATATGGAACGGTTGGAGCGCGTCGAGAAGGCGAGCATTCTGGTCCGGCCCGAGCGTTCCACGGTCAGCGAATTCTGTACGCGGCTCACGACTCTCACGCCGGAGCAGGTGGCGTCGGGTATCTCCTTCGACGCGGCGTGCGAGCTGTTGCGCACGGAGTACCGGGCCGATTCGCGAGGCTGGGCGAGCTGGGGTGATTATGACCGCAAGCAGTTCGAACAGCAGTGCGGCGCAACGGATGTACGGTATCCGTTCGGGCAGCGGCACATCAATGCCAAGGCGGTTTTCTCCGCTGCGCGGGGTACGAAGCATCGGTACGGGATGGCAGGCGCTCTGCGGATGACGGGGTTACCTCTGGAGGGAACCCATCATCGTGGCGGCGATGATGCGTGGAATATCGCCGCGCTCGTCATCGAGTTGACGAAGCAGAGCGCCTGGCCCGTGTGATGCCGTGCCGCAAGGGATTACGCGATGCGGGCGTGGCCGCCGAGGGAGGCGGTGTAGACGGCCCCGCGCGGGCGGGTGGCGCGCAGGTTGGCGCGCTCCTGCTCGGTCAGGGTGTTGCGGCCGCCGAGGACGGAGAGAACGGTCATCGGGGTGCGGTTGAAGTTGAAGAAGGCCATGACAAGCTCCTGTTGCTTTACTGGCCGGCTCACCGGAAAAGGGTGCAGCCCAAGAGATCTCCGAGCCGGTTGCTCGGTACAACGCGGCGTATGTGCCGGGCTTCAGAAATGGGCGGCGTTCACCTGACGGCGAGCCGGGTACGAACTGGGTTTTCGAACCGGACTCGGATACGGACTATCGCCGGAACTCATTCGTCCCTCACCTCCTTGCCGTCGAGACGTATGCGAACGTCAGTACTGTTGCGCAGCACCGGAAGAGGGGAAACGAGCAGCACCGCCTCCGGTACTGCGGGCACCCCTCTCGTCAGAGCTTCGGCACTGTACGACGTATCCGCGGAGCGCGGAAGCCACTTCGGATCGCGCCTTAATCCGGGGCGATCTGTCCTAACCCTGGGCGTCTCTCGACGTCGTCGGATCAGTGGCCTGTGTTCGTACAGGAGCCTCGCCTAGCGAGGTGCTGACAGCCGAACCTATATGTAGAAACATCGTCATGTCAAATCAGCGCCGGACCAGGCGGGCCAGCGGCACCGCCAGCACGGCCGGGACCAGGAAGATCAGGTACAGCCAGCGCGCGGCGCTCGCCGTATGGGCCGGGTCGGAGAAGCTGCCCAGATTGGCGATCGTTCCCGCCAGCGCCGAACCGAACGCGGTCGCGGTCAGCTGCACGGTGGTCGCCGAGGCGCCCGCCAGGTCCTGATCACGATCCCCGGCCAGGCGCAGCACATCGGTCAGCAGGTGCGGGTACACCGCACCGATCCCGCAGCCGAGCAGCACCAGACCCAGCGCCACCACCATGACGACCGAGACCGACTGTGACGCAATGGGACCGGCGAAGACCAGAATCACCAGCCCCAGCACCGAGAGCAGCGGCGCATACCCGATGACGGCCGCCCGGCGATCCGTCACACCACTGAACATCAGTGAACCGGCGGTCCAGCCGGCGGCCAGCGCCGCACCGAGATAACCCGCCTCCAGCGGACCCAACCCGTCGAGATGCTGACCGAAGTAGGGCACGAACACCTCGACACTCGACGCGATGATCAGCACCGACATGAGCAGATACACCAGCGGCAAGCGCCCCCGCGCGGCGAAGGCCGCCGCCGGCAGCACCCGCACCGAGGCGGTCCGCTCATAACGCAGCCACCCGACCAGCACCGCGAACGCGGCGACAATGCCGAGCACATTCACGATCAGCGAATCCGCCACGCTCGCCGCCGAGATCACCAGTGCGGCCGCTGCCAGCAGACCCACCGAGATCCACGGAATCCTGCTGACGGAACGTTCTTCCGTACGGCCCGGCAACCGGCCCGCACCCCAGGTGACGAAGAAGAACAGCATCGGCACCAGCATCCAGAACGCGCCCCGCCAATAGTCGAGCTGCGCCCACACCCCGCCCAGCGCCGGCCCGATCAGGGTCGCGATCCCCCACATGGCCGAAACCAGCCCCATGGCCCGCGCCCACAACACCTCGTCGAGCACCACGCGAACGATCGAATAGCACAGCGCGAACAACAATCCCCCGCCCAAACCCTGCAATGCCCGCCCGGCCAGCAACACCGCCATGGTGGGCGCCACCGCGCAGATGACACTGCCCGCCACCAAGATCAGCGCCGACCATCGATAGGCCCACCGCGGCCCGGTACGAGCCAGCAGCGCGGCAGCAGCGGCCGATCCGAGTACCGAAGCCACGACGAAAATCGTTGTCGCCCAGACATAGAGCCGCTCACCACCGATATCGGAAACCACCGAGGGCAACACGGTCGTCGCCAAGTACACATTGACGGCGTGCAGTCCGACGCCACCGGCGAGAGTCGCGGCGATCGCACCGTGCCGGCCGAACAGCGCACCCCAGCCGGCGGCGGGATCGGCCGTCAGCGCCACTTCGGAGCCTGACGCAGATTCCGCGGCAGCGCCGGACTCGGTGGCAGCGCCGGACTCGGTGGCCTCGGCGCGATCCGTGGCCGGGGTGGCCCCGAGGTGCGCGGCGGGATTTGCTCCCCCATCAGCCGTGACACCTCCGGCCGCAGGGTTGACGCCCCGCGCCGGCGCGGGTCCGGCGCCGTGTAGGTCCGGGGTCTGGGTGGACACGTCCGGGGTCGAAGTCATGCTGTCACCACTTTCATTACGGTCCGTAACGTAACCAATACGCTAGAGTAGGCGCATGGCAGCTGGCAAGACGCGCGCTGGACGACCTCGCGACACCGGGATCGACTCCGCGGTGCAGGAAGCCGCGTTGGCCGCGCTGGGGGAGGTCGGGTATCGCGGGTTGGCCATCGAGGCGATCGCCAGGCAGGCGGGCACCAATAAGCCGGCGGTCTATCGGCGGTGGCCGAGCCTGGCGGCGTTGGTGCTGGACGCGCTCGGGGCGCGGCTGGGCGATATTCCCGCCCCGGACACCGGCTGCACGATCTGCGATCTGGCTGATGCGATCAAATTGCAGCTCAATGTGTTTCGGCGGATTCCGCCGGATGCGCTGGCGGCGCTGCTCGCCGACTGCAATACCGATCCCGCGCTGCGGGAAACGTTCATGGCCACCCTGTTCCAGCCGCCCCGCGCGGCGGTCGCCCAGGTGCTGGACACCGCCATCGCGCGCGGTGATCTGCGCGCGGAGACCAGCCGCGAACTCATGCTGGACCTGCTGGCCTCACTGGTGCACTACCGCGCCCTCTTCGGGCACGCCGCGACCTCCGATGACGAGGTCGAGCAGGCGGTGCACGCGCTGCTGCGCGGCGTGGCGGTCGATTACGACAACCTGGTGGCGATCAGCCGCGCCAAGGAGGGCGACCCGCAGTTCCACCCGCACCACGCCGAAACTCATTGAGCGCCTGCCGCTCTCAGTCGGTCTTCGATTTCCCCTTGGGGCGCACGCGCATATGGGCGCGCTCGCCCTGTTTGCCGAACAGGCTGAGGAATTCGACGGGATGTTCGTCGGCACTGCCGAACCAGTGCGGGACGTGCGTATCGAATTCGGCGGCCTCACCGGGCATGAGGATCAGATCGTGGTCGCCCAGTACGACCCGCAGGCGGCCGTTGAGGACGTAGAGCCATTCGTAGCCCTCGTGCGTCCGCGGATCGGGTTCGCGGCGGCGGCCGTCGGGCGGGATGACGATCTTGAAGGCTTGAATGCCGCCGGCCCGGCGGGTGAGCGGCACCATGGTCATGCCGTTGGCGGCGACCGGGCGCAGATGGATGCGCGGATCGCCGGTGGCCGGGGCGTCGACCAGTTCGTCGAGGGTGACGCCGTGCGCGCGGGCCAGCGGCAGTAGTTGTTCGAGAGTCGGGCGTCGCGCGCCGGATTCCAGCCGCGACAGGGTGCTCACCGAGATGCCGGTGGTCGCGGACAGTTCCGCGAGGGTGGTCTTGCGCTGCTGACGCAGGGTACGCAAGCGCGGGCCGACCGCGTCCAAGGCTCGATCGAGATCCTCCATGCAGCCATTTTGCCGGATCGGCAAAGAATCTTGCCAGCTTTGCCGGTCCGCGGGCATGGTCGGTCGCGAAGGAGGTGGTCGAGATGACCGACAACTATGACGTGGTGGTGATCGGCGGCGGGGCCGCGGGTTTGAACGGTGCGCTGATGCTCGCGCGGGCCCGGCGCTCGGTGCTGGTGATCGATGCGGGCGCACCCCGCAATGCACCGGCCGACGGCGTGCACGGACTGCTCGCCCGCGAGGGCATGTCGCCGATCGAACTGCTCACCCGCGGCCGCGAGGAGGTGACCTCCTACGGCGGCGAACTGACGACCGGTGAGGTGGTATCGGCCGAACGCACCGGCGACGAGTTCACCGTGACCCTGTCCGACGGCCGGACCGTGCGGGCGCGCCGCCTGCTGGTGACGACCGGCCTGGTCGACGAGCTACCCGAGGTCGCGGGCCTGCGCGAACGCTGGGGCCGGGACGTCGTGCACTGCCCCTACTGCCACGGCTGGGAGGTGCGCGATCGGGCCATCGGCATAATCGGCAGCGGCCCGATGGCGGTGCACGGCGCACTGCTGTGGCGGCAGTGGACCTCGGATGTCACGCTGTTCACCCACACCGTGACACTCACGCCCGAGCAGTCCGAACAGCTTGCGGCGCGGGGCATCCGGATGATTCCCGGTCTGGTGGAGTCCGTCGAGACCGCCGACGATCGCATCGTCGGCGTGCGCCTGGCCGATGGCACCCGCGTCGCGCGTGCGGTGCTGGTCGCCCCGACCCGCATGGTCGCCCGGGCCGCGTTCCTCGCCCCGCTGGGCCTGCGACCGGCCGAACATCCCAGTGGCGCAGGCGAATACCTTCCGGCCGATCCGATGGGCCGCACGGAGGTGCCCGGCGTGTGGGTGGCGGGCAATGTCACCGATCTGTCGGCGCAGGTCGGAGCGGCCGCCGCGGCGGGCGCCATGGCCGGCGCCCAGATCAATTTCGAGCTGGTCACCGAGGAGACCGAGCGCGCGGTCGCCGCGCACCGCGAATTATTTTCGGCGGCAGTGGAAGCCGAGGTCACCGAGCAGGTTCTCGGCGACCGCGCGCACGGCATCTGAGGCCGAGGGGCGCGCGCGACCTCCGCGCGCGCCCATCGGCGCAGCTCGCCCACTCCCGGCCGCGGTCCTCGCCGGTCGGCGTGCGGTGGCCGCCGAATAATCGCCGAACCGTTGCCGACTCCCCGGGCCGCGTCGATCATGGATGGCGCAACACGCGACGTCAGGTCCGTAGGTGTGGAGTTGCCACGGAAGCCTCCGTTTCACATCTAGGCTGAACCCGGCGCACGCGGCATATGAACACACACCGGGGAGAGGTGGGGCATATCAACGAGCGGGAAGCCGAACTGGATCAGTGGTTCCGGGCGGAAGTAGCCGCCGCGAAGCCGGGTCCCGTTCGCGCACAAGATGAACCGGCCGCACCGGGCGCCACCCGCACCGGCGCGCAATGCCTCGAACTCTTCGACGCGCAGATCACCTCCCGGCATCTCGACCTGGCGGCCAGACGGCTGACCCGGGAGGGGCGCGGGTACTACAGCATCGGCTCCTCCGGGCACGAGGGCAATGCGGCCGTCGCCGCCGCGCTGCGAGTGACCGATCCGGCGCTGCTGCATTACCGTTCGGGGGCCTTCTTCGTGCAGCGCGCCCGGCAGGTGCCCGGCCTGGACCCGATCCGGGATGTGCTGCTGGGCGTCGCCGCGGCGGTCGCCGACCCGATTTCCGGTGGGCGGCACAAGGTTTTCGGCAGCCGGCCCGCCAATGTGATCCCGCAGACCTCCACCATCGCCTCCCATCTGCCGCGCGCGGTGGGACTGGCCTTCGCCCTCGAGCGCGCCGCCCAGCTCCGGGTGCCGTGCGACTACCCCGAGGACGCCGTGGTGGTGTGCAGCTTCGGCGATGCCTCCGCCAATCACTCCACCGCCGCCGGGGCCATCAATACCGCCGTGCACACCGCGCACCAGGGCGTTCCCGTACCGATCCTGTTCGTATGCGAGGACAACGGGATCGGCATCAGCGTCCCCACGCCGAGCACCTGGATCGAGCACGCTTACGGATCGCGGCCCGGACTGCGGTACTTCGCCGCCGACGGCGCGGACCTGCTCGACGCCGCCGCGACCGCGACCGCCGCGGCGGAATGGGTACGCGCACATCGCAGACCGGCGTTCCTGCGCCTGCGCACGGTGCGACTGCTCGGCCATGCGGGCTCGGATCTGGAGGCGGCCTACCGCAAGCCCGCCGACCTGGCGGCGGACCTGCGCCGCGATCCGGTCACGCGGACCGGCGAATTCCTGGTCACCGCGGGCATCGCCACGCCCGCCGAGGTGATCGAACGGTACGACGAGGCGGGCGCACGGGTCACCGCCGCCGCCGAAATGGTGTGGAGCGAACCCAAACTCACCTCCGCCGCCGCGGTCACCGCGCCGCTGGCGCCGTCCCGCCCCACCGTCGTCCGCACCGACGCGCTGCGCGATACGACCGCACCCCAGCCAGGGCGCTCCCCCGCCGCGGACGACGCGACCGGTGACACCGGGACTCCGATGACCTTGGCGCAGGCCGTGAATCACACGCTCACGCAACTGCTGGCCCGGGACGACGATGTCCTGGTGTTCGGTGAGGATGTCGGCCGCAAGGGTGGCGTGTACGGCGTCACCAAGGGCTTGCAGCAGCGGTTCGGCATGCGCCGGGTCTTCGACACCCTGCTGGACGAGCAGAGCGTGCTGGGCACCGCATTGGGTGCGGGGCTGGCCGGATTCGTGCCCATCCCGGAGATCCAATACCTGGCCTATGTCCACAATGCCGAGGACCAGCTGCGCGGCGAGGCCGCGACGCTGTCCTTCTTCTCCGCCGGGCAGTATCACAATCCGCTGGTGGTGCGGATCGCGGGCTTCGCCTATCAGAAGGGCTTCGGCGGCCACTTCCACAATGACAATTCCATTGCGGCACTGCGGGATATCCCGGGTCTGGTGATCGCCGCCCCGGCGCGCGCCGATGATGCCGCCGCCATGCTGCGCACCTGCGTTTCGGCGGCGCGGGTGGACGGGCGGGTGTGCGCGTTCCTCGAGCCGATCGCGCTGTATCACACGCGCGACCTGTATCGGCCCGGCGATGGAGCCTGGCTGGCGCCGGTGTCCGGGCTCCGGCACGCCGAGATCGGCCGTGCCCGCGTGGACGGCACCGGTTCGCATCTGACGATCGTGAGTTTCGCCAATGGCGTGCCCATGAGCCTGCGGGTGGCGCGGCGGCTGGCCGCCCGCGGCGTGCATGCGCGGGTGCTGGACCTGCGCTGGCTGGCGCCACTGCCGCTGGACGATCTGCTCGACAATGCCCGCGCCACCGGCCGGGTGCTCATCGCCGACGAAACCCGCCGCAGCGGAGGCGTTTCCGAGGCGGTGTGCGCCGCGCTGCTCGACGCCGGATTCGACGGCCGTATCGCACGGGTCACCAGTGAGGACAGTTTCGTTCCGCTCGGCCCGGCCGCGTCCACGGTGCTGCTGGACGAGGCTCGCATCGAATCGGCCGCGGACAAACTCCTCGCCATGGATTGATGCGCGCGGACCGGTGCGACGAGGTGCGGATGGGCCCGGAAAACGGGGAGGCTCCATGCCCATCCGCGCCGCATCGACGCCCGTCCGGTGGGCGCCCCCGTGCCGACGACAGGCGGCACAAGCTCTTCTACGGTCTACGTACGTAGATAGTAATACCGGACGATGCGCACATCAGCAAACGCTTTCGCCGATTCCTACTCCGCCGCCAACGCCCGGCCCGTCGGCGAGTCCGCACGGCGCGCCAAATCCCCTGGCAGGCCCTCGAATAGAATCCGGCCACCATAGCGACCGGGACCGGGCCCCAGATCGATCACCCAATCGGCGCGGCGGATGACCTCGAGGTGATGCTCTATGACGACGAGGGTATTGCCCTTCTCCACCAGCCGGGAGAGCACCTCGAGCAATGTATCGATATCCGACAGATGCAGACCGGTGGTAGGTTCGTCGAGGACATAGAGGGTGTCACCGGTGCGGGACGCGAGTTCCTTGGCGATCTTCAACCGCTGGCACTCACCGCCGGAAAGCGTCGTCAGCGACTGACCGAGGCGCAGATACCCGAGCCCGACCGCCGAGAGCTGACGCAGGGCACGCGCGATACCGGGCGTCCGAAGGCGTTGCGCCGCTTGATCCACGGAGAGGTCCTCGATATCCGCGATGGACAGCCCGTCCACGGTGTAGCCGAGCGCCACCTCGGTATAGCGCCTCCCCTTGCAGGTTTCGCAGACGACCTCGTGCCCGTCCATGAACGCCAGGTCGGTGTAGACGACACCCAGACCGCGGCAGGCCGGGCAACCGCCGACGGAATTGGCGCTGAAGAGGGCCGGCGCCACGCCGTTCCGATCGGCGAAGAGTTTACGGACGGCCGTGGCGATGCCGGTATAGGTGATCGGCGTCGAACGGCGATTGGTGGTGACCGGGCGCTGATCCACCAGCACTGCCGGGTGCTGCTCCACGAGTTCGGCTACGAGACTGGACTTCCCGGCCCCCGCCACACCGGTGACGACCGTCAGCACACCGGTGGGGATATCGACACCGAGGCCGCCGAGATTGTTGCGGGTGGCATTGTCCACCCGCAGCTTTCCGGTCGTGGGTCGTGGTCGCCCGATACTCCGGCGGTGCCGGAGTGCCCTACCGGTGCGGGTATCGGCGGTCCGCAGTTCGCCGAAACTCCCCTCGAAGACCACCGTGCCACCCGCGGCCCCGGCGCCCGGCCCGATCTCCACGATTCGATCGGCGATGCGCATGACGTCGGGATCGTGTTCCACCACCAACACGGTGTTCCCCTTGTCCCGCAACTGCTTCAGCAGTTCCGTCATGGCCCGCACATCGTGCGGATGCAATCCCACGGTCGGTTCATCGAAGACGTAGAGCAGCTCGGTGAGGCTGCTGCCCAGGTGCCGCACGGTCTTGATGCGCTGGGATTCCCCGCCCGACAGCGTGGTGGCCGGCCGGGCCAGTGACAGGTAGCCGAGGCCGATTCCGGTGAGGGCGGTGAGCTTTTCCCGCAATGCCTGCACGACGGGCGCAGTGTGCGGATCGGTCACCGCGGCAAGGAATTCGGTGAGTTCGCCGATCTCCATGCGGCTCAGTTCGCCGATGGTACGGCCGAGCACGGTCGCGGATCGCGCGGCCGGGTTCAACCGTTCACCGCCGCAGTCCGCGCAGGGCCGGGTGCGGGTGAATCGTGCCAGCACCGCCTGTTTGCGCTCGGAGGGGGCGTCGGCGGTGTGCAGGTACACGCGCTCGAAGCGTTCGATCACGCTCTCGTAATCCGATGGGGGACGAACCTTCAAGTGCTGCAGTGCTTCTCCGCCATACAGCAGTGCGCGCCGATCGCCGTCGGGCCATTCACGCAGCGGTGTCTTCGGATCGAACGACCCGATCTCCGCGTACTGCCGATACCAGTACTGGTCCGCGCCGAATCCGGGCAGCAGGATCGCACCCTGCTCCAATGATCTGTCCGGATCGAGCAGCCGGTCCGGGTCGGTGGCAATGGTCTCGCCCAGCCCGGCGCACCCCGGGCACATCCCGGCGGGGTCGTTGAACGAGAAATGGTTCGACTCACCGACATACGGTTCGCTGCTTCGCGAAAACAGCAGGCGCAGGTAGGTATAGGCGTCCGTGCCGGTGCCGACGGTGGAGCGGGCATTGCCGCCCAGTCGTTTCTGGTCGATCACCACGACCGGCGAGAGTCCGTCGATGGCGTCCACGTCCGGGCGGGTCCACCGGGGTAGCCGATTGCGCACGAACGGCGGGTAGGACTCGTTCACTTGATAACCGGCCTCGGCGGCGATGGTGTCGAATACCAGGGAGGACTTGCCGGATCCGGACACTCCGGCGAACACCACGAGGCTGTTGCGCGGTACGTCGATATCGATGCCGCGCAGGTTATTGGTCCGCGCGGCGCGGATACGGATGACGCGGGGCCGGGAGGGTTCGGTGGTCATATTCGCGACGGTAGGTGCAGATGTGGCCGGATCCTGACCGCATTTCGGCGCATGATCGGTGTATGCCCGATGTCACTCGCCGGATGCTCGAACTGCTGGCCCAGCTGCAGACCGGACGACGGTTCGCGGGCGGGGAGCTGGCCGCGCGGCTGGAGGTGAGCCCGCGCACGCTGCGCCGCGATGTGGAGCGCCTGCACGAGTACGGGTATCCCGTCACGACCCAGCCCGGCCCGAGCGGCTTCTACCAGCTCGCCGCGGGCCGCACCTTGCCGCCGCTGGTGCTCGATGACGATGAGGCCGTGGCCACCTTGGTTGGACTGGCCTTGCTGGGCTCGGCCGGTCCGCCGGAGCGGGACGGCCACTCCGGCATCGCTGCGGCCGCCGACCGCGCCTTCGGCAAGATCGACCAGTTCCTGCCGAAACGCCTGCGCCCCAGGGTGACTGCGCTGCGTGTGACCGTGGAGGCCGCGCCGCAGTCCGCACCGGCGGTGGATCCGGAGGCGCTGGCGGTACTCGGGCTGGCGGCGGCGCGGCACGAACTGGTGACCTTCGGCTACATCGGGCGCACGGGCCGGATCTCACGTCGCCGCGTGGAGCCGTATCGTCAGGTGCACCTGCATCTGCGCTGGTATCTACTGGCCTGGGACATCGAACGCGCGGACTGGCGCTCGTTCCGGCTGGACCGGATGAGCGGAATCGCCACCACCGCAGCGCCTTTCGCGCCACGCCCGCTGCCCGCCCGTTCGGCCGCCGAATATTTGCGGGAGGGCATCACCGCGCCCCGGCATCGGGCGGTGGTCACGGTCGAGGCGGCCGCGGCGGCGGTGAGCGATGCGCTCCGGTTCCAAGATTGTGAGATCGAAGCGCTCACGGCCACCCGGTGCCGGGTCGTCACCCGGGTGGATTCGTTCGAGTGGCTCATTCTCAATATCGCGCTGACCGGCGCGCAGTTCACAATCGAGCAGCCTGCGGAGTTCCGGGCGCGGAGTCGCGAGCTGGCGGAGCGGCTGTGGGGCGCCGGCGATGAGAGCGCACGGTAAGGATCCCCTCAGTTTTCGCACATAGACTCTGCCGGACCGAGAGGAGCGCTGTTGCAGGGGACAGTCGAGAGAGCGGCGGGATGAGCGTCGCGGCGTGTTTGCTGCTGTACGGGTTCGCGGTGGCCGTGCTCGCACCGCGGTTGTTGTGCCTGGTGGGTCACAGCGGCGCGGCGCCGCATTTCGCGCTGGCGGCCTGGATGTCGGCGATCGCGACCACCGTGCTGGCCTGGGTTGCGGCGCTGGTCATTCTGGTCGTGGACCTGCTGACGCATCAGATCTCGAGTGTGCCGGAGCGGTTCGTCAACAGCTGCCTGTGGCATCTGCACGATGCGTGGATCGGCAGCTACGGCGCGGGCGTGCAGATCGGGCTCTGGCTGCTCACCGGATTGGTCGGGCTGGCAATGACAGTCGTGGCGATTCGCCTGTGCCGGACCTTGCTGCGGGCGCGGCGGGTCACGCTCGAACACGGGCGGATGGCGCGGATAGCGGGGCGGCATCATCCCGGATTGGATGCGGTGATTCTCGAGGTCGACCAGCCGGCCGCGTATTGCGTTGCGGGTAAACCACATACGGTCGTGGTGAGCCGGGGTGTGCTGGCCGCGCTGGACGAGCAGCATCTGGAGGCGGTGCTCAGCCATGAGCGCGCGCATCTGGCCGGCCGCCATCACCTGCTGCTCGGGCTCACCCGCGGACTGGCCACCGTCATGCCGCGCATCAACCTGTTCACGCTCGGCGCGGCCGAGGTCGCCTGGCTGCTCGAAATGGTCGCCGACGATGCCGCGGCCCGCGCGCACGGGCGCGACACCGTCCTACAGGCGCTGCTCGCGCTCTCGGGCATAACCGGGGAGTCCGCTCCGCAGCGGGGCACGGCCGAGGTCGCCCTCACCGCGCGGGTCGCCCGGCTCGCCAAACCGGCGACCATGCCGGTTCGGGCGCGCGCCCGGTTGACCCTGACCGCGGCGGCGACCACCGCCACCCTGGTTCCGCTGGCCGCGGTGGTCGCCGCCGCCGTCGGTTTCGTCATCGGCGACCCGATATTCGACAACCAGCACTGACGAGTGCACGGGGCCACGATTCCGGCGGGTCCGGCAGAAACCAGCGGAATGGCGGCCGTTCGGCCGTGGCGGCTATGCGCGCTTGACGCGGGCCAGTTTGCGGAGGGCGGCGCGTAGGCCCTCGGATTCCTCGGCGCTCATCTGCTCGACGAAGTGGGCCAGGACCAGATCGGAGCGGCCGCCGCTGCCCAGGGCCTCGCGCATGAGATGCGCGCTGTACTCCTCGCGGGAGAGCTTGGGCCAGTAGCGGTATGCCTTGCCCGCGCGTTCGCGTTCCAGCCAGCCCTTGCGGTGCAGGTTGTCCATGGTGGACATGACGGTGGTGTAGGCGATTTCCCGCTCGGTGGCGAGTTCGTCGTACACCTCGCGGACGGTCGTCTTGTCACCACGGTCCCAGATCCGTTCGATGACGACCGCTTCCAGATCTCCGAAGCCTTTCGCGCTCATGGTTGACCACTCCCTCATTTCACGGTCCGGCCGGCACCGGACCGCTAATACGTTCTACGTACGTAGACAGTACTATCGTCCATCGAGGGTGTACACGCCGCAACCTGACAAAAGTCCCGAATTGTCCCGGCGTTTCGCAACCCTTAAGACAGGCGATGGGTGGGTTACCCGATCCGCGCTGCGGTATCCCCTACTCCGCGATACAGCGTCCCCTACTCCGCGATGCGATGTCCGGCGTCGCGGAGCGCGTCACTCGCCTCCTCGAGGCGATGACTCGGCACCAGCACAAGATCGGCGTGATAGGTGGACGCCACGAACACCGGAATGGCCGCCGCGGCCAGCGGGCCGACGACCGCGGCAAGCTGACCCGTCGCGTTCGGGGAGCTCGGGCTCGCGCTGTAGAACCCCTTCCACAGTTCGCCTTCGATCCAGGCCGGCGCCTCGCGAATCACGGTGAGCCCCTCCGGCGCTCGCACCAGGGCGATCCACTCGTCGTCCTCCGGGAAGGTGGAATTCGGCAGGTGCTCCACCACGAATTGCGAGGGGACGATCCGTAGCCGCTGGGCACTGGTCATTGCGACATAGTAGGTGCCGGCACCGACAGCCGCGGCAAGGCCCCGGACAAGAATTAGTGCAGAGGACTAAAATTCGCGTGACTGCGCGGCCGGACCTCCGTATGGTCGCTGAAATGAGTACCAGCCCAAGGCAGATCGCCGACGAGAACGAGCGCATAGCCGACGCGGGCGGCTACCGCGCACCCGACGGTACGAGCGTGGACATCGGCGCCGCGCTCGCGGCGGCCTGCGCGGGCACCGTCTCCTATGCGCCCGCGGATGACGTCTCCGGCGGCCCGCGTGGACCTTTCGCGGGTGGCTTCGAGGTGACCGGCGAAGGCAGCATGCAGGCCGCGCGGCGGTGCTACGACGAGGGCGGGCGCGCGGTCGGCGTGCTGAATTTCGCCTCGGCCCGCAATCCCGGTGGCGGCTATCTGCGTGGAGCGCGCGCACAAGAGGAGGATCTGTGCCGCAGCGCCCTGCTCTACCGTTGCCTGCTGCGCGCCCCCGACTACTACGCGGCCCACCGCGCGTCCCGGGATCTGCGCTACAGCCACCGCGTCATCTACTCCCCCGCCGTCCCGGTGATCCGTGACGACCGCGGTGCGCTTGCGCCACAGGCGATTCCGATCTCGTTCCTGACGTCCCCCGCGCCCAATGCCGGTCAGCTGGCCTTGCAGTCTGCCGAGCCGATCGATGTGCGCGAGGTGCTCATCGCCCGCGCCGACCGGGTGCTCGCGGTGGCCGCGCGGCACGGGATTCGCGAACTCGTGCTGGGCGCTTGGGGTTGCGGCGTGTTCCGCAATGATCCGGCCGAAGTCGCGGCGGCCTTCGACCTGGCCCTGCGTGACCACGGTGCGGCCTTCCGGCGAGTGGTCTTCGCCGTCTGGGATCGAAACCCCGTGTCCGCCAACCGCGCCGCCTTCGAATCCCGCTTCGGCGCGGCGCTCGGCTGACCGCCCGGTTCACTCCCGCAGCAGGTCGATGATCTTGCTCTCGTTCAGGTCCCCGTGACCGGCGTCGACCAGCTGCCGGAAGTGACCGAGGGCGGCATGGCCGAGCTGCGCCGGAGCGGCGAGGGCTGCGGCTTGCTCGACACCGATGCGGGTGTCCTTCAAGCGCAGCGCGGCGGTGAACGCGATATCACGGTCGTGGACACCCTCGAGCATGAGCCGGCCGAGACGGACCACGGTGGGGCTGGCCGCGCCGCCGCGCGAGAGGGTGTCGACGACGGTCGCGAGGTCGAGGCCCGCGAGTTCGGCGGTACGCAAAGCCTCTGCGGTGGCGGCGATCTGGACCGAACCGAGCAGATTCTGCATCAGCTTGTAGGCGGTACCCGCGCCGACGTCACCGAAATGCACGATATCGGTGCACAGCGGCCGCAGCAGTGGGCGCGCGGCATCCAGACACTCGGCGGCCGCGCCCACGAAGAGGACCAGCTCACCCGCGGCCGCCGCGTCGGGCAGTCCGGTCACCGGGCTGTCGAGGAATCGAAGTCCTTGCGTATCGGCCTGTTTCGCCAGTTCCAGCAGCCACGGCCGGGACAGGGTGGAGCATTCGATAGCGAACGCGCCCGGGGCGGGTTCGCCGGAGAGCGCGCCGTGCTCGCCCAGCCAGACACTGCGTGAGGCGGTGTCGTCGGCGACCATCGCGAAGATCGCCTCCGCGTCCCGCACCGCTGCCCGGGGCGTCGGCGCATAGACGGCGCCGGACGCCACCAGCTGCGCTGCCTTTTCCGCTGATCGGTTGTACACGGTCACTCGATGTCCGGCGGACACCAGCCGTGCCGCCATACCCGACCCCATCCGGCCTGCTCCGAGAAACGCGATCTTCGCCACGACCGCACCCTACCGGGCGAGGATGCGCGCCCGGATGCGCTCGTAGCCGATGCCGTAGGCGAGGATGGCGATCACGTACAGCACCAACGCCACGGCCGGCACCACCAGCCCCAGGACCGCGATCAGATCGAAGAGCACGAAACCCACGATGGCCTGGCGACTTTCGCGGCGCGCGTAATCGGTGTCGTGGCCCGGCTGGAACAGTGCCGGATTGCGGCGCAGCGCCAGCCACATCACGTACCAGGCCACCGTCTGCACGGAGGCGATCACACCGTAGAAGGCGGTGGCGACGCGGGCGTTCCAGCCGCCGTCCTCGAGGTGGTGGGCCAGCACGGTGGTGGGGAACGGCAGGAAGGCCACGGTCAGCAACAGCAGCAGGTTGCCGGAGTGCAGCAGCCCGTCCATGCGCCGGATGCGGTCGAAGAATCGATGGTGGCACAGCCAGATCACGCCGACGGTGAGAAACGAACCGGCGTAGGCGAGATAGGAGGGCCACAGCGCGCCCAGTTGCCGGAGCAGATTCCCGCCATTGGTGTCGGGGAGGTGGATCTCGAGGACCAGCAGGGTGATGGCGATGGCCATGACGCCATCGCTGAAGGTTTCGACGCGGCTGGTATCGGTCAGCCGGTCTTCGGTCACGGTGGGCAGCGAAGGGTGTTGCACCTCAGCATTATCGAGGCCACGATCGAGGTCTCGCCCGAACCCGGCTGTTTCGATACCCTGAGAAGTGGAACGACTCCCGTCAAGCGGGAAGGACAGCGCTGATGAGGGTGCGGCGAACGGCCGCGGCGATCGTGACGGCCGCGGCGATCGGCGCCCTGACGTGCGGAATGGAAACGGCTCCGGCGCAAGCGGATCCGCTGCCGCAGTTCTCGCCGTTCGGGACCACGCTGTTCACCTTCGGTGATGCGAATTTCTGCACCGGGATGATCGGTATCTCCATGGAGGCCACGCCGGGCATGCCGGGCCACGTGCTCGCGCATGTGACTCCGCTGGGGTATCAGCGGGGACCGTGCGGTAACACCGTGTCGTTCGGCTGGGTGGGTTCGGCGGGGGCGCAACACCAGAATGTGTACGTGTACACCGATGCCGCGCCCGGCGATACGGTGACGCTGGATCTCTGGGTGGGCATGGGACCGGCCAAGATCATGGCCGATACCTGGCCGGTCCAGGGCCCGTTCGTCGACTGGTACATCTGGGTGCCCTGAACCCGGCACATCCGGGCGTCCTCGCGAGCTCCTAGGCGGGATCCGGTGCGCCCAGGACGGGTTGGCGCCGGAAAACGCCTGTGCGCGCGAGCTTCCGGAGCAGCCGGGCGGTGGGGACGGTGAAGACGCCGGCCAGCCGGGTGTAGGGCCAGATGGCGACCAGCAGCATGACGATCAGGCCGCGCGCCTGATACATGGCCGGCGCGTGCTGCATGACCGCGGCATCGGGGTGCAGGGTGACGAGCGAGCGGACCCAGGTGAAAAGCGTTTCGGCCGCGAGGTATCCGTGATCGGTGGAGTGGGGATCGAAGCTGACCAGGATCGACGACAGCAGGGCGGCGATCAGGACCGGCAGCGTGATGCGATCCAGCGGGCTGACCCGGGCGTGCGCGTCGGCGGCGATCAGCGGCGGGATCAGCAGCACGGCCGCGCCGGCCACGGCCAGCGGGATCGCGATGACCTGCAGGGTGATGAGGAAGGGCCCGATATGGCCGCCGGGGCGGGAATGCGGGCCGGAGGCGAGCACTTCGGCGATGCGCGCCACGAAGAGCACCGGGACGCCGATGCGGAACGAGAGTGCGCCCAGTCGCTGGGCGGTATCGGCGTACGGGCCGTAGCGCGGACCGCGGAACCGGTCGCGGCGGTAGCGCCACAGATGGCCGCCGGCAAAGGAGACCACGGCGGCGCAGGGTAGGAGCACCCACACCACGTACATCATCGGTCGAACCTCCGCGCCCCTGCTCCGCACTGATGCGGACTACCTTTGCACGCACATCGGCGGGGCGGAAGGGGCCAAAGGCGCCTTTTCCGAACGGATTTGCGGGGTCGCCGCCCGGTTTGCCCCATTCGCAACCGATGGTTGCGCAACCGCGCTCGGTCGGCTACCGTGATGTGCAACAAAAGGTTGCGTATCCGGAAAGGGTCGAGAGCATGGAGTACGGAAGCATCGAGCGGGAGATATACGTGGACGCCTCGCCCGAGGTCGTCTTCGAAGTGGTCAGCAAGCCCGAGCACATCTCGGAGTGGTGGAGCGACGATGCCGCCTTCGAGGCGACTCCCGGCGCGAGCGGCCACCTGATCTGGGGCAATGGCGAGCAGGTCGTCCCGATGACCGTGGTGGACGCCGATCCGCCCCGGCAGTTCTCCTTCCGCTGGTGCTCGGAGGAGGCGGAGGGCGGAGCCGGACATTCGCTGCTGGTCACCTTCGAGCTCATTCCCTCCGGCACCGGCACGAGGATCCGGCTCACGGAGACCGGCTTCCGCGAAATGGGCTGGGAGGTCGCGAAATTGGAGGAGCAGTACAACGATCACGCTTCCGGCTGGAACAAGTACGTGCCCCTACTCGGGGAGTACGTCACGCGGCTGGTGTCGACCCGATGACCGCTGTCGTCGATGACGATCTGTGGTCCGCGGTCGGGGATCCGACCCGACGGCGAATGCTCGACCTGCTCTTGGCGACCGGCGATGGCACGGCCACCAGCCTCAGTGAGCAGCTGCCGGTGACCCGGCAGGCCATCGCGAAACATCTCGGCGTGCTCGACCGTGTGGGCCTGGTGCACGCCACGCCCGCGGGGCGGGAACGGAGGTACCGGGTGGACGAGGCACAACTTGCCCGCGCGGTCGCGCAGCTCTCCACGGTGGGGGCGGCGTGGGATGCCAGGCTCCGGCGCATCAAGCGGATCGCCGAGGCAATTCAGCGGCAGAAAGAAGAGAAGACATGGTAGACATCCTGCACCGGATCGGCGTCAAAGCGCCTGTGGCCGAGGTCTATTCGGCCTTGACCACCAACAAGGGACTGGCCGACTGGTGGACGAAGGACACCGAGGGTGCGGGCGGAGAAGTCGGCGACGAGCTCCGATTCCGTTTCGCGGCAGGCGGATTCGATATGCAGGTGCGCGAACTCGATCCGGGCAAGCGGGTGCTGTGGGAGGTCGTGGACGGACCCGAGGAATGGGTCGGCACCCATGTGGACTGGGTCCTCGACCAGAAGGACGACTACGCGATCGTCCTGTTCACCCATCAGGGCTGGCGCGAGCCGGTGGAGTTCATGCACCACTGCAGCACCAAATGGGGGGTGTACCTGATGAGCCTCAAGTCACTGGTCGAAACCGGTACGGGCGCCCCGCATCCGCATGATTTGCGGATCGACGACATAGACTGACGCCCGCTCCGATCCACCGGCGGCATGCTACTGCTGGTGGATCGGCGTCTCATCCTCTGCCGCAGCAGGTTTCACGGCATGCGGGAAGACGAACTTGCGCATCGCCCACCAGCGGAAGCCGGTGGCGAGCAGGGTGCCGATGAGGGTCGCGCTGATGAAGTCGGCGACGTTTTCGGCCAGCATCGACACATGCGGGGTCTGCAGGTCGAGTGCGTAGCGCGAGACCGCCAGGGGTAGCTGGTTGATCACCAGGCCGACGCCGGCCACCACGAAGAACAGCGCCGCCTCGTGCCGGGGCTGCCGGCCGCCGCGCTCGGTGAAGGCCCACTCGCGGTTGAGCACGTAGGACAGCACGGTGGCCAGCAGGACCGCGATGACGTTCGCGGTCACCGGCTTCCCCTGCAGCACGGTCCACTTCAGCCCGAAGAACAGGACCGATGTGGTGACGAAGGCAATGGCGCCGACGGTGAGGAACTTCAGCAGTTCCGCATTCCGCACGAGCACCGTCAGCAGCCGCTTCGGCACTCTGGCCGCGACCAGCTCAGCTATAGACACAACGTCAGGCTAGCGGAGAGGGCTGCGAGCCACTCGAGTGAACCGGGTCTCGGCGGCCATTGACTTTCCTGATAGGAAAGTGGGACTCTTACTTTCCAGGTAGGAAAGTAAGGAGTTGTCATGGACAACGTTGCCCCGGATCAGGCCCGCGCCGCACTGGACGCGGCGGAAAGGGCCAGGCAGCAAGTAGCGGAGGAGGTGGGACTGCCCCGCTGGTACTGGTGGGGAATGGCGGGCGGATGGCTCGCCCTGGGCGCGATCGGTGAACTCGGACCGCAATGGCTGACGATCGCCGCGACCGTGGCCTTCGGTATCGGCCACTCGACAGTCGCCTCGCGGCTCCTCGATGGACGTCGGCGTACGGACCGGCTACAGGTCAGTGCGGCCGTCGCCGGGCGGCGGACACCGATAGTGGTCATCGGCATGCTGCTCGGCCTGGTCGCGCTCACCGTCGGTGCGGCGCTGGCCCTGAACGCCGACGGTGCGCACCACCCCACCATCTGGGCGGCGGTGCTGATCGCGGCGATCATCGGCTTCGGCGGGCCGGAAATGCTGCGCACCCTGCGGCATTGGGTGCACGCATGACCGAGGCGCGTTTCGACGAGCTGATCCATCCCAGTACCCGGCTGTCACTGGTGGCGACCCTGGCGGCAGCCGACTGGGCGGAATTCGCCTTTCTCAAAGAGCGGCTGGGACTCTCGGATTCGGCCCTGTCCAAGCAGCTCACCACACTAGAGGAGGCCGGCTACGTCACCACCGAACGCCGCCTCGACGGCAGCCGGCGCAAGGTGCGCGCCCAGCTGACGAGTACCGGCCGCGCGGCCTTCCACGGGCATATCGCCGCACTCCAGGAGATCGTCGCCGGGGCCACCCCACCGGCCACCCGGCCCAATTGACATGCACCGCCCGGTAACTCGATCTTGAGTTGCGGGACCGGCCACGCATAGGGTCGGTACATGGGAGGACCGGTCGGCAGCGAGGAGTCGCTACGAGCCATGGTCGCGCCCGCACCGCTGCGTCCCCGGCCCGAGTCCCAGCCGAGCGACACCGCGCGGGGCTGGCTGGTCACGATCGCCCTGACCCTGCTCGCGGGGATACTGCGATTCGCCCGCCTGAACTATCCGACCGACGGCGGCACGCCGATGTTCGACGAGAAGTACTACGCCGATCAGGCCTGGCAGATGCTGAGCGGCGGCCGCGGCATCGAGGACAACCCCGGGTACGCGCTGGTGGTGCATCCACCGGTCGGCAAGCTCCTCATCACCGGCGGGGAGGCCATCTTCGGGTACACGCCGCTGGGCTGGCGGTTCTCCGCCGCGGTCGCGGGCACACTGCTCGTGCTGCTGGTGATCCGGATCGTGCGGCGCATGGCCCGCTCGACCCTGATCGGCGCCATTGCCGGAATTCTGATGCTCGCCGACGGCGTCACCTTCGTGAACTCGCGCATCGGACTGCTCGATATCTTCCAGACCCTGTTCGTCACAGCCGCATTCGGCTGCCTGATCGTGGACCGCGATCAGATGCGGGAGCGGATGGCCCGGGCCGATGCGGCCGGACGCACCCGCTCGCACCGCTTCGGGCCGCGACTCGGCGTGCGGTGGTGGCGCTTCGGTGCGGGCGTGCTGCTCGGCCTGGCCTGTGGAACCAAATGGTCCGGGCTGTATTTCGTGATCTTCTTCCTGGTGCTGAGTCTGGGCTTCGATATCGCCGCGCGGCGGGCCTACGGTGTGCGGCAGCCCTGGCTCGGCACGGTGGTACGCGACCTGGCGCCCGCGGTGTACGCGCTCGTGTTCATCTCTCTCACAATTTATTTGGCGAGCTACGCCGGGTGGTTCGCCGATGAGACCGCGGTGGACCGCTACGAGGTCGGGGTGCACGTCGGGCCCGGCGGCTGGTTCTCGTGGGTGCCGGACGCGCTGCGATCGCTGTGGTTCTATCACGGCGCAATGCTGGATTTCCATGTCCAGCTGACCAATACAAACGGCTACCACCATCCGTGGGAGTCCAAGCCGTGGACCTGGCCGATGGGCCTGCGCCCGACGCTCTATTACTTCCCCAAGCCGGCGGAGACCACCGGCTGCGGCCAAGCCTCCTGCGTGCGTGCGGTCATGCTGGTGGGAACGCCGGTGATCTGGTGGCCGGCCTTCCCGTTGCTCGGCTGGTCGCTGTGGCAATCGGTGGTGCGCCGGGATTGGCGTTTCATTGCCGTGCTGACCGGTTACGCCGCCGGGTGGCTACCGTGGTTCGCCGACCTGGACCGCCAGATGTACTTCTTCTACGCCACCGTGATGGCGCCGTTCCTGGTGATGGCCCTCGCTCTCACTCTCGGACAGGTGCTAGGACGATCAGGTCAGTCCGCGGAACGGCGGGGCATCGGATTGCTGCTGGTATCGATCTATCTCGGCCTGGCCATCGCGAATTTCGCGTGGCTCTACCCGATTTTGACCGGCGTGCCCATTACTCCCGCCACCTGGAATCGCGAACTGTGGCTACCGAGTTGGCAGTAGGCCGCCCACCAGGGCGCGCAGTCCGGATTCGTAAGTGTCCATGGCGGTGAGTTCCGCCCAGCGATCCCCGGCCTCGGCCAGTCGCGGGAACTGCGCGGCATCGACATTCTCGAAGATCCGTTCACGAAAGGTCTTGTCGGCATTCACTGTTCGCCGCCGTGCCGCCGACGCGTGCACGAGGATCTCGCCGACGGTGTAGTACCAGATCTTCCGGTAGGCGTGCACCGCCTCGTCGAGGCCGAGGCCGCCCGCCATGGCGGCCTCGATCATGGTCTCCGGATACCACAGTGCGGCAGGCGATAACAGGTCGTCGGAGGTCAGCACCTCGACGATCCACGGGACCTGCGCGAGCGAGTCGTGCATGGCGCGTGCGGCGATGACCAATCGTTCCCCCGGGTCGCCGGGCAGTTCGGGTCGTTGCATGCCGGCGGCCGCTTCGTCGAGGACCAGGAGCAGCAGTTCGTCCTTGTTGCGAACGTGGTGGTACACCGCCATCGGGGTGGCGCCGAGCTCGGTGGCGAGCCGGCGCATGGTCAGCGCCTGCACACCGTGGGTCTCGATGAGCTCGCGCGCCGTGGCCGCGATCTGCGCGCGCGACAGGCGTGGCGGCCGTCCGGTACGGGTTTCCACCGCACCATCTTGGCATGGACTCTCGACAGCGGGCACTCGCGTGGACTAACTTTTTATACATGTATAGAAAGTCTCTACATGGAGGAACGTCATGCAACTGACCCCCATCGACCTGTTCTCTCGCGGCGTGCGCATGCTCCCCGACGGCCAGGTATTCGACGAACAGCGCCGCATGAGCGGCGATATCGACGGCTGGACCATGGCCACCTTCCACGTGGAAACCGATGCCGATGCGCACGGTGATCATTGGGAGATCCACCCGCACGGACAGGAACTCGTCGCCGTCCTCACCGGCGGGATCCGCATGTACCTGCGCCCGGAAACGCCCGGCGCCGAGGAGGATTCGGTTTCCATCGGCCCCGGCGAGGCCTACATCGTCCCGCAGAACCGCTGGCACCGAATCGAACTCGACAAGCCCACCGACCTGATGTCGGTCACCCTCCGCCGCGGCACCCGCCTGACGCCGCGCGACGAGTGACTCATCGCCCGCGCTGCGCCCGGAGGACGACATCGTGGGCGTGCCCGGTGCCCGCCGGGGCGGGATCGACACGCGGGCGAGTCTCATCGACCACGATGGTCCACTCCTCACCGAGCAACGCGCCGACCTCACCGGGCAGATAGAAGTCCCCCGGATCGAAGTCACCGCCATGGTGCGCAACGAGATCGGCGAGATCGTGCCCGGCGAAGAGCAACGTTCCGCCCCGCGCCACGGCAGCGAGCAATCCACGCAATGCCCGATGATCACGCTGCCGTGGCAACGGAAAGTACAGCGCCGAAACCAGATCGAACGCACCGGCGGGCGGCGGAGTGACAGTCAGATCGGCCCGCATCCACGCCACCCGACCATCCCCGCCGGCCGCCGCGGCCCGCCGCAACGCGACCTCGGAGATATCGATCGCGGTAACCTGCCACCCCCGCCCGGCCAGCCACCGCGCATCCGCGCCTTCACCGCACCCGATATCCAGGGCCTGCCCCGGTGGCAGGTCGGCCGCCTCGCTGACCAGCACCCCATTGACATTGCCGCTGAACAACTGATCGCGGGTGGCATACCGCTCATCCCAGAATTGTGCGTCCATCCCGCCAACCTGCCTCGACCGGCGGCGACTTGACAAAGTTCTTTGCCGAAACGGCAAAATGGCGGGATGAGCGACGAGTTCGAGGCGGTACTCAATGCGATCGGCCCGCGGTTGCGCGAGCTGCGCCGCCGCCGGAACACATCGCTGGCCGAGGTCTCGGCCGCCACCGGGATTCCCATCAGCACGCTGTCACGGCTGGAGTCGGGCCTCCGCAAACCGGGTTTGGAAATGCTGCTGCGGCTGGCCAAGACCTATCAGGTGCCCCTGGACGAACTCGTCGACGCCCCGGCCAGCGGTGATCCGCGCGTGTATCCGCGCCCGATCAATCGCAACGGCATGATCATCGTCCCGCTTTCGGGCAGACCCGGTGGGCTGCAAGCCTTCCGGCACATCCTCCCGGCCGGGCCGAACGATCTCGAGCCGGATCCGCGCTCACACGAGGGATATCACTGGCTCTGCGTGCTCGACGGACGGCTGCGGGTGGTGCTCGGTGAGCGGGAACTGATCCTGAGCGCCGGCGAGGTCGCCGAATTCGACACCCACCTGCCGCATTGGTTCGGCAATGCGGACGACCGGCCGGCCGAATTCCTCAGCATCCTGGGCCCGCAGGGGGAACGTTTCCACATCAAGGCGCGCTATCGGCCCACCTGACGAAAGCCGTTGCCGGTCATCCCACTTCGAGGGGCACGACGCGGCGGGTGTGGGCGTAGACGACGGCCTGGACGCGATCGCGGACACCGAGTTTGGCGAGGACATTCGAGACGTGGGTCTTGATCGTCTGCTCGCCGACGCCGAGCGCGCGGGCTATCTCGGGGTTGGTGTACGCCTTGGCCATCAGCAGGAGGACCTGGTGTTCGCGGGTGGTGAGGGTCTCGACTTCCGGTGCGGCGGGGAACGGTTCGATGCCGTAGGACAGCCGGGAGACCAGGTTGCGGGTCAGGCGCGGGTCGATCAGCGCGTCGCCGCGGGCCACGGTGCGGATGGCGGCGATCAGGTCCTGGGAGGGCAGGGCTTTGGTGAGGAAGCCGCTGGTGCCGAGTCGTAGTGCACGGTAGAGGTTTTGCTCGGTTTCGCCGGTGGCCAGGGTGAGAATGCGGGTGGTGTCGGCGAGCGCCGCGACCGAGGCGATGGCGGCGGGGTCGTCGAGGCCGGGCATATCGAGATCGAGGATGGCGACGTCGGGTCGTAATCGCCGCATTTCGCTGATGGCCGTGCAGACATCGGGAGCTTCCGCGACGCAATGGATGTCGGGCTGGGCGCCGATCACGGCGCGCATGCCCGAGCGGAAGACGAGGTGATCGTTGGCGAGCAGGACCGAGATCGTCGACTGCTGTGCGGCTCGCAGGACGCTGTCCCGGCCGGCGACCGTGGTCTCGGCTTGCGCGTAGCCGACCGACAGCATGGTGGCGGTGATCGCGAGCAGCAGCGATGACACCACCCGGAGCAGCGTGCGGGTGGACGTGGTCGTGGCCATATTGTCAGACCGTAGATTCAAGATCCGTCCGCGTATATAGGCAATCGGGTGTATCCGGGGCTCCCCCGATGGAGGGAGCCGGTCAGCGCAGGAATCCCGCGTAGTTCTTGTTCATGAGTTGGCTCTCGAGCTGTTTGACGGTGTCGAGGCCGACGCTGGACACGATCAGCAGCGAGGTGCCGCCGAAGGTGAGGGTCTGTGCGGGACCGGCGGCGCCGAAGTGCAGCAGCAGGTTCGGTATCACCGCGACGGCGCCGAGGTAGATGGAGCCGGGCAGGGTGATGCGGCTGAGGACGAAGTTCAGGTAGTCGGCGGTCGGTCTGCCGGGGCGGTAGCCGGGGATGAAGCCGCCGAATTTCCGCATCTCGTCCGCGCGTTCCTCCGGGTTGAAGGTGATCGCGACGTAGAAGTAGGTGAAGAACAGGATCAACGCGACGTATGTCCCGACATAGACGGGGTTGCCGGGGTTGACCAGGTATTTCTGGATCAGCTCCTGCCATTTCGCCGGATTGCCCGTGTTCTGCTGTGTCAACTGCGCCAACAGGTTCGGCAGGTACAGCAGCGAGGACGCGAAGATGACCGGGATGACACCCGCCTGGTTCACCTTCAACGGCAGATACGTCGAGGAACCGCCGTACATCTTCCGGCCGACCACGCGTTTCGCGTACTGCACCGGAATGCGGCGTTGCCCCTGCTCGACGAAGATCACTCCCACCAGCGTGAGCAGGACCGCGGCGCAGATCGCGGCGAACAGCAGTCCGCCCTCGCTGTCCAGAATCGCCTTGCCCTGGGCCGGGATTCGCGCGGCGATACCGGCCAGGATCAGCAGCGACATGCCGTTGCCGATGCCGCGGTCGGTCATCAGCTCGCCGAACCACATGACCAGTGCGGCGCCCGCGGTCAGCACCGCCACGATGACCAGCATGCCGAAGAACGATCTGTCCGTGAGTATGTCGGTCTGGCATCCGCGCAGCAACTGCCTGCGCGCGGCCAGCGCCACCAAGGCGGAGGCCTGCAGTACCGCCAAGGCGATGGCGAGATACCGGGTGTATTGCGTGAGTTTCGCCTGACCGGACTGGCCTTCCTTGCGCAGCTCGTCGAAGCGCGGGATCACCACGGTCAGCATCTGCACGATGATTCCGGCCGTGATGTAGGGCACGAAACCTATTGCGAATACCGAGAGTTGCAGCATCGCGCCGCCCGAGAAAAGGTCGATGAGCTGGTAGATGCCGGCGGACCTGCCATCGGAGACGACGTGCAGGCAGGCGCGGACCGCCTTGTAGTCGACACCTGGCGACGGGAGGAGCGCACCGAATCGGAACAGGGCGAGTATGCCCAGGGTGAAGAGGATCTTCCGCCGTAGGTCCGGAGTCCGGAGGGCCGAAGCGTAAGCGGAAAGCACAGATCCTCCTTGACAAGGGACGGACCGATTCGGTCTGTATTGCTGCGACCGTACGGGCGGGCAGGCCCTCGGCACGTCGGCCGCGAGTCGCACTTCGGACTCCCCCGATAGCGGGAATTACCGCTGGTACAGGCGTTTCGGGCAGGGCGGCGAAACTCGGGTGACAAGCGGTCCGCTCGTCTTTAGCGTCTTGCTGCGTGACAGTGACGACCTCTGACCTTGCCGCCCGGCAACGGGTCAGATCCGGCGTGGTGTGCGCGGTGGTATCCGCGGCGTCGTTCGCGGCTTCCGGTCCGCTGGCACGCGGGCTGATGGATGCGGGCTGGAGTTCCGCGGCCGTGGTTGCAGTCCGGGTGCTGGTGGGGGCCGTCGCGCTCGCGCCGATCGCGGTGCGGCAGTTGCGCGGCGACTGGCGGATATTGCGCCGCAATGCATCTCTGATCAGCGCTTATGGGCTGATTGCGGTGGCCGGTACGCAGCTTGCGTATTTCAATGCGGTCGCGCGCATGAATGTGGGTGTGGCGCTGCTGATCCAGTTCGCGTCGCCGATTGCCGTGGTGGCTTGGTTGTGGCTGCGGCATCGGCCCGGTGCGGCGACGCTCGCCGGCGGCACGATCGGCCTTGCCGGTCTGGTTCTGGTTATCGACCCGCATCCGGGCCTGTCCACCAGCTGGCCCGGTATTGCCTGGGCGTTGCTGTCCATGGCCGGTGGGGCGGCTTACTTTCTGCTCTCCGCGCGCGCCGGCGGCACGCTACCGGGAACGGTGCTGGCCGCCGGTGGGGTGCTGGTCGGCGGCCTGATGCTGCTGGTCGCCGGGGCGATCGGGGTCGTCCCGCTGCATGCCGGCACCGAACAGGTTGTCTTCCATAACTTCACGACTCCGTGGTGGGTGCCGGTGCTGGTGCTGGGTACGGTGACCGCCGCGCTCGCCTATGTCTCCGGTATCGCGGCGACTCGGCTGATCGGGTCCCGGCTGGCCTCGTTCACGGCATTGCTGGAGGTCCCGGCGGCGCTGGCCTTCATCTGGGCGTTGCTGGGCGAGGCTCCGCATGCCATCCAATTGCTCGGTGGCGCACTGATCCTCGCCGGTGTGGTGGTCGTCCGCCGCGGTGAGAACACCGGCCACTAGGTGATCACCCCGAGTTGCTACATCCTTCGGCACCCGGAGATCCACCCAGGGGTGGACAAATCGAAGACCAAGGGTCGATGACCCGGGCCGGATTTCGGCGCAGAATTTCCGGTATGAGCTCGTGATCACAGGGTGCTCTAGGGAAGCTCTCAGCCGCAACGGATTAGACGCACAGGTGCGGATGTGAGGGTAGTGATTGCGACAAATGTCAACGAGTGAACACGATCAACCTGGTGAATGGGAGAACACAGTGGCCACAACGTTTCCGAGCATTGTCCCCTCGGCAACTTCGCACGCTGTGCAGGACTACCGAAGCCTCGGCTGGAATGTCACCGAGACATCCACCGGCATCGACCTGACCACCGACAACCAGATCGCCGCAGTCGAACTGACCGGCGCCCAGGCCGCTTCCGTCCGCCGCTATCTCCGCGCGAACAACCTCTCCGGCCCCGTGATCGAACTCCGCGGCCCCCACCGCCGCGAAATCCACCTGGTAGTAGGCGCCGCCAAGGCCGCCCTGGCCATCGAGGCCCTCCGCACCGCCGGCGCCACCGTCCACACCAACGGCGCCACCATCCCCCTCCCCTGCACCAACCCCGCCATCACCTGGGGCGTCTCCCCCACCGAGGCCCGCTGGACCCCACCCTTGGTGGCCATCTCCGCCGCGGTCCGCGCCACCGCCGCCACCACGGTCCGCCCCCAACTCCGCAACGTAGCCTGCTGAGCCCTACTCCCTCATGAGGATTGACTGCGGCGTACCGCCCGAGCGGTACGCCGCTTCCGCGTTTCCACTCGAGACGATCAGAGAGTCGGCCCGTGATAGACGAACTCGCCGATCTCGCCGGGGCGACATCGTTCATCTCGTCATCGACGATGCGCGCCTGGACTCCATGAGTCTCGTGCTGCGCTACTCTGGCGGCGGCAATAGCTTGACGGCCGGTAAGGTAGTTCTCTAGCGTGCGAGGGGTCGGCGCTGGAGACGGAGGTGGGGACCGTGGCGGGTGTCAGTGTGTTGTGGCCCGGGGGAATTGGGGCGGCGGAACCGGTCGGGGTGGATGCGGTGGGGCGGGCGGATCTCGATATCGGGGTGGTGATCAGGGGCATCGTGGGGGCGGATGAGTATGGGCTGCGGGGGTGGTTCGAGCAGCCGGTGCGGGAGCCCGAGGTGGTGCGGTATCGGCAGGAGGTGTTTGCCGATTTGGGGGGTGAGGGGGTTCGGGGGGTGTTCGAGACTTTTGCGGGGGATATGCGGGTGGTGCGGAAGCGGTTGGAATGGGTTGGGCGGCAGCAGCATCCGATTCAGCGGGAGCGGTGGCTGGTGGGGGCTGCCGCGGAGTATGTGGATGCGGTGGGGCGGGTGGTGGAGGGGTTGGGGACGCTCTCGCTCGAGTCGCGGGGATTGCGGGGGTGGCGGGAGTTCGTCGGCGCGTACGTGGATGGGACCGAGTTCGGGCGGCTGGCGGGGGCGGTGCGGCGGGTGCAGCGGGGGTTGGATGCGGTGCGGTATGGGATTCGGATCGTGGGGCGGAGTTTGGAGGTGGGGCGGGCCGGGGAGGAGGCGGATTACAGTGCGGGGATCGCGGAGCTGTTCTCGCGGTTCGGGACCGGCGCACCGGGGGCGGCTCGGGAGCCTTCGGAGTGGGACGATATGGCCCAGCTGGAGGAACAGGTGCTGGATCGGGTTGCCGCGTTGCATCCGGACGTATTCGGGGAGCTCGGTGAATTCGCCGAGGAGTACGGGGAATTCGCTGATGCCGAGGTGACGAGGTTCGATCGGGAGATTCAGTTCTATCTGACGTATCTGGCGTTCGGGCGGCGGGTCTGTGGGGCGACGCGGGCGATGTGCCTGCCGGAGCTGGCATCTCGGCGCGACGAGATTCGTGCCGAGGGGATGTTCGATCTCGGCTTGCTCACTCGGCGCGGGCGCGGCGGAGACACTGTGGTGTGCAATGATTTCCGGCTCACGTCCGCGGAACGGGTGATCGTGGTGACCGGGCCCAATCAGGGTGGGAAGACTACCTTCGCTCGCGCGTTCGGGCAGTTGATGTATTTCGCGGCGCTCGGGTGCCCGGTACCGGCGCGGAGTGCGTGTCTGCCGTTGGCGGATCGGGTGTTCACGCATTTCGAGCGGGCGGAGCAGGCTACCGATCCCGATGGGAGGCTCGCGGACGAACTCATCCGCATCCGTGATGTGCTGGAACAGGCCACCGAGGACAGCGTGATCGTTCTCAATGAGAGTTTCAGTTCGACCAGCACCGCCGATGCGGTGCGGATCAGCCGGGACGTATTCGAGCGGATCGCCGAGCGCGGGTCGATCGCGGTGTGGGTCACCTTCTTCGACGAGCTGGCTCGCGGCGGGCCGGCCACGGTGAGCATGGTTGCCGCTACCGATCCCGATGATCCGGCGCGGCGCACATTCCGGATCGAGCGGCGAGCGGCCGATGGGAATGCGCACGCGGTGGTGCTCGCCGAGCGGTTCGGGCTCACCTATGACCTTGTCACAGCGAGGATTACGACATGCGGGTGAATCTGCTGCAGCCAACCGGACACGCAGGCGGTCCGGCGGCCAATGGCGACAATGCCTTCGATGACCTGGGTCTCGAATCCCTCTGCGCCGTAATCGCCGCGGACCCGGTGGTCCTCGATGCGGTCCGGGCGGCGCTGGCGGCGCCGGTGACCGATCCCGAGGTGATCCGCTATCGCCATGCCGTGCTGGCGGACTGCCACGCCCATCCGGCGATGGTGCGCGAGCTCTACCGGATCGCCTGCGAGGCAACAGCAATCAAGCGCTGGCGAGTCGGGCCCGCGCATCACGCCAATGGCAAGCTGGTCCTCACGCTGCAACCGCTGACCGAGCTGGTCGGCTTCCTGCGGCAGTTGCGCGCGGCGTGTGACCGGGACGGCCGGGTGTTCGATTCGGCCGGATTCACCGATCTGATGTCCGTCGTCGCGACCGAGCTCGACGACCGGTATCTCGACACTATCGAAGCACAGCTGGCCGCAATGGATTTCGAGCACGGACTGCATATCAGCGCCGGACTGGGCGTCAGCAACAAGATAGCGCGCATCGTGCTGCACGAGCCGATCCGGCGGCGACGGTTCGGATTCGATCGCCGCAGCGGGTACACCTTCCGCGTCATCGAAGAACCCCAGCCGGAGTTCGATCCGCTCATGCAGCTGCGCGACCGTGCGCTGAACGTGATCGCCGATGTCGTGAACGACGCAGCCAACCACGTGCAGGACTTCTTCCGCTGCCTGCGCACCGAGCTCGCCTTCTATCTCGGCTGCCTCACCCTGCGCGACCACCTCGGCCGGGCCGGGCTGCCGCTGTGCCTGCCAACCCCGCACCCGGCGGGCGCGCCGCGCCTGCGCTGCACCGGCCTGCGCGACATCACGCTGTGCCTGTCCGCCGATCAGCCGGTGGTAGGCAATGACATCGATGCCACCGGCCGCTCGCTGATCGTCGTCACCGGCGCCAACAGTGGCGGCAAGTCCACCCTGTTGCGCGCGATCGGCGCCGCCCAGCTGATGATGCAGGCCGGCATGTTCGTGGTCGCCGACAGTTTCGAGGCCGAGGTGCACGACGGTGTGTTCACCCATTTCGTCGCCGATGAGGACCGCACGATGTCGCACGGCAAGCTGGTCGATGAGCTGGCCCGGATGAGCAAGATCATCGATCGGATGCGCCCGGATTCCCTGCTGCTGTGCAACGAGTCGTTCTCCTCCACCAGCGAAGCCGATGCCACCCGTATCGCGCTCCCCCTCATCGACGGTCTCGTCACCAGCGGCGTCCAGGTCGTCTTCGTCACCCACCTCTATGAATTCGCCGGCCGGCGGTACCGATCCGCCCAGCCGGCCGACCTGTTCCTGCGCGCCGGTCACGACACCGACGGCACGCGCACCTTCCGCTTCGTTCCCGCACCGCCCGAACCCACCAGCCACGCCGCCGACGTCTTCCGTCAGGTGTTCGACCGTGCACCGAATGCCGCACCGCGGTAAGGGACTTGCGCCGTCCGCTAGAGTGATTGGCGATGATAACCGGGACGGCCTCGAGCCATACACGGATTGGTGACCCGGCGCTCCACTGAGCGCCGCACGTGCACCGCCACCGGCCTGATTGACCACCAGCACCAAGGATCAATCGAGCCGAGGAGGCATTCATGACCGCACGTTTCAACCACACCATTATTGCCGCGAAGGACCGTACCGAGTCGGCCGCGTTCTTCCGCGACATCTTCGAACTGGACGAGGCCCCCTCGTGGGGTGTTTTCGCCAATCTGCTCTGTGAGGACGGGGTGCTGCTGCAGTTCGCGGAGCCGCCGGTGGAGATCCAGATGCAGCACTACGCGTTCCTGGTCGACGACGAGCTGTTCGATCGGGCGTATGCGCGACTGCTCGAACGCGAGATCGAGCATGCCGCCGATCCGTTCTTCCAGCGGCCGGGGCAGATCAACTCCGAGCACGACGGCCGGGGCGTCTACTTCCGGGATCCCGCCGGGCACGGGATCGAGATGATCACCCGGCCGTATCTGTGATCGGCTGCGGGGCAGCGGCATTCCTGCCGCTGCCCCGCGCACGTCAGTTGCCCTGTACGCCTACGGGATACACGTAAGGGCGTAGGTGGGTCGAGCCGAAGAGGTCTTGCACCTTCTTCCCCGGCCAGGGCCACGGAAAGCTGACCGTATCGGTGGTATTCGGCGGCGTCACCAGCAGCCGGTCGGGATCGACGGTGAGAGTAGTGCTGTTGCTGTCGGGATGGTCCGGATCGTAGATGCCCAGGCCGCCACTGGTTTTCGCGGAGACGGTCTGGCCGGGGGCAACCGTGACCGCAATGGGCTGCTTGAAGGTTTCGCGATCGAAGTCGTCGCTTTCGCCGGTCTTGGTCATCAGCGCGACGCCCGGAAACCCTTGGAGGGTGCACGATGCGGCGGACACGTTGGTGAAGTCGATCTCCCCGACCACCATCGCGGGGGCGGGCTGATCACCCCATCCCGGAATGGTCACCTTCAGATCGGCGCCCGCGCACTGGGCGAGCGCCGCGGCCGACGTCGAAGGCGCGGCGCTCGCCGAGGTGCTCGCAACAGCTGCGGCGGTGGTGGACGGCGCCGTCGTGGTCGATGTGCTGGAACAAGCGGCCGATGCCAGTGCGGCACAGGCCAGGACGATCGGCAGCCGAGTCGACCACATTCGGGTACGGAACATTTCCGGATCCCCCCTCAGCCGCGGCCGATGTAGGGCATGGCATTGGCCATGACTGTAAGGAAGGGGACATTGGTGCTCAGCGGCAGCTCGATGGTCTGCACGACGAGGCGCGCCACATCGTCGGCCGCGATGGTGGGCTCGGGCCGGATGGCGCCGTCGGCCTGGAGCGATCCACTGGCGATACCGGCGGTGAGTTCGGTTGCGGCATTGCCGATATCGATCTGCCCGGCCGCGATGTCGTAGGCACGGCCTTCGAGGGAGAGCGACTTGGTCAGCCCGGTGATGGCGTGCTTGCTCGCGGCGTAGGCGACCGTTTCGGGCCGCGGCACATGCGCGGAGAGCGAACCATTGTTGATGATCCGGCCACCGCGCGGGTCCTGCCGCTTCATCACCCGGAAGGCGGCCTGCGCGCACAGGAAGGCCCCGGTGAGGTTGGTGTCGATCACGCGCCGCCAATCCGCCACGGGCACTTCGTCTATGGGCAGGGTGGGCCCGAAGATGCCCGCATTGTTGACCAGTACGTCGAGCCGCCCCCACCGCTCGGTGACCTGCTCGAACAGGGCCTGTACGGCGTCGGGGTCGGTGACATCGGCGGGGAGGGCCACGATGCTCCCCGGCCCGGAAGCCGCGGCAACGGTCTCGTCGAGGGTCGCGGCGGTGCGCCCGGCGGCCACCACCTGGTGACCGGCCGCGCTGAGTGCGACGGCGATGGCGCGACCGATACCGGAACCGGCGCCCGTGACGAGAACAATCTTGGAAGTGGACACGACCCGAGGGTAATGGTTCACCCCCATCGCCCCCGGGCCGCCGGGCGCATCCGGCTCAGGAAGCCAGCCGGGCCAGCCGATCGAGCGTCGCCGAGCGCACGGCGGCGGTGTCCACACCGAGCGCGGCGAGGGTCTGTGCGGCAATCGAATCCGTATCGGCATCGAGTAATCCGAGCAGGATGTGCCCGGTGTCGATTCGCTCGTCGCCGAGTTCCAGCGACTCCCGCAGGGACTCCTTCAGCAACTGCTTCCCCTGCACCGTGAATGCCGGTCGGGGATAAAGGAATACGCCGCGGCCGAAGGTGTCGTCCGCGCGCCGCTGGATCTCGGTGACGTCGATCCCGATCGAGGAGAGCGCGTCGACCGCCGCCTGTCCCCCGCTCGCCGCGACCCCGGCCGCCTGTGACCGCCGGATGACTTCCGCCCGGAGGAGGCCGAGTTCCGCGCCGTGCGCGTCGAGCACTTCCCCGGCGGCTCCGGAGGTCGCGGCCAGTCCGAGCAGGAAATGCTCGGTGCCGATGAAATCGTTGCGCATCGAGATCGCGGCGTCCTGCGCGACTCTGATGACCTGTTTGGACTGTTCGGTGAGCTTCTCGAACATCGGCTACTTCTCCTTACCGGTGACTTGCCGTCGTCCCGCGTGCTTTTCGTGCACGGTCTGCTTGCTGACCTGCAGCGTGTCCGCAATCCGCTGCCAGCTCCAGCCCTGATCGCGGGCATTGTCCACATGCACGCGCTCGAGTTCCGCGAGCAGCCGGCGCAGTGCGACCACGGCCTGCAGACCGACTTCAGGGTCTTTGCTGGTGACCTGTCCGGCCAGCACGTCGGGCGGCATAGCGTCTGCGTCATCCACGATGTCAGGATATCCTGACGGCAAGGTCGGGTCAAGAAAACCTGACGCACGGCGAGCGGTGCGTCAAGGTCTTCCGAATCCGGTTCGGCCAGTGGCTGTTTCGGCTAGGCGAGCTCGACGCGGATCGAGTCACCGTCGCGGACGGTGGCGAGCAGGCGTGGATCACCATCGATGCGGCCGAGCAGATTGCAGGGACTGGCGAGGCGGCACTCGTCGCCGCGGGAGATCGGGGTCGGGCCGAACGGCAGGGCCAGGGCATCGCCATCGGTCCAGAAGGCGACCGTGCCCGCATCCACGACCTGCCGGGCGTCCGGCTCGCGCGGGACGTTGACGCCGGTGCCGAAGTACACCTCGTCACCCCAGGTGTTCGCCGTCGCGGAGATCGGGAGCGCGGCCGATAGGGCCTTTACCGTGGGCGTATCCCCCAGTGTGGCGGTCAGGTGGCCGGCCGGCCAGGTGATGCGGATGCGGGTCTCGTTCGACATGCGCACATTCAACAATGTGTTGAAATCGCCGGGAAGCGTCTCAACCTACGAACCCCGGCCCCCGCCGCGCCCGCCCCGCTGTCGGCTCCTCCGAAAGCGGCCACGGCGAGACCCGCATCACTGTGTTCAATAGCGAATCATTTGCGTCCGTAACACTTTGCGGGCTCGGGACGACGTCACTTCTGAACATGCCCCTTCGGGGTGGGGCCGTCCGTTCGCATATCGTTTGTTGGAATGGGGATCTGGGCATGGCTTTTGGCGATTATTTCGCGCGACACAGGATTGCCACGGCAGCGGCGGCGCCTGCCGTCCTGGGCATTGCTGCAATAGTTGCCGCGTCGTGGACACTGACCGCTACCACCTCGAAGACGGCCGATCCGCAGTTGACGGCCTCGGTCACGGAATGCCATGACATGGTGACCATTTCGGTCGCCGGACGCAATGATTCGCCGCAGTCGGGAACGACGAAACTGCTGGTAGACGCGAATGGCAACGAGCTGCCGGCGGCGCAGGCCGATGATTACCACAGCCAGTGGGTCGACCCCGTGGTCAATGCCCCCAACGGTGCGGTGAATCCGGGTTCGTACTCCGCGGTCTATATTTCCTATCCGGCGAATCTGTCCACCTACGAGGACGCGGTCAACACCGGTGTCGCCAATACCGAGAAGGTCATGGAGCAGATCTCCGCGGCCTGCCCGAACACCAAGTACTCGATTGTCGGCTACAGCGAAGGCTCCGATGTGGTGCGCCGCGTCGCCATGCAGATCGGTAATCAACAGGCCGGTCAGAACGGCAAATACGGCATTGTCGACCCGAATACCGTGCTCGGCGTGGTCATTCTCGCCGACTCGGGCCGCTCGGCCGGTGAAGGCCCGTTCCCGGGCGCGAAGGATCCGTTCAGCAATCCGGACGGCTACGACGTGAAGTACCAGAACGGCACCACCCCGATCTCCGGACAGGGCGCGCTACCGGGCAATGCGGGCGGCTTCGGCGCCTTGAACGGCAAGATCGCCTCCTTCTGCTCCGACGGTGACCTGACCTGCGCTGCGCCGCAGAACATTTCGCTGCTGCAGCTGGCGGTCAACGTGGGCCGGCAGGTCAATGCGGACGCCCTGCAGAACGACGGGCTGAACCCCACCACCGGCATGGATGTCGCGGTGGCGCTGGGCCGGATCACCATGGCGGCCTTCGCCGATATCGCCTCGCAGCCCAACTGGATGGCGAGCAACGAAACGTTCCTGCAAGTGCTGCTGAAGGTTTCGGACCCGAACTACAAGCCGGGCTCGGACCAGCCGGCCCCCGCGCCCGCCGATTCCATTCAGGCCACCTCGCTCTCGCCGCTGGCGTTCCTGCCGCAGAAGGTGTTCAACGAGGTCGTCGGGCTCATCGTGACGAACCAGAACACCATCCCGGTACTGCTGAACGACCCGTACAACCTGACCCTGGGACCCAACGGCACCGGCCACCACTTCGACTACTGGCGTGACTCGGACCCGAACAACGGCAAACCGCTGACCTCCGCCGAATACGCGGCCGCCTGGCTCACCCAGCTGGCCAAGCAGGCGCAGGCCGGGATCACGACGACGACCACCACCCAGCCCGCGCCGAATGTCGAGCGTGCCGCGCTGAAGGGCTCGGCGACACCCACCACCGACCCGAGCAAGACCACGACCACCACGACGACCACCCCGGGCGCCACCACAACGGACCCGAACACCACCACCAAGCCGGACACCACCACCACGAAACCCGGTGCCGCAAAAGACCCGAAGGACGTGGCCTCCGTCGTGCCGCAGCCCACCACGACCACGGTGACGACCACACCGACCACGACAACGCATGCCCCGGCACCCACCACCACGGTGCCGACCACGACAGACCCCACCACCACGACCGACCCCACCACCACGGTGGCGCCGACCACAACAACCGCACCGGCCACAACCACCACCACACCGACCACGACGGTGGCGCCGACCACCACCGCAAAGGCGAACTGACTCCGCTACAACGGATTCAGCTCGACGCCGGCGGATACGGGAACTGCCCTCCCGGATCCGCCGGCGTTTTTTCAACCGCGGCGCCGGGCCACGGCCACCGCACCGGCGGCGCCGCCGAGCGCGCCGACCGCCAGCGCGATACCGATCCCGCCCAGCCGGCGCGCGGTGCCGTCGTGATCGGCCCGCGCCGCCGCGGCGGGATGCTCATCCGACCCCTTGGCCGCCAATTCCAGTGTGGGAACCGGACGTTCGGGCTCGGTGCCGTCCTTGTTGTCCGGCATATCCCACTTCACCACCTCACCGTCCGAATAGGTCTGGGTGGCGGGGAAGGTCAGGCGATCCTGATCGGGCAGATCGTCGGCGAAGACCTGGAACTGCTGGAACTGTCCCGGCGCGATACCCGCACCCGGATCGGCGGTCCAGGTGATGCCGGTGATCTTGCCGCCGGAGTCCTTGGCAATGGCGGCCTTCCAGCCCGGAATCGGCTGGGTGTCGACGGCGAGCAGGCCCGGGAACTGCACGCTCAGCACCGTGGTCAGCGCATTGTCGCCGGATTCGTTGGGTACGCGGAAGGTGAGCACGGCGTCGCCGGACTGCGTCGCGCCGGGCGACGAGACGGAGACGTGCGCGGAGGCGACGCCCGCCCCGGCGAACAGGGCGGTGGCGCCGAGGGCGGCGGTGGCGAGAACACGGGACAGGGGTACGAGTGCCATAGCGGGAAATCCGTTCGGGTATAGCCGGATTCGCGGGAGCCCGGGTGTCCACCGCAGCGGGACACCCGGGCGCGCGGATCAGTTCTGGCTGGTCGTCAGGGTGTTGTACATCTGGATGGCGCTGATCACGGTCACCGGGATGCCGACGGCGAGGGTGCCGATGGCGGTGCCGAGACCCGCGCCGACGCCGGCGCCCGCGATACAACCGCCGGGCGCGCCGACGAGGAACGCCGGCGGCATCAGCGTGGTGCCGACCACCGCACCGGCCACACAGCCGCCGGCCAGGCCGATGGCGGCGCCGATCATGCCGCCGACCGCGGTGGCCAGGCCGATCTGGGTGCCGGCCACGCTCATCGCGTCATTGAAGTCGTCCTGCGAGAAGATCGGCTTCAGCTCCGGTGTGGCGGCGGCGACGGCCTGCGCCGGATCGGTGCCCGGAGTGAGCGTGAGGGTGTGCCCGTCGGCGTCGACCTGCGCGGCGATCGGCCAGTCCTGCTTGTCCCGCCGGTAGGTCAGCGGCATGCCGAAGGCCAGGTTGCCATTGCCGTCCAGGATCTCGAACTGGTTGCCGCGCACAGTGATCCGGCCCGCGTCGGTGCGCAGCAAGACGGACTGATCGACCACATTCGCGGTGTAGTGGATACCGGGGGCCACATCGGTGCTGACCGTCGCGCCGGGCCGCTGCGCATTGTCCGGAACGTCCGCGGACGCGGTGCCACCGGCGATGGTGAGCGCGGCGATCGCGAGCGAGGCGGTGGCGGCGACGGTGTTCAGGGTCTTCATCGGGAGGTGTGTCCTTCCTCGCGAACGGCTGGTTCGCGAGCTGAAAAGAAGTGGGAGAAAGTGGATTACTGCTGCGGCGGGGCGCCGGCGCCGGGCTGGGTCAGCGTGAAGTTGCGGGTGCCCTCGATGCGGTGCCCGTCCTTGGAGGTCACCGTGAATTGGGTGGTGTACACCCCAGCGGGGCCCAGCGGCGCCAGATCCAGGCAATGCGTGCGGCCGTCGATGTGCAGGCCGCCCTGCGACCAGACCTTGCCGTCCGGACCTGTCACGGTCATGACGGGGTCTTCGACCTTCTCGTTGAAGGTGACGCACACCTGCGGCGGTCCCGCATCCAGCACCGCGCCGTCGGCCGGTTCGGCATGCGTGACATACGAATGTGCGTCGGCCACACCGGCGCCCAGCACCGTCGTGCCGAGAGCGGCCGCGGCCAGCACTGTGAGTATCGGGCGCAAAGCACGACGGGGCCGCGTGTATTTATTGCTCGACAAAACATTTCCTTTTCTGCGCAGCACAAATCAGCGAATTGCCGAAGGCATTCCGCGTACCGAGCGATTCAGGCAGCAGGCAGCGCAAATCAATTGCCGTACCCGGCCTGGCGTGAATGAAAAGAAATCGCGTATGCGCGTGACAGAGGATCCGAACGGATCAGGAGAACGCGATCGCGGACAGGCCGAGCGGCGGACCGCGTCGTGAAATGGCGCCGAGCAGCTCAGCACCCGGGGCCCGCACCGCGACGCGCGGGATTCGGGCAAGCCGGTCATCGCCCTGCGGCAATGGCCCGAAGTCGGCCAGCAGGGTCCGGACCACGCGCGAGACCAGTGCGTAGACCCGTTCCACCGCCGCGATGACCAGCGCACACACCAAGGTCGCGGCGGCGTGCGCCGCCAGCATGAACAGTCCGGAACGACCGGATCCCTCGGTCATGTCGCCCATGCCCATTGCGGTGGCGTGATGCCCGCCGGGCGCCACCATCAGCGCATTGTGCACCAGGAACTGGCCGAGCCCGAGGATCGCGAAGAGTCCGATCCGGCTCCGGCCGGCCGGTGAACCGACCGCCGCCCCGACCACGCCGCTGACCAGCAGCAGCAAGGCGAGGGCGGTCGAATCCGGCAGCGCCCCTTCACATCCGTGCGCGGCGATCGCCAGCAGGCCGCAGAGAATTCCGGCGAGGCTGCCTCGAATACGGTCGCGCGACGTGTCACCGACACTGGTGCGCAACATCATCGACGGCAACCTTTACGAACTGCGGGGCGTGGATCGTCGAGAACTATAACGGGTGGATACCGTAATTCCTAAAGCCCGTGCCATTCCCTGAAATCGAAATCACACACCCCCGAATTGCTTCCAGCGGGAAGCAATTCGGACCCCGTCCGCAGCGTCGGCCGTCAGCGCGCCAGACCGGTGCGGTGGGCGTACGCAATGGCCTGCCCGCGATCCCGCACATTCAGCTTGGCGAACAGCGAATTGATATGACTCTTGACCGTGCTCACCCCGATGAACAATTCCTTCGCGATCTCGGAGTTGTTGCGGCCCTGCGACATCAGGCGCAGCACATCCAGTTCGCGATCGGTGAGATCGGCCGGCGGTGTCTGCGGCGACTCCAGCGCCGACACCAGGCGGGCACCGACATCGGCGGCGAGGGTGGTGTGACCCGAGGCGACCGAGCGGATGGCGGCGGCGATCTCGGCGCGGCCCGCATCCTTGGTCAGATAGCCGCGCGCCCCGGCCCGCAGCGCGCCCGCGATCGAGGCATCGTCGGCATACGTGGTCAGCACCAGCACCGCGGTCCCGGGATATTCGGCCGTAATGGTGGCCGTCGCGGTCGCCCCGTCGACGCCGGGCATGCGCAGATCCATGAGCACCACCCGCGGCGACAACCGGCGCACCAGATCCACGGCCTCCGCCCCGTCGCGGGCCTCCCCCACCACCTGCACATCCGGCAGCAGGGACAGCACCGTGGTCAGCCCGTCGCGGACCGTGGTCTGGTCATCGGCCACCACCACCGTGATCACCTGCGCGGCACCCGGATCCGCACTGTCCACCGATCGCCCTCTCTTCCGGCCTCCGCCGTACCGGCTACCGCCGACAGGCGTTCCCGCATACCCAGCAGTCCCGCACCCACACCGGAGGCGGCGAGCGACCCGAGCCGGGTCGTCATCGGATTCGACACCAGCACTTCGAGTTCCTCGCCCGCACCCCGCAGGGCGAGCGTAACCGGTTGCCCGGGAGCGTGTTTACGGGCGTTGGTCAGCGACTCCTGGATGGCCCGCGCGACGGCGATAGTCGCCTGCTCGTTGGTGAGCTGCGGGTCGGTCTCGACCTGCAGCAGCAATTGCCCGCCGGCGCCGCGATGCTCCTCGGCCAGCCGGCGCAGTTCGGTGGGCAGATCGAAGACTTCCGAGCGCAGCGTGCCCACCACGCGGCGGGCGTCCTCCAGACCCGAGACCGCCAGGCGGTGCGAAGCTCGCACCCGTTCCGCGGCGCGGTCCACCTCCCCCGCTTCCAGCAGCGCGTCCGCGGCGTCCAGCTGCATGACCAGTCCGCCCAGCGTATGGGCCAGCACATCGTGCATATCGCGGGCGATGCGGCCACGCTCGGCGAGCGCCGCGGCCCGGTCGCGTTCGGCGCGGATCACCCGATTCTGTTCCACCAGCAGGCGATTCTGCTCGGCGGAGATCCGCGCCTGCCGCCGACTCCAGCCCATGAGCGCCAGCACCGCGACACCCGCCAGCAGGCCGAGCAGTCCGGTCACCGACGTACCCGCGATGGCGACGGATACGCACAGGCCCAGTATCACCGCCAGCGTGAGCAGCCACCCGAACATCCTGGGCTGCCGCACCTGCGACAGCGCGGCCACCACCGCCACCAGCGCGCTGATCGTCGCACCCGTCTCCTGCGCGGCGGCCACCGAACCGATCGCCATGGCGCACAAGTAGATCCGCTCGAGACCGACCGCATCCGGCGGGCACAGCACGAAGATCGCCCAGCCCACCCAGATCACCACCGAGACCGCCAGCACCCACGGCCGATGAAAATTCGCCGTGCCCGCCGTTGTGGCGAGCACGACGAAGAAACCGATCAGGCGCAACAACCGGTTCAGCAGGGTCGGGATGGATGAGTCGGTCATCGGCTTCAGTGTGCCGCAACCATTCGCAGTTCCTCGGAACGCCGGGCCAGGATCAGCGTGCGGCCCGCCCGGTTCAGCGCGATGAAGATCATGATCGCGCCGGCCGAGGTGACCAGCGCACCCGCGTTCAGCACATGCCCGGCCACATCCACGCCGATCCGCACCGCCAGCATGACCAGCCACAGCATCGACCCGGCCACCCCCGTGCGCGCCTCGACCCGGCCCTCGAACTGCCGCACCTGCGACATCGTCCCCATGAGCAGCCCGACCCCGACGGCCAGCACCGCCGACACCACCAGCAGCACGATCGAGATCGGCTGCACGGTCGTCGTGCCGACCGCCGACTTCAGGCTCAGCACACCGATGATGCCCAGAATGATCGGCAACCGCCACAGCCGCGCATGATCCAGCGCCTGCCACTGCGTCTGCCGGAACACGACCCACCCGATCACCAGCACCACCAGGACGATCTCGCCCACGTTCTGCATGTTCATACCTAATACAGTCGCGCGAACAGGCCCTCCGACCCACCACCCCGGGGTGGAGCCAGGGTGGAATCCCACCGTCACAGCCTCCACCCACAACCCGATGAGGTGCGTTCACCACCGCATCCGGCTCGCGCCTGGGCGGCGAGCCGCCACGATCAGTCGGGCCAGACCGGATGGCGTTTCTGCAGGAAGGCGGCCATTCCCTCACGCGCGCCGGGCAATTGGGATGCGGCGGCCATGACCTCGCGGGCCAAGGTGTAGGCGTCGGTCTCGGGGCGATCGAGCTGGGCGTAGAGGGTGCGTTTGCCGAGGGCCTTGCTGGCTCGGGAGCCGCGGGTGGCGCGGGCCAGGAGGTTGGTGACCGCGGTGTCGAGGTCGAGGTCGGGGACGGCGTAGTTGATGAGGCCCCAGTCGACGGCGGTGCGGGCATCGATGGGATCGCCGGTGAGGGCGAGTTCCATCAGGCGTTTGCGGCCGATCGAGCGCGCGACCGGGACCGCGGGGGTGTGACAGAACCAGCCGCCCTTGCCGCCCGGCAGCGCGAAACCGGCCGATTCCGCGGCAATGGCCAGATCGCAGGAGGCGACGAGCTGACAGCCCGCGGCGGTGGCCAGGCCGTGCACGCGCGCGATCACCACCTGCGGGACCGATTCGATGGCGGTCATCACCTGCTGGCAGAGCACCAGCAGCTCCCGCACCTCGAGCAGATCCCGCGCGGCGACATCGGCGAAATCGTGGCCCGCACTGAAAACCGGTCCGGCAGCGGCCAATACGATGCCGCTCGCATCGGTCTCGCCCGCGGCGCGGAAGGCGGCCAGCAGTTCGGTCAGATGGTCGGCGGACAGCGCATTGCGGCGGTCCGGCCGGTTCATGGTGATGGTGACGGTGTCGCCATCGCGCTTCACGAGCAGATGCTGATACTCCTCGACGCTCATGGAACCACGGTAGCTACGCCGGCATCTCCGCGGCGGCGAGCGCGGCGAATTCCTCGATGAGCGGGGAGTTCCGGCCCGCCGCCCACGCCAGGCTCACCTGATTGGGCGCGATATCGGGTACTTCGGCATAGGCGATGTCCGGCCGGGTGTAGAACGCCTTGACCGACAAGGGCAGGAAGATGATCCCGCGGCCCGCCGCGACGTATTCGAGCTTCTCCTCGACACTGCGGAAGGCCGGTACGGCCGGGCGATCCGCGCGCAAACCGATTGCCGCGGCGGACCATTCGAGCGCCACGTCCCGCCATTCGGGGACGATCTCCGGATCCTGCAGCAGATGCTCGGCGGCGAGGTCCGCTATCCCCACCGTCTGCTTACCGGCGAGCGGGTGATCGGCGGTCATGGCGACCACCCGGGGTTCGGTGTACAGCGGCCGCACCTCGAGTCCGCGCGGGTCGATGGGCAGGCGCACCACGCTCACGTCGACCCGGCCGTCGTGCACCACATCGGTCTGATCGTCCCAGGTGGTGCGGATCGGATCGATGACGAGACCGGGATGCCGCTCGGCCAGCGCGCGCACCACGCCGGTCACGATCAGGCCGGGCATGAAGCCGACGGTGAACGTCTCGGCGCCGCCGTCCGCGCGAATCACCCTGCGGCGCAAGGCGTCCGCGCTCGCCAGCAACGGTCGCGCATCGGCCGGCAGCTGCTCCCCCGCGGCGGTCAGGGCGGTGCCGCGCCGGTCCCGCTGGAACAGCCGCACCCCGAATTCCTCCTCCAGCGCGCGGATCTGCCGCGACAGCACCGGCTGCGCGATGAACAGCTCTTCGGCGGCGCGCCCGAAGTGCAGGTGTTCGGCCACCGCGACGAAATAGCGCAGCTTGCGCAGGTCCACATCGGTCATGATGCCTCCAGGGTATTACAGGGCGCCGAATAGGTCTTGGACGCGGAGACGGCACGAAAGCCAAGGTTGAGGAGCAAGGCCGAACGGCTCGGGCACTCGAGCCGGCAGCTTTGTCATCCGAGCCGAAAGGCTTTCCCTCGAAAGGAATTCCGATGTCTCTCGCAGGCCAGCAGGTCCTCGTCCTCGGCGGCACCTCCGGCATCGGCCTCGCCGTCGCGCAGGCCGCCGCCGCACAGGGCGCGAAACTCACCATCGCGTCCAGCCGCCGGGACAGCGTGGACAAGGCCCTCGCGCAACTGCCCGAGGGCGCCACCGGTCACGCGGTCGACCTCACCGACGGCGACCGGGTCCGGGCGCTGTTCGACGAATTCGGCACCCTCGACCACTTCGTCTACACGGCGGGCGAACCGCTGCTGCTCGCCCCGCTCGCCGCCCTCGATGTGGCGGCGGCGCGAAAGTTCTTCGAAATCCGCTACTTCGGCGCGCTGACGGCCCTGCAGGCCGCGGTGCCGCACCTGACGCCCACCGGCTCGATCACCCTCACCACCGGTACCGCCGGGCCGCGCCCGATGCCCGGCTCGACGGTCGTCTCCAGCATGTGCGGGGCGATCGAGGCGCTGACCCGCGCGCTCGCGGTCGAACTCGCACCGCTGCGGGTCAATGCGGTCATGCCCGGTGCGGTGCGCTCACCGCTGTGGAACTTCCCGGAGGAGATGCGCGAGCAGTTCTTCGCCGACACCGCCGCGAGCACACCGGTGCAGCGCATCGGCGAAGTAGAAGATGTCGCACGCGCCTTCCTCTACTTCATGACCCAACCCCACAGCACCGGAACGATTCTCACCGTCGACGGCGGTGGCGTACTGAGCTGAGATCAGCAGCAGTCGTTGCAGCACTCGTCGGCGCAGCAGCAGCCCTCGCCGCAGCAGAGGCAGTCATCACAGCAGTCGCAGCAGGCACAGCACGCCATGCCCTCGCAGAACGGCAGGCAGGAACTGCGGCGACGCTGCGGCGGACCGTAATAGCCGGGCGGCGGACCGTAACCCTGCGGCGGGCCGTAGTAGCCACCCGGAGGCGGCGGCGGGTAACCGCGGCGGCGATCCCACCGGCTGATCGGGCGCACCGGATTCAGGGTGGTCCGATGGGTGGCGCAGGCGTGGCTCCTACCGCCGAAGGTGCGCTGCACCGAGCGGCGCAGCTCGTGGGTGAGCAGTTTGTGGATCAGCCTGCCATCGCTGAATTCCACGTCCTTCAGCGCCAATTCGATACCCAGCAGGGCGTCGGTGCACAGCCGCTGCGCCTCGGCCGCCTCGGTGCGGGTGATCACCAAGGGATTCCATTTGCCGTGCTCGACGTCGTCGTAGAGGTCCTCGACGGCGTCCAGGAGATGCGCTATGCGGCCGAACATCCGGCCCACCTCGGACAGCGGCTGCTGATTGCCGGGGCGGCCCGCCACCACGGCGGTATAGCCGAAGGCGGCGGCGGTCGCGGTCTCGGTGGGCTCGGTGATCTCCAGCAGCGGTGTGCTCGGACCGGCCGCCAACTCCATGGCGGTCTGCCGATCCACCGCGGTCAGCAGTACGCCGGTATCGAAACCGAGTCCCACGCCGGAGGATTCGCCCTGTCGCGCCCAGCGTTGTGCGATACGCCGTGCGGCGGGGCGGATTCCGGCGGCGCCCGCCATGCCGTCGCCGTCGTCGATATGGTCACGCACCTTGGCGGCGGCCAGCACCAGCGACACGGTGGCCGCCAATCGCACGGAGTCGCCGGTGGCCACATCGGCGCGCCGCATACCGCGTAGCGGGCAGGGGCCCGCCGCACGCCGGGTGGGTGGCGCGGTCGACTGCGCTTCCACCAATGCGGACACGACGAGACCGTCGTAATTGGTTGCTATACGGGCGCTTTGGCCGTGGTCGTCGCGTAGTGACAGACAGAGTCCGCACAGTTGCGCCAGCCAGGCCCGCCCGAGTTCCTCGCCCAGTCGATGACGACAGGGTCGGATGATGCCGAACACATCAACGAAGGTAACCGCTCCGCGTGAATCCGGCTTGCCGAATCGATGTGGACATCCTGAGGACTACTGTGGAGGCATGGGTGTCATCGGCGAACTTTTCCCCGGACAGAAGCTGCTCGACGAGAGCGGCGAGGACAGTGACGGGCAGAAACACCGTCCGCGACTCGCCCTCGACCTCGACGCCGGCGTCATCCGGGTATCGCCCCGGCCGCAGGCCGAAGCGAAGCAGACCGGCGAGCAGCAGGACTGACCGCACGGGGTGGCGTAGACCCCTACGGCGCAGGAGATTCCGGCGAACGGACCGGGCGGAAACGCATGGGCGGTTCGGCGTACTCCTCCAGCGTGTGCGCGACCCAGCCGATCGTGCGCGCCACGGCGAAGATCGCCTCACCGGCATCCGGGCGCATCTCGAAGGCGTGCATGAGCGCCGCCAGCGCCAGATCCACACTCGGCACTCCCGCCACCGACGCACCCAACCGTGCGGTGATCGTGTCGATGGCCTCGAGCGCGGGAGTCGCCGCCGGCACCGAACGCAGCATGGTGAGCAGCAGTTCCGCCCGCGGATCGGTTTCGCGATAGACCAGATGCCCGAAGCCCGGGAGCTGACTGCCCGTGCGCAACCGCTCCGACACCGCACCGACCGGATCGATCAGCGCCTCGGTGAGGAAGCGGTAGGCGAGAGTGCTTGCACCGCCGTGATATTGACTGTCCAGCGCACCCAGCGCCGCCCCGACCGTGCCGTAGGGGTGCACGCGCGCGCTCGCGGCCACCCGGGCGGCGACCGTCGAGATCGCGAGGCCGTGATCGGCCAGCAGGGTCAGCGTCGTATCGAGGATGTGCGTGTGCGCGGGATGGTCGGTGAGCGCGGGCCACAGTCGCTTGGCGAGGGTGCCGGAGTCCTGGGGAACCGTATTGACGGCATCGACCTCGACCGCGAGCAGAATGCCCGCGACCCGCAGCACGCCCCGGGGTGACAGGTCGAAACGCAGGCGGTCGGTCGATCCCGCGACGGCCACCGCCACTCGCATGCGATCGGTGAGCCGAGCCTCGGGCGGCAGGGCCGCCACCGCCGCGCGCGTGATCGCCAGCATCTCCGGCGGCGCCGTGAAGTGGGTCGGCGACGCGGACAGGTCGCCGGTCCACAGCAGGTCGGCCACCGAATCGACCCGATAGGCCGCCACCAGATCGGCGACATTGTGGCCGCGGTAGTACAGCTGATCGTGGTCGAGCCGGGAGATCTCGGAGGTGATGTCCTCGAGCGTGCCGCGTGGACCGGTCCCGGGCCGGCGGCTGCGCGCGAGCCGGGCCACCTCGTCCTCGCTGAAACGGCTGCCCCGCCGGTCCGAGGTCGAGACCTTGGTCAGCAAACCGCGGCTGACATAGGCGTAGACCGTCGCGGGCTTGATCTGGAGACGGGCCGCGACCTCACCGGTGGTGAGGTAACCTGCGTCACTTTCCTCGGGCATGAGCTGCGCCTTCGTAATTCATGTTGACTGGATCAATATTGACTGTAGTTGATGAGACTCGCACAGTTCAGTTCAGGAGGTCTGAACAATGACGATCAACACCGAACCCGTCGACGAACTGATCGAGGTGCCCGCCGGGCTACGGCACGTCATCGCCGCCGAGACCCGGCTGGGCGATGTCCGTGGGCGCGAAGGGTTTTATCACTACCGGCAGTACTCGGCCATCGATCTCGCGACCGGGCGCACCTTCGAAGAGGTGTGGTTCCTGATGATGGAAGGGCGGCTGCCGACCCCTGGCGAACTCGCCGAATTCACCGGGACCATTGCGGGACTGCGGGATCTGCCCGCCGAACTGCTACCGGTCCTGACGGCCGCCGCCACCGCGGGCACCCGGTTCCGGCCCATGGCCGGACTCCGCACCGCGCTGTCGATGCTCGCGGAAACCCTGGAGCTGCAACCGCTCTGGGACTCCGACCCGGCCACCCGGTCCCGCGACGCGTTGCGCATCTGCGCGGTGACGCCGACCATCCTCGCCGCCTTGCACCGGCTGCATGAGGGGCTGGAACCGGTTGCGCCGCAACCGGAGCTGTCCACCACCGCGAACTGGCTGTACATGATCTCGGGCGAGTTGCCGAAACCCGCGGCGGTGCGGGCGATCGAGCAGTATCTGATCGCGACGATCGACCATGGCTTCAATGCCTCCACCTTCACCGCGCGAGTGGTCGCCTCGACCGGGGCCGATATCGCCGCCGCGCTCATCGCCGCCATCGGCGCCTTCAGCGGGCCGCTGCACGGCGGTGCGCCCGATCGCGCGCTGGACGGGCTCGATGAAATCGGGACGCCCGATCGGATCGACGACTGGGTGCGGGGCAAGATCTCGCGCGGGGAACGGATCATGGGGTTCGGGCATGCGGTCTACCGCACCGACGATCCGCGCTCACTGCTGTTGCGCGATATCGCCACCGAGATCGGCGGGCCCCTGGTCGATTTCGCGACCACCGTGGAACGGCGGGTGGTGGAGCTGCTGGCCGAACTGAAGCCCGGTCGCACCCTGTACGCGAATGTCGAGTTCTATGCCGGGGTGGTGATGGAGCTGTCCGGCATTCCGCGATCCATGTTCACGCCCACCTTCGCCGTCAGCCGGACCGTCGGCTGGACCGCGAACATCCTGGAGCAGGCGCAGCGCGGCAAGATCATCCGGCCCGCCGCACGCTATGTCGGGCCGCCCGCGCCCCAGCCGCTGCCGTGACGAGTCGCCTCGCGCGCTCGGCCGCCGGGCGGCCGATCTGCGGAAACGGCGCTGCGCCAAGGGAATAGGTAGCGTGGGTGGCGCACTACTCCCGAGCCTGGTCACGCCACCGAAGCGAGAACGAGATGACCGACAGCGCAGCGACGGACCTGGTCGAAGAGGTCGGCGACGATTTCTTCGACGACCCGCACCGGTACTACCGGCGGTGGCGAGAAAGCGGGCCCGTCAAGCACATCCGGATGTCCGACGGCTGGGAATCCTGGGTGGTCCTCGGCTACAACGAGGCCCGGACCGCGCTGACGGACCCGCGCGTGCGCAAGGGTGTGGGCGGGCTGCGGGAGATCGCCGCGCACAAAGGCTATGCGACGAACGCGAGTTCGGATGCCCGCATGCTGGGCGAGCACATGCTCAACAGCGATCCGCCCGACCACACCCGCCTGCGCAAACTCGTCGTGAAGGCGTTCACCCCGCGCCGCACGGCCGAGTTGAAGCCTCGCATCGAGCAGCTCACCACCGCCCTGCTCGACGATCTCGAGGGCAAGGGCGAGGTCGACCTGCTGGCCGCCTTCGCCAATCCCCTACCCGTGCAGGTCATCTGCGAACTGCTCGGTATCCCGTTCGAGGACCGCGCCTCGTTCCAGTACTGGACCAAGGTCCTGGTCGGCTTACTGGGCGACCAGCCCGACCGCGAGAAGGCCGCCGCCGAAATGGCCGGCTACCTCCGCGCCCAGATCGCCGCCAAGCACGCCCACCCCGGCGACGACCTGCTCTCGGCCCTGGTCCACGCCAGCGAGGACGGCGACGCGCTCACCGAATCCGAGGTGATCGCAATGTCTTTCCTGCTCCTGGTCGCAGGCCACGAGACCACGGTCAACCTCATCGGCAACGGCACCTACAACCTCCTCCGCAATCCGGCCCAACTGGACCTGGTCCGATCCGACCCGGCCACCATCCCGAACGCGATCGAGGAACTCCTCCGCCACGACGGCCCCGTCAGCTGGGCCACCCTCCGCTACACCACCGAACCGATCCGCCTGGGCGATACCGAAATCCCCGCCGGCGAATACCTCTTCGTAGCCCTCGGCGCCGCCAACCACGACCCCACCCGCTACCCCCAGGCCGACACCCTCGACCTCACCGCCGACACCTCGGCCCACATAGCCTTCGGCTACGGCATCCACTACTGCGTAGGCGCCCCCTTGGCCCGCCTGGAAGCGGTAACCGCCTTCACCGCCCTCCTCTCCCGCTACCCCGAGCTCCGCCTGGCCGACCAAACCTTCACCCCCACCTGGCAAGCCAACCTCGTCCTCCGCGGCCTGGCCGAACTCCCGGTCATCCTGTCCCCCTAGCCGTTCTACCCAGCCCGTGGGCAACGCCCTGATATCATTGATATCAGGAGGTGAGGGCGGTGACAGATATCTTGATCCGGGACGTTCCAGATTCTGCGATCGAGGAGATCGATCGGCGTGCCCGAGACTTGGGTGTTTCACGCAGCGAGTTCCTACGACGTTGGCTGAGCAGAGACTTCCGGCCCGCAGTTCCCGTCACGACGACCGATCTGGATCGCCTCGGCCGGCTTGCGCGTGATCTCGAGGATCCTGACGTCATGGGGAAGGCATGGGATTGAATCGTCCATGGTTGATCGACAAATCGGCACTGGTACGCCTCGGCCGCTCGCCCGATGCCGCGGCGTGGGCCGAACGCATCGAACGCGGACTCGTACGCATCACGACGGTAACCGTGCTGGAGACAGGCTATTCGGCCCGATCGGCAGACGACCTCTCTGAGCTCCTCGATCTACCGCCACTTGCGAGCATGCCCATGGAGTACCTCACTCCTGCGGCCGAGGATCGAGCTGTCGAAGTGCTGCGTGCGCTTGCCGGCCACGGCCACCATCGCGTGCCGTCGATCCCCGATCTGTTGATCGCGGCGGTCGCAGAACGCGCGAAGCTCGTAGTTCTCCACGCCGACAAGGACTTCGAGCTCATTGCCGAGATCACGGGCCAGCCACTCGAACGGCTCTACTTCGATTCCTGATCACCGGGGACCGTTTCCGATTGCCTGGGGAATTCCTCGTTGCGGAAAGGACAATCCGCCGCGGGGCTGACGGGGGTCAGCGGAGGGCGCGGGCGAGGACTTCGGCGAAGATGTCGAAGCGGTCGACCAGCATGGCGTCGGCGGTGGAGTCGCCTGCGGGCCAGGAGATGTCGATGTCGGCGAGATCGGCGGGGGTCATTTCGCGGACTATGTCTTCACCGCGAGGGTCGCCGTAGACGGGGCGGTACGGTTTGGCATCTTCGCCTATGTAGATGGCCTTGTTCAGGGTGTAAGGGCCGTAGGCGCCGGAGATGATCCAGGTTTTGAAGGTGGCGTCCGGGCGGGTGGTGGTGCGCTTGATGAGGTGTTCGGTGCGGCGGGCCTTGGCTTTTGCGGCATAGTCGCGGCAGTGGCGCTCGAATTCGGGGTAGGCGCGGCGGGCCTTCTCGAGTTTCCTGGCCTGCTCTTCGGCGATGCGCTGGTCCGATCGTTGCTTCTCCAGCTGGATCCGGGTCAGTGCCAGGTCGAGATTGTCGCCGCCGACGTGACTGCTCGCCGGACTGCCGGCCCCGCGCCTGGCGGTCCACCACCACAGCGCGCCACCGATCACCGCTATCCAGAACAACACGTTCAGAGCATCCACGGCACGCCTCCCACGCGCTCCGAATATGAGAACACGTTACGCCGGTGCACCGGGGCTGGGAACTGTTGTGCGAACGTCGAAGGGGCCGGACATCGAATCGATGTCCGGCCCCTTCGGAGAGTGAAAACCCTTACGGCAGTGGGCCGCCCGCAGCGATCGCGGACAGGGTGGCGAACTCGTCACCCTTCAGGGAAGCGCCACCGACGAGCGCGCCGTCGATATCGGTCTGACCGACCAGCTCGCCGACGTTCTTGGCATTGACCGATCCGCCGTAGAGCACCCGGACGCCCGCCGCCACGTCGGGATCCGCCAGTTCGGCGAGCTCCTTGCGGATGGCGCCACAGACTTCCTGCGCATCGGCGGGGGTCGCCACCTTGCCGGTGCCGATGGCCCAGACCGGCTCGTAGGCGATGACGATCTTGGAGATCTCCTCCGCCGTCAGGCCCTTCAGCGAGTTGCGCAGCTGTTCGAGGTTGTACTCGACGTGGGTCTTGGACTCGCGGACGCCCAGGCCCTCCCCGATGCAGACGATCGGGGTGATGCCGTACTTGAGCGCCTGCTTGGTCTTGTCCAGCACGGTCGCGTCGGTCTCGTTGTGGTACTGCCGGCGCTCCGAGTGACCCACCACGACATACGAGCAGTTCAGCTTGGCCAGCATGGAACCGCTGATCTCACCGGTGTAGGCGCCCGAATCATGCGTCGAGACATCCTGCGCGCCATAGGTGATCAGCAGCTTGTCGCCCTCGACCAGAGTCTGCACGCTGCGCAGATCGGTGAACGGCGGAATCACCGTGACGTCCACCTTGGCGAAGTACTTCTCCGGCAGCGCGAACGCGATCTTCTGCACCAGAGCGATGGCCTCGAGGTGATTGAGGTTCATCTTCCAGTTGCCGGCAATCAAAGGCTTACGTGCCATGATTCAGTCCTCCAACACCGCGATGCCCGGAAGTTCCTTGCCCTCCAGGTACTCCAGCGACGCACCGCCACCGGTGGAGATATGCGAGAAACCGTCGTCCGGCAGACCCAGCGTGCGCACGGCCGCGGCCGAATCGCCGCCGCCCACCACGGTGAACGCGCCCTTCGAGGTGGCCGCCGAAATCGCCTCCGCCACACCGCGAGTGCCCGCCGCGAAGTTCGGGAACTCGAACACGCCCATGGGACCGTTCCAGAACACCGTCTTGGCCTCGGTCAGCAGCGCCGAGAAGCGCTTCACCGACTCGGGACCGATGTCCAGGCCCATCCAGCCGTCCGGAATCTCGTTGGCGGCAACCACCTTCGAGTCCGCGTCGGCCGCGAACTTGTCGGCCGCCACGATGTCCACCGGCAGGTGGATGACGTCCGCGTACTTGTCCAGCAGACCCTTGCAGGTGTCGATCATCTCCGCCTGCAGCAGCGAGGTGCCCACCGGAAGACCCTGCGCCGCAAGGAAGGTGAAGCACATGCCGCCGCCGATGACCAGCGTGTCCACCTTCGGCGCGAGCGCCTCGATGACCGCCAGCTTGTCGGAGACCTTCGAGCCGCCGAGCACCACGGCGTAGGGACGCTCCGGGTTCTCGGTGAGCTTCTTCAGCACCTCGGTCTCGGCCGCGACCAGGTTACCGGCGTAGTGCGGCAGCAACTTCGCCACGTCGTACACCGAAGCCTGCTTGCGGTGCACCACTCCGAAACCGTCGGACACGAAAGCGCCGTCGTCGCCGACCAATTCGACCAGGGCCTTGGCGAGCTTGGTGCGCTCGGCGTCGTCCTTGCTGGTCTCGCGGGGGTCGAAACGCACGTTCTCCAGCAGCATCACATCGCCGTCGGTGAGGCCCTCCGAACGCGACAGCGCGTCGTAGCCCACCACGTCACCGGCCAGCTGGACATTTCGGCCCAGCTCCTCGGCCAGCCGCGCCGCCACCGGCGCGAGGGAGAACTTCGGATCCGGCTCACCCTTCGGGCGGCCCAGATGCGCGGTCACGACCACCTTCGCGCCGGCCTCGGCCAGCGCTTTGATGGTCGGCGCCGACGCGATGATGCGGCCCGGATCGGTGATCACACCGTTGTCGAGGGGGACGTTCAGGTCGGAGCGCACCAGCACGCCCCGACCCTCGACACCCTCGTTCAGCAGATCCTGGAGTGTCTTGATCGCCATATGTTTACAGCGACTTACCGACGAGACCGATGAGGTCGACCAGGCGGTTCGAGTAACCCCACTCGTTGTCGTACCACGACGAAACCTTGACCTGCTTGTCGATGACCTTGGTCAGCGGCGCGTCGTAGATCGAGGAGTGCGGGTCGGTCACGATGTCGGAGGAGACGATCGGATCGACGTTGTACTTCAGGATGCCCTTGAGCTTGCCCTCGGCGGCTTCCTTGAACACGGCGTTGATCTCGTCGACCGAGGCCTGGGTGCGCAGATCGGCGGTCAGGTCGGTGATCGAACCGGTCGGAACCGGCACGCGCAGCGCGTAACCGTCCAGCTTGCCCAGCAGTTCGGGCAGCACCAGGCCGATGGCCTTGGCGGCACCGGTGCCGGTCGGCACGATGTTCAGGGCCGCGGCGCGGGCGCGACGCAGATCCGAGTGCGGGGCGTCCTGCAGGTTCTGGTCCTGGGTGTAGGCGTGGATGGTGGTCATCAGGCCACGCTCGATGCCGAAGGCGTCGTTCAGGACCTTGGCCAGCGGGCCGAGGCAGTTGGTGGTGCAGGACGCGTTCGAGATGATGTTCTGCGAACCGTCGTACTTGTCATCGTTGACGCCCATCACGATGGTGATGTCCTCGCCCTTGGCGGGCGCGGAGATGATGACCTTCTTGGCGCCGGCCGCCAGGTGGCCCTTGGCCTTGGTGGCGTCGGTGAAGATGCCGGTGGACTCGACGACCACGTCCACGCCCAGGTCACCCCACGGCAGGGCCGCCGGGCCCTCCTTGATGGCGAGGGCGGTGAGCCGGCGATCGCCGACGACGATGGTCTCCTCGCCGTCGAGCGAGACATCCTGCGGCAGGCGACCGAGAATCGAGTCGTACTTGAGCAGGGTGGCCAGCGTCTTGTTATCGGTGAGGTCGTTGACCGCGACGATTTCGATGTCGGTCGTGCCGAGCGCCTTCTGCGCCTCGACCGCCCTGAAGAAGTTGCGTCCGATACGGCCGAAGCCGTTGATGCCTACCCGGACAGTCACGTTATCGCTCCTCAGCTTTCAAGCGGATCGTTTCCGTTGCACTCACACCCTAGACCCGTAACAGATACATCACGGACACGCCCCTGCCACGTGTGAACCTCGAAGCGTTCACACGCGTCCCAGCGGGCACGCAGCCGCCGCAACTCACCGAGTTGCGGCGCTGACAGCGTTATTCACATCCCGCAGCGGGGTAATTCACGCCTCTTCGAGGAGCTCTGCGGTGACGGCGGATTCGGTGTCCGGGACACCGAGTTCCTTGGCACGACGATCCGCCATGGACAGCAGCCGCCGGATGCGGCCCGCCACAGCGTCTTTCGTCATGGGCGGCTCGGCCAGCTGGCCGAGCTCCTCCAGCGACGCCTGCCGGTGCAGCACGCGCAGCTTGCCCGCGGCGGCCAGATGATCCGGCACATCGTCGCCGAGTATTTCGAGGGCGCGTTCGACCCGGGCCGCCGCGGCGACGGCCGCGCGGGCCGAACGTCGCAGGTTGGCGTCGTCGAAATTCGCGAGCCGGTTGGCGGTCGCGCGCACCTCGCGGCGCATGCGACGTTCCTCCCAGGTGAGGCGGGTGTCCTGCGCGCCCATCCGGGTGAGCAAGGCGCCGATGGCTTCACCGTCGCGTACCACCACGCGATCGGTGCCGCGCACTTCACGCGCCTTGGCGGAGATGCCCATCCGGCGAGCGGCGCCGACCAGGGCCAGCGCAGCTTCCGGACCCGGGCAGCTCACCTCGAGGGCGGAGGACCGGCCCGGCTCGGTGAGCGATCCGTGCGCGAGAAACGCACCGCGCCAGGCGGCTTCGGCATCGCCGATACTCCCGCCGACCACCTGTGCCGGCAGCCCCCGCACCGGGCGGCCGCGCACATCGAGCAGTCCGGTCTGGCGCGCCAGCGCCTCGCCTTCCTTGGAAACCCGCACCACGTACCGGGAGGTTTTCCGGAGCCCGCCCGCGCCGAGGACATGCACATCCGAGCCGTATCCGTACAGCTCGAAGATCTCCCGGCGCAGCCGGCGCGCGATGGAACCCATGTCCACCTCCGCCTCGACGATCACGCGACCGCCGACGATGTGCAAGCCACCGGCGAACCGCAATAGCGCGGAAAGTTCGGCCTTGCGCGAGCTCACCTGGGAAACGGTGAGCCGGCTCAGCTCGTCCTTCACTTCCGCTGTCATCGCCACGAGACGCGCTCCTTTCCACCCAACCCGGACCGCACACGTTGGCCCATATGCCGTCCTTCGACTCGAAGCCCTGCCAATTCCGGCCGAGGTTGCCGGATCACCTGATCCAGTGCGGCGGCAAGCTTTCCGGGGTGGTGCCGGTCTGTCCCCGCCTCGGCGACATCAGCGAAGGTTACTCGTGCACGCAGCTGTTCGGCAGCTCTTGCCAGATGTTCGCGTTCCCTACCCTCGGGTACGGATTCGGAATCGACCACCACGTGATCCACTGTGAAATCCGGTGCGTGCTGGGACAATACATGCAGGTGCCGCTCGGCGGAGAATCCGGCCGTTTCGCCCGGTTCCGCAGCCAGGTTGAGCACCAGCACCTTCCGCGCCCGGGTGTGCAGCAGCGCTTCGTGCAATTCGGGCACCAGCACATGCGGGATCACACTGGTGAACCAGCTACCGGGGCCCAGCACAACGACATCCGCGTGCTCGATCGCCGAAGTGGCCTCCGGGCAGGCCGGAGGGTCGGACGGGATCAGCCGGACCCGCCGCACCTTGCCCGGCGTGGTCGCCACCGCAACCTGACCGCGAATGCAGCGGCTGACGCGCGGATCGCCTTCCAGCCCAGCCACATCCGCCTCGATGGTGAGGGCGATCGGCGACATCGGCAGCACCCGTCCGGTAATCCGGAGGATCTTGCCGGCCTCGTCGAGCGCGGCCACCGGATCGCCGAGCTCCTCGGTGAGCCCGGCCAGAATCAGGTTGCCCACCGAATGCCCGGCCAGGGCTCCGGTGCCGCCGAAGCGGTGCTGCAGGGTGCGTGCCCAGATGCCGTCGGCCTCTTCGGCCAAGGCCGCCAAGGCCATTCGCAGATCACCCGGCGGCAGCATGCCCAGTTCGGAACGCAGTCTGCCGCTGGAGCCGCCGTCGTCGGCGACGGTGACCACGGCGGTGATCTTGCGGGTCAGCCGCCGGATCGCCGTCAAGGTCGAATAGAGCCCATGTCCCCCGCCCAGCGCCACTATCGCTGGATTCGTCTCACGCGCGGTCATTCTCGCCCCAGATCCCGGTGCACCACGCGGACGACGTCCCCCGAATCGTCGTCCGTGGCGGCCAGGGTTTCGCCCAGGGCCTCCGCTATTGCCACACTGCGGTGTTTACCGCCGGTGCAGCCCACTGCCACGGTCATGTATCGCTTCCCCTCTTGGCGGTAGCCCTCGGTGGTGAGATCGACGAGGTGACGCGCGGTGCTCAGATAGTCCTGCGCACCGGGTCTCGACAGCACGTATTCACTCACCGGAGCATCCTGTCCGGTCTTCTCGCGGAGTTCGGGCACCCAATGCGGATTGGGCAGGAAACGCAAATCCAACACCAGATCGGCGTCCAGTGGTACTCCGTACTTGAAACCGAACGATTGGATTGTGAGCTGGAGGGCGGTGGCCGCGCCGCCGCCGTAAGCCTCCTCGAGCTTGCGGTGCAATTGATGGATGGATAGGGCCGTGGTGTCGATGACCAGATCCGCGGCCGTCTTCACCTTCGACAGCCGTTCCCGCTCGGCGGCGATACCGGCCGTCAAGGTGCCGTCGGCGCTCTCGCTCTGCAGCGGATGCCGGCGGCGGGCGAACCCGAAGCGGCGGATCAATACGTCATCGCTGGCCTCCAGGAACAGGATTCGCGTCCGCACTCCGGCCGCGCGCAGCTGCTCCGACACCGCGGTCAGGTTCCCGGTGAAGAAGCGGTTGCGTACATCCAGGACCAGAGCCAGTTTTCGGATCGGTGGATCGGCATGTACTCCTAGCTCGACCATGCGGACGATGAGTTCGGGTGGCAGATTGTCGGCGACGTAATACCCGAGATCCTCGAGTACACGCGCCGCGGTGCCGCGGCCCGCACCGGATAGCCCGGTGACGATAACGACCTCGACAGTGTCGGCTGCCTTGTTGTTGTCGACCGCAGTGGTGTTTCCGACCGCAGTGGTACTGGCTTCGACGCGCGTCATGTCCTACCGGTTCGTGTCTGGGGGTTCCCTCGATCATCCTGCACCGATGCGGGTTTCCGTGGCAGGCGCACGCGGGGAGCGAGATGCAGCTGTGATTATTGCTCCCGACCTGCACACACGGCGTGTCGCAAATTCGCCGCTCGGCGTGTCGGACTCTACCCGTTCGAAGCGCCGAGCGCCTCGAGAACCGCCCGCGCGGTAGCCACTCCGATACCCGGCACTTCGATGATCTGTTCCACCGTCGCCTGCTTCAGCTTCGCGACCGATCCGAAGTGCGTGACCAGCGCGGTCTTCCGCGCCTGACCCAATCCGGGGACCGAATCCAGCACGGATTCGGTCATCCGGCGGGATCGCTTGGAGCGGTGGAAGGTGATGGCGAAACGGTGCGCTTCATCACGCACCCGCTGCAAGAGATATAGGGATTCGCTCGTGCGCGGCATGATGACCGGATCCGGCTCGTTCGGCACCCACACCTCCTCCAGGCGCTTGGCCAGGCCGATCACCGCGACATCGGTGATGCCGAGTTCGTCCAGGATCTCCGCGGCGGCATTCACCTGCGGCTGACCGCCGTCGACCACATACAGATTGGGCGGATAGGCGAACCGGCGCGGCCGGCCCGTCAGCGGATCGATGCCGGGCAGCACGGGTTCCAGTGCGCCCGAATCGGATTCGAGCTCGGCCGCGGCCAGGTCGGCGGCCTCGGCGGCGTCCAGATCCCGGCGCAGCTTGGCGAAACGGCGGCGGGTGACCTCGGCAATGCTGCCGACGTCATCGGAGCGGCCGTCGCCGGCGGCCTCCTTGATGGTGTAGTGCCGATATTCGGATTTGCGCGGTAGCCCGTCCTCGAAGACGACGAGCGAGGCCACCACATCGGTGCCCTGTACGTGCGAGATGTCCACACATTCGATTCGCAGCGGAGCGCTGTCCAGATCGAGGGCATCTTGAATCCCTTGCAACGCAGCCGATCGCGCGGTCAGATCACCGGCCCGTTTGAGCTTGTGCTGAGCCAGCGCCTCCTTGGCATTGCGCTCCACGGTCTCGGCGAGCGCCTTCTTGTCCCCGCGCTGCGGCACCCGCAACTGCACCGCCGACCCGCGCAGCGCGGACAGCCACTGCTGCACCTGCTCGGCGTCCTGCGGCAGCGCCGGGACCAGCACCTCACGCGGCACCACCGCACCGGGCTGCTCGTCACCGGACTGCGCGGCCACCGAGGTCTGCTCACCGTAGAACTGGGTGAGGAACTGCTCGACCAGTGTCGGCAGCTCGCTACCGGCCCGCGCGACGTCCAGCGCGTCACCGGACTTGTCGACCACCCAGCCGCGCTGACCCCGCACCCGGCCGTCGCGCACATGGAAGATCTGCACGGCCGCTTCCAGGTCGTCGATCGCGAAGCTGATGACATCGGCGTCGGTACCGGTGCCCAGCACCACGGCCTGCTTCTCCAGCGCGCGCTTCAGCGCCTGCACGTCATCGCGCAGGCGGGCGGCGGTCTCGAAATCGAGTTCGTCGGAGGCCTCGTGCATGCGCCGCTCCAGCTGCTTGACCAGCCGGTCGGTCTTGCCGGAGAGGAAGTCGCAGAAGTCGTCCACGATCTGCCGATGCTCGCCGGCGGTGACCCGCCCGACGCACGGCGCCGAGCACTTGTCGATATAGCCGAGCAGGCAGGGCCGGCCGATCTGGTTGTGCCGCTTGAAGACTCCCGCCGAACAGGTACGCACCGGGAACACCCGCAGGAGCAGATCCAGGGTCTCGCGAATGGCCCAGGCATGCGCGTACGGGCCGAAGTAGCGCACGCCCTTCTTGCGCGCGCCACGGTAGACGAAGACCCGCGGGTACTCCTCGTTCAGGCTCACCGCGAGCACCGGATACGACTTGTCGTCCCGGTAGCGCACATTGAAGCGCGGATCGAACTCCTTGATCCAGTTGTATTCCAGTTGTAGCGCTTCGACTTCGGTGGAGACGACGGTCCACTCCACGCTCGCCGCCGTGGTCACCATCTGCCGGGTGCGCGGATGCAGGCCCGCCACATCGGCGAAGTACGAGTTCAACCGGCTGCGCAGGCTTTTCGCCTTGCCGACGTAGATGACACGCCCGTGCGCGTCCCGGAACTTGTAGACGCCGGGTTCGACGGGGATGGTGCCCGGCGCGGGCCGGTACGTCGCGGGATCTGCCACGCTCACCAGGTTAACGACACCATCCGACACTCCGGCGGCGCCTACCGGCAAGCCCCTCGCCGCCCATCCGTCACCCGGGCGGCGACGAAGTATCGGGCAAGATCACCGCTGAGAGGGGAGCCTCATGATTCGCCTTCGTCGTCCGCGCCGATCGTTCGTGATCGGGGCGGCCGCATTGCTGGCCGCCGCGGCACTCGTGGGGGTGACCATGCCGGAGGCGGCGGGTTCCGGAAACGGATCGCTCTTCGGCTACGGCGACCATCTGAAACGCGACTCGGTGGTAATCGTGTGCGCAGGTCCGGCGCGGATCATGCCCGACACGGCCACGTTCGCATAGGAATTCGCGGGCGGCGGCGGGTGACAGGGTCAGTATGGACGCGTTGTTGTCCTTGAAGATCTTGTCCGAACACTGAGGGGAGCTAGTTTCGATGAACCGTCTCCACCTGCGCCGCCGATCCGCTGCGATCGGCGCCGCACTCGGTCTCGGCGCGACCGCGCTGGTCTTCGTGACCGGCGCGCCGTCCGCCGGCGCGGCGGATGCCTGCCGCATCGACCGGACGCTCGACACCGCCACCTTCACCTGCCCGGCCGACACCTGGTACGCCGCCGTCGTGCAGTGCCTGGGCACCCGCCAGGTCGGCACCGGCACCCAGATGCCGACCTACATCATCGGCGATTCACCGCGGCCGCTGATCCCGATGACCCTGGAATGCAATGGCGACGGGCGCAAGGGCATCGTGCTCAACGCCTACCTCGACGGGCCGTTCTGATTTCCTTGTCCCGGCAAGGGCTCTAACTCAGCGCGAGCGTCAGAGCCGGAGTGAGATCTCCGCGCTCGCCGGTCTCGATGGTATCGAGTTCGAGCCATTCCGCCATTTCACGCAAGGCCGACGCGAGTTCGGCTGCGACCCTTGCGGTGTCGCAGCCGGGCTCCGCGAAGGCCCCCGGCACCAGCAGGCGGCCGGTACCGCGTTCGGCCCGCAGATCCACGCGCGCAACGAGTTTCCCGTCCAGCAGGAACGGGAAGACGTAATAGCCGTGCACGCGTTTGTGTTCCGGCGTGTAGATCTCGATGCGGTAGTGGAAGTCGAACAGCCGCTCGGTGCGGGCGCGGAAGAAGATCAGCGGGTCGAACGGGCACAGCAGGGCCCGGCCGGTGACCCGGCGCGGAGTGCGCGCGCTGCTGTGCAGATAGGCGGGCTTGTCCCAGCCCTGCACCGAAATCTGCTCCAGCTCACCCGAATCCAGCAGCTCCGCGATGGCGGGCTCGGTCTGCTTGCGGTTCAGCCGGTAGTAGTCACGCAGATCGGTCTCGGTGCCGACACCGTGCGCGGCGGCGGCGCGGCGCACGAGTTCCCGCACGGCATCCGCCTCGTCCACCTCGCGGTTCAGCACCTCGGCGGGGATGACGCGCTCGCTGAGGTCGTAATACCGCTGGAAGCCGACACGTTTGGGGACCGTCAGCTCCCCCGCCGAGAACAGCGCCTCGCACACCACCTTGGTGTCGCTGTGGTTCCAGCCCCAATTCTCTTTGGTGCGTGGACGATCCAGTTCGAGATGCTTCTCGACCTCACCGGCGGTGCTCGGCCCGAATTCCTTGATCACCCCGAGAATGTCGTCCGCCAGGGTGGGATTCCGGTCGAACACCTGCCGGAAACCGCTCCAGCGCCCGCGCCGGTAATCGACCATGCGCCAGCGCATGAGCGACCAGTCCTGTACGGGGAGCAGCGCCGCCTCGTGCGCCCAGTACTCGACCAACCGCCGAGGGCGCCGCGCGGTGTGTGTCCAGGCGGCGTCGTCGAGCAGCGCGCGATCATAGCTGCCGATGCGGCTGAACACCGGCGCGTAATGCGCTCGGACCACCGCGGACACCGAATCCAGCTGTAACAGCCGGGTGCTGTCCAGCACCTTCAGCACGGTCCGGCGGGTGGGGGCAGCGCTCGGCCGGGCGGCGGCCAAGCCCTGGGCTGCGAGCGCGGTCCGGCGCGCCGCGGCGAGTGTCATGGTCCCGGCGATGGAAGTGGGCACACTCAGACCATGCCATGCCGCACCGACACGAATGTGCCCTGTCCCATTGCCCCCAAAGTTCGATACATTGATGTATCGAACCTCTACGAACCAAGGAAACGGGCATGATCGAGAACCCGGATGTCATCGTCGTCGGCGCCGGTCTGGCCGGACTCGTCGCCACTCACGAACTGGTCGAGGCCGGCAAGCGGGTGCTGATCCTGGACCAGGAGAACCGCGCCAACCTGGGCGGCCAGGCCTTCTGGTCACTGGGCGGGCTGTTCTTCGTGGACAGTCCCGAACAACGACGCCTCGGCGTCAAGGACTCGCTCGAACTCGCACTGCAGGACTGGTACGGCTCGGCCGGCTTCGACCGCGAGGACGAGGACCACTGGGCCCGGCAGTGGGCGCGCGCCTACGTCGAATTCGCCACCCACGAGAAGCGGCAGTACCTGCACGACCTCGGCCTGCGGGTGACCCCGCTGGTCGGCTGGGCCGAACGCGGCGGCGTCTTCGCCGACGGGCACGGCAACTCGGTGCCGCGCTTCCACCTCACCTGGGGCACCGGGCCGGAGGTCGTGCGCGTCTTCCTCGAACCGGTCCTGGAAGCCGAGAAGCGCGGGCAGGTCGGCTTCGCCTTCCGGCACCGGGTGGACGAACTCGTGGTCGAGGACGACATCGTGACCGGCGCGCGCGGCAGCGTGCTGGAATCCTCGACCACCGAGCGCGGGGTGGAGTCCTCCCGGGACATCGTGGGCGAGTTCGAATTCCAGGCCAAGGCCGTCATCGTCTCCTCCGGCGGCATCGGCCACAATCACGAGCTCATCCGGCGCAACTGGCCGGTGGACCGGCTGGGCCCCTGCCCCGAGCACATGATCTCGGGCGTCCCCGCGCACGTGGACGGGCGCATGCTCGGCATCACCGAGGCGGCCGGCGGGCGCATCGTGAACCGGGATCGCATGTGGCACTACACCGAAGGCATCCATAACTGGAATCCGGTGTGGCCGGATCACGCCATCCGGATCATTCCCGGACCGTCGTCGCTGTGGTTCGACGCCAATGGAAAGCGCATGCCCGCACCGGCTTTCCCGGGTTTCGACACCAATGCGACCATGAAGCAGATCCTGTCGACCGGCTACGACTACTCCTGGTTCATTCTCACCCAGTCGATCATCGAGAAGGAATTCGCGCTGTCGGGCTCCGAGCAGAATCCCGATATCACCGGCAAGGACCTGAAACTCACCTTCCGCAGCCGGGTGGCCAAGGGCGCGCCCGGACCGGTGGAGGCGTTCAAACAGCACGGCGTGGATTTCATCGTGTCCGACAATCTCGCCGATCTGGTGGCCGGGATGAACAAGATCGCGCGCGGCCCGCACCTGGACTACGCCGATATCGAGCGCCAGATCATCGCGCGCGACCGGGATGCCGAGCACAAGTTCAGCAAGGACGCGCAGCTCATGGCCATCGGCAATGCGCGGCGCTACCTGGGCGACAAGCTGGGCCGGGTGGCCACCCCGCACAAGATCCTGGATCCCGCGCACGGCCCGCTCATCGCGGTGCGGCTCAATATCCTCACCCGAAAGACCCTGGGCGGCTTGCAGACCAACCTGGACTCCCAGGTCATGCGGCCCGACGGCACCCCGTTCCCGGGTCTGTACGCGGCCGGTGAGGTCGCGGGCTTCGGCGGTGGCGGCGTGCACGGCTACAACGCACTGGAAGGCACCTTCCTGGGCGGGTGCATCTTCTCCGGCCGCGCCGCCGGGCGGGCGCTGGGCCGCAGTCTGAAGTAGATCCGATTCTTCCGCCCGGACACTGTCCGGGCGGAAGGCGACAACTGATTTCGCGCCCGCCCGGGTAACTCACCGGGTACGCCCTGAATCGGTTCGGCACCCAACCGCCGGCACGGGTGCAGGAGGGCCAACGGCACTCACCCGCCCGCTAAAGTTCCGGGGAGGCGGAATTGAACCAGCGGTAGCAGTCGCGGCGCAGCAGTAGCGCCAGCACCACGCCGGAGGCCATCACGCCGGCCAGCACGGTGTACGGTCCCATGCCCGTGGGCATTTCGGCCGAGACCAGGGTGAAGATGCACAGGAAGGCCTGCAGGCTGGCGAATCCCAGCGCGGCGATCCACACCCAGCGCGAGCGGGTGCCGAAAAGCAGTGCGACGCCGCCGGTCAGCCAGGCCGCGAAGAAATGGCCGAGGCTGCCGAGCGCGCCGTCCACCCCGCCGATCAAGGCGAGCAGGCAATGCATTATCGCCAATCCCATTGCGGCCAGGGCCGCGTACTGAGTTTCGCGCACCTGGCGCGGAAACACGATCTCGGAACCATCACGACGCAGGTTCCGGGCCAATCCGGTGAATCTATCGAAACTCCTGGCAGGAACACCGTTTCCCGCGTCTGTCGTCGGCATATCCACCTCGTCGACCACAGCCGTATGCGAACTCACAGCACTCCTCATCGAGCAAAACCGTTGCGCGCCCCCTGCGAACGCGGCAGCACCTGACGCTAACCAACCGTTCGGATTCTGGACAATCGCGGCGGGGAACTTATGACTATGACCACGCCGATAGTGCGCACGAGTAAACAGTGATATCGAACACATAACGGCCGCACGCGAATTCCGCGTGCGGCCGTCGTAAGCGCAGGTCCCCCGGCGGTTTCGCAGTCTACCGCCGGAAGCCGGAAACTACTTGTCGTCCATCGGAATCGGCGGAATCACCGGGAATTCACCGGTGTAGCCCTCACGCATCCTGGCGATGGCCAGCACCCGCTTCTTCGCGAACATCCAGCCGATGATCAAGGCCGGGATGATGATCACGAGGCTGCCGACGGTCCAGGTACCGACCGGGTGGTCGAAGGCCATGAGGATCAGCACGGCGAACAGGAACACCAGCGTCGCGATGCTCGTATAGGGCGCGCCCCAGGTCCGGAAGGCCGGGCGCTCCATCCGCCCCTGCTGCGACCACCACCACAACTTCAACTGGCACAGCACGATGGTGGCCCAGGAGGCCAGAATGCCCAGCGACGCCACGTTCAGCACGATCTCGAACGCCTGCGAGGGCACGACGTAGTTCAGCCAGATGCCGAACAGCGCGATGCAACTGGTGAGCAGGATGCCGCCATAGGGCACACCGGCTTTCGACATCCGCGAGGTGAACTTGGGCGCACTGCCGTTCATCGACATCGACCGCAGAATGCGGCCGGTGGAGTACAGGCCGGCGTTCAGACTCGACAGCGCGGCGGTCAGCACCACGAAGTTCATGATCGAACCCATGTGCGCCACACCGAGTTTGCCGAAGAAGGTGACGAACGGGCTCTCCCCCGCCTTGTACGAGGTGTACGGCAACAGCAGCGCCAGCAGGATCACCGAGCCGCAGTAGAACACCGCGATACGCACGATGACCGAGTTGATGGCGCGCGGCATGATCTTGGCCGGGTTCTCGGTCTCACCGGCCGCGATGCCGACCATTTCGACTGCGGCATAGGCGAATACGACACCCGAGGTGACGGTGACCAGCGGCAGCACCCCGGTCGGGAACCAGCCGCCGGCATGGCTCACCATGCCGAAGCCGGTCCGCGCGCCCTCGACGTCGAAACGGCCCGCGAGGAAGATGGTGCCGACCACCAGGAAGGTGACCAGGGCGAGCACCTTGATCATGGCCGCCCAGAACTCCATCTCGCCGAACCACTTCACCGAGGCGAGGTTGATGCCGAGCACGATGATCAGCGCGCCCAGCGCCAGGATCCATTGCGCCACAGGCTGGAACGGCCCCCAGTAGTGCAGATAGGTGGCGACGGCGGTGGTGTCCACGATGCCGGTCATGGACCAGTTCAGGAAGTACATCCAGCCGGCCACGAAAGCGGCCTTCTCACCGAAGAATTCGCGCGCATACGACACGAAGGAACCGGAGGAGGGGCGGTGCAGCACCAGCTCGCCCAGGGCGCGCAGGATGAAGAATACGAAAATACCGCAGACCAGGTACACCAGGAACAGCGACGGGCCCGCGCTGGCGAGGCGTCCGCCCGCGCCGAGGAAAAGCCCGGTGCCGATGGCGCCACCAATGGCAATCATCTGCAACTGCCGAGGCTTGAGGGCTTTGTGATACCCGCTGTCCTCGGCGTTCAGGTTGGTGGCAGTAGTCCGGATCTCGGTCATTCGCCGGTAAACCCTCCGCAATCGTCAAGTGAGGCGTCCCGAGAGTACCTTGCGATTTGCTGAGCGCCACATCGCCGCTCCGTCGCAGGTAGGCGCGCTGGCGAAACACCATGTCAACCGACCTGATGGTCTTCTTGCAAGTAATAGCCTCGGAAACGCTCGAACATGAGGCCGCGGAACACCTGATCATGACGTTAGAGTCCGATCATGAGGCGCTTGCGACAACGGACCTGGGGTGGCGTTGCCGCCGCCGCGCTACTACTGCTCGGAGTGGCAACCGCTTGTTCGGCCGGCCCGGATCAGGAGCAGGCTTCCTGCACTGCGACTCCCAACGGTGTACCGGTGACTTCGGGTGTCCCCGCGGGTCCTTCGTCGACGAATCTGTCGCAGCATCCGGAGATCGCCACCGGCTACCGGACCGGCATGAAACCGGTGCGCACCGGGGGTTTCGCGGTCTCCACCGCCAACCCGGTCGCCACCGAGGCAGCCTGCAAGGTGCTGCGTGAGGGCGGCACCGCCGCCGACGCGCTGATCGTCGCGCAAACGGTGCTGGGCCTGGTCGAACCACAAGCCACCGGCATCGGAGGTGGCACGTTCCTGCTCTACTACGACGCGAACACCAAGAGTGTCGACGCCTACGACGGACGCGAAACCGCGCCTGCGGCAGCCACACCCGACTACCTGCGCTACATCAGCGCCACCGACCCGACCGTGCCCCAGCCCAATGCCCGCGCCAGCGGGCGGTCCATCGGCACCCCGGGAGTACTGCGCCTACTGGAACTCGCCCACAACGATCACGGCAGACAACCGTGGAAGGACCTCTTCACCCCGGCCACCGAAATGGCCGACCAAGGCTTCGAGATCGGGCCGCGGATGGCGAGCCAGATCGCAAGCTCGGCAACCGATCTCGCCAAGGACCCCAATGCGAGCGCCTACTTCCTGCAGCCGGACGGCAGCCCCAAAGCCGCGGGCACCACACTGACCAATCCGGCCATCGGCAAGGTCTTCTCCGCCATCGCCACCGATGGCGCGAACGCCTTCTATACCGGCGCCATCGCCGCCGACATCGTCGACGCCATCAACACCACCACCGCCGGACGCACCCCGGGCCTGACCACCACCGCGGATCTCGCTGCCTACCAGGCCAAGAAGCGCACCGTCGTGTGCTCGCCCTACCGCAGCCACGATATCTGCGGCATGCCCAACCCGTCCTCGGGCGGCATCACCGTGGAATCGACGCTCGGCATTCTGTCCAACTTCGATCTGGCATCGATGAAGCCGGACAACATCACCGGCGACAGCGATGCCGCCCGCGATGGCGGCAAACCGACCGCGCAGGCGGTGCACCTCATCTCCGAGGCCGAACGACTCGCCTACGCCGACCGCGACAAATACGTCGCGGACTCGGATTTCGTTGCGCTGCCGGGCAATTCGCCGCAGACGCTGCTCGATCCGAACTATCTGAAGCAGCGTGCCGCGCTCATCGACCCCAATCACAGCATGGGCCGCGCCCAGCCCGGCGACTTCGGCCCGGTCCAGCTCGGCAACGGACCACTACAGCCCGAGCACGGCACCAGCCATATCTCCATCGTCGACAAGTACGGCAATGCGGCCTCGATGACCACCACGGTGGAATCGGCCTTCGGCTCGTTCCACCTGGTCGACGGATTCATCCTGAACAACCAGCTCACCGACTTCTCCGCCCAGCCCGTCGACAAGGACGGCCTGCCCGTCGCCAACCGCGTCGAGGCCGGCAAACGGCCGCGCAGTTCCATGGCGCCGACCCTGGTGTTCGAGCGCAATCCCGACGGGTCCCGCGGGCAGTTGCAGTACGTCACCGGCTCACCCGGCGGCTCGGTCATCATCCAATTCGTGGTGAAAACCCTTGTCGGCATGCTCGATTGGGGCATGAACCCGCAACAGGCCGTATCCATGATCGACTTCGGCGCCGACAACAGCCCCGTGACGAATGTCGGCGGTGAACATCCCGCCGTGAACGCCGCCGACAACGGCGACCACGACCCGCTCGTGCAACAGCTACGCCGACTCGGCCATCAAGTCTCGGTCTTCCCGCAATCCAGCGGACTGTCCGCACTCGTCCGAGAAGCCAACAGCGACAACTGGACCGGCGGCGCCGACCCCCGGCGCGAAGGCGTGGTGCTCGGCGGCCCGCCGAGTTAGCGGCTAGGCGGCGGTTTCGCCGGTGTACTTGGCGCCCAGTTCGCGGAAGCGGTTCATCGCTTCCACGGCGCGCAGCTTGTCATTGGTGCGAATGGCCATCACCGGCGCGTACTCGTCGTACACCAGTTCCAGGCGGGGCCAGGACTTCTTGTCGGCGAAGGAGATTCCGCGGATGTCCTTCCACTCGTAGAAGGACTCGCCCACCACATTGCGCACCTCGACCCCGCGCGGGCCGACGCGCACCCGCGGCCGGGTGAACAACAGGGCCGAGCCGCCGAGCAGCAGGCCGAAGATGATGAGGCCGATCTGGTCGGAGATGCGGAAGTTCACGCCGGTCGACCCGTGCCGGAGCACGATCCCGCCGAAGATGAAGATCGCCGCCAGCACCACCGCGGTGATCCGGGCATTGCGGATGGAACGGAGCGGCCGCACCTCGAGATCCCACTGCGCGGCATCGGTTTTCGTCTCGACCATGGGTTCCTCGGGCTCCGCGTTCTCCTCGTCGCCGACGGCGGACTCGCCGTCCGGCTGCTCCTGTGTGGCCGGGTGCTGTCCCGATTCGTCCGGTGTGGCAGGCGCTTTCGTTGCGCGTTTGCGGGGCGGCTCCTCCGAGCCGCCGCGCTTCCAGATCCGGACGACAGGCACGACTTACACCGTCTGGCTGAGTTCGCGCAGGGTAAGCGCGGCATCGAGCGCGGCCGCGGCGGCCTGCTCACCCTTGTTCTCCACCGAACCGGGCAGCCCGGCGCGGGCGAGGGCCTGCTCCTCGGTGTTCACGGTGAGCACACCATTGGTGACCGGGGTGCCCTCGTCCAGCGACACCCGGGTCAGCCCCGCCGTCACCGAATCACAGACATACTCGAAATGCGGTGTCCCGCCGCGGATCACGACGCCCAGCGCCACCACCGCGTCATGGGTGCGGGCCAGCGCCTGCGCCACCACCGGCAGCTCCATGGCGCCCGCGACCCGGACCACCGTGATGTCCGCGACGCCGGCCTTGCGCGCGGTCTCCTCCGCATTCGCGACCAGCGCGTCGCAGATGGTGGTGTGCCAGCGCGACGCGACGATGCCCAGCTTCAGGTGCTTGGCATCGGCGAGCTCGAAAGTCGGTACGCCGGTACCGCTCATCGTTGTTCCGCCCTCTCGGTAGTCAATTCGCGGTCCGCGATCAGTTCGCGGTCTCGCCCAGGTCGAGATCGTCCAGGCCCACCAGATCGTGGCCCATGCGATCCCGCTTGGTGCGCAGGTAGTGCAGGTTGTGGCTGTTGGCGCGCACCGGCATCTGCACCCGCTCGGTGATACTCAGACCGTAGCCCTCCAACCCGGCGCGCTTGTCCGGATTGTTGGTGAGCAGTCGCATCGAGGTGATGCCGAGGTCCACCAGAATCTGTGCGCCGGTGCCGTAATCGCGGGCATCGGCGGGCAGGCCCTGATCCAGATTGGCGTCCACGGTGTCGAGCTTCTTCTCGTCCTGGATCTGGTAGGCCTGCAGCTTGTGCATGAGGCCGATGCCACGGCCCTCGTGCCCGCGCATGTACAGCACCACGCCACGGCCCTCGGCCGCCACCATCTCGAGCGCGGCATCCAGCTGCGGGCCGCAGTCGCAGCGCAGTGAGCCGAAGACATCGCCGGTGAGGCATTCGGAGTGCACGCGCACCAGTACGCCCTCGCCCTTGCCGTCGGCGCCCGCGAGATCGCCCATGACCAGGGCCACGTGCTCGGAGTCGTCGTAGGAGCTGCGGTAGCCGAAGGCGCGGAAATCACCGTGCGCGGTCGGAATCCGCGCCTCGGCGATGCGCTCGACATGCTTCTCGTTCCTGCGGCGCCAGGCGATCATGTCGGCGATGCAGATGAGCGCCAGATCGTGTTCGTCGGCGAAGACGCGCAACTCCTCGGTGCGCGCCATATCGCCCTCGTTCTTCTGCGACACGATCTCGCAGATGACGCCGGCGGGGCTGAGCCCGGCCATGCGGGCCAGATCGACCGCGGCCTCGGTGTGGCCGGCGCGGCGCAGTACGCCACCGTCCTTGGCGCGCAACGGAACCACGTGACCCGGACGGGTCAGATCCTGCGCCTCGGACTTCGGGTCGGCCAGCACCCGCATGGTGGTGGCGCGGTCGGCGCCGGAGATGCCCGTGGTGATGCCGTCGCGGGCATCGACGGAAACGGTGTAGGCGGTGCCGTGCTTGTCCTGGTTGACCGCGTACATGGGCGGCAGGCCGAGCCGGTCGCAGTCGTCGCCGGTGAGCGGCACACAGATGTAACCGGAGGTGTAGCGGATCATGAAGGCCACGAGCTCAGGGGTCGCTTTCTCCGCCGCGAAGATGAGGTCGCCCTCGTTCTCCCGGCTCTCGTCGTCGACGACGACGACGGCTTTACCGGCGGCGATGTCGGCGACTGCGCGCTCGATGGTGTCGAACCTGGTCACGTCTGTTGTGCTCCATCTCGAGATAGTTGCCCACTAACACTAGGCCAGCAGCGATGTCTGATTTGCGACGCCTCCCGGCGGCGCGCGCAATCAGCCGCGCTGGACCAGCCGCTCGACGTACTTGGCGATGATGTCCACCTCCAGGTTCACGGTGGTGCCGACCGGGGCGGTGCCCAGGGTGGTGAGCTCACGGGTGGTCGGGATGAGGGAGACCTCGAACCAGTCCTTGCTGCCATCGGCGGCCGCCTCGTCGGCGATGCCGATGCCGGAGACGGTCAGCGAGATGCCGTCGACGGTGATGGAGCCCTTCTCGACGACATAGCGAGCGATGCTGTCGGGCAACGAGATTCGGACGACTTCCCAATTCTCGTAGGGGGTGCGGGAGACGATGGCGCCGGTGCCGTCCACGTGGCCCTGCACGATGTGGCCGCCGAGGCGGCTGTTGACGGCCGCGGCGCGTTCCAGGTTCACCCGGGAGCCGGCGGCCAGGCCGCCGATGCTGGAGCGGTGCAGGGTCTCGGCCATGACGTCGACGGTGAAGGTGTCGCCCCGCACCTGCTGATCGACGACGGTGAGGCAGACGCCGTTGACGGCGATGGAATCCCCGTGTCCGGCATCGGAGGTGACCAGGGGGCCGCGAATGGTGAGTCGCGCCGAATCGTCCAGCTGTTCGGTGGCGACGATCTCGCCCAGCTCCTCGACGATGCCTGTGAACATGCCTTTACCTCTCCTGTCGCCTCGGCCCCCGATGCGGGCCCGTCGCTCCGGCCAACAGCCGCGGGTGCCGGGGGTATTCCCCCGCGCGGCGGCTGTCACCACCAGCCTAACGACGGCGGGTCGTAGGCGACATGCGGCCTCGTTCACTGGAGCGTTCGATACCGGTGGGCGGGACGAGTCGGACGAAGCCGACGAGTGGCACGAAAATGTCCGGAATTACACGGGATTACCAATTGAAATGTCGGGATTTCCTGTGGTTCCAAATTGCCGGGGTGTAAACAAAGATCGCGACGCTACCCAGTCCGCGAGTCGCTTACACCAAAATCTTGCGCGGGGGCGAAAATGGTCGCAAGATTGTTATGCAGCTGATTCCCACAGTTCAACTTCTCCGCCAGCAGTTCAACGCAGAACCGTCTCGGCGTCCACGGCCGTTCAGGCCCCTGGGCGATCATCGAAGCATTCGAACCGAAGGAAGGTTGGACCCTCGCGGGTCGGATACAGGTGGCAGACAAGACAATCGGCACAGATGGGGGTGCGGCGTGACCACGCTTCTCGATTCGACACTCGAAGTTCGCTGCGTGCAGTATCGGCGTGAATTTCATCTGCCGGCATCGATCGACCCGACGTCACGTCACATCCTGCTCGACATAGGCAACCGTTACGGCGCCATCACCATGCCCGCCGAGCTGGGCGAACGCGTCCAGCAACGACTGGAGCAAGCCGAACTGGCCGGTCCGGTCGTACACCATCCCCGGGCCCGGCGCTGGACCTTCATCACCGGCCCCGCGCGGCCGGAGACCCTCGACACCTCGGTCACGGCCCGGCTGTTCCGGCTCTACGCGACCGTCGCCTGCGCCGGCGCACAGGTGGTACTGCCGTCCGCCGACGACGAACGCACCGGATACCGCACCTGGGTGCAGCCGCCCGAGACCGTCTCCGCGGTACCGCCGCTCGAATCGGTCATCGAGGCGCTCCTGGTCCGGTAGCGGCGGACCCACCGGGCCCCGGGCCCCCGAACCTCCGTCGCTACCGGGTTGCCAAGCCGCCGTGGACTATTCGGCGTTCGCGGCGGCCTCGATGGCGATCGCCTTCTGCCGCAGGACTTCCACCGTCGCGGCCGGATCGGCGGTGCCGTAGACGGCCGAGCCGGCGACGAAACAGTCCACGCCCGCCTCGGCGGCCTGCTCGATGGTGTCCATATTGATGCCGCCGTCGATCTCCACCACCAGCCGCAGCTCACCCGCATCGACCAGCCGCCGCACCGTACGCGCCTTGTCCAGGACGTCCGGGATGAACGACTGCCCGCCGAAACCGGGTTCGACGCTCATCACCAGCAGGGTGTCGAACTCGCGCAGGATCTCCAGGTACGGCTCGATCGGCGTACCCGGCTTGACCGAAAGTCCCGCCTTCGCCCCCGCCGCGCGGATATCGCGCGCGACGGCGATCGGATCATCGGCGGCCTCGGCGTGGAACGTCACGTTGTACGCGCCCGCCTCCGCGTATCCCGGCGCCCAGCGACCCGGATCGTCGATCATGAGATGGCAGTCCATCGGAATATCGGTGGCCCGCAACAGACTCTGCACCACCGGCAGGCCCAGCGTCAGATTGGGGACGAAGTGGTTGTCCATCACATCCACGTGCACCCAATCCGAGCCTTCGATCGCCTTCAGTTCCTCGGCGAGGCGCGAGAAATCGGCGGACAGGATGGACGGTGCGATCATCGGCGCGGGCCGGGAGAACGGGGAGGAAGAGGTGCACACAGGCGGCAGTGTATCGGGCAGCGCGCCACGCCCGAGCGGCAGTAGCGGAACGACATCCGGTCGGTAGCGGAACGACATCGGACCCGCCGAACACCCCCATTGGCCTGATTGCCGAGCGCCGGAATGGGTAGCCTCTACAAGGTGATCAACATTTCGGCGGAACAAGGGTTGCGCGCCACCCCGGTCGAGATCGGAGTTGCTGCATCCGTCTCCCAGCTGCCCATCGTGCGTGGACTCGCCGAAACTCTGGTGCTGCTCAGTGATTTCACCCTCGACGAAGTCGCCGATATCCGGCTCGCCGTCGACGAGGCCGCCTCCACCCTCATCGCCGTCGCCGCGCCCGGCACCACCCTGCAGTGCCGCTTCACCGTCGGCGACACCGATTTGCTGGTACAGGTGAGCGGCGTGGCCGCCACCGAAGGACTACCGGATCAGCGCAGCTTCGGCTGGCATGTACTGCGGACCCTCTCCGATGAGGTGAAAGCCGCACAGGGCGACTTCGATCCGGCCATTTCCGGCTACCCGACCTCGGTGGAGTTCCGGCGGGTCCGGGGGAAGGGCTAGTGGCAGACGGAGACATCGTGTTCGCATCCACCGACGCATCCGAGCCCGAACCACACCAGGAAACCGCCACCGGACCCACCGAATCCGGTGATATCGGCGTGCCCGAGAACGGCGCCACCGAGAACGGCACCGGCGAGCCGGGCACCGAGAACAACGGGGACGCCGAGGAGAACGGCGAGGACGCCGCCGACGAGGCCATCGACGAGGAAGAGGCCGAGGAGGTCGCCCGCAGCGTCTCCGGCTACGACGATGTCAACGCGCTGTTCGTGCAGCTGTCCAATGCCGCACCGGAGTCCGCGCGCCGCACCGCCATTCGCGCCGAACTGATCAGCCGCTGCATTCCGCTGGCCGACCACATCGCCCGCAAGTTCAGCGGGCGCGGGGAGCCGTTCGACGATCTCACCCAGGTGGCGCGGGTCGGCCTGGTGCACGCCGTGGACCGCTTCGATATTTCCCGCGGCTCCAACTTCCTGTCCTTCGCGGTGCCGACCATCATGGGCGAGGTCCGGCGCTATTTCCGCGACAACACCTGGGCCATGCGAGTTCCGCGGCGCGTCAAGGAAACCCACCTGCGCATCGGCGGGGCCATCGACGCACTCTCGCAGAAGCTGGGCCGCTCCCCCACGGCCAAGGAGATCGCGGCCGAACTCGATATCGATCCGGACGAGGTCACCCAGGCGGTCATTGCGGGCAATGCGTATCAGCCCAGTTCCATCGACGCCGTCTCGGTCGGCCGGGATACCGAAGCCTCTCTGCTGGACACCCTCGGCGAAGAGGAATCCCAGTTCGACCGGGTCGAGGAGTACGTGGCCATCCGCCCGCTGCTGGCCGGGCTGCCCGAACGGGAGCGCAGGATTCTGACCATGCGGTTCTTCGAATCCATGACGCAGACGCAGATCGCCCAGCAGATGGGCATCTCGCAGATGCACGTCTCCCGCATCCTGTCGAAAACTCTTGCGCGCCTGCGGGAGCAGTCCGCCCGCGAGTGAAACCGGTATGGCCGATGCGGCGCCCCGTGGCGATTCGGTTAGATTGCGATCGACCATGATCGACTCTCCGGGACGCAAAGGGGTCGGTGTGACACAGCAACCGCCGCGCGAACAGGCCTTACCGTTCGACTCGCTGTATCGGCACGGATTCGCCCGGGTCGCCGTCGCCGTGCCGCCGGTGCGAGTCGCCGATCCCGCCTTCAATGCCGAGCAGACTCTGCTATTGGCCCGGCGGGCCGCGGCGGAGCATGCCGTGCTGACCGTGTTTCCCGAACTCGGATTGTCCAGTTACACCGCCGACGACCTCTTCCACCAGGACGCCCTCGACGATGCGGTCGGCCTGGCGCTCGAGCAGATCGTCGCCGAGAGCGCGGCGATCGACACCGTCCTGGTGGTCGGCGCCCCGGTGCGGGCGCAGGGCCGGCTGTTCAACTGCGGCATCGTGATCCAACAGGGCACGGTGCTCGGCGCGGTGCCCAAGAGCTACCTGCCCAACTATCGCGAGTTCTACGAGAAACGGCAGTACGCGGCCGCGCGGGAAGCCCTGGACGATCACATCGATATTGCGGGACAACGGGTTCCGTTCGGCGACGACCTGCTCTTCACCGCCGCCAATGTGCCCGGATTCGTCTTCCACCTGGAGATCTGCGAGGACGGCTGGGTGCCATTGCCGCCCAGCGGTTTCGCCGCGCTCGCCGGGGCAACGGTGCTGGTGAACCTGTCCGCCAGCAATATCGTCATCGGTAAGGCCGACTATCGGCGCGAACTGTGCGCCTCACATTCGGCGCGCTATATCGCCGCCTACCTGTATTCCGCTGCCGGACACGGTGAGTCGACCACCGATATGGCCTGGGACGGACAGGCGCTGGTCTGCGAGAACGGCAATGTGCTGGCCGAAGGCGAACGCTTCGCCGACCACCCGCAACTGGTGACGGCCGACCTCGACCTGCAGCGCCTGGCCGCCGACCGGTTACGGATGACCAGCTTCGCCGACAATGTGCACGATCACCGCGAGCGGCTGGCCCGCTTCCGGCGCATCGAGACGCGACTACCGGTGCCGGCGCGGACCGTGGCCCTCGAACGCGAAATCCCCCGCTTCCCTTATGTTCCCGCCGACCCGGCCGTCCGCAACGAGCGTTGCGCCGAGGTACACCGCATCCAGGTCGAGGGATTGAGCACCCGACTCGCGGCGACAGGTTCCCGGCATGTGGTGATCGGGGTATCCGGCGGCCTGGACTCCACGGTGGCGCTCATCGTGGCCGCCAAGACCATGGACCGGCTCGGGCTGCCGCGCTCGAATGTGCTGGCCTACACCATGCCCGGCTTCGGCACCAGCAGCCGCACCCTCGAGGATGCCCGCCGCCTCATGCACGCGGTCGGCGCGACCGCCCACGAGATCGATATCCGCCCCTCGGCCATGCAGATGCTGCGCGACCTGAATCATCCTGCCGCCGAAGGTGTTCCACAGTACGACGTCACCTACGAGAACGTGCAGGCCGGCGAGCGCACCTCCCACCTGTTCCGCCTCGCCAATATGCATCACGCGCTGGTGATCGGCACCGGCGACCTCAGCGAACTGGCCCTCGGCTGGTGCACTTTCGGCGTCGGCGACCATATGGCGCACTACAGCGTGAACGCCTCGGTTCCCAAAACGCTCATCAAATACCTCGTGGCCTGGACCATCGACACCGAAGGCCTTGGTCCCGAAGCGAGCGAAGTCCTGAAATCCGTACTGACCACCGAGATCTCCCCGGAACTCATCCCCGGCGACGGCGACGCCCCCGCCCAGAGCTCCGAGGCCACCGTCGGTCCCTACGAACTCCAGGACTTCCACCTCTACCATCTGCTCCGCTACGGCGATCGCCCCAGCCGCATCGCCTACCTGGCCCGCCACGCCTGGTCCGACAACACCCGCGGCCGCTGGCCCGACCTCGTCCCCGCCGACCAACGCCACGAATACGACCTCCCCACCATCAAGCACTGGCTATCCGAATTCCTCCGCCGCTTCATCCAGACCAGTCAATTCAAACGCTCGACCCTCCCCAACGCACCCAAAGTCGGCTCCGGCGGCTCCCTCTCGCCCCGTGGCGACTGGCGCGCTCCGAGCGACGCCGTCGCCACCGCCTGGCTCGACGAACTCGCGCGCAACGTCCCCGACGCCTGACGGCGGTTACGAGGTGACGGACCCGAGCTCGGCCGCCGCCTTGTCGATCCGGCGCTGCCGGGTTTCGGGGGTCTTCGCCTGCTCGATCGGGTTCACCAGGCGCTGTTTCCGGCTGTTGGAGAGTCCGTCGAAAACGCGTCGCTGGGAATCGTCCAGGGCCGCAGCGAGATCGGCGGGCAGCTCGACAGTGCGTGCGGCGGTATCGAGGACGAGCTCGACGTTCACCCGATCGCCCGCGCGCACGCCGGCCGCCGCGCGCACGTCGGCGCTGACACTGAGCAGGTGCCGACCGGCCATCACTCCGATGGTCGTCCGGTAGGTGTAGTCGTTGATCCGCGCCGTGACCGGTGGGCGACCGCCCGCGCCCAGCTCGGTGAGGAGGTCTGCGGGCACTTCGATTCCAGTGGTGGTCTTGCCCGTGGCCTCGACGGTGGCGTGGAACTTCAGCGGAGCCGGAACACTCATGACTCTCTACTTTCTGCACTCATCAGTACCAGAGATAGTGTACCGTACAGTACCGAGAGACACGATAGGGTGCAATAGTTGTGGACAAGGCAGGAGGCCCGATGACGGAGACGGACCCCGACACCCCCGATGACGTCCTGGTGGTGCGGATTCCGATGGCAGCGCCGGGCACAGCCGCGAGCCGCGGCCCGGACCCCCGAGTGGTCCGCACCAGGACGGCAATCGCCACCGTCGCGACGACCCTGTTCCTGAAACAGGGCTACCAGGGCACCAGCATCGACGAGATCGCCGCCGCCGCAAAGGTTTCCAAGCGCAGTGTCTACAACAACTTCGGCGACAAGCAGCGCTTGTTCACCGAGATCGTGCTCGGCGCCACCCCGACCGCCGCCGAATTCACCGAACAGCTCGTCGCCGGCCTCGCCCACGCCGACGACGTCCCGGCCGCCCTGCGCGCACTCGCCCGCCGCCACCTGGCCGCCGTGGCCCAACCCCGCGTCCTGCAACTCCGCCGGCTCATCATTCTCGAAGCCACCCGATTCCCGGACCTGGCCGCCGAGTACTACCGGCGCGCCCCCGGGCGCGTCATCGACGCACTCACCACCGCCTTCGCCGACCTGCACGTACGCGGCGAACTACATGTCCCGGACCCACGCCGCGCCGCCGAGCACTACTCGTACCTGATCCTCGGCGCAGTATTCGACGCCGCGCTGTTCGCGCCCGGCAGACCCCTCCCGACAGCCCCGGAACTGGATGAGATCGCCGATAGCGGCGCCACGGCCTTCCTCACCGCGTACCGTCCGAAGCGCTGACAACCGCTCTCGCCGAGAGCCGAACTCGACCGTGAAAGGGTGAGTCGTGAGCGATACCGAGCCGCAGACCGCGAGCGGAAAGGTGCTCTGGCACTTCACCATGTCACTGGACGGCTTCGTGGCCGGGCCCGAGCATGCGATGGACTGGCTGACCGGATTCACCGTCCGGCCCGGACTGATCGATGAGTACGTCACCACCACGGGGGCGATCCTCGGTGGGCGCTCCGGATGGGACGCGATCAATGCGAGCCGGCCCTACGGCGGCGCCTGGCAAGGACCGATCTTCGTCCTCACCCATCACCCCGAAGACGCCGCACCCGCCGCGGGGGTCACGTTCCTGAACTGCGGTGCGGCCGAAGCGATGCGGATCGCACTGGCAGCCGCGGAGGGCAAGAACCTGGAGGTCTTCTCACCATCCATCGGCCGTCAGCTCCTCGAACTCGGACTCATCGACGAGATCGACCTGCACGTGGTGCCGGTCCTGCTCGGCGACGGAATCCGGTTGTACGACAATCCCGGTGGCGTGCCGATCCGGCTGCATCAGGTCGGGCAGACCGACCCGATAGCCGCCGTGAACGTCCGTTATCGTCCGGTCCGGATCAGCTCGCCTGCATAGGTTTACGCAGCGCGGCGACGAACATGGCATCGGTGCCGTGACGGTGGGGCCACAGCTGGGCGCCGGGGCCGTCGCCGAGATCCGGTACGCCGGGGAGCAATTCGCGGGTGTCGAGTTGCTCCGCGCCCGTGCGGCGGACCATATCGGCCACCACGGAGACGGTCTCCGGTAGGTGCGGAGAGCAGGTCGAGTAGACGACCACGCCACCGGGACGCACGAGATCCCATGCGGCCGTGAGCAACTCGCGCTGCAAAGTGACCAGCTCGCGGACGTCGGAGGGCCGGCGGCGCCAGCGGGCCTCCGGGCGGCGGCGCAGGGCGCCCAGGCCGGTACAGGGGGCGTCGACCAGGATGCGGTCGAAGCCGGGGGTCAGGCCACTGTCGCGGCCGTCGGTGACGTGGATGTCGACCGGCATATCGCGGGTGGCCTTGCGGACCAGTTCGGCGCGGTGCTCGGCGGGTTCGACGGCGTCGACCCGGAAGCCGTCGATCTCGGCGATCGCACCCAGCAGGGCGGTCTTGCCGCCGGGGCCGGCGCAGAGGTCGAGCCAGCGACCGCCGTCGGGGCCTTCGAGCGGGGCCTTCGTGACCGCGAGGGCGACCAGCTGACTGCCCTCGTCCTGGACGGCGGCCATGCCCTCGCGGACGGGTTCCAGCTTGCCGGGATCGCCGCCTTCGAGGTACACCGCGTACGGCGACCAACGGCCTTCCTCGCCACCGGTGACGAGCGCGAGTTCCTCGGCGGTGATGTCACCGGGCCGCGCCACCAGATGCACCGCGGGCCGGGCGTCATCGGCCTCCAGCACCGCGCGCAGTTCACCGGCCTCCGCGCCGAGCGCATCCGCGAACGCCTGCGCGATCCACACCGGATGCGCGTACTCGAATGCCAAGTGCCCCAGCGGATCCTGCGGCGCGAGCCGCTCCACCCACTCCTCGGGCGTCCGCTCCGCCACCCGCCGCAGCACCGCGTTCACGAATCCGGCCCGCCCCTGCCCGAATTCGGACCGCGCCAGCGCCACCGACGTATCGACCGCGGCGTGCGCCCCGATCCGAGTCCGCAACAGCTGATACGTCCCCAACCGCAGCGCATCCAGCAACGGCCCGTCGATCTCCTCGACAGCCCGCCCCGCACAATCCGCGATCACCGCATCCAGCAACCCCCGCGACCGGCAGGTCCCATACGTGAGCTCGGTGGCCAATGCCGCATCCCGCCCACTGATCCGCCGCTCCCGCAACAACCCCGGCAGCACCAGATTCGCATAAGCATCCCGCTCCCGTACGGCCCGCAGCACATCCCGCGCCACCAATCGCACCGGATCCACCCCATGGTCGTTCCGCGCGCCACCCGCCCGGCCACCGTTCCCGGCCCCGCCACGCGAGTTCTCCCGCCGACCGCCGCCGGCCGGCTCATTGCCCCGCCGCCGATCCGGCTGCGCCCCAAACGATTCACGCTCACCACGATCCCGGCCGCCACGCGCGGCGCTGCCGCCGGTTTTACGGGGGCCGCGGCCCTGCGCCGCACCGGTGTCCGACTTCGATTCGCTGAATCTGCGACCGCCGGATTCGGATGTGCCGCCTGAGGCTCCGCGGCCACCACGTCCGGTGCCGTTCTGATCATCGGAGCGGCGTGCGGTGCCGCCGGTTCGATCGGGGCGGGGGGCGCGCCGATCGCCTTGGGCGGCAGCGCGTTCGCCGTTGCGGGCAGCGGGTTTGCCATCACCGCCTGCCGCGGCCGAGCGGCGGAAGCTGCCGGTCCGGTCGCGGCCGGAGTCGGTGCGGCGGTTGTCGTCGGCGTTCTCGGGGCGGGTCATCCGATCACCGTGCCCGGCTCCAGGCGGGCGCCGCGGGCCCAGTCGAGGGCGGGCATCATGCGTTTGCCGGGTGGCTGGATCTGGTCGAGGCGGACCGCGGTGGTGGCGGTGCCGATGTAGACGCCGGTTTTACGGACGTCGACGGTACGGACCGGGAGGTGCTCCTCGACGAGTTCCACGGGGCCGAGCTTAAAGCGCTTGCCGTCGATTTCGGTCCAGGCGCCGGGGGCCGGCGTGACCGAGCGGATCAGGCGGGAGATGGCGAGGGCGGGCTGGTCCCAGCGGACCTGGCCGGATTCCGGGAGCACCTTGGGGGCGTAGGAGACGCCCTCGGCGGCCTGCGGAACCGCCTGCACGATGCCGTCTTCCACCGCGTCGAGGGTGGATTCCAGCAGCTGCGCGCCGCTTTCGGCGAGCCGTTCGAGCAAGGCGCCGGAAGTGTCGTTCACGCCGACCTTCTCGACCAGCGTGCCGTAGACCGGGCCGGTGTCGAGACCCTTCTCGATCCGGAAGGTCGACGCGCCGCTGAACTCGTCACCGGCGAGGATGGCCGCCTGCACCGGCGCGGCGCCACGCCATGCGGGCAGCAGCGAGAAGTGCAGGTTGATCCAGCCGTACCGGGGAATCTCGAGCACCGGTTCGGGCAACAGCGCACCGTACGCCACCACCGGGCAACAGTCCGGCGCCAATGCCGTGAGCTGCTCGACGAATTCGGGCTCCGACGGCCGCTTCGGCGTGAACACGGGAATCCCGTGCTCATCGGCCAGCCGCCCGATGGGCGAGCGGGTGACCTTACGGCCACGTCCGGCGATCGCATCCGGTCGCGTCACCACCGCGACCACCTCGTGCCGATCGGATTCGATGAGCCGCCGCAGCGACGGAACCGCCGGCTCGGGGGTTCCTGCGAAGACCAGACGCATCAGCGGCTCCGTTCCTGAGTCCCGGCCTCGGCACGACGGCGGCTGCCGCCGAGCTGCGAGGCCGAGAGCACTGTGATTCCCTGTGTGAACCAAGAGGATTCGCGCACCGCGCGCATGGCGTCCTTACGGGCGGCCGGTTCCAGCCGCTGCAGGAACAGTATTCCATCGAGGTGATCGGTCTCGTGCTGCACGCAGCGCGCCAACAGTCCCTCGGCCCGGAACTCCACCGGCTTGCCGGTCTGGTCGACGCCACGCACCTGCACCGTCATCGCGCGCGAAACGTCTTCGCGCACACCGGGAATCGAAAGGCAGCCCTCGACCCCGGTCTGCGTCTCCTCATCCAGCACTTCCCAGACGGGATTGATGAGATGCCCGTGCGCCTCACCCGTGTCGTAGACGAACACCCGTAGCCCCACCCCGATCTGCGGTGCGGCCATACCGACCCCGCCGCTCTCGTACATGGTGTCGGTGAGGTCGGTCACCAGCTGGCGTACCTCCCGATCGAACGTCTCGACCTCCGCCGCGCGGGCGCGCAGGATCGGATCGCCGAACAGGCGGACAGGCTGGATGGTCACGGGCAGCTCCCGATTGCGAACGAATACGGTCGTCTCATTTTACGGACGCCGCAGACCGCCCCGATCAGGAATGCGCCGCCAGCACTACATCGCTGATGCCGGTGCCCAAGGCGACGGGCACGCAGTTGGGTGCGACGGCCCGATCGGGAGCGAGCAGGTTCACCACCGTCTGCTGTACGAACGGGTCGTAGACCATATGGAAATGCCCGGTCAGGTCGGCGGAACAGAGATCCTGCAGCACCAGATTGGTGGCGCCCGCACCCTTGAGCGCGATATTGCCGAAGGGCTGGATCATTTCATCCACCCGGCTGCCGATGGTGGTGTATCGCACACCCGCGACGGTGTCGCCGCCGGAGTTGAGGTCGTTCATGAACGGCGACCCGGCCGCCTGCTGCACGGCCGCCAGCGAGGACGCCGCCTGTACGAGCTTGTAGATGCCCGGCACCTTGTCGGCCACCGGAACCAGTCCGTACATGACGCCGCCGTAGCTGGGCGAAGCCAGCCCGATCCACTGATCGACCTTGGGTGCGCCGCCCAGTTTGTCGATGTAGTAGCGGGTCACGCTCGCCCCCTGCGAGAACCCGACCATGTCGACCTTCGGCGCGCCGGTGGCGGCGAGCACCTGGTCGACGAAGGTGCCGACCTGCGCCGAGCTGTCCCACACGTCCTCGGTGCCGTAGCTGTCCTTACCGGGTTTACCGCCGTAGTTCATGGCAAACACGCACAGCCCGGCCTGGGCCAGTTGCGGGCTCAGGCCCGACCAGTCGCTGTAGGCCGAGGAATCGGTGCCGTGCGCGAGCACCACCGGATACGGGTGCTGAGCGGTCGGCTTGCAGCCGAAGTCGTTGGCGCCCTGCGGCGCTGCGTCCGGATGCTGTTTCAGATAAGTGGCAGCCCCCAGATGTTCGGTCTGTGGCGGCCCGGGCACGGTCGGCACCATCATGATGCTGTCGCCGTTCGGTAGCGCCTGCGCCTGCGGTGCGACGATCGGCGGCGCCCCGATGACGGCCGCGGCCACTGCCATTACCCCCGCCGGCGCGACACGGCGCAGTGCGCGCGCGGTCCGGCTCCCGTTTTGTCCCGTCTCACAGTGCGCGACGGGGCCCAATTGTGCCATCTCATAATCATCTACGAGGGCGCGCCGAATGTCCCGGTGGCAGCGCATGTTTCGCCGCCCCAAGTTCTGGGGTTATCGTGGCCGGCATGACCTTCGTGATAGACGGTTCGATGACCTGCTATCTCATGCCCGATGATCACGACGCGGCCAAACAGAAATTCCTGGAATTGGTGGCCGCACCTGGGGAAACCTGGATCATCGCCTACACCTTCACCCTGCAGGACGCCACCGACGAGTTGATCGCGGCGCACCACAACGGGGTTCCGCTGCATCTGTATCTGGACCACAGTCAGTCGGTCGGGAACAGCGAAAAGCCGCTCGTTTCACAATTGGTCGACGCGGGTATCGAAGTGACGATCGGCACGAGTACGGCTGGGCGGCAATATATCTGCCACACCAAGGGCCTGGTGACGGACTCCCCCGCCGGGCCGCAGTGCTGGGAAGGGTCGGTCAACTTCTCCACCACCGGCTGGCAGCAGGTCAACACCGCCATGAACTTCGGCTCGCAGCCGTGGCGGGATCATTTCGTCGCACAGTTCGCGACGCTGGTGAACTACGCGTGGACGCAGGAGAGCGATCTGCAGGTCATGCCGCACGCGCCCGTGGTGGCCACCGCACTGGCCCTGAACGCCTGACCGAATCCCGTTGCCGGAGACGCGAAAGGCCTTCCCTGCGACATGGCAGGGAAGGCCTGAGGCGTGATCACCGGATCACTCGTCGGTCGACGGTGCGTCCTCGGTCGACGGTGCGTCGTCCTCGGCGAGGATGCGGTACAGGGCGCGGCGGGCCTCGGTGAGGACCTCGGCGGCCTTGCTCGCCTGTTCCGGGTTGCCGACGGCGGCGACCTGAGCGACCGCACCCATCAGCTGACCGACCAGTCCGCGCAGATCGAGCGCCTGATCGCCGACGCCGTCCTTGACGTCCTGCCAGGGATCGCCGAGATCGGTGCGGTTGGCCTCGATGTAGGCGGTGCCCGCCTCGGTGAGCTTGGCGGTCTTGCGACCGGCCACCCGCTCGATGAGGATCAGGCCCTCGTCCTCGAGCTGCGACAGCGCGGGGTAGATGGACCCCGGGCTCGGGCGCCACACATCCTGGCTGCGCTCGCGGATCTGCTGGATGAGCTCGTATCCGTGCATCGGCCGTTCCTGCAGCAGCAGGAGGATGGCCGCGCGGACGTCGCCACGCCGGCCGCGTCCGCCGCGACCGCGTCCGCGGCCGAAGTGCGGGCCAGGGCCGAAGCCGCCCGGGCCGCCGAAGCCGCCGGGTCCGCCGAAGCCGGGACCGAAGTCCGGGCCGAATCCACGGCCGTGGCCGTGCCGGTGCGGGCCGTGCTCACGCGGATCGCGCGGGCCGCCTCGCCGTGCTCGCGGGTGTTCGCGGCCCTGCTGCTCTTCTGCTCGCAGTCGCCGCCAGGGGCCGCGGCCCCATTCCTGGTTGTTGTCCATGCGTTCCATTGTGGGCCTCCTAAAGGCTCGTTGTTCTATCTGCTGCTATCGACGATATATCGTCAATCTATCTAGAACAATGTGACACGTAACACAGACCAACTGGTCTTGACTTTAGGTGAGGAGACCCCGCGCGCGGATGATATCGGCCAAGGCGGACGGACGCTGCACGGTCGGCACCGGATCCACGAGGGCGAACTCGCATCCGAGAACCGTTGCGCCGCCGTCGGCTTCGGCACTGTCGCCGATCATGAGGGCATTCGACGGATCCACGCCGAGCCGGTCCAGCGCGCCCTTGAAGATGCGGACATCCGGCTTCATGGCGCCGACCTCGAAGGACAGCGTGAAATCGTCGATCACGCGGTCCCAGCCGCGATCGACGAAGGCGGGACGGATATCGAAGGCGATATTGCTGACGATCCCGACCTTCAGGCCGTTCTCGCTCAGACCGTGCAGCACCGCGCCGGTATCGGGGTACGGCGTCCAGGCGGTCGGATCCAGCAGCCGCGCATACAGTTTCTCCGCGCTGCCCTCGGGCACACCCGACTGCTCCAGCACCTGCATATAGGCGGTGCGATGCAGGGCCGGGTCGAGATCCCGGTTGTCCCAGGCGTATTGGCCTTCCTCGTCGAACTGGACGAACTGTCCGACGGGCGCCGTCATGCGGCGCATGATCTCCGCGATCTCATGGGTATCCAGGGCCCGGCCGCCGGTATCGGTGAGATCCACGTCCCAGAATTCCGATTCCTCCAATCGGAACACTGTGCCGGAGAAGTCGAAGAGCACCGCCTCGATCGCCATAGCGACCACCCTACACAGCGGGCTCACAGCGGTGCCCGTCGAAATTCACTCCTCGACTTGTCTGAGGAGTTTGCTACCGTGGGGCCATGACGGACTCACCGGTGCTGAAGGTCGACGCGGTCGACGTGGTGCGTGGCGGAAACCCCATCCTGCAAGGGGTTTCGCTCACCGTACGGGCCGGCGAGCACTGGGCGCTGCTCGGACCCAACGGCGCCGGTAAGACCACGCTGTTGCGCATGCTGGGCGCCTTCGAGCATCCCAGCCGCGGCAGCGTCGAGGTGCTGGGGCATCGACTGGGCCGCGTCGACATGCGCGCACTGCGCGCCGGAATCGGGCACGTCGACCCCCGCCACACGCCGGACAGCCATCTCACGGTCCGCGAGGTCGTGCTCACCGGCGCCACCAATACCGCCGACCTGATTCCGCGCTGGGAAGCCACCGCCGAGCAACTGGCCGAGACCGACCGGCTCATCGATCTGCTCGGCTTGACCCACCGCCGCGACGCCGGCTGGCACATCCTGTCGCAGGGTCAGCGCGGCCGCGCCCTCATCGCCCGCGCCCTGATGCCCAGCCCGCGCCTGCTACTCCTGGACGAACCGGCCACCGGGCTGGATCTCGCCGGGCGCGAACAACTCCTGGAACGCATCGACCGCCTGCAGCGCGCGCATCCGGAGCTGTCCTCCGTGCTGGTGACCCATCACCTCGAGGAACTCCCGCCCGGCACCACCCACGCCATGCTGCTGCGCGACGGCCGCACGGTAGCCGCCGGACCCGTCGACGAGGTCATCACGACCGAGCACATCAGCGCTTGTTTCGACCACCCAGTGCGCATCCTGCGCCACGAGGGCCGCTGGAGCGTCCGCCCGGCCGAGCCCGCCCTGAACTGAGCGCTCAGGCCAGCGAGTCGATCCAGGCCTCCAGGCGGCGGCCCTCCGCCGCCATCATGTCCGGATCACGAAAGGTGTTGGTGAGCAGGGAAATCCCCTGATACGCGGCCAGCAGCGCGACGGCGAGTTCCCGTGCGTCGTCGCGTCCCATGGCGGTGAATTGCGCCTGGATCCAATCCAGCAGTCCGCGCATCACATCGGCGAGTTCGGTATCGAGTCCGTCGGCGCGCTTGTCGAGTTCGGTGGCGAGAGTGCCTGAGGGGCAACCGAATCGGGCCACCGTCTCGCGCTGGTCGACCCAGCCGCGGACCAGGGCCCTGAGCCGCTCGGCGGGCGCGTCGTACTGCTCGAGCGCCGCGATGATCTCCTGTGCCGTGTGGGCGTGCGCCCCGATCGCGGCCTGCACCAGCTGATCCTTGGTCTTGAAGTAGTAGTAGACGTTTCCGACCGGCACGTCGGCCGCGCGGGCGATATCGGCGATGGTCGTCTTCTCCACACCCTGCTCGTGGAACACCTGCGCCGCCGCGTCCGCCAGCCGCTCCCGTTTGCCCGCCTTGGGGGCCGCCGCCCGCAGTACTGAGTCAGTCATACAACTAACTATAGACAACGGCCGGTCGCATGCTCTATCGTTCTTTTCAGTCAGCCAACTAACTCAGGAGTGAGACAGATGATCGCAGTGACCGGAGCCACCGGAAATGTCGGCAGCGCACTCGTGCGCACCCTCGCCGACGCGGGCCAGAAGGTGGTCGCGGTATCGCGAGGCGAAAAGCCCGTGGACCTCCCCACCGGCGTGGAACATCGGCGAGCCGATCTCGACAACCTGGACAGCCTCGCCGAGGCGGTGAGCGGTGCCGAGGCACTGTTCCTGCTCATCACCGGACCCCAGCTGGTCAGCGGCCCGGAGCCCACCCGGGTGCTGGAAACCGCTGCGGCAGCAGGAGTTCGGCGCGTGGTGTTCGTGTCCTCGCAGGCGGCGGTGACGCGATCGGGCAGTGCGGGCTATGCACGGACGCTCGAATTCGAACGGGCGCTGGCCGCTTCGGATCTGGAGTGGACGGTGCTGCGGCCGGGCGCCTACGCCACCAATACCTTCGCCTGGATCGAGCCGGTCCGCGCACAGCGCCTCATCCCGGCCCCGTTCGGGGATGTCGGACTGCCGGTGGTGGATCCCGCCGATATCGCCGCGATGGCCGCCGCGGCCCTGACCGAGGAGGGGCACCACGGGCAGGCCTATACCGTGACCGGCCCGGAGCTCATCACCCCGCGACAGCAGGCACAAGCTCTTGCCGCGGCGTTCGGCGAGCCGTTGCAGTTCGCGGAGCTGACGCGGGATCAGGCGCTGGGCAACATGATTCGCTTCATGCCCGAACCCGTAGCCGAGCACACCCTCGACATTCTCGGCACGCCCACGCCCGAGGAGCAGCGGATCAGCGCGGATGTCGAGCGCGTACTGGGCCGTCCGGCGACCGGTTACGCCGTATGGGCGCAGCGCAATATCGCCGCGTATCGCTGAATCGCGGTCCGGCGCCGACCCCTTGCCTCAATAGTATGCATCTGCCTATCGTATGCAGATGCAGACTATCGAGGTTTCCGAACAACTCTTCTCCGAAGGCACCGTGCTCATGCCCTGGCAGCCAGGTCCGCGGCACGACCTGGCCGGGCCGGTGTTCCTCAGCGTCACCGACTTCCTCGCCGCCTCGAAGGAGGAGGTCCGGCGCATCTACGAGACCGGCATGGAACTCGGCAAGACCTGGCCGGTCATGCAGGGCGCGGTGGGCCTGTGGCTGTGGGGCCGGCCCGTCGAGCGGCGCGGCGGATCCATCACGGTGTGGGAATCCGAGCGGGATATGCGGCGATTCGTGCGGTGGCCGGTGCACGGCGCGATCGTCCGCGAGTGGCGTGGCAAGGTGCGGCTCGGCACCGATTCCTGGCAGGCCGACCGGTTCGAACCGGCCCGGGTCCTCGAGCGCGCCCGCGACACGCTGGGACAGCCACACCGCAGCCTGACCTAATCTTGTCCGCATGCCGACACCCCGTCCGGACCTCGCAGCGATGATCGCGCCGCTCGCCCGCACCCTGATGGCCGCCGAGCAACCCGTCCTCGACGCCCACGAACTGACCATGTGGGCCTACGTCGTCCTGCTGCACCTGGACGAAGACCCGGCACGCGGACAGGGAGCCCTCGCCCAGGAGATCGGCGCCGACAAGACCCGCATCATCGCGGTCCTGGACGACCTCCAGGAGCGAGGCCTCATCGAACGCCGCCCCGACCCCGCCGACCGCCGCGCCCGTCTCCTCACCCTCACCCCGGCCGGCCGCCGCCGCCGCGACGACGCCCAAGCCGCCATCCAGGCGAAAGAGGAACTGCTGCTCGGCAAGCTCTCCCCCGCCGACCGCAGTGGTTTCCTCAACGCCCTCCTGACCCTCGCAGCGCTACCGCGCGAAGAGATCATCGGCGACGATTAGCCGACTCCGGTCACGCACATACCCGGGTCGGCCGTTGCGGGGCCACCGGACGGTTCAGCTCAGAAACTCGGTCAGGGCGGCGGCGACCGCGCCCGGATTCTCCACCTGCGGGTAATGACCCGTCGCCGGTGACTCGTCGAGCACCACCAGCCGCGCGTGCGGCAAGCGCTCACGCAGGCGAGGCAGCACATGCCCGCCGCTGACGGGATCGGCCGGGCCCCAGACGAACAGCAGCGGTCCCGGGTATTGCTCCAGGGCCGACACCCAGCCGTCGCCGAGCGCGCGGCGGTCGTCGATGTAGCGCAGCAGGCGGTGCTGGACGCGCTTACCGCCGTTCATCGTGGTGGACAACCACATATCGTGCAGATCGGCGTCGGAGACCGGCCGGCCGAACACTTCCCGCAATGACTTCCGATACAGCGGCTCGGTGGTGAGGTATTGCGCCACCGCGCCCGCACGGCCGTACAGCAGTTGCTGAGTCCGTATGGGGCGGTGCAGATCCGGGTAGATGCCACCGTTGAGGAAGGCCGCGGCCGTGCAGCGGGCCGAGTCACGGTGCAGCAGTTCCTGCGCGACGGACACACCGTAATCGTGCGCGACCAGCCCCGTACTCCCGATACCCAGCTGCTGCCATAGCTCTTCGACGATCGAGGCCTGCTCGACGATCCGATAGTCGTGACCGGCCGGTTTGTCGCTGGCGCCGAACCCGAGGAAGTCGAGAGTGGTTACCCGGCAACCGGATTCGATCAGGGCCGGGAGAATCGGCGCCCAGTCGTGCGAGGAGGTCGGGAAGCCGTGCAGCAGGGTGACCGGCCGGCCGTCGGCAGGCCCGTCCTGCCGGTGGAAGATCTCGTGCCCACCCAGGCGGGTGCGCGTACCACCGGCAATCCATTCGTCGAGCCGCACGTGTGTCACCCGCTATCCATACCACGGGGCCCGCAACGGGGCCCGCGGGCACGGGCGGGGTCAGTCCCAGACGCCGCTGTCGACGACCCAGATGCCGTGGTCGCCCTGGGTTGCCGGCTGGGTGAGGTGCAGCGATACCTTGGCGCCGTCGGAGCTGGTGACGAAGACGACCATCGGTGCGCCCATACTGGTTTGCACGTTGGTCCAGCCGAATCGGGCCTGTACGAAGGACTTTGCCACTTGGACCTGGTCGAGTCGCCAGGGTTGGTGGCCACTGTCCACGGCGGTTTGCAGGCCGGTGGCTTGCTGCGGCGTGAGGGCTTCACCGGAGAAGGTGGTGCCCGGCGCCGGCGAGACGGGCGAGACCGGCACCAGCGAAGTGGTGACTTCCGGAGGCGTTGTGGTGTCGGAGGGGGTAGCCGTGGTGGGCGCCGGCGCTGTCGGCAGCATCGTGATCTCGCCGGACTGCGTGGTCGGCAGGGTGGTCGGCGACCGGCCGGGCGCCGGCGAGGTGGTCGAGCTCGTGCATCCGGCGATCGCGGCGGCACAGGTCGCGGCGCCGACCGCGGTGATCAGCAGTCGGCGCAGCAGGTGGCGGGACGCCGGTGCGGTGTGGTCGGGCTTGGCGTAAGGCATGGGATTCCCCCGGTCATGTTTCCGATCCCCGACCACGATTCACGACGAACCGTTGTCTTCACTTCGCACCGGCAGCCCGGATCGTTAATGCGCGAGGCTAGTCGGGCACGAGGGCGAAGACCTGCACAACGAATGAACCCCCGCCCGAGCCGGACGGACCAGCGATGTAGAAACCACGGCGGGACAACGACTTCTGCTCGCGCGGGACGGGGGTTTTCGACCCGGACACGATATTCGACAGGACGCGCTGGTCGTAGTTGGCTCGCACATCCGCCATCACGCTGAATCTGATCGCCGCGATATGGGGTTCGGTGCGCCACACGAGCGCCTCGGCGCCCTCCGGGATGGCGGCCAGCGAGAAGTTCGGGCTCGATCGATCCTTCTGCCCCGACCTGGGACGATCATCCGATCGAACCTCGGCGACCAGGACTTCCCGCATCCGCGTACTCCTTCGTGCCCCTGGGGTGTTCCCTGTGTTCGACCCTATCAACCGGGGTCGACGCGCGGCGATTCCGAATTCTCGGCGTCGCTTCGGGTTCCACGATGTCACCGGCCGGATGTCCGATACGCCACCTACGATCGGTAGGTGAGCGCTCGAGGTGAGGGCGAGCCGTGGCGGCTGCTCGATGACATCGACCGGCTCGTCGATGAGACCATGCGGGATGGGGAGCCCCGGTCCGGCTACGACTTCGGCGACCCGGCCTTCCCTGATTGCCCGAATCCGTACTGCGACGAGACCTGGCACGGCTTGGCGATCACCACCCACATGTACCGGATGCGGCTGCGCGGCAATGTCGATCCCGACTACGACCATCGCACCGATGACAGCCCGGTGCTCTGCCCGGGTTCCGGCCACCTCGGCGAATGGGAGGATCCGGGAGTGCTGTGGGCCGAACTCCGGAATCCCCGGGAGGAAGGCGCCCAGGACTGCGACGGTCACGAGGTGGAGCCGGAAGCCGGCGCGGACGCCGAAGCCGACGACCCACGGAAACTTCAGGCCGATGCGATGTGGATGGCGGTCACCCGGCCGGCCACCGTCGTGTGGACGACAACCCTGCTGGTCGCGCTGACGTCGATGTTCCTCACGCCCGTGCACTGGCGCTGGCTCACACCGGCGATCGGCATCGCGGCACTGGTCGCGATCGCCTGGCTGCTGGGTTCCAAACGGCGCCGCTTCCCGCCCGGTTATCTCCGCGAAAGGCTCTGTGCCAGACCGGAAACCCTGTTCGCCCTGGTGCTCATGCCGGTGGCGGGCTGGCTGCCGGCGCTGTGGTGCTGGCGCACTCCGATGCACGCGAGTCGCGATGTCGCCGACGCCTACCGGGTGCTGCTGATCGCCTGTGCGCTGGCGGGTGTGGCACATGCCATCGTGCAGCTGAGCCGCATCCGCCGGGTTCCTCGCGAAATGGTCGACGGGGCAGGCGAAACCGATCTGTCGAAGCACAGCACGAATATGCTTGCGCTCGCGATACTTTGGCTGCTGCTCGCTCTGCCTCTCGTGCTGCTCCTCGGACTGACCTTCGGAAGACTGACTTACCAACCGGATGCGGTGTGGGCCGCGACCGGGGTGCTCGCCGTGACGATGGTCTGCTTCCTGCTGGAAACCGCTGTGCTGGCGCGCATCAACCGCGACAGCAGTGAGACCGTCATCAGCATCCTGCTGTTCTTCGCCGTGAAGGCGCTCCTGTTGTGGTCGCTGCACGTCCTCGGCACCACACATTTCGCCCTGCGGTAGGCGGCCGATCAGCCGATGTCGATGGGGTCGATCTGGACGCGCAGCGGGTCGTCGGACTTGTGGGTGCTGCGGACGGCTTGCGCGGCGGCGAGGGCGCGGGACAGGCCGGCGCCCTGTGACCGGTCCGCCCGCAGGATCATGCGTTCGACCTCGACGGGGGAATCTCCACTGCTGAAAGGTTTTCGGGCGCCGGGGGGCAGTGGGACCGGGCCGAGGACTTCGACCTCGCCGGGAAGCTTTGCCTCGGCGAGCAATTCGGCGATCGAGGTGGTGGTGCCGTCGATGGCGGCGAGGCGGACGGCGGGCGGGAAGCGTACTTCGGTGCGGCCGTCGAGCTCGATTCGCGCATGCCACACCGGATCCCAGCGCAGCAGCGCCTGCACCGTGGGGATGCCCTGATCGGCCATGACGATGACCCGGCCGTCCGGGCGCACCAGTGCCGCCGCCGACATCCAGCGGCGCAGGGCGTCCTCGGCGGCGCGCAGATCGGCGCGGCCGAGCAGCGCCCAGCCGTCCAGCAGCATCGCCACCGCATAGCCGCCCGGCACCGGGGGTTCGGCGCCGATCGTCGAGACGACCACCTGCGGACCCTCGGGGACCGTGTCGAGAATCGCCGACCCACCCGAACCCCGCACCGGCACACCGGGAAACGCGCGCCCCAGCTCCTCGGCGGTACGCGCCGCACCGATCACCACGGCCCGCAGCGCCCGCGAACCACACGTCCCGCACCGGAATGCCGCCTCGGTGATCCCGCACCACCGGCACGCGGGACTGTGCGCCTCTCCCACTCCCCCGGCGGCATGCCCCACGCGGCCGCCCCCGCGCGCGGATCCGTTGTCCGGCAGGGCCAATGGTCCGTTGCAGTGCCGGCAGCGTGCGGGCGTCCGGCATTTGGCGCAGGACAGCGCCGGAATGTATCCCCGCCGCGGCACCTGCACCAGCACCGGTCCGCCGGCCGCCAGCGCCTTCCGCGCCTCCATGAACGCGACCGCCGGAATACGAATGGCCTTCGCGATGGGATCGCGCTCCAGCGCGGCATCCGAATCGCCGGGCGCGGTGATCCGCGGCGTCGCCCTCCGCAACTCCGCCCGATCCGCGAGCAGGTCATGCGCCCAACCGGATTCGACGATCGCCTGCACCTCGGCGGTACGGGAGAATCCGCCCGCAACGAATGCCGCCCCCGTCTCATGCGCCCGCAACATCGCCACCTCCCGCGCATGCGGATACGGCGAGCGCGGCTCGGCGAAGGTGTCGTCCCCGTCATCCCAGATAGCGATGAGCCCCAGATCCCGCACCGGCGTGAAAACAGCACTCCGCGTGCCGACCACCACCCGCGCGGTCCCGCGCAGCGCGGCCAGCCACCGCCGATACCGCGCCGAGGGCCCCAGCCCGGCCGCCAGCCCTACCGCCGAATCCCCCAGCAGCGCAGTACATTCCGCCAGCACCCGATTCAGATCCCGCTGATCCGGCACCATCAGCACCGCGCTGCGCCCACTCCGCACCGTCGAGGCCGCCAGCTCCGCCAACCGCCGCGCCCAATCCTCCCCCGGCAAGGCCTGCCACGCCGCCCGCGGCCCCCGCCCACTCCCCAGCGCGGTCAGAAAGGACCGCCCGTGCGCATACCGATCCCAGCCCGGAAAGTCCTCGGCCGGCGGCGCCGACTCCGCGCGCGAATCGGATTCCGCAGCAACCGAATCGGCCGATTCGCCTGATTCCGAGGCCGCTCCGACCTCATCCAGCGCAGTGGGTTCCGCCGTCGCCGCGAGCATTCCGGTGTCCGCTGCGATCGACGCGGCCACCGAGGCGTGAACATGCGAGGACGAATCCTGCGCCAACCCGGCGAGATCCGCTTCGGCTACGGCAGGACCCGCATTTTCCGTGGGTGCGGCCGCCGACTTGTGGACGGGTGCGGATGAGTCTTCCGGCGAATGGGTCAGATCCGCTCCCGATCGGGCAGGGCCGGCGATTTCCGCCGGTGCAGGGGCGGGCGCGATCAGGTCGAGGTCGAGGTCGACCACGGTAGGTGAGTCGGGCTCGGGCGCAATGGTTTCGGTCGAGGCGCGACCGCGGCGGCGTTTCGGCACGGCGGGTTCGGCGCCTTCGGTTTCGACCTTGGCGTGGCGGGGTGGGATGGCGAGGCGGAGGACGTCGGCTCGGGTGCCGGCGTAGCGGGCTGCTACCGCGGTGACCAGTTTCAGGATTTCGGGAGTGAGGACGCGTTCGCCGGAGACCACTCGCTCCAAGCGGACGAGTTTGCCGGTGTGGTCGGACCTTTCGAGGCGTTCGAGGAGGTAGCCGTCGATGAGGCGGCCGGAGAAGCGGACTCGGACTCGGACGCCGGGTTGGGCGAGGGCGTCCATTTCGGGTGGGACGAGGTAGTCGAAGTCACGGTCCAGGTGGGCGGGTTCGAGCAAGGGCAGGACCCGGGCGATGGGACGTACGACGGCGGGAGCGTCGGGCTCGGAGATCGGATTCTCCGTGCCCGACGCTCCCGTCGTCACGTTGGCTGTGTGGGCCAATTACAGCCCGGCGGCCGCGCGCAGTTTCTCCGCGCGGTCGGTGCGCTCCCAGGGCAGGTCGACGTCGGTGCGGCCGAAGTGGCCGTACGCGGCGGTCGGCGCGTAGATCGGGCGCAGCAGGTCCAGGTCGCGGATGATGGCGCCGGGACGGAGGTCGAAGACCTCGCTGATGGCCGCGGAGATCTTGGCCGGGTCGATCTGCTCGGTGCCGAAGGTCTCGACGAACAGGCCGACGGGGGCCGCCTTGCCGATGGCGTAGGCGACCTGGACCTCGGTGCGTTCGGCCAGACCGGCGGCGACGACGTTCTTGGCGACCCAGCGCATGGCGTAGGCGGCCGAGCGGTCGACCTTCGACGGATCCTTGCCGGAGAAGGCGCCGCCGCCGTGGCGGGCCATGCCGCCGTAGGTGTCGACGATGATCTTGCGTCCGGTCAGGCCGGCGTCACCCATCGGGCCACCCAGAACGAACTTGCCGGTCGGGTTGACCAGCAGGCGCACGTTCGAGATATCGAGGGGGTTCGGCAGTTCCAGCTCCGCCAGCACCGTCTCGACGACCTTCTCGCGGATATCGGGCGCGAGCAGGTTGTCCAGGTCGATGTCCGCGGCGTGCTGGGTGGAGATGACCACGGTGTCGAGCCGCTTGGGGATGGAGCCCTCGTACTCGATGGTGACCTGGGTCTTGCCGTCCGGGCGCAGGTACGGCAGCACGCCGGACTTGCGGACCTCGGTCAGGCGGCGAGACAGCTTGTGCGCCAGCGAGATCGGCAGCGGCATGAGCTCCGGGGTCTCGATGGTCGCGTAGCCGAACATCAGGCCCTGGTCGCCGGCGCCCTGGCGGGCGATCTCGTCGTCCTCACCACCGACGCGGGCCTCGTGCGAGTGATCGACGCCCTGCGCGATATCGGGGGACTGCGCACCGATGGCGACGTTCACGCCACAGGAAGCACCGTCGAAACCCTTTGCCGAGGAGTCGTATCCGATCTCCAGGACCTTCTCGCGGACGATGGTCGGAATGTCGGCGTAGGCCGAAGTGGTGACCTCACCGGCCACATGTACTTGGCCCGTGGTCACCAACGTTTCCACGGCGACACGGCTGCGCGGATCCGCGGCAAGCAACGCATCGAGGATGGAATCGCTGATGGCATCACAGATTTTGTCCGGGTGACCCTCGGTCACGGACTCACTGGTGAATAGGCGGCTGCCAGTCGTGCGCACAGTTGTTCCCTCTCCCTCAACGGGTTTCTCGTAGCGGGCCGCGACAGTAGTTCGTCTCACCACCGCACACAACCCTTTGTCTCAGGTTATGCCAATTCGATCGCCGAGGGACGGGCCCGTCACCACGGCGAACGGATTGTGACTCAGACAGTATCCGCGGGTTGCGGTACGTCTGCCCTGCGGTGCCGAGGCTTCAGCGGAGCAAGGGTCCGAGTGCATCGAGCACCCGGCTGGCCAGCAGTGCCTTGGACCCATGGTCCAAGGCGATCTCGGTACCGTCGGCACCGAGCAGCCAACCATCATTATGGTCCACCTCGAAGGCTTTGCCTTCTCCAACGGCGTTGACCACCAAGAGATCGCAGCCCTTGCGGGCCAGTTTCGCGCGAGCATGGGTGAGCACGTCGGCGTGCTCGTCACCGGTCTCGGCGGCGAAGCCGACGATCGCGGTGCCCGGTAGCTGACCGTCGCGGCGGGCCTGGACCAGGCCGGCGAGGATGTCCGGGGTCTTGGCGAGATCGATCGAATTCGGCTCGTCCGCACCCTTTTTGATCTTCGCCGCGGCCACGTTCACCGGCCGGAAGTCGGCCACCGCCGCGGCCATGATGACCGCGTCCGAGCCCAGCGCGTGCTTGTCCACCGCGACCTTCAACTGCTCGGCGGTGGTCACGTGCACGACCTCGACGGCGGCCGGCGGTTCCAGCCCGATGGTATTGCCCGCGATCAGCGTTACCTGTGCGCCACGCTGTGCGGCGAGTCGCGCCAGCGCGTAGCCCTGCTTGCCGGAACTCCGATTACCCAGGAAGCGAACGGGATCCAGCGGTTCGCGGGTGCCGCCCGCGGACACCACGACGCGGCGACCCTCGAGGTCGCGCGGGATGGCGTCGGCGCGTTCCAGCAACAGCGTCGCCAGCCCGAAGATCTCCTCGGGCTCGGGCAGCCGGCCCGCACCGGTGTCGGCGCCCGTGAGGCGGCCGTGCGCGGGTTCCATGACGATCGCGCCGCGCTCGCGCAGCGTCGCGACGTTCGCGCGCGTCGCCGGGTGCTCCCACATTTCGGTGTGCATGGCGGGCGCGATCAGCACGGGACATCGCGCGGTGAGAAGAGTGGCGGTGAGGAGATCGTCCGCGCGGCCCTGCGCGGCGCGGGCCATGAGGTCCGCGGTGGCGGGCGCGATGACGATCAGCTCGGCCTCCTGGCCGAGACGCACATGCGGCACCTCGGGCACGTCGGCGAACACACCGGTATTCACCGGGTTGCCGGACAGCGCCTCGAAGGTGGCCTTACCGATGAACTGCAATGCAGCCTCGGTAGGAATGACGCGAACCTCGTGCCCGGTTTCGGTGAACCGGCGCACGAGGTTGCATGCCTTGTATGCGGCGATGCCGCCGCCTACTCCGACGACGACCCGGGTCACCGCTCGCCCCAGACGTTGGTCGCGCATCCATGCGCGATAGGAGTGATCACTACGCCTCCAGCGCCGTCGTTACGTTGTAGCCGAGAAAGCTTGGCCTCGAACGAGATTCGAGACTACTCGCCCTCGGTGTGCTCCAGCAGATCGGCGTGGATCTCGCGCATGGCCACCGACAGCGGCTTCTCCTGCAGACCCGGCTCGACCAGCGGGCCGACGTATTCGAGAATGCCGTCGCCGAGCTGGTTGTAGTAGTCGTTGATCTGCCGGGCCCGCTTGGCTGCGTAGATGACCAGCGCGTACTTGGACGAGGTCCGTTCCAGCAGTTCGTCGATCGGCGGGTTGGTGAGGCCGACCGGAGTGTCGTAGGCGGGAACGGTCTTGATGTCCGTACTCACTAGGAAGGCTCCTGCGGGGTTGTTCGGAAGGGGATGCGGACCGGTTCGGAGCCCTGTCTGATCGATCGAGACAGCGACGAACCGGTGTTCCGGGGTCAGGACCCCGAATTTGTGCTAACGAACAACGATACCAACTGCTCGCAGGCGCTGGTCACGTGGTCGTTCACTATGACGATGTCGAACTCGTCACATGCCGCCAATTCGGTCCGCGCGGTCTGCAGCCTACGCTCGATGACCTCGGGCGATTCGGTGCCGCGCGACGTGAGCCGCGAAACCAGCTCATCCCAGCTGGGTGGGGCCAGGAAGACCAGTTTGGCTCCCGGCATGGCTTTGCGGATGGAGCGCGCTCCGGCCAGATCCACCTCGATCAAGACGTGGTGTCCGGTTGCGAGCGCCTCCCGCACGGGTGCGGCCGGGGTGCCCGACCGCTGCAGTCCACCGTGAATGTCGGCCCACTCCAGAAGTTCGCCCGCCTCGATCATGGCGTCGAACTTGTCGCGAGTGACGAACCGGTAGTCCTGACCGTCGACCTCCCCGGGCCGCGGAGCCCGGGTGGTGGCCGACACACTGAAATGCAGTTCGGGTAGTCGTTCGCGCACGCAGCGCACGACAGTGGACTTTCCGACGGCCGAGGGGCCGACCAGTACTACCAGTCGACCCTTCCGAGTGTGTTCGACCACCCTCGGATTATTCGGCGCTGAAGTCGAACCGGGCCAGCAGCGCCTTACGCTGCCGGTCGCCCAGTCCGCGCAGCCGGCGGGTGGGAGCGATTTCCAGTTCGCTCATGATTTCTGCCGCCTTGACCTTGCCAACCTTCGGCAGGGCCTCGAGCAGAGCCGAAACCTTCATCTTGCCGAGCACTTCGTCCTTCTCGGCATCGGCCAGGACCGTCTTCAGATCGGTACCGCCACGCTTCAAGCGCTCCTTGAGCTCCGCCCGAGCGCGGCGAGCGGCAGCCGCCTTCTCCAAAGCAGCGGCGCGCTGCTCGTCAGTCAGCTGGGGAAGGGCCACGGTTCCTCCGTCTCATCGTTCATTGCCAGATCTCCCGCCGGTAACCCGGCGGTCTCAGCGACCGTACCCACGACGCTTGGCGATTGCGAACCCACCCCCCAGGTCAGCGCCTGATTCGGTGCGCAACCGGGCCGGATGGGCGGCGTCACGGGTGCTCGCCGACCGGTCGTGGCGATCCTCTTGCCACGGCCCCGAATATCCTTGCAGCCAGGGGTTTTTCGACCCTCCACCGGGGGGCCCGAAGGGCCGGACTGGCCCCGTCGAAAACCGTGACCGAGCTGTAATCTCGCGACCTGGAAGTTCTTCGGATTTCTCGGCGTGTCGTTCGAATCGGTACCGCGTGTCGCGCATCACCCGGGTCGGTGGGCGGAGTTGTGAAGCACACATTTCCGACATTGCTTCGATGCAGGTAGGACAGGTTCCTCCGGGCGTCAGCAGGCCCGGATCACGGCCGCGACGGCCCGTTCGGGGCCCTGGGACGCCCGCTGACGGGCTAAACCTGCGGGGCGCGACTCCGTGCGCCATCCCGCGGCCGCGAGACGTGAGACGGGCGACCAGGACAAGCGTTCGATCGGACCCCGAACACCGAGGTGAACAACGCCACACCGCGACGAATCAGTTGCTTTCGACCGCGATCCGGATGCCCAGGCCGACCATGAACGTGCCCATGGCGGCATCCAGCAGACGCCGCACCCGGCGGCGAGTGAACACGTGCCGCAGCGCGCCGACACCGAAAGCGAGCGTGGTGAACCAGGCCAGGTTCGCGACCGTGCAGACCACCGCGAGTTCGAGGGTGCCCAGCGCCGACGGATCGTGCGGCAGGAACTGCGGGACAAGGGCGATGAAGAACACCGCGCACTTCGGATTCAGCAGATTCGTCAGCAGCCCCTGCCGGAACGCCACGAAGGACCCGCGCTGCTTCGCCGCCGCCTCGGATTCCGGCCGGTAATCACCGCGCCGCGCGGCCAGCAATGCGCGAATACCGATGTACGCCAGGTAGATCGCGCCGACCAGCTTCACCACGGTGTACGCCTCCGCGGACGCCGCGAGCAGCCCCGCGATACCGATGGCGGTGACCAGCGCCCACACGAAAACGCCCACGGCGATCCCGGCCGCACAGCCGACACCCGACCGGCGCCCGGACACCACCGAATTCCGTAGTACGACAAGAAAATCCGGCCCGGGTGACATGGAGCCGAGTACGATCACCCCGGCCAGCGTGAGAATCTCTGCGGTCGACAGCACCCGGTCATCCTACGACCCGGGTACGACACCGCCCGGACTCGTTCAGGCGGTAGGCCACACATCCTTCAGCCGCACGGCAGCCTCGCCACCCTGCCGCACGCCCTCGCGGAACGCCGGTTCCCGGGCGGCCGGATCGAACAGGTTCGAGCCGATCGCGGCGATGGCGGCCGCATCCGGCGCGATGGACTGCGTTGCGGCGCCGCCCAATTCACTGTCGCTCGGGCTGCGCGGGAAAAGATGCGCGAGCGGCTCGATGATCAGCACGAACTCCGCACCCGCGGCCAGATCCGCATTGACCGGCGAGTACAGCCCGCCGTCGATGTAGACGGTCCCGCCGATCGGAATCGGCGGGAAGACCCCGGGTACCGAGGTACTCGACGCCACCGCCTCGGCGAGCGTGGCCTTGCCGCCGGGCGTCCACACCTGCCGGCGCCCGGTGGTCACATCGACCGCGGTGACGAGCAGTTCACGCTCCGGCCAGGCCTCGGCCCCGATGAGATTCGCCATGCGAGCGACATGTTCGGCGGGATCTCCCGCACCCGCCGCCAGCGCGCGTTCACCTACCCGCCGCCGGAACTCGTCGGGCTCCAGCCCCAATGCGAAGAGCTCCCCCAGGATCTCGGTGAGCCCGTTCGGATTCACCCGCAGCTCCCCGGAAACACCCGGCCGCTCAGGCGGGTTCAGCAACCGCTCCGGATCCAGTCCCCCGGTGATCACGGCCGCCGTGATCGCACCCGCCGACGTCCCGACGATCCGATCGGCCAGCGTCGCGTCGATCCCGGCCGCACTCAGCCCGGTGACAACCCCGGCCATCCAGGTCAGCCCGACGGCCCCACCACCCCCGAGCACGAGAGCATTCCGAAATCCATTGGGCGGCACCGCGGCAGACATACCGCCACTCTAGACGAGCAATTGGAGTCTCATTCTCCAGTTCACCGGCACCACAGGACCGCCTCGACGGACCTCCGCCGCCTGAGCCGGGTTACGCCCATCCGGCGGTCGGTCAGAACGTTGCGGCCATACCCGATTCGCGGCAATCGCGGCCGCTCGAGAGGTCAGCGGGAGGCCGGCCAGACGTCGCGGAGGCGGGTCGATGCCTCGGCGGCCTGTCGCAGGCCGGCTTCGAAGGCGGGGCGGAGGGCGGCGGGGTCGAAGAGGTTCGAGCCGAAGGCGGTGATGGCCGGGGTGTCGGCGGTGATGGATATCGTTGGGGCACCGGCGAGTTCGCGGTCGGTGGCGGCGCGGCGGAAGACGTGGGCGAAGGGTTCGAGGATGACGATCAGGGGGGCGCCCGCGGCCAGGTCGGCGTTGATCGGGGAACGGAGGCCGCCGTCGAGGAAGTGGCTGCCGTCGATGGGGATGGCGGGGAAGACGCCGGGGATGGCGCTGCTGGCGGCTATGGCTTCGGGCAGAGTGGCTTTGCCGTCGCGGGTCCAGGTGCGGAGTTCGCCGGTGGTGGCGTCGACCGCGGTGATGAGAAGGTCGTGGTCGGGCCAGTCGGTGATGCCTACCAGTTGGCTCATGCGGGCGATGTGGTCTGCCGGGTCGCCGAGGTCGAGTTCGAGTGCCTGCGCACCGATCCGGCGGCGGCGCTCCAGGGGATCAGTTTCTGCTGCGTTCAGCTGGAGAGAATCCGTGGGGCTCGACTGGGCATCGGCAGGGTTCGACGTAGCGCCGGGCCGAATCGGCTCGACAGCACTGGGCGGCGTCGACTCGGGGGCATTGGACGGGCCAGGCCCAGCAGCGCTGGACGGGATCGGCTCGGCGGCACCGGGTCGCGTCGGGTCGTGGGACGGCGTGGATGATGCGGGTGGCTCGGCAGGGAGGCTTGCGAGGAGGGCTGCCAGGTCTACGCCGCCGGCCAGGTTCGCGCCGAGCACAGCGCCGGCCGAGGTGCCGACTATGCGGCGGGCCAGGGAGAGATCGATTCCGGTCTGGCGCAAGCCGAGTGTGAGGCCGAACAGCCACATCACGCCTGCGGCGCCACCTCCGCCGAGAACCAGTGCGGGGCGGGAGTTATCGGACGGCAAGGCGGGAGGCATGATCTCAACCTACCGGAGGGAGTGGGCCAAAAACCGCCTCTGAGCTGGGCATATCGTGTCCGATCCGAGCAGGATCGTGTCACTGCACGGAATGATCGGCCCGGCGTCACGTGGCGTTGCGTGACGCCGGGCCGACCTACCGTCGAGCGGATCAGCCTTGCAGGAAGGCGAATTCCGCCGCCAGCTCCGCGACCTTGGCCTTCAGAGCCGGTACCGAGGGTCCCGCTCGGAGTACTTCACGGGAGACGTTCGGCAGCACCGCGCCGAGGTCGCTGTCCGGCACCAGGTTCCGGATGGAGTCCGCTCCCCCGCCCTGCGCGCCCACGCCGGGCATGAGGATGGGCCCGTTGAGCTTGCTCAGGTCGGGCGCCTCGGTGAGAGTGGCGCCGACCACGACGCCGACGGAACCGAAGTCGGTGCCCGCGTTCAGGGCTGCCGCGTCATCGACCATGCGCTGGGCGATGGTGCGGCCGTCGGCGCCGGTAATGCGCTGCAGTTCGGCGCCTTCCGGGTTCGAGGTGGCCGCGAGCACGAACACGCCGCGGTCGTTGGCCCGCGCCAGCTCCAGCGCCGGGGCGAGCGAACCGAATCCGAGATACGGGGAGACGGTGACCGCGTCGGCGCCGAGCGGGCCGTCACCGAGCCAGGCGTGCGCGTAGGCGTCCATGGTGGAGCCGATATCGCCGCGTTTGGCGTCGGCGACCACCAGGGTGCCCGCCGCCCGCAACGCGGCAATCGTCTCCTCCAGCACCATGATTCCGGCGGAACCATAGGTTTCGAAGAACGCGACCTGCGGTTTGACCAGCGCGACCCGGCCCGCGAAGGCCCGCACGCAGGCATCCGCGAACTTGGCCACTCCGGCCGCGTCCTCGCTCAGGCCCCAGGCCCGCAGCAGCGGCGGGTGCGGGTCGATGCCCACGCACAGTGGACCGTGCTCGCGCATCGCATCCCGCAGCCGCACACCGAATGTCGTCATCGGGCTCAGCCCCGCAGGGTGGCGTGGAGTTCCTGCAGGGACCGCACCCCGATGCCGCCGTTGATGGTGGCCTCGATGCCCTGCACGGCCGCGGCCGCGCCTTGCACGGTGGTGATGCACGGGATGTTCGCGCTCACCGCGGCGGTGCGGATCTCGTAACCGTCCACGCGCGGACCGTTGTTGCCGTACGGGGTGTTGAAGACGATGTCGACCTCGCCGTCCTTGATCATGTCCACGATGCTGGGCTGATCGGTCGCCTCGTCGGAGTGCTTGCGCACCTGCTCGCACGGAATTCCGTTGCGGCGCAGCATTTCCGCGGTGCCCTCGGTGGCCAGGATGCGGAAGCCGAGATCGTGCAGGCGCTTCACCGGGAAGACCATGGCGCGCTTGTCGCGGTTGGCGATCGAGACGAAGGCGGCGCCCTCGGTCGGCAGCGAACCGTAGGAAGCGGTCTGGCTCTTGGCGAACGCGGTGCCGAAGTCGGCGTCGATGCCCATGACCTCGCCGGTGGACTTCATCTCCGGCGAGAGCAGCGAGTCGATGCCGCTGCCGTCGGGCCGCTTGAAGCGGTGGAACGGCAGCACGGCCTCCTTGACCGCGACCGGGGCGTCCATCGGCACGGTGCCGCCGTCGCCCTCGGCCGGCAGCAGGCCCTCCTTGCGGAGTTCGGCGATGGTGGCGCCCAGCGCGATTCGCGCCGCGGCCTTGGCCAGCGGCACGGCGGTGGCCTTGGACACGAACGGCACCGTGCGGCTGGCGCGCGGGTTGGCCTCGAGGACGTAGAGCACATCGTCCTTGAGCGCGTACTGCACGTTCAGCAGGCCCTTGACGCCGATGCCCTTGGCGAGCGCGGTGGTGGAGCGGCGCACGGCCTCGATATCGCTGCGGCCCAGGGTGATCGGGGGCAGGGCGCACGCCGAGTCGCCGGAGTGGATACCGGCCTCCTCGATGTGTTCCATGACGCCGCCCAGGTACACCTCGTCGCCGTCGCACAGGGCGTCGACGTCGATCTCGATGGCGTCTTCCAGGAACCGGTCGATGAGCACCGGGCGATCCGGGCTGATATCGGTGGCGCGGGAGATGTAGCCCTCGAGGGTCTGCTCGTCGTAGACGATCTCCATGCCGCGCCCGCCCAGCACGTAGGACGGGCGCACCAGCACCGGGTAGCCGATCTCGGCGGCGATCTTCTTGGCCGCCGGGAAGGTGGTGGCGGTGCCGTACTTCGGCGCCGGCAGACCCGCCGCGACAAGCACATCGCCGAACTCGGCGCGGTCCTCGGCCAGGTCGATGGCCGCGGCCGAGGTGCCGACCACGGGCACGCCCGCATCGGTCAGCTTCTGCGCCAGGCCCAGCGGGGTCTGGCCGCCGAGCTGGCAGATGACGCCGACGACGGTGCCGGATTCGGTCTCCGCGTGGTAAACCTCGAGCACGTCCTCGAAGGTGAGCGGCTCGAAGTAGAGGCGATCGGCGGTGTCGTAGTCGGTGGAGACGGTCTCGGGGTTGCAGTTGACCATGACGGTCTCGTAGCCCGCGTCCGAAAGCGTCTGCGCCGCATGCACGCACGAGTAGTCGAATTCGATGCCCTGGCCGATGCGGTTCGGGCCCGAACCCAGGATGAGCACCTTCTCGCGCTCACGCTGCGGGGCAACCTCGGATTCGGCGGCGGGATCCAGCTCGTAGGCCGAGTAGTGGTACGGGGTCTTGGCCTCGAACTCGGCGGCACAGGTGTCGACGGTCTTGAACACCGGGCGGATCTGCAGCCGGTGGCGCAGCGCGCGCACGCCGTCCTCGCCCGCGAGTTCCGGTCGCAGCGCGGCGATCTGGCGATCGGAGAGACCGTAGTGCTTGGCGGTGCGCAGCAGCGGCTCGTCCAGCACGGCGGCGTCCAGGATCTCCTGACGCAGGTCCACCAGGGCGGCGACCTCGGCCACGAACCAGGGGTCGATGCCCGAGGCCTTGGCGGTGTCCTCGACGCTCGCGCCCAAGCGCAGCGCGCGCTCCACCTGGTAGATGCGCCCCTCGGTCGGGGTGCGCAGATCCTCGAGGATCGCCTCGACATCGGTCCAGTCGCCGTCGGGCTGGGTCCAGAAGCCGGTGGCCTTGGTCTCGAGCGAGCGCAGCACCTTACCGAGGGCCTCGGAGAAGTTGCGGCCCATGGACATTGCCTCGCCGACCGACTTCATGGTGGTGGTCAGCGTCGGGTCGGCGCCCGGGAACTTCTCGAACGCGAACCGCGGGGCCTTGACGACCACGTAGTCCAGGGTCGGCTCGAAGCAGGCCGGGGTTTCCTTGGTGATGTCATTGACGATCTCGTCCAAGGTGTAGCCGATGGCCAGCTTGGCGGCGATCTTCGCGATCGGGAAACCCGTTGCCTTGGAAGCCAAGGCGGACGAGCGCGAGACGCGCGGGTTCATCTCGATGACGATGAGGCGGCCGTCGGCCGGGTCCACCGCGAACTGGATATTGCAGCCGCCGGTGTCGACGCCGACCTCGCGCAGGATGGCGATGCCGAGATCGCGCATCTTCTGGTATTCGCGGTCGGTGAGGGTCATGGCCGGGGCGACGGTGACCGAGTCTCCGGTGTGCACGCCCATCGGGTCCACGTTCTCGATCGAGCAGACGATGACCACATTGTCATTGCGGTCGCGCATGAGCTCGAGCTCGAATTCCTTCCAGCCCAGGATGGATTCCTCGATGAGCACGTTCGCGGTGGGCGAGGCGGCCAGGCCGCCGCCGGCGATGCGATCGAGATCCTCGTCGTTGTAGGCCATGCCCGAGCCCAGGCCACCCATCGTGAAGGACGGGCGCACGACGACCGGGAAACCCAGCTCCGCAACGGTTTCGTGCACCTCGGCCATGGTGTAGCAGACCTTGGAGCGGGCGCTCTCGCCGCCGACCTTGGCGACGATGTCCTTGAACTTCTGGCGATCCTCACCGCGCTGGATGGCCTCGAAATCCGCGCCGATCAGCTCGACGTTGTACTTCTCCAGAATGCCGTTCTCATGCAGGGCGACAGCGCAATTGAGCGCGGTCTGACCGCCCAGCGTCGCGAGAATCGCGTCCGGGCGCTCCTTGGCGATGACCTTCTCGACGAATTCCCAGGTGATCGGCTCGACATAGGTCGAGTCCGCGAACTCCGGGTCGGTCATGATGGTCGCCGGGTTGGAGTTCACCAGCGACACGCGCAGGCCCTCGGACCGCAGGACGCGACACGCCTGGGTTCCCGAGTAGTCGAACTCGCAAGCCTGGCCGATGACGATCGGGCCCGAGCCGATCACCAGGATGTGGTTCAGATCGGTGCGGCGTGGCATCAGGCTCCTTCCATCAGCATGGCGAAACGGTCGAACAGGTAGGCGGCGTCGTGGGGACCGGCCGCCGCCTCGGGGTGGTACTGCACGGAGAAGGCGCGGCCGTTCACCAGCTGCACGCCTTCGACGACACCGTCATTGGCGCAGATATGGGAGACCTCGGCCTTGCCGAACGGGGTATCGAAGACCTCGCCGCGCTCACCCTCCAGGGCGAACCCGTGGTTCTGCGCGGTGATCGAGATGCGGCCCGAATGATGCTCGATCACCGGCACATTGATGCCGCGGTGGCCGAACTTCATCTTGTAGGTGTTGCGGCCCAGCGCCCGGCCCAGGATCTGGTTGCCGAAGCAGATGCCGAACAGCGGGATGTTCTCCTGCAGCACACCCTGGGTGAGCGCGACCGCGCCGTCCGCGGTGGCCGGGTCGCCCGGGCCGTTGGACAGGAACACGCCGTCCGGGTTCAGTTCCTTGATCTGGTCCAGAGTCACATTCGAGGGCACCACGTGCACCCGCATACCGCGCTGCGCGAACATGCGCGGGGTGTTGGACTTGATGCCGAGATCGACTGCGACAACGGTGAATCGGTGCTCGGTGTCCGGTTCGATGGTGTACATCTCATCGGTCGAGACCTCACCGGCCAGGTCGGCGCCCAGCATGGAGGGCTGGCCGGTGACGCGCGCGAGGAGTTCCTCGTAGTCGGCGAGTTCCGCACCGGAGAAGATGCCGGCCTTCATCGAGCCGCGAGTGCGCAGGTGCCGTACCAGCGCGCGGGTGTCGATGCCCGCGATGCCGACGATGCTCTGCTTCTCCAGCTCCGACTGCAGGCTGCGGTTGGCGCGCCAGTTGGAGACGCGTCGCGAAGGGTCGCGCACGGCGTAACCGGCCACCCAGATGCGGGAGGACTCGTCGTCCTCGTCGTTCCAGCCCGTATTGCCGATCTGCGGGGCGGTGGCCACCACGATCTGCCGGTCGTAGCTGGGGTCGGTGAGGGTCTCCTGATAGCCCGTCATCGCGGTGCAGAACACCGCCTCACCCAGAGTCTGTCCTTCGGCGCCGAAGGTCGTCCCGCGGAACACGCGGCCGTCCTCGAGCACCATCACGGCGTCTTTGCCCCCTGGCCCGCCCTGATTACCGCTGCTCATGCCTCGTCTCCCGTCTTCGTCGTCTGTGTGCCGGTCCACGCCGGATACACCGCCTTGTCGTCCCCCCGGAAACCGGTATCCACCTCGGTTCCGGTCGGCAGTGTCCAGCGAATTACCAGCACTCCATCCTGTGTCATCACTTTGCCCGCATGCCCACGCTCGGTGCGGACCGCGGTAATGGATTCCTGCGGAATCCAGATCGTGCCCGCGCCGGACCGCTCCAGCAGGATGCCCCGCTCGAACCGGGTCATTTCGGCAGTGGCGCGGAAACCCAAGTCGCCCACCGTGACTCGCTGAATCCAGCTGGGCGCCAAGGTGCTACCGAGGTACATACCGGTGGTCGGCTCCAGCAACTGGGCCCCGCAATCGGCGGGCACAGCGGGCAGATCACCGATCGCGCCCGCTTGCTTCTTCGCTCGCTTCGTCCAGGCCCGGTACATGAGCCACAGGCACAAGGCGAACAGCACCACCAGCAGCAGCACTTGCAGCGTTCGCTCCATTACGGTCCTCCTCGGTTCCCCACCCGCCGCTAACCGGCGACGATCTTGCCGTCCCGGGCGGTGAGCCGGCCGCGCAGGAAGGTGGCGGTCACCTTCGCGGGCAGGGTCATCGACTGGTACGGAGTGTTGTGGGCGATCGAGGCGAGTTCCTTCGCCTGGACCGTCCATTCGGTATCCGGATCGATCAACGCCAGGTTCGCCGGTTCGCCGACCGCGAGCGGCCGGCCCTGATCGTCCAGGCCCACGATGCGGGCCGGGTTCTCGCTCATGACCTTGGCGACGCCGCGCCAATCCAGCGCACCCGTCTTGACCATGGTCTCGACGATGATCGACAGCGCGGTCTCCAGGCCCAGCATGCCGGGGCGGGCGGCCGCGAATTCGCAGCACTTGTCCTGTTCGGCGTGCGGGGCGTGATCGGTGGCGACACAGTCGATGACGCCCTCGGCCAAGGCCTGCCGCAGCGCGGCCACATCGGAAGCCTCGCGCAGCGGCGGGTTCACCCGGTTCACCGCGTCGTAGGTCTCCAGCCGCGAATCGTCCAGCAGCAGGTGGTGCGGGGTGACCTCAGCGGTGATCGAAATACCCTGGGCCTTGGCCCATTTCAGCAGTTCGACGGTGCCGGCGGTGGAGGCGTGGCAGATGTGCACGCGCGCACCGGCATCCCGCGCCAGCAGCGCGTCGCGGGCCACGATGGACTCCTCGGCCGCGCGTGGCCAACCGGCCAGGCCCAGGCGGGCGGCGGTCGGGCCCTCGTGCGCCACCGCGCCTTCGGTGAGCCGCGGTTCCTCCGCGTGCTGCGCGATGAGCACGCCGAGCGAGTTCGCGTACTCCAGCGCGCGGCGCATGATCAGCGGGTCGTAGACGCACATGCCGTCGTCGGAGAACATGCGCACCGCGCCGATTCCGGCTGCCATGGTGCCCATTTCGGCGAGCTGCTTGCCCTTCAGGCCGACCGTGACCGCACCCACCGGGTACACGTCGACGATGCCGACCTCCTGGCCACGCCGCCACACATGGTCGGTGACCACGGCGGAGTCGGCGACCGGGTTGGTATTGGCCATGGCGAAGACCGCCGTGTAGCCGCCGAGAGCGGCTGCGCTGGAACCGGATTCGATGGTCTCGGTGTCCTCGCGGCCCGGCTCGCGCAGATGCGTGTGCAGGTCCACGAAGCCCGGCAGCAGGTATTGCCCGGCGCCGTCGACGATTTCGGCGTCGTCGGCCGTCAGGCCCGCGCCGATCTCCCGGATCTCACCGTCGGCGAGCAGCACGTCGACCGGTTCGCCTTCGCCGTACAGAAGGACGTTCTTGATCAGGACGCTCATGCTGTCTCCCTTCCGCGCGACCGGGGGCCCTGCGCGGTTACGCAGGCTGCCGTCTTCGGGCCTGACCCGTTCACGCGACCACCTCATCCGTTCCCACCAGCAGGCGGAACAGCACCGCCATGCGCATGTGAACTCCGTTGTTGACCTGTTGCAGCACAGCCGCTTTGGGGGAATCGGCGACCGCCGACGCGATTTCCATGCCGCGCAGCATGGGGCCCGGATGCAGCACCACCGCGTGCTCGTCGAGCATGGCGAGGCGGCGCTCGCTCAGGCCGTAGTTGATCGAGTATTCGCGCGCCGACGGGAAGAAGCCGCCGTTCATGCGCTCGGCCTGCACGCGCAGCATCATGACCGCGTCCGCGCCCGGCAGTTCGGCATCCAGGGAGTGCGAGACCCGCACCGGCCACTGCTCCACCCCGACGGGCAGCAGCGTGCGCGGCGCGACCAGCACGACCTCGGCGCCGAGGGTGCCGAGCAGGAAAGCGTTCGAGCGCGCCACCCGGCTGTGCAGGATGTCGCCGACGATCAGCACCCGCTTGCCCTCCAGGTCGCCGAGGCGCTGACGCAAGGTCAGCGCGTCCAGCAGCGCCTGGGTGGGGTGCTCGTGGGTGCCGTCACCGGCATTGATGATCGCGGGGCCGGGACCGGCGTAACCGCCGGAGCTCTCCGTCATTTCGGCGAACCAGCGCGCGATCTGATGCGCCGCGCCGGAGGCCGGATGCCGCACGATGAGCGCGTCCGCGCCCGCCGCGTGCAGGGTCAGCGCGGTATCGCGCAGCGATTCACCCTTGGAGACAGAGGAACTCGACGCGCTCACATTGATGACGTCGGCGCTCATCCACTTGCCCGCGACCTCGAAGGAGACGCGGGTGCGGGTGGAGTTCTCGAAGAACACCGTCATGACCGTGCGCCCGCGCAGGGTCGGGAGTTTCTTGACCTCGCGCCCGAGCAGCGCCTGCTCGAAGCGTTCGGCCTCGTCCAGCAAACCGGTGGCGGCGGCACGGTCCAGGTCGGTGACCGACAACAGATGCTTCACTGGTCGGCAGCCTCCTGACGCAGGTACACACCGTCGCGACCGTCGTGTTCGCGCAGCAGCACCGAGATGTCCTCGGTGCGCGAGGTGGGCACGTTCTTGCCGACGTAATCGGCGCGGATGGGAAGTTCGCGGTGACCGCGATCGATCAGCACCGCCAGCTGCACCGCGCGCGGGCGGCCCAGATCGCGCAGCCCGTCCAGGGCCGAGCGCACGGTACGACCGGAGAAGAGCACATCGTCGACCAGCACCACCAACGCGTCGTCGATCCCGCCTTCGGGCACGGACGTGCGTTCGAGCGGGCGATGCGGACGCGAGCGCAGATCGTCGCGATACAGGGTGATGTCGAGGGAGCCGAGGGCGGGGCGCACCCCGGAGAATTCCTCGATCCGGGACGCCAGCCTGGTGGCGAGTGTGGTGCCGCGCGTGGGGATTCCGATCAGGACCACGCGGGGGACTTCGGTATCACCGGAATCGAGAGCGGTCTTCTCGATGATCTGATGCGCCATACGCGCGATCGTCCGGCCGACATCCGAATCCGAGAGCAGCTCGCGACCGGCCTGAACCTGTTCAGGGTCGTGCCGCTGCGAGTATTCGGCAGCGCTCGACTTGGCCGCCCGATCTTCGGGCACAGCCATGCCGACCTCCTTCCCCGCCTCACCGGACGGTCCGTTAAAGGATGTCTTTCGGGGAGCGAGCCTAGCAGCGTGCCAGCGAACGTCCGGCATCGGGGGCGGGCGTGTGAGCACCGCCACCAGCGCGCCAGGTGTGATCGACAGCAAAACTGTGCAATCTGAATTGCGCAATTCAGATTGTCGATCTACGGTTGAACACATGACCACTTCCCTCGGAACCCCCGCCCCCTCGGCCCTCGAAGCCGCCCAGGGACTGCGCGTACTCACCAGCCGGCTGCGGCGACGGTTCCTGGAAGTGTCGGACAACAAAGAACTCACACCCTCACAGCTCTCGACGATGAGCCGGCTGAAGCAGGGCGATGCCACCGCCAGCGAGCTCGCCGCGGCCGAACGGGTACGCCCCCAGGCCGTCGCCACCCACCTCGCCGACCTCACCGAACGCGGATTCGTCGAACGCCGGCCCGACCCCAATGACGGGCGCCGGCAGATCGTGTCCCTCACCACGGCGGGACGCGACTACATGAACGGACGCCGCGCCGCCGGCAATGAATGGCTGGCCCACACCCTCGCGGAGAAATACACCGAGGACGAGCGGCAGACCGTACTGGCGGCGCTGGCATTGCTGGAAAGACTGGGACAGGAATGACGTTCGCGCTCAAGAGAACCGACCGCACAACCGCACGATCCGAGGGGTTCGACCGCCGGCTGATGACGCCGATGATCCTCTCCTCGGTGCTCAACCCCGTGAACTCCTCGATCATCGCGGTCTCGCTGGTACCCATCGGGATCGCCTTCGGGGCACCGGCTTCGGAGACGGCCTGGCTGGTGTCGGCGCTGTACCTGGCCACCGCCATCGGGCAGCCCGTCGTCGGGCGGCTCATCGATATCTTCGGGCCGCGCAAGCTCTATCTCGCCGGGGCCGCACTGACCGGCATCGCCGGGGTGATCGGCATGATCGCCCCCGCACTCTGGGTGCTGGTCATCGCCCGGATCATTCTCGGATTCGGCACGTGCGCAGGCTATCCCGCGGCCATGTATCTGATCCGCAGCGAATCCGAGCGGACCGGGAAGGACAGTCCGGCGGGAGTGCTGACCGCACTGGCGGTCGCCGGACAGACCATCGTCGTCATCGGGCCCACGCTGGGCGGGCTGCTGATCCACCTCGGCGGCTGGCGCGCCACCTTCGCCGTGAATATCCCGCTCGCACTGGCCTGCCTGATCATCGGGTCGCGGCGGCTGCCGAAAACCGCTGTGCCGCAGGGACCGAAGACCGCCGGACTGGACCTGCCCGGCATCGGGCTCTTCGCCGCCACGCTGATCACCCTGCTGCTGTTCCTGATGAATCCGCAGGTGTCACACTGGTATCTGCCCGTCATCATGATCGCGGCGGCCGCCGCACTGGTGTGGCGTGAATTGCACACGAACGAACCATTTCTCGATGTTCGACTGCTCGGCGGCAATCTTCCACTGCTGGCCACCTACGTGCGTGCGCTGCTGACATCCCTGGTCGGATACTGCTTCCTGTACGGCTTCACGCAATGGCTGGAACAGGGCCGCGGGCTCAGCGCCGCCGGAGCGGGCATGATCCTGCTCCCCATGTCGATCACGGCGATCGGCATCTCCGCGCTCACGGGGCGGCGCAAGGAGATTCGCGGCAAGCTGCTGGTGGGCGGTGCGGCGCAGGTGCTGGCCGCGGCCGTGCTGCTGACCATGCACAGTGCCGTCGGCCTCTGGCTGCTGCTGGCCGCGGCGCTGATCATGGGCATCCCGCAGGGGCTGAACAGCCTCGCCAACCAGAATGCCGTCTACTACCAGGCCGATCCGGCCCGCATCGGATCCTCGGCGGGACTGCTGCGGACCTTCATCTACCTGGGGGCGATCGGGGCCGCGGCGGCGAGCGGTACATTTCTCTCACGCGATACCGGCGCGGCCGGGCTGCACGCACTGGCTTGGTTCATGCTCGCCGCCGCCGCACTGTTCCTCCTGCTCGCCCTGGTGGACCGCTCCCTCGCCCGGATCGGCCGCACCGCCGAACCGAAGGAGGCTCGATGATCGTCCGCAGCTTCGCCCTCGACCTGCGCAATATCCCGCCGCTTCTGGGCAGCGTGGCCCTGGCCGCCGTCTTCGGACTCGGCCTCGGCACGGGCACGGCGAATGCGACACCGCCGGAATCGCTTTCGGTATCGAGCACCGCCATGCCGGACGGCTCGGCGATCACCAACGACCAGGTGGCGCAGCTGTGCGGCGGGCATGACCTCTCCCCCGACCTCACCTGGTCGGGGGCGCCCGCGGAAACCCGCGGCTATGCGGTGGTCATGTCCGATCCCGATGCCATCGGCGGGACCGTATGGCACTGGGTCGCCTTCGACATTCCCGCCGGAACCACCTCGCTGCCAACGGGTTTGCCGTCGCACTCGCCACTGGCCAAGCAGGCGGACGGCCAGTACGCGCTCGGGTACATGGGCCCGTGTGCGCCGCCCGGACGGCCGCACATCTACCACGTGGTGGTCTATGCGCTGGATGCGCCGAGCCTGGGCCTGCCCGATGGCGTGGACAGCGCCACCGCACGAGCGGCTATCGACCAGCACGCGCTGGCGACCGGCGAGATCGCCGCCCACTACGCCCTGCTGTCCCGCGGCTGACCGGTCCCCGCCGAGGGGCGGCTACCGCACGGCTATGATCCCGACGAGTCTGTGTGAGGTCCACCGCCATCTCTCGATGTGGAGGAATCCCGGATGAACAAACCGGTGATCTGGGCAATCGCCGCGGCGCTCGCCATCGCGGGCCCTTTCGTCGGCATCACCGCCCGCCGGCTGATCGATCGCATCGCCGCCAAGACCTCGGCGCATACCCGCGCGGTGCATCGCATGACCTTCGGACTGGCGCACGATCTCGCGGTGCCGGTGGCCTCGCTCGCCGGCCTCACGCTGGCACTGGCGCTGCCCACGGGCCTGCCGGTCTCGCATACGACGGTCAAGCAGATGCTGGAAGCCGCACTGCTGCTGGCCATTACGTACGCGGTGGCGCGGCTGGCGGCCGAGGTGGTGACCACGGTGGCGCGGCGGGTCACCGGCATCTCCGGCTCGGTCACCTTGTTCTCCACCATCACTCGCATCATCGTGTTCGTGCTGGGCGTGCTCATCACCTTGCAGAGCGTGGGCATCCAGATCACGCCACTGCTGGGCGCACTGGGCATCGGCGCGCTGGCCATCGCGCTGGCGCTGGAGGGCACGCTGGCGAATCTCTTTGCGGGCGTGCACATTCTGGCGTCCAAGACGGTGCAGCCGGGCGATTTCGTGAAGCTCGACAGCGGCGAGACGGGCTGGGTCAGCGATGTGAACTGGCGGACCACCACCATCCAGGACATACCGGGCAACTTCATCATCGTGCCCAACCGCAAGTTCGCCGATGCCATCCTCACCAATTTCCATCGCCCGGAACAGGACATGGCGGTCACGGTGGAGGTGAGCGCCAGTTACGACAGCGACCTCGATTACGTCGAATCGGTGACCATGGATGTGGCGCGGCGCGTGATGAAGGAACTCGATGTGGGTTTCGCGGGCGCGGATCCACGCGTGCGGTTCCACACCTTCGGCGAGTCCGGCGTCCAATTCCGGGTGGTGCTGCGCACCCGGCACTACGAGGATCAGTACCTGCTGGTCAGCGAATTCATCAAGGCGCTGCACCGGCGCTACCGGGAACTGGGCATCGCCATTCCCTACCCGATGCGGATGCTCACGCTGACCGATCACGATCGGCAGTCCCAGCTACTGACGAGTCTTCATACACCGTAAACCGCCGTGTGCAATAGTGCGAAGGTGAGCAATGACGCCTACTCGACCGAGCCCGACCGCCTGACCTTCCACGGCTACGGCGGCCTCGACCTCGCCGGCGACAGCTGGGGACCCCAGGACGGCCCGCTGGTGGTCTTCCTGCACGGCGGCGGGCAGAACCGCCACTCCTGGAAGGACTCCGGACTCGCCCTCGCCAAGGCCGGGCTACACGCCGTCCTGCTCGACGCGCGCGGGCACGGCGACAGCGCCTGGGCGCCCGACGGCGACTACCGGCGCGAAGCCATGGTCGGCGACCTCATGGGCGTGCTCGAACAACTCGGCAGACCCGCCATCCTGGTGGGCGCCAGCATGGGCGGGCTGACCAGCCTCATCGCCACCACGCACCCGCGCCACGACCTCATCACCGGACTCGTTCTCGTCGACGTGGTGCCCCGCACCGAACGCGCCGGAGTGCAGCGCGTGCTCGACTTCCTCAGCAGCAGCCCGGAAGGCTTCGCATCCCTCGAGGAGGCCGCGGACGTCGTCGCCGCCTACCTCCCCCATCGCCGCCGGCCGCGCAATCCCGAAGGGCTGCAGCGCAATCTGCGCCGACGCTCGGACGGCCGCTGGTACTGGCACTGGGACCCGGCCATGATGTCCGGTAAGGGCGAGGACATCGACCTGCACACCGCGGCGCTCGAGGACGCCGCCCGCAAGCTCACCATTCCGGTGCTGCTGGTCCGCGGCGCGCTGTCCGACGTGGTCAGCGAGGAGGGCGTGGCCGCCTTCCGGGCCCTGGTGCCGCAGGCCGAGTACGCGGAGATCAATTCGGCCGCGCACACCGCAGCCAGCGATGCCAACGACGAGTTCACCGATGTGGTCGTGGACTTCGTGCGAGCCCACGTCCAGGTGAAATGAGATCGCATTAGCGTGCCGGGCCGATGATCGCCCACTATCGTCGAACCCGTGGCCAGTAAGTCCGGTTCGCCCGCCATCGAATTAGAGGTCGGCGACCGCACCGTCCGCTTGTCCAGCCCCGACCGGGTGTACTTCCCCGAGAGCGGGGCAACCAAGCTCGATCTGGCGCGGTACTACCTCAGCGTCGGGGACGGCATAGTCAACGCCCTGCGGAATCGGCCGTGCATGATGCACCGCTTCCCCAAAGGCCTCGCCGGCGACAAGGTGCATCAGAAACGGCTGCCCGCGGGCGCACCCGACTGGGTGCCGACCGTGCGCGTGTCCTTCCCGCGCTACGGGCGCACCGCCGATGAACTCTGCGTCGCCGAACTCGCCGACGTCATCTGGGCCGTCCAGATGTCGACCGTCGAATTCCACCCCTGGAACTCCCGCGCCGCCGACACCGAACGCCCCGACGAGTGGCGCATCGACCTCGACCCCATGCCCGACTGCCCCTGGTCCCGAGTCCAGCGGGTCGCCGGCGTCGCCCACGAGGTACTCGACGAACTCGGCGCGGTCGGCTGGCCGAAAACGTCCGGCGGCAAGGGATTACACATCTACGTCCGCATCGCCCCGGAGCGGGGTTTCACCGACGTCCGCCGCGCCGCCCTGGCCTTCGCAAAAGAAGTCGAACGCCGCGCCCCCGACGACGTCACCACCACCTGGTGGCGCAAGGACCGCGACCCGGGACAACTCTTCGTCGACTACAACCAGAACGCCCGCGACCACACCATCGCCGCCGCCTATTCGGTCCGCGGCGTCCCCGAGGCCACCGTCTCCACCCCGATCCACTGGAACGAAATCCCCGACATCGATCCCCGCGACTTCACCATGAAGACGGTCCCGGCCCGCTACGCCGAACTCGGCGACCTGCACGCAGGCATCGACCAAGCGGTGTTCCGCATCGATCAGCTGCTCGAATGGGCGGACCGCGACGGCGTCGTCGAACTCGACGAGCCCGAAGAGCAGAGCTGACCCTCCCCTTGTGATGTGCCTCTCGCACGCCGCTCAGGCATTGAGCTTTTTATGGTATGCCAATAACATCTTTTGTTGTACGTTCATATCATCAAAGACGATGAAGGGGAGGCCATGGCCAAGATCGGACGATGGAAGAGCGTTGCGGCACGCGCGGCCTACATGGCGGCCTACGAGTCGCTGAAGGAACTGTGGCCGGTCGAGACGAGCGCACTCGACGTGCCGACGACATACGGCCCGACCCGCGTGTACCGCAGCGGGGCGGGGAGCGCGACGCCGATTGTTCTGCTGCATCCGCTGGGCGGGAACGGGTTGTGCTGGTATCCGATCATCGAGCAGTTGACGCGTGACCGGGTCGTGTACACGCTCGATACGATCGGTGCGCCGGGGCTGAGCGAGCAGACCGAACCCATCACGACGGCAACCGATTACGGCATCTGGCTCGACGATGTGCTGGCGGAGCTCCGGCTCGACAGGGCTCATGTCCTCGGCTATTCCGAGGGCGCCTGGCGGGGCGCCATGGCGGGCGTGCACGGGTCGGCGCGCATTGCGAGTCTGACACTGGTGGAACCCGGTGCGGGACTGGTGAAACCGACTCTCGGATTCTTGCTGAAGGTGATGTGTTACGGCATCCGGCCCACCGACAAGAACATGCGGAAGGCCAGCGAATGGCTGACGCCGGGGCTGGAGGTGTCCGCGCAAGAACTGGCGTGCGCGAAGACCTCACTCGGTTATCGGACCCGGACGCCCTGGCCGCAGCCGCTGAAAGACGAAGAGCTGCAGGCGATCGACGCGCCCACACTGGTGATCTTCGGGGCGGAATCGGTGGTGACCGATGTGGAGCGGGCCCGCGAACGCGTTGCGGCGCATGTCCGGCGCTCGGAGTTCGAGGTCTTCCCCGGGATCGGTCACGGTGTGCTGTATCAGAGCCCGCATCGGGAGCAGGTGCTGGCGCGGGTGGACGCCTTTGTGCGGCAGCACGACATCGAGACGTCGGCTGCCGCGTCCGGGCTGTAATTCTCTTCGAGGGCAAGGAGTTTCAGATGCCGACTTTGGGGCGCTCGGTGAGCATCCAGTGGCTGAAGGCGGCGTAGCGATGTGCGTATACGCCTGCGTCGCCGGCCTGTTCGACAGCGCGCGAGTGCTCATGAACGGTCCGATACCGCGGGAGCCGATCGGATTCGTAGGCGCGCAGGGCCTCCGGGAGGGCGTCGTGGCCGGTGAGGGCGTGGGTCAGGACGCCGACGTCCTCGATGCCGAGGGTGCCGCCCGCGGCGATATGGGGCGAGAGGCCGTGGGCGGCATCGCCGATGAGGGCAACCCGGTCGGAGGTCCAGCGCGGTAGGGCGGGGACGAACATGATCCGGTTGTGCAGGATCGCGTCCTCGGGGGTCGCGTCGATCAGGTCCAGGAGGGCGTCGTTCCAGCCGTTGTCGTTGAGGAATCCGGCGACCTCCAGGGCCTGTTCACGCTTGGTGCCGGTCAGCGGCGGGCACTCGAAGCGGTTCACCATCCACATGATGGTGTCGCCGTAGGTGCGGGTGAAGCCGCCACGGCTGCGGTGTCGGCCGACGGTCAGTATCGTGCCGGCGGCGGGCCCGCTGCCGGTGGGAACCGTTGCGCGCCAAGCGTGGTGGCCGGTGTGTTCGTAGGCGTCGGTACCGGGGAGCAGGTGCTCGCGGACGCGGGAGTAGACGCCGTCGGCGCCGATCAGCAGGTCCGCCGTGGCCCGGGTGCCGTCGGCGAATTCAGCGGTGACCGAGTCCGCGGTCTCCCCGAAGCCGATGAGGCGGGCACCCAGGCGGATCGATCCGCGGCCGACCGTGTCGGCGAGTAGTTCGTTGAGTTGCCTGCGGGGTACGAGCAGGAATTCGTGGTCGGCGTCGGTGTACGCGGGGTCGCGGTGCGGGGTGCCGGTGGCGTCGTAGAACCAGGTGGCGATCGGGGCGCCGAGGGCGTCGACCGCCGCGCCCAGGCCGGCGTCGTCCAGGACGTCCAGGGCATTGCGCCACAGGCCGATCGAGGCGCCGGCGGCCCGGATCTCCGGGGCCTGTTCGCAGACCAGGACGTGGACGCCCAGTTGTGACAGCCGGACGGCCGTGGCGAGTCCGACGATGCCCGCGCCGGCAATGATTGCGCTTTCGATGACCATGATCTGCCTCCCTGCTGGGACCTGTTGGCCCGCTCCGCATTTCACGGTAGAAGCGCAGCCACATGACTTCCAGTGCACTCTTGTCAATTGAAGAGTTACCGTGGTGCATGTGGACCTCAACCTGCTGGTAGCGCTGGATGCCCTGCTCGAGGAGAACAGCGTGGCCGCGGCGGCCGATCGGCTGCATCTGTCGCCGCCCGCCATGAGCCGGACCCTCGCCCGCATCCGCCGCGCCACCGGCGATGACATCCTCGTGCGCACCGGGCGCACCATGACGCCGACGCCGCGCGCCCTGGAATTGCGGGAGGAGACCCGTGAGCTGGTGCGGCGGGCGACTGCGGTGCTCACTCCCGTCCGCACCCTGGATCTGGATCGGCTCGACCGCGTGTTCACCGTCCGCGCGAACGAGGTGCTCGTCAGCGCCCTCGCACCGGCGCTGACCACGGCCGTCGCCGCGACCGCCCCGCACGTGCGGATCAGCTTCCAGGCCGAGCAGTCCACCGACACCAGCGACCTGCAGCGCGGCCATACCGATCTGGAGGTCGGCTCCGGCCGCCCGGTACGGCCCGAGATCGCCGCGGAGGCCCTCGGAACCGACCAGTTGGTAGCGGTTTTCCGCGCCGATCACCCGCTCGCCTCCGGTGACCTGACACCGCGGCGATTCGCGGACGCCACCCACGTGACCGTGTCGCGCCGGGGCCGCCTGTACGGCGTCCTCGACGACCTGCTCGCCGAACAGGGCCTGCACCGGCGTGTACTCGCCTGTCTGCCAACCGCTTCCGCCGCGCTCGAACTCGCCGCCATCACCGATACGGTCGCCGTCGTACCGGCCCAGGCGTGTAAACCGCTATGGACACGAATGGCGTTGCGCGCGCGTCCATTACCGTTCGATCTCCCGGAACTTCCGGTGATCATGGCCTGGCATCACCGGCACGACACCGACCCGGCACACGCCTGGCTGCGCGATCATGTCCGCAAAGCGGTGCGCGCGGTCATAGAGTGCGAAAGGTGACTTCTGATTCGGAACTGGACCCCGCCGCGGTCGAGATCGGCCGCTTCTACCCGCAGTCGCCGGACGCCGTGTGGCAGGCGCTGACGGAACCGGATCTGATCGAGCAGTGGCTGCTCCTACGATCGATCGGGTTCGACGCCACGGTCGGAACACATTTCATCTTCGTGATCCCGCTGAAGCCGGCCGGTGAGATCGCCGGCGAAGTCCTGACCTCCCGGCCGGGTGAGCAGTTGACCATCACCTGGGTCGATATGCGCGCCGAGAAGCCGGCCCGCTGGGTCGTCGACTGGACCATCCAGCCGCAGGGCCGCGGCACGCGACTGCTGTTGACGCAGACCGGGTTCGACATCACCGACCGCCGGCAGAAGATGGCGCGCAACGCCATGGAACGCGGCTGGAAGACCACCCTCTCGAAACTCGGCGAGGTCCTGGAGAACGGCGAGTGGTGAAGCCGGCGACCCGGACCGGGGTCCGGGCACGCCGAAGATCACGACACTCGAACACCCGTTCGATCATGTGTTAGATTCGATCGCATGTCGACACCACTGCAGGGATCACTGCTCGACGGGTTCGGGGAGGCCACGGTCGGAGCGCTGGATCGGATGCGGCGCACCGAACTCGGCGACGGCGCCTGGGTGGACGTGCTGCCCGGCTGGCTGACCGGCGCGGACGCACTGTTCGATCGGCTCGCGACGAGTGTCCCGTGGCGAGCGGACCGGCGCCCCATGTACGACCGGGTCGTCGATGTGCCGCGACTGCTGTCCTTCTACGAGCAGGGGCGCGAACTACCGGATCCGGTCCTGAACGAGGCGCGTGACGCCTTGAGCGCGCACTACCGCGAGGAGCTCGGGGAAGAGTTCACCACGGCCGGACTCTGCTACTACCGCGACGGCAATGACAGCGTCGCCTGGCACGGCGACACCATCGGCCGCGGCGCCACCCACGACACCATGGTCGCGATCGCGTCGGTCGGCGCCGCCCGCGCCCTGCTACTCCGCCCCCGCGGCGGCGGAGCGAGCGTCCGCTACCCACTGGGCCACGGCGACCTGATCGTCATGGGCGGATCGTGCCAGCGCACATGGGAACACGCGATCCCCAAGACCCGGCGCGCGGTGGGCCCACGCATCAGCATCCAGTTCCGCCCCCGCGGCGTCCGCTGACCCGCACCAGCACACAGCCGCTCGATCCCGGACACACCGCTCGAAGAGAATGTCGCCGCAGGCGCCGTACGTCTCTCGATGAGCAATTCGCACGATTGCCCTTCCCCCGCCCCGGCCGAGGTCGGCGCTTGACCGCGGCCGACGCGAAATACCCTGCGGCACAGCGGATCGGCCCGCCGCTCCGAACTCAGGGGCGGCGGGCGAAGACCGGGGCGTGTTCGGGGAGGATGCCGCGGGCCACCAGGAAGGGTGGGAGGCTGCGGAGTAGCGGGATGCGGCGGAAGATGCGCAGGCCCAGTGGTGCGGCCGGTGCGTTCGCCAGGTTCGCGCCGCCGCGCAGGGCCGGGGCGATGGCGCGGGCATGGGCGAAGCGCTGGAAACCCTGGGTGACCATGGTGGGGACCATGCGGCGGCGCTGGACCCGGGCCAGGTCGGCCGTGGTGACCTGATGCGAAAGGAGTTTCGGGGCAAGGATTGTCGCTGTCGCGACCGCGTCCTGGACGGCCAGGTTGATGCCGACGCCGCCGACCGGGGACATGGCGTGGGCGGCGTCGCCGATGCAAAGGAGGCCGTCGGAATACCACTTATCGAGGCGATCCAGTTTGACGTCGAGCAGTTTCACGTCGTCCCAGCCGGGGATGGCGTCGAGCCGATCGGCAAGCCACGGAACGGCTTCCGTCAGCGGGCGCATGATCTCCGAGACCGGTTGCCGTGCGCGTAGCGCCGGATCGGCGCCCTTCTCGAGGAGAGTGGCGATCTGCCAATACTCGCCGCGGTCCAGCATGATGGCGACCCGGTCGGCGGTCAGCACCGGTACCGCGCCCGCCGGATCGGTGCCGCGGCGCGGGATCCGGAACCACCACACATCGAAGGGAGCGGGCCAGCTGTGCGAGGCGAGCCCGGCCGCGGCGCGCAGGGTCGATGCGCGGCCGTCGCAGGCCACCGTGAGATCGGCGTGAATCTCGCCGGTCGTGCCGTCCTCGCTGCGGTATCGGATGCCGGTGATCTTGCCGTGTTCCCGCAGCAGGCCGGTGGCCTCGGTGTTCATCCGCAGGTGGAAGGCGGGTTCGGCGTCGCCGGCCCGGGCGAGCAGATCCAGCAGATCCCACTGCGGCACCATGGCGATGTACTTGAACCGCCCCGGAATACGGGTGAAGCCGGCGATGTACTGCATTCGCCCGCCGATCGGCGCTTGCACCGAATCCAAGCGCGTCTGCGGCAGTTTCGCGAACTCCTCGAACAGCCCGAGTTCCTCGAGCAACTCCAGGGTGGTGGGATGCACGGTGTCGCCGCGGAAATCGCGCAGGAAGTCACCGTGCTTCTCCAGGACGGTGACGTCCACTCCGCCGCGGGACAGGAGCAGTCCCAGAATCATTCCCGCCGGACCCCCGCCGGCCACGAGACAGGTCGTACGTTCCATCGGGCACCTCCCGCGTCGACCCCACCCCTCATCTCGATGGTAGGCCGGATCCGCTTCCCGGACAGCGCCTTCCGGCCCGGGTCTACCGGTCCCGGTACAACACGAAGAAGTACGGCTGGTCCAATCCACGCAGGTCCATGACGCCCAGCAGCGTGTCCTCGTCCACCCGCCGGAAGATATCGATGATCGGCAGGTGGTCGTAGATCATTGCGACACCGGACTTTCCGCGAAATTCCAGCTCGCGCAGCCGGGCGCGCGGGGTGCGGGTCTCCAGCAATGGCCGCAGCACGCCGAGCGAGCGCCGCACCGGCCGCAGGCTCGACACCGGCACCTTCCCCGCCAGGAACAGCGGCACGCGCCGCGGGTCGACCGGGAACACCGTGCCGTCCGGCCCGGAGAACAGCAGGGGTTGCACGCTGTCGGCGCTGTCGAACTGCTTTCCGTACCATCCGGTTTCGACCAGCATGCCGTTCCAGGGATGTCCGGTACGCACTTCATCACCGCGCCACCGGCCGGTGGTGACCTCCGCGATCCGCACTGTCGGCAATTCATCGAACAGCTGCCACGCCCGGTCGGGTGTGGCGCCCTCCGCGAGCATGGCATGCAGTCGCGCCGCCGCGTCCGTCACCTGATCACCCATCACAGCCTCAGCCTTTCGGTGAGATAAACCGATACAACCTCTCTCACTCTATCTCGGCGTGAGCGGTGCATCACAGCGGGACGCCTTGACCTCGAGTGCGGTTGAGGGTCGAGAGTGATTCCCGAGGGCAGCGAACAGCGGCCCCGACCGAGGCCCCCGCCGATTCCGTACACCCCGGCGGGGGTCTTTTGCCGTTCGAGCCCGAGCAGACGTTTTGGTCGGATCGACAACAATTTCCCGAAATGGGTAGCGCCCACAGTTTTAGTCACCTAGCCTAAAACTCATGACGACAGCGCGAGACGCCGCGGAGACCATCCGAGCGGCACGACGACCGGAAGACCTGTTCGGCACCGCCGCAACGGATTCCGCCACCCGGCAGGCCGCGCGACGTCGATACCATCAGCTCGCCGCCCTGGTACATCCGGACCGCCTGCGCACCCCCGAGACCGAGACCGCCTTCGCACGACTGGCCGAGCTGTACCGGCAGTGGCTGGCACTCGACGGCGGCGACTTCGAAGTCATCGGCACCCACGGGCGCTACCCCGTCGCGGCGCTCCACGCCCGGGGATCGGTCGCCGACATCCAGCGCAGCGGCAGCACCCACGTCGTGAAGATCCCGCGCCGAGCGGCAGCCAACCGGCTGCTCGCCGGAGAACGGAATGCCCTGCGGGACATCGCGATCGTCACCGGCGAGCACTCGTGGCTGCGCCCCTACTTCCCGGAACTGATCGACACCGTCGATCACCGCGACGCCGCCACCGGCGAACAGCGGACGATCAACATCCTCGGCGCGCTGACCACGGAATTCGTGACCCTCGAACAGGTGCGGGCCGCCCATCCCGGCGGCCTCGATCCCCGCGACTACGCCTGGATGCACCGGCGACTGCTGCGCTGCCTGGCCGGCGCCCAGCGAGCCGGCTGGGTGCACACCGCCATCACCCCCGAGAACGTGCTCATCCACCCCCGCCTGCACGGGGTGGTGCTGGCCGGCTGGTCGTTCGCGACCCGGCCCGGCACACCGGCCGCCGCCACCCTGCGCTCGATCGACTACCCACCCGAGATCCAGGACGTGGTCTCCCCCGCTACCGACGTGCATCTCGCGCACCGCCTGCTGCTCACCATGCTCGGCGACCGCGCACCGGCAGCCATGCGCACCTTCGCATCCGGCTGCACCCAGGACGATCCCCGGCTGCGGCCCGACGCGGCCGACCTGCTCGGCGAATTCGACGACCTCCTCGACCGGCTCTACGGACAGCGACGCTTCCGGCCGTTCGAGCTGACGAAAGGACAGTGACAGCAATGGGTTACGGAAACTGGGACGACAGCGCCTACGACGCCGCCCGCACCTTCCGCGCCGCCCGCGGCCTGGACGACTTCGGCTACACCGCCGATATGCGCTCGGTGCCGTGGGATCAGTGGAAGGCGCACCCCACCCTCGACCCGCACGGCGTCACCCTGCGCGAATCGCGGGATTCCGCCGATCACGGGAACTCGCTGCCCATCGCGGTGCTGTTCGATGTCACCGGATCGATGGGCCGCGTACCGCGCATCATGCAGGAGAAGCTCGCCAAGCTGCACGGACTGTTGCAGCGCAAGGGATACGCGGACGATCCGCAGATCATGTTCGGCGCCATCGGCGATGCCGACACCGACCGGGTGCCACTGCAGGTCGGGCAGTTCGAATCCGATAACCGGATGGACGAGCAGCTGCGGATGATCCTGCTGGAAGGCGGCGGTGGCGGGCAGAAGTCCGAAAGTTATGAACTGGCCGCGTATTTCATGGCCCGGCACACCGCCACCGACGCGTGGGACAAGCGTGGGCAGAAAGGTTACCTGTTCATCGTCGGCGATGAACTGAACAAGCCGCGGCTGCCCGCACGACACATTCGCACCGTCGTCGGAGACGAGGTGACCGAGGATATTTCGGTTCCCTCGATCTACCGCGAGCTCGGCGACCGCTGGCACGTGCACTACGTGCTGCCGAATCAGTCCAGCTACTACGGGGATCCGGAGATCGCCGAGCACTGGCAGGAGCTGCTGGGTGAACGATTCCTGCGGCTCGACGATCCCGCCGCCGTGTGCGAGCTCATCGCACTGACCATCGGTATCGGCGAGGACCGTATCGACCTCGGGGCCGGACTGGCCGACCTGCGTGATATCGGCTCGACCAGCGAGGCCGATGCGGTCGGCAAGGCGCTCGCACCCATCGGCGGTACTCGGCGGACCCGCAACGGCGGCCCGCTGCCGGCCGCCACCACCGGGGACGACGACGTCGACTTCGGTCGATAGTCACCCGGACAGCACCGGGACACAGTGGTTTTCGGTGACCGGAAGTCGAAAGGACGCGGCAATGTTCGGCGACAATCATCTCATCGTGGTCGACCTCGGCTTCGGCGACGCGGGCAAGGGCGCCACCGTCGACTGGCTGTGCGCACCCGAGACCGGGCTGGATGTGGCCGCGGTGGTGCGGTTCAACGGTGGCGCGCAGGCGGCCCACAATGTGGTCGCCGGCGGGCGGCATCACACGTTCCAGCAGTTCGGATCCGGGACGCTCGCGGGTGTCCCGACCCTGCTGTCGCGGTACATGCTGGTCGAACCCATTGCCCTGGCCGTCGAAGCCCGTGCCCTCACCCGGCTCGGGGTCGCCGATCCGCTGTCCCTGCTGCACGTGGACGAGCGCGCATTGCTGACGACTCCGATCCACGGGGCCGCCAACCGCTGCCGGGAGGATGCGAGGGGTACCTCCCGGCACGGTTCGTGCGGCATCGGGATCGGCGAGACCGCACACTACGCACTCGGCCACGACGCACCCCGCGTCGCTGACTGCCTGCGACCGGATGTGCTGCGCCGCAAGCTGATCGCGCTGGCGGAGCACTACCGGCCGCTGCTGGCCGGCAGTGCGCATCGGTACGAACCGGTCGACGCACTCGTCGAGACGTACACGGCGTTCGCTGAAGCCGTCGCGATCCTCCCCGGCAATCAGCTGGCCGCGTTCGCGGACCAGGGCCGCCTGGTATTCGAGGGCGCCCAAGGCATCCTCCTGGACGAATGGCGTGGTCTGCACCCGTACACCACCTGGTCCACGGTGGAACCGCGCAACGCCCGCGCCATGCTCGCCCGCATCGGGGCACGCGCCTACGTCCTGGGCGTGACCCGCAGCTATATGACCCGCCACGGCGCGGGCCCCTTCCCCACCGAGGACGCCGGGTTGGCGATCCCGGAGCGCCACAACGGGACCGGGCGGTATCAGGGCGAGTTCCGGCGCGGCCACCTCGATCCCATCCTGCTCCGCTACGCCATCGACGCCTGCGACGGCATAGACGGACTCGCGGTCAACCATCTGGACGCCCTCGACGCATCAAGGCAGGGCACAGGTGAGGTTCCCGCGAGCAACGGGCGAGGCCCTGCCACGGAGGCCGCCACGCCCGGCCCGCAGTCGGATCCGACCGATATCCGCACGGCCACGGGATATCTCACGGCGGACGGTTATGTCGACCGGCTGGAGTGTGGCGCGTGGCAGGATCTCGCTCACCAGCAGCGGCTCACCGGGCTGTTGAGCGGGGCCACGCCGGTGTTGAGCGAGCTGCCCGCGGATGTGCCCGGTTATCTGGAAGAGCGGCTCGGGGTGCCGGTCGTGGTCACGGCGCACGGGCCGGATCGGGCCGATCGCACGATCCGGATCCCGGCTACGGCATGATTGTCCATTTGTGGAGCAACAATCCGCGGTATCCATCGATGTGATCACCCTGCGCTACGGGAGCGACGACGCCACCGTCACCGTCGGCATCGCGCCCCGGCGGTGGGCGCCGTTCGACGGTGAGCTCGCGCTGCCGGGCGTGCTGCTCCACCGCGGCGAACGTCTCGCCGACGCCGCCCGCCGGGCCGTGCACACCAAACTCGGTGTGCCCGAACCCGCTATCACCGCCGTCGGTCAGGTCGCCACCTTCGACGAACCCAACCGCGACCCGCGCGGCCCCACCCTCTCCATCGCCATGTGGGCCGTCGTCGCCGACCACGACGCCGACACCGCCGACTGGCTCCCCTTCGACGACATCCCCCACCTGGCCTTCGACCACAACCAGATCATCACCGCCGCCCGCACCCACCTGGCCGAAATCCTCTGGAAGGACCTCACTTTCACCCGCGCCCTGACCGGGCCCCACTTCCCCGCGACCCGCGCGGTGGAGCTCACCGCCGCCCTGCACGGCGCCCGCCCCGACCCCGGCAACCTCAACCGCACCCTCGCCGCCCTCCCCGGCCTCGCCCGCACCGGCGAACGCCTCCGCGTCAAAGCCACCGGCCGCCCCGCCGCCATGTGGGCCTTCACCACCGCCGAATAGCCACGCCCGCCGCGGTTTACCGCCCACATTCGCCGTGTGCGGAATCAGGGCACCAGCACGACGCGGCCGCGTAGGCCTCCTTCGCCGAGGCGGCGATGGGCGGCGGCGGAACGGTCGAGCGGATATGTCTCGGCTACACGGAGAGTAAGAGCGCCGGACTCCGCCAGGGTTGCGAGGCGGGCCAACCGGGTCCCATCGGCGCGGATCCAGGTGTTGGAGACGCGGATTCCGCGCAACGGGCGGGGCTCCCCGCCACCGACCAGCGCCACGAATGCGCCCTGCGAGCGCACCGCGTCGAGGGCTTCGGCGCCGAGGACGGCGGCATCGATCGCGGCGTCCACGCCGCCGGGGACCAGGGTGCGGACGGCCTCGCCGAGGCGGGCGCCGCGCGGGACGAAGAATTCGGCGCCCAGTTTGCGGACCAGGGGTTCGTCGGCTGCTGCGGCAGTGGCCACGACCCGGATGCCTTGTGCCGCGGCCAATTCCACTGCGAAGCCGCCCACCGCGCCCGCCGCGCCGGTGACCAGCAAGGTCCGGCCGGGCTCCAGGGCGAGGTGGTCCAGGGATTGGGCGGCGGTGAGGGCGTTGAGCGGGAGGGTCGAGGCTTCGATCGGTGAGATGCCCTGTGGTGCAGGGGCAATCGAGGTTGCGTCCAGCACCACGAAATCGGCGTGGGTGCCGAGCGGGACGTCGAGCCGGTCGGACAGGCCGATCACCTCGTCACCCGGGGCGAATCCGGTGGTCCCGGGGCCGGTCTCGTCGACCACGCCCGCGACATCCCAGCCGATACCGATCAGGTCCCGAACGGGCATGAGCCCGGCTTCGGCCAGGCCGCCCGACCTGGTGTACAGATCCGCCGGATTCAACGCGGCGGCCGTCACGCGGATGCGGACCTGCCCCGGTCCGGGCACCGGCGTCGGCACCTCGGCGATCTCCAGTACCTCGGGTCCGCCGAACGAGCGAACGATGACGGCGCGCATATGAAATCTCCTCTGCTGTACGGTTTTCCGTCTCGTCCACAAACCTACGGAGTGCTACTCTCCACTGGGAAGTACGCACTCGGAGGTGCGTACCGCACGCAAGGGAGAGCCATGGCGACCCAGACGGCAGCCGCCCGCCGCACCGCAGCCCGCCGCGCCTACGACGCCTACGTGCAGGAATGCCCCACCCGCCAACTCCTCGACCGCATCAGCGACAAATGGGTGAGCCTGCTGCTCAACGCCCTCGCCGACGGCCCGCAGCGCTACAGCGACCTCTCCCGACGCGTGGCCGGCGTGAGCCAGAAGATGCTCACCCAGACCCTCCGCATCCTCGAACGCGACGGCCTCGTCACCCGCACCGTCACCCCCGCGGTCCCGGTCCGCGTCGACTACGAGCTCACAGCCCTCGGCGAAAGCCTCCTACCGGTCATGCAGGCCATCAAGGGCTGGGCCGAAACCCATATCGAAGACGTCCTGGCCGCCCGCGAAACCTACGACGTCCAGGCCGACTGAGGCAGCCGCTCAAACAGGTTGCCGCAGGACGGATTCCACCGTCTCGCGGACAGCACGGCGGAGGCGATCGGTTTCACCGGCGCGCACCATCGCGTGGGCCGGATCCGTCCCCAGCATGCCGAACAGGAGCCGGCCCACGGCCTCCACATCGAGGTCGGGCCTGACCTCGCCCAGCAGTCCCCTGATGTGTTCGTCCCAGGTGGCGTGGAATTCGGCGGTGCGCGGATGCGGGTCGACCGAGCGGTACGCCGCGATCATCAGCTCGATATTGTCGGCCATCATCGTGGCCATCGCATCGAAGAAGGCCAGCAGGCGGTCGGCCGCGGGCGCGCCGGGGCCCAGCGGCGGCGGACCGGTGGTGATGGCGGCCAGCAGGTTCTCGGCGGGCTCCGCGATCATGGCGTGCAGCAGACCCGCACGATTGCCGAAGCGATGGAAAACCGTCCCCTTACCCACGCCGGCCGTGGCGGCCACGCGATCCATGGTGATCGCCTCGGCGCCGCCCTCGGCCAGCAGCGCACGGGTGGCGTCGAGGATGGCACGCCGGTTGCGGGCCGCATCGGCGCGCACCTTGGGCTGCTCAGCAGGCATCTCCTACACTTTCGTTGACAAGTTGACCGACGGTCCATATCGTATCGAAGCATAACTGGACCGTCAGTCAACTTATGAGGTTTCAATGCACGCAATCCTATTGACCGCGACCGGTGGACCCGAAGTCCTGGTACCGGGAGAGGTTCCCGCACCCCGACCACAGGCCGGAGAAGTGCTCCTCCGGACCGAAGCGATTCCGGCCATCTACCCCGAGACCATGCTGCGCGCGGGCGTCTACCCACTACCCATCGAACTGCCGATCGTGTTCGGCACACAGGCGGTGGGCGTCATCATCGCGGCCGGCGCGGGCGTCGACACCGCACTCATCGGACAGCGGGTACTGGTGAGCAGCAACAGCTTCGGCACCTACGCCGAACAGGTCTGCGTCCCAGCTGATTCCGTGGTCCAGGTGCCGGAGGCATTGTCCTCGGTGGAGGCGGCGGCGATCGGCATGAGTGGATCGGTGGCCATCCCACTGCTGCGGACCGCCAAGCTCACCGGGACGGAAACGGTCCTGATCGAAGCTGCCGCAACGGGTGTCGGGGCCTACCTCACGCAGCTCACCGAGGAGTCCGGGGCCGCGCGGATCATCGCCACCGCGGGCGGGCCCGAAAAAGCGCAGCAGGCGCGCGAATTCGGCGCGGACATCGTCATCGACCACAATGATCCCGAGTGGGTGAAGCGACTGGCCGAAGCCCTCGACGGCGCCACCATCGACGTCGTCTTCGACTCCATCGGCGGCGAATCCGCCCGGGCCCTGCTGGATCTCATGACACCGCTGCGCGGCACCATGCTCAGCTACGGCTGGCTGTCCGGCGCGGCCGCGGAGGTCACCACCATGGATCTGATCATGCGTGGTCTCACCCTCACCGGCTGCTCCGGCCCCGCCTGGCTCGCCGGGGTGGCGCAGGCCCGGGCGGAGGCACTGGAAAGGGCCGCAACGGGATCGCTGCGGCCCCTGGTGGATCGGGTGCTGCCACTCGATCAGGCGGCGCGGGCGCACCGGTTGATCGAGGAACGGGCGACCAGGGGAACGATCGTCCTACAGCCCGCCTGAGAAGGCCTGGCGGGTGAGAACTCCGGCACTCAGCCGGTGATCTCCCATTCGTACACGGTGAGTTCCGACGAACCGGTGGTGTGAATGGGATCCGTCCGCACCAATTCCTGTGCGGCATCGAGGCTCTCGGCGGTGATCACGTACGCGCCGCCGGTGCCGTCGGTGAACTTACCGGACTCCACCAGCTGACCGCGGGAACGAACCTCGCCGAGCCACTGCTGATGCGGCTCGATGACAGCGGAATCGAAGCGCGGGGTGCGCATGGCCATGACCAGATATTTGCGCACCCGGCGCACTCCTTCTCGCTTACTTCTCGTCGTCCGCGCGGTCGGACACGCGGGTCGCGGCCGCGGCGGCCCGGACCTGCGGTGCCACCTGAACCACCTGGCCCAGCACACCGTTCACGAACGAGGGGGAATCATCGGTGGACAGCTCCTTGGCGAGCTCCACCGCTTCGTCGACGGCCACCACCGGCGGAACGTCGTTGGCGTGGAACAACTCCCACACCGCGACCCGCAGAATGGCGCGATCCACGGCGGGCAGCCGCGACAGCGTCCAATCCTGCAGGTAGGACTCGATGGTGCCGTCCACCCGGTCCAGATCGTCGGCGACGCCTTCGACCAGGACCCGGGTGTAGGGATTCACCGGAGCGACCGATTCGTCACGCACCGACAGCGAGACCCGCTCCGACAGCAGCTCCGCGGGATCGATATCCCGGGCCTCCGCCTCGAAGAGCAGGTCCACCGCACGGCGCCGCGCTTTGTGCCGCGCACCAAGCTTCTTGAAATTCGACTTCTTGTCCACCGGCTCGGCCACGGTCACCATTATCCGTCGCGTCAGGAGTTGACGCGGCTGATGTAGGAACCGTCGCGGGTGTCGATGCGCAGCTTGTCACCCTGGTTGATGAACAGCGGCACCTGCACCTCCGCGCCGGTCTCCACGGTGGCGGGCTTGGTGCCGGCCGACGAGCGGTCGCCCTGCAGGCCCGGCTCGGTGTGGGTGACGATCACGTCGATGGCGACGGGGAGCTCGACGAACAGCGCCTCACCCTCGTGCATCGCGATCTGGACCTGCATGTTCTCCAGCAGGAAGCCCGCATTGCGGCCGAGCGTGGTCTCACCCAGGTGAATCTGGTCGTAGGTGTCCCCATCCATGAAGATGAAGTCCTCACCATCGTTGTACAGGTAGGTCATATCGCGACGGTCGACGGTCGCGGTCTCGACCTTGACACCGGCGTTGAAGGTCTTGTCGACGACCTTGCCGGAGACGACGTTCTTCAGCTTGGTGCGCACGAAGGCGGGACCCTTACCCGGCTTCACGTGCTGGAACTCGACGATCTGCTGCAGCTGATTGTCGATCTTCAGCACAAGGCCGTTCTTGAAGTCGCTGGTGTCCGCCACTGTTCTCGGATCTCCTACTAGGTCGGCAACCGGCGTCAGTCGACGACGGTCAGGTCTTTGCTGGTGCGGGTGAGCAGTTCCGGGCCCCCCTTGCGAACCACGAGCGTATCCTCGATCCGGACTCCGCCGCGGCCGGGGAAATACACACCTGGCTCGACGGTCACCGCCACGCCATCAAGCAGTGTACCTGTGCCCGTTTTGGCGAGTCCGGGCGCTTCATGGATCTGCAGGCCGACCCCGTGGCCGAGGCCGTGCACGAACAGTTCGCCGTAACCGGCCGCTTCGATCACCGAACGGGATGCGGCATCGACCGCCTTGGTGGAGACGCCGGGCTTCAGGGCCTCGCGGCCCGCCTGCTGTGAGGCGTAGACCAGGTCGTAGACCTCGCGCTGCCAGTCGTCGGGCTTGCCCAGGACGAAGGTGCGGGTCATATCGGAGTGGTAGCCGTCCACGGTGGCGCCGAAGTCGAGCTTCACGAAATCGCCGGCCGCCAGCACCGAATCGGTCGGACGGTGGTGCGGGACGGCCGAATTCGCGCCCGTGGCCACGATGGTCTCGAAAGAGACAGCGTCCGAGCCGTGCTCGAACATGAGCCACTCCAGTTCGCGGGCCACCTCGCGCTCGCTGCGGCCCGGGCGCAGGCCGCCGCTGTTGAGCAGGGCGGCGAGCGCCTCGTCGGCGGCGTCGCAGGCCGCGCGCAGGCGGCCGACCTCGTATTCGTCCTTGACCATGCGCAACTGTTCGACCAGACCGTGGACCGGGACCAGGTCCAGGCCGGTGGCCAGGGATTCGAAACCGCGATGCTGTTCGAAGGTGACCACGTGGCTCTCGAAACCGACGCGACCGGTCTGCCACTCCCCCGCGATCTCGATCACGCGGCGCGCGCTGGCGCGATTGATCTCCGCGCGCAGATCCGGGACCTGCTCGCCGACCTGGGTGATGTAGCGGCCGTCGGTGCAGATGAGGGTGCGGTGTTCGCTGCTGTCCCAGGCATACACCAGCAACGCGGCGTTCGAACCGGTGAATCCGGTCAGGTAGCGGATATTGATCAGATCCGTCACCAGCAGGGCGTCGACGCGGTTCTCCACCAGCAGGTCCCGCAGGGAGGCCCGGCGCAACGCGTAGTTGGGGCGCCGGACCGGATCGTGATCAGCAGACATGTGTCAAAGCTACCGCCGACACGCCGCAACACCGACACGCAACACGTCAATGGGGTGGGATACGGAACGCTGGATGTTCACATGCCAAGGGGTTCTCCACAATTCGCGATCACGACGCCCACGGGGGTTCCGGATGCGCGACCCTCGAATCATGAACCTGCCCGCAATCCTCCTGCTTACCGTGTGGGGTGCCGTACTGAGCGGTTTCGATTTGCGCTGGCAGCGGCTACCGAACGCACTCACACTCCCCGGCGCTGGCGCAATACTCATCTACGCCGCGGCAACCGATCGATTCACCACCGCGGCAGCCGGCGGCCTACTCCTCGCCACTCCATATCTGCTGGTCCACGTGTGCGCTCCGGACGCGCTCGGCGCGGGCGATGTGAAACTCGCACTCGGTCTAGGGGCCGCGACGGCCATGAGCGGACCGCAGACTTGGGTCTGGGCAGCACTCGCCGCACCCCTGCTGACGGCAATCGCGGGAATCGGCCGGATGCTCGCGGAGTCCCGGCCGTCTCCTCTGGTCCTGGCCTCGGGCACCCGGCCCGACCGGCGGGTGGATTCGCGCTGGCAGCGCCTGCTGTGCGCGATCGCGTCGCCGGCATCGCGGGCCGGATCCCGGTCCGGGCGGATGCTGTTCTCCGGCGCGCGGGAACGGCATTCGGCCGTGCGGGTTCACCGGTCATCGGTCGGGGGCGGCAGGCTCGCGCACGGGCCCGCGATGTGCGTGGCGAGTGTGGTTGCGCTGCTTGCGGCGCGCTGACATCGGGGCGTGGTCAGGGCGCGTGTCCGGGCGCCGGTCTTCCCATGGAAAGATGTAACCCGTGTTGCGCTGGATAACTGCCGGAGAATCCCATGGCCCTGCTCTCGTCGCCATCCTCGAGGGGATGGTGGCCGGTGTCGAGGTCACCTCTGCCGACATTGCCACGCAGTTGGCGCGACGCCGCCTCGGGTACGGCCGCGGCGCGCGCATGAAGTTCGAGGCCGACGTGGTCACCATGGTCGGCGGCGTGCGGCACGGGCGCACCATGGGCGGCCCGGTCGCCATCGAGGTCGCGAACTCGGAGTGGCCCAAGTGGACCGAGGTCATGTCCGCCGATCCGGTCGACGAGGCCGAGCTCGCGGAGATGGCCCGCAATGCGCCGCTCACCCGGCCGCGGCCGGGGCATGCCGACTACTCGGGCATGCTCAAGTACGGCTTCGACGATGCGCGTCCGGTGCTGGAACGCGCCAGTGCGCGGGAGACCGCCGCCCGCGTGGCGGCGGGCACGCTCGCCCGGAACTTCCTGCGGCAGGCGCTGGGCGTCGAGGTGATCTCGCATGTGGTGTCCATCGGCACCGCGGCCAACACCACCGGTGTGGTGCCGACCGGCACGGATCTGGCCGCCATCGACGAGTCGCCCGTGCGCGCGTTCGACAAGGACGCCGAGGCGGCCATGATCGCCGAGATCGAGGCGGCCAAGAAGGACGGCGATACCCTCGGCGGTGTGGTCGAGGTCGTCATCGAGGGGCTGCCGGTCGGGCTGGGCTCGTTCACTTCCGGTGAGGCGCGCCTGGATTCGAGACTGGCCGCCGCGCTCATGGGCATTCAGGCCATCAAGGGTGTCGAGGTCGGTGACGGGTTCGAGACCGCGCGCCGCCGCGGCAGCCAGGCCCACGACGAGATGAAGCCCGGCCCAGACGGGGTGCTGCGCTCCACCAACCGCGCCGGCGGCCTCGAGGGCGGCATGACCAATGGCGAGCCGCTGCGCGTGCGCGCCGCCATGAAGCCCATCTCCACCGTCCCGCGCGCCCTGTCCACCGTCGATATGTCCACCGGCAGTGAGGCAGTCGCCATCCACCAGCGCTCCGACGTCTGCGCCGTCCCCGCGGCCGGCGTGGTCGCCGAGGCCATGGTCGCCCTGGTCGTGGCCCAGGCCGTCCTCGAAAAGTTCGGCGGCGACTCCCTCCCCGAAACCGTCGACAACATCAATGCCTACGTGAAGCGGATCAACGCGCGCCCGCACATTCCGTCGGGCAACGCACCCCGGTGACCGCTGACAACACCCCCGAAACCGGCGCCCCCGAACCCCTCTCGACCGACCGGCCCGACACCGAGCCCGCCGACACCGACCAACTACGGGTCGCGCACCCCACACCCGATCGGACCGCGGCCGGTGCCCCCGGTTCGGACAGATCGGAAGGTGGTGCGACCGAACGCATCCCGGCCAACACGACGGTCAGCGCCGAAGCCGCAGCCGTAGCCGAAACAGCTACGGCCGAGCAGGCCGCCAGGGCGGACGCAGCCGAAGAGGTTGTCGCCGTGCCGGATTCGGGTGATGAGTTAACCGACGAGGCGGAGTCTGGCGACACGGTAGCCGACGAAGCAGAGCCGGGCGAAGCGGTGGTCGGCGAGGCACTGAGTGTGGTGCTCGTGGGGCCGCCAGGGGCCGGGAAGTCGACCATCGGGCGGAAGCTGGCTCGGGAACTCGGGCTGGAGCTGTTCGATACCGATGCGGGGATCGAGGAGCGGACCGGGCGGAGTATTCCGGAGATTTTCGCCGAGGACGGGGAACCGGAGTTCCGGCGGATCGAAGAGGAAGTCGTACGGGAGGCCGTGGTCGCCGGGCGCGGGATCGTATCGCTCGGGGGCGGATCGGTGTTGTCGGGCGCCACGCGCGCGTTGCTGCGCGGGCGGACCGTCGTATACCTGGAAATCAGTGTGGGCGAAGGACTTCGGCGGACCGGGGCCGGCACCAATCGGCCGCTGCTGGCGGGCGATGATCCGGCCAAGAAGTATCGCGAGCTCATGAAGATCCGCCGCCCCCTCTACCGCGAGGTGGCGAGCGTGCGCGTCCGCACCGACGGCCGCAGCCCGGGCCGCGTGGTCCGCATGATCATGGCCAAACTCGGCGTGGAATCGGTGATCCAGCACGAGGATCCAACCCCCGTGACCACGGCCGCCGAACAGCCCGCCACCAGCAAGTCCCGCTCGCGCCGTCGGCGGCGCCGGGGCCGCGGCGATCGCGCGGGAGCAACCCTGATGCCGAAGTCGCCTGCCGCCGAATCCGATTCGGCCTCACTCGGTGCGGGCGAAGCCGCAGGAACCAGCGACCCGGCCTCCGGCGACGCCCCGAAACGCGCCCGCCGCAACCGCCGTTCCCGCCGGCGCGGCCGCGGCACGCAGGCGACGGCCAACGGCATTACCGCAGCCGCTGCCGCGCCCGCCACAAATGGCACCGCCGCGGACCACGAGGACTCGAAACACGGTACCGGCGGCGACTCCCCAGCCGCGATGACGGCAAGCTCCGCCACTGCATCATCCGGTGGCCGATCGCGCCGCCGCCGCGCCTCCCGATCCGCCGGTAGCCCAACAGCTTCCGCGAACGGGCAGAGCACCACACAGTCCACAACGCCGACTCCGCAATCCGCGTCGGCGAACACCGATTCGACTACAAGCGGTAACTCCGCGTCGGCGAGCACGGACTCGTCCACGCGCGGTAACTCCGCGTCGACGCCTGCGGCACAACCGGATTCGCCGACGGCAGGCGTGCCCGCGGCGCCCGGCGCCGGTCGCTCGCGCCGGGCCCGCGCTCGTCGCGCCAAGGCCCGTGCCCGCGACCAGTCCCCCGAGAACGGCGGAGATACGTCGTCCGTACCGGCCGCCAATGCTCGGGCGGAGGCGGAGTCGTGATGTCCGCCCGCACCGATAAACCTGCCCCGAGTGCGCTCGTTCGGGCCCCGGCGGCTGTTCCGAGTTTGTTCGAATTCGTCCTTGCCGGGCGGGGAGTCGCTTCCCTGCCGGTGGCGGGGCCTGTCCTGGAGGAGTGCTGATGAGCGAGCCGACGCGTATCGAGGTGCGGACGGCTGATCCGTATCCGGTGATCATCGGTCGTGGGCTGCTGGGGGATCTGGTTACCGAGGTGACCGGGCGGTCCGGGGTGCGGACGGTGGCGATCTTCTATCAGCCGCCGCTGGCGGAGACGGCCGAGGTGGTGCGGAAGGCGCTGGCGGACAGTGGCGTCGATGCGCATCGGATCGAGATTCCGGATGCGGAGGCCGGTAAGGATCTGCAGGTTGCCGGGTTCTGCTGGGAGGTGCTGGGGCGGATCGGACTGACCCGCAAGGATGTGATCATCAGTCTGGGTGGTGGCGCGGCCACCGATCTGGCGGGCTTCGTGGCCGCTACCTGGATGCGCGGGGTGAGCATCGTGCATGTGCCGACCACGCTGCTGGCCATGGTGGATGCGGCGGTCGGCGGGAAGACCGGGATCAATACCGAGGCGGGCAAGAACCTGGTCGGCTGCTTCCACGAGCCGGCCGCGGTCATGGTGGATCTGGCGACGCTGGAGACGGTGCCGCGCAATGAGATCGTGGCCGGCATGGCCGAGATCATCAAGGCCGGTTTCATCGCCGATCCGGTGATCCTGGACCTCGTGGAGCAGGATCCGCAGGCCGCGCTCGACCCGACCGGTGAGGTGCTGCCGGAACTGATCCGCCGCGCCGTTCAGGTGAAGGCCGATGTGGTGGCCGCCGACCTGAAGGAATCGAGCCTGCGCGAAATCCTCAACTACGGCCACACTCTCGCCCACGCCATCGAGCGCCGCGAGCGCTACCGCTGGCGGCACGGCGCGGCCGTCTCGGTGGGCCTGGTGTTCGCCGCCGAATTGGGCCGCCTGGCAGGGCGTCTCGACGATGCCACCGCCGACCGGCACCGCGCCATCCTCGAGAGCATCGGCCTGCCCACCAGCTACGACGCCGACGCGCTGCCGCAGCTGCTGGATTCCATGCAGACGGACAAGAAGACCCAGTCCGGCGTCCTGCGCTTCGTGGTCCTGGACGGTCTGGCCAAGCCCGGTCGCTTGGAGGGCCCGGACCCGAGCCTGCTGGCGGCCGCTTACTCGGCCGTCGCCCGCGAGGACAAGCCCGGCGGCGGCGCGATCCTGCTGTAACCGGCCGGACCGAACGAAAAACCCCGCGCCGCAAGCGATATGCGGCGCGGGGTTTCGTTTATGTCCGTGGCGTCAGACGCCGGCGGGCTCCGGGCTGACGGGCTCCGGATCCGGGGTGACCGATTCGGCCGGGGCGCCCGCGCCGCCGTTCTTCTTGTGCTCGCGTCCGGTCAGCCAGCGGCCCGCCGCCACGCCGATCACGCCGGGCACGAAGATGAGCAGCACGATGAACGAGGCACCCGCGGTGAGCTCGAACAGCAGCCCGTTGTCGCCGAGGTCGAACTTGGGCAGGAAGTCGAGCAGCCAGGCGACGAGCCCGCTGCCGAGTCCGCCCGCGATGGCCGCCTTCAGCCAGCGCATGGTGAGATCGGTGCCGTGCTCGGGATCCGGATGGGCGCGGCGGTCGGCGCGACCGTCCAGGTAACCCCACGCGACAATGGCCACGACCAGCACGATCAGGCAGAGCGGCCGCATCCAGCCGCCGTTGGTCGGCCAGTACACCATGGCGAAGCCGAGCAGGGTCCGCAGCACTACGGTCAGTGCTCCCAGGCCCACGGCGCGTAACACCCACGCATTCATGACGAACACCTTAACCTGCGCGGCCACGAAGCCGAATCGAATGAATTGAAACTTGTTCCAGAACTCTAGCGGCAGCGATCCCGCGTGGCGCACCGGGGCGCGACCGTCCGGGCCGAAACCCCGACACGCTGCTGGAAAACCCTGCCACGCTGATGGAAAGGCCACGCTGCTAGAAAGGCAATTGTGGACATCGAAGCCGTCGCCCTGCTGCAGGATCCGGTCCGCCGGCGTCTCTACGACTATGTAGCGGCCGCGGATCACGATGTCAGCCGGGACGAGGCCGCCGAGGCCGCGGATATCAAACGCCCGCTAGCCGCCTTCCACCTGGACAAGCTCGCGGAGGCGGGCCTGCTGGACGCGGTGTTCCGCCGCCCGGAGGGCCGCAATGGCCCGGGCGCGGGACGGCCCGCCAAGTTCTATCGCCGCGCCGACGCGGAATTCGCGGTCACCGTGCCCGCCCGCGACTATCGCACCGTCGCAACGGTTCTCGCGGAGGCCACGGAGTACGCGGGCCTGGAGGACGCCATCGCGAAGGCCGCGGCGGCGCACGGCCCGGCGGTCGCGGATCGCGATCTGGTGGAGGTGCTGCGCGAGCGCGGCTACGAGCCGTATCTCGACGAGGGCGTGATTCGCCTGCGCAACTGCCCTTTTCACCGGCTGGCTGTGGATTTTCCGCCGCTGGTGTGCGGTATGAACCTGGCGCTGCTGACCGGCCCGGCCGCGGAGGCGGGCTGGACCGCGCGAATGGATCCGGATCCGGGCCGATGCTGCATAAGTTTCTCTAAAATCAACGATGATTAGTTATAGTCCAGGTATGCACCTCGCACAGATCAATATCGGCCGACTGGTCGCTCCCGAAGGCGACCCGCGAGTCGCCGACTTCTATGCCGGATTGGACGAGATCAACGCCCTGGCCGAAGCCTCCCCCGGCTTCGTCTGGCGGCTGATCGACGGAGACACCAACAACGCGACCTCCCTGCGCCCGTTCGAGGGCGACCCGGACATGCTGATCAATATCAGCGTCTGGGAGTCACGAGATGCCCTGTTCGACTACGTGTATCGCAGCGCCCATATGGACTTCCTGCGCCGCAGAAGGGAATTCTTCCTGCCGATGGGCGAGGTGTTCACCGCGCTGTGGTGGATTCCGGAGGGCCACACACCGGGCATCGAGGAGTCGATCGAACGCCTGGAGCATCTGCGCGAGCACGGACCGACGCCGTACGCGTTCACCTTCCGTAGTGCCTTCGAGCCGCAGCCGGCCGTCTAGACCGGCCGCGGCGAGACGTCACTCCCGCAGGGCGGCAGCCATTTCCGCGCGCGGGGCGGGCTTGCCGGTGAACTGCTCCACCTGGCCGTAGGCCTGGTTCAGCAGCATTTCGAGACCACTGATGACGGTGTGCCCGGCGCGCTGCACGGCCTCGGCGAGCGGCGTGGGCCACGGGTTGTAGATGGCGTCGAGCACCACCGGGGCAAGTGCCACGGCCTCGGCGACCGCGGCGGCGCCGGCCGCCGGGACAGTGCTGACGACGGCGTCGACCTCGGAGCACACGAAGGTGAGCCCATCCGGGTCGAAGTCGATCACTTCGGCCGAAAGCCCCAGGCGCTCGGCCAGTTCCAGGGTGTCGGCGGCGCGTCCCCGGTCGCGGGCGACGATGGTGACGGTGTGGGCGCCGAGTTCGGCGAGGGCGAGCAGCGCCGGTCGTGCGGTGCCGCCCGCGCCGAGCACGACGGCCCGCGACACCTCGTCGACTCCCCCGCCCTGCAGTGCGCCCCGGACGCCGTCGACGTCGGTGCAGTCCGCGCGCCAGCCGTTTTCGGTGCGTACCAGGGTGTTGGCCGAACCGACCAGTTCGGCCCGGTCGGTCTTCTCCGCGGCATATTCGAGCGCCGCGACCTTGCCCGGCATGGTCACCGACAGCCCGACCCATTCGGGCCCGAAACCATCCACCAGACCGGGCAGTTGCTCAGCAGTGCATTCGATCCGCTCGTACGACCAATCCAGCCCGAGCGCCCGGTAGGCCGCCAGATGCAGTTGCGGCGACCGCGAATGCGAGATCGGGCTGCCCAGCACCGCGGCCCGGCGCTCACCGCCCACTGCGGCTTGCCGCTCACCGGCCGTTGCGGCTCGCCGCTCACCGCCCACTGTCGAGAATTCCACTCTGCCTGGCCTTTTCAATATTCTTCAGATGCTCTTGATAGTTGTCGGTGAACAGCGTGGTGCCCTGCTTGTCCACCGTCACGAAGTACAGCCACGGCCCCGGCGCCGGCGCCTCCATGGCGCGCATGGCATCCAGTGACGGCGCCGAGATCGGCGTGGCGGGCAGCCCGGTCATGGCGTAGGTATTCCACGGCGTCTGCTTGGCCCGGTCCGCGTCCGTGGTCGCGACCTCGGTGCTCGGCAGGGTGTAGTTGACCGTCGAATCGAACTCCAGCTTCTGATTCGCCTTGAGCCGGTTCAGGATCACGCGCGCCACCTTGGACATGTCCTGCGGCAACGCTTCCCGCTCCACCAGCGACGCGCCGATGAGCGTCTCGTACGGGGCGAGGCCGTTGGCATTGCCCGACTGCAGCAGACCGGTCGCCTCGTAACTCTGCGCGCTCGCGGTGACCAGCTGCTTGAGAATGTCCGTCGCGCTGGCACTGGGATCGAAATCCCAGGTGCCACCGGCGATCAGCCCCTCCAGCTGCCGGGTCCGATCCGGCACCGTGCGCACCCGATCGAGGGCCCACGCCGGCACGCCCAGCGCCGCCGGATCGGTATTCGCGCCCGCGGCGTCGAGCTGTTCGTAGGTCACGCATTTCGCGTTCGAACCGGTGCCGACACAGCTCGCGTCGGCGATCTTGCGGTAGATGCCGTCCTTGCGCGCATTGGTGCTCGCATCGGTGGAATCGTGCAGCTGCCGGCCCTCGGAGATGACCACATTGCCGACCCGCGCGTCCTTGCTGAACAAGGCGGACACGGCCTCGGAACCCTTGCTGTGCGTGGGAATCGCGTAATAGCCGGGCTGCAGCGAATTCATATTGTCATTGCGCACGGCCGCCTCGTAGAAGGCGCCGGTGCTCTCGACGACGCCCTTGTCGTGCATGGTCTGCGCGATCTGGGTCGAGGTGTCGCCGGACTTGACCTGCACCACCACCAGCGGGCCCTGCGGGCCGGAGAAGTCGGCGGGCGGATTCCACTTGCCCATGAACTTCCAGCCCGCGAAACCCACGGCGCCCAGGAACAATATGGCGAACACGCCGGCGATCACCAGCAGGTTCCGGCGGCGGCGCTTGCGCTCGGCGGCCTTGCGGGAGGCCATGCGGGAACGCCGCGGCCGCTGCCCGCCCGAGCCACGGGAGCCGCGGGTGCCGGAAGACGGCTTGCCGCGACGGGATTCGGCGCGCGTGGGCTGGCGGCGCCCGACGCGTTCGGGGGTGCGCTGCGGGGGACTGCGGCGCGGAGGTTCGGGTTCGAGGAGGGGTTCCTCGTCGTCCTCGGCCTCATCCTCGTAGCGGGGGATGACGGTGGTGTCGTCCTCGTAGTCGTCGTCCCACTCGAGGTCGTCGCGGCGGTACCGCCGTTCCGCGTTCTGCCGGTAACGTTCCTCGGCTCGCGTCCAGCGGTCGGTCATGCTTCGTCACCGCGTGGCTTCAAAAGCGAACTCCGTTCGTCCAACCAACCTTGCAGGATCGACACGGCCGCCGCCTGATCGATGACCTGCCGCTGTCCGCGGGCGCGAACTCCACTGTCCCGCAACGCTCGTGCAGCAGACACCGTAGTCAAACGTTCGTCGGAAAGTCGCACCGGAACCGGAGCGATCAGGCTCCGCAAACGTCCCGCGAAGGTGGCCGCCAGCTTAGCTGAAGAGCCACTTTCCCCGCGTAAGGTGCGCGGCAAGCCGACGATCACTTCGACTGCTTCATACTCCCGCACAATCTCGGCAATTCGGGCCAAATCCGGCGCGAGAGCGCCCGGCGCGACCTTTTTCGCGCGTGGCACCGTCTCCACCGGAGTGGCGAGAATCCCGTCCGGGTCACTGGACGCGACACCGATGCGGACCGTGCCCACATCGATCGCGATGCGACGGCCCCGGCCCGGATCATGTTCCAGGCTCGGCCGCTCGGCGGCCTCCCGGCCCCGCGCCGAGTGCGGACGCTCGAAGCCGTCCGCACTCCGCCCCCCGGGGGTCGCTGCGGCCGCAGCCCCTCCGGGCTCGAAGCCGTCCGCCACGGCGGGAATCCGGGCGCTATCGTCGGCGCCCGGCGTGTCCGATGGTTCGGAACTAGCCATCAGCCGGCGAGCTCGGCCACCCGTGCCCGCAGCGCAGCCAGCCCGGCCTCGATCCCCGACGGATCCGAACCCGCGCCCTGCGCCATCTCCGGCTTGCCGCCGCCGCGGCCGGCAATGCTCGGACCGAAGGCGCCGACCAGGTCACCGGCCTTGAGACCGAGATCCTGCGCGCCCTTGGTGAGAGCCACCACGAACGGCACCTTGCCGTCGGCATTGCCGAGCAGCGCCACCACGGCGGGCTCGGAACCGAAGCGGCCCTTGATGTCCTGCACCAGCGTGCGCAGATCACCCGCGCCCACGCCCTCGGGCGCGGCGGCGGCCACCAGCAGCACCTTGCCGACCCGCTGGGCCTGGTCCACGAAGGCACCCGCATTCGACAGCACGGCGGCCATCTTGGTGCGCTCCAGCTCCTTCTCGGCGACCTTGAGCCGCTCGACCAGCTGCTCCACCCGGCCCGGGACCTCGTCCGAGGGCACCTTCAGCGAGGAGGCGATACCGGCCAGCAGCGCACGCTCCTTGGCCAGGTACTTGTAGGAGTCCAGGCCGACAAAGGCTTCCACGCGCCGCACACCCGAACCGACCGACGACTCACCGAGCACGGTGATCGGGCCGATCTGCGAGGAGTGCCGCACATGCGTGCCACCGCACAACTCCATGGAGAACGGCCCGCCGATCTCCACGACCCGCACCTCGTCGCCGTAGTTCTCGCCGAACAGCGCCATGGCGCCCATCTTCTTGGCCGAGGACAGGTCGGTGACGAAGGTGTTCACCGGGAAGTCGTCGGCCACAGCGTCATTGGAGACAGCCTCGATATCGGCCTTCTGCTGCTCGGACAGCTGGCCCTGCCAGTTGAAGTCGAAACGCAGGTAGCCCGGCTTGTTCAGCGATCCGGCCTGAACCGCGTTGGGGCCCAGCACCTGTCGCAGCGCGGCATGCACCATATGGGTGCCCGAGTGACCCTGGGTCGAGCCACGCCGCCATGCCGGATCCACGCTGGCGAGCACGGTGTCGCCCTCGGTGAGCTGACCGGCCTCGACGGTGGACTTGTGCACCCACACCTTCTTGGCGATCTTCTGCACATCGTTGACGTGCAGCTTCGCGCCGTGCGAGGAGGAAATGGCGCCGCGGTCGGCGATCTGGCCACCGGACTCGGCGTAGAGCGGGCTGCGGTCCAGGATGACCTCGACGTCCTGCCCGGCCTCCGCGACCGGCACCCGCACGCCGTCCTTGATCAGGGCGAGAACGGTTGCCTCGGTGGCCAGTTCGTCGAAGCCGGTGAACTCGGTCGCGCCGCGGTCCACGAATTCCTTGTAGACGGTGAGGTCGGCGTGCGCGTGCTTACGCGACAGCGCGTCCTCCTTGGCCCGCTTGCGCTGCTCGGCCATGAGCGAGCGGAAGCCGGCCTCGTCGACCTGCAGACCGGCCTCGGCGGCCATCTCCAGGGTCAGGTCGATCGGGAAACCGTAGGTGTCGTGCAGCGTGAACGCGTCGGTGCCGCTGATCTTCTTGCTGCCCTGGGACTTCACCTCGTCGACGGTCTCGTCGAACAGCTTGGTGCCGGTGCTCAGGGTCTTGAGGAACGCGGATTCCTCACCGACGGCGACGGTTTCGATGCGCTTGAAGTCGGTGGCCAGCTCGGGGTACGAGGGGGCCATCAGCTCGCTGACGACCTTGATGAACTCACCCATCACCGGCTTCTCCGCGCCCAGCAGGCGCGCCGAGCGGACGATGCGGCGCAGCAGGCGGCGCAGCACGTAGCCGCGGCCGTCATTACCGGGGTTCACACCGTCGGCGATGAGCATGGCGGCGGTGCGGGCGTGGTCGGCGATGACGCGGAAGCGCACATCGTCGGTGTGCTCGACACCGTAGGAGCGGCCGGTCAGTTCCTCGGCCTTGTCGATGATCGGGCGCAGCAGGTCGGTCTCGTAGACATTGTCGACGCCCTGCAGCAGGAACGCGACACGCTCGACGCCCATGCCGGTGTCGATGTTCTTCTTGGGCAGCGGGCCGAGGATCTCGAAGTCGTCCTTGCCGCGCCCTTCCCCGCGCTCGTTCTGCATGAACACGAGGTTCCAGATTTCGAGGTAGCGGTCCTCGTCGGCCTCCGGGCCGCCCTCGACGCCGTATTCGGGGCCGCGGTCGAAGTAGATCTCCGAGCACGGGCCGCAGGGGCCGGGGATGCCCATGGACCAGTAGTTGTCGGCCATGCCGCGGCGCTGGATGCGCTCGGCGGGTACGCCCAGATCGAGCCAGATGCGCTCGGCCTCGTCGTCGTCGAGATAGACGGTGGCCCACAGGCGTTCCGGATCGAAGCCGAAGCCGCCGTCCTCCACGCTGGAGGTCAGCAGGGTCCAGGCGTGGGTGATGGCCTCGCGCTTGAAGTAGTCGCCGAAGGAGAAGTTGCCCGCCATCTGGAAGAAGGTGTTGTGGCGGGTGGTGATGCCGACGTTCTCGATATCGCCGGTGCGCACGCACTTCTGCACGCTGGTCGCGGTATCGAAGGGCGGGGTCTGCTGACCGAGGAAATACGGCACGAACTGGACCATGCCTGCGTTGACGAACAGCAGGTTGGGGTCGGCCAGGATGAGCGAGGCACTGGGTACCTCGGTATGTCCCGCCTTTACGAAATGCTCCAGGAAGCGCCGTCGAATCTCGTGGGTCTGCACAACTATCCAGCCTACCGGTCCGGGTCCAGGGCGTTTCCACCCACCACCTGGCGATAGCTACCCTCGGCGGAGTGACTGTGATCCCCGACCCATCCCAGCGCTTCCCGCTCCCCCACGCACACCGGACCGTCTTCCTGAAACCGCATGTCACCTCGGCCAACATCGAGGTCGGCGACTACACCTACTTCGACGACCCGGACCGCCCGACGGCCTTCGAGACCGAGAACGTGCTGTACGCCTTCGGCCCGGAGAAGCTGATCATCGGCAAATACTGCGCCATCGCCGCCGGGACCCGCTTCATCATGGCCGGGGCCAATCACCCGACCGCGGGCGTGTCGACCTTCCCGTTCACCATCTTCGGCGGCACCTGGGCCGAGCAGACCATGGACATCATCACGTCCATCCCGTCCAAGGGCGACACGGTCGTGGGCAATGACGTGTGGTTCGGCTACCACACTCTGATCATGCCGGGCGTCCGCATCGGCGACGGCGCGATCATCGCCACCGGCGCGGTCGTCACCGGCGACGTTCCGCCCTACACGATCGTCGGCGGCAACCCGGCGCAGCCGGTGAAGCAGCGCTACGCCGACGAGGACGTGGACCGTCTGCTGCGCGCGGCGTGGTGGGACTGGCCGGTGGAGCTGGTGACCGACAACGTCCGGGCCATCATGGCCGGGACTCCTGCCGACATCGAGAAAATCGCGCGCGACAACGGCCTGTTCCGCGGGTAGAAATCGGTCGAATCGGTAGTATCAGTAACACTCTCAACTGGACGAACGCCGAAAAGCTTGCACTCGATGCACTCTCGCGTCGAGTGCATCTCGGCGTTACATGCTTTCGCGCAGAGGCTGTCGGAGTGAGGGTTTCATTTTCCCCGCACGATACGGCGGAGTTTGGTTACCCGCGGTCCGACTTCGCGCTCGTAACCGTGGTCGGTGGGCTGGTAGTAGTCGACGCCGACCAGCTCGTCCGGTGGATATTGCTGGGCGAGAACGCCGTCCGGGTGATCGTGGGGGTACTTGTAGCCCTGGGCATTGCCGAGTCCGGCCGCGCCCGCGTAGTGACCGTCGCGTAGGTGCGGCGGGACGGCGCCGGCCTTGCCCGCGGAGATATCGGACATGGCGGCGCCGAGCGCCTTCACCACACCGCCCGATTTGGGGGCGGTGGCGATGTGGATCGTGGCCTGGGTCAGCGCCAGCTGGGCTTCGGGCAGGCCGACCAGCTGGACGACCTGGGCCGCGGCGACGGCGGTCTGCAAGGCCATCGGGTCGGCCATGCCGACCTCCTCGCTGGCCTGGATCATCAAGCGGCGGGCGATGAATCGCGGATCCTCGCCGGCGCTGAGCATGCGAGCCAGATAGTGCAGGGCCGCATCCACATCCGAGCCGCGCAGGGATTTGATGAAGGCACTGATCACGTCGTAGTGCTGATCACCCGCGCGGTCGTAGCGCACGGCGGCCTTGTCCACGCTGGCCTCGACCAGTTCCACGCCGACCGTACCGTCGAGGGAGGATTCGGCCGAGGCCTCCAGCGCGGTCAGCGAACGACGGGCATCGCCGCCCGCGATGCGCACGATGTGGTCGATGGCCGCATCGCTGACGGTGTACTCCCCCGCCAGGCCGCGCGGATCGTCGATGGCCCGCTGCAGGACGGTGCGAATGTCGTCTTCCGACAAGGACTTCAGCTGCAGGACCAGTGACCGCGAGAGCAGTGGCGACACCACCGAGAACGACGGGTTCTCCGTGGTCGCCGCGACCAGCAGCACGATGCGATTCTCGACGGCGGCGAGCAGTGCGTCCTGCTGCGTCTTCGAGAACCGGTGCACCTCATCGATGAACAGGACGGTCTGCTCGCCCACGGTGAGCCGGCGACGCGCGAGATCGATCACCCCGCGCACTTCCTTCACCCCCGCCGACAGCGCGGACAGCGCCTCGAAGCGACGCCCGGTGGCCTGGGAAAGCAGCGAAGCCAGGGTCGTCTTACCGGTGCCGGGCGGCCCGTACAACAGCACGGACGCGGCGCCCGACCCCTCGATCAGGCGGCGTAGCGGCGATCCAGGACCGAGTAGATGCTGCTGGCCGACGACCTCGTCGAGATTGCGCGGCCGCATGCGCACGGCCAGCGGCGCGAAGCGATCGTCGCGGCTCGACGGGCGCGGCACGCTCGTCTCGAAATCTTCGGATACGGCCTCCACCCCCGGCGCCGCGAACAACCCATCACTCACCACAGAGACCCTACCGACGAACACCGACACAACGAGACATACGGCAGGTCAGCGCGGCTGCGAGCAATACGGCGAAGGCCGAAGTCCGGTCGGTGACCAGGCTCCCGCCCTCGCCGTAGCGCCTATTCCTCCCAGTGCTCTTCCAGCGTGGCCGACACGTGCTCGGCGAAGTCGCCCAGCGTGTCGTCGCCGGTGCAGCGCGCGTCCTCGGCCAGTGCGGCCCAGCGGTTGATCAGCGCCGCGGACCGCGGGATGGAGAGCCCGTGTTCGCGGGCGGCCGCGATGCGGGCGTGGTCGGCGGGCAGGAACCAGTAAGTGGACAGCCACACCCAGATGAGCCGGGCCTCGAGAATGCGTTCGGCCAGCACATCGTCGTCGGCGAGGGCGGGCCACACCGCGACCACTTCGGATCGCCAGGCCTCGACCATCTGCCGGGCGCGTTCGCGGGAGAGCTCGAAGTCGCACAGGCAGCCGGGGAAGGAGACCAGCGCGTACGCGATATCGAGGGTCGCGTCGCGGAAGCCACCCCACTCGTAGTCGAGGAACCGCGCGCCCTCCTCGTTGAGGATGACATTGTCGGGGCACAGGTCGGACGGGCTGAAGGCGCGATAGCGGCCCGCGGAGAACAGCCGGTTGCCGCGCACGATGCGCTCGGCGATCTCGCCCGGCACTTCGATGCCGAGTTCGTGTTCCAGCATGACGGGCACCTCGGCGACCGCGGATTCGGCCTGCTGGGCAATGCCGTCCACCCGGTGTACGACGTCGACGCGGCGTAGCAGTGCCACGAAGTCGGCCTCGCGGCCGACGGTCGCGGCGTGCATCCGGCCCAGCGCTTGCGCGAAGGCCATGAGCGAGTTGCGCCCGGCGGGTTCCGATCCGGACTGCAGTACCGCGGTGAGTGACGTGTTCTCACCGAGGTCGCTGAGGATCAGCAGGCGCTCGGGCAGGCTGTAGCCGAGTAGGTACGCGCCGGGCCGATGGTCACGGCCCAGTGCGGTGGTGAACTGGTACGACACCGCTTCCCGGAGGAAGGCGGAGTCGATGCTGGCGACGCCGGGTGCCATGCCGCCAGTGCGTCGCTGCGTCGCGTTCCCGGCAACCTGCTTCACAATGAGGGTGCGCGGAAGTGAAAAAGCGTTCTCCGCAACGCGGACACGTAGGACCGTCGTTCTACCACTGCCGCTGAGTTCCATAGGATCACTCAGCTTTACCGGAGCACCCATTCGCTTTGTGAGCAACTGTTGTGCCGCGGACACGACTTCGGCGGCGCGTTCGGCCAATAGTGCGGTCATCGGAACCCAAGGTACTCCCGCCAGGTCACTTTCAGCGAGCGGTTGCGCAACCTTTCGCGCGTCGGTCGGCGTGTCTTTGTGAAGGGTTTGCCCACACCGCGCTGGTTGCTTGACACAACCAAGGTGGTCTAGTTGGGTTCGTATTCAACTGCTGTGCGCCACACCGTAAACCGGGAAATGTGAAAGGCTTGTGACCATGACTGGCACGCCGCCCTCAGCACCGAACGAACCCTTCGGCGACCCGTCCGGCGAGGGGGAAGGCGAGCAGTATACGAGTCACGCGAGCGGACGACAGCACCCGGAAGCCGGACAATTCACCGGCGCACCGGATCCCACCGGCGGCCACGGCCGGCACGAAATGCCCGGCCTCTCCGGCTATCCGCAGTTCGGTGGACTCGGCGCGGCGCAATACGGCAGCGAACCGGTCGAACCCCCGCCGCCGCTGCCCGCACAGCCGGGCGCGCCGGTGCAGGTTCCCGGATATGCGCAGGCAGGTGCCGTGCCACCGGGTTATCCGACACAGCAGGGCATGCCGCCGCAGGGCCCGCCGCCCGCCGGTTACCAGGGCGCCGGCGGCTTTCCGCCACCCGGCAACACCCCGCCCGGCGGCTATCCGGTGGCGGGCGGCACTCAGCCCGGCGGCTTCGCACCGCCCGGAACCATGCCCCCGGCGAGCACCGCACCCGCCCCCACGGGCCAGCTGCCCGCCTACGACTACCCGCGCGAGAAACTGAATGTCGGCGCCGCGCTGGCCTACGGCTGGGACAAGTTCCGGCTCAACCCGCTTCCGTGGGTGGGCATGGTGCTGATCGGCCTGGTCGCCTGGCTGGTGGTGACGCTGCTGGTGAATATCGTTGATGTGCAGTCGTTGTCCGCGGTGTTGCTGCTGTTCGCGGTGGCCTCGCTGCTGGTGTGGCTGCTGCAGGCCGCCATGATCCGGGGCGCGCTGTATGAAACCGATGGGACACCACCGGATTTCCCGGCCTTCTTCGGTTTCGTGAACGCCGGCAATGTGCTTCTCACCGCGCTCATCGTGTTCGTGGTGTGCCTGGTGGCCTCGTTCGCATGTCTCTTCCCCGCGATCATCGTCGGTGTGTTGTGCATGTTCGCACTGAATTTCGTGATCGACCAGGATCAGAATCCGCTCGAGGCGATCAAATCCAGTGTGCTGCTGGTGGTCCGCAATGCCCTGCAGGTATCGCTGCTGGCCTTGGCGGTATTCGTGATGACGTTCTTCGGCGTGCTGCTGTGCGGCCTGGGTCTGCTGGTGGCCGGTCCGGTCACGGCCATCGCGATCACCTACGCCTACCGCACGCTCACCGGCCGGCTGGTCGTCCCGGTCTGATCGACCCGATTCCGGTTCCGCTCAAGCGGTATCGCTCAGCCACCATCGGTTGAGCCGGCTCAATGTGCCGCCGCCCGGACGATGCCGGGGCCGCAGCCACAGCACGAGCACGCCCGCGGCCACGATCCCGACCATGTTCACCGCGAGCTGCCCGAGGGACATGGCGGCCTTGTGCCAGGACCCGACCTCGGCGGCCACCACCGCGAATCCGGCCGCCGGGATGGTGGTGACCGAGATGAAGACGCCCACCAGCGCAGCCGATTTCGGGGTCATGGTGGCGAGCATGCCGGCCGCACCGGCCAATAGCGCCACCACCACCGAGAACGGCCCGACCTTGTAGATGAAGTCGACGTTCTGCAGATTCTCGACGCCGGCGGCGGTGACCCAGCCCAGTTTCCGGAACAGCCAGGTGGCGAACCAGGCCACGGTCATGGCCACCGGGAACCCGACCAGCAGCGCCAGCGCGGAACGCGCGGCGAGCCGATAATCCTTGCGCACCAAGGCGACCGCGGTCCCGGCGAGCGGCCCGTACTCGGGCCCGACCACCATCGCGCCGACGATCGTGACCGAGGAGTCGGTGGCCACACCCACCACGGCGAGCAGGCACGCGATGATGATGAAGGCGAGGAACGAAGGCGTCAGGGTGGAGGCCTCACCGGTCTGTGCGACCAGTTCCTGCCACACCACCGAATCCGCGCCGCGGTCCGGCGCTTTCTCGGCGGCGACCTCGGCGGCATCGGAGAGCAGCGTGCCGACATCCTCGAGTGCGATGCCGCCCGTGCGTACGACGCCCAAGTCGCGCAGCGCATTCAGGACATCGTCGGCGGATTCGCGGGCGAGCACGCACTCCAGGAGGTCACCCGCCGGTTCCACCGCGGCGCCGCGCTGGACCGTGACCAGGGTGGCGCCGGGGTCGGCGCGCAGCAGGTCCAGCGCGGTGTCGGTGATGTCGGCGGGGCAGACGGCCCGGACATGCAGCACCCGTAACCACCTCGTATCGGCGGGTTTCCGGTATCGGCCGATACCGGCGGGTGCAGCCTATCCGGGCGTCCGGTTACTTCCCGGCTTCCTTGATGGGGTTGCCGTCCGCGTCGAGCTTGACGTCCAGGCCCGCTTCCTTGCGCTGCTGCGGCGTGATGCCGGCGGGCGCGTCGGTGAGCGGGTCGACGCCGCCGCCCGACTTCGGGAAGGCGATGACCTCGCGGATGGAGTCGACGCCGGCGAGCAGCGCGGTGATGCGGTCCCAGCCGAAGGCGATGCCGCCCATGGGCGGAGCGCCGAAGGAGAAGGCGTCGAGCAGGAAGCCGAACTTCTCCTGCGCCTCGTCGTGGCCGATGCCCATCACCTTGAACACGCGTTCCTGCACGTCGCGGCGGTGGATACGGATGGAGCCGCCGCCGATTTCATTGCCGTTGCAGACGATGTCGTAGGCGTAGGCCAGTGCGGAGCCCGGGTCGGTGTCGAAGGTGGCCAGGTGCTCCGGCTTCGGCGAGGTGAAGGCGTGGTGCACGGCGGTCCAGGCCGAATGGCCAAGGGCCACATCGCCGCTGGCGGTGGCGTCGGCGGCGGGTTCGAACATGGGCGCGTCCACGATCCACACGAAGGCCCAGGCGTTCTCGTCGATGAGGTTGCACTTGCGGGCGATCTCACCGCGGGCCGCGCCGAGGATGGCGCGGCCGGCCTTCTCGTCGCCGGCGGCGAAGAAGACGCAGTCGCCGGGCTCGGCGCCGACGAACTTGGCCAGGCCCTCGCGCTCGGCGTCGGTCAGGTTCTTGGCGACCGGACCGCCGAGGGTGCCGTCCTCCTGCACGAGAACGTAGGCGAGGCCCTTGGAGCCGCGCTGCTTCGCCCAGTCCTGCCATGCGTCGAGCTGGCGGCGCGGCTGCGAGGCGCCGCCCGGCATGACGACCGCACCGACATAGGGAGACTGGAACACCCGGAACGGGGTGTCCTTGAAGTACTCCTTCATTTCGGTGATCTCGATGCCGAAGCGCAGGTCGGGCTTGTCGGAACCGAAGCGGCGCATGGCATCCGCGTAGGTCATGTGCGGGATGGGGGTCGTGATCTCGTAGCCGACCAGCTTCCACAGCGCGGCGAGGATGTCCTCGGCGAGCAGGATCACATCTTCCTGCTCGACGAAGCTCATCTCGATGTCGAGCTGGGTGAACTCGGGCTGGCGGTCGGCGCGGAAGTCCTCGTCGCGGTAGCAGCGCGCGATCTGGTAGTAGCGCTCGATGCCGCCGACCATGAGCAGCTGCTTGAACAGCTGCGGGGACTGCGGCAGCGCGTAGAACTTGCCGGGCTGCAGGCGCGCGGGCACCAGGAAGTCGCGGGCGCCTTCCGGGGTGGACCGGGTCATGGTCGGGGTTTCCACCTCGACGAAGGCGTGCTCGGCGAGCACGGCGCGCGCGGCGGCATTGACCTTGGACCGCAGCCGGATGGCGTGGCCCGGGCCTTCGCGGCGCAGGTCCAGGTAGCGGTACTTGAGGCGGGCCTCTTCACCGGGTTCGTCGTCGAGCTGGAAGGGCAGCGGCGCGGCCTCGTTGAGCACCTCGAGCTCGGTGACGTTGACCTCGATCCGGCCCGTCGGCAGATTCGGGTTCCCGCTGCCCTCCGGGCGGTCCTCGACCACTCCGGTGACCTTCACACAGAACTCGTTACGCAGCTTGTGGGCCTGTTCCGCGGGCACGCCCTCCCGGAAGACGGCCTGCGAAACACCCGACGCATCGCGCAGATCGATGAAGATCACGCCACCGTGGTCTCGCCGACGAGCCACCCATCCGGTGAGGGTGACGGTCTGACCGGCGTGCTCGCTTCGCAGCGAACCAGCCAAGTGGGTGCGCAGCACGGGATTCCTTTCGACGGGCTCGAAACACCGGCAGAGTCGGCCGAGTGCGGAACCCATCGTAGTGAGACACGTCCGGCGAGTGAAAACGGATATCCGCCGGACCATGCCAAAGTAGACGCCATGACCTTCAACGAGGGCCTGCAAATCGACCCGGACCGGGTGCAAAGCGGCGGCGGACCGGGCAGGGGCGGCGGTTTGGTCCTCGGCGGCGGTGCGATCGGTCTCATCGCGGTGGTGGTGACGCTGCTGCTCGGCGGCGACCCGGGGAGCGTGCTCGGGCAGTTCACCGGAGCGGACGCCAAGTCCGAAGGCGAGACCGCGGCCACGCCCGCGCACTGCAAGACGGGTGCGGATGCCAACAAGTACGTCGACTGCCGCGTGGTGCTGACCGTCCAGAGTCTCGACAATGTGTGGGGCACCGAACTGTCCAAGCAGACCTCGACCCGCTATGCGGCGCCCAAGGTGCGGCTGTTCTCGGGCGCGGTCAACACCGGCTGCGGTCAGGCGTCCTCGGCGGTCGGTCCCTTCTATTGCCCGGCCGACCGCACCGCGTATTTCGATACCAGCTTCTTCCAGGAGCTGGTGGATCGTTTCGGTTCCAGCGGTGGACCGCTGGCGCAGGAGTATGTGGTGGCGCACGAGTTCGGCCATCACATCCAGAACCTGCTCGGCGATATCAATCGCGCCCAGCGTGATCCACGCGGTCCGCAGTCCGGCGCGGTGCGCACCGAACTCCAGGCCGACTGCTATGCGGGTGTCTGGGCGTACTACGCGGACAAGCTGCCCGCGCCGGGTAGCAATCAGCCGTTCCTGAAGCCGTTGACCGACAACGATGTCCGCGATGCGCTCTCCGCGGCGGCCGCGGTCGGTGACGATCGGATCCAGAAGGCCTCGACGGGCCGGGTCAATCCCGAGGCCTGGACGCACGGTTCGTCGGAGGAACGGCAGAAGTGGTTCCTCGCCGGATATAAGACCGGTCAGGTCAAGGCCTGCGACACCTATTCCGCCACCGATCTGAACAACCCGCCCGCGCTGCGCTGACAAGTTCTTCCACCGCAGGTCGCACGGATTCCGCCCGCCCGCAAGCGTTTTCTCGCGCGTGTGGGATCGCTCGCACCTGGGCGGAGTTCGGCGTGCCGTTGCGCGGGTCGCGGCGCGGACCCGGCAGAATCACCGGCGGCGAGCGGCTGCTCGCAGGGTGATTCGGAGGGTAGCGATGCAAAGAGTCGGTGCGGCAAGCTCATTCGAGACGGTACGGGGTGAGCTGTGGCGCGGCTGCCGGATCGCGGCGACGACCCTGCTGACCGCCGCAATGCTCACCGGCGCAACCGGTTTCGCCACCGCCGATCCGGTACCGGGCGCGCCGCCCGCGCCTGCGCCGGCCCCCGCACCGGCGCCTGGGCCCGCACCTGCTCCCGCCCCTTCGGCGGCCTTGTTCACCCTGACCGCCATGCCCGCGGGTTGGCAGACGCGCACGGATCTGCATCCCGCTCTGGAGATCCAGTCGGACGGCCATGCCACGAAATGGCCGGGCGACGGTGCGACGCAGCCGCTGAACGGCACGATTCCGCAGGACGTGCTGGGCGCCGCCACCGCGGAGGTCCGGCAGCTGGCCCTGGTGGATATGGGCATGCCCACGGTGGTCGACAAGAGCACGTCCATCATCGATTTCATGCCGCAGCCCCCGGATCAGGATGCGCACGTCATCGTCTACGCGCCCGAGCTGACCGATGGCCTCACCGATGACCAGAAGGCGTCCCGCAAGCGCTTCACGGATCTGTTCCAGCGCCTGCTGAACGCCTTCGTCCAGGGTTAGTTCCGGCCGGGCCGGTTCCGGAGGGTCAGCTGACCGTCCAGGTTTCGCGACCGGTGAGCAGGGACTGCAGCGAGTTCTCGTGCACCGGTTTACGTTCGGCGGCGGCGGTGAGCTGCGCGCGGACCCCGTCGTCGTAGGTGGGCCGGTTCACACTGCGGAAGATGCCGGTGACCACGTGCGACAGGTCCTGATCGGACAGCCGCGAGAGGGCGTAGGCGTATTCGGGATTGTCGCTGTAGGCGTCGTGCACCACGATGTCGGATTCGGCGGCGGCATCGGAGCGCGCCACCCGCAGGCCGAAACCGTCACGCACGACCGCGAATTCATTATCGGCCCCGAAGCGGATCGGCTGCCCGTGCCGGAGCCGGATGAGGTGGGATTCGGCGTTCTCCTTGCGGAGCATGTCGAAGGAGCCGTCGTTGAAGATCGGGCAGTCCTGCAGGATCTCCACGAAGGAGGTGCCGCGGTGTTCGGCGGCGGCGCGCAGTACCTCGTTGAGTCCGGCGCGATCGGAGTCCAGGGCCCGTCCGGCAAAGCTGGCTTCGGCCCCGAGGGCCACCGACAAGGTGTTGAACGGGTGGTCGACCGAGCCCATCGGAGTCGACTTGGTGACCTTGCCGGTTTCGGAGGTCGGCGAGTACTGCCCCTTGGTCAGACCGTAGATCCGGTTGTTGAACAACAGGATCGTCATGTTCACATTGCGCCGCAGCGCGTGGATGAGGTGATTGCCGCCGATGGACAGCGCGTCGCCGTCGCCGGTGACGACCCAGACCGACAGGTCCGGCCGGGTGACCGCGAGCCCGGTGGCGATGGCGGGCGCGCGGCCGTGGATGGAGTGGATCCCGTACGCCTCCAGGTAGTACGGGAACCGGCTGGAACAACCGATGCCGGAGACGAACATGAGGTTCTCGCGCTTCAGCCCGAGGTCGGCGAGGAAGCCGCGCACGGTGGCGAGGATGACGTAGTCCCCGCAGCCGGGGCACCAGCGCACCTCCTGATCGGAGGTGAAGTCCTTGACCTTCTGTGGTCCCGCGGCGGTGGGCACGCCGGAGTATCCGGTGAGCCCGAGATCCGTTCCGATGAGCGGGTTTTCCATGATGGTCATCACTTGCCCCCTGTGGTGCGGTAGGTGGCCCGCGCCCGCGCGGCGAAGGCCTTGCTCTGCTCCATCTCCGCAATGGAGCCATCGAGTGCCGCGTCGATGACGCCGACGAGTTCCTGGGCCTGGAAAGCGGTTCCGGCGATCTTGGTCCACGGTTGCACGTCGACGAGGTAGCGGGCGCGCAGCAGCATGGCCAACTGTCCGCCGTTCATCTCCGGGCAGACCACGGTGCGGTACCTGCTCAGTACGTCACCGAGGTTGTGCGGGAAGGGATTCAGGTGCCGCAGGTGCGCCTGGGCCACGGGGACGCCGCGGCGCCGGGCCCGCCGGCATGCCTCACCGATCGGACCGTAGGAGCTGCCCCAGCCGATGAGCAGCAGTTCGGCGCGGCCGTCCGGATCGTCGACCTCGAGTTCGGGCACGGTGATGCCGTCGATCTTGGCCTGCCGCAGTCGCACCATGAGTTCGTGGTTGGCCGGTTCATAGGAGATATTGCCGCTGCCGTCGGCCTTTTCGAGGCCGCCGATGCGGTGGGCGCGGCCCACGGTGCCGGGTACGGCCAGCGGGCGGGCCAGGGTTTCCGGGTCGCGGGCGTAGGGCTGGAACGAATCCTCCTCGGACCCAGCGGGTTCGAAGGCCGGATGGATGGGCTCCAGCTCGGACACCTGCGGAATCGACCACGGTTCCGAACCATTGGCGATGGCGCCGTCGGAGAGCACCAGGACGGGCGTGCGGTAGGTGAGGGCGATGCGGGCCGCCTCCACCGCGGTGTCGAAGCAGTCGGCGGGTGACCGCGGCGCGACCACCGCCACCGGCGATTCGCCATTGCGCCCGTAGAGCGCCTGCAGCAGATCGGCCTGTTCGGTCTTGGTGGGCAGGCCGGTGGAGGGCCCGCCGCGCTGCACGTCGACGATGAGCAGCGGCAGTTCGGTCATGACGGCGAGGCCGATGGTCTCGCTCTTGAGCGCCAGACCGGGCCCGGAGGTGCTGGTGACGCCGAGCGCGCCGCCCAGGGCCGCGCCCAGGGCCGCGCCGATGCCGGCGATCTCGTCCTCGGCCTGGAAGGTGGTGACGCCGTAGTTCTTGTGCTTGCTGAGCTCGTGCAGGATGTCGGAGGCCGGGGTGATGGGATACGTCCCGAGGAACACCTGCAGCCCGGACAGCTGCCCGGCGGTGACGATGCCGTAGGCGAGCGCGGTATTGCCGGTGATCTGCCGGTAGGTGCCGGCCGGCAGCGTCGCGGGGGCTACCTCGTAGGTGGTGGCGAAGGCCTCGGTGGTTTCGCCGTAATTCCAACCTGCCCGGAATGCGAGGATATTCGCTTCGGCGACATCCGGTGTCGCCGCGAATTTCTCCCGTACGAACTGCTCGGTCCCGCCGAGTGGCCGCCCGTACATCCAGGACAGCAATCCCAGCGCGAACATATTCTTGGCGCGCTGGCCGTCCTTTTTGCCCACACCGGTCGGTTCGGTTGCCGCGAGCGTCAACGACGTCATGGGCACCCGGTGCACCACGAAATCGGACAGCGTGTCATCGGCGAGCGGGTCACCGGAGTAGCCGACCTTGGCCAGATTCCGCTTGGTGAATTCATCGGTATTGATGATCAGCGTCGCCCCGCGCGCCAGGTCCTCCAGATTCGCCTTCAGCGCAGCGGGATTCATGGCCACCAGCACATCGGGCTGGTCACCGGCGGTGAGGATGTCGTAGTCCGCGATCTGGATCTGGAACGACGAGACGCCCGGCAGCGTGCCCTGGGGGGCCCGGATCTCGGCGGGGAAGTTCGGTTGTGTAGCAAGGTCGTTGCCGAATGCGGCGGCCTCATGGGTGAATCGGTCGCCGGCCAGCTGCATGCCGTCACCGGAGTCCCCCGCGAAGCGGATTACGACCTTTTCCAATTTCTCTGCGGTACTGCTCTTTCCGGGCAGCTCCGCGGAATCGTCATGCTGCGAAACCATGCGCGTGCATCACTTCCTTGTCAGGTGTGAGGTACCAACGCCAAACTACTCCGCAATATTCGCGACACACCCGCAATATGCAATGGTTTCGATCATCGAAGGCGTCAGGCGAACAACGCCAGCTGTGGATCGGGCGTGTACGACTCGGCGGCGCGCACCTCGGGTTCGGCCGGCCGATCGCGGTTCAAACGATGTTTCTCGAGCAACGGCTCAATCCGGCCGCGTAGCCACGCAGAGTACTCCGGCGTGACCGAAGCTCCACGACCATACAGCTGCCGATAGCGTCGGAGCAGCGATGGGTGCGCTTCGGCGAGCCACTCGATGAACCAGCCGCGCGTGCTCCCGCGTAGGTGCATGGGGAAGGCGGTGACACCGGCCGCGCCCGCGGCGGCGATCTCCCCGAAGAGCTCGGCCAGGTGTGCCTTGCTGTCCGTCAGATACGGAATGACCGGGGCCACCATGACATTCACGGCGAACCCGGCATCGGCCAGCGCGCGCACCAGTTCCAGCCGCGCCCGCGGCGAGGGCGTCCCGGATTCGACGGCCTTGTGCAGCTCGGGATCCAGAATCGCGATGGAGACGGCGAGATGCACCGGCACCTGCCGGGCCGCCTGGCTGAGCAGTGGCAGATCCCGCCGCATCAGCGTGCCCTTGGTCAGAATCGAGAATCCGGTGCCGGATTCGGCCAGCGCGCCGATGATGCCCGGCATGAGCCGGTAGCGCCCCTCGGCGCGCTGATAGGGATCCGTATTCGTGCCCAGCGCAACGGGTTCGCGGTGCCAGGACCGCTTGTGCAGTTCCTTGCGCAGGATGGGCACCACATTCGTCTTGACCACGATCTGCGAGTCGAAGTCGGTGCCGGAGTCCAGATCCAGGTACTCGTGCGAGCCGCGCGCGAAACAGTAGCGGCAGGCGTGCGAGCAGCCGCGCATGGGGTTGACCGTCCAGCCGAATGGCAGACTACCCCCGTCGGGGACCTTGTTCAGCGCACTCTTGCACAACACCTCATGGAAGGTGATGCCCTCGAACTCGGGGGTCTGTACGCTGCGTACGAAGCCGGCACGTTCGAGCCCGGGCAGCGCGCCGTCATCGGCGTCCAGGGTCTGGCTTTGCCACCGCACCACCCAAGTCGAACATTTGTTCTAGCCGCTGTCAAGCAATCTTCTGCGTGTCGACCTTGATCGTGCGCCCGTTGTAGAAGTCCACAAGATCCGAGATGGTCTCCCGGGCCGGACGCGGGCGGTAACCGAGTTCCGTTGCGGCCTTGTCATGTTCGACGCGCGGCGCGGACAGCAGCGCGCCCATGGCAGCCTTGGAGACGCGGTCGCTGCCGAAGGCACGGGCGGCCGGTTCCAGCACCGGCATGCAGGCATTGATGACCTTGGCCGGAATCGCGAAGGCGGGCTTCATCTTCCCGTTCACCTCGGCGGCGGTCCGAGTGGCCTGGAACATATCGGTGAAATGCCCGCCGAGCAGGTAGTTCTCACCCGTGCGGCCGCGTTCGCCCGCGAGGATCAGGCCACCGGCGACGTCGCGCACATCGACCAGGTCGAAGCCGCCGCTGATCATGACCGGTACGCGGCCGCGCGCGGCGTCCCACAGGGTCTTGTTGATCCGGGAATCGGAGTGGTCGATGGGGCCGTACACGCCGGTCGGGTTGCAGATGACCGCGTCCAGGCCCGCGTCGACGACCTTGCGCAATTCGGTCTCGCCCTGAAACTTCGACCGGTCGTACACCGGGAGATCGGGATTGATGGAGCGCGGCGAGCGCTCGTTGATGACACCGCCGCAACAGTATTGATCGAACGCGTGAATCGAGCTGGTGTGCACCATGCGCCGCACCCCGACCTCGCGCGCGGCCTCGGCCACCACCCGCACGCCCTCGGTGTTCACCCGCCAGGCCAGATCATGCTTGTGCGCCAAGGTGATCAGCGCGACCAGGTGGTAGACGACCTCGGCGCCGTCGAGGGTCTTGCGCATGGAGGCGGGATCGAGGACGTCGCCGCTGACCCAGGTGACGCCGGGCTGATCGGCACCGGTGGGACGCACGCGGTCGATGGCCGTCACCTCGTGCCCGCGTTCGATGAGCTGCTGAAGCAAGTTGGTGCCAAGGAACCCGGCAGCGCCGGTGACTGCGACCTTCATGGCATCGAGAATATAGAACTTGTTCTAATTTGCAACAAGTTCCAGTTTGGTGAGTGGGACGCACGCCACGCCGAGCGAGACGGCGAGTGGGATATATTCGCTTTTCGCATGTCTATGACGATAGGGGGGCTCTGAAATGGCCGATCTCTCGGTCGACACCGCGGCGGTCCGAACCTTCGCCACGACGCAGGATGGCGTGGCCACCGACATCGCCGCGACCGGCAATCTCGACACCGTATCCCACGTCGCCGCCATGACGCCGGTATTCGGCCTCGTCGGCGCCGACTTCCTGGCCAGCTTCGCCGTCGCCGAACTGCTACACGACCGCGACATCAATGCCCTGTCCGCCCGCTTCGCCGAGCTGGGTCAGGCCGCCTTCGGATCCGCCGGCACCTACGAGGCCACCGACGCGGGCTTCGCGGGCGGATTGGACGGGATCGCCGGACAGGTCGGAGCCGAGGCGTGAACCCCCTCGATCCCGACGCCGGCGTCATCGCGCCCGCATATCCGGTCGCGCCGGCCGCTGCCGCGAGCACTGTGCACTATGCGCTCGCACCAGGCGCGCTGCCCGATCTGCCGGTCGGTCAGTTGCCCGCCGATGTGCCGGCCTTCGAGCCGCCCGCATTCGCCTTGTCGCGCAAGGAATTCGAGCAGGGCACCCCACCACTGACCGGCGGCGTACCGCAGGGCCCCGGCAGCCCGCAGGGCGCTGCCGACGCCGTCCTCGGTGGCACGATCTCCCCCGCGGTCGATGCCGCGCACGGCGTGCTGGCGGGTGCGCAGCAGACCTTGGGTGACGCGCAGGACGCGCTTTCCGGCGCGCAGGCCGCGCTCGACAGTGCGCCGGCCGCCTTCGTCGCCGCGCAGACCGCGCTCGCCCGGGCGGCCGCCAACCCGGCGGCCCTGCTGCCGCCGCTGTCCGCCGATCCGGTGGGCGACCTCATGAAAGGTCTCGCACTGCCCGCGGTGCCGGGCCTCGACGCCCTGTTCAAGCCGTTCCTGGACCTGATCAACAGTTTCGGCACCGGCGTCATGGGCGCACTCAACCCCGCTACCCTGCTGAGCCAGGCCTCCCAGTTCATCGAGGGTGCCGTGCAGGTCGGCGGCGGTGCGCTGAAGACCGTCGAGGGGCTGTGGCAGGGCAAGGCGTCGCAGTGCGCCCAGGATTCCGGCGTCCAGGCGCAGAATCACGGCAAGGAGACCAGCCAGCGCGGTTTCGACCTCTCGTCGCTGACCGAACAGGCGGCCGGAGTCGTACAGCGCGGCAATATCCAGCTCACCGCGATCGCGCAATCCTTCGCGGCCCAGGCGACCGCGCTGGCTCCGGTGGCCCTCACTCCCCCGGGCCAGACCGCACTGATCACCTCCGCGACCGAGCACCTGGCTTCCGCCGTCTCGGTCGTGAACGTGACTCGCGGCGAATTGTCCGGCTACACAGCCCAAGTCAACGGCCTGGTGGCCCAACTGCTCGGCCAGGGCAATGGTCCCAACCCCGCCGACGTGGCCCAGTCCCTGGCCCAGAATGTCGGCCAGCCCATCCTCGACCAGGCCAAGGGCCTGCTGGACAGCGGCCTCCAGGCCGCGAACCAGTCCGGCCCCGGTAACCCCGCGGGTCCGGCCCCGGGCGGTGCGCCCGACACGATGGCCGCGGGCCTCGGCGACGGCGGAGCCGGTGGTGGCGGTGGCGGTCTCGGCGGCGGCGGTCTCGGCGGCGGCCTGGGTGGCGTACCGTCGACTCCGGGCAGACCGGGCCAATCGGTCCCCGGCGGCAAGGCTCCCGGCTCCGCGAACCCCTTCGGCTCGGGCATCGCGGGCATGCCCGGCGCGGGCGGCCCGGGTTCCCAAGGCTTCATGGGTTCTCCGGGAGCAGGCGCCGGTGCGGGCGGCCGCGGCTCGGATTCGCAGCACTCGCGCACCGTGCAGCCCTACCAAAACCAGTCCGGCGAAAGCGAACTCACCGGCAATCTCGGCGCTTCCGCCCCCGGCGTCATCGGCGGTCTCCCCGATGACCCCGACGGTATCGAGTCCGACCAGACCTGATCCAGCCCGTAGATCGGACTGCGCCGCAGCGGCATTCGTGCCGCTGCGGCGTTGTCGTCTGTGCCGTCCGCGGGCCGCATCGCGGCCCGGACGTAGTGATGCCGCGGTGATCGGGACGGGTACCCCGATCACCGCGGCATCGAGTGGGGTCGAGCACGAGTTGTACACCTCGCGGGCCCGACCACCGTTTCCGGCGCGGATGCGCTGTGCCGCAGTGGGTTACACCGTGGTCGGGCGCGTCTGCGCGTCCATGCCTCCGTCGATGACGAATTGGGCGCCGTGGATGAACCCGGCCTGGGGGCCGAGGAGATACGCGATGAGAGAAGCGATCTCGTCCGGGCGGCCGTTGCGTCCGATGGGCGCCACGAAGTTGCGGATGGCTTCACCATAGCGGGGATCGTCCATTCCCGCTTGCAGCAGCGGGGTGTCGACGCTGCCGGGGGCCACCGTGTTCAGTCGCACGCCGGCCTTGCCCCATTCGACCGCGCGTTCCCGGCAGGCCACGGTCACGGCGTTCTTGGAGGCGGCGTACGCGAAGGCGCCCGCGGCGTCGCCGGCGCGCGGGAAGGACTCGGCCTCGGCGCCCTTCGCGATCGGGTTGTCCTCCCATTTGACCTGCGTGGAGGCCACGGAAGAAACCACCACGGCCGCAGGCGATTCGCCCTTCTGCAGGGCGGGGTAGAGCGCGTCCAGCAGGGCGACGGTGGACCGGTAGTTGACCTCGAGGATGGTGTTGAAGTCGGGTACCTGCGGTCCCACACCGGCGCACAGCACGAGTCCGTCGAGCGCGCCGCCGGAGCGTTCCAGCAGTTCGGTGACGGCGGCCGCGCGGGCCTCGGAGTCGGTGAGATCGACGGTGATGTCGGCATTGCGCAGGTCGATGCCGATGATGTCGTGCCCGGCGGCGGCCAGGGCGGCGGCGGTGGCCGCGCCGATGCCGGACCCGGAGCCGGTGATGGCGATCGTCATGCCGTCGATTAGAACAAGATCCAGAACCGCTGAGCAAGCCAAACCGTGGCGGGTCTCGGTTGCCGGGATTAGCATCAGGGCCAGAACTAGAATCTGTTCTAGTTTTCGCCCTTGCTCACCGTCGAGAGGACCCACCCGATGCGCTTCACCTACGCGGAGGCGATGACCGATCCGGACTACTACATCCCCCTCGCCCAGGCCGCCGAGGCCGCCGGGTTCCACAGCATCACCATCGCCGACAGCATCGCCTACCCGGCCGAATCCGACTCCAAGTACCCGTACACGCCGGACGGCAATCGCGACTTCCTGGACGGCAAGCCGTTCATCGAGACCTTCGTGCTGTCGGCGGCCATCGCGGCGGCCACCACCACGCTGCGGCTGACGCCCTTTGTTCTCAAACTGCCCATCCGGCCGCCGGTGCTGGTGGCCAAGCAGGCGAGCTCACTGGCCCGCTTGAGCAACAACCGTTTCGCGCTCGGCGTGGGCATCAGCCCGTGGCCGGAGGATTTCCAGATGATGGGCGTCCCGTTCGAGAAGCGCGGCAAGCGCATCGACGAGTGCATCGAGATCGTGCGCGGCCTGTCCACCGGCGAGTACTTCGAGTACCACGGCGAGTTCTACGACATCCCCAGGATCAAGCTCACCCCCGCGCCCACCGAACCGCTGCCGATCCTGCTCGGCGGCCACAGCGATGCCGCGCTGCGCCGCGCGGTCCGGCTGTGCGACGGCTGGATGCACGCCGGCGGCAAGGGCGACGACCTGGACAAGTACCTGGCCCGGATCGACGAATTGCGCAAGGAGCGCGACAATCCCGGCGAATTCGAGATCCACGCCGTCTCCCGTGACGGCTACACCCCGGACGGGGTGAAGCGGCTCGAGGAGAAGGGCATCACCGACCTGATCGTGGGCTTCCGCAACTCCTACGCCAAGGAGCACGATACGGAAACCCTCGAAGAGAAGATCGTCAAGCTGAACTGGTACGGCGAGAACGTGATCGCCAAGCTCAGCTGATCGGACCTGCTGCGCGGAGGCAGGCTACCCCTGCTTGGCGAAGCCGAGCGCGATCACCGCATCGCGTTCGGCTTCGAGCTCGGCGACGCTGAGATCGATTCGGCCCCGCGAGAATTCGTCGATCTCCAGTCCCTGCACGATGTGGTACGCACCGTCCGCGCAGGTGACCGGGAACGAGCTGATGAGCCCCTCCGGCACGCCGTAGGACCCGTCCGAGGGCACCGCCATCGAGGTCCACTCCCCCGGCGCGGTACCCAGCGCCCAGTCGTGGATGTGGTCGATGGCCGCACTCGCCGCACTCGCCGCCGAGGACGCGCCGCGCGCCTTGATGATGGCGGTGCCGCGCTGCTGGACGGTCGGAATGAAATCGTCTGTCACCCAGTCCTGATCGCCGATCACGTCGAGGGCGCGGCGGCCGTCCACGGTGGCGTAGCTCAGGTCCGGGTACTGCGTGGCGGAGTGGTTGCCCCACACGGCGATCCGGTGGATATCGGCGGCGGCCGCCCCGGTCTTCTTCGCCACCTGGGCAATCGCGCGATTGTGGTCGAGCCGGGTGAGCGCGGTGAAGCGCGCGGCGGGCACGTCGGGCGCATTGCTCATGGCGATGTAGGCATTGGTATTGGCCGGATTGCCGACCACCAGCACCTTGACGTCGTCGGCCGCATTGGCATTGATGGCCGCGCCCTGGTCGGTGAAGATGGGCCCGTTGGCGGCGAGCAGATCGGCGCGTTCCATACCCGCGGTGCGCGGTCGCGCGCCGACCAGAATCGCGATGTTCGCGCCGTCGAAGCCGACCCACGGGTCGTCGGCGATATCGATGCCGGCCAGCAGCGGGAAGGCGCCGTCCTCGAGTTCCATGGCCACGCCCTCGAGGGAGGCGACGGCGGCGGGAATCTCCAACAGCCGCAATCGGACCGGAGTGTCGCTCCCGAGCAGTGCACCGGAGGCGATGCGGAACAGCAGCCCGTAGGCGATCTGTCCGGCGGCGCCGGTCACGGTGACGGTCACGGGTCGGGCGGCACTGCTCACGACTGACTCCTCAGGTGGTCGTTCCCTCGATTTCCACCCTATCGAGCTGTCACCGCCCCTTCCCAGCCGTCGTGAGCAACGAGACAGCCGCCCATCCGCGGACGGCTCGGCACCGTAGCGGGGCTCACATCTTGATAAGCGGTCGCTATGGGAAGGCGGCGTCAGCGAGCCAGTTCGGCGATATCGCTGTCGCTGAGCACGATCGCGGACACCACATCGCGCACCCGCACCAACTGCACGGCCCGATACAGCGGCCGCTCTTCGGCATTGGCATCGCGGGCCTCGGCGCGCAACTGCTGCACGAGCATTCCGGAGATGGCGAGCGCCGCCGCGAGCGGACACGAGGCCAGCCCGTCGGCGAGCTTGCGCAATCCGAGAATGTGCAGTTCGCGCCCGCTCCCGGAGTCCGTGTACATGGCCAGCGGCACCACCCGGGTTTCCGGCCCTGCGGTGACCCGCAGCACGATCCGGCTGAGCTTCCCCGGATGCACCACGATCTCCATCCCGGTGGCCTCCGCCAGATTCAGCCGCCGCTCCCCTCGCCACGTGCGAGTCCGAAGTTCGGTGCCCGCCAGCCGAATCCGCCGCCGCTGCACCGCCATCGCATACAGCGCGGTAGGCGCCCCCAGCACGATCGCCGCCGCGAGCGCAACGGTCCAATGCACCACCAGCGCCAGCAGCAGCCCGACGCCCACGCCCACCCCGAGCGCGGCCAGCGTCAGCCGCCGCAGCGCGGGCGCCAGCATTTCGGGTGCGATGAGGTCGAGCCCCACCTCGGCGGCGGGCCCGGGCTTCGAAGGTTCAGTCACGGCTTTCTTCCACGTCCAGCTCCAGGCGCGCCACCCGCCACCGATAACCCGTTCCACACACGGCCCGGGACGCTACCAGCCCGGCCCCGCGCACGACCGCACTTCGCCGCCGACCCATGGGTATTCGCGATTCACCCGCACCGGCTCGGGCGGCGGGCAGCCGTCCGAGCCGGTGCCGTGGCGTCAATCCTGTTCGCTCGCAAGGGCGGCCGCGACCTGGGCGACCGTCTCGTCGAGGGGGATCTGCCGCTGGTCGCCGGTGCGGAGGTCCTTGAGGGCGATTTCGTTGTCGGCTACCTCGCGGTCGCCGAGGACGAGGGCGAAGCGGGCGCCGGACTTGTCGGCCGCCTTCATGGCGCCCTTGACGCCGCGCCCGCCGTAGGCGAGATCCGTGCGGATGCCCGCGGCCCGCAACTGACCGGCCAGGGCGACGAGGCGCTGCTTGGCGAGGTCGCCGAGGGGGACGCCGTAGACGTCGACGCGGGAGCCGTCGGTGGCGGTCTTGCCTTCGGCTTCGAGGGCGAGGACGGTGCGGTCGACGCCGATGCCGAAGCCGATGCCGGACAGGGCTTGTCCGCCGAGTTCGGCCATCAGGCCGTCGTAGCGGCCGCCGCCGCCGATGCCGGACTGGGCGCCGAGACCGTCGTGCACGAATTCGAAGGTGGTCTTGGTGTAGTAGTCCAGGCCGCGGACCATGCGCGGGTTCACCACGTAGGGCACGCCGAGGGCGTCGAGGTGGCCGAGGACCTGGTCGAAGTGCGCCTTGGCCGACTCGGACAGGTGGTCGATCATGAGCGGCGCGCCGGCGGTCAGTTCCTTGACCTCGGGGCGCTTGTCGTCGAGTACGCGCAGCGGGTTGATCTCCGCGCGGCGGCGGGTCTCCTCGTCGAGGGGCAGCGCGAAGAGGAACTCCTGCAACAGTTCCCGGTACTGCGGCCGGCAGGTCTCGTCGCCGAGCGAGGTGATCTCGAGCCGGAAGCCGTCCAGCCCGAGTCCGCGGAATCCGGCGTCGGCGACGGCGATGACCTCGGCGTCGAGGGCCGGGTCGTCGATGCCGATGGCCTCGATGCCGACCTGCTGCAGCTGCCGGTAGCGGCCCTTCTGCGGTCGTTCGTAGCGGAAGAAGGGTCCGGCGTAGCAGAGCTTGACGGGCAGGGCGCCCCGGTCGAGGCCGTGTTCGATGACGGCGCGCATGACGCCGGCGGTGCCTTCGGGCCGCAGCGTGAAGCTCTCGCCGTTGCGGTCGGCGAAGGTCCACATCTCCTTGGAGACGACGTCGGTGGATTCGCCGACACCGCGCGCGAACAGGGCGGTCTCCTCGAAAACCGGCAGCTCGACATGCCCGTATCCGGCCAGTCGCGCGGTGTTCACCAGGCCGTCCCGGACGGCGATGAACTCCGCGGACTCGGGCGGCAGGTAGTCGGGGACTCCCCTCGGGGCGCTGAAGCTGCTGGTCTTGGTCACGATGGTCAAGTTTCCACCACCGCCCGCCGTCAAGTCCAACCGGTTACCGAGTGGGTCCGTACGGGCGGTTATAGAGGAACGTCTCAGGAAGTGATGGCACACTCTTACCGCGATGGCAACCGATACGGAGGGAACTGGCTAGTGCCGACCAATGAGCAGCGACGCGCTACGGCGCAACGGAAGCTGGAGCGCCAACTTGCCAATCGGGCAAAGGCGACGCGTAGGCGCAAGCAGCTGACCATCGGGGCGTCGGCCCTGGGTGTGGTGGTCGCGGTTGCGGCGGGTGTCGGCATCTACTTCCTGACCAAGAGCGATGACAACAGCAGTACCGCTGCCGCGTCGACCACTTCCCCGGACGCCTCGTTATCCTCCGCGCCCCCGCCGGCCGCCAAGCCGAAGCCGGCCTCGGTGAGCTGCGAGTACCGCGATGCGAAGGCCCCGGCCGCGAAGCCGGTGAGCAAGCCGGGCACGGACAATATCTCCACCGCCGGCCAGGTGAAGGGCACCATCGATACCAGCCAGGGCGCGATTCCGATCACCTTGAATCCGGGTGAATCCCCTTGCACGGTCAACTCTTTCGAGAGCCTGGCCAAGCAGAAGTTCTTCGACAACACCAGCTGCCACCGCATGACCACCAGCGAGGGCCTGAAGGTGCTGCAGTGCGGTGACCCGACGGGCTCCGGAATGGGCGGTCCGGGTTACCAGTTCGACAATGAGTACCCGACCGATCAGTACGCGCCGACCGATCAGGCCGCTCAGTACCCGGTCGCCTACAAGCGCGGCGTGCTGGCGATGGCCAATGCCGGCCCGGATCAGACCGACGGCAAGGGCACCAACGGCAGCCAGTTCTTCCTGGTCTACGGCGACTCCCAGTTGCCGCCGCAGTACACGATCTTCGGCACCATCGACGAGGCCGGTCTGGCCACCCTCGACAAGATCGCGAAGGCGGGTGTGCAGGGCGGCGGCCAGGACGGTAAGCCGGCCCTGGACGTGAACATCTCGGCTGTCCAAATCAACTGACCAGCACGATCTTTCGGTCCCGGCGCCTCCAATGGCGCCGGGACCGGTCCTTTTCCGGCGTTTTCGCGTTCTAAACCTCCGAAGCCCCCTGAAGTCCTCCGATGTAAGGCATTCCTAACCAAAGAAAATCCTGAGTTTTTCGTCCCGTGCCGGAAATGTGCGATATATGCTGTATCGCGACGCGCGCGTCAGGCGGTCTCCGAGTTTTCGCTGGTAACCTCGTAGAACGGAGTACCAAAGGCGTAGTAAAGGCCCCGTGGGCAACCCCCCAACCGGTCGGTACTACGCCCGAGTTCTCCCGGTGTCACGTTTGCAGGCGGGATATGGCCAAGCGAACCACCGTTCGTGTGGCGATATTCGTGACGAAGCACCACAATCATCCATAGTGATCACTGCAGCATCGGGGAGCAGGCAATGGCCGAGGAACTCGACGACATCGGCCGCGAGACAGCGGCGATGATGAGGCAAATGTTGCAGCTCGCGACGCTTGTCGCGCTGCGCACCCGGGAACGTGGCCAGAAGGAAGCGGAAGCACGCGTCAAGGTCACCGAGGCCCAGCAGAAGCAGGCTCGCGAACGTCAGCTTCGCGACGCCGCGGACGCAAAAGCCAAGGACCCGCGCAATCTCGAACTCGCGCGCATGATCGAGAAGCCCCCGCTCGACAAGGGTGTTTCCCTCGAGAAGGACCGATTCGCGGCGCAAGCCGAAGCCACCCGTATGGCCGCCACACAGTCCGCGATGAACAAGGCTCTCGTGCGCCATGATTCGGTGGAACGCCGAACCGCTCTCGCCCAGCACCTTTCCCGCATGGGCATCGCTCCGGAACTGGCGGCGGTGCGAATGCTGCTGGAAGTCGGGCAGGCTCAGTCGGCAGCCGAAGCAACGCGCGCCCGCGAGCAGGAGGTCGTCGCCGAACGGCGGCGTGCTCGTGAGATGGAAGCCCGTGCGCGCGAACGGGTTCGCACACTCAGCTGAATCCCGCGCTCAGTTGCATCCAACTACGCGCTAATTTCCCATTACGCACAGCGTCTCCCGGATTGTGGCGGATCGCAACCGATTTACGGTCCGCCACAGCCCGGGAGCCTCGCGTTTCAGCTCCGGAATTCTCCGGCCGGATCCCCGTAGGGATCACTGAACAGTCCGTGCTGCGGTGACTTCAGCGGTAACGGCGTCAGCATGTCCTTGTGCCCGTTGCGGACACTGCAGTACTTGAACGGACCCTTGGGGTCGAACAGCTTCGCCATGTGCGGGTCCGCGTGATCCAGGAACCATACGCTCAGACCGGTTTTGCCGTCGTGGCGGTAGTGTTCCCACGCCCGCCACATGGCATCCAGCCGGGCCACGGCCTCCGCGTGCTTCCACCATTCCGGGCACCACACGGTGTCGCTGATATCGGTCACCTGACGCCGGTACACCAGGCTCAGGTAGTTCTCCACGAACTCCACCACGCTGGTGTAGACCATCGGTTGTTGCTGCTGCTCACTCACAGCGGCCGGACCTCCTCGATTGTTCCAGCGTCGTTATATGTGCCGGACGGCTTGTCGAACGTGATGCGCTCGTTGACGAGATCACTCATCTCGGTCCGCTTGTACGGCGCCGGATCGTGCGCGTTGATCGACCTCTCCACTGCCGCAGCGTATTCGCCCTCCCACCACGGTACGGTGCGGATCAGCACCGGCGGGGTGGCGGAGGAGAACACGATCGCGCGGCCACGAGGCAGCGAGGCGAGCGCGTTCACGCTGAACGTCTTCGAGGAACCGAGCGAACGCGAATAGCTCTTGCCGCCCTTGGATTCCGATACCGACTGCGAGATCGAGTCGTATTCGCCGATGGCTTCGGAGCGGTCCTGCAGGAACTTCATATCGTCCACGCCGCTGCCCAGCACCTTGATATTCGCTGCCGCCCACAGGGCTTCCATACCGTCCACGCCCCAGCAGCGGGCGCCTTGGGTCCAGGATTGCAGCACGGTCATGACGACGATGCCGCGAGATCCGAAGTGGCTGTAATGCTTCGGCAGATCCTTCCAGCGCACCACGTTCGCCGCCTCGTCGAGCACGGCGAGCAACGGAATGGGCAGCCGGCCCTTGGGCGACTGCGACGCCTTGCGGATCGAGACATCGATGACCGCTTCGATGAAGGCGCTCACCAGCGGGCCCGCCGAGCCGCGGCCTTCCAGCGACAGCAGGTACAGGGTGCCGTTGCGCTCGATGAAGTCCAGCTCGTCGAACTGCACGCGGCCGCTCTCACCGGTGCGCGGCGGGGTGACCCAGGGATGCACGGTGGTGAGCTTGAGGCAGCGGATCATCTTCTTGGCGGTGCCGAAAATGCCACTGACCGTACGCGGATCGACGTTGTACTGCTGCGCGAGCCCGGAGGCGACGAAGTGGTAGCCGCCGCGCAGTTCGCTCGGGACATCCTCGGCGCGGCGCAGGATTTCGACCGGTTCGGTGTCGAGCGGGTTGGTGACCCAGTCCCAGACCTGGGTGATCGGGAAGTTGCCGACCGCGGCGGCCAGGAACAGGGCGGCCAGCAGATCCTCGGCCTCCTGTTCGAAGTACGAGTCGGTGGAACCGCCGCTCGCATTGCCGTCCATACCGTCGGCGAAATGCCCGGCCAGGCTGGCGGCGCGCGCGTCGTAGCCTTCGCGGCGCGGGTTCACCCAATCCAGCGGATCCCAATACCAGGTCGGCGCCTCACCGGCGACGCCCTGCGGATCGAAGACGAAGGTGCGACTGCCTTTCTGCTCACGGACATCGCGGGTGGCATCGACGACGTCGCGCTTGTTCGAGGTGGCCAGCACCGGGCCGATGGCGGACAGGATCGCCGGAATCACGCGTGAAGTGGTCTTGCCCTGGCGGGGTCCCCAAATGTCGACCTGCAGATCCTCATAGGAGCCGTAGAGCATATTGCCGTCCGCCACCGAGACGCCGATGGGCACGCCGGGCATATCCTCGCGGCCCAGCTGCATGCCGATCTGGGTGGCCTTCTCGCGGGCGCCATCCTCGGTGAGGCGCTTGATGGCGCCGCCGCTGCCCATGTAGTCGGCCTTGTCGTCCACGGCTAGTCGGCCCTTGCCCGCGCGCTTCTTCAGCTCGCGGCGGACCACCACCCACGCGACGCCCGCGAGCACGATGACGATCACGATGAAGGTGGACGCGGCCGGCCAGTGCAGGTTCCCCTTCGCCATATTGATGCTGATGGCGATCGGGTTGATCGGCAGCGTCTGTCGCGGGGAGGACAGCAGATTACCCAGTTGGACTGAGACCCACAGTGTTCCGAAGAACGCGAAAGCCACGTAGATGAGGTGCAGGGTGGTGTCCGGACCCGGATCGGCCGGGTCCTTCACCGGGGGTTTCTTCGCCATCTCTAGCCTCCTGGGATGACCTGTGTGTCGTTGCCGCTCAACGGAATTCGTCCAGCAGCCAGCTGCCGTTGACGTGCACGACAGTGGCTACGACCGTGGTCGGCGGCAGCGTTGCACGTTTGCCGTCCGGGTATACGACCGTCTGCTCGATACCGATCTTGTACTGTTGCCGATTCGCGTCCGAGCCGGGCGCCTTCTCGCCGGATGCGAACGCGAATGCCTCCACGTGCGCGTTCGCCTTACCCCAATCGGCCCATTGCACTGTCGGTCTCGGTGTCTCCGTGACGCTGGGTGGTGTATCCAGTGTACGGATGAGGGTGGGACCCAGCCATTTCCGGGCGCGCGCCAGCGAGGCGCCCTGATTCTCGGTGGCCGGGTACCAGGTGTAGATCGCGCCCAGCGCCGCGACCGCGACACCGTCGGGGGTGCTGGGATCCGGGGCCGGGGCATTCTCCAGCAAGCGCGTGGTGGAGGTGGGCGGCTGACCGGCATCCGGATTCGAGCCGCCGCCACTGCTACCGCCGCATGCGGTGGCCAGCATCGCGACGCTCACCACCAGCATCACCACCTGGATCGCAGGTTTCACCGCCGGAGCCGTACCGTGCGGTCCGCGCCGGCGGCGCAGCCCGGGACCACCCCTCCAGGCTAGTCGCTGCGGCCGGTATCGGGGCAATGCCAGCGGTTTTCCCGGACCGGCGTGTTCGGTGTGGTCGGTTTCGTGACCCGGCCTCATGTGGCGCGCTTGGCGTCGTTGAGAGTCTCCACCAGGCTGCGGTTCATTTCGGCGGCGGCGGCCAGCTGCTGCTGCAGCAGCGCCACCTTGCGCCGCAGGGCGATGGCGTCCATGCGTTCCAGGCCCGGGCTTTCCGCGGCGCGGACCCAGTTGCGCACCGAATTGGTGTGCACGCCAATCTGATCGGCGACCACACGGCAGGCCTCGGATTCCGAGCGCATTTTCGCGGTCAGCGAGATGACCTGTTCCACCGCCGCCTGCCGGACCTCCGGCGAGACTCTGCGGTACGACCGATGCGGCATCATGCGGCGCTCCCCTCGTCCGTGCCGCGGCGGGCCGTGGTCTCGGTGAATTCGCTGAAACGCTGGTTGGTGTCGTGGATTCCGCTCTCCTTCTCCGAAGGAGTGAACTCCATATGGAACGGGATTCCCGGGCGCCGGTCCTCACCGATCTTCAGCAGGAACTTACCGGTTCCCGGCGCGGGCGGGCGCTGTTGTCCGGGTTTGAGTGCCTCACCGGTGAGGGCCTGCGGTGCGGACCAACTGGTCACCATCTCCTCCTCCGCGGAGGTGAACGGGATCGTGGAATCGAGGCGCTGGATCTCCTCGGCCGGCAGCGCGCCGAAGATCTTGGCGCGGGCGCGTTCCAGGAAGCCGAGCGCCTTGGCGATGGCCGCCTCGGAGCCGAGCGACTGCAGGTCCTTGATGGTGTGACTGATCATGATCAGCGAGGTGGCGATGCCGCGTTGCAAACGGGTGAGCTCGTCCACGCGGTCGACCATGAAGTCGCCCAGGCCGAGGACCTGCCACAACTCGTCCATGACCACCTGGAAGTAGCGCTGCGGGCCGAGATTCGCGTCCGCCAGCACGTGCGCGGCCTCCACCGAGGCGAAACCGTCGGCCCAGCAGGCCAGCATGACGGCGGCCTTCAGCTTCTTATCACCCTGCGGGATATGTGAAACGTCGATGCACACCGCGGTGGCGGCGGTATCGATGGGAGTGGTGGTGTGGCCGTTGAAGACCGCACCGAACGGGCCCTGGGTGAGGGCGCGCAGTGAACGGCGCAGACCCTTGATGGCGTTCTGGAATTCGTCCGGATTGTCGGCGCCGGCGTCGAGTTGCAGTTCGTCGCCGCCCGCGACCACGATGGTGAGCAGATCCTCCAGGATCGGCGGGTGATCCGGGGTGAAGCCGCTGCCCTCGCGGTAGAGGATGCGCAGGCCGGTGGCGATGAGGGTTTCCTCGAAGTCGCGGACGCGGGCGCCGCGCACGAGTTCCACCAGGCCGGCCACCAGGGTGACCTGGCGGGCGCGCAGTTCCTGGACCACCTGGACCTGTAGTTCGGGCATATCGTCGAGCAGCGGCACGATGGAACCGAGCACGCCGGCGGCGAGCGGATTCAATTTGCCGTGGCCGTAACCCAGGTCGATGACCTGACCGCCGACCAGCTCCACCAGCTTGCGGTAGTCCGGCTTGACGTCGGCGAGGATCAGCGGCGTGATCCCCTGTGCGACGCCGCCGAGGACTATGCGGCGCACCAGCGAGGACTTACCGAAACCATTGAGGCCCAGCACGAAAAGGCTCGGCGCGGTGATGAAGCTGCCGCGCATGAACCAGTTCATCGGGTCGAAGCAGACCGGCGCACCCGTGTGCAGATGCGAGCCGAGCGGCGTACCGATGAGCGGCGCGCCCGCGCCGACCGACCACGGCCACAGCCCCGCCACCTGCGCCGTAGTAGCGCGATACTCGACGGGCCGCCCCACCACGTTCATCCGGCCGCCGCCCGCGCCGATGTAGCCGCGATCGGTGAGTTGTGCTGTGGTGCGGTCGAATTCGTCGAAGCTGCCGTACTCCATCCGCTCCGTACGCGCCGCGAAGTTCCGGCGCCGCAGATCATCGGTATGCAGCCGGAAGGTGGCCCACGCCGCGCGCAGGCCGTTTCCCTCGCGAGCGGTTACCTCGAACCGGGCCCGCGCCGCGTCATCCAGCAGCTTCGGCCCGGACTGCTTCTTCCGCGCGGCCTGCCGTCGCGCCGCGGCCTTCTTCGAAGCCTCGCGGTCAGCAACCTTGTCCCGCGTCCCGCCGCGTTTCCCGCCCCGGGCCTGCACCTCATCGCGCCCCTCGCGCACGGACCGGCTCCGAACCCGCTCCCCCGGTTCACCTTCCGCCCTGCGTCGGCTGCGACCGGACCCCGAACCGCGCGCGCCGGCATTCAGCCGCTCGGCCTCACTCCGGCCACGCCCCTCGGATCCCTTGGCCCGCTGCCCATCTCGCGCCGCGCCACTCGGACGGCGCTCCCGCCGAGGCTCCTCACCCTCGGCATACGACGCCCGCCGCGCCTTGTCCCCTTCACGCCGCTCACGCACGGGTTCCTCGCCCGGCGCACGCCGCTCCCGGCGGACCTCCCCATCACTTCCGCGATGTTCACGAATCGGCTCGCCGTCGGTCCCGAGGCGCGCCTGGCCGAGATCGCCCTCGGCAGCGGGCAGTTCACGCCGCCCCTCCGCACCGCGACGCCCACGCGGGAGTTCCCCGTCAGCACCCCGGCCGTCAGGCGCGAGCGGTCCCTCGACTCCACGCCGCTCACGCGCGAGGACCTCGTCAGCGTTATGCCGCTCACGGGCGAGATCGCCGGCTGCACCGCGATGTTCACGTACGACATCACCGTCGATACTGCGCCGCTCGCGCCCGGATTCTCCCTCTGCACCGCGACGTTCGTGGCCGAGTTCTCCCTCTGCGCTGCGCCGCTCGCGCCCGGATTCTCCCTCTGCACCGCGACGTTCGTGGCCGGGTCCGCTGCCGGGTCCGCGGCGCACACGGCCGCCCTCCCCTTCGCCTCGACGCACGCGAGCGAGATCCTCCGCGCCCTCGCGACGCGCACGGGCGAGATCGCCACCGGTGCCGCGGTAGTCTTCGCCGAGATCGCCTGCCGCAGCGCGCTGTTCACGCGCGAGGATGTCCTCGGCGGCACGCTGTCCGAGCCTCGGATCGGCCTGTGGCGACCGCCGCGCACGTCCGCGCTCCGCATCGGCGCCCCGCGGCTCTCGGGCGACGATCCCGTCAGCGCCATGATGCGCGCGGGCCGGATCGGTATCCGCGGGCCGGCGCGTGCTTCCGCGCTCGGCCTCGGCATTCCGGCGCTTGCGCCCGGCGGCCTCGCCGCCACCGCGCCGCTCGCCGTCGAGGCCGGCACCCGCACTGCGGTTTTCGCGATCGGCGTCCGCCTCGGCGGCGCGCCGACCGCGTCCGAAGACCCCGGCGATCCGGCCGCCACGACGGCGCTCCTCGGATGGCGCGGGCTCGATCAGCGGTTCGCCCGCGACCTCGCCGAGACGCGCCAATTCCCTGCCAGGAGTACCGCGCTCGCCGCTCTCTGCTGCGCTGCGCGTGCGTTCTCGGTCCATTGGATCCCCTTCGCCCCGTTCCGGCCCGCGCGGCCGTTCACCGCCGGGCCCGGCGCGCCGCGCCTGCTTGCGGTTCTCCGAACCCGGCGGCCGTTCCCGCCGCACCTCCGCCGCACCGCCATTGCGAGCCTCGCCGCGGGCCACCTCGTCCGGTCGCTCGCTGAGATCCCACGACAGAGCTGCCTGCAGCGCATCGGCACTCGATGCGGATTCGCCCGCAACCCCGTACTCGGCAGCCGCATCAGCACCGACTACTTGCCCCGCAACAGCTTCCGCGATCGCACCATCAGCCGGCGCAATTGCCCCGCCCGCAGCGGACTCGAGCATCAGACGGGCACCCTCACCGTCAGCCGCCGCGGCACTACTCGCCCCGGCCTCCAACTCGAGCATGCCCTGCCCACCCGACCGCTGCACCGCATTCTCGGATACCACCGCGCCGGACGCTGCGGCCGCAAGAGCCGAATCGGCCTCCGCCACACCGGCACCCCGCGCGGAACGCCCACCCGCTTCGGCACCCGGCTCGGATTGTGCTCGGCCCGAGGCGGACTCCACCGACCGCACGGCGGATTCGCCCGCTCGCTCCGCGGTGTGCGCCTCACCGGACGCCACTTCCGCAGCTGTTACAGCTTGCGAGGTCGCGGCGGGGGTGGAATCGGCTTCCGGTGTTTCGGCACTTCGACCGGCAGGCGCGCTCGATGAGACCCCAGCCGGATCCTGCTCGGGCTGCGCACCGTGCGCATCGGATTCGGGCCGAGGCCGCGCCGACTTACCGCCGCGTGCGGCAATGTATGCCTCGCGCTGCGCCGCTTCCGCATAGCTCGCGGCTTCGAAACTCGCAGCGGCCTCGGTCGAATCGACGTCCGGCGCTTCGGAACTTCGAACAGCGCGCCTGCTCGGTGCGGCCGCAACAGGATTCGCAGCCGGCGCCGACGACGCCACGCCGGAGTCCGCAGCGGTGTAAGGCTCGACAGCCTCGTCGGCGCCTCGGGCGGCGCGGGTGGGAGTGGCTGCGGCCGGGTCGGAGTGGTCGAGGTGCGCTTCGGGTTCGGCGCGGCGCTTGGCGGCGGTTTTCCGGGCGCGTTCGGCAATGTAGGCCTCGCGGACCGCGGCTTCCGAATCGTCCAGGGCGGCACCGCGCTTGCGGGCGTCCTCGGCCATCTCGGCGGCGGTGCGGTGGGGGGCCGGGGCGCCGGGGCGGGCGGCGATGGTCGCTTCGTCGGCCGGCGGGCGGGGGGTGCGAGAGCGGGACGCGCCGGCGGGGCCGGACGTTGCGCGACCGGAGCGCGGGGCGGCCGGATCTCGGTGTGCGGATGCCGGATCGGCGTCCGGGATGTTGCGGGTCCGTTCGCCGCGGGCGGCGGGGGGCGCCTCGTCGGTGGTTTGCCGGGCGGCGGATGGGCGGCGCGCCTCTGATTCGGTGGATCGCCGGGCGACCTTCCGGGCGCGTTCGGCGATGAAGGCCTCGCGGCGTGCGGAGGCCGAATCGGACTGTGGCGCAGCATCATCCGGCGCGGGGTGATTCCGCGGATCGGTGGCGGACTCGTCGGCGGGCCGAGGGGCGGTGCCGCGGCGTGATCGCTCGGCGGCCTCGGCATCGGGCGTGACAGACGCAGGGGCCGCCTCGCCGTTGGACTGGTCGGCGCTGCCGGCGCCGGCGGCGTCTGCACTGGAAGCGCTGCCGCCGGCGCGAGAAGAGTTGCGGCGCTCGATGACCGGTTCGGGTTCGAGCGCAGGGACCTCGCGGGCGCCGGTCGCGCCGAAGCGGCCCGACGCGTCGACCCCGGTGGTGGGCGGAGCGGTGCGGGACCTGCCCACGGCGTATCCCGAGGCTCCCACGTCGTATCCCGTGGCCTCCGCGTCGTATTCGGTGGTTCCCGCGTCGTATCCCGTGGCTCCCACGGTGTATCCCGAGGCCCCCGCGTCGTATTCAGTTGCGGCAGCGGCGTATTCGGTGGCGGCAGCGGCGTATCCCGCGGTGGCCGGGTCGAGGCCGGGGTGCGCGGGAGAATCCGGGGTGGCCGGGGTGGCCGCGGTTTCGGCGCGGGCGGCGCGTTCTTGGGCTTCGACGTCCGCGGCGTAGTCGATCGGGGGGTCGCGGCGGAGCATGCGGCGGTCGGGGAGGGTGCCGCGGCGGGGGCGGTGCTCGTCGCGGACGACCCGGGAGGCCGGGGGCTGGACCGGGTCCGGGTCGGGGGTGCGGTGGGCGGGCGCCTCCGGGGCGGCGTCGCGGCGGCTGCCGCGACGCGTGGCCGGGGGCGCTGAATCCCGTTCGCGCACTGGTGGTTCGAAGTCACGAGCCATGGACGATCACCCCGCGAGTGCTTTCGGAATGGTGGCGTGCTCCGGCAGGATCACCCCGCAGCCGAGCGAGGCCGCGAAGGCCGCCGCCTGGTAGCGGTAACACCGCCGGATCTTGAGTCGCGCCTGGGTGGACAGGTCGCGGGTGATGGCTTCGATGCGCGGCAGATCGCCGCGCAGGGGCTCGGTGATGGTCACCAGCGCCCCGAAGCGGGTCACACCGTGACCCCGGGCCTGCTCTTCACGCGCCTGCTGGGTGGCGCCCACCCGCAGCGTGGCGGACGCGGAGACGACGCCGCGTTCACTCTGCTGGGCGACCAGCGCGTTCTTGTAGTCGTCGTCCACGATCTGGGCGGCGTCACCGGCCGAGTGCGGCCGGTACACGATGGCGATGCGCTTGCGCGGCACTTCGGGATTCGGCGCGAGCAGTCGCTGCAGCACGCGTTCGTCCACCGCGCCCTCGGGGGCGGTGTCCATCTCCCAGGTGACCGAGCGGCCGCCGTCGTGAATGAAGTGGTCCCAGCGTTCTTCGTGCGAGACCGGTCCGGCGTCGGCCCAATCCAGGCCGTGCCCACCGGGTTCGCCCGACGCCACTTCCAGATCCGCCTGCGCGGCCGGGTCGTAGCTGCGCCGGATGAAGGAGATGACCTCATCGGCCGACATGGGCTGCGCGCGAACGCCGGCCTCCGCCAGGGCCGCACAGATGCCCGGCAGGCGACGCCCGATCTCGACCGCTTCCTCCGCGGGGTTCTTGCGGCGTTCGGCGGTGGTGGCCTTGAAGGTGATGGCCACGCGCGGCAGCAACTGCACGCGTTCCTGCGGCAGTTCGGTCGCCAGCTCGTACATCACCTGCTGCGCCAGGTCGGGCGCTTCGGGCCGGGTGATGGTGGAAACCTCGGTGAGCAAACGGTTTCCGGTCTCGGGCACGGTGTCGATGACCGGCACCACGGCGACGATGTCGGAGGTCTGCCCGAGCGAGGCCAGGAAGGTGCCCCAGGCCGCCACCCACCGGTCGATGACCGGCTGGTCGACGGCCTCGTGCCCCTGCGGCCAGGCACGCAGAACCACTGTGTACTGGCCGAATTGGGGTAGGTGGATCATGCCGAAGGTGTATCCACCGGCATCGATGCCCTCGTACAGCCGCGAGGGCGCCATCAGCCCGGGCAGCCGGGTGACGCCACCGGGTACCCGGGAGAACCGGCCACCCCGGTACACGTGCTCGCCCTTGCTGCGGCCGCGCAACCAATGGAACATCATCAATCCGTTCTCGTAGCCGGAGCGGCCCCCCGTCCGCCACACCAGTGGAACCATCACGACCAGACCGATACCGGCGACGAACAGGGCGGGCATCGGCCCGGCGATGAGCGCCGTCAGCAGCGCGGTGATCACCACCGCGAATCCGACCACGGTCTCACCCCAGCGCAGGCCGAAAAGTCCTGCGCTGCGGGGCTTGTTCCACAGTCCGTACGAGCGGCGCTCGTAGGTGTCGGTCACGGTCATCGCGGGATGGTGCTCCTGCCCAGGTCGGGTGAACGGTTGGTCCAGCGATCACCGGCCACGTCGCCCATGGCGTCGTCGGCCTTGCTCAGCCCGGCTGTCGCGGCCCGCACCTGGGCGACTCGATTCGCGACTCGGGACGCGCCTGACGGTACTGCGCCGGAACCGCCTCCGCCCGCAGGACTCGCGGCAGCGGGCGCGCCGCCTCCACCGCCGGGACGCGGCGGCGGCACCGGACGGCCACCACCTCCACCGCCACCGGGTCCGCCGGCGCCGCCGGGTGGGCGGCGACCGCCGCGACCGCCGGGTCCGACGAAGCCGGGCGCTGCCGCCGCGGCCCGCGGAACCACCGCACGGGAACCGACCGCACCCAGGGCCGCGATACCGACCAGGGTGCCGGTGGTCGCGGCCAGACCGGAACCACCACTGCCGACGATGGCGATTGCCGGGGTGACCAGTCGCATGAGCGCCGGCAGCACGAAGGCCGTGCTGCACAACAGCACCAGCGCGACCAGCATGCGCTGCGCCTGATCCGCGTCCGGCAGTGTCGCGCTGGAGGTCAGATCGTCGGTGTTGCCCGCGGTCACGAACGCGATCATGTAGACGATGGCGGCCACGGGTTTCCACAGCATGAAGGCGATGATCCAGCCGAGCAGTTTGGGATACGACTGCTTACCGGTATTGGTGCCGGAAGCGGCCGCGGCCAGCGGCAGCACGCCCGCAGCCACCACGAGCAAGCCCTGCCGCACGATGGCCAGCACGATCTGCGCGAGCGCCCCGAGCAGGCCGACGATGGTGATGATCAGCACCAGGCCCGGCGAGAACGCCTGCAGCTTGGAGGTTTTCACCATCAGTTCGGCGATGTTCTTGGCGTCGCCGTGGGTGGAGTCGCTGATGATCCATTCGGAGAACTTGTCCGAGGCCTGGGTCCCGGCCACGATCACCGCACCCAGCATCCAGGAACTGAAGATCACTCTCGCGAACATGTGGAACGACTCCACGGCCTCACTGACCGCGGCTCCCCGGCGCGCTTGCGCGAGTCTCATGCCGGAGAGGATCACCGAGACCATTAACAGGAGTATCTGCGCTTGATACGTATAGTCGTTGATCTTCGTGAACAGCGCTCCGGCGTCGCTGACCCGTTCGTTGGGCACCTTCATCCAGAAGGTGAGCGCCAGGATCAGGGCCTCGCCGAGGCCGTTCATGAGGGAGTCGACGACCTTGCCGAAGGTGGAGTCCCACGCCTTGTCGCGTACGGCGGCGGCGGCGTCACCCGGGTGGGTGGCCACATTGCCGGCCTTGCACGCGGCGGAGGCGGCGTCGCCGAGCGAGACGCCCGGTATGCCGAGACCGTCGAGCGAGTCGTGTAATTCGTTGCACGCCTGGTCGAAACCGTAGGTCTGCCCGTATGCCACCGTCGGTGTAGCGATCATGACGGTGAACACGACCGCGAAGATCGTGAGGATACGTCGCAGCAGATGATTGCGCCTCAGCATGTGGTCCACCTTTCGATGGGTCGCAATGCCACGTTCTTCAGATGTTGCGGTGGACGAGATCGCGATGGTCACCATTTCGTCCACCCCGCAAGCGAATCCACGTAATCCGTCTGCGGCACCTTCGATTCCGACGGCTTGAGCCGCCAATCGCCGGCGTCCCACACCATGATCAGCCGGACGGCTGCCCACAGTTGCCTGTTGTCGACAATGGGTCCGCGTGCGGCGAGCCGCACGATCGCCATGTCATCGGCATAGTTCTCGATCTGGAAGGCGTCCGGCGCCACCAGGTACCGGGTCACCTTCTCGGGCTGCTGTTTCGGCAGCCGTTGATCCGCCAGCGCCTGGTCGTAGAGGCTGACCTCCTGCGCCGAGACCCGCACCTGCCGCACATACAGTTCGCGGTCGGCCGGTCGGGCGTTGAGCCGATAGGTGATCTGGGCTGCCGCGATCGCCGCGCCCTGGGGCGTGTGCGAATAGCCGACGGCCAGACCGTCTTCCAAGCGTGCGGGGCCGTCGGAGGTGGAGAAGGGGACCGATGCGCCGAACACCCGCTGCCAGCCGTGCGGATCGGCGGTGCCGGCCGGGGCGGCCGTCAGCCAATCGTTGTCGGTGGACTTCTTCTGCTTGGTCGGGTCCTGCGGCAGTGGTTGTCCCGCGGGGTTGTTGGGGATGTCGACCCGGCGGCCGAACAGATCGACCTCGGGTGCGGCGAAGCCGGTGGCGTTGGCGTTCACCGAAGTCGAGGGCGCCCCATCGCCTTTCGCGGCCGACGGGGAGGAATGCGAGCTGTCGCGCCCGAAGTACACCACGGCGCCGACGACGACGATCAATGCCACGACGGCCGCCGAGGCGATGACACCGAACGAGACGCCGCCGCGCTCGGACGGCTCCTTCTCGCTCATGCGTTCGCCTCCGAAGTGTGTGTGCCATTGGACAATTCAGTTACCACACGCCCTTATGCGGGCAGCAGGGCCAGTGCGATGCCGCTGGCCGAGGACGCCATGATCGCGCCCACCAGACTCATCACCACCCCGTGCGTCGCGTCGTTGGCCGCCAGGTCATCGCGGAACGCGTACCAGAGTCTGCCCGCGGCCAGGATCATCCAAGCCAGGCAGAACAGCAGTACGCACCACAGCAGCCAGTCGATCAGCTGCATGAGCGGCCGGAGCACATCGGCCGGCATCTGCTTGTAGGCCAGCACGGTGGCCTGTGCCAGGGCGGCGGACATCAGCCGATCACTGCGTTCATGATCGTGCCCGCACTGGTCGCGATGATTCCACCGATCATGGCTCCCGCCACCATCTTCGGCGACTCCAAACCGCCTCCCGTCCACTTCTCCCACGCGAAGCGGCCGCCCGCGTAGGTAATGCCCAGAACTCCCGACAACAGAACGAACCAAGTGAAGTAACGAACCAGCTTGAGTAGCTTGTCCGACGCGGGTGGCGCCTCGGGGGTCGGATTACCGACCTGGGCGAGGATCTGGCTGTACGCGTCGTGTACGGCGAGGATCATGCTCATTGTCTGTCCTTCTCCAAAAGCGAACTGCTAGTAACAATCTCGCCGATCACCGATCCTGCCGTCCAACCGGTCCCGGCCGACCCTTCGATCGAAGGTCCTAGCGGTTCCGCCTGCCCGGGTTCTCCGGCCAGCACGGAGTGAACCGGGGAATACGTTCGCGCACAAAGCATTCCACGAGACACCATGTGATCACTCCTCCAGGTCCGCACGGTCGTCCTCGTCGCGGGCCGCGTCCAGGGCGTCCTGGACCGCCGCCACGATGCCGACGCCCAGTTCCCGGACGTCGGCCGTGATCTCTTCCAGCGGATCGGATTTGCGTTTGCGCTGTTGCGGCACCGGATCACCCGGCGACCACACCGGCAGCTGGTCGGGTTCGACCAGCGTCCACTCCTCGTGCCACGGGACCTGCCACACCTGGCCCGCCAGCGAACCGACGACATCGCGGTAGCGGCGGATCTCGGCCGGAATCCGGCCGGGACGCGCCGCCACCGTGATCAGCCCCAGCACCTCGCACGGTCCTGCCAGACCGGCGTGATGCTGACGCAGGAGGTCATGGGCGCGGGTGAGTCCCGCGATCGTCTCGCGGGCCACCAGCACCACGAACGGGGATTCCCGATCGAAGACGCCGGGCCAGCGGCGATACGAATCGGCGGTGGGCGCGAGCACATGTGCGAGCGTGCTGACTCCGGTCCCGCCGTGCACGCCGAGCAGCCACACCAGTGGTGCGCGTCCGCCGCCGGGTACGGGGCGGTCCCAGATGGGTGCTCGACGGGTTTCCGGCGGCGGCACCACACCGGCCGCCAGGGCGGCTTCGGACGGGGTTCGGCGTTCCTTCATGGCTGCGGTCATGATGCCACTCCAGCAAGCAGGCGGCGATATGCCCGGCGTGTCTCGGCGGCCAGGTTGCTGTGCCGCACCAGTTCTCCCCGAGCGAGGTGCGGATCATAGGGTATCTCATTGATTTCCCGGACCCAGCCGTCCATATGCTCCCGCAAATGATCAGCGATCCGAGAATCGGTGCCCGGCAACTGATGTGACACGACAATTGTCGTGTCACCTACGATGCCGCCGCCCTGTCCCTCGCCCGGCGCGCCGAACTGATCATCGAGCCACTCCAGGGTCACCCGCAAGCGGTTCGCCGCATCGGCGCGGGCCGGAATGGCAAGCACCAGAGCGATATCCCCGTCCTCGAGCAAAGGGCGCAGGTGGCGGCTGGCAATGGGATTGCCGCCGTCGTAAACGGGGGTATACCCGGCATCGGTGACGCCACGCGCCACCGTCAGATACGTGGCCCGGCGGCGCAGCGGCGCGGGATCGCGCCACAGCAAGCCGATTCCGGAGGTTGCCTGCGACAGGCATTCCTTGAGCGGTGCGGGCTCACCGTCACCGCGGCCATAGAGCCAGGCCTGCAGGCTGATCGGGCTCAGATGTTCATCGGCGCCGCGTAATGCCAGGTCACTGCCCGCGAAAGTGGCGTCAACGGCAACGGTTTGCGCGCCGGCCGCTCCGATCTCACCCGCGATGCCCAGAGCCGTCGTCGTGGTTCCGGCGCCGCCGCAACCACCCACCACCATGATCGGACGCTGCGCGGGGCCGGCCTCACCGGACTCGCCGCGGCGTTTGCGGAACCGCACCACCGGAGCCTTGGAACGCGCGGCACGGCTCGGCGATTCGCCCTCCTCGGGCACCTCGTCGAGCCAGCGGCTCCAGTCCTGATCCATCGTCTCAGCTCTCCCTCTTATCCCGCCGGGCTGCCCGCGGCGGGGATATGGTCGCCGATCGCCACGGTGGCCGTCATTTCGTTGTACGCCGCCAGGCGATAGCTCGGACCGGAACCGGCATGCCCCTCGAGTGTGCCGGTGGATTGCGCTGTGCCGCCGTGGTTGTTGAGCACATACAGAGCAACCCCGCCGGCGACCGCTAGCAAAAGGATGGCAATGATCAGGAAGGCCATGGCGAAAAGTCTTTTGGCCGTGGACCGGTCGTGCGGCGCCGACTCGCTGTCGGTGACCGCGTCCAGCAGCTCCGAGGCCCGGTCGGTGGGCCGATCGGCCTGGTCGGCTGGCCGATTACGCTGCTCGGCAGGCCGATCCCGGTCCGCCGCAGGCCGATCCCGGTCCGCCGCGGGCCGTTTGCGCCGCTCGGCCGGTCGTTTGCGCGGCTCGGCCGTTCGATCGCGCGACTCGGCCGGCCGATTGTGCGTTACAACAAGTTGTTCGGCTTCGACGTCGGCCCCGGTTTCGTCGCTCTCGCACGGGAACTCCACCACCGTGGCGTCGCGATAACCCGGTCCCGGTGCGTAGGAGGCGGACTCGCGATCGGACATCCAATCCGACCAGGCGCCATTGAAATGACCGCGCCGCAGCACCGCATCGGGTACCGGCGGGATGTCGAGCTCGGGCTCGAGCTCTTCCTCGGGAATGTAATGGGGATAACCCGACCGGCCGCCGTCCGCGTCGAACACGGTGTCGCCCAGCGCCTGCGCGGGTCCGGCATCGCCCGCGGGCTCCAGCGCCGGGTACCAGCGCGACACTTTTTTGTACGACTTCAACATTGCCGTGGCATTCGCGGCGCCGGGCACGTCGCTCTGCATCGTCAGACCCTCTCGGCGGTCGGTTCGTGGCGGACGGTGTTGTCGTCGGTGTTCGGAACAGCAGCCCGCCGTCACCGCGTCGCCGAGCGCGTCGCAGTCCGGACGGTCCCGATCGAAAATTCTCTCCCATCGGCGGGATTCCAACGACTCGACGCGCCGCGCGACACACCTGAGAATCCGCGCGCGTACGCGATACCAGCCGGTCGGCGCGGGGTTGCACGCCACGCCGAGGGGTCCCTCTTCCGCCCGGACGTATGAGAATCTACATTAACTAGAACACGTTCTATTGGAGGTTTTGTGAAGACAGCTGACATCGCCGCGGTCGTGACCGGCGGCGCCTCGGGCCTCGGCCTGGCCACCGTGCGGGAGCTGCACTCGGCGGGCGCGAAGGTCGTTATCCTCGACCTTCCCTCATCGCAGGGCAAGGCGGTGGCCGAGGAACTCGGTGAGCGCGTGGCGTTCTCGCCCGGCGACGTGACCAGCGAGGCCGACGTGACGGCCGCGCTCGACGCCGCCCAGGCACTCGGCACGCTGCGAATCACGGTGAACTGCGCCGGAATCGGCAATGCCATCAAGACCGTCGGCAAGCAGGGCGCGTTCCCGCTGGAGTCCTTCACCAAGATCATTAACGTTAACCTGATCGGAACATTCAATGTCATCCGCCTGGCCGCGGAACGCATCTCGGCCACCGAGGAGGCGGACGGCGAGCGCGGTGTCATCGTGAACACCGCGTCGGTCGCGGCCTACGACGGACAGATCGGGCAGGCCGCCTACTCGGCCTCGAAGGGCGGCATCGTCGGCCTGACGCTGCCGGTCGCGCGCGACCTGGCCTCGTACAAGATCCGCGTGGTGACCATCGCGCCCGGCCTGTTCCACACGCCGCTGTTCGCGACCCTCCCGGACGCCGCCATCCAGGCGCTGGGCGCGCAGGTCCCGCACCCGTCCCGGCTCGGCGACCCGTCCGAATACGCGGCGCTGGTGCGGCACATCGTGGAGAACCCGATGCTCAATGGCGAGACCATCCGCCTCGACGGCGCGATCCGCATGGCGCCGCGCTGATCCGATACGGCTGTCGCGGACGCTCGGCACGGGGTGACGAGCGTCCGCGATTCGGGCGTCAGACAATTCGAGCGGTGGGTTCCCGATCTTCGCTGTTCCAGGTATTTTTCGGCTTGCCGGTGCGTTCCTGGACGGGCAGGCCCGCGATCGCCCGTACCAGCACCCGGCCCAGCGCCAGATAGCCACGCACGGCGGACATCGACAGCGCCAGGGACAGCACGGTTTCCGTGGTGTCCGGCGGCAGTGGGCGATCGGCGAAGCGGTCCCCCAGCCAGTTCTCCAGTAGCGGCGCGGCCAGCACCGCCAGGGAGATATGGCCACCGATCAGATCCCGGATATAACGGACAGGGGTGCCCGCGGCGCGGTAGCGGTCGATCAGCCGATCCACATTGCCGACCGGGATGATCAGATCGTGCACTCCCTGCACGGCCAGCACCGGGAAGGCCGGTGGATGGTCGCCCGGCTGGATGTCCGTCAGCACGGCCCGCACCTCGGGCGCCGTGCGCAGGATCGCGAGGGCCGTGCCGTCCGTATCGTCGAGGCGAGAACCCGCGCCGCGCAGCAACAATGGCATCGTCGTCGAGGTCTCCGCACGATCCAGCAGGGCCAGTGAGGCCGCATCCAGGTGCGCGCGCAGACTGCGATCCAGATCCGGATACGCGCGCCGCAGCCCCGCCAGGCACAGGGTGGCCAGGCCGCCGAAGCTGGAACCGTTGAGGCGGAAGAAGGTCGACTCCAGATCACCCACCGGCGAACCGACCACGGCCGCGAGAATATTCAGCTCGGGGGCGTAGGTCGCCGCGCATTCCGCGGCCCACACCGTGGCCAGGCCGCCACCGGAGTATCCCCACAATGCCACCGGCGTATCGCACGGGCGGCCCAGCAGGTCCAGGGTCGCGCGCAGGCCGTCCAGCGTGCGGTAGCCGGGCTCCCGCGGCGAGCCGAAATGCCCCGCGGTGCCCACGTGATCGGGCACCGAGACCGCCCAGCCCCGGGTCAGCGCATGCTCGATGAGCAGCAGCTCCAACTGCGGCACCGAGCCGAGCGCCCGCGCACCCTGGCGGAAAGCGTACGAGGGCAGGCAGTTCGAGGCGACCGCGTCGATCGCGCACTGGAACGACACGATCGGCCGCGGCAGCCCCGGATCCGCGCCCCAGGGCAGGAGCACGGTCGTGACCGTCGCCTCCGCCCGACCGCGCATATCGGTGCTCCGATACAGCAGCTGCCGGGCGTCCACCCGCTGCCGGATCAGCCCCAGCAGCCCGAGTTCCACCGGCCGCGACCGCAATACGGTCCCGGGCGCGGAGCGCGCCATATTCCGCGGCGCCCGATAGAACGGATCCTGTTCCGGGAGCAGCGGTTCCGGCGGACGATCCGCCGGCCCCTCCTCCGCAGCCGCCATGTTCATGCCGAACCCCTTCCGAACACCGATCACCCGACAGCGGTATGCGTGGTCCCCTCGGTCCGGGCGAGCAGCGCGAAACGCAACTCGCTGCGCCGCGAAACCGCCAGCTTCCGATACACGCGAGTCAGGTGCTGCTCCACCGTGCTCGTGGTGATATCGAGAGCCTCGGCGATATCCCGATTCCGATTCCCCAGCGCGGCAAGCTCGGCCACCCGCCGCTCCGCGGGACTGAGCGGATCGCCGGCCGGGGCGGGCGAGCGCAGCGGCAACGATCCGGTGGGGAACTTGCCCGGCGGATCGCCCGGCGCGGACCCGAATCCCGATCCCGGATTCGCCCCGAACACGCCACCTGTGCTCCCGGGCGGAGCTCCGGTCGCGGCCGGCCACCCGCCCGTCGCCCCGGTTCGGCCATCGGGAGGCCCCGGCTGTCCATCGTTCGCACCCCGGCCGCCGTCGATCCCTCCGGACCGGCCACCGGTCGAACTCGCTTGGCTGCCAGGCCCTTCGGACCATCCGGCCACGGCCCCCGGCTGATCGGGAACTCCCGGTCGCCCACCGACCGCCCCGGTCGAGCCACCGAGCCCGCCGGACCAGCCCTCGGCCGGACTCGCTTGACCCCCAGCGCTTTCCGGCCATCCCGCCGCGGCCCCCGGCCGGCCACCACCCGGAACGGCTGGACGACCACCCGCCACACCGGCCTGGCCGCCGGCTGCCGGAGCATGCGAGGCCGGCATTCGGTGCTGGGCGCTGTTGGTGGGCAGGCGTTTCCGGACCGCCGCCGCATCGCAGGCGTTGGCCAGGCGATTTGCCTCGCGCAGTAGGGGACGGGCGCGGTCCAGGTCGCCTACGGCGCGATAGGCGGTGCCGAGATCGGCCAGGACCAAGGCCAATTCGATCCGGTCCACGCCGGAGCGGGCGATGGTTACCGCGCGGCGGAGTAGCGGGACTCGACGATGCGGTTCGCTGGTGGCCGCGAGCAGGCGCAGGGAGACCGCGCCGGTGTGATGGTGTTCGGCGCGGCCGATGAGGTCCAGGTGGCGGGTGGCGAAGGTTTGGGCCTGCCAGTGGCGGCCCGCCCAGAGCGAGGCGGCCGCGAGCTCATTGCGCCAGGGCACCAGCCAGGCGAAATCGAGGCCCCACTCCTGCATCAGGCGGCCGCAGCGGCGGAAATGGCCGAGCGCCTCCTCGACTCGGCCGGTCGCCAGGCAGTGGCGGCCGTGCGCGGTCAGATACAGCAGGGCGAACCGCGATTCGAACATGGCGCGCGGTACCGGCCGCTCCAACTGCGCGGCCGCCTCCGCATGCTTGCCCTGCCCCGTGAGCGCGAGCACCAGCACCGCGATCGGCCGCCCCACCCATACGCCCAACTGCTCGGCGGGCAGGACGTTCAATGCGAGCACCGCATGCTCCACGGCCCCGACCAGCTCTCCCTTGCGCAGCAACGCCTCCGCCCGCGCCGCCGCGAAGATCGACTGCCAGGCCGGCGCACGCCGCGCCGTGGCCTCCGCCAGCAGCGCGGCACACCACGCGTCCGCGGTGTCCAGCCGATCGCAATACATGAGGCAATCCACCGCCGCCACCAGCGGTTCCACCGTCGTCAATGTCAGCCGCTGCCGGGCCAGCAGCCGCTGCGCCCCCGCCGCGATCTCGTCGCGATCGCCACCGATCCCGCCCGGCTCGAACGCACCGCACGAGAGCCGCTGTCCCCCAGCCGATTCCATCCCGGACGTACCGGAGATCCGCCCGGACGCCGGCGCGGACACGAGGGGCTCACTCTTCTCCAATACAGACGCGGCACCCCTCTCCCCCGCGGACGCGGCGCAGGAGTCCTGCGCGGCCGCGGAAGCATCTGCGGTAGCCGAGTCCGGAGCGCACAGCGCGGCCAGCAGCAGTCCCGCTTGCCGATGCGGTGAATCCTGCTGCACCGCCGTCGATTCCGCCGCATCGCCGGCCGCGGCGGCCAGGCCGGCATGCCGCTGGGCGTGCCCCGGATGGGTGTAGCGCAGCCACGAGACCAGAAAGTCGAGGCGCGCGGCATGTCTCGCCACATCGACCACCTCGGCGGTATCCACACCGCGATCGAGGCGGGTGAGGGCGTGATCGGCGTGCAGCCCGTACCCGTGCCACAGCATGTGCAGCACGGTGCCGGGCAGGTCCGCCTGCGGAACCCGGCCGGTCCGCAGGGCGGCCTTGAGCCGCCCGAAATTACGCGTACGACTGGACGGATTGATCCGCCACTCCACCGAAACGAGCCGAGTCGCGATCGCGGCCCGCTCATCGGCCCGGCGCGCGGCCCGATAGGCCAGATCCAGACATCGCCCCGCGCGATCGAGTTCATCCCCGGCCAGCGCATCATCCGCGGCGGCCACCAGCACCCGAGCCGCCCACGATCCCCGGGCCCCACCGGCCTCGAGCAAATGCGTGGCCACCACCACCGCCGGAAAACCCCCATGGTGCAACAACTCCGCGGCCCGCGCGTGTAGCCCGCGATATTCCGCCTCCGACATCTCCCCGAGCACCCGGCCCGTCACCACCGCCGACGTCCGCCCCGCCCCATCGATCAACCCCGATTCCGCGAGTTCCGCCACGGCCGTGCGGATCTCCCCCACCGGCACCTCGAGCAGCGCCGCCACCCGGCCGGTGGTCGAAGTCCCACCCAGTACCGCCACCGCACGCAAAGTACGTAGTCGAGCCCCCGCCGCCCCTTGCCGCCCGCCCCGGTCCAGCTCGGGGCGGATCGGCGCGGATTCGGCGGGTCGGTGGAGGTCCGCATCGAGTGCAGGCTCCGCCCGAGCGTGGAATACAGGCTCCGCCTGCGTGTTCTGTCGCAGGTCGGTGGGGGCCGCTACCCCGCCGGCCGGTCGTGGCTGCGCGGCCGGGACTGCGCGCAGGTCTTCCACGATCGATGGTTGTTGTCGGTCCCGAGCGACCGCATGCCGCATCTCCCATCCCTTCAGCAATCGGTCCCGGCTGAGGGGTGGCACGGCGAGCTTCGGTGTGCTGGAGCGGCAACATTGCAGCGTGAGCGCGGGGGCGCCCGGTTCAGCCGGGGCACAGCGGGTTCCGGGGCCGCCGGTGTGCATTCCCCCTGCGTGACCGGCGGCTCCGGATGAAACTTCCTGCCGGTCAGTGTATTTGAAGCACGCCTGTACTGCCGGGTACGGCGAGGGACAGCGGCAGCGGACGGTAGACCAGCGCGGCCGCGGAGGTGTGGTCGGCGGCCAGGAAGACCACCGCCCGCGCCGTATCGAGCAGGCCCTGATCGGCCGCGCTCAGGTAGGAGTGGACCGGGGCCGCGGAGTAGGGGTCGCCGACGACGGGGTCGAGGCCGGCGACCGCCGCGGAGGTGATGCCCAGGCGGTAGGCCAGCCGCTCCCGGAAACCGGGCTCCGGATTGGGGGCGAGCAGCACCGCCCGGCCGGTGGCGAAATCATTGGTGTCCAGGCCTTCTCCGGCCAGGCAGGCCTGCACCACCTCGGCGGCGGTGGCGAGCGGATCGCCGCCGCCGGCGCTGATCGTCAGGGCGGTACGCCCCGCCGTGCCCGCCTCCTGCAGGCTCACCCAGGCCGTCGGCGCCACCGCGCTGTCGGGCTGCGCGGCGTAGATGCGGCCGAAACCGCCCGCGCTGTCGGAGGAACGCAGCAGCAGCGCCGCACCGCTGGCGCTGTAGGGGAAGTCCTCGCGATCCCGCTCCATCGACGGATGGGTATCCCCCGCGACGATCAGCGCGTACTCCAGTTCGCCGGTCCCGGTGAAGCATTGCGCCGCCATGAGCGCGTGCACCACACCGGTGCTGCCGTTCATCAGATCGAAGGAGAAGGCGGGCACCCGCCCGGTCTTGTACTCCAGTCCGACCTCGAGCCGCTTCTGGATCAGCGCGGCCACGGCGGGTTCGGCAATGTTCTTGTCCCGGAACACGCCCGCATTGATGACCAGCCCGATCCGATCCGGCGACACACCGGCCTGTTCCAGGCAGGCCCGCCCCGCCCGCTCGGCCAGCTCGAAGTAGCTGCCGGTATCCGCGTCCGTGCAGACCGCGGCGGAAACGATTGCAGTCTTCATACTTTCAGGCCTCCAGACGGGTGATGGTCGCGGCGAGATGCCCGGACACGACGCCGGACGCCTCGGGGATCAGCAGCACCTTGGAGCCCTTCGGAATCCGCTGCTGCGCAAGATGCTCGTGCAACACCAGGAAGTGCGAGGTGGAAGCCGTATTGCCGTACTTCTCGTAGACATTCAGCTGCTGCGGCATCGGAGTGTCGAAATGCCGTTCGGTGAGCTGACTGATGTAGTCGATCGCCGGCCCGCTGAACTGGTGATGCACCCAGTAGTCGAATTTCTCGCTCTCCCAGGCGCGTCCGGTCTCCTTCATGAAATCCGCCATCCGGCTGATGCCCTGCAGATACCGGGATTCGCTGGCCAGCGCGCGATTGTCGGTGTACATGGCGATGCCGGTGGTCTTCTCACTCGGCATGCCGATGCAGTGTTCGGCGCCGGCCGAGGTGGTCATCAGCTCGATGTAGTGGATCTCGTCGTGATCGTCACCCTGATCGTCGACCACCACCGAGACCGCGGCATCACCCACGGTGAGCGCGGCGAACTGTGGGTCGTAGGGCTGGCTGATCTCGCGGGTCGCGGTCTCGGCGATGGGCGTGATCTGCTCGCCGCTGACCACCAGGCCCCGGCGCACCACCCCGGTCTTGATCATGCGGTCCAGCAACAGGACTCCGGTGATCATGCCGGCGCAGGCATTGGACAGGTCGAAGTGCAGTGCATTGGTCGCACCGATCGCATTGCGCAGCTGCAATGCGAAAGACGGTGCGTAGGTGTGTTCCTCGGGCCCGCGGAAGCGGGTGATGGACACCGAGATGATCACGTCGAGGTCCTCGGCCGCGTAGCCGGAGTGGGTGAGGCAGTCGTCGATGGCCTGCCGCGCCAGCTCGAACGAGGATTCGTAGTGCTCCGGATCGGAATTGTAGACGCGCCGATTCTTGATTCCGGTAATGCGCTCGAGATCCAGCGCTCTGGGTACGGAAAGACTGGCGATCACATCCTCTGTCGATCGCGCGGTGACGGGTGTGTACGCACCGATCGATTCGAAGCGTGTACGCATGGCCCCCTACTTCCTGGACTGAGTGCGTCCGGTCGAATTCTGCTGCGGCACGCGGAATCCAGAATAAACACCGACGGAGGAATTCCCACTCCCGTGCCACAGATATATCAATAGCCCCGATGCCGGAACGAACGGTACCGTACCCACCGGTAGCGGATGTTTCACATCAGTCACACGAATCACACGATTACCAGGGTCATTTCGTCGCACTTAACGTGGAAACCGCTGGTGAACAGCCTGGTTCACCCGCATTGACGGAAGTTGCTCATAGGGGGCACCTAGGGGGTTATGAGGAACTGATGTCGGTACCGCGCGACACACCAACGGAGTTGTGAGACAACGTATTACACATGCTCTCGCGGTAGCGGACCCACGCGGCCTGCGGTACCCTCCCGGTATCTTCTTCGCATTCCTCGACAATTCTCTGGGGGAAGTGTGCCCTATTCCGAGACCATCATTTCCGTGCTTACCAATTCGAACGAGGTGATCGCGTGAGCACCGCAATCTATTGGCGCGCACTGGATCGGTTCCGCGACACGGTCGTCGCCCATCCCGAGCGGGAAGCGGTGATCTATGCCGACGGCCGTATCACGGCCGGCCTGCCCGAATACCGGCAGTTGACCTACGCCGAACTCGACGAGTGGTCCGACACCATCGCCGAGCAGTTCACCGCTGCCGGCGTGACGCCCGGCATGCGCACCATAGTGCTGGTCCGGCCCGGACCCGAGCTGTACGCGGTCCTGTACGGGCTGTTCAAGATCGGCTCGGTGCCCGTGGTGATCGACCCGGGTATGGGCATGTTCAAGATGCTGCGCTGCCTGCAGGCCGCCGACGCCGAAGCCTTCATCGGCGTCGCCGAGGCCCAGGCCCTGCGCATCGTGTTCCGCGCCTACTTCCGCAAGGTAAAGATCGCCGTCACCGTCGGCCGCTGCCTGTGGCGCGGGCCCACCCTCGAGGGCTGGGGCCGCAAACCCGCTGCGCCACTGCCGGATCGGGAACCCGCACCCGATGACGAACCCCTGCTCATCGCCTACACCACCGGCAGTACCGGCCCCGCCAAGGCGGTGGTGCTCACGCACGGCAATATCAGCGCGATGATCGACCAGGTGGACGCGGCCCGCGAGCACGTCCCGCCCGGCACCTCGCTCATCACCGCACCCGTGGTGGGCATTCTCGAACTGCTGCTCGGATCCCGTTGCGTCATGCCACCTTTGATCCCGTCCAAGGTGGGCGCCACCGATCCGGCGCACGTGGTGGACGCGGTCGGCCGGTTCGGCGTGCGCACCATGTTCGCCTCCCCCGCCGTGCTGATTCCGCTGCTGCGCCACATCGAGGACACCGGCGCGGAACTGCCCACCCTGGACAGCATCTACTCCGGCGGCGCACCCGTCCCGGACTGGTGCATCGAGGGCCTCCGGCGGGTGCTGCCCGAACACGCCCGGGTGTACTCCGGCTACGGTTCCACCGAGGCACTGCCCATGGCCACCATCGAATCCCGGGAACTGCTCGGTGAGCTGGTCGAGCAGGCGCACAACGGATCCGGCGTCTGCGTCGGCCGCCCCGCCCTGCACGTGCGGGCCCGCATCATCCCCGTCACCGACGACCCGCTGCCCACCTGGGCCGACGTCGAGGCCCGCACCGTGGACCTGGCGCTCTCCCGCGGCATCGGCGAACTCGTGGTGACCGGACCCAATGTGAGCACCCGCTACCTCTGGCCCGAACAGGCCAACCTGGTCGGCAAGATCGTCGACGGGGACGTCGTCTGGCATCGCACCGGCGACCTGGCCTGGCTCGACGACGAGGGCCGGATCCGGTTCTGCGGGCGCAAGAGTCAGCGCCTGGACACCGCGGCGGGCCCGATGTTCACCGTGCAGGTGGAGCAGGTCTTCAATACCCTCCCCGGCGTCGCCCGCACCGCCCTGGTCGGCGTCGGCGAACGCGGGGCGCAACGACCGGTGCTTTGCGTGGAACTCGAGGCCGGCGCCGATCAGCAGGAGGTCGAGGACCAATTGTCCAAGCGCCGGGACGAATTCGAGATCACCGCGCCGGTCACCGGTTTCCTCTTCCACCCGAAGTTCCCGGTCGACATCCGCCACAACGCCAAGATCGGCCGGGAACGGCTGACGGTCTGGGCCGCCAAGCAGCTCAGCGAATAGGAGGCAACGCATGAGACAGCTTGCCCTGCAGGCAGTCCCGGTGCTCGGCGTACTGAGCACCGTCACCGGCATGTTCGCCGTCGTGCGCATCTCGGTCCGCATGGTCGCCGACGAGCTGGCCAGCCGCAGCGTCCGGGAGACGGTGTGAAGGCCCTGGTGACGGGCGCCTCCGGTTTTCTGGGCGGCGCGCTGGTGCGACGGCTGGTCCGCGACGGCAACCACGAGGTGGCGATCCTGGTGCGGCCCACCAGCAATCTGCGCGACCTGGCACCGGTGCTGGGCCAGGTCCGGATCGTCACCGGGGACCTCTCCGACGCACAGTCCCTGGACCGCGCCGCGACCGGGATCGATGTCGTATTCCACAGTGCCGCACGGGTGGACGAGCGCGGAACGCGCGCACAGTTCTACGCGGAGAACACCGCCGCCACCGCGCGGCTACTGGCCGCGGCCCGATCCGCCGGCGCGGGACGATTCGTTTTCGTGTCGAGTCCTAGCGCGCTCATGGACCGTGATGGCGGCGACCAAATCGATATCGACGAGTCGGTTCCGTATCCGCGGCGCTATCTCAACCACTACTGCGAAACCAAGGCCGAGGCGGAACGCCTGGTGCTGCAGGCGAATACGCCGGAGTTCACCACCTGCGCGCTGCGACCCCGGGCCATCTGGGGCGCCGGCGACCGCTCGGGGCCGATCGTGCGGCTGCTGGAGCGCGCGGCGGCGGGCACCCTGCCGGATCTGTCCGGCGGCCACGAGGTATATGCCTCGCTCTGCCATGTGGACAATATCGTCGACGCCTGTGTCAAGGCTGCCACCAGCGAGAATGTCGGCGGCAAGGCGTATTTCATCGCCGATGCCGAGCAGACGAACGTCTGGCGCTTCCTGGTGCGGATCGCCACCGAACTCGGCTATCAGCCGCCGCGGCGCAAGCTGGATCCGCGGCTGGTGCGGGCGATCGTCGAGATCATCGAAAACCTCAGGCGCGTACCGTATCTGGCCACGCACTGGACGCCCCCGCTGTCGCGGTATTCGGTCGCGGTCATGACCCGGTCGGGCACCTACGACACCGCGGCCGCCACCCGCGATTTCGGATACCGGCCCGTAATCGACCGGGATACCGGCATGACCGAACTGAAATCCTGGCTGCGCACCGGGGAGGTGGATCGCCGAATAACACGCTGACCAGCAATCGGACGCAATCCTGCGAACCTTGTGTTACGCCGAGTACCGGCTAGCATGGGTGGCACTGCCGCGCGCGACGCGCGACACCGCTACTCAATGAGGAGAGCGCCCGATGCCGGTGTTCGACTATCACGGGGTGTCCGTCACATACGAACACGCCGGATCGGGTGATCCGATCGTATTCCTGCACAATATCGGCGGCGACCGCCGCATCTGGGTGAACCAGATGCGGGCGCTGTCGGGGACGAACAGCGTGTACGCGCTGGATCTGATCGGCTACGGCGAATCCGATACCCCGGCCGGCGGATACACCATCGAGAACTATCTGCGGATGCTGACGGAGTTCATCGAGGCCCAGCGGCTGCACCGGGTGACGCTGGTGGGGAACTGTTTCGGTAGCGCGCTGTCGCTGCTGTACGCGCGGCGGAATCCGGCGAACGTGCGCGCACTCGTGCTGTGCAGTCCACTGACGGCCAATACGCTGCGGCCCACCCCGACCGGCCTGACCGCACGGCTGGCGAGCCGCATGAAGCTCGATCCCGTCGCCGGCGTGATCCGATTGCCCGCGCTGGCAGCCGGACTGGTGGTGCGCGAACAGCTCGGGCCGCGCGGACGCACCATGGACCGCGCCGCCTTCGCCGAACTGCGGCACCGGTGGGCCGAGCCGCAGCGGCTGCTGCCGCCCGCCGCCATCGCCCGCGATCTGCCGAAACTGGCTGTGCTGGACGGCTTCCGGCCCGATGCGGACTTCCCGCCGATCACCACCGTGTGGGGTGCGAAGAACCACATCCTGTCCGCCGCCGCCGGGGCCCGGCTGAACGAGACCCTGGCGCCGGTGCGGGCGATCACGCTGCCGGAATGCGGGCATCTGGTGATGCTCGAGGATCCGGACGCCGTCACCACCGCCATCCGCTCGGCCACCCGCACCGCCATGGCGGGCTGACAGCCCCGAAAACGCAGCGCACGGACCGTTTCGGTCCGTGCGCTTTTCGGCGCTTGCAACCGTATCAATGAGACTATAAGCTCGTCTCAACGCAACAGTATCAATGAGACTATGGAGCTCGAATGACCACCCAGACCGCCCCCGCCGTCCACCCCGAACTCGCCGGCATCCTGGCCGCCCTGCCCCACCGACCGGGCACCTTCACCGATATCGAGGCCACCCGGCGCAACTTCCAGGCCGCCATGGACCGGCTGCCCCTGGACACCTCGCGGGTCGAGATCCGGAACCTGGAGCTCGACGGGCCCGACGGGAACAAGATCCCGGTCAGCGTCTACCGGCCCCGGGGCGTGCAGGGCACGCTGCCCGCCGTCCTGCACATCCACGGCGGCAGCTTCGCCTTCGGCGCCTCACAGCCGGGCCAGGACCGCACCGCCATCGAGATCGCGGAAGTCGTCGGTGCGGTAGCCGTTTCGGTCGACTACCGGCTGGCGCCCGAAAACCCGTATCCGGCCGGGCTCGAGGACTGCTACACCACCCTCGAATGGATGGTCGCGCACGCCGCGGAGCTGGACATCGACACCGACCGCATCGCCGTCACCGGAAAGTCCGCCGGCGGCGGCCTCACCGCGGCCCTGGCCCTGCTCACCCGGGACCGCCGCGGCCCGGCCATCGCCTACCAATCCCTCATGATCCCGACCACCGACGATCGCCACGACACCGAATCCGCGCGCGCCATCACCGACCCGCGCATCCTCAACAACACCGATATGAACGAGACCTACCGCCACTACCTGCGCGGCACCACCGATATCCCGATCTACGCCGGCCCCGCCCGCGCCACCGACCTGTCCGGCCTGCCCCCGGCCTTCGTCCTGGTCTGCGATATGGACCCGCTGCGCGACGAGGCCCTCGACTACGCCCGTCGCCTCATGGACGCCGGCATCCCGGTCACCGTGCGCAATGTCCCCGGCGCCTGGCACCTGTTCGAACTCCACGGACCCGAGACGAAGCCGGCCCGCACGATGATTCGCGGCTGGCTCACCGATCTCCGCACGGCCCTGGAGGATTGACCGCTACCGCCCACCCCGGCATGACAATTCCCGGCACGCCGGTAATGATGATCTTCGGTCCCGATCGAGACGACACCGTCCGGTCAGCCCACCGCCGTGCTGACCGAGACAATGACAGGAGCGCCCCGTGGCACCGAATCCCCAGTCCACGCCACCTCCGGCCATCGCGGACACCACCGAATCCGCCGCCATCGCAGACCCCTCGGTCAGCGCCGAATCCCCCGTTATTGCCGATTCCCCGGGCACTGCCGAATCCTCGGTCATCGTCGAAAACTTCGGGACCGCGCGCATCGGTACTCGCATCGTGGATCCCGTCCTGCGGACGACACTGCAGCAGGTACTGCGCGCCGCCGCGTGGGTGGGGAATCAGGGCCCGCGCGAGGCGGAGTTCGTCTTCCTGGCCGGTCGGTACTCCGAGGCGCCCGCCCGCATCATCGGCGGGACGCCGCGCGGCATCCGGCGGCGGCCGGTGCGGTTCGAGCACTGCGAGGCCGAATGGCTCTGGGATGCACGGCTTCCCGATCCGAGCGCGGAGCACGATGCCGCGATCCTCTACTTCCACGGCGGCGCGTTCGTCGCGGGCGGGCTGAACAGCTACCGGCGGTATACCGCCCGCATGGCGCGCACCAGCGCGCTGCCGGTGCTCACCGTCGACTATCGGCAGCTGCCCTACAACCACATTCGCGACAGCCTGCACGACGGGCTGGAGGCCTACCGCTCCCTGCTGGATGCCGGTTTCCCGGCCGGGCGGCTGATTCTCGCGGGTGATTCGGCCGGCGGCGGGCTGGCCCTGCGACTCGCACTGGCGGCCCGGGACCTGGGAATGCCACTGCCCGCGGGCATTTCGGTCACCTCACCGTGGGCCGATTTCGACTCCACGGCGCGCCTCGCGCACCCCAATGCGCGCCATGATGCGGTCCTGCCCACGGCCGGGCCGGACATGGTCGTGCGGCGCGGTATCGCCATCGACGGCAAGGTCGATCCGCGCTGGTCGGTGGTGAACCACGACTTCACCGGTCTGCCACCGATACTCGTGCAGGTCGGGTCCGAGGAGATGCTGCTCAGCGACGCCCTCGAGATCGCGAAGCGTTGCGAGGAGGCCCATGTCCCGCTCCGCCTGCAGATCCGCAGCCGGACCCCGCACTCCATGATCTATCTGGGTGCGGGCCTGCTCGGCGACGGCCGCGCGGCCATGGCGGATGCCGCCGCCTTCCACCGCGGCGTCCTCGACACGCCCGCCGGCGGCACCCGGGTTGCCTGAAGACCGGCCGATGGCAGACTGAACGCGATCGGATCCGATGCAGGAGGCTCGAATGTCCCAGCCCACTGATGCTTCCCGGCGCGCGGTGTTCATCACCGGCGCGGGCGCCGGTATCGGACGCGCCATCGCCTTGCGCTTCGCCGCCGAGGGCTGGACGGTCGGTCTCTACGACGTCGACAAGGCCGCCGTCGCCCGGGTCGCCGGTGAGATCGGCGGGCCCGTCGTCCAAGGCTCGTTCGATGTCACCGATCCGGCCGGCTGGGAGCGCACGCTCACCGAATTCACCGATGCCACCGGGCGTTTGGATCTGCTGGTCAACAATGCGGGGATCCTGTACTCCGGACCGCTCGCCGAGATCGATCTCGAACGCCAGCATCGGCTGATCGACGTGAACCTCAAAGGCGTACTGAACGGCTGTCATTCCGCGCTGCCGCACCTGCGCCGGACGCCGGGCAGTCAGGTCATCAATCTCGCCTCCGCCTCGGCGCTCTACGGCCAGCCCGGACTGGCGACCTACGGCGCCACCAAGGCGGCGGTCCGAAGCCTCACCGAGGCACTGGATCTGGAGTGGCGGCACTACGGCATCGCCGTGCGCGACATCCTGCCGCTGTTCGTCGCCACCGGCATGATGGTCGAGGTCGAGCGCGGCGCGAAGAGCGCGGGGCGGCTCGGCGTGCACCTCACACCCGAGGACGTCGCCACGGCGGTGTGGGAGACCGCCACCGCGCGCAGCCCGTTCCGCGGACCGCACGTACTGGTCGGAATCCAGACCAAACTCACCAGCGTGGCCCAGCGCCTCGGACCGCCGTGGCTCACCCGCTGGGTCGTCGGCGTCCTCAGCCGGGCGGACTCCCTCTAGCCTTGCGCGCGTTCCGGTCCGGAACTCTCCTGCAACGCGCTGACCTGCACGGACTTCCGCACCGGCATTGAGTGCGAATCCCCCGCAGCCCACAGTTGTCTGGTGCGAAGTGGTGAGGTTTTTGCGGGATACCGGATCGAACGCGAACTCGGAACAGGCGGTGCGGGAACGGTATATCTGGCCCGGCATGCACGACTACGCCGGCGCGATGCCCTGAAGGTGCCCAGCACGGTGAGCAGCCGGCGAGATTTCCCGGAGCACTTCCTGCGCGAGGCCGAATTCGCCGCCCGGCTGCACCACCCGAATGTCGTCGCCATCCACGGCAGCGGCATCCACGAGGGCTGCCCATGGATCGCCATGCAATACGTATCAGGCTGCGATGCCGAACAATTGGCGCGCGCCGCCGCACCCTTGCCGGCCCGGCGCGCGGTGCACATCATCACCGAGGCCGCCCGCGGACTCGACGCCGCCCACGCCGCCGGACTACTGCACCGCGATGTGAAACCCGCCAACCTGCTCATCGCACCCACCGCCGCGGGACCGGACCGGGTCCTGGTCACCGACTTCGGCATCGCCAGGGCGACGGATCCGTCCGGATCGCCCGCCACGGACTGCGAACTCACCGCCACCCCGGCCTATGCCGCACCCGAACAGATCTCCGGCATCCCCGTCGACCGGCGCGCCGACGTCTACGCCCTGGGCGGCACCCTGTTCCGGCTGCTCACCGGTGCGCTGCCCTTCGCCCGCCGCACACCGGAAGCCATGCTCACCGCACACCTCTACGCACCGCCGCCGCAACCCAGCGCCGTGAACCCCGCGGTCCCACCCGAATTCGACGCCGTCATCGCCCGCGCCATGGCCAAGCGGCCCGCGGACCGCTACCCCGGCTGCGGCGCACTCGCGGCCGCCGCGCGTATCGCACTGTACGGCGCCACGCATCGGGAGCCGGTCCTCGTTTTCGCCTAGCCCTGACAAGCCGCCCCAAATGCGCTCGGATACAAGGGCTGACGTGCGAACTCCGGTCCGAGATGAGATCGAACGCGCCCACTCGTAGAATGCGAAACACGAACAGAAGATTTCGCGAGAGGGGAACGGTGCTCACCATCGGGCAGCTCGCCGATGCCGCGGGCGTGACCGTGCACACCGTTCGCTGCTACCACCAGCGCGGCATCCTCCCCGAACCCGAGCGCGACGACACCGGCTACCAGCGCTACGACGCGCAGGCCGTGGTCGACCTGATTCGCATCCGGACCCTCGCCGACGCGGGCGTCCCGCTCACTCGCATCGACAGCCTGCTCCGCGCGCGGCCCGCCGAATTCGCCTCGGCGGAAAGAGTTTTCCTACCCCTCGAGGTGGTCGATGTCCTGGAACGCATGCGCGCGCTGAGAGTGAGCGAACGCATGATCCGGCTCGAACGCGACGCCTGGATCCTCATGGTCGCCATCGACGCCGACTCGGTGCCGCAGTGGGTGCGCCAGAAGAACGCCGCCTTCGACGATCCGGAACTACGCAACCTCTATCTCACCTGCGACCAGGCCTTCGACTGGCCGCCCCGCGATCCCCGCGTGGACCGGCTCATCGACACCATCGACGCCTGGGACGCCGCCCACCGCGACGGCCCGAGCCAGGCCGATTCGCTCGCCATCATCCTCGACCGCATGCAGGAACACTCACCGGCCTGGCAGCGCATCCTGGATGTCTTGGCACTCCGGTCGCGCCGCGGCGGCTGACTCGATTCGCGCGCAATCGGGCACATTCGACAGTGCTGAACGACGCGAACAATCGGTTAACAATCCGCCGGTAATCCGAGGTCGGCGACTATCGAGACCGGCGTCATGACGGTCCTCGCCATGACCTCGAAACGACTTCTTAACGGAATGATCGTCGTCACCGCAATTTCTCGGCAAACGGCCCATAGTCTGCTTCCAGCTGGACAACCGACCAACATCTCTAGGAAGCAGTACCCCGCATGTCGCACATTCTTCGCACGCGGCGCCGCGCCGCGGTCGTCCTCACCGCCGCCCTCCTCGCCCTCGGCGCGAATTCCGCTGCGGCCATGGCGGATCCGGACACCATCCCCGGCTCCCACTCCTCCGACACCGTCGGCTACGGGCCGGAACTCACCGACGAAGCCGCCGCCGTCGCCTACGGACTCGCCAATCCCGATGTGGCGCCGCAGGGCTCGAACGACTGGGGCTGCAAACCCGACGCCGCCCACCCGCGGCCGATCGTGCTGGTGCACGGCACCTGGGCCAGCGCCTTCAGCGCCTACTCCTACATGTCACCGCAATTGGCCAAGGCCGGCTACTGCGTCTTCACCTTCAACTACGGTCGCGCCGACTCCCCCGGCCAGGGCCTGGTGCAGCCCACCATCGGCGCCACCGGCTACATCGAGGACTCCGGCGCCCAGCTGGCCGGCTTCGTCGACCGCGTACTCGCCGCCACCGGCGCCGCCCAGGTCGACACCATCGGGCATTCGCAGGGCGGGGTCGTCATCCGCCAATACCTGAAATTCGACGGCGGCGCGGATGCGGCGAACCCGGCGAACAACAAGGTGAGCCACGTGATCACTTACGGCGCAACCAATCACGGCACCACGCTGAGCGGGCTCGGCAATCTGCTCGGCGCCTTCAAGGGCACGCTCGGACTGGACCTGAACAACCCCACCGAAACCCTCATCGGCCACGCGGGAATTCAGCAGTTGGTCGGCTCGCCCGTGCTCACCAGGCTGAACGAGGGCGGCGACACCATGCCCGGCATCGACTACACCATCGTGGGCGACCAGTACGACGAGGTCTCCACCCCCTACACCGCCACCTATCTCACCGCCGGCCCCGGCGCCACCGTCCACGACGTCCTGCTCCAGGACGGCTGCGCCCTCGACACCTCCGACCACAACTCCATGGTCTTCTCCCCGCGCGCCGTCTCGCTCGCCCTGCACGCCATCGACCCCGCCGCCCACCCCGATCTGGTCTGCACCACCAACCCCTGGCTGCTCTGACCGGACACGAAAAAGGCCGGGCCCCAACCGGGCCCGGCCTGCCGTAGCGGCGACTCAGCCGAAGTGGCACACGTAGTGCACGGGTTCCAGCACCTCGATCTCGAAGCTGGAGTTGCCCGGCACCGAGAACGACTCGCCGCCCTTGTAACTCGTGGCCTCGGACTCGCCCGCCAGCTTGACCGTGCAGGCGCCCTCGATCAGCTCCATGATTTCCGGCGCGCCCGTATTGAACGTCAACGTGGCGGGCAGGATCACACCGACCGACTTATTGGTGCCGTCGGCCAGCTCGATGCTGTGGCTCACGCATTTCCCGTCGAAGTAGACATTCGCCTTCTTCGTGACGGTGACATTCTCGAACGTCGTCATGGACTCTCCTCGCAGATAGGGAACCCGGACAGCCTACTGTGCCCGGTTCCGGGCAATTCGCTCAGACGATCATGAACACTCCTCACTTCGGCGTCATTTGGCGTCTGCGTAACATTCCACCACCGCGGTGGTGAAAGGGAAGCGAACCGGGGTGGGGCCGAAGGCAATTCGGCCCGCGGTGGCAGCCGCGGTCGCGATCATTCCGGCGACCTTCTCCGCTTCCTCGGCCGGGCAGTGGACTATCACCTCGTCGTGCTGGAAGAAGACGAGTTCGGCCTGTAGGCCCGCGTGGGTCATGGCATGGCGCAGACCCGCCAGGAGCAGGAGGGTCCAGTCCGCCGCGCTGCCCTGGACGACGAAGTTGCGGGTGAAGCGGCCCCGGGCGCGCGCTCTCGGGGTGCTGCCGTAGGCGACGGGCTGTCCGTCGTCGAGGTTGGCGTCGTCGGAGGCGGCGGCGGGTGGGCTGGTGCGGCCGAACCAGGTGCGGACGAGGCGGCCCTGTTCGCCGGCGGTGGCGGCATCGTCGACATAGGCCACCGCGGCCGGGTAGCGGCGGCGGAGTTCGGCCATGTGGGTGAGGGCGTCGCCGGAGGTCTGACCGTAGATGGCGCCCAGGAGGGCGATTTTGGCCTGGGCGCGGTCACCGCCGAAGGCGCGGGCGGCCAGGTCGGCGTAGAGGTCCTCGTCGCGGCCGGCCACCTCCATCAGGCCCGGATCGCGCGAGATCGCCGCGAGGACACGGGGTTCCATCTGGTCGGCGTCGGCGACCACCAGGCGCCAGCCGGGATCGGCGCGGATGGCCTGCCGAATCACCTTCGGAATCTGCAGGGCGCCACCACCATTGGCGGTCCAGCGGCCGGTGACGGTGCCGCCCGGCACGTATTCGGGCCGGAAACGGCCGTCATGGACCCACTGCTCGAGCCAGGACCAGCTGTGCGCGGTGTACAGGCGGTAGAGCTTCTTGTAAGCCAGCAATGGCTCGACCGCGGGGTGATCGACCTCCTGCAGCTCCCACTTTCGCGTGGACGACAGCGAGATGCCCACGCGCCCGAAGGCTTTGATGATCTCGTTCGGCAGATCCGGCCGGACCCGCACACCGCCGAAGGCCCGCGCTATCTCGTCGGTCAGCTCCACCATGCGCCGCGGTTCCATCCCGCCCGAAATCCGTTCGCCCAGCAGGCTTTCCAGCAACTCGCGATGGACGTCCGCGTGCCACGGGATCCCGGCCCGGGACATTTCCGTGGCCACCAGCATGCCCGCCGATTCGGCGGCGAGCAGCAAGCGCATCCGCTCCGGATATTCGGTCTTCGCCGTGCGGGCCACCTGTCCGGCGTAAACCTCCAGCAGCGCCGCGAACTCGTCCGTCCCGGACGGCAGCGGCACCGGCCCCGACTCGAACAGGGACGGCTGCGTCTCGGCGGTCCGCACCGGCGCGTCGGGAGGGACCGGCAACCTGTGCAGGCGCGCCCAGGCGGCCGCTAGCGAACGGGCCTGCCCCGACTGCCCTTCCTCGTGCCCGATCAGCAACGCCTCCGCGGCCTCCACGTCATAACACCGCTCGACCCGCACCCCGGCCGCCAGCAGCCGCCGATAGATCTCCGGCGTCGATCGCCACACCCACCGCTCCGCCTCGGGCCGCGACCGCACCGCCGCCGCGAGCGAGGACTCGTCCACCACCGGTCCGGCAGGCCGACCGTCCCGATCGAGCGGACACACCCGTGCCCCGCCCTCCCCCGTTTCCGCCACCGCCCATCGCATACCGAGAAGTCTCCCAGTGGCCACAGACATATTCGCCGACATCCACCCGGTAGGGTAGCCGGGAAGTTGCTACCAGCCGTTGGGTAGTTCCCGGCGGGGACGAGGAAGTCGACATGAGGGTTCGCGCGTCCGGATTGATCGTCACCGCCGTCATCCCGGTGCTGGCCATCGCCGGTTGTACCAACAGTCAGAAGTCATCGGATGCGACGGTCACGACCACCGCGACCACCAAGGGCAGCCCCACCCCCGCACCGTGCATGGACGAGAACGGGCACGGACCGGACGGCGCGCAACCGTGCGATACGAATCCGGCCAAGGGCCAACCGGTTCCGCTCGGTGCTGCCACCGAGGTGCCGACTCCCGCGGACGCATATATGGCGATCTACGCGCCCGCTCGGTGGGAAGGGGCCGCGACCGCGATCAGCTGCACCGCCACCGATGCGTCGAATCAGCCGATCACCGTGCAGCCGCCCAGCGCGGAACAGGTGGGTAGCAAGGAGATCGACGGCTCCGCCTGGAATGTCGTGTTCACCTATGGCGCCGCACCGGGCAAGACCACCCTCACCTGCAGCCCGAGCGGCAATGGCGCCCTGCCCACCGATGAGGGACCGCTGTTCGTGCGGGTCATGCCCGTCGGCATGCAGATGCGGTGATCCGGTCTGTCTTGCGGTGCCAGTGAAATGCCAGCGCGGCCACCCAGACTCGGACGCGGCAGTCACGTTCCGGCGTTGCATCTCGTCCACGGAGCAGCGACGAGATGGGAAGAGGTAGCGAAAGATGAAGGCAGCGCGCATTCACCAGCGTGACGGCGAGGGATTGGTGTACGAGGACGCGCCCGCACCGGTACACGTGACCGGCGATGTGGTGGTCGAGGTGCGGGCGGCCTCCTTCGTCCCGGACGAACTGAACTGGCCCGGCACCTGGGTGGATCGCGCCGGGAAGGACCGGACGCCGTCCATCCCGGCCCACGAGGTGGCCGGTGTGGTGAGCGAAGTCCATTACGGCACCACCGGTTTCGCCGTCGGCGATCGGGTCTTCGGGCTCACCGACTGGCATCGGGACGGCGCCGCAGCCGAATTCGTGGCCGTCGAGGCGCGCAATCTCGCACTGCTGCCGGCGGCACTGGACTTCACCTCGGCCGCCGCGCTCCCCCTCGCCGGTCTGACCGCGTGGCAGGGTCTGTTCGTGCACGGCGGACTGCAGGCGGGCCAGCGGGTGGTCATACACGGTGCGGGCGGCGGCACCGGGCTGCTGGCCGTGCAACTCGCGCACGATGCCGGCGCACACGTCATCGCCACCGGGCGCGCCAAAGCGGCCACGATCGCGAACGAGTCCGGCGCCTGCCGATTCGTCGATCTGGAACACGATCGGCTCGAAGACATCGAGGACGTGGACCTGGTATTCGACACCATCGGCGGCGATATCCTCGCCCGCTCGGCCGGGCTGCTGCGCCCCGGCGGCGCATTGGTGTCCATCACCGCTCCCCCGCCGGTCGCCCCCGCCGACGGCCGGACCGCCTTCTTCATCGTCGAGCCCAACCACGAGCAGCTGGTCGAACTGGCGCAGCGCGCGGAGGCGGGCCGGATCCGCCCGCATGTGGGCGCGGTGTTCCCGCTCGCGGACGCGGCGCGGGCGTTCGCCACCAAGCGCGGCACCCTCGGCAAGGTTGTGCTGCAACCCTGACGGGTTACGGTGGGGTGCACCTGGCATCGATCGGCCTCGGGGAGGCGACTTGCGCACCACCGTTCGCGTTCTGTTCGTTGTACTGGCTCTGATCTGCGGTTCGGGGCTGTGGTCGCCCATGGCGGGCGCCACGCCCACCGCGAATATCGACGATGCCACCTCCGCGAAGCTCGACAGTCTGCTGGCGCTGCGCACCGGGATTCCGGCCGGCACCGCGAGAGGTGATGTGATCGACCAGCTCTCGGCGCGCTTCCTCGGCACCCCGTACGGCCCGGACATGCTGATCGGCTCGGCCACCCAGCCGGAACAGCTGGTCGTCGACCTGCGGCGGGTGGATTGCTTCACGTTCCTGGATTACGTGGAGGCGCTCAGCAGGTCGTCCGACCGCGCCGATTTCATGAACAAGCTGGTCGAAACCCGATATACCAACGGCCAGATCGACTTCCAGCATCGCAAGAACTTCTTCACCGACTGGGCGAATACGCCCCGCGTCGCCGCCACCGATATCACCGGCACGCTGAGCTCGTCCGCGGTCGTCCTCACAAAGCAGCTCAACGCGAAAGCCGATGGCGGCAACTATCTTCCGGGCATTCCGGTGGTGGCCCGCAACATCACCTACATCCCCGCGAATGCCGTGAACGACGCGGTCATCTCGCAGCTGCACACCGGTGACTACATCGGCGCCTACGCCGACGAGCCCGGCCTGGACGTCACCCACGTCGGTATCTTCGTCCAGACCGCCAACGGCCCGGTATTCCGCAATGCCAGTTCACTGTCGGCCTACCAGGTCGTCGACACCCCGTTCTCGCAGTACGTCGCGACCACGCCCGGCATTCTGGTGTTGCGGCCCAACTGATTCCGGCCGGGCCGCCGTCCCGTCAGGCCGCCGAGGTCACGCGGTAGACGTCGTAGACGCCTTCCACATTGCGGACCACGTTCAGCAGATGCCCGAGGTGCTTCGGGTCGCCCATCTCGAAAGTGAACTTGGAGATGGCGACTCGATCACCGGAGGTGGTGACCGCGGCGGACAGGATGTTCACCTTCTCGTCGGCCAGCACCTTCGTCACATCGGACAGCAGCCGGGTGCGATCCAGGGCCTCGATCTGAATGGCCACCAGGAAGACCGAGGACGGCGACGGCGCCCACTTCACCTCGATGATGCGTTCCGGTTCCGCGCGCAGCGAATCCGCATTGGTGCAATCGGTCCGGTGCACGCTGACCGCGCCGCCGCGAGTCACGAAACCCATGATCTCGTCGCCGGGCACCGGCGTGCAGCACTTGGCCAGCTTGGAGACCGTGCCGGGCGCGCCCGGAATCTCCACGCCCGCATCGCCGGTCGTGCGCTGCCGCGCCGGAACCGTGGACGGAGTGGACCGTTCGGCGAGCTCGTTCTCCACATCGCTGACACCGCCGAGCTGCGCCATGAGCCGCTGCACCACATGATGCGCGGACACCTGGTTCTCGCCGACCGCCGCGTACAGCGCGGAGATATCGGTGTAGTGCAGTTCGTGCGCCAGCGCGGACATGGCGTCCACGCTCATCAGCCGCTGCAGCGGCAGGCCCGAGCGCCGGACCTCCTTGCTGATCGCGTCCTTACCGGCCTCGAGGGCTTCCTCGCGGCGTTCCTTGGCGAACCACTGCCGGATCTTGGCCTTGGCGCGTGGGGACACCACGAAGTTCGACCAGTCCCGGGAGGGTCCGGCGTTCTGCGCCTTCGAGGTGAAGATCTCGACGACCTCACCGTTCTCCAGCTGCCGTTCCAGCGCTACCAGGCGCCCGTTGACGCGGGCGCCGATGCAGCGATGCCCGACCTCGGTGTGCACGGCGTACGCGAAGTCCACCGGAGTCGACTTCTGCGGCAACGTGATCACATCGCCCTTGGGCGTGAACACGAAGATCTCCGGCGATTTCAGGTCGAAGCGCAGCGACTCCAGGAACTCGGCCGGGTCCGCGGCTTCCCGCTGCCAGTCCAGCAGCTGCCGCATCCAGGCCATATCGTCGACCTCGGTGGAGTCCGAGGAATGCTTGCCCTTGGTCTCCTTGTATCGCCAGTGCGCGGCGATGCCGAATTCCGCGGTGCGGTGCATGTCCTGGGTGCGGATCTGCACTTCCAGAGGCTTGCCGTCCGGACCCACGACCGTGGTGTGCAGCGACTGGTAGACGCCGTAGCGCGGTTGCGCGATGTAGTCCTTGAACCGGCCGGCCATCGGCTGCCACAGCGAATGCACCACGCCCACAGCGGCATAGCAGTCGCGCACCTCGTCGCAGAGGATGCGGATGCCGACCAGGTCATGGATGTCGTCGAAGTCCTTACCCTTGACGATCATCTTCTGATAGATCGACCAGTAGTGCTTCGGACGGCCTTCCACGATGGCCTTGATGCGACTCGCCTCGAGCGTGTTCACGATCTCGGCGCGCACCTTGGCCAGGTACGTGTCACGTGAGGGCGCGCGATCGGCGACCAGGCGCACGATCTCGTCGTATTTCTTGGGGTGCAGGATCGCGAAGGCGAGGTCCTCCAGCTCCCATTTGACCGTGGCCATACCCAGCCGGTGCGCCAGCGGCGCGATCACCTCGAGGGTTTCGCGCGCCTTCTTGGCCTGCTTCTCCGGCGGCAGGAAACGCATGGTGCGCATGTTGTGCAGCCGGTCGGCGACCTTGATCACCAGCACGCGCGGGTCGCGGGCCATGGCGATGATCATCTTGCGGATGGTCTCGGCCTCGGCGGCGGCGCCCAGGTTGACCTTGTCCAGCTTGGTGACGCCGTCGACCAGGTGCGCGACCTCGGACCCGAAGTCGTTGGTCAGCTCTTCGAGCGAGTAGCCGGTGTCCTCGACGGTGTCGTGCAGCAGCGCCGCGACCAGGGTGGTGGTGTCCATGCCGAGTTCGGCCAGGATGTTCGCGACGGCCAGCGGGTGCGTGATGTACGGGTCGCCCGACTTACGGAATTGGTGCTGGTGCTTCTCGTCCGCGACATCGAAAGCTCGTTGCAGCAGCGCGAGATTCGCCTTCGGGTACAGCTCACGATGCACGGTGGCGAGCGGTTCCAGCACCGGCTTGACCGCGGCGATGCCGCGCTGACCGGTCATGCGGCGGGCGAGGCGGGCACGCACACGGCGGGAGGCGGAAGTGGGTACGGCAGCGGAGGCATTGCGTGGAGTCGCGGCGGGCTGTCCGTTTGCCGGGGTGGCGGACGAACCGTTGTCGGATTGCCCGGCGTTCGCTTTCTCCAAATGCTGTGTCATGCCACCGCCTCTCTCGGCCTCGATTCGGATCACCTTATCGGACCGTTCAACCACCCGGACCTCCCACTTTAGTCCTGGATTCACATGGACACCGGGACGCGGATCCCGGCGGCAGCGGTAAGGGCCGGAGAGCAGAGGATACCGCCGTCGGGGCCCGGTTCGAGGCAGCATTGCGTCCGGATTGCTCAGGTGTCCGCAATGCGCCTCGACAGTGTGCTGTCACTCCTGCCCGACAGCGTGCTGTCACTCGGACCCCGCCGGCGTGCTGTCACTCCTCCGCGATTTCGATGAGCCCGTCCGCGGACAGCCCGAGGCGACGGGTCACCCCGATCTCGTCCAGGAACCGGGCATCGTGGCTGACCACCACCAACGCTCCCTGGAAGCTCGCCAGCGCCTCGGCGAGGTGCCGCAGGCTGGGCAGATCCAGATTGTTGGTGGGTTCGTCGAGCAGCAGCAGCCGCGGCGCGGGTTCGGCCAGCAAGAGCATGGCCAGCGCCGCACGCAGGCGTTCCCCACCGGACAGCGCGCCCGCGAGTACATCGGCATCGGCGCCGCGGAACAGGAACCGGGCCAATTGGGCCCGAATCTGTTCCGGCTTCGCGTGCGGCGCGGCGTCGGCGACATTCTCGAACACCGACCGCTGCTCGTCGAAGATGTCCAGCCGCTGCGGCAGCAACCGCCACGGCACCTTCGGCGCTTCCGCGCAGATGCGCTGCAGCAGGGTGGTTTTGCCCGCCCCGTTGCGCCCGGTGAGGGCGATGCGTTCTGGCCCGGCGATTTTCAGGGTCACCATCGGGCCGTTGGCCAGCACCACCCGATCCAGTTCGATCACGTCCTGCCCCGGGTAGAGCCGGGTGCCGGGCAGGTCGACCCGGATTTCCCGGTCGTCGCGCAGCAGCTCCTGAGCCTGTGTCAGTTGATCCTTGGCCTCCTCGACCTTGCCGATGTGGTTATTGCGCAACTTGCCCGCCGAGACCTGGGCCTGGCGTTTGCGTTCGGACATGATGATCTTGGGTTCGCGTTTCTGATCCCACATCTTCTGTCCGTAGCGCAGCCGCTTATCGAGTTTGATCCGCGCCTCGACCAATTCGCGGGATTGTTTGCGCACATCGCTGCGGGCATCGCGGACGGCCGCACGGGCCGCCTCCTGCTCGATCTCGATGATCCGTTCGTACTCGGTGAAATTGCCGCCGAACGAGCGGATCTCACCCTGCCGCAGTTCGGCGATGGCGTTCACCCGCTCCAGCAGCTCCCGATCGTGGCTCACCGTCAGCACTGTGCCGGGGAACTGGCCGACCACCTCGTAAAGGTGTTCGCGGGCAACCTGATCCAGATTGTTGGTCGGTTCGTCCAGTAGCAGCACATCGGGTTCGCGCAGCAGTTCGGCGACCAGGCCGAGCAGTACCGTCTCGCCGCCGGACAAGGTGTCCAGCCGGCGGTCCAGTTGCGCGACATCGCCTGCGACATAGTGCAATCCGAGCTTGCCGAGCAGCGCCACCGCGCGTTCCTCGATATCCCAGGCGGCGCCCACGAATTCGAAGTCGGCCTCGCCGCCGGTACCGGATTCGATGCGGTGCAGTGCTTTTCGCACCTCGGCGATGCCCAGCACCGCGTCGACCCGCTGCCCCGCGGCCAGGCCGATGTCCTGGCGCAGGTAGCCCAGGCGGCCGGGCAGCGTGATCGAGCCACGCTGGGGGCTCAGTTCACCGGTGATCAGCCGCAGCAGGGTCGATTTACCGGCGCCGTTGCTGCCCACCAGGCCGATATGCCCGGCGCTCAGTACGGCGTCGAGGCCGTCGAAGACGGGGGTGCCGTCCGGCCACGCGAAGGTGAGATCGGAAATAGATACAGAAGTAGATGACATACGAGCCTCCCGAGGGGTAACGCGAAGAATGCGGCGCACGTATGCGGGCCGCGCAGCGCTTACCTCAGAAGACCAACGTCATGACTCCGATCGACGGCAATAAGACTCGTAGCAAGTTACTCGCAGCAACGATGCAGTGCAAGAACATATTCCGGTGAGCCGGGTCTCAGCGCGCCATGCGGCGGGCCTTCATGCCGTTGAGCAGGGGCACTTGCGACACCTGACCGTTCTGTTCGGCGTGCAGCATGCGGCCGCTGCCGATATAGACGCCGACATCGGCCGGACCGCGCGGGCCGAAGTGGCCGAACACCAGGTCACCGGGCTTCGCATTGATGAGCGGCACCTCGACGCCCTGTTCCCACTGCTGTTCGGCGGTGCGCGGCAGATTGACGCTGCCGCCGGTGGCGGCGAAGACCGCGGCGGCGGTGAAGCCCGCCTCGTCGAAGCCGCCGCTGGTCGGTCCGCCGGGCCCGCCGCCGCCGAAAACGTATGGCGTGCCGAGCCATTGCTCACCGGCGGACACGATCTGGGGTCCGAGATCGGCGTTCGAGTCGGGCTGGAAGCGGCCGTCGCTGCCCATGCTGCGGTAGTTGGGCTCGGACTGCAGAATGCGCTCCACGTAGGGCCGCGTCTCGGTGAAGTGGCGCGGAATCTGGTCCGGCATACCGCCGGAGGACAGCACCGCGCCCTCGCCGGCGTTGTAGGCGGCGATGGTCAGCGCGGTCAGGTCGCCGGACACCTTGCCCTGCGCCATCCAGCCTTCGATGGTCTTGGCGATGGCGCACATATAGCGGCCCTGGCCGATGATGCCGTCGGCCGGATCCATCGGGTCGGCGTAGCCCTTGCCGTCGGCGTCTATGACGAACGGCTGCCCGTCGGGGGCCAGTTCCTTGGCGGTGCCGGGCATGAACTGCGCGATGCCCTCCGCGCCGTCCGGGGAGATGGCGCCGACATTGAAGCCGGATTCGGCGGCGCCCTGCGCGGCCAGCAGGGAGGCGGTGATCTCGGGGCAGATCGACCCGGCGCGGCGGTACCAGACCTCGAACTGGGCGGGCACCTTGCCGGAGGCGAGGTTGCCGCCGGCGGTGCCGAATCCGTTCTCGCAGTACGGCATGACGGGTGCGGGGATGGTGCCGCCCTGCAGCCAGGGCATGGGGTCGACCTGATGCCCGCCCGTCAACCGGCCGCCCGGTACGAGTTCGAAATGCAAATGCGGGCCCGAGGATTCACCATTACTGCCGACATCGGCGATGTGCTGGCCCATGGTGACGATGTCGCCGGTCTTGACGTAGATGCCATTGGCATACATATGCCCGTAAACCGTCGAGAAACGAGCGCCGCTCCCATCGACCGAGTCGATGACCACCCAGTCACCGAAGCCCGACGCGGCACCGGACGCGACCACCAGACCATCGGCGGCCGCGTAGATCGGAGTGCCCGCCGGAGCCGCGAAGTCCACGCCCATATGCGTGCCGCCGCGCGCGCCGAAACCATCGGTAATGGTGAATTGCCCTGGGGGAATCGGGTATCCGTGCCGCCCGCCGCCGCCGATGGCGCCCGCCTCGTTCACGGTGCCGGGCGCGGCGGCCAGCGAGACGTTCGGCGCGGACACACTGGGTCCGGCATCGTCGCCCTTGATGGTCACCTGGACCCGATCCATCCGATTGCTTGCCGGGTTCCCGCGGTCGTCCAGGGGCTTCCACTGAATGCCGGAGGCGGCGCCCGGAGTCCAGCTGCGCTGCTTCCAGATCACATAGTCGATCTTGAAGTTGGCGGCGCTCTCCTGCAGGAACTGCACGATCGCATCGCCTTTGGCCTGATCCGCGCCGACGATGAATTCCACCGCGCGCCCGGCCTTCAGATCCGGGAAGGCGGGATCATTGACGACGCCGCGCATATCCATCATCCCGAATCGCGCGACGGTGCAGCGCAGCACGCGCAGGGCGCCGTCCTGCAGGCCGGCCTCGGCGGCCGAACCGGTGGCCGGGCAGTTGGGTTCGGTGAGCGCGGGGGTGGCCGACGGAATCGCGGGTGTGCCCGGCGAACAGTTGGTTTCGGTCGAGGGCAGGATGATGACGACGACCAGGGTGATCAGCGAGAGGACGGCGCCGGCGGCGATGCCCAGGACGACTTTGGGCTTCACGCCCGAACGCTCACGACCGCCGCGGTGATCACCCGGACATCATGCCATGTCCGACACCCACTTTCACCGACCGCGGAGTCCGTTTCAGTCCGCGATCTTGGCGGCCGTTCCGACCGGCGACCTCTGATTGAACTGCCAGTTTCCGGGCATAGCGTGGGATATGCCCTACTATTACCCCCGCTCTTACTCCGAGGGCGCCGCGGCACGAATCGTCAGCCTCGTCGGTGGCCTCTTCGCACTGATCGAGGGCGTCTACATCCTCATGATCGTCCTCAACGCCGATGAAGCCAACCGCTTCTTCACCTTCATCAAGGGACTCGCGGTGCCGCTGGCGCTGTTCTTCCCCGGACTCTTCCACACCGGCAACGCCCATCTGGACGTGGTCGTGAACTACGGACTGGCAGCGCTGTTCTGGCTCGTCGTGACCGGGTTCATCGCTCGTCTGGTGGCGCGCTACTGACGACACCCCGAGGGTGCAGTTTCCGCGCGGCAGGCAGCGGGAATTCCCCCCGAATGCCGTACGTCGCCCGCAACGAGGCCGCCGCCGCCCGCATCATCGGGACGGTCGGCATGCTCTTCGCCCTCATCGAGGGCCTGTACATCCTGATGCTGGTACTGAACGCGGATCAGTCGAACCGCTTCTTCACCTTCATCAGGTCACTCGCCGAACCGCTGGCACTGTTCTTCCCGGGACTGTTCCACACCGGCAGCCACAATCTGGACATCGTGCTGAATTACGGTTTGGCGGCGGTCTTCTGGCTCATAGTCAGCGGATTCGTCGCCCGGGTCGTCGCACGCTGACCACCGGTGCCGCGCCGCCTACAGGTCGGCGCCGGCGAGATCGAACGCGGTCAGGGCCGCGGCGAACAATGGCGTGTGTTCGGACCGGCCCGGATCGTAGCCGGTGAGCGCGGCTATCCGGTTCAGCCGATAGTTGAGCGTATTGCGGTGTACCACCAGGGACTCCGCGGCCGCGACACGATTGTGGTCGTGTGACAGATAGGCGCGCAGCGCCTGCATGAGATGCGGGTGATCGGTCAGCGGCCCCAGCAGTCCGAGCAGCCAGGCGCGCGCGGGACCGGGACGCGCGAACTGATACTGCAGGGCGAGATCCGACATGCGGTACACACCGGTCGGCCGCCCGAGACCCAATGCGAGCCGGGCGATCTCCCCCGCCTCCTCCGCCCGCGCCGGAATCTCGGAAACCATTGCGGCCAATGCCGTTCCAGCTATCACCCGGACACCCGCAGCGGCGGCGATCCGGCCCACGGCGGTGTCGAGGCGGGCGCTCGGCTCGGTCGCCGGGACCAGCACCCAGCCGCCGGCCCGATCCAGCACGGTGAGCGCCTGCGGAGACAGGGCATCGATCTCGCCGTGGATCACCCGCATGGCCGGGCGGACACCGTCACCGCTCTCGGTGGCTTCGGGCGTGCGCAGCGCCAGCACGTGATAACCGCCCAGGGTGATGCCGAAGCGTTCGGCCAGCAACTCGGCGGGCTTGCCCTGCAGGAGGGCCTGTCCCAGCGCGCGTTTGGCCTCGCGCTGCTCCCAGTGCAGGTCCTGGCGCTCGTCCAGATAGGAGGCGGCGACACCCGGCACGACCGCGCCGAGATAGCCGAGCAGCAGCGGCACCGCGGCCAGCAATTCCTCGCGCTCGCGGTCGGTGCCGGCGACGGTGGCCAGGTAGTTCCAGGCGGCCAGTGCGCCGCGGTGATACACGGCCAGCACGGCGTCCAGCGGAATGCCCTCGCGCGCACGGCGAACCGCCACATCGATCATGGCGGTCATGTCCTCGGGGCGCGGATCGCGGTGTTCGCCGAGCAGGCGCAGGAACAGCTGCAGGTTCTCCTCGGCGCGGCGCACCAGATCCTGTTCGATCAGGTCGTGCGGCAACCGCTCGTAGTCCGGGACGGTCTTGATCACTGCCGTCACCATTTCCCGCGCGGCCTCGGGGAGGTGCGCGGCAAGGAATCCCGCGAAGGGCATATCCGGGTCATCGGGTGCGGCGGTCATCCAGTCATTGTGCGCGTGAACGAATCCCCGCGCACCGCAATCCAATACCGCAGGGTGGCGCGCGACGATATCTTTGGTTGCCTTGTCATCTGAACAAATTGCCGGGCGTAAGCCTGATTCCGTGCACAGAGACGGCGGGATACCCGCCGACTATATGAACGCCGCCGAGACGCTCATCCCCATCGCGGCGGGCGTCGGACAGGGCTGGACCGTGGTCATCCCCGACTACGAAGGCCTGATCGGTCAGGCCGTCGGCGCGGGCAAGTAGCGCCCGGCAGCGGAAAAGCGAAGGCCCGGTGACGATTCGTCACCGGGCCTTCGGTCTGTCTGTTGTCTCTCGCAGGTCAGAGCTTGACGATCGAGGTGAGCGGGTAGCTGCCCTGCTTGGCACGCCCCTCGAGGAAGGTGAGCTCCAGCACCACGGCGGCCGCGACCACCTCGGCGCCGGCGGCGATGAACAGCTCGGCCGCGGCGGCGAGGGTGCCGCCGGTGGCGAGCACATCGTCGAGCAGCAGGACCTTGCGGCCCTTCAGATCGATGCCGTCGGCCGGGATCTCCAGTGCGGCCGAACCGTATTCGAGGGTGTACTCACGGGAAATGACGGGCGGGGGTAGCTTGCCGCCCTTCCGCACCGCCACCACGCCGGTACCCAGGATCGCGGCCACGCCGGCGCCCAGCAGGAAGCCGCGCGCGTCCACGCCCGCCACCAGATCGGCCTCGGGTGCGGCGGCGGCGAAGCAGTCCAGTACCGCGCGGAAGCCCTCGGCATCCGCGAAAACCGGTGTCAGGTCCGCGAAGCGGACACCCGGTGTGGGGAAGTCGTCGTGCCAACGGGTCAGCCGCTGCACGGACCCCTCGGCCTTGGCGCTGCGTGCCCCGGCGTCGTCCGTGTCAGCCATCTCGTGCTTGCTCATCTCCACCCATTCCTCGTCACCAACGGCCCCACCGGGGTCACCGCTTCAGCACCCAGCGATCCATATTCCAACCAGCGCCGGCCCGCGTCGGGCTGGCGATACCGTTCTCCATGCCGTCGCCGAATGCGATGGTGCGCGGTCCGGCGAACAGCGGGATCGACGGCATGTCGCCCCAGAGCAGGTTTTCCTGCTCGGTCAGCAGGTTCAGCACGGTGCTCGAGTTGTCCTCGGACGCAAGCTGATCCGCGATGGCATCGTAGCGGCCGTTACCGTACCTACCGAAATTGACGCCGGAGCCGGTGCGCAGCGCCGCGATGGCGTCGGTCTCCGCGAGCGAACCCGACGGTCCCGGCATACCCGCGGTGCCGCCCAGGATGGCGTCCACCTTGCCGTCGGCCAGCTGCTGCGCGGTGAAATCCGGTGTGCCCGCGTCGACCACGGTGATGCCCGCGGCCTTGCAGGCGTCGGCGATGGCGGCCACCGTCTGCGCGCGCCGGTCATCCGGCTTCACGTAGCCGATGCGCACGGTCTGGTTCTGCAGGCCCGAGGAGCTCGCCGCCGTCACGATGCCCGGATCGCCGCCCTTGTACTTGTCGGCCGGACCGACGATGGACGGGTAGTACAGCGAATCCTGCGGCACGGTCCGGGAATTCGCGAGGCCCGCGCCCAGACCGCTCTTCACGTCGTAGCCCGGATGCCCGAACTTGTCGAACAGCGCCTGCCGCGGCACGCACAGCGCGAACGCCTTGCGCGCGTTCGCGTTCGCGAGGACACCGTTGGTGTTCAAGGTCAGCTGCTCGACGCCGCGGCCGGGCAGATTCTCCTTCGAGAAGCCCGACAGGGGCACGTCACCCAGCGAACCGGCGCCGATGTCGAGCACCCCGATCGCCTTGTCCGACAGCTTCGACTTCAGATCGGAATGCTTGTCCCACACCACGATTCGCGGCGTCGCGGCGGCATTGCCCCACCACTTCTCGTTCTTCACCAGGACCAGACCGTCCTTGTCGGTGAAGGATTCGATCCGGTACGGGCCGGAGGACGGCAGTACCGTCAGGTCCGCCTTGCCGGGCGTGAGATTCCAGCCGGTGTTCCAGAAGTCGGCGATGCGTTCCATGGTCGGCTGATCGCCGGTCTGTACGGCAGTCACCACATTCGGCAGTTTGAGCTGGTTCGCGATGGTGTGCGCCGGCATCATCTCGTCGGCGTTGAAGAGGGTCTTCCACTGCGAATAGTGCTTGCCCGGCCGGAAGACGACGGTGGCGTCCTTCGAGCCGGCCTGGCAGTCCACCCGCTCGATATCGCGGTAGCCGTCGGTGCTCGCGGCATCGAACATCGGGATCGGGCCGCCCGGACCGGCCTTGGTGAACCGGCCGTTGCGCGCCGCCCACGCCAGCACCAGATCGTCACACGAGGTGGGGGTGCCGTCGGAGTACACGCCGTCCGGATTCAGGCGGTACTGGATGGTCTGCGCATCGCCGGGCACTTCCTTGGCGGTGCCGGTATCGGTGTCGGCCACCGGCTGCCCGTCCGGACCGGTGTAGAAGAACCCGGTCAGCACGCGCGAGAACACCGCCGCCGCACCGCTGTTGGCGCCGAGGGTGCTGCTGCCGTTGTAGCTGGCGATGACCGCGTCCACGCCGTAGCCGATGGACGGCACCTGATTCTTGCTACCGCAGGCCGTCAGCCCGCCGACCGCGAGCGCACCCGCCGCCGCGACGGCCAGGCCGCGCCGCACCAGCACGGTACGACGCGTTCCCTGTTGCCTCACTACGCAACCCCCCTGCGCTCGCCTCAGTGCCTTCTCTTCTGCCGTTTCCCGGTAGGTCGTGCACCGGGACGCGGCGCACCCGAAGCACCCGCCGCCGCGGCGCGCGGACGACCGGCGGCGGCGAAGCCGTCGAAACCGTCTTCCGCCTCGACCGCACGGCTGGCCGCACCCGCCCGCTTCGCGGCCACCTCGGTCGCGCGCGCACCGGCCACCCCGGAACGCCGGTTCTTGACCTTCCTGGTGTGCGCGGCCACCGGGCCGAAACGCTCCTTGATGGACACCAGGATCGGCACCGCGAAGAAGATGGAGGAGTAACCACCCACGATCATGCCGACCAGCTGCACCAGCGCCAGGTCCTTCAGCGTGCCCACACCGAGCAGCCACACCGCGATCACCAGCATGCCGACGATAGGCAGGATGCCGATGATGGTGGTGTTGATCGACCGCATCAGGGTCTGGTTGGCCGCCAGGTTGGCCTTCTCGGCATAGGTATGGCGACTCAAATGCAGTACGCCGCGCGTGTTCTCCTCGACCTTGTCGAAGACGACCACGTTGTCGTACAGCACATAACCCAGAATCGTGAGCAGGCCGATGACCGCCGCCGGCGTCACCTCGAAGCCGACCAGCGAGTAGATGCCCGCTGTCACAACGAGATTGAACAGCAGCGAACCGATGGCCGCGATGGCCATATCCCGTTCGAAGCGGATCGTGATGTACACCATGACCAATGCCACGAACACCAGCAGCGCGAGCACGGCCTTGTGCGTGACCTGATTACCCCAGGTCGAGCTGATATCCGACACCGAGATGGCATTGCGGCTGGGCTGCCCGTTGGAATCCTTCGGCTGGAACGCCTCGAACAGCGCGTTCTGCAGCTTGTCGCTCTGATCCTGGTTCAGGGTGTCGGAGCGGACCTGGAAGGTCGCGGCCGAACCCGAGCCCGCCTTCTGCACGGTCACCGGATCGTGGCCGAGCGCCTGGTGGTAGACGTCCTGCACCTTCGAGGTGGTGGCGTCACCGGTGGCGGGCAACTGGATCTGCGAGCCACCCTCGAAATCGATGCCGAGGGTGAACCCGCGCAGCGCGATGCTCAGGATCGCGATCAGCATCAGGCCCGCGGCGATGCCGTAGAACAGCTTGCGGCGCCCCACGATCTCGAAACCGCCGGTGCCCGTGTACAACCGCTCGAACAGGCTGTGCTTCTTGACCGATCCGGCGGCCTCGTAATCGAGTTCGGAATCGGTATCCATGACGGGACTGGTCTTGGCCATGTTCACGCCTCCTTCACCAGGACGCCGGCCGCCGCCTTGCGTTCCCGGGCAATCTCTGCAACGGCGCCGAGACCGTTCACCGACGGCTTCGCCCAGAACGGCGAATGCGACGCCAGCATCATCAGCGGCGAAGTGACCAGGTACAGCACGATGACGTCGAGCACGGTGGTCAGACCCAGGGTGAAGGCGAAGCCCTTCACCTGGCCCGCCGCCAGCAGGTACAGCACCGCGGAAGCGATGAGCGACACCGTCTTACCCGACAGGTTGGTGCGCTGCGCGCGAGCCCAGCCGCGCGGCACCGCCGAACGGAAACTGCGGCCCTCGCGCATCTCGTCCTTGATGCGTTCGAAGAAGACGACGAACGAGTCCGCCGTCATACCGATACCGATGATCAAACCCGCGATACCGGCGAGATCCAGCGTGAACCCGATCCACCTGCCCAGCAACACGATCAGCGCGTACACCGCGACACCGGCGGCGACCAGCGAGAAACCGGCCAGGAAGCCGAGCATGCGGTAGTAGAGCAGGCAGTACAGCAGCACCGCGATCAGGCCGATCGCACCCGCGATCAGACCGGCGTGCAGCGAGGACATGCCCAGCGTCGCCGACACCGTCTCCGCCTCGGAGGTAGTGAACGACAACGGCAGCGAACCGTACTTCAGCGAGTTCGCCAGATCCTTCGCGGCCGAACCGCTGAAGTTGCCGGAAATCTGTGTGCTGCCACCGAACTGGTTGCCCGACTGCACCTGCGGCGCGCTCACCACGCGCGAGTCCAGCGCGAACGCCAGCTGCTTGTTCAGGTAGGTGTTGGTCAGATTGCCCCAGGTATCGGAGCCGCCGCCCTTGAACTCCAGGTTGACCACCCAGCCGCCGCCGCGGGTATCCAGGGTGGCGGTGGCGTCCTTGATCTCGGTGCCGTCCAGCTTGGACTTGTCCAGCAGGTAGATCTGGGTGCCGTCGGTGCTGCAGGTGACCAGGGGCAGGTTCGGATCGTCGTTGCCCTGCAACGGATCCGGCTTCGAGCAGTCCAGGGTCTGCATGGCCGCCAGCTGCGTGGCCTGATCGGTGCTCTGGCGCAAGGCCTTCGCGTCCGTGATCTCCTTCTGCGTCTGCTGCTGCGGGCTCAGACCGCCCGGATTGGCGGGATTACCGCCGGGAGTGGCCGGCGGGACCGGGGTGGTCGGCGCCTGCGCCGGGAAGACACGGTTCTGCGGAGCCGGATTCGGGGCCGGAGCCTCACTGGGGGCCGGGGCCTCGGAGGGCGCGGGCGCATCGGTCGTCGGCGGGGTACTCGGCGGCACCGCGGTATCCGTGGCACCGGGCACGCTCGGCGCGGGCGCATTCGGGGCGCCCGGCGCACCCGGCGCGGCGCCCGGCTGCTGCGCGGGCAGCTTGCCGCCCGGCGCCGGAATGTCCTGCAGCACCGGCCGCACGTACAGCTTGGCGGTGGTGGCCAGGGTCTTGGCCTGTGCACCGTCCGAACCCGGGACCGTGATCACCAGGTTGTCACCCTCGATGACGACCTCGGAGCCGGCGACGCCGAGACCGTTGACGCGCTGCTCGATGATGCTCTGCGCCTGCTTCAGGCTGTCCTGGCTGGGCTTACCACCGTCGGGGGTGCGCGGCGTCAGCGTGACGCGGGTACCGCCCTGCAGATCGATGCCGAGCTTCGGCGTATGCGACTTCCCGACGAAAAAAATCAGGCCGAACATCAAAGCCACCAGCGCGGCGTAGACGCCGAGCAGTCGCAGCGGATGCGCCGTTCCTTGAGAAGGTGGCACAGTACTTATCTCCTAGGCGGGATTCGGGGGCGGAACGAGCGGGCACACACCGCAGCGCCACCGGCCGCCTGATCTCCTGGGCGGCCGATGGCGCTGAGTCTGTCAGTCCTTGGTCAGGCGCGAGGCGTCCTGGGCGTCGGAACTGCCATTATGCGCAGCATCATTGATGCTGTGGGCAGCGCCGTTGCCGTTCACCTCGTGGTTCGTCTCGGCACCCTCTAAAGAGGTGTTGCCGGGGGACACGGTCTCGACGGTCTCGGCCGTGGTGTCCTCGGTGGTGTCGACATCGTCCTTGCGCACCTCGCGGATCGCTTGGCGCAGCCAGGTGGTGACGATCTCCTCGGCGATCTCCAGATCGACCGAGGTGTCATCGATGTCGACAACGGTGCCGTAGAGCCCCGACGTGGTGACGACCCGGTCGCCGATCTTCAGGCTGTCCTGCATCTCGGTGACCTTGGACGCCTCCCGCTTTTGTTTGCGGACGCCGAGGAACATCGGGATGAGCAGAGCAACCAGCAGCAGCGGCAGCAGAAGGTCCATCGTCGAAGTCAGCCCCTAGTCATGGGTAGTTTTGGGTGCGTATCCCCCACAGTCTGCCAGTTCTCCCTGAGACGCGGCGCGCCGACCTGTATTGATTTTCCGCAAAGCGAACCGACCGCCGTCCCCGCTCAGGCCGATTGCTGCCCGTAGGTGTAATCGTCGAGCGGGAAAGTGACCGCTTCGCGGTGGGCGTTCAGGGTGCTGGTCGGACGCAGCAGCGCGGCCTCGCCGTGCTGATTGAAGTAGTAGCTGCGGGCCGTCGAGCACTGGCCGCCGTAGAAGACGGAGTTGCCCAGCTTGTCGGTGACGCGGTCCAGGAATTCGGTATTGGCTTCCTCGGTGACCTCGAAGACCTGCTCGCCGCGGCGGAACATCTCACCGAAGAGGCGGCCGATGTGCTTCATCTGCGCCTCGATGGTGGTGAAGTAGGACAGCCCGCTGTACGAGTACGGGCTGTTGAGGCACAGGAAGTTGGGGAACTTCGGGACGGTGACACCCTCGTAGGCCTGGAAGCGGTTGTCGCGCCAGAACTTTCCGAGATTGCGGCCGTCACGGCCGATGATCTCGATGGCCGGGAAGTTCACATCCCACAGGTTGAAGCCGGTGGCCAGGATCAGCGTATCGATCTCGGTCTTGTGGCCGTCCTCGGTCACGATGCCGTCGGCCTCGAGGTGATCGATGGAGTTGGTCTCCAGCCGGACGTGCGGCTCGTTGAACGTCTTGAAGTACAGGTTGGAGAAAGTGGGCCGCTTGCAACCGAAGTCGTAGTGCGGGGTCAGCTTCTTCCGGGTTTCCTTGTCCCGCACCGAGGTCCGCAGATGCGCCTTGGCGAGCAGGCCCGCAGCCTTGTTGAGCGGCTTGGCCTGCTTGAAGTGCAGCACGCCGACCACCATGAGCGCCTCCAGCATGGTGGTGTTCACCAGGCGGGCGGCCTTCTGTGTCAGCGGAACCCGCGCGAACAGGTTCTGCACGGCCGGCGGGATCGGCGCGTCGACCTTGGGCACCACCCAGATCGGGGTGCGCTGGAAGACGGTGAGCGCCTGCGCCTTCTTGGCGACCTCGGGGATCAGCTGCACGGCGGTGGCGCCGGTGCCGATGATGGCGGCCTTGCGTCCGGTGAGGTCGAAGTCGTTCTCCCACGCGGTGGTGTGGATGATCTTGCCCTGGAACGAGTCGATGCCCGGGAACGGCGGCGTGTAGGGCTGCGACAGGAAGCCGGTCGCCGCGAGCAGGTAACGCGCGGTGAGGGATTCACCGTTCTCGATGCTGACCACCCACTGCTGGTTCTCCTCGTCCCAGCGGGCCCCGCCCACGACGGTGTCGAAGCGCATGCGCCGGCGCAGGTCGTACTTGTCGGCGACGTGCTCGGCGTACTTCTTCAATTCGGCGCCGGGCGCGAACAGCCGCGACCAGTGCGGGTTGGGCTCGAAAGAATAGGAGTAGGTGACCGAGGCGATGTCGACGGCCAGCCCCGGGTAGTGGTTGACGTGCCAGGTGCCGCCGAGGTCGTCCTCGCGCTCCAGGATCACGTAATTACTCAGGCCGAGCCGATCGAGCTCGATGCCCGCGCCCATACCGCCGAACCCGGCCCCGACCACGATGGCGTCGTACTGAGGTGCCACGCCGAACCTCCCTGCGAGTGTCCAACCAGTGGATCTGAATCACATGTCACGGAATGACATCTCATTCCGTTTGTGACCACCGTATCATCGAGGTCGTGACGAAGCCATCCTCGAGAATCGAACGCCGTAAGGCCGAACTCCGCCAGGAGATCATCGACACCGCGTTCGCCTGTTTCGCCGAGAAGGGCTATCACGCCACCGGCATCGCCGATATCGCCGGTCAGCTGGGGATCGGGCACGGGACCTTCTACCGGTACTTCCAGAACAAGCGCGACATCATCGACCACGTCATCGACGATCTCGCCGCCCGCATCATCGAGACGCTGGGCACCGACAACGCCCCGGACGCCGCCGAGAGCCTGGTCGAGTACCGGGCGCAGGTCAATCGCATCGGCGACGCGCTGAACAGCATCTTCCTCGAGGACCAACGGGTCGCGCAGCTGCTGCTGTTCCAGGCCACCGGCATCGACGCCGAGCTCACCGCCCGGCTGTACGGCTTGCTCGACACCGCCGACGCGCTGACCGCGGGCTATCTGGAACACGGCGTGGAACAGGGCTACCTGCGCGCCGACCTGGACACCACCAATACCGCTCGCGCGGTGACCGGCATGATCCTGGCGGCCATCATCCACGGTCTGCGGCAACCCGACGCGGCCGCGGTGAACGATCTCAGCCAGGCCATTCGCCGGCTGCTCATCGACGGCGTGCGCAAGGACCCCGCATAACCCGCCCGCCGGTCCCGGACCGTTTCGTCCCATGCGGTCTATTCGCAAGGGGCGGAAGCAATTCGGACATCGGGCGGTTGGCACAATGACCCGCGTGACTCCCGACGACGTACGCCGCAAACGCTTCGGCACACCGCCGTTGGGGCACGACGCCTACCACCCGGCGCAGGTGGACGCCTTCACCGCGCGCATCGCCGACGCACTCGCGGGCCTGGACCACCTCACCTCCGCCGACATCCGGCTGGCCGAATTCGACGCGCCGCCACCCGGAAAGCCCGGCTACGACTCCCAGCAGGTCGACGAGTTCCTCGATCGACTCTGCATCGACCTGGAGCACTTACGCCGCGGGCGCTGCCCCGTCCCCGCCGGGCGCGACGCCGACCCCCTCACCCACGACGATGTACTGCGCATCCGGTTCTCCGCGCCGCCACACGGCCTGCCCGGTTATGCCGCCGAAGAGGTCGGCAGATTCCTGGACCGCCTCGCCGCCACCCTCGCGCACAACGGCCCCAACGGCCTGACCGCGGATGATGTGCGCGCCACGACATTCCACCGCGCCGCCACCGGCACACCGGCCTATCACCGCGAGGAGGTCGACGCCTTCCTCGACCTCGTCGCCGGGCAACTGGCGCGCATGCGCACCGCCGACTCCGCGTAGGACTAGTCCTCGACGGCGAGCGCCTGGCGAATCGTCAAGCGGCGCTGGGTCTGCAGCAGCGAGCGGCGATAGATCCGCTCCGCGATCACGATGATCCCGTAGGTCGCGGCGATCATGATCGCCAAGGCCGGCAACGGTTCCCACCAGGACGCCGTGCCCTGCGCGACCCTGCTCGGCATCGCGACGATCGACACGATCGGCACATACGAGATGACCGTCAGGAACACGCCCTTCGCGAAGATGCCCGCGAACAGCACGACCATCACCAGCATGGACAGCGGCGTGGCGGTCGACTGCAGATCCTCGGTACGCGTGGCCAGCGCACCCGCCACCGCCCACAGACTCGCGAGGGCCAGGAAGCCGACCAGGAAGAACACGATGAACCAGCCTGCCGCACCGGCGATCTGCGCGATCTGATCCCCCTTGCCGATGGCGGTCAGCCCGATCAGCCCCGCGCCGACGAACAACCCCAGCTGGGCCAGCGCCATCACGGTATTGCCGACCACCTTGCCGATCAGCAACTGCCGCACCGGAATCGCGCTGGCCAGGATCTCGACGATGCGATTCTGCTTCTCCTCCACCACGCTCTGCGCGATGGCCATGCCGAACAGGATGGAGGACAGATAGAAGAGGAAGGCGAACGCGAACGCCACCACCTTGGACAGGCCGGGATCGATGGCGCTCGGCGCGAGCAGGTCGTAGCTCACCGCACCGCCGCGCGCGAGCTGATCCAGTGACGTGCCCGCCGCGTCGGCATTGTGCTGCATGGCGAATTGCCTGGCTGCCGCGGTCACGTACGTGGTGGCATTGTCGTTCGTCGCCGACTTGCCGATGAGCCGCCAGCCGCCGTCCACCGGAACCAGCCCGGCATCGACCGCGCCGCCGCGCACCTGCTGTTCGACCGCGGCCGTATCGGCGGCGGGATGCGCGCTGAAGGCAATCTTCTTACCGGCGGCGTCGGCCAGACCGGTGGCGGCGGCCACGATCTGCCCGGCCTCGGGCCCCGCGGTCGCCACCTTCACATGGTCCGTGCGATTGGCCATGATGCCGCTGATGGTCAGGGACGCCGCGATGACGACGATGGTGATGAGCGTGGAGATCAGGAAGTTCCGGTCCCGCAGCTTCACGCCGATCTCACGCTGGGTGACGATCACCCAGAGATCACGCGGGAACGAGTCCGCGGCTTTCGCCTCGAGGCGGCCGGGCGCGCTCATGCCGTCACCGCCCGGTAGATATCGGCCACCGAGGACCGCACCTCGGCGAACTCCCGCACCGAGCCGTGCGCCAGTGCCGCCCTGAGCAATTCGTCCGGCGTCGCACCATCGAGCTCGAGCAGCGCGTGGGATCCGCTGGTATCGAGCAGGTTCGCACCGGCGAATCCGGTGAGCCAGCCATTGTCACCGTCCATGACCAGCCGGTAGCGCGTGCGCCCGGCGGCCCGCAGCCGTTCGACCGGCCCCTGCGCGACAATGCGGCCCCCGGCCAGGATCACCAGCTGATGACACAGGCGCTCCACCAGCTCCAGCTGATGCGAGGAGAACAGCACCGGAACGCCTTTCGCCGCATACTCGGTCAGCAGTTCGGCCATGGCGTCGACGGCGACCGGATCGAGTCCGGAGAACGGTTCGTCCAGGATGAGCGCATCGGGTTCGGCGATGACGGCCGCCGCGATCTGCACCCGCTGCTGATTGCCCAGCGACAGCGATTCCAGCTTGTCCTTACCGCGCGCGCCCAGCTCGAACCGCTCCAGCAGTGCGGTGGCCCGGCCCCGCGCATCGGCGGCCGAAATACCGCGCAGCCGGGCCAGATACACGAGCTGATCGAGAATCGGCTGCTTGGGATACAGGCCCCGCTCCTCAGGCATGTACCCGAACCGCCGCCGATCGACGGCGGTCACCACACGCCCCTTCCACCGGATCTCGCCGCCCTGCACGGCCAGCACACCCATGATCATCCGCATGGTCGTGGTCTTACCGGCCCCGTTCCCGCCGACGAACCCGGTCAGGGCCCCGGCCGACACCTCGAACGAAACATCGTCGACCGCAACCTTTTCCCCGAACCGGCGCGTCAGGTGTGCTACTTCGAGCATGGACTCCCCTCCTTGATCGAAATCCACCCTACCGGCCGCGCACACCGGCCGAATGCCGCTGACGCAGCGGCGACCGGGCGAGCGCGGGGCTCGCCCGGTCGCTCCCGTGAGCCGTCAGTGACTGCCGACCGGCTCCCGCATCCCGGCCGGCAGCGGACGAGTGTGAATCACGTGCAGCCGCTGCGTAGCACGGGTGAGGGCGACATAGAGATCGGCCGCACCGTAGGTGGATTCCTCGAGGATGGTCGCCGGTTCCACCAGCACGACCACATCGAACTCCAGACCCTTGGCCGCCGCGGGGGTCAGCACCTGGACCGGGAGATCGAGGGCCAGACCTTCCGGGGCGATGACCGCCAGCGAGCCGGTCTCCGGGTTCGCTTCCTGTGCGAGCTCGGCGACCGCGGCCGCCAGATCATCGTCCGGTACCTGCGTGGTGGTGGGCCGGACACCGGTGTGGCGCACCGATTTCGGCGGCACCGCCGCCGGATCCACCAGGGCGAGCACGCCGCCGGCCACCTCCATGATCTCGCCGGGCGTGCGGTAGTTGATGGTGAGCGTGCGGTAGTTCCAGCGGCCGGGCGCGTAGCGGTCGAGCATCTGCGCCCAGGTGTGCGCGCCGGCCGGGGAGCGGCGCTGGGCGCGGTCGCCGACGATGGTCATGGACTTGCCCGGGCAACGGCGCATGAGGACCCGCCACTGCATTTCGGACAGCTCCTGGGCCTCGTCCACGACGATGTGGCCGTAGGTCCATTCCCGGTCGGCGGCAGCGCGTTCCGCCAGGGTGCGGTGATCGCGTTCGACCTGACGTTCGGCGAGGGTCTCCGCGTCGATGGCGTCGGTCACCCGCATGGCATCGTCCTCGTACTCCTCATCGGGGGTATCGATGACGGCGAGCACGTCCCGGGCGTAGCGGATGCGCAGCTGCCGGGCGCGTTCCGCCGCCATCTCCTCCTCGTAGCGGTCGACGCCGAGCAGTTCGGCCGCCTCGTCCAGCAGCGGCACATCCGAAATGGTCCAGGCCGCACCGTCTTCCCGATGCAGCAGGGCGCGGTCGGCCTCCGGCAGGCCGGCCGCGGCCGTCTCCAAGCGGTCCTCGGAGCCGAACAGTTCGGCGAGCAGATCCTGCGGAGTCAGCTCGGGCCACAGGCGATCCACCTCGAAGCGCACCTCGGAATGGACCTCCAGCTCATCGCGGGCCTGAACGGCCAATTCGCGGCGCAGGGCGGTATCGCTCCGGGACAGCCAGCCCTCGCCGATCCTGCGTACCGCGCGTTCGGTGAGCCCGTCGAGCAGCCGCTCCCGGAAGTAGCGGCGGGCCTGATTGTGCGGCAGGCCGCTGCCGCGGGCATGCTCGCGCGCCACCGACACCACCTCGTCGTCGAGATCGATTGTCACATCGCTCAATTCGATGGGAATCTCGTAGCCGGGCAACTCCTGGCGATCCGAGATCGCCGCCGCCAGCACGGCCACCATGGCGTGACTGCCCTTGACCCGCTCGGCTTCCGGCGTTTCGACGACCTGCGTGTCCAGCCCAGGCAGGAGTTCACCGGGCGTCGCGAACACGACGTCGGTCTCCCCCAGCGACGGCAGCACGCTGCCGATGAAGGTCAGGAATCCGGGATTCGGCCCGACCACCAGCACGCCCTGCCGGGAGAGCTGATCGCGCCGCGAGTAGAGCAGGTAGGCCACCCGGTGCAGCGCCACCGCGGTCTTGCCGGTGCCGGGCCCGCCCTCGATCACCACGATGCCGGCGTGCGGCAGCCGGATGATCTCGTCCTGCTCGGCCTGGATGGTGGCGACGATATCGCGCATGGTCTGCTCGCGCGGTGCGTCGAGTGCCGCGAGCAGGGCCGCATCGGCGTCGGCTCCCTCCGCACCGCGGGCGAAGACATCGTCGTGGAAGCCGGTGACCTCCTTGCCGTGCGTGCGCAGGTGCCGCCGCCGCGCGATGCCCTCGTTGCTCGCCAGGGTCGCCGTATAGAACGGCTGTGCCTGCGGCGCACGCCAATCCATCAGGTAGGACTCGAAATCGCGGGTCGCGTCGAAGAGCCCGATGCGACCGATGTAGGTCGAGCCGCCGGTCTCGTGGTCGATCTTGCCGAAGCAGAGCCCGTTTTCGGCGGCCCGGTACCGGCCCACCCGTTGCTGCAGGGTGCCGACCGACACCTCACGCTGCCAGCGGTCGGCCGAGGTGGTCGCGTCCTTGTCGCGCAGCGATACTCCGAGCGCGTTCGCCGCCGCCGTTTCCTCCGCATTCAGCTGCCGGTACAGAAATGCGACATAGTCGCGTTCGGCCGACAATTCGGTTTCGTAGTCGAAATTTGACAAACCAACCTCGCTGTGGGACACTTTAATTGGAACCTCTTCTGTGCTGCCATAAATTCGAGCGACTCCTAATGTTAGAGCCATTCTTCGAATTCGCCGCAGAGGTCTTTATCACCCAATCAATTCAGGGCATCGGCCCCGGTCCGGAACGTACGCCGGTAAGCTAGAGGTGAGACGCCGATCGTTTCGTGCAAATGCTGACGCAACGATGTGCCCGTCGCGAAGCCGACCTCCCCCGCAATGCGGTCGACGGAAAGATCGGTGGATTCCAGTAATTCACGAGCCCGGAACACACGCTGCTGAATCAGCCAGCGACCGGGACTCATTCCCACTTCATCACGGAAGCGGCGCGCGAAGGTGCGGCCGCTCATCCGCGCCCGGGCCGCGAGATCCGCCATGGCGAGGGGTTCGTGCAGATTCTGCAGCGCCCACTGGCGCGCGGCCGCGGTGCCGGCGTCCGAGGCCGGCGGCATGGGCTGTTCGATGAACTGGGCCTGCCCGCCCTCCCGCCACGGCGGGACCACACAGCGGCGGGCCACCATATTGGCCACTTCGCTGCCGTGATCACGGCGAATCAGGTGCAGGCACAGATCGACTCCGGCCGTCGCGCCCGCCGAGGTGAGAATGTCGCCGTCGTCGACGTACAGGACATCGGGATCCAGGCGGACGTCCGGGAAGGCGCCACGGAAGTGATCGGCCAGATTCCAGTGCGTGGTGGCGGGGCGGCCGTCGAGCAGGCCGGCCGCGGCCACCACCACCGCGCCGGTGCAGATGGAGACGATCCGGACGCCCGGGCGAATGCGAGCGAGCGCCTCCGAAACCTCCTGGGGCAGACCGTCGTTCAGGATGGGCAGCACATCACACGGCGGGATGATCACGGTGTCGGCGGTGGCCAGCACCGAACTGTCCTGTGCCACCGCGATATCGAAGTCGGAGCTGCTGTGGACCGGGCCGCCGTCCAGTGAACAGGTGACGATCTCGTAGCGGCCGTCGGCGGTGCCGAAAACCCGGTTCGGGATGCCCAGCTCGAACGGGTATACGCCGTCGAGGGCGAGCACGACGACTCGATGCGGACGGGCGGGCGCGGACTGCTCGGCAGGATCGGATGGCATGGCACGATTCTATCGAATAATGGCAATCGCGCCATTTCCCGGACCGGCCCGAGACGGCAAGCTGAGGAACATGAGCGCGAAGGACATCACGATTCCCGAGACCATGAAGGCCATCCGCCAGGAAGTCCTGGGCGGCCCCGAGGTACTGCACGAGGTGGAACTGCCCGTCCCGCAGCCGGGGCCGAGCCAGATCCTGGTGCGGGTGCGCGCCACCAGCCTGAACCCCACCGACTGGAAGCACCGCGCCGTCGCGGGCTTGTTCCTGCCGCCCCCGCCGCACGTCCTGGGCTGGGACGTCTCGGGTGAGGTGGCAGCGGTCGGCTACGGCGTCACCCTGTTCAAGCCGGGCGACGAAGTCTTCGGCATGCTGCCCTACCCGCACGGCCACGGCGCCGCCGCCGAGTACGTCACCGGCCCGACCCGCGCCTTCACCCACAAACCCGCCAACCTCGACCACATCCGGTCCGCCGCCATCCCCCTCGCCGCCCTCACCGCCTACCAGGCCCTGGTCGACACCGCGAATGTGCAAGCGGGACAGAAGGTTCTGATCCACGCCGCGGCGGGCGGGGTCGGCCACTTCGCCGTCCAGATCGCCAAGTCCCGCGGCGCCCACGTGATCGGCACCGCCAGCGCGGCCAACCACGACTACCTGCGCGGCCTCGGCGTCGACGAGGTCCTCGACTACCGCACCACCGACTTCACCGAAGCCGTCCGCGACGCCGACATGGTCCTCGACCCCATCGACCTCGCCCACGCCCTCCGCTCCCTGCGCAGCCTCCGCCCCGGCGGCATCATGGTCGCGATCCGCGCCGGCAGCTCCGCGGAACTCGACGCCGCCGCCGAAGAACTCGGCGTCCGCGCCGAGGGCCTCCTCGTCGAAGCCGACCACGCCGGCATGGAAGCCCTCCGCCAACTCGCCGAATCCGGCGCCCTCCGCCCCACCATCGCCGGCATCTTCCCCCTCGCCGACGCCGCCAAGGCCCACGCCCTCGGCGAAACCAACCGCACCGTAGGCAAACTCGTCCTCACCGTCGACTGACGCCCGGCAGGAATCCGGACAGCGCCCGGCTCGGGAACCCGAGCCGGGCGCACATACCGTTCACGAGACGCCCGCCCGCGCAGCATTGGGGCGGGCGCCCTGCTGCGCGCCACCGGGCTGCATCGGATACCACGGTCCGAGATGCGCCCCGCCGGAAACGAATGCGCACCTTGACAATCCTGCGCGATCGGACCGGTGCGGGGCAGTGACCGCCTGACGTGATCGGCGGTCGGTTTCACCATTACCGCCCTCGCACAGGAAGCCGCCCGAACGGCGGCAGCCATCATGTCGTCGCAGCCGGCCTCACCCACCTCACCGCGAGAGTGGCCTGCTCACGAGCAACCGAGATCGCCCGCCGGGCAATGGATCTACGGTTCGAAAAGGTCCATCTGGGGTTCGCGAGGGCGGACCTCTATGGAACCGAAGACCAGATCGGGCGGTGGTAGCAGGCCGAGGTGTTCCCAGGCCGCCGCGGTGGCGACGCGGCCGCGGGGGGTGCGGGCGACCAGGCCGGCGCGGACCAGGAAGGGTTCGCAGACTTCCTCGACGGTGGCGGCTTCCTCGCCGACGGCGACGGCGAGGGTGGAGACACCGACCGGGCCGCCGTTGAAGCTGCGGATGAGGGCACCCAGGACGGCGCGGTCGAGGCGGTCCAGGCCGAGGACGTCGACGTCGTAGACGGCGAGGGCGGCGTGGGCGATCGGGACGGTGACTATGCCGTCCGCTTTGACCTCGGCGTAGTCGCGGACGCGGCGCAGGAGGCGGTTGGCGATACGGGGCGTGCCGCGGGAGCGGCCTGCTATTTCGGCGGCGGCGTCGGATTCCAGGTGGACGCCCAGGATTCGGGCGGAGCGCTCCAGGATCTGTTGCAGCTCATCGGGTTCGTAGAAGTCCATATGGCCGGTGAAGCCGAAGCGGTCACGCAGCGGGCCGGTCAGGGCGCCGGATCGAGTTGTGGCGCCCACCAGGGTGAACGGGGCGATATCGAGTGGGATCGAGGTCGCGCCCGGGCCTTTGCCGACAACCACGTCGACGCGGAAGTCCTCCATGGCGAGGTACAGCATTTCCTCGGCGGGCCGGGCCATGCGGTGGATCTCGTCGATGAACAGCACATCGCCCTCGACCAGATTGCTGAGCATGGCGGCCAGGTCGCCGGCGCGTTCCAGTGCCGGGCCGGAGGTGAGGCGCAGGGCCGTGCCGAGTTCCCCGGCGATGATCATGGCCATACTGGTCTTGCCGAGGCCGGGCGGGCCGGACAGCAGCACGTGATCCGGTGTGCCGCCACGCATTTTCGCGCCGCGCAGCACCAGGGCCAGCTGTTCGCGCACGCGTGGCTGGCCGATGAAATCGTCGAGGGATTTCGGGCGCAGGCTGGCCTCGATCTCCCCATCGGACTGCAGATAGCTCGCGTCGACCGCAGACTCCTCCGGGTCGGCCGACTGATAGGCCGTGCCGAAGGGAACCTCGCGCGGGAACTCCTCCGCGCTCGAACCCGGATAGCTTGTGCCGACCGGGAATTCGCCCTCATCCATATCGTCGATCATGGTGGCCTATCGGTTCTTGCCGAGCAGTCCGAGCGCGGTCCGCAGGGCCTGCGAGGTGCCGATACCCGGCTCGTCGGCGAGTACCGCGTCCACCGCGCCCTCCGCCTGCCGGGCCGGGAACCCGAGGCCGATGAGCGCGTCCACCACCTGATCGCGCACCGGCGTGACCATGGGCGCGGGCCCGGATCCGGGCGGACCCGATTGCACCGGAACCAGATTCACCTTGTCGCGCAATTCCACCACCATGCGTTCGGCGCCGCGCTTGCCGACGCCGGGCACGCGGGTCAGCGCCGCCACATTGGATTCGGCGAGCGCCTTGCGCAGCGCCTCGGGTTCCAGCACCGAGAGGATGGCCATGGCCAGTTTGGGGCCGACGCCGGTCACCGTCTGCAGCAGCACGAACAGATCGCGTGCCTCGGTGTCGGCGAAGCCGAACAGCGTCATGGAGTCCTCGCGCACGATCATGGTCGTGTAGAGGCGGGCATCCTCGCCGCGTGTCAGCGTGGCCAGGGTGGCGGGGGTGGCATTGAGCCGGTATCCGACACCCGCGGCCTCCAGCACCACATGGTCGAGCCCGATCTCGAGCGCCTCACCGCGTACCGACGCGATCACCGCGTTACCGCCTTTCCTTCTCGGCCATTACGGCGTTGCTGGGCAAGCCTTTCCTCGTACATGCGCCGCTGCGCCGCGGCCATGGCCTCCGCCTTCGCCATGCGGTCCAGCATGGGCGCGCGCCAGCAGTGGCAGATCGCCAGGGCGAGCGCGTCGGCGGCATCGGCCGGTTTCGGCGCGACGGCCAGCCCGAGGATACGGGTAACCATGGCGGTCACTTGCGCCTTGTCCGCGGAACCGTTTCCGGTGACCGCGGCCTTCACCTGACTCGGGGTGTGGAAGTGCACCGGAATCTTCCGCCGCGCCGCCGCGAGCGCGATGACGCCACCCGCCTGCGCGGTAGCCATGGCGGTGCGCACATTGTGCTGGGAGAAGACGCGTTCGATGGCGACCACCGCGGGTTCGTGCTTGTCCATCCACATTTCGGCGGCATCGGAGACGAGCAGCAACCGCTCGGCCAGATCCATCTCGGGCGGGGTACGCACCACGTCGACCTCCAGGGCGGTCACCGACCGCCCCACTCCCCCCTCGACCATGCTGAGCCCGCACCGGGTGAGCCCGGGGTCGACGCCCATCACCCGCACCAAAGCCCCTCTCACCGAAGACGAACAACTGTTCGAGAGTCTAACGGACCCTCGAAGCGCCATTGTCCACCGACACGGCCTCAAGGGCAGACAGGTTCCAGGTTCAGCAATGTCGGATCCTTTGCCCGAATTGCCCACTCGCGCGCCGGATCCGGCACCAGTTTGCGCGCGCGTAGATCCATCAGTCCACTGACATAGCTGATGGTGGCGGACAATTCGCCATCGGGCCGGGTGAAGGCGTGCTCGACCCGATAGGTCTTGCCCGCACCCCAGACCCAGGCGCAGGACACATCCACCCAATCCCCCGCGCGTAGTTCCCGCTGATATTTGATGACGGTCTCGAGATTCACCGGCCCGAAGCCGTCGCGCAGCAGATCATCGACCGAAACCCCCGCGGCCCGAACACATTCGAAGCGCGAGTGGTCGGCGTACTGCTGGTAGGCGGCGCCGGTGACATGCAGTTGCTGGTCCAGGTCGGAGACCCGGACATCGACGCGGATACGGAAGGGCTCACGCTCGGTCACCCGTAGACCATGACAGAGCCCACCGACAAGTTTCCGCGCCGAGGCCCGGGCACGGCCCCGACTAGGAAGAGCCGGTGCTCGGCTTCAGTTTCTGGTCGTTGTCGACGGTGGCCGTCTGCCAGTCGATGGACACCGGGTAGTTACTGGTCCAGGTGCCCGGCGACTGTGTCGGCGGAGCCATCTGCATGGCCCCGTCGGGTCCGATGGTCGGCGGTCCCTGTTCCATGGTGCCGGGGGTGTAGTCGCTGGGACAGCTCATCGGGATCGGGTCCGTGTGGTGGCGGCCCACGTATCCCGAGAACGATTCGACCGAACCCGGGAAGCCCGAGCAGGTCACCTGCCCGGTGATGTAGTAGATGTCGTCGGTGTCGTTGCGGCAGAAGCCGTTGTCGCCGCAGGAGACGCCGGGCGCGAGGTCCTTCGCGGCGGCCTGCGGTGCGAGCACGCCGACAGCGCCCGCGATGAGTGCGCCGATGCCCAGCCCGACGGTCAACCGTTGAGACATATGAATTGTCAACTCCTCTGAACAGCCCCGACCAATAACGAACCCCGACTCCAAAACCTCTGTACAAGTGGGATATCCGGGCCGACGGTCGTTCGGTTACGACGAAGGCCGCCCCCAATTCCAGGGGCGGCCTTCGGGAGTCGCTGAACTCAGGCGTCGAGCTCGGCGAGCACCTCGTCGGAGACATCGATATTGGTGTAGACGTTCTGCACGTCGTCGCAATCCTCGAGCGCGTCGACCAGCTTGAACACCTTGCGGGCCAGGTCGGCGTCGGCGGGCACGGTCACCGACGGCTGGAAGCCGGACTCGGCGGAGGTGTACTCCATGCCGGCCTGCTGCACCGCGGTGCGCACGGCGATCATGTCGCTCGGATCGGAGATGACCTCCCACTCGTCGCCGAGGTCGTTGACCTCTTCGGCGCCGGCGTCGAGCACGACCATCAGCACGTCGTCCTCGGACAGGCCGTTCTTCTCCAGGGTGACGACACCCTTGCGGGAGAACAGGTACGACACCGAACCGACGTCGGCCATGTTCCCGCCATTGCGGGATACGGCCACGCGCACCTCACCGGCGGCGCGGTTGCGGTTGTCGGTGAGGCACTCGATCAGCACCGCCACGCCGTTGGGGCCATAGCCCTCGTACATGATGGTCTGCCATTCGGCGCCACCGGCCTCTTCGCCGCCGCCACGCTTGCGGGCACGCTCGATATTGTCCAGCGGGACCGAGTTCTTCTTGGCCTTCTGGATGGCGTCGTAGAGGGTGGGATTGCCATCCGGGTCACCGCCACCGGTGCGCGCCGCGACCTCGATGTTCTTGATCAGCTTGGCGAAAAGCTTGCCTCGCTTGGCGTCGATGGCAGCCTTCTTGTGCTTGGTGGTGGCCCATTTGGAGTGGCCGCTCATTCCCTACTTCCTCGTTTCAGGGGGTCTGTTTGGTTTCCAACATTCGAGGGTACGTGATTCGCGTCAAACTCCGGCGCGAGGTCGTACCACGGTATCCACGAACAGTTTGTGCACGCGTAGGTCACCTGTCACCTCGGGGTGGAAGGAGGTCGCGATCACATTGCCCTGCCGCACCGCGACGATGCGCCCGGCCGCAGGGCCCGCGGGCACCCGCGCCAGCACCTCGACGGCGTCGCCGGCCCGCTCCACCCAGGGGGCGCGGATGAACACCGCCCGCACCGGGCCGTCGTCCAGACCGGCGAAATCCAGATCGGTTTCGAAGGAATCGACCTGACGTCCGAAGGCATTGCGCCGCACCGTCATATCGATGCCGTGCAGGGCCTGCATATCGGGGCGGGTGTCGAGCACCTCGGAGGCCAGCAGGATCATGCCCGCGCAGGAACCGTAGGCGGGCAGGCCGTCACGCAGCCGCTGCCGCAGCGGTTCCAGCAGGTCGAAGACCTCGAGCAGCTTGCTGATGGCGGTGGACTCCCCGCCGGGGATGACCAGACCGTCGACGACCGCGAGCTCGGATTCCCGCCGCACCGGAACGGCTTCGGCGCCGCACTCGTGCAGCGCATGCACGTGTTCGCGCACGTCACCCTGGAGAGCCAGCACACCAATCGTCGGTTTCACGCCGTCGAGCATACGTTCGGGCGGCGGCCGGGCCCGAACTCACCCCGGTCGGCCGCGGCACCGGCGGCAGGAACCGGCCCCGGCAGCTGAACTGCAGGTCCACCTGGCCGTGCGGTTCGGCGTAACCGTCGTGCAGCATGTTCTCGGTCGGCGCGAGATAGGCCTCACCCGGGCGGACGGTGATCTTGGTGACGGGGTAGTCCGGGAACACCTGCATGAAGCGCGCGCCCAGCGCGAACCGCGGATCGCTCACGCCGTCGAGCAGGCCGCGGTCGCGCAACGCCGCGGCCATGACCTGGAGCGGCGCATTGACGCACAACAGAAAACGTTCGCGGGCACCGAGATTCACGGAGATGCGATTGGGCGCCGCCGCACGCTCCGCCAGCGAGTTGTCGTACCAGGTGTCGACGTGCAGCCCGACCCGGCGACCGTGACCGCCGATGGTCATCGTCAGATTCCCGGCGGGGGTCATGCCGTAGAGCAGCGGAGCCTCGATACCGGGGCGCGCGGGATCGGTCAGGGTGGTGGCCCACCGGATCAATTCGACCAGGGCCATGCGCCCACCCGGACCGGCGATCAGGGACCGCACGGCCTGCTCGGCGCCGGCCGCCGCGGCCGCGCGCAGGTCGGCGCAGGCTTCGAGCACCCGCTGCGGCACCGGCAGCAGGGCTATCCATTCGCCGGGCAGCGCACCGGGTGTGCCGTACAGCAGCGAGGATTCGTGACAGCTCGGCGGACGCCACGGCGGGCGAGGCACGCAGCTGCCAGGTGCGTAGGTGCCCGGAAGCGGGCCTTCGGCCGCGGGCAGGAAGCCGGAGCTCAGTTCGACCCGTCCGGCGTATGCCGCGCCGGGCGGGAACTTCAGGGTCATGCCGTCGAGCAGACCCGGATGGTCGATATCGTTCGGGCGGAGGATCATTGCGCGTTCCCCGGGACTGTGTGTCGAAAGATGGTGCGGCACGGGCGAATCAGGCGAGCGCATGCCGCTGCCGCCAGTGCGCCACGGTGTCGGGTACCCGGCCGTGCAGCTGTTCGGCGATATAGGCGATCACCGGCCGGGCCGTGCACAGCAGGGTGCCGTGACCGTCCTGATCGCGTTCCCGCGACTCGGTCTCGGCGACCAGCGACCCACCGCAGGCGTCGAAGAACGGGCAGGACAGGCAGTTTCCCGCCACCCGGCGTTCCGCCGCGACCGCGCAACGCTCGAACACCGGGCTCGCCAGCAGTTCGGCGAACGGTTCGGTGCAGATGTTCCCGACCGACCAGTGCGGATCGCCGTACGGTTCGCCGTAGGTGTAGCCCGAGCCGTCGATGTCGACCAGCAACAGCGGAAGCCATTCGCGGCGGTCGTGATACTCCGGTCCGTCGGTTCCGGCCAGGTAGCGGGCGGCGATCTGCACATAGCCGTCGAGGGGTGCGGGCGGGCGTTGCAGGGTGTCGCCCGCCAGCCACAGGTCGACCAATCGCGCGAGTGCGGACAGTTCCCGTTCCCGGGTGACCTCGAACGGCGTGGTCTGGCCCGGCGCACCGGTATCGAACAGCGGTAGCACGCGGAAGTTCAGGTTCCGCGCCTCGAAGAAGCGGAAGACCTCGTCGACGGCATCGATGTTCTGCGCCGTCAGCACCGATATGCAACCGACCCGTACGCCCGACGCGGTCAGCTCGTCCAGGTTCGCGGCGACGCGGGTCTGCGAGTCGCGGCCGGCCCGGTTCACCCGCAGCCCGCCTGCCACGTCCAGGGAGACGCCGACCGAGTCGAAGCCGTCGCGCAGCAGTGCGCGGCGTTCCTCGTCGAGGATCATCAGATTGGTCTGCACCGAGTTCGAGATCGCGATGCGTTCGCCGAAGATCTCCCGCTGGTCGGCCAGGGTCTGCCGGTAGAACTGCACGGGTTGCAGCAGCGGCTCGCCGCCGTGCCAGACGAACTCCAATCGTGTTCGCGCACCGTCACGTTCGTCGGCCACGAGCAGGTAGTCGTGCAGGTTGCGGTACATCGCGGTGACCTGTTCGCGGGACATGGCCGCGTGATTGGCCAGGTGCGGGTACTCGTAGCAGTACCTGCAGCGCAGATTGGAGAACTTCGAGACCTTCACCACGATCTGCAGGTTCCGGTTGATCGGTTCCATTCGGCACCCTCTGTTCGGACGGACGAGATCTAGGGATCGACCAACTGGATGAAGGGGTTGCCGGGCGCCTGATGGAACGGCACCGCCTGGTTGAACCCCTGGTGGAATCCCTGACGGAACGGACCGGCCTGATGGAACTGATGGAACGGGGTCGGTTCGGTCGCGGCGGGCCGGATGCGGTCGGCGGCGGCGATCGGGGCGAGCGTGATGCCCTGATCGATCAGCGTCGCCAGGTGAGCGCGTGCCGCGGCGCCGAGGACGGCGCTCTGTTCCGCCGGAGCCGTTGCCGCACCGGCGGTTCCGCCGATCGTGACGGCGACGACCGGTACGGCGGCCATGGTCGCGGCGATCGCGGCGAGCCGGGCGACGGCGGCCGAACGGCTGCTGCTTCGAGGTGACATTCGGATTCCCTTCCCATCGGGCCCCGCCGAACCCATGGCCCCGGGTATCAGGGGACTCGGCCGGACATCTCTAGATAGGCCGTTGGTTACGTCCGGGACCGCATGTCCGGATCGTCGTGATCGTGTGGCCCTACTCACCCGGCCGTCAGGGAATCGTCAGGAGGGGTGTTCCCGAGTTGATTTCGGACAACACTCCGCTATGTGACTGATGTGTTGCCGCCGAGGACGACAGGATCGCGTGGCGGAATCGACGTACCGCAGGCCCGCCACGGGCTGACCGTCTCCACCGGGCTCGCCGGACTGTCCCTGGACGCCATGGCCTCGGTCGCTTACGGTCCCGAGGCGATCGTGCTGGTGCTGGCCGCGGCCGGCTCCGCCGGACTCGGCTTCACCTTGCCGGTGACCCTGGCGATCGTGGTGTTGCTGGCCGTGCTCATCGCCTCCTACCGGCAGGTGATCGCGGCGTTCCCGAACGGTGGCGGCGCGTATGCCGTGGCCAAATCGCAGTTGGGGCGGCGGACCAGTCTGGTGGCGGCGGCGTCGCTCATCGTCGACTACATACTCAATGTGGCGGTGTCCATCGCGGCGGGTGTGGCGGCGCTGACTTCGGCCTTCCCCGGACTGTTCTCGTACACGGTGTGGATCTGCCTGGCCGTGCTCGCCGGGATCACCGTGCTCAATCTGTACGGCATCCGGGAGAGTGCGCGGGCGTTCATGGCGCCGACCGTGGTGTTCGTACTCGGCATCTTCGTAGTGATCGTCGCGGGTCTGCTGCGAGCGCATCCGGAGACGGTCGCCACGGGCACCGTGGTGCAGGAGAACGCGCGCACCATCGGAATCCTGTTGCTGCTCAAGGCCTTCTCCAGCGGCTGCGCGGCGTTGACCGGTGTGGAGGCCATCGCGAACGCGGTGCCGAGCTTCCAGGCGCCGAAGGTGAAGCGGGCGCAGCGCGCCGAGGTGGCGCTGGGTGTGCTGCTGGGGCTCATGCTGATCGGGCTGGCGACGCTGATCGGGAAGTTCTCGATCCATCCGATCGACGGCACCACGATCCTGTCGCAGCTGACCGAGGCGGCGCTGGGGCACGGAATCACCTACTACGTGGTGCAATTCGCGACGGTGATCCTGCTGGCGCTGGCCGCCAATACTTCCTACGGCGGCCTGCCGACGCTGACCAAGATCCTGGCCGACGACAATTGCCTGCCGCACCGTTTCGCGGTGAGCTCGCAGCGGCAGGTGTATCGGTTCGGTGTTCTCGCGCTGGGCATTTCGGCGGCCGTGCTGTTGATCGCCTCGCGCGGCAATATGAATGCGCTGGTGCCGCTGTTCGCGATCGGCGTGTTCGTGGGCTTCACCATCGCGCAGGTCGGCATGGTGCGGCATTGGCTGCAGGTGCGGACCGACGGCTGGCGGTGGCGGATCGCGCTGAACGGTTTCGGCGCGGTGCTGACCGCGGTCGCGACCGTCGTCACCACCGCCATGAAGTTCATGGAGGGCGCCTGGCTCATCGTGCTGGTGCTGCCGCTGCTGGTGGTTGCCATGGAACGAGTTCGCTCCACCTACGGCAAGATCGAAGGCTGCCGCGGCCGGGGGTGCCTGCCGGAGGAGCCGCGGCCGACGGAGACCGCCATCGTGGTGCCGGTGTCGGAGGTCTCGGAACTGAGCCGGGAAGCGTTGTCGGCGGCCATGTCCCTGGGCCGCGATGTGACCGCGGTGCATGTCTGCCTACCGGATGAGAACATCACCGTCTTCACCAAGGAATGGGAATCGTGGCATCCCGGCGTGCGGCTGATCCTGCTGGAGGACGGCGATGCGACCGTCGGCGGACCGGTGGCCCGCTATGTCCGCGACAACTTCCCGGGTCGCCGCAAGGTGGTGGTGATCGCCGAGGTGGAGCCGCCCGCGGGCTGGAACCGCGTGCTGCCGAGTCACCGCAGCGATGAACTGGAGAAGGTACTGCGCAAGATGTCCGACACGGTGGTCTGCCACCTGCGGGTGCAGACGGCCTGACTACCGCGAAAAGTGAAGGCGTGCCGACCGTTTCACGGTCGGCACGCCGTCCTTGTATCCGGGGGTTCAGTTGGTGCCGGGTGGGAAGGACTCGGTGTGCTTCTCGCGGAAAGTGCGAATCAGCCCTTCCTGCATGACAACTGCGACCATTTCACCCTGCTGGTTCCAGATGCGTCCGCCGGTGAGCGCGCGGCCCGCGCCGGCCGAGGGCGACTGCTGGTCGTAGAGCAGCCAGTCGTCGGCGCGGAAGGGGCGCAGGAACCACATGGCGTGATCGAGCGAGGCGTTCTGGGTGGGCTCGTCCGGGTGGATGACCTTGGACGATCCGAGCAGCGTCATATCGCTCATATAGGCGAGGGTGCAGACATGGAACAGCGGATCGTCGGGCAGCGGGTGCCGGTAGCGGAACCACACCTGCTGCTGGGCGATCAGTCCGTCGCGGCGCGGGATCTCGTCCTGCGGGACGGTGCGGATATCCCAGTGCTCCCATTCGCGCATGGCCCAGAGCCGTTCCGGGCTCATGGATTCCGCGGCGTCGGGCAGTTCCTCGGGCACGGGGACGACCGGCATGGCGTCCTGATGCTCGGGTCCTTCGTCGCCGATATGGAAGGAGGCGGACATGGTGAAGATCGCTTCACCGTTCTGCACTCCGGTCACGCGTCGCGTGCAGAAGGATCGCCCGTCCCGGATGCGGTCCACCAGGTAGACGGTGGGTTGTTCGGGATGTCCGGGTCGCAGGAAGTAGCCGTGCAGCGAATGCACCTGATAGTGCGGGTCGACGGTGCGGACCGCCGCGACCAGCGCCTGCCCGGCGACCTGGCCGCCGAAGGTGCGCGGCAGTTGCGTCTTGGTGGACGCACCCCGGAAGATGTCGCGTTCGAGCTGCTCTATCTCGAGCGCCTCTTCGATAGTCGCCATGCACGCTTCCTTCCCGTTCGTCGGGCTCAGGCTAACAACGAGCGCCCCGCCGACCTGCCGCGACCTGCTCGGGATACCGGATCGATGCCGGAGACTGTTAGGCTAGCCTTACATAAATTCCGAAGGAGGCTGGTGTGCGCGTCGTAATTCTCTTCGGTTCCGAACTGGGAACCTCCGAGACTGTCGCGGATTGCGTAGCGGACGAACTGTCGAGTCATGACGTCTCGATCTACGACATGACCGACTTCGACCCGGGCGACCTCGACCGCACCGACTTCCACGTCGTCATCTGCTCGACCTCCGGCGACGGTGACCTCCCCACCGGCGCCGAACCGTTCTTCGACATCCTCGACGCGACCAGTCCCGACCTGGCCGGTCTTCATTTCGCCGTCTTCGGCCTCGGCGACAGCGTCTACGGCGACACCTTCAATCGCGGCGGGGAAATCGCGGCCGAGAAGCTCACTGCCTGCGGCGCTACTCAGGTCGGCGACCATGCCCGCCACGACGCCTCCACCCCGATCAGCCCCAAGGACATGGCCCGCGACTGGGCCGAAACGCTTCCCATCCCAGCCCTCACCCCTCACTGAGGCGGCGGGTGAGGCGGGTGAGCAGCTCGACGCAGGTGCGCAGGTGCTGCTGCTCATCCGGGTCGAGGGAGTCACGGATGGCCGCTTCGAGGGAGTCGGCGCGTTGGGAACGCTCCGCATGAAGGCGGGTTCGACCGGCATCGGCGAGGTGCAGGAGGAGTTTTCGGCGGTCCTCGGGGTGGGGGTGGGCGGATATCAGGCCCAGGGCGAGTAGTTCCTTGACGGATTTCGCCGCCGACTGGTGGGTGACTTTGCGGCGTTGCGCCAGGTCGGTTGTGGTCAGCGGGCCACTGCGGTCCAGGTAGCCGAGGATGGCGGCATGGCCGGGGGGCATGGTGTCGACGGTTCTGACGGCGCGAACCAGTTCGCCGACTGCCTGCCGGAGGTCTGCTGCGAGGGCGTCGTCCACCAGCGGAGTTTAGCCAGGGCCTGGACAGTTTGTACAGTCTGGTTGTACAACTTGATTGTATAAATTCCGATGGCGAGAGTTGAGGAGACGCGTCATGCAGCTCACCAAGTTCGGGCATGCCTGCGTACGGATCGAGAAGGACGGCCGGCGTTTGGTCATCGATCCCGGCGGACTGACCGAACCGCATGCGCTCGACGGTGCACATGATGTGCTGGTCACGCACGAGCACTTCGACCACTTTTCCGAGCAGACGCTGCGTGCGGCCGCGGAAGCCGATCCGGCACTGCGGATCTGGACCAATACGGCCGTTGCGCGACAGCTCGACGGCCTCGGGGGCCGGGTCACCGCGGTCGGGGAGGGTGAGGTGTTCGATGCCGCCGGTTTCGAGGTCAAGGTCTACGGCGCGTGGCATGCGGTCATCCACCCGGATATTCCGCGGGTGGGGAATATCGGATTCTTCATAGACGACACCGTTTTTCATCCCGGCGATGCCCTCACGGTGCCGGATTCCACCGTCGATACCCTGCTGCTGCCGGTGCACGGACCGTGGTCCACCACCGGTCAGCTGATCGACTATGTGCGCGAGGTGTCGCCTCGACTCGCATACGCCATCCACGACGGAGCCCTCAACAACATCGGTACCGCGATGGTCGGCGGCCTGCTGGGAGCGAACGGGCCGGGAGCCGGTGCCCCTTACTCCCACCTCGCTACCGGCGGCACGATCGAGATCGGCTGAGACGCTTCCAGTTCCGCCAATTCGACCAGGACGGCCGCGGTATCGGCGCCGGGTAGCGGGGCCGGGGTGCGGACGCCCGCAGGGGTGCGGGAGAAGCGGGCCGGATGCGGGATGGCGTGATAGCGGCCCGCGAGGGGGTGGTCGGAGAGGGGAAGGCCGGCGGTCAGATCATCCAGGGTGCCGATGCGGCTTACCGGGATACCTTGTACCGTACAGATATTCAGGATCTCTTCGGTCGTGTAGTCGGCTGCGATCGCACGGACGTCGCGGTAGAGGGAGTCGGAGTTTGCTATGGCGGCTTGCCGGGTGGCGTAGCGAGGGTCGTCGAGTAGATCGTCACGGCCGACGCCGGCGAAGAGGGCGGCGTAGTGGGCGGGCTGATAGGGCAGGATGTGGACCCAGCCGTCTTCGGTGGGACAGGGGCGGCGTTCCGGAGAGAGGATCCGGCGGTATCCGGCCGGGGCCGCGGGAGGTTCGCTGATGGCACCCGCGCCGTGCTCTACGAGCATGAACGAGGTCATGGCCGTCGCCATGGGGAGTTCGATGTGCTGGCCTTCGCCGGTGCGCTCGCGGTGGAGCAGGGCGGCGGTGACGGCTTGGGCGATGAAGATGCCGCAGACCTTGTCCGCGAGGATGGTCGGTACGAGGGCGGGCGACCCGTAGGTGCGCTGCATGACGTCGGCGATGCCGGTGGCGGCTTGGATGACGTCGTCGTAGGCGGGGTCGTCGGCGCGAGGGCTGTCGAGAGGCCAGCCCTGCGCCTGGCAGTAGACGATGTCGGGGCGTCGCGCAGCCACCGTGGGATAGTCCAGGCCGAGGCGGTCGATGGTGCGGGGGCGCAGGCTGGTGATCACCACATCGCATGTCGCAGCGAGCCTTTGCGCCAGGTCCCGGCCCTCGTCGGTGGCCAGATCGATGGTCACCGAGCGCTTGTTGCGCATCAGGTTCAGGCTGGTGCCCGACAGTTGGGGATGCGGGCCCGCGCCCATCACCCGGTTGGTGTCGCCCTGCTCGGATTCCAGCACGATCACGTCGGCGCCCTGATCGGCAAGCAGCTGAGTGGCGTACGGGCCCATCACGACGTGGGTGAGGTCGAGAATCCGGATGCCGGCCAGCGGTCCCCGTGGGAATGCGGTTTCGGCGGATGAGGTGGGCAAGATTGCCTCCCTTGTTAATCGGATGGACGGGCCGGGTAGCTAGTCGAATTGTCGCGAGGGCAGCGGTCAGCTTGTGGCTCCCGGGGCGGTCAGCTCCCAGAGCTGCGTCTCGGTCAGGACAGCCGGGTCGGTGGTTGTGCGCCCTTCGTCGCGGTCGGCCCAGAGCAGCGTGGTGCGGTGGTGCAGGCCGGATTCGGCGGTGATACCCATTGCGCCGTGCAGTTGATGGGCGGTCGATGCTACGAATCCGGCTGTGGTGGCGGCGATCTCGCGAGCCGCTGCCAGCGCGAACCGGGGACGCTCGGATGCTTCCGGCAGTCGGCGGCCCACCTCGCGCAGGGCGGCGTGCAGTTGCCCCTGGGCCACCGACAACTCACCGAGCGTGGTCTTGACCGCGGGGATGGAACTCAGCGGGCGGCCGAATTGGATGCGCTGGCCGACATAGGCGCGGGTGAGGTCGACCGCACCGTCGACCGCTCCGGTGATCTCGTGCAGCAGTAGATAATTCGATACCGCCGATTGCCTGTCGGCCAGCTGCACCGGGCGTGGCACCGGTGCGGCGAGCGGTCGGCCGGCTATGTCGAGATGCTCCGCCCGGCTCGGAGTCTGCGTGCGAACCTCGCCGTTCGGGGCGACCACGACAGCGGCGATCGGCTCCCACAGTCCTGTCCCGTCGTCGAGCACCGCCACGGCGGCTTCGTCGAACGATTCCCGGGCCGCGGTGCGGGCCAGCAATGTCTGACGTACAGGCAGTTTCGCACCGGCACGAGCCAACGCGGAGACTGCCGCGCCTGCTGCTTCCAGCAATTCGCGCCCTTGCTCGTCGGCGAGTTCGACATCGTCGAGTATGGTCGTCCACCCCAGGCTCACGGCCAGATCCCAGTGCTGCGCGAAGGTTTCGTCCTGCGAGACGTCGGCGCCGGGCTGCGGCCGATCCCAGGCGGCCGCGGCCTGTGTCACGGCGGCGTGCAAATCGGCTGCGGCGCCGGTGTATTCGTAGTTCACTTGCTCCCCTTCGCGATCATCGACAGCATGACCGGTGCGGCCCCACCGCGGATTCCCGATTTCGGCGAAGCCAGCGTGGCTTCCCAGTACATGCGGTGAATGCCGGCGTCACACCGTGGCAGCAGTTCACGCACGAATTCGATGCAGTCCAGTTCGAATCGATTGCCGAGGTACTTACCGGTGGCGGCCTCGACGACGGGACTGTATCCGGCGTCCATCGCCAGCGCGGTCTCGCGCGCCCACGTGCGCAGCACCATCAGCCGAGCCATCAACGCGTGTAGTCGGCTGCGGTCCTCGGCGCCGAGCACTCCCCCGGCGTCCAGCACCGCTTTCAGCAGCGGGTACATGGACAGAAACCGTTCGGGCCCACCCCGTTCGAACGCCAGTTGCCCGACGACCTGCTGCCAGCCGTTGCCGACCTGCCCGATCACCCAGTGGCCGGGTGTCCACACTTCGTCGAAGGTCACCTCGTTGAAGTGGTGTTCCCCTTCCATGCCGATGATCGGCCGTACGGTCACTCCGGGCGCGGTGCGTTCGACGATGAATTCGGTGAGGCCAGCATGCTTGTCGTCCTCCTTCGAGCTGCGGGCCAGCACATACAGGTGAGTGGCGACGTGCGCGCCACTGGTCCAGATCTTGCGGCCGCTGATCCGCCAGCCGGCACCGTCGGGGGTCGCGGTGGTGCGGACCGCGGCCAGATCCGAGCCCGCGTCGGGTTCGGACATGCCCAGTGCGAAGCCGATTTCCGCGGCGGCGAGCCGTGGGCAGAACTCCTCCTGTAGTGCGGGTGTGCCGTGCCGGATGAGTTCGGGCCCGATCTGCCGCTCCCCCAGCCAGTGCGCCGATACCGGCGCCCCGGCGCGCAACAGTTCCTCGGTGATCGCGAGCCGCGCGATATTGCTGTCCTCCGCGCCACCGAGATGTTTCGGCCAGGTGCGGGCCAGCAGGCCGCGGCGGGCGAGTTCGCGACTGAATTCCGGGTCGTAGCCGCCGATCCAGGAATCGACACGCGGGGTGTAATCCCATTCGGCGCAGAGTGCGCGGACACGCTCGCGGAGTTCCTGTTCGTGCGTGGTCATTTCGTCATTTTCCTTCGAAATGCGGGGTGCGGCGTTCGCGGAATGCGTCCATGGCCTCGCGGGAATCGGCGGTCGACTGCACGATGGCCTGATGCGAGGCGATCAGGTCGAGCGCCGTGCGCAGATCACCGGGAATCGATTGGCGCACAGCTCGTTTGATGAGTTGCACGGCCACCGGCGGCTGCGCCGCGATCTGCGCGGCGAAGGCGGTGAGCCGCGCGTCGAATTCGCCGTCCGGGCATACTTCGTCGACGATTCCCCACTCCAATGCCTGTGCGGCGGAAACGAATTCGCCGGTCCACAGTAGCCGCAGCGCCTTGGATGTCCCGATCAGCCGGGGCAGGTAGTAGCAGCCGCCGTCGCCGGGTACCAGCCCGACCCGCACGTAGCCTTCCGAGAACCGGGTGCGATCGGCCGCGATGCGGTAATCGCACATCAACGCCATATCCATGCCCGCGCCGACGGCAACCCCGTTCACGCCCGCGATGAGCGGCTTGTTCAGGTCCTCGACCGCGCGGGCAACCTGGTGCACGTGGTCGGTCATGAGCCGGCGCGCTTCGAGGGGAGTCCGGTCGGCCGCGGCCAGTCCGTCGACATCACCGCCCGCGCAGAAGGCGTCGCCGGCGCCGCGGACGACCACCACCCGCACCTCCCGGTCAGCCTCGAAATCGCGCAGCGCCCGCGTCCAGCGCAGCAGCATGTCGCGGTCGAGGGCGTTCTTCTTCTCGGGCCGGTTGAGCACGATCCAGCCGACATGGTCCTCGACGCGGACCTCGACTCCGGTCATGGCGGTTGTCATTTCCACTCCTGACGATCAGATTGGATCCAATCCTAGGAGTGGTAGCGAGTTAGAGTCAATGAATTGGATCCAATTGCCGGTCCGGTAGCCAACGACCGACACTGTGGCAGCCACCGAACGAAGGAGACCCCGATGCCGACGGACCCGCGCGACGGCGAAGCCGCGACCGGCGCGGTACAAGCGGTGATCGATGCCATCTACGACTCGATCGCGGCCGGCACCCTCAGCCCCGGCCAGCCGATCCGCCAGGAACTACTGGCCGACCGACTCGGCCTGAGCCGCCAGCCGGTCCGCGAGGCCCTCCGCACCCTCGCCTCCGACGGCCTCCTCACCTACCGGCGCAATGCCGGCTTCTGCGCCCGCGAACTGAGCGTCGCCGAGTTCGCCCAGGCCTACCGCCTACGCCAGCTCCTCGAGAACGAAGTCCTCTGCGACATCAGAGAAGTCGCCCCCGCCGCCATCACCCGCCTGCGCGAGATCAACACCGCGATCACCGCCGCCGCGGCCCGCCACGACCTGGGCGCCTTCCGCCGCCTCAACACCGACTTCCACTTCACCCTGTTCGAACTCTCCGGCCTGGACCTCTTCGTCACGGAACTCCGCCGAATCTGGTTGCTCACCAGCATCTACCGCGCAATCTACGCCTCGGACCCCCGCGTAATAGACCGCATCATCGCCGAACACGCCGCCATAGTCACCGCCTTGGAAGCAGCCGACCTCCCCCGCCTGGTCGCCCTCCACAACCAGCACCGCGAAGGCACCATCGAAGCCCTCACCGACCGCCTCCGCGCCACCGAAACCCGCACGGCAACAGCCTGATCCACGCCGCCCGCATAAGGCGGTCACCGCACGCGTCGTGCCGCGAAGGCGCCGTTGAGTATTCGCTCGGCGACGTTGTCCTTTCCGAACTGGAAGGCGATGTCCCACCGGTGGTTGGAGGTGAATGCGTCGTCGGCGGGCAGGAAGCGGTCCTCGCCGAGCGGCAGCAGCTGCGAGGACGCGACGGATTGGAGACTCGCCTGACCGTCGGGGCCGACTACTCGCACATCCAAGTGCCCGACCAGGCGAGGGCCCTGCGCTTCGATCCGGAAGACCATGCTCGCGCTCTCGTAGGTGCCGGCGTATCGAGCCGGATCGAAGGACACGCTGTCGTCGGGCTGCGGACGCTGTGGTGCGTCGATCTGTAGTGCGGTGCGGACGACCTCGCGAATCACGGTCTCCGCGAAGGCGTATCCGCGATTGGCCACATTGACGACGGTAGCGATCGCGGCGCCCGCTTCCGGCAGCCACTGCAGTGTGGAGGACGCGCTCGGGGTGGTGCCGCTGTGACCGTAGACCGCGACTCCGTCCCACACCTTGCGGTACGGGCCCAAGCACCACTGGTCGGCGAACAGTTTGGCAGGCACATCGACCTGCGGCGTGTGCATCTGCCGCACCGTGTCTTCGGAGAGGATCCGGGTGCCGTCCTCGGCGAGCCCGCCCCGCAGGAACAGCCCACCGAACCGCACCATGTCCCCGGCACTTGCGCACAGCGTGCTGCCTGCCGGGCCCATGCCGCGGGAAAAGGTGAACGGCCGCACGATTTCCGGCTTACCGTCGCCGTCGCGAGTGTGCCCGACCGCAATGTGATGGTAGGGCAGTTCCTCGAAAAGGCTTGCCGATCGGGTCAATCCGGCCGGCCGCAGCAACCGCTCGGCGAGCGCATCATCCCAGCAGCGGCCGGACAGCCGTTCGATGAGTAGGCCGGAGAGGTTGGTGGAGGCGTTGGTGTAGCCGTACTCCGCGCCGGGCGGGTCGATCACCGCGATGTCGGTGAGCAGATCGGCGTACGCGCGCACGCAATCGTCACCGCGCCCGGTATCGGTGTAGGGGCCGTTGTCGAGACCGCTCGTCATCGCCATCAGGTGACGAGGGGTGACGGTCTTCGTGGTCTCCGGATCACCGAGCCGCAGCTCCGGCAGATAGGTGATCAGCGGGGCATCGATATCGATCACACCCTCGGCGGCGAGCTGCATCACCAGCGCCGCGGTGTATACCTTTGTGGTGGAACCGATCTGGAACAGCGTATCGCGGGTGACCGGGGTATCGAGTTCGGCATTGGCTGTGCCGGTGACGAATTCGTGGATCTCACCGTCGAGCAGGACAGCGAGTTGCGCGCCGACGATGCCGAGTTCGGCGGCGGTGTCATCGACAAGGCGTTGAGTCACCACATGATCGAGTGCCACAAATAACTCCTTCAACGTGTTGTGTGCGGCGGTCAGCGGAAGCTCATTGCCGCCATGGACTTTTCGATGGGGACCGGGGTGAGCCGGAATCCTGCGGGCGGTTCGGCGCCGAGCAGATGCCGGACCAGGAAGTCCCAGCGCCGCCGGATCACGTAATGCTCTGCGCCGGTGAAGGCGTGGTCGGCGCCGGGAACGAGGAGCATCTCGAAGTCCTTGTCCGCCGCGACGAGCCGGGCGACGAGCCGCAGCGTCTGCTGCGGGGTGACATTGTGATCGAGTTCGCCATGGACGAGCAGCAGTTTGCCGCGCAACCGATCGGCGAACTCCGGATTGGCGCTGCGCCGATAGATTTCCGCGTCGTAGGGCCCGTCGTAGGATTCGCCCCACACCTGGTGGTAGATGCGCTGATCGTGGTTGCCGGATTCGGAGACGCCCACGGTATAGAAGTCGGGGTACGTGCACAGCGCCCGCACGGTGGCGTAACCGCCGCCCGAAATCCCGAAGATCCCCACGCGATCCAGGTCCATCCACGGCCGCGTCGCGGCCAGCTCCCGGATCGCGGCAATGTGGTCGTCGAGCCCGCCCGCATCGCACAGCCTGCCGTAGGACGCGTCGTGAAATGCCTTGTCCCGCCCGGGAGTTCCCCGCCCGTCCAACGCGACGACAACGAATCCCAGCGCGGCCAGCGCCTCGGCGTCGTACCCGTAGGACCCCGGGTCGAACGACGGCGCAACGCGGTGGATCTGCGGGCCGGGGTAGATGTGGTCGATGACGGGATAGCGCCGGCCTGGGTCGAAATCGTGCGGCAGGTACAGCACACCGTAGATGTCGGTGGTTGCGTCGGCGGCGGTGGTGCGGAACCGTTCCGGCGGGCGCCAGCCGGTATCGCGCAACCGGACGACGTCGGCACGTTCCAGTTCGACGAGCACTGCGCCGTCCCAGTCGCGAACTGTGATCACCGGCGGGAGTTCGGTTGTCGACGCGGAGTCGAGGAAATATGCCGCGTTCTCGGGGACGGTGACGACGTGATCGAGGTCGTCGTCGCACAGCCGCGCGAAACCCGACCCGTCCAGATTCGCCCGGCACACCTGGCGGCGGTAGGGATCGGTGGCGATCAGCCCGGAGGCGAGGAAGTAGACGACCCGGCGGTCTTCGTCGACATGCAGGATCTGCCGCACCACCCACGCCCCCGAGGTGACCTGGACGGGTGGCGCGTCGGTGCGAGTGTCGTACAGGTACAGATGTCCCCAGCCGTCGCGCTGTGAAAACCACAGCACCTCATGGCCTCCGGGCAGCACCCGCACGATCGGAGGTGCGGCGATCTCCTGGGCCGGTTCCACCCGGGTCGGCCCGCTTTCCTCGATCAGCGTGCGCACCGCGCCGGTCTCGGGGTCGAGTCGCTGCAAGCGCAAGGTCCGCTGGTCTCGCGAGTGATCGAGCCAGTAGACGGCCGAACCGTCCCGGTCCCACCACGCCTGCCGCAACGCTATCGGCGTGATGTATGACATCCGCAGTGGCTCGGCCTGCGCGGTCACCATCGTTCCCGAACGCACATCCAGCACCACCAACTCACCGCGCGCGGTCACTTCCTCTCCCGGCACCGAGTAGGGCAGCGTCAGCAGGGCGGGCCTGCCGCCATCCGGTGGCATCGCCTCGACCAGATGCATCGTCGCCACCTCCCGCTCGTCGGTGCGGATGGTGAGCACCCGGGTCGAATCCGGCGACCACACCACCGACGGCGGTAGCTGCGGCACACCGAGCGCCCGCAGCAAGACGAGCGGAACGAACGGCCCCGGCTCGGCCCCGTAGCCGTAATCGGGCACGCCGTCGCTGGTCAGCGCACGCTCCCCAGAGCCGTCGTCGCAACGAACCCACAGGTCGTCGCCACGGCGGAACACCAGCGAGGTCCCATCCGGTGACGGCACCTCGAGCGGAGAGCGCGGCCGCGCGGCCAGCCGTTCACACTCACCGGTGTCCAGCGTGCACCGCCAGCGCGTGCCGAGCGCATCGAACTCGACCGCACCGCCGGGAAAAGCCAACGCCGACAGCGGAAGTAGCGCGGGATCAAGTTTCTCTCCACTCGCGGCCCCGAGAACCGCGGCCAGCCATTCGTGATCGAATGCCACTTCCCGCCTGCCCGCCGCAGGATCGACCAAGACATACCGTATGCCGTCGGCCGTACGGCTCCGATACCAGAACCGCTCCTCCCCCACGATCCGAACCGGCGTCACCTCCGCCCCATAGACAAGCTCGGATCGGTTGTGCCCCAACAACTTCTCGGCGGTCCGATAAGCGGATTCCGGCACCACAGTCGCCATTGTCTCTCCTCGTCGAGCACTCGAATCAACTCCCATCCTGACGCCGCCGATCAACGATCACCTCGTTCCCACCGACAAGTTCGCCGCCTCTCACTCGTGTACGGCGACGAGACAGCCGCCCACGTGGCCCGGTAACGCCCGGGCGGCTCGAGGCCCGGCAAAGACGTCTCCCTGTGCCCGAGCACCGCGTCTTCCGATTGCACAAAGCCGCCTCATGATCGAGATGCCAACCTGCCCTCGGATCGAGAACCATGGCTCGCGGTCAACCCGAAAACCTACGTCGGCGACCCAGCGCACGAGCCACTCAACATCATCCGCAGCCCCCGCTTCGACCGCCTGCCCCGATCCTCGGATATGCAACCGGTAATTCTTCGTCTCCTCGATATCTATTGCGGTGCAGCACAACTCGACGTCGACCGGACCCGTCTATGGACACAGTCCGGAGCAGCCCGGGAAACGATGCGGGGGCGGCGCCACGGCGCCGCTATGGAAAACATTGACACCACACCGGCATAGGCAATACAAGATCGTGGGAATGCAGTGCGTCAGTGCACCGGGGCGGTCCGGAGGATCTCGCGGCCGCAGAACCGCTGGATTATTTCGTCGTCGCTGAGTTCGGACTGCAGGGAGCCCTGCTCGTTGTCGACCGCGCAGGTCCAATGCCCGTTGGTATCGGATGAGTTGATGATCTCGGCGACGAACACGAGTTGAGAACCCTGGAACCTGTCGAACTCGATGTACCAGTGCGCGGCACCGCCTTTGGACTGTCCGACGATGTAGCCGCCCGCCGAACGATCCACCCCGATCCCGAACACGGTTCCGGACCTGGCGAATTCCGGCTTGTTCGCCTTGGGACGGAATACCTCGAAGTTGCCGTTGCCCACGATCGCGAGGGAAAGCGGCACGATCAGTTCATCCCGTCCGTCACCGACCAGATCGGCCAGGAACGGCTCAACGCCGGGAGCGTCGGAATCGTCCGTATCGATGGTTTGCAGGACGGTGCCGTCACCGCCCGTCACGTCGATCCTCGCCTGAGTCCCGAACTTGAAGCCGTCCCTATGGCGCACGATGAACGAGAATCCCGCGCTGTCGTGGGAGATCAGCTTGCAGTCGGCCGGCGCCGCGCCTGCGGAACCGGATCCCTTGACGTCACCGCACAGCGGCAGCGCTGCGGGTTCCACCGGGATCGTCGAAGTCGTTGGCGCGATGGTCTTGGTGGCCGCGATGACCGGTGCCGGGCTTGTCGTCGGCACGGACGGCGTCGTGTTCTTCGCGGTCGTCTCGGTGTGCCCACAGGCACCGGTGAGCAGTACGCATGCAGTGACGGCCAGCACCGGCCGAATCCTCCCCATGACCTGGAGAATAGCTGGCGCCGGGGAAACGGCGACCCTGTCGGAATTGTCGAAAACTGGCCTCCGAGAACGGCTAGCTGGACCATCGGGTGCTCACGCTGGGTCAATCGCTGACGCACGAGGACTTCGGGTCGAGCGATACCGAAGGGAGGTGAGCTCCCCGGATAACATGCCCAGTGGTCGACAGCGGTAGGGGGCAATGTGTGGAATGCGTTGAGAACTACGGTGATCGGCAGGATCGGCATTACGGTGGTAGCGGTTTGTGCGGCGGTGGGTGCGATTCCCGCAGCGCTTCACCACCGGGCAACGGAACCCGCTCAGGACAGACTTCGCAGAATGAATATCAAGGGTGGCAGCCGCTGCGGCGCAGCGCCCGGGTGCTGGACCGACCGCAAGCCGTTCACTTCCCGTGCAACTTGCCCACCCATGGCTCTGACCAGAATGGTTCTAGGCGGCCGTCGGGTCGATTGCGGCCGCCGCTGACGCCGAATTTCGTTCCGCCATCGCTCCGGCGTCTGCCACCTCGGTGTTGCTGCTGGTGCGCTTTCCTGAACGCGCAGGTCGCGGCATTATCGCTCACTCGTTTCGAATGAAGTCAGCATGGAAAGGTGCGATACGGAACGCTTTACGCTGATGACAGTGCGTTCAGCAGCGGAACCTTGTGTCGGCTCGATCTCGGTCGCGCGGGGCGTGGAGAGGCTGTGCTCGTCTTGCCGAAGATCGGGAAGTGCTGCCACCGTGACGGGCCCCGGCGCGTTGGAGCGCCGGGGCCCGTCATGGTTCTCACCTTGCTTCTTCGCCCCCTCCAGCGGCGGCCCCGGCCGGGGGTAGTGCCGGTTTCGTCTGCACCGGAAGGGGCGGTCGAACCTCATGTTCCAGGCAGTTCCGCTGCCCAGCTACTTGATCTCTCAATCGCAACGACAGCGAATATATGCCACAACAAGAGGAATGTCTACATCCATCACGATAGTTTTTCCCGCACCGAAAATGGGGGCTCATGCCTTTCGGAGTAGGCGTCGGCTGCGCCGTCAGGGGGCTATTGGCGTGCGGGTCCCCCAGGTCGCCGACCAGCGCCTGACACCGGAGAGCCGCCTGGGCGTTTCGAGCCGCGCGGGAGGCAGCACTCGCGGGAGGTCCAGATGCGCTGGACAAAACAACGATCCCGCGAGGTTCACCGCCGACATACGCACGGCCGCGAACGAGGGCAGAGCGAGTGAACAGCATGTTCGGTACGAGGGAAAAAATCTGCACTCAAGGGTGTAGACAACCGTTGTGACCCGTTGTACTGTCTCTCTTGTTCAACAAGCAGCAAGTCAAGGGCCCGGGAGAGATGAACTGCCCGGAGAAGTTCAGTTTGGGCCGTCCCCCGCCGGCGGGTGAAGTTTGTGATCCTGTTTCCGCAGGAGGGGACGAAGAACACCGCGAAAGGCGCCGGAAGTAGCAAGAGGACTTTCGAAGCGGGACCGTGCCAGCAACATTCGGGTGCGGGGGTGCGCAACCTACGAGCCGGGAGGTGGTCCACGAGCACATACGTACGCATTACGCGTCCCTGTCAACACGTTCGGACGCGGTGTCAAGCACCGGCCTCACCGGCCGGTAACCGAAATTGAGTCAACCCCTTCGTAACGACCTCAGGCCCCGGCGCACTGCGCCGGGGCCTGAAGGCATGAACCCACCGAGAGGTGTAGTGGAAGATCCACACGCGAAACCCGCCGACAGCACGCCCGCCGACCGACTCGACGACGATGACTATCCGGCCTACAGCATGGGCCGGGCCGCGGAAATCGTCGGAGTCACCCAAGCATTCCTGCGCGGCCTGGACGCCGCGAAACTGCTCACCCCGCAACGTTCCGAGGGCGGGCACCGCCGCTACTCCCGCTACCAGTTGCGCATCGCCGCGCGGGTCCGCCAACTCGTCGACGACGGTAACCCGCTCGAGGCCGCCTGCCGGATCGTGATCCTCGAAGATCAACTCGCCGAAGCACAACGCATCAACAGCGAACTACAACAAACCATCAGAGACGCTCACGACGGCAACTGACCGCCAGGCATCACCATCGAATCATCCACAGGCCGTCGATGATTCCTACCCCTCTCGCTAAGGGATAGATCAACAGCACACTGCTGAGGGGATTTGCCGGAATCGGCCACGGCAGTGCACTTCTCGCCGTTTCGAGCTTGGCGGACGGCGTCCTCGAGTGGTACCTCAGCGTGAGATTCTGTCCGATTTCTGAGGGGTCAGGTGCCACTCGGTCCTCGGCAGTTGCGGACGTTCCGCGCAGTCGGATCGGTACGGCCGGTCGATCCTTCGTTAGGCCGTGGGTTCGAGTAGCTCGGTCTCGGAGGTCGGCGGACTCGGCGCCGTCGGGTGTGTGGGTGTGGCGGATTTCGTCGGGATCGGGGCAAGATCGGGGTGGCAAGTACGGCTCGCTCGTTGAGACTCTGAGGATACTTTCGAAGGAGATCGTGATGGCGGAAGCGTTTGTGCTTGGTGGTGTTCGGACGCCGTTTGCTCGGTACGGTGGTTCGCTGTCGCATATTCGGGCCGACGACCTGCTGGGGATGACGATGAAGGGGGCGTGCGAGCGGGTTGGGGTGGGGCTGGATCAGGTTGAGGATATTGTTGCGGGGTGCGTTAATCCGGCCCATGAGGGGATGGGGGATGTCGCGCGGTGGGCGGCGCTGGCGGCGGGATTCCCTGACACGGTGGCGGGGGCGACGATCAATCGGTTTTGTGGGTCGTCGCTGAGTGCGACCGTCAATGTCGCGCACGCGATCAAAGCGGGGGATCTGGGCGTCGGGATCGCCTGTGGCGTCGAGTCGATGTCGCGGTCGGGGTGGGCGTATATGAAGGGCGACTCGCCGTTCGGGCCTCGTGGTCCGGTCATTCTGCTCGACACCATGTGGGCGGGTGCGGGTGGTCCCGCCAATCCGGTGCTGCTGGCGCGCAATGCTTATATCGGGATGATCGAGACGGCACAGAACGTCGCCGACCGTTACGGGCTGACCCGCGAGGAAATCGACGCGTTCGCGCTGCGGACGCAGCGAAATGCCAAGGCGGCCAGGGATTCCGGGCGGCTGGCCAAGGAGATCATGCCGGTGGAGATCGCCGCGACGAGGAAGACCCCGGCCCGCCTGTTCGAGCATGACGAATTCATCCGCGACGACACCACCGCCGAAAGGCTGGCGGCGCTGCCCCCGCAGCCGGGGACGACGCAGATGACCGCCGGGAACTCGACTCCCCTGACCGACGGAGCCAGCGCAGTGGTGCTGGCCTCGGGTGAACGAGCAGCCGAACTCGGCGTCGAACCGCTGGCCCGGGTGGTGTCGTCGGCGGTGTACGGGATCGATCCGCTCTACATGGGTTTGGCTCCGGCGTGGGCGCTGCCGCTGGCGATTCGACGCGCGGGCCTGACACCCGAGCAGATCGATGTGTGGGAAGTGCACGAGGCATTCAGCGCCCAGGCCCTGGGTGTGCTGCGTGAATTGCCCAACCAGCTGGACGGTTTCGTCATCCCGGACGAGAAGCTGACACCGAACGGCGGCGCGGTGGCGATCGGTCACCCGTTCGGCGCCACCGGCGCCCGCTACGTCCTCACCTTGGCCACCGAACTGCGGGAACGCAATGCGCGCTACGGTGCGATCGGCGTCTGCATCGGATCCGGTCAAGGAGTCGCAATCGTCCTCGAAAACCCTTCCGCCGCCTGAGAAAACTCACCGCGGCAATGGTCGGGTTCGGCCTCAGCTTGCCGCCGCCAGCACCCTCCAGACCTTCCTGGAACGCGAACGGGCTTGCGGAGCCGTGTATTCGATTCGCCGGCGCGCTTCGTGGGCACTGATCCGCAGCAGATCAGTCAATAGCTCTACAGTGTCCCGATAGCCGGTGCCTGCGGCGAGGCCACGACGCTCGGCCTCGGCGACGGCCGCGCGCATGGCAGCATCCAGTCGCCTCCGGCGGCGTTCGGTTTCGACGAGGGTGCGCAGCAAATCGACATCGGCCAGTTCCGGCCATCCTGGTCCTGGAGCATCCGGCGCCGGCGCGGTCGAATGTATGTTCACGCGAGCCAGCCTACTTCATGTGTAGAACATATGTTCGATAATTCGGCTTGTGGGGCGTGTGTTGCGTTGAGTGGTTCAGCCGACGTGGGTGTCGTGTGCCGCGCGGTTGGTGAGTACTTCATCCATGTGCGCCTCGGCCCAGCCCTTGATCTCGCGGACCAACCGATGCAGTGAGAGGCCGAGGTCGGTCAGTTCGTAGGAGACCGTCACTGGCACGGTCGGTGTCGCGGTGCGGGTGATCAGACCATCTCGCTCCAGGGCGCGCAGGGTTTGGGTGAGCATCTTCTGGCTCACGCCTGCCAGCAGGCGCGACAGCTCCGAGTAGCGCATGGACCGTGGCTCACCGATGCAGGGGTCGTCGGGCCGAGGTGATCCGCCGCTGCCGAGCGCGGTCACGATCAGTGCGACCCATTTGTCGGAAATCCGTTCCAGCAGTTTGCGGCTCGGACATACCGCCAGGAAGGCGTCATATTCGGCCTTGGCCTGCGCTCGCTTCTGGGCTGCCGCCGTCGTTGCCATCAACTGCTCCTCCAACTTGCGGACGGTTACGCACTCTGAAGTGCCTACTTCCCAATAGGAAGTTACACGTCAATCATGGAGCAAGGCACCGACCAGCTCGACACGAAAGGTAGCGGTATGAACACTCCCTCCCCTTCACTTCCCGGCGGCACCTGGACCCTGGGCGACCTTGTCGTCACCCGGTTCGGTTACGGCGCAATGCAACTCGCCGGACCCGGGGTCATGGGTCCGCCCGTGGATCGCGACGGCGCGCTCGCTGTCCTACGTGAGGTCGTCGACCTCGGCATCACCCACATCGATACCGCCGACGCCTACGGGCCACGCGTCACCAATCAGCTGATCCGCGAAGCACTGCACCCTTACCCCGAATCGCTGCACATCGTGACCAAGGTCGGCGCGACCCGGGATTCGCAGGGCGGCTGGCCGCCGGCTCGGCGGCCCGAGGACCTCCGCCGCGCCGTCCACGAGAACCTGGCCACGCTCGGACTCGAGGTGCTCGACGTGGTCAACCTTCGGCTCGGCAATGCCGCAGGGCCACAGTCGGGTTCACTCGCAGAGCCGTTCGAGGCCCTCGCCGAACTCCAGCGGCGGGGGCTGATCCGCCACCTCGGTGTCAGCAACGCGACGGCCGAACAGGTCGCCGAGGCGCAGACGATCGCGCCGATCGTGTGTGTGCAGAACATGTACAACCTGGCCTACCGGCGAGACGACGAACTGATCGACACCCTCGCCGCGCAGGGCATCGCCTACGTACCCTTCTTCCCGCTCGGTGGCTTCAGCCCACTGCAGTCCGCGGCACTGTCGGCCGTCGCCGCCCGGTTGAACACGACGCCGATGTCGGTCGCCCTGGCCTGGTTGCTGCACCGATCACCGAACATCCTGCTGATCCCCGGCACCTCTTCGACGACCCACCTTCGCGAGAATCTCCTCGGTGCTGGATTGCCGCTCTCCGGCAAGGACATCGACGAACTGGAAAAGATCAGCCATTAGACGAGATGTGGTTCGCGGAGTCCTGGGTGAATGGCGCACCGTTCCAGTCTGCGACGCGCCGTTCCAGCTCGGGCCCGGCGATGCGGGCCATGAGGTCGAGCTCTGCGGGCCGAGCGTATCGGTGACGGGAGGTGCTGCGACGGTAGTGGTCGCCGTCGCGGGTGAAGTGGTGCGAGACGAGGATCTGTTCGGCCAAATCGACGGTGTCGAAGCCGAGATGCCGTTCGGAAACGTCGAACGGCACCGCGACCTGGCCGGGCCGCAGGAACCGTAGTGGCGGTCGCGCAGGTCCACAGTTCGCTGCTCGTCACGGACGGTCACTCTGCCGGGGCGGCGGGAGGCTGTCGATGTATTTACCTTTCGCTTCGAATCGTGCAGGCGGAGTTGCCGTGTCGAATCCGTGACAACGAATGTCTCCAGTATCACGTCTCGGCGGCGGGGCCTCCCTCTCCGCGCTGGTCGGGGGTTCAAGTAGCCCCTGACGTCGGGATACGTTCTAATACTTACGGTTTGTTTACGGTGCGGGGTGGCAGCATGTGCTGACGGGGATCGGTCCCGACCAGATTTGATTGCTTTGAACGACGGGGGTGCCAGTGCTGGCAATTGCCGAGGTCGATATGGCCTTGGCCCGGCTCGACGCCGATCGCTCCGAGATTTCGGTGAATCTCGTGGAGCTGGAGGATCATCCGGGGGTTCGGTTTCTGAACGAGGTTCCGCTGACCGGGGTCAGTGCGGATCGCTGGGCGGTTGCCCGGGTGCGGTTCGCCGATATCTGGGCGCAGTTCCGGCTTTTCGAGAGTGTGGTGGCGCAGGTGCATGCGGTGCGGTCGCGGCGGGGGCGGCCGGGGCAGGCCGAGCTGGCGGAGTTGACGCGGTTGCTGTGCGGGCCTTCGGTGGTGCTGGCGCCGCAGCCGATTCCGCTGGCGGAACGCGATCTCATCGGTCCCGCCGCGGTCAGCCGGTCGATGACGCTGGCCCAGTTGGTGGCGCAGATGACGGCGGCGTATCGCGAAGTGGTGCAGTTGGCTTCGACGGCGGACGCGGTGGCCTCGGCCTATCTGCCGGGGGTGGATCGGGCGAGCGCGCGGTTGCTGGAGGCCCGGCAGTTGGCCGCCGATCTACGGCTGGCCGATATCGGGCATCCGGTGCTGGTCCGGATCGATGCGGTGGAACGGCGGTTGAACACCGATCGCATGCTGGCCATGTCGGATCCGCTGGCGCTGGCGCAGCGGCAGCCGGACAGTTCCGATCCCACGGTGCTGAACCGCGAGATCGATGAACTGCAGGCCGTTCTGGAGGAGCTGCGCGGCCGCCGCGACAGCGTCACCGCACGGCTGACGGGCTTGACCGGTGAGCTGGACGCTGCCGCTACCGCCGAGAACGAGGCGCGGTCGGCGGCGGCCGTCACGGCCGCCAAGATCGCCGGTGCGACCGCTTCCCCCCTCGAACCCCTTGCTCCGCTGCGGGATCGGCTCAGCCACTTGCATGCTTCGGAGGAGCGGCACTGGACCCACGTCAACGATGATGTGGTGGCCCTGGCCCGGGATGTGGAGCGGGCGCGTTCCACCGCCGAGACGGCCCGCGACAACTCGCTCGCGCTGATCGACCGCCGCGATGAACTCCGCGGCCGGTTGGATGCGTATCGAGCCAAGGGCGCGCGGTTGCGCCTCAGCGAGGACGCCACCGTCGACGCCCGCTACCGGCGGGCATATGAGCTTTTGCACACTCCGCCATGCGATCTCGCCGCGGCCACCCGGGCCCTGGCCGAATATCAACAGGCGATCACCGAGAAGACGGCAACACGATGACCAAGTGCATGCGGCCGGACTGCGGCGGCACCATTCTGGACGGTTTCTGCGACGAATGCGGCCTCGCGCCCGCGCCGTCCGTACCGCTGACCCCGACCGGCCAGGGGACGAGCCCCGCCGGCTGGGGCGCGAATCCCACTGGGCGAGGCCCGGGCTCGAGTCCCGCGACCTCCGCCCTCGGGCAAGCGGGAGGACCCCCGGCCCACAATGGTTCCGCGGCGCCCAGCTCGCAAACCAGTGGATCGTCGTCCTACTCCTCCCCCTACTCAACGCCTTTGAGCGCCTCCACGCCGCAGTCCGGGATCTATCTCGGCTCCGGCCGGTCCGGCACGATGACCGGCGGTTCCTCCCGATCCGGCCGCCAGAGCCGCCGCGGTTCGAGCCGTTCCTCCTCCCGCTCCACGCGCACCGCGCGCTCGAGCCGCGGCCGCCTGGGCGCGGGCCTGGTATCGATTCCCCAAGTCCCGTATCGGGATCCGTCGACCGCCGTCATGTCCGACCCGCAGGTCCCGGAGCGGGAACGCTTCTGCAGCAACTGCGGTCAGCCCGTCGGCCGCGGCAAGGACAGTGCGCCGGGCCGCACCGAAGGATTCTGCAAGCAGTGCGGTACCGCGTATTCGTTCACGCCCAAGCTGGTTCCGGGTGACCTGGTGGCCGGCCAGTACGAGGTGCTGGGCTGTCTCGCCCACGGTGGCCTCGGCTGGATCTATCTGGCCCGCGACCGTAATGTCAGCGACCGCTGGGTGGTCCTGAAGGGCCTGCTGGACACCGGCGACGCCGATGCCATGGCGGCCGCCGTCGCGGAACGCCAGTTCCTGGCTACCGTCGAGCATCCGAATATCGTCAAGATCTTCAACTTCGTGAAGCATCCGGACCCCAAGACCCATGAGCCGGTCGGCTACATCGTCATGGAGTATGTCGGCGGCGCGTCGCTGAAAGAGCTGCGCTCGCAACGGGATGCGGTCGGCGCCCTGCAGCCGCTGCCGCTGGCCCAGGGTCTCGCCTACATTCTGGAGATCCTGCCCGCCATGGGCTACCTGCACGGCATGGATCTGCTCTACTGCGACTTCAAACCGGACAATATGATTCAGACCGAGGAGCAACTCAAGCTCATCGACCTGGGTGCGGTCCGGCATATGGACGACGAGGAGAGCGCCGGTTTCAAGACCGACGGCTACTGCGCGCCCGAGCTGGAAACCGAAGGCGCGTCGATCGAATCGGACCTGTTCACGGTGGCGCGCACGCTCGCGCTGCTGACCTTCAACTTCGATTACCGCACCGCCTACCGCTACACGCTGCCGCCGGACTCGGAAGTGCCGTTGCTGGCAATGTTCCCGTCCTACCGCCGTCTACTGGAGCGCGCGACCGCCACCGACCCGAACGAGCGTTTCGGCTCCGCCTCGGAAATGGCCGAGCAGGTCACCGGCGTGCTCCGCGAGGTGGTGGCCGCGCAGGACGGCATGCCCCGCCCCGCGGTATCGACCGTATTCAGCGGTGAGCGGCAGGCTTTCGGCACCGATCCGGCGCAGTGGCCCGCCATCCCCGATCCGGTGGTCATCGCGGCGGGCCTGCCGGTCCCCGTGGTCGACCCCACGGATCCGGCGGCCGGCTTCCTGGCCACCACCACGGTGGCGGATCCGAACCAGCTCATCGCGACGCTGCAGAATGCCCCGGTCTCCTCGCCCGAGGTGATCCTGGCGCTGGCCCGCACTCTCATCGAGGCCGGCCACGCGACCACCGCCCTGGAGCAGCTGGCCGAGTTCGAGCAGTCCGAGGACGCCGACTGGCGCATCACCTGGTATCGCGGCCTCGCCGCCCTGACACAACGCGATATGGCCACGGCCCGTGCGCATTTCGACACCATCTTCGGCATGCTCCCCGGCGAGTCCGCCGCGAAGCTGGCGCTGGCGGCGGCCACCGAATGCGCCGACGATCCGGACACGGCGGCCCGCCTGTACGAGCAGGTGTGGCGCACCGACAATGGTTTCGCCAGCGCCGCTTTCGGTTTGGTGCGCACCCGGCTGCAGACCCGGGATGTGGACGGCGCCATCGGGGCCGCCGAATCGGTGCCCGCGACCTCCAGTCACCATGTGGCGGCGCAACTGGCCGCGTTCGGCGCGCAGCTCGTGGGTGGTTCCGGTCAGCGCGCTCCCCGGTATCTGCAGGCGGCGGGCGACCGCCTGACCGCCCTGCCGCTGGATCCGGAGGCGAAGGCGTGGCGCAGTATCGCGGTCCTGGACGCCGCGCGCGAACTGGCGAGTGGCCAGCCGCAGAACGGCTTCACCGTGCTGGGCTGCCGTTTCGCCGATCGTGACCTGCGCCGTGAGCTGGAGGCGCAGTATCGGACCCTGGCGCGGTTGTCGTCGGACAAGCTGACGCGGCGGGATCTGGTGAACCAGGCCAATGCGGTACGGCCCGTGAGTTGGGTGTGAGGGGCAAGGGTGTGACGACAGTCGAGAGTGAACAGGTGACCGGCGCGTGTCCGGTCTGCGGTGAGCGTTTCGCGCCCGGGGACCGGTTCTGTGAATACTGCGGCAGCGCGCTGACCGCACAGTCCGCGGGTGAGCCCGTTGCGGCGCTATGCACTTCGTGCGGCGCGGGCCAATTGGACGCCGACGGGTTCTGCGGGGTGTGCGGTATGCGGGTACACGTCCCGGATCGCAGCGAGCTGGATCTGGGCGGCATTGTCGCCGCCGTGACCGATCTCGGAAAACGCCACGAGCACAATGAGGATGCGATGGCGTTGCGCCTGGTCGAGGGTGCGGTGGTGCTGGTCGTGTGCGACGGCGTCTCCTCCTCCGAGCACGCCGATGAGGCCGCGCAGCAGGCTGCCGTCTCGGCCGCCGACCGGCTGGTCGCGGAACTGGAGGCCGGAACCGATCCCGAGTCCGCTACCGCGGCGGCGGTCGCGGTGGCCGCGACGGCCGTGAGCGCGCTCGGTGACCGCAGTGAAAGCAGTCCCGCCTGCACATATGTATCGGCCGTGCTGACCGCCGCGGGCGTGACGGTCGGCTGGGTCGGTGACAGTCGCGCCTACTGGCTGGCGACCGATCCGTACGCAACGCCGTCGCAGTGCCTGACCACCGATGATTCGGTGGCCGCGGGTCTCATCGCCCTCGGCGTCACCGAGGAGCAGGCCATGTCGAGTCCCGGTGCGCACACCCTCACCGCCTGGCTGGGGGCCGATGCGGATCGCGTGGAGCCGCACGTGCACACCTTCGCCCCGGCCGGTCCGGGTGCGGTGCTGGTGTGCAGTGACGGCCTGTGGAACTACTTCTCCGCCGCCGATGCGCTGGCCGATCTGGCCCTCCCGTCCGCGGCGACGGCTCCGCTGGCCGCCGCCCACAATCTGGCCGATCTGGCGCTGGCCGCGGGCGGCGGCGACAACATCACCGTGGCTGTCGCGCCGTTCCCCGCAGCGTCCCTGCCTTCGACTCCGAGGATGAGCTGAATATGAACTCCCCCATCGGTTTCTCCATCGAAACCTTCCAGAACGAGTACGTGCCGGCGGGCGCGACCCGGATCAATGCCGTGGTCACCGTGACCGCGACGGGCGGCGCGGGCGATGCCCGCACCACCGGTTCGGGCGGGGCGGCCGAGGTGATCATCGTGGACTGCTCGGGCTCCATGGATCACAGTTACGGCAAGCTCGCCGCCGCCAAGAACGCCACGGCCGCAGCCATTTCGGCGGTGCGCGACGGTGTCGCGTTCGCGGTGGTCGCGGGCACCGATACCGCGCGCATGGTGTATCCGGTGACCCCGTCGCTGGTGCCCGCCGATCCGGGTCACAAGCAGAATGCGATCGCCGCCGTGCAGCAGTTGCGGGCCGGCGGCGGCACGGCCATCGGCAGCTGGTTGCGGCTGGCGCGGCAGATCTTCGGCGAGCGGGGCGGCATCAAGCACGCCATCCTGCTGACCGACGGCCGCGACGAACACGAGACCCAGCAGCAACTGGATGCCGAAATCGCCTCGTGCAGTGACGTTTTCGTCTGCGACTGCCGCGGCGTGGGCACGGACTGGGAGGTCGACGAGCTGCGCAAGATCTCCACCGCCCTGCTCGGCACCACCGATATCGTGGCGAATCCGGCCGATCTGGTGGCCGACTTCCAGGCGATGACCACCGCGGCCATGGGTAAGCAGGTCGCGGATGTGGCGCTGCGATTGTGGACGCCGCGCGGCGCGCAGGTGAAGTTCGTCAAGCAGGTCGCGCCGGATCTGCTGGATCTGACCGGTCGCCGCACCGAATCCGGTACGCAGGCGGGCGATTATCCGACCGGTTCGTGGGCCGGCGCGGAGAGCCGTGACTTCCACATCTGTATCGAGGTCGCGGCGGGCGGCGTGAACGATGTGATGCTGGCCGGGCGGGTGAGCCTGGTGCGGATCACCGGCGATCAGTCGGAGGTGCTGGGGCAGGGCCTGATCAAGGCCATCTGGACCGATGATGTGGTGCAGTCCAGCAAGATCAGCCCCGAGGTCGCGCACTACACCGGTCAGGCCGAACTGGCGGGCGTGATCCAGGAGGGTCTGGCGGCGCGGCGCAGCGGCGACCTCGACACCGCGACGAGCAAATTGGGCCGTGCGGTGCAGATTGCCGCGCAGTCCGGGAATGCCGATACCGCGAAGCTCCTGGAAGGCGTGGTGGACGTGCTCGACGCGCGCACCGGGACCGTGCGCCTGAAGTCCGCGGTGGCCAAGGCCGACGAGATGACCCTGGACACGCGGTCGACCAAAACCTCCCGCGTGCACAAGAAGTAGAGGGCTGCCATGGCTATCTGTCCGTCCGGGCACGACTCGGAGGCCACCGACTACTGCGATATCTGCGGGCTGCAGATTCGCTCGGGTGAATCAGCGCCGCCCGTAACGGAATCCGCGGCCGAGCCCTGCCCGGTGTGCGGTGAATCGCGCACGGGGCGATTCTGCGAGGGCTGCAGTTACGACTTCGTTGCGGGCGTACCGCCCGCCACTGCGGCGACGGCGGCTTCGACCGGAACGCTGACGGCGTCGACGCCCGCACCGGCGATGGTCGAAACCATGGCCGTGGCCACGCCGACCTTGCCGGACACCACTCCCCCGGCGGTCCAGGGTGTCACCGAATCAGCCTGGACGGCAACGGTTTCCGCGGATCGTATCTACTACGACACCATGCGCAGCGAGGACGACGATATCGAGTTCCCCGCCTACTGCCCCGAGCGGACGTTCCCGCTGCAGGGCGGGCAGGTGCGGGTGGGCCGGTACAGCGCCTCCAAGGGCATCGATCCCGAGATCGACCTCACCGGGCCGCCGCAGGATCCGGGCATTTCGCACCTGCACTTCCTGATCATCGCGCAGCCCGGAAACGGCTGGGCCGTCATCGATCTCGGGTCCACCAACGGCACCCGGATCAACGGCGCGGAGGATCCCATTCCGCACGGTACGACGGTGCCGCTGCACTCCGGCGACCGCATTCACCTCGGCGCATGGACCACGCTCACCGTGCTGTCCGCCGAAATCTAGAACTGGACACCCATCATGACCACGGTCATCAACCGTCCGCAGTCGGATCGCAAGGCGCTGCCGAACGTCCGCAACCTGCTGCCCACCCGCGCCGACACTCCGGGCTGGATCCGGTATCTGGCCATTGCCGTGGTCGTCGTCGCGCTGATCACCGCGCTGGTCATGGCGGCCGATGCGCGGTCGGCCCGCAATGGCGTCGGCGTGATCGGCGATCACACCGCGCCCACCGTGACCGCCACCGAGGACCTGTACTTCGCGCTCGCCGATATGGACGCACAGCTCGCGAATGTGCTGCTGGCGGGCGATGATCCGGCGCTGGCGAAGGTGCGGACCAGCGCGCTGGCCACCTACGATCAGCGCCGCACCCAGGTCGACGCCGACTTGCAGCAGGCCATGACCATCGCCACCAATGGCGATGCCGCCCAGCAGATCCGCAGCCTGCTCGACAAGTTCGGGCAGTACCAGAGCCAGGCCGCCGACACCCTGCAGCTGGCGAGCCTCGACCCCGCCCCGGCCGGGCAGCCGTCGGCGCGCACGCTCACCGCGTATCGGGCGGCGACCGGGATGGTGCCCGATCTGCTGAAGAGCGCACAGACGCTCGCCGACACCAATAGTGGGGTACTGAGCCAGGCGTACAACGACAGCGAGCACACCACGACCATGGCGCGATTGCGGATCGTGGTGCTCGGGCTGATCCTGCTGGCCGCGCTCATCGGCCTGCAACTATTGTTGCGGGTGGCGCTGCGCCGCCGCGTGAATCCCGCGCTCGCGGTGGGCACGCTGCTCGCGGCAGGTCTGCTGATCGGCGGTTTCGCCGCGAATTCGACCGCGGCACACCAGCTCACGGTCGCCAAGAAGGATGCCTTCGATTCCCTGCTGGCATTGCGGCAGGCGCGGGCGATCAGCTACGACGCCAATGCCGACGAGAGCCGCTATCTGCTCGATCCGCAGAATGCGGCGGTCTACGAGAAGTCGTTCTACGACAAGTCGCAGCAGCTGGCCGGCGTATCGGCGACCGGGATCGGCAATTACGCGTCCGCCCTGGACCAGGCGATCGCCGCGAATCCGGGGAGCAAGGCGAATGCGCTGACCAAGGATTCATTCCTCGGACAGGAGCTGCGCAACATCACCTTCCCGGGTGAGGGCGAGGCCGCGGCCGACAGCCTGCTGGGCTACCAGAAGTACATCCACGACGACGCCCAGATCCGTGCACTCGACCACAATGGCGACCTGACCGGCGCCATCGCCCTGGACACCGGCGCATCCAACACCGATTTCGGTGGATACGACACCGCCCTGCAGAACACCATCGGAATCAATCAGAAGGCTTTCGACAAGGCGATCTCCGACAGCGAGAACGCCCTGTCCGGCTGGAATGCCCTGCTGCCGTACGGCGGCATGGTGGTGCTGGCGGTACTGGTCCTGGTCGGTGTGCGGCCGCGGCTCGCCGAGTACCGCTGACCCGGCGTGGCCGGAATCCGGAAGTCGATCATGATGGTTCCGTGCCTGCTTTCACCGCCATCACCCCCGCCGGACTGATCGACCTGGTCGCCGAGCGTGCGACCGGCCTGCCGGGCTATGCGGTGATCGCGGTCGATGGAGCCGATGCCGCCGAGCCGGTGTCGTTCGCGCGCACCGTCGCCGAACGACTCCGGACCGGCGGCCGGGCGGCCGAGGTGGTGTCCCTGCACGATTTCGTGCGGCCCGCGTCGGTACGCCTGGAATACGACCGCGAGAGCGAATTCAGTTACCGCACAGCCTGGTTCGACTACGAGGGACTGACCCGCGAGGTGCTGACACCCCTGCACCGCGACGGCCGCTGGCTGCCCGCACTGTGGGACGAGAGCGCCGACCGCTCCGCCCGCGCGCGTATTCGCACGGCCGCGGCAGGCACCGTGCTACTGGTGGCCGGACCCATGCTGCTCGGCCGCGGCCTGGCCTTCGATCTCACTGTGTCCCTGCGCATGTCGGAGGCCGCGCTACGCCGCCGGACCGCACCCGAGGATGGGTTCACCGTTACGGCGCTGAGCGAACATCGAAACGGCGGTGACGAACCCGACATCGTCGTCGCGTGGGACCATCCGGACCGGCCGGCGGTTCGCGCGAACTGATCGGATGTCCCGTCTGCTCGCGCGAAGCAGAAGCATCGGCCGGCGACGACAGTGCCGATCGCGCCGGTCAGCGGGGCCGGTTCGCCAGGGCCGTGAAGGCCAGCTTCGGCTCCCATTCCTTCGCGGCGCCGTCGACACTGTCGAAGACCTTCACCAATCCCCCACTGGCCTGGTCCAAGTCGAGCACCGGGTCCTCGCGATGAACCAGATCGGGGCGCGCGAAGCAGTACCAGAAGGCGGTGTCGATCCCGGCGCTGTCGAGAATGTCCAGCATCTCCAGCAGATGCGCGGCCTGTCCGGCTTCGTCGCGTGTGTAGACGCCGTCGAGGCGCACTGGCGTCCACGTCCGCTCATCCCATTCGATGATGTCCGCGCCGGTATCCGCGCGGTCGACGGCGCCCGCATAGGCCACGCAGCCGAATTCGGTGACGGCCACCGGTTTTCCGAGTTCTGCGCCTCGGTCGGCGTAGGCGCGCATGAGGTCCGGATACTGGCCGGCCAGTGCCGCCGATCGATAGCCGGCGTCGGTGGCGAGTATGTCGAACGGTTCCCAGTTCACGCGTTCGAAGGGCAGGCATGCGTAGGTGAGCTTGCCGTTGAAGCGTGCTCGCGCGATCTTCGCCGCGCGGGCGAGGAATTCGTTGAATCGGCCGGGTAGCTGCGCCATCGCGGCTTGCCCTGCCGGGGTTCGCAGCGCGGCCGCCCGTTCATGGAATTCGTCGCCGGGGAAGAAGCCGTGGACGAACAGGCTCAGTTCGGAGCCCACCGCCAGCACCACGTCCGCACCCTGAATCCGCAGACGTTCAGCGAATTCCGCGAGATCGGCGACGAGTTCGAGCAGTTCGTCCTCGGTGACGCCATTGACGAACGGGCAGATCCACACTTCCAGTCCCGCGTCCGCGGCGAGTGCGGCAGCCTGTTTCAGCCGTGCCGCATGGCCGCCGGTGATGCGGACCGCGTCGCAGTGCAGGTCGTCGCGGATGGCGCGCATATCGCGCAGTACCGCGTCCGGGTCGAACGGTTCGTGGGTGGTGTTGCCGCCGTCATGGACGAAGCCGGTGTCATAGCACACGCCGATGGCACGCATCGGTACCTCCTTGGATCAGTAAGGTACTTCGAGTACCTTAGATCCGACCATAGCGGCGTCCACCACCCCTTCGCAAGGTACGATCAGTACCGTTATGACCGAGCCCGCAAAATCCGCCCGCCGCCGCGGCCCCGCCCTCGAACAGGCCATCCTGCGCGCGGCCGCCGACGAACTCCTCGAATCCGGCTACCCGGGCATGACCATGGACAGCGTCGCCAAACGCGCCGGCACCAACAAGAACGCCATCTACCGCCGCTGGCCCCACCGCCCCGCCCTCGGCGTCGCCGCCTACAAACTCCTCACCACCACCGCCCTCGACCTCCCCGACACCGGCGACCTCCGCACCGATGCTCTGGAGCTATTGCGCCGAGCCAACTCCCACCTCGCCTCCCCGCTCGGCGAAATCCTCCGCAGCCTGCTCTCCCAATTGACCCAGGAGCCCGAACTCCTGGCCCAGCTCCGCGAACAGTCCGGCACCGATGGCGCCCGCCCCTGGCTCACCATCCTCGACCGCGCCATCGCCCGCGGCCAAGCCCCCGCCGCCGCCCGCCACCCGCGCACCGCCACCGTCCCGATCGACTTGTTACGCAACGAATTCGTCACCCGAGGCGTCCCCACCGTCCCCGACGAAATCCTCACCGAAATCATCGACACCATCTACCTCCCCCTCCTCCGCGGCTACCGCCCCTGAACCGCGCCTCGCAGCGGCGGAACCATCGCGACACTCCCCACTCTGCTCGGCACTCTGACCGAAAACGTCGACCACAGGTGACCAGCGGTGATCAACTGGGGCGCAGTGGTCTGTAGGTCTGCGACCCGGGCGGTTATCGTTGTTTCGTCACGTGGGTGATGGAGTGCGGGCCGGCGCCGGAACTTCGCGGGACAGGGCAGGGAACGAGTGTGGCGGTCCTGAGGGAGAATACGGGCGTGAGCGACGTAAGCAGGAAGAAGTTCAGAGATCAGCTCGGGGTACCGGCGGTCGTAGAGCCGACGGGTGCCGCGACACCTGTCGGGGGCTAGCTCGATGTCCGACCGGGAAGTGCCGGGACCGGGATCCTTGCCGGGACCCGGGGGAAACAGGTTCGATGCGGTCGAGCGCTTGCGTAAGAAGCTGGAAAGTCTGCGAGCCGCCGAGGCCGCCGCACCCGAACCGGGAGACGCGAAACTCACCCGGCTGCCGCGCCGGCCACGCCGCATGACCGAAGACGTCAATGAGCCACCCCACAAGACCTGGCGGCCGGACGGCACCTCCGTCTACGACCCCGCACCGACCAGGCCCGTACTGCGCTCGGAACTGCAGCGCGAGACCGGATGGTGGCCGATCGACCCCGGCGCGGCCCGCCACACCGCCCCGGAAACCGATCCGGCCGGACCCGACCAGGACGGCAGCGTCATCGATCTCGACGCGCTGCGGCGGAAGCGCGCCGGCGACGCCCCGACCACCGGCATCCGGCGCATTGCCAAGCCGCGCCGAATCAGCCCCAGCACCAGCGAGGAATCCAGCGAACAGGACAAAGGCCGCAACAGCGACCCCGATTGACCCGGCCGGTTCGCCGAGCTACTCGGCCGAGAAGGCGATCGTCCATCGCGCGTCGTCCGACCAGGTGACCGGAAGTTCGTGCACGCCATAGATATTCATGTCCGTCCTGAGCTTCACCCGGTCGGCGGGCACGGCCAATTCGATAGCGCAGGAGTTCCTCGACAGTGAGGTCGTCCTGGCGGGCCAGATCGGACAGGATGTCCTCACCCGGTGTCGCACGTTTACCCTTCATGCGTTTCACCGTGAAAGCTCCGGTGAGCCTGCGCCGCAGCCGCGTATGGTCCGGCGGATCCATGGCGATGAACAGGCCCCGCGCCTGCGGAGACGGCTCGGTCTGGACGGGCATGCCGGGAATCTCGTACGGCACATGGATGACGCCGAGGTCCTGGCGCGAGCTGACACGAACCTGACACGACGGAAAGCGGGCTTGAGTCTCCATCAAGGGGAGACAGCAAGGTGGGATGCATGGACGACGAGACGCTCTTCACGATCGGGGCCCTGGCCGAACGAACCGGCTTGACGGTCAAGACGATTCGGTTCTACTCCGATCGCGGGATCGTCCCGCCGACCGATTACAGCTCCGGCGGCTATCGCCTCTACGACATCGACGCGCTGGCGCGCCTGCAACTGGTTCGCACCCTGCGAGAACTCGGCATCGACCTCGGCACCATCGGGCGGGTACTCGCCCGCGAGGCTTCGGTTCCCGAGGTGGCGGCGGCCCACGCCGACGCCCTCGACGTGCAGATCCGAATCCTGCGCGCGCAGCGAGCCGTATTGCGGGCGGTCGCCGAACGGGGATCGGATCGACAGGAAATGGATCTCATGCACAAGCTTGTCCGGCTCTCCGCGACCGAACGCGAACGCCTCGTCAACGATTTCATCGACGACACCTTCGGCCGCGTCGACGCCAACCCCGAACTGGTCGAAATGCTGCGCACCAGCCTGCCCGAACTGCCCGAGGATCCCACCATCGAGCAGACCGAGGCCTGGATGAATCTGGTGGAACTGGTGCAGGACAACGACTTCCGCGCCGCGGTCCGGCGCATGGCCGAATACCAGGCCCGGGAACGCGCCGACGGCGACGATACCGGCCTGCACACCGACCTCACCGGCGCCGTGCGCGAGCAGGTCGGGCACGCGCTCACCGCGGGCATCGCCCCGGAATCCGCGGACGGCGGCGTGATCGTCACCGCCCTCGCCACCGCGTACGCGCACACCTTCGGCCGGCCCGATGACACCGCACTGCGCGACTGGATCCGGGAACGCCTCGAGGTGGCGAACGAACCGCGCGTGGAACGTTATTGGCGGCTGGTCTCGGTGATCAACGGCTGGCCGGAGCTGCCCGACCTGGCACCGCTGTTCACCTGGTTCGCGGCCGGACTCCGGGCGCATCCGGACCGGTAGTCATTTCAGGGCGAGGGTGATCAGTGCGGCGGCCATCGCCAGAGCCAGCGCACCGATCGCCCATCGGACGCCGCTACGCGCCCACGGCCGTCCGTGGTCGAGGGAGTAGCGGCCCGGCCCTGTGCACGCGAGCACCGCCGCGGCAACGGCGAACAGCAGCGCGCCCTCGTATCCCATGAGGCCGCTGTGCCAGGTCACGTGCATGGCATTGATCATGGTGCCGATGGCGATGGCCGCGCCGAGCGGTGTGAGCAGCCCGAGCAACAGCAAGGCCCCGCCGGTGGTTTCGCACAGACCGGCCAGGGTGCCGAATACCGTGCCGGGGTGATAGCCCAACTTCTCGAAGCCGGCGGTGGTGCGATGCCAGCCCGCCCCGTTGAACCAGCCGAACAGTTTCTGAGTGCCGTGCACGAACATCAGCCCACCGAAGAACACCCGCAACACCAGCAACCCGACATTGACGCCGAGCGCGTCGGTGCCCGCGGTGAAATCGGTGGCACCGCGCGCGGTGAGGTCGGTGGTCATGGCTATACCAGTTCGGTCGAGCGAGATCCGGAAGGAGTCTGTCCCTTGAATTACGACAGCGGGCCCCGCCCGGTTCACCCGATCGGCGATTGTGTCTTTCCGTGCCACTCTCACCGGATCCCATGATCGGCCGACCGGCCCGGCGCAGACTCGGGTCGAGCGCGCGGTGCAGCCTCCGCGCGCCGAGCGCTAAGGACCGTGAACAGCATGACCACATCCGAGCCCGACTCCGGAGCAACCCCCGAAGCCCCACCCATGGATCCGGAAACCGAGCCGATACCCTTCACCGAAACACCACAGGCGCAACAGCATTCGAAAGACTGGGCGGAAACCTTCGAACTCCGGCGACGGGCCGGAGTCGAACGGGCGCAGAAGATAGCCGAGGCGGCCGCCGCCCTGAAGATCCCGCTCTCGGCCCTGGCGAGCAAGAATCGCGAAAACCGCAACGACCAGGCCCTGGAGATCTTCGACACCGCCTACACCACGCAACGCGTCAGCCACACCGACACCCGCACCGGTATGACCTGGTCGCACAAGACACGCTGGAACAAGGCCGCCGACCAGACCTCCTACTATCTGAACACCCCACAACCCAGCCAGAATCGCATCTTCTCCTGGCAACTACAGCGTGAGCCCGGGGAGCCGCTGCGCGTCTCCGACATCTTCTACCTGCAGTATCTGCGCGGCTCCACGCAGCCGAACCAGTTGCAGCCCTTGCGCTACATCCGTCAGCAGCAGGCGTATTCCGAATCGATCCAACCGGTCTACGATCACCTGCGCTACACCAACCCGAAGAATGACGGCAGCGTCCCGTCGACCACGTACCCCGCCGGTTCGGCCACCTACTTCGCCCTGCTGGGCACCTCCAACGGCGCCGGCCCGGCCTATCTCGTCATCGACTGGGCACGGGAGCTGGGCATCACGGGTATCGGCGCCATCGAGGTGGACCGGGACCTGAACCTGTATTTCCATTTCTCGCAGTAACCGCGGGTCACCAGTGCCGATCGCGGCGCTCGATGGTCTCGGTGGGGAAATCGTCCGGGTCGAAGCGCCGGCCCGGACGCGGCGCGCGAGCCGGCCAGAAGCGGCTCGCGTACTGCCCGCGAATCCGGCTGAGGTCGGGTTCGTCGACATCGGTGATCCCGACCTGGAAGAGCATGAGCATGGTGGCCATGCTGACCGCCACGATGAGCGGGGTCAGCAACTGCGCCGGCTGCGCACCCGACGGCGCGTGCATATGGTCGGAGACATGGGCTCTCATGGCGAACATGCCGGTGTAGTGCATCCCGCACACCGCGACCCCCATGATGAGCGCCGCGCCGATGGTGGCCAGAATCCCGTCCACGTGCAGCGCGAACCAGAGCGCGGCGGTGGCGGCCACGACGGCGATCACTATGGACAGCAGGACGATCCACGGGTCGTACCGCACGGCGGCGTCGGTTCGCATGGCGTACATGCCCGAGTAGTGCATGGCCGCCACCCCCAATCCCGTGACGGTGCCCCCGATTATCAACGCGAACGCCTCACCGTGCCGATGCACCACGATCGATAGACCGAGCCACACGACACCGATGGCGATAATCGCGCTCAGCAGCGTGATCGGCACATTGAACCGAACGGTGCTGTCCTGCACCGAAAATCCCAGCATCGCAATGAAATGCATGACCCAGATTCCGGTTCCGCCCAGCGCGACCGCCCCGGTGACAACCCATCCGCCGTGTGATCCATTGCGCGCCCGCACCATACAGCGCAGTGCCAGCAACGACCCGATGACCGACATGACATAGGCCAGTACCGGGGTGAGCCAGCCGTAGGTGAAGTGATCGATGTCCAGCATGCGGACTCCTTGCCAGAAAGCATTCGACTCGACGGTTCACCGGTGACGCGCCGAACACTAGCCACGAATGTCGAGGCAGTAAATTTGCCGCAGCACAGTCCGGAAAAATTAGCCGAGTTTGCTGGACGGCATGCCCGCAGGTAGCGGAGGCCGCCGCGGCCGGTCCGCGCCCCGGGCGTTCGAGTATGCGGCCCTTGACATCTAGCAGCTCCCCCGCAAACCCACCAGAGCCGAAAGTCCCCCCGCTGCCCGAAATTCGATGACGGATACACCGGCCGATTCAAATCCACACGGGCAGTTGTGGATTGCAATCCGCAGCTGATACGGTTCCGCACCGGTCGGGGAGGAAATCACAAATCGAGGGGATGAATTTGACCTACGACAGCGCCACCGTCACCTGCCGAATCCTGCAGGGCGACAAGGTGCTCAACGAGAACACCGCCACGGGCGGCGGTTCGATCGCCGACTGCACGGCCGATCTCAGCAAGATCCCCGGCGTCAACTGATCCGGAAACGAAATTACGGGGTGGTCCGAAATGGACCACCCCGTAATTTATTTCAGTGAATTATTCCGTCCGGAAATTACCAGCCGCGCTCGGCGAGCCGGTGCGGCTGCGGGATTTCCTCGACATTGATGCCGACCATGGCCTCACCCAGGCCACGGGAAACCTTCGCCAGCACATCCGGGTCATCGTAGAAAGTGGTGGCCTTGACGATGGCGGCGGCCCGCTCGGCCGGGTTGCCGGACTTGAAGATGCCGGAACCGACGAACACGCCCTCGGCGCCGAGCTGCATCATCATGGCGGCGTCGGCGGGAGTGGCGATGCCGCCCGCGGTGAAGAGCACGACCGGCAGCTTGCCGGTTTCGGCGATCTCGACGACCAGATCGTAGGGGGCCTGCAGCTCCTTGGCGGCCACGTACAGCTCGTCCTTGGGCAGCGAGGTCAGGCGGCGGATCTCGTCGCGGATCTTGCGCATGTGGGTGGTCGCGTTGGAGACATCGCCGGTGCCGGCCTCACCCTTGGAGCGAATCATGGCCGCGCCCTCGGTGATCCGGCGCAGGGCCTCGCCCAGGTTGGTGGCGCCACACACGAACGGGACGGTGAAGGCGAACTTGTCGATGTGGTTCGAGTAGTCGGCCGGGGTCAGCACCTCGGACTCGTCGATGTAGTCGACGCCCAGCGACTGCAGGATCTGGGCCTCCACGAAGTGGCCGATGCGGGCCTTCGCCATGACCGGGATGGAGACCGCGCTGATGATGCCGTCGATCATGTCCGGATCCGACATGCGGGACACGCCGCCCTGGGCGCGGATATCGGCGGGCACCCGCTCGAGGGCCATGACGGCGACCGCGCCGGCATCCTCGGCGATCTTGGCCTGGTCCGGCGTGACGACATCCATGATCACACCGCCCTTCAGCATCTCGGCCATGCCGCGCTTCACGCGGGCGGTGCCGATGGTGGGGGTGGTGTCGGGCGTGGTCACGGCAAACTCCTGTGTCATGAGGGCCAATCGGATCGCAGCTGGTCTCCGCGGATCACCGCGAGAGGAACACCCCGATTCTAGGCGTCCAGATGAGGCCGATAGATAGCCAGTCGGACACGACTGGACTGCTCACCCCACCGGCGGTGGCCGGTGTCACAACCCTTCGGGCTATTGCGGGGCAATCCCCTGGTCGGACAGCCGGAACTCCATGCTGACCGGAATCACGCCGACCCCGAGCGCCGCACGCAGCCGGCCCACCGCCTCACCGAGAATGCGACGCCGCAACGCGGTGATATCGGCTCCGGCAGCCGCGGTCACGATCAGCTGCAACTCCGGTGCGCGCCCCGGCCCCGACAACACCGCCGACGCCGAACTCACCTCCGGATAACCCTCGATATCCGCGGCCACCGCGTCCGCCGCCACGGCCGAGGACATCATCGTGGTTCCCGCCGCATCCGCGGCCGACAGCTCCCACGCCACCGCCCGCGGCAGCCGGAACCACTGCGCGGCCATCCACCGCAGGCACAGCAACCCGATCACGATCGCCGCGCCCACGATCACCACCAGCACCCAGGTCGGCGGCGCCCCCGTCCCCGGCACCAGCCGATCCCCCGACTCCACCCCCGGCACCCGCCCACCGTGCGCGGCAACCGCATACCCGCCCGCCGCCAGCAGCAACAGCCCGACGAACGCGAGCAGAGCCCGATTCAACCGAGCCGGCCGATTCGACGAAATCCCCATTACCGACCGCCCTTCCGCGCCGCGCGCACCCGAGTCCGCAAAGCAGCCCCTTCCACTCCGATCCGCCCCAGAGCGCGCGACACCGCCTCCCCCACAACGACTTCCGCCGACCTCTCAACAGGCACGGCAATCGCGCCATCCGATACCGCTTCCGCCGCAACCGCTTCCGCGCTCCACACCCCGGGCGTACCGGGCGCGGACACCTCCGAGCCGACCGGTCCATCCGATGGCCCGGGCCCCGCGGCCGCGACCGCCGGATGCACGCTCGTCGCGGTGACCCGGATATTCTTGCGGCCCAGTCCGACTCGGCGGGCGTCGATGCCGGGGAGTGCGTTCACCTCGCGGGCCAGCATGGAGCGCATGCTGCGGCGGGTGACACTGGCGGCGGTGCCGTCGAGGTCGGCCAGCGGAATCGCCACGGGGCGGCCCGGAAGCAGGGCGAGGACGAGCAGTATGAGGCCGAGCACGATTGCTGCCACGCCGACGGCGAGTACGACGCCGTCGGTCCACCCGGTGTCGTGGAGGCGGGTCGCCACGCTGTCGTAGGACACCAATTGCCTGTCACCGGTGAGCTTCTGGATCAGGGAGATCGCCGTGAGGATGCATACCGCGAACAGCGCCAGCGCCACCAGCAGGGCCGGGACGGCGCGGCGCGGGCGGCGGATCATCGCACCCTCGGCGCGGATCGGGCTGCCGCCGTGTGGGATTCGTGCACCAGCGCCGTGACGACTATATCCACGGCGGTCACCGACACCCCGGCCAGTTCATTCGCGCGCCCGATCAGATGGCGGCGGCAGTCCTCGGTGACCCGGGCCACCGGGAGTGGATAGCGGATCGGCAACCGCACGCGCAGTACCGCGCGATCGCCCGACATATCCGCCTGCACAGTGATATCCGGCTCCACACCGTCCACCTCGCGGGCCGCCTGCGCGGCGATCCGCCGCACCGCGCGTTCGCTGACCGTGGTCCGGCCCGGCGGCTCGGCGAGCGAACCGGCAACCTGCGCAGCCGAACCAATTGGCCCGGCGGCTTGCCCCGTGGGTGTGGAACCAGTGGGCGCGGCGGCTTGCCCCATGGGTCCGGACCCAATTCCCGTGTGCCGCGCGGCCGGTCCCGAAGAATCGGCAACCGGGGCCGGCGGCGGGGCGGAGGTCACCGCCGGCCTCGATCACGCGCGGAGCGCACCATTCCGGACAGGTCGAGTGCTCCGTCGAGCCAGCGGCCGATCAGCAGGCCCAGCCCGGCGAACACCAGCACGATGGCGAAGGCGCTCAAGCCGCCGAAGGCGGCGGCGAAGCCGAGCGCGATGCCGATGGCGAGACAGATCGATGTGGCGTTCAACTGCGACTCCTCTGCTCGGCGATGCGGCTACTGGACGCGGGTCCCCGCGGCGGGTTGCGGGTCGTCGTCCTCGGCGATGTAGACGTCGTTGACATTGATGTTCACCTCGACCACCTCGAGGCCGGTCATCTGCTCGATGGCGGCGATGACGCTGCGCCGGATGGTGCGCGCCAATTCGGCGATGGCGACGCCGTATTCGACGACGATCTCCAGGTCGACGGCGGCCTGCGTCTCGCCGACCTCCACCGAAACACCCTGTCCCACACTGGCGGACGCGCCGGGAATGCGGTCACGGATCGCGCCGAAGGCGCGGGCGGTGCCGCCGCCGAGGTCGTGCACGCCGCGCACATTGCGCGCCGCCAGACCCGCGATCTTCTGCACCACGATGTCGGAGATGGTGGTGGCACCCTGTTCGCTGTGCAGGGCGCCGGTGCGGGCCGAACCATTACGGGCGGAACCGGATTCGGTGGTCTGCTCGGCCGGAGCCTTGGCGGTCCCGGTCTTGGCGGAGTCGGTCGCTGTCATGATTTTCCTCCTGAATCCCTTGTGCTTGGCCTTGCGTCTCTGTCCTCTTCGAGGGCGCCGGCACCGAGTTCGGTGACGACCAGCCGTACCGTCGCGTCCGCCCACGCCGTGCCCGAGAGCACCGGCGCGACCGCGGCGGCCACCCGATCCGCGAGCGGGCGCAGCGGCAATTCGGTGGCGATGACCCGGATTTCGACCAGGTCCGAGCCCAGCTCGATCGCGGTGCCGCGCACCGGTTTCGGCAGCCAGGACACATCGGTGAGCGAGGCCGCGGGCAGTACGCCGTCCACCTCCGCCAGCGCGGCGGCCAGGCGGTCGAGCAGCTCTCCGTTATCGCTCATCGTGCCCCCGGTTCCATATCCACGATGGTCACCGACACTTCGTCGACGACCACGCCGGTCCGGTCCCGCACGGTGTCGATCACCGCGCGCTGCACGGCGGCACCCACCAGCGCGGCGGATTGGTCCGCGCCGATCGCGAGTTCCAGCTGCACACCGAGCGCACCGGCCGGTTCGCGGCGCACCCGCACGCCCTCGGTGGTCGCGGTCTCGTAGCCGGACCACAGTTGCTTTCCGGCACGGCTGAGTCCGGCGACCAGGCCGCGCAACCCCGGCTCGACCCGCACCACCCCGGCGACCCGGGTCGCGGCCCAGGCGGCTACCCCGGCCACCACCGCATCGGCGACGACGAGTTCGGTGCGGGCGGCGGGCGGGGTCACCGGCCTCCTTCCTGATAGACGTCCACGATCGCGATGTCCAGTCGTCCGACCAGTAGACCGGTCCGCGCCGACGCGGCGGCGGTGACACGCTCACGCACCTGCGGAACGAGACCGGGCACGCCGGCGCTGTCGACCTGCACCGCAATGGTCATATTGATGTGCACGACGCTCTCGCCGTCCGGCCCGGTACCCACGACCTGCATGCGGCAGCGGCGGGCGCGCACGCCCGGCACGGAATCGGCGGCGAACCGCAGCACCACTGCGGCGGCCTGCTCGCTGACCGACACCACCCCGGGATGCGGTGTCACGAGTTCCAATGTCGCGCCGCGCCGCAGCTCGGCGCGCACCGCGGACATGATGCGGCCGAACAGGTCCGGCGGCACCGGATCGGGTTCGTCGATGAGTTCCTGAGTCGCCGAACGCAAGCCGAGCAGGCTTTCCCGGGCGGTGCGGCAGTGCGGGCAGCTCGTCTCGTGTGCGTCGCCGTTCCCGTGCTCGACCGCGTCCAGGCGTTCCCAGACCCGTTCCACGCCGCGGCCACAGGGCAGGAGATAGTCCGCTTCGGTGTCGGTCACCGCCATGGCTGCATCACCTCCGCCAATTGCACTCGGGCCCGCGCGATACGGCCACGCACCTGGGTGGCGTTCGCGCCGACGATCTCGCCGATCTCCTCGTAGGAGCGGCCGTGCACCTCCCGCAGCAGCCAGCAGGCACGCTGTTCGGGGGTGAGTTGCTGTAGCGCGGAGGTGAGCGCCTCGAGCTGACTGTTCAGCTGGGCGGCCTGCTCGGGCCGGGTGTCGGCGCGCGGGGATTCGGTGGTGTCCGGATCGACGTCGGCCGCAGGTTGGCGCTTGCGCAACGCATTGAGGCAGAGGTTGGTGGTGATCCGATACAGCCAGCCCGCGAAGGCGTCGTCATCCTGCAATTGGGCGATCCGCCGCCATGCGGTCAGGAAGACGTCCTGGACGATGTCCTCGGCCTCGGCGGTATCGGCCAGCATCCGTGATGCCAGCCGATACATCGCGCCTTGATAGCGCAGCACCAACTGCTCGTAGGCCCGGACATCACCATCGCGCACGCGGCCGGCGAGTGTCGCATCGTCGGGCGCGGTCGCGAGGGCTGCATCGGACACGGCCACAGCACCTCCTCATCGCTACATACGGTTCGACACCGATTCGCGGAGATCGTCACGCAGCATTATGGGTGACGGTTGTCTCAGAAGTTGCTATGGCCCGGTGACGCCCGGCTAGCCGTCCTTGCCGATCACGAACATGGTCGCCCAGTACTCCGCGGCGGACGGACCCAGGTACGGCATGAGAAAGTCGTACAGAATGTAAGACACGAAATCCTTCACCTCTCCACACACGGCCCGCCACTTTCTTTGCGCGGCAAACCTTCCCAGGACCCTAGCGAAGAACGCGCCGGAGATCACCGGGACGACAAGATCGCTATACCCCGAAGTTGCCGGTGCTACACCCGGTAGACGTAGCGACTGGTCGGCACGAGATCCAGATTCAGGTGCGCACCGAACCGGACCACGCTCTCCATCAGGCGAGTGACGCGACGCTGCAATTCCTCCTCGTCACCGCCACTGCCGTAGAACGCGTGCGCACTGGTCATGGCCGCCATCGGAAACAACTCCTCCACCAGCGCATCCACCCGCTTACCCGGAGTTATGGCCGACACCACGGTGTTCTGCACGTACCCGAACGTGTCCTGCGTTTCGATGGCCACCGGAGTGTGCAGCACATGCCAGTTGTGCAGCCACTCCTCCCGCGTCAGCTCCTCGGGAATCCGCAGCACCGCGATGTTCGCCAGCGCATCCGTCCGCACCCCGTCCGCCACCTCCGGCGGCACGATCGGCCGCCGCTCATCGACGATCCACCCGTTCACTTCATCGGCGACCGCGGCCAGCGCGGCTGTCACCGGCGCATGCTCCCCCTCGGTCCGCACACTCACGATCGCCGAAATCGGCTCGTCATAAGTGCTGTGCCGCACCTGCGCCGCCGCCACCTCCGCATCCCGCACATTCACCTGCACCTCGAACACGCCGAGCCCGGCCAATTCCTTGTGCAGCGCCACCCCTCGCAGCCGCTCGTCCAGCCCCTCGCCCCACAACGCATACATCAACTTCATAGCCGTATTTCCTAGCCGCAGATCACCATTGACCGCCCCACGGTAACCGGGCGAATGACCAGGAATACCCGGTTTCACGAGCCCGGTCCCATCCATCGGACGCCGACGCGGAAATGGCTGGTGGGCGGTCAGTCCCAGCGGTCGAGGGTGTAGCGGGTGCGGATGTTGCCGGCGGTGACGCGGAAGGTGTGGTCTATCGCGCCGCCCTTGGAGACGAGGAGGCCACAGACTTCCGCTTCGTCCTTGCCGGCGATCACGGCTTCGGTGGTGTGGGCCTCGAGGGTTTTGCGGATCTCGTGGAGGTCGCTGCGGAGGAATTCGGGGAAGAAGCCGGCGCCGCTGGTGTAGCGGGTGTCTTTCGCGCCCGAGAGGGCGAAGAGGACGCTTTGTTCGCGGGCGGTGCGGTCGTCTTCGACGTACCAGGTGGCGGGGTGGGCGATCACGGCGGTGACGTCGCGGAATTCGCCCGGGCGCAGGCCCCAGCGGTCGGGGGCGGAGCCGTTGACGTAGACGTACCAGGTCACGGGGTTGCGTTTGGTGAGGGTGTCCCACTGGATGATGGGCGGGGCTTCCGGGTTCGCGGCGGTGACCATGGCGCCGTAACCGGCCGAGCGGGTGGGGACCTCGTATTCGATCCGCTCCGCGGACGGGATGACCGTGCGGCGGAACTTCTCCCAGGTGATCACCACCGGGGGCGCGTCGGAATCGATTGCGGCGCGGCGCTTTTCGGCGGGTACGAGGTGGGCGAAGACGCCGTTGGAGCGCGGCGCGTCCTGGACGCGGGGCACCCACAGGGGATGCACGTCGGCCAGTTTCGCGAAGCGGCGTTCCAGGGCGCCGGCGGCGCGCAGTTCACCGATGACCTGTTCGGCGCGGGCGATCATCGCGGCCGTGGGGGCGGCGGTCGGGCGGCGATACTGCAGCGGATTCATCTTCTCGGCGAAGCGCTGTTTGACGGTTTCGTGCGGCAGGCCCTCGGCGAGGTCGCTGAGCAGGGTGCCGATCATGCCGCTCTTGATGTGGCAGTAGCCCGCCGGGGCGGTGGCGGCGGCCAGCCAGATGAGGTTGTCGCGCTGCCGCTGTGCGCTGTCACCGCGACCGCGGACCTTGTCGATTGCGCTATGCAGTTCGAGCAGCCAGGTGCCCGCACCGAGGATGGCGTCGGAGCGGTAGAGCTGCTCGGTGCGCAGCAGCGCTACCGCCTTTTCCACGATGGGGCGCGGGAATTCGGCGAGCGCGCGTTCGAGGGTTTCCCGGTCGGCATTGCGTGCGGCGACGTACTGGGAGGTGGTCAGGATCGGCGACGGCGTATGCACGATGGCCTCGGGCGGCGTGAGCGCGAGGTGTGTCCACGAACCACGTTCGGGGCGGCCCCATTCCGCGGCGTCCGAGCGGAACACCGAGGTGATGGCGGCGCGCTCGACCTGGGCGGCCAGTGCGGCCGCGGCCTTCTCGTAGCCGGGCGGCATGCCGGCGGCCGACCAGACCGCCGAGGCGGTCTTCCCGTCCGGGCCGACGACCACCAGCCCGCCGTAGCGCCGCACGAAGATCCGGCAGGTGCCGCAGATGTTCTCGGCGGCGAGCGCCGGGGTCAGGCCATCCAGAAAGACGTCGAACAGTCCCGCGGTATCCACGGTGAACAGTGCCGCATCCGCGCCCACCGCCGACTCGAATCGCGCGCGTACCGCCGCGAGAAACTCGTCGTACCGGTCGTCGACAGGCTGCGCGCCCATCGCCTGCTGCGTCGCCATGGTCCGTCCCCTCTTCGTGCCGTTGCGCGATAGGCCGACACTAATGCCCGATCCACCAGTATTTCGCGTGCTTTTCCGACAGCGCGGTTCAGCGGATGGAACGGACTTCCGGGTCGGCATCCGCGTCGGCCGCGGCAATGGCCTCCGGCAGCAGTTGGTCCAGGTGATACGGGTACACGGTTTCACCGACGTGGTCCAGGTGAGCGATATCGGTGGGGGTGCACCACTGATTGCCGATAATGGAACGCCGCTCGATGAAGTCGAGACTGCCCGGCTCGGGCGTGAAATTCTTTGCGCGCAAGGCGAAGAAGAGTTCCTCGGAGCGGATGAGTTCACCGTTGAAGGGGAAGACCGCCACCCGCCGCCACAGCGGGCCGCGCAGCGCCGAGGAATCGGCGGGATAACCGGTCTCCTCGTAGAGTTCGCGAATCGCGGCCTCGCGCAGGGTTTCCCCGGTTTCGATGCCGCCGCCGATGGTGAACCAGAACGGCACATCGGGAATCTGCGGATCCACCCCGCGCAGCAGCAGCACCCGGTCCTGCTCGTCGAGCAGCACGATGCGCGCCGACGTGCGGACGGTATCCACATCCAGCCCCGTCGACGCGGCCGCCGTTGCGCGCTCGGCGATTTCGAAATACGTGGGCAGCGGCGCGGTACCGCCGAGGTGCAGCCAACGGACCGGTCGGCGCGTCCGCAAGGCGAGTGTGTCGCGCACCGCGTCATTGTGGAAGCGACGTGCAATCAGCACGCGCGCCTCGGCATCGGCCAGCTCGGCCACCAATTGCGGTGGCAGCAGCGCCGAATCCACGGCCGACAGCGCACCCGCGAGCTGGTTCTCCACCGTCTCGCGATCCCGCCAGTTGGCGCGTTCGGCCCGATCGGCCAGCGAGGCGAGGCGACGCGCCTGCTCCACCAGCTGCGGATCGTCGAGCCCGTGCAGGATGGTGGCCACCGCCCGCGCCACCACCGCACGCCGGTCCAGCGCCGCATCCAGGGCGAGCCGGGCCTGGTCACTGCGCACGTGCAGCCGGTCGAGCCGATTCGCGGTGGTGTAGGCCCACACACCGGCGGTGATGAGGACGGCCGCGATGAGCGCGAGAACCAGAATGGTGGTCGCGGAGAAAGTGATCATCCGGCGGTCCTGACGCGCATATCGCCGACCGTGACGGTCTCGTAGACGCGCAGGATCTGCTCCGCCACCACCGGCCAGTCGTATTCGCCGACAACCTGATTGGCAGTGCGGATGAATTCCTCCCGCCGCTCGGTATCGGTGAGCACGGTATCCAGCGCCTGCGCCAGCCGCGCGGAATCACCGACCGGCACCAGCAGACCCGCGGTCCCGTCGCGCAGTACCCGCCGGAAGGCGTCGAGATCGCTTGCGACAACCGCGGTTCCGGCCGCCATGGCCTCGACCAGCACGATGCCGAAGCTCTCGCCGCCGGTATTGGGCGCGCAGTACACGTCGGCGCTGCGCATGGCGGACGCCTTCTCGGCATCGGAGACCTGCCCGAGAAAGCGCAGATGTCCCGCATGCTCGCCGGCCTCGCGGATCAGCCGTTCCTCGTCGCCGCGACCGACGATCAGCACCTCGATATCGGGATGCTTGCGCACCAACGCCGGTAGGGCGCCGAGCAATACGGCCATGCCCTTGCGCGGTTCGTCGTAGCGGCCCAGGAACAGCACCGATTTACCGGCCCGCGGATAGCCGTCCAGCAGTGGGGCGTGCGCGAAGGCGGGCACGTCCACGCCGTTCGGGATCTCCACCGCGTCGCCGCCGAGCGCCTCCACCTGCCAGCGCCGCGCCAGTTCGCTCACCGCGATGCGTCCGCTGATCTTCTCGTGGTACGGCCGCAGCACGCCCTGGAAAGTGCTGAGCACCAGCGATTTCGTGGTCGAGGTGTGGAAGGTCGCCACGATGGGCCCCTCCGCGATCTTCAGGGCCAGCATGGACAGGCTGGGCGCGTTCGGCTCGTGGATGTGCAGCACGTCGAAATCGTTCTCGGCGATCCAGCGCCGGATCCGCGTATACGCGGTGGGCCCGAAGGAGAGTCGCGCCACCGATCCGTTGTAGGGAATCGCCACGGCCTTACCCGCCGACACCACGAAGTCCGGCAAGGGAGTGTCGTCGGCGGCCGGGGCGAGCACGCTCACCTTGTGGCCGCGTTCGATGAGTACCTGCGCGAGCTCGACGACATGAGCCTGCACCCCGCCCGGGACATCGAACGAGTACGGGCAGACCATGCCGATTCTCATAGCGCGCCGTCTCCCCTGAACCCCTCGGTTCCGATGTCCGCCACCGGTTCCCGATACCCCAATGTCTGCTGCGCCGCCGCGATGCGAGCCCGTCGCTCCTGCGACAGATCACTCTCCCACAGTGGCTGCAGCATGTGCCAGTCGGCGGGATGCGCGGCGATATTGGCGGCGAAGACATCCGCCAGCGCCTGGGTGGCGGGCTGCACGCCGCCGGAAGTGTCGAGGGCCTCGAAAACCTCCATGCCCCAATCCTCCCGGCCCTGCGCGTCGACGGTGAACCAGCAGTGCACCGGGAGCATGGCCGCACCGGTCTCGATGGCCAGTTTGGCGGCGCCGGCCGGTAGCCAGGTGCGCTCGCCGAAGAAGTTCACCGGCACGCCCTTACCGGTGAGGTCGCGCTCCCCCATCAGGCAGACGACCTTGTTGTCTCGCAGCCGGTCCGCCAGCTGCGGGAAGGGCGGCTGCTCGCCGCCGGTGAGCGGAAAGACCTCGAATCCCAGGCTCTGCCGGTACGCCATGAAACGCTCGAACAACGCTTCCGGCTTCAGGCGCTCCGCGACCGTCGCGAAGGCGCCGTTGTTCTGCACGAGCCAGACACCGGCCATATCCCAGTTGCCGGAATGCGGCAGCACCAGCACCGCCCCGCGCCCCTGTTCCAGCGCCGCGAACAAATGCTCTTTCCCGGCGACCTGCAGCGACCTCCCCAATGCCACATGGTCCATGGACGGCAGCCGGAACGCCTCCCGCCAGTAGCGGGCGTAGGAACGCACGCTGTCGCGGATCAGGCTGTCCGGCACCGCTTCCGGGGTCGTTCCGAGCACGCGGGCGAGGTTGCGCCGCAACTGATTCGGCTGCCCCAGCTGCGCGGCCTTGTTCGACCGCTTCGCGAAGACATCCGCACCGCGGTCGAAGCCCTTGCGCACCATGCCTTCCGGCAGTGCGCGGACCAGCCGCCACCCGGCCGCGTACGCCTTGTCGGTCATCGCGGACGTGAAATCGGTGCTCACTGCTGCGGTTCCTCCGGAGCCTTCGCCGCCGTGGCGAGGATGTCGCGGGCGCCGGGAGAATTGCGCACCGCCAGCGCCCGCTGGAAGACGGTGATGATGCTGAGCACGGCCAGCGCGTACATGGCGGCATACACCGCGTACGACAGCCAGTTGATGTCGAAATAGCCGCCGATACCGGTGAATCCGGCGCCGACGAGCACGATGATGAGCCGGTCCGGCCGCTCGATGAGCCCGCCGTCGGCGGACAGCCCGCTCGCCTCCGCGCGCGCCTTGATGTACGAGATGACCTGCGAGGTGATCAGTACGACCAGGGTCGCGAACAGCAGGTGCTTCGAGTGCTCGTGGTAGACGGCCCACCACGCCAGGCCCGCGAAGATGGCGCCGTCGGCCACCCGGTCACAGCTGGCGTCGAGCACCGCACCGTATTTGGTGCCGCCGCCTCGCGCCCGCGCCATCGCCCCGTCCAGCATGTCGAACATGACGAACAGCCAGATCACCATGGTTCCCCAGAACAGGTGACCGGTCGGGAAGAGGGTCACCGCCGCGGCGATCGAGGCGGTGGTGCCGATGATCGTCATCGCGTCGGGCGTCAGCCCGGTGCTCACCAGCGCTTTGCCCAGCGGCGCAGTCGCCTTGGCGAACGTTTCGCGACCGAAGAAGCTCAGCACGCTCCGCAGAATCCTTTCAGGCGTGCCCGGGGGCGCTCCGTGGTTACGCAGGCTTCCGCCTCCGCGCCCTGACCGCTCACGCCGGGTCCTTTCATGCGTCAGCTTCCTTCCATGCCTCCGCCAGCAGCGCGCGAGTTTCCCGCAACAACTGCGGCATCACTTTGACGCCGCCGACGACGGTAATGAAATTCGCGTCTCCACTCCAGCGCGGCACGATATGTTGATGCAGGTGATCGGCGAGTGAACCACCGGCGACACCGCCGAGATTCAAGCCGACATTGAATCCCTCGGGCCGCGAGACCCTTTTCATCACTCGAATGGCCTGCTGCGTGAACGCCATCAATTCGGCGCTCTCCTGCGGAGTCAGATCTTCGAGATTGGCCACGCGGCGATAAGGCACCACCATGGTGTGGCCCGGGTTGTAGGGGTACAGGTTCAGCACCGCGTAGACCCATTCGCCGCGCGCGAGGATCAAGCCGTCCTCATCCGACATCTGCGGGATATCGGTGAAGGGATGCCCGGTCTTCTTGGGCACGTCGACCGTGGGCTCGGCCTCGCCTGTGATGTAGGACATCCGGTACGGCGTCCACAGTCGCTGCAAACGGTCCGGGTCCCCCGCACCGCGGTCGATGATGGTCTCCCGCGGCGCCGAATCCTGTTGCGTCATACTGTTTCCTCCGGGCGTGATCGGTGGCCCTCCGTGGTTACGCAGGCTTCCGCCTCCGGGCCCTGACCACTCACGCCGCCCCGTTCGTCTTCTCGATGAGTTCCGCGGTGGGCGAGGCGTTCTCGCGCCGCTGCACCCAATCCACCACGGTGGCAACGGCTTCGGCGACGGGAATACCGTTGACCTGGGTGCCGTCCCGGAAGCGGAAGGACACCGCTCCGTTCTCCACATCGCGCGCGCCGGCCAGCAGCATGAACGGCACCTTCAGCGCGGTGTGGTTGAAGATCTTCTTCTGCATACGGTCGTCGCTGCGGTCCACGTCGGCGCGAATGCCGTTGTCCCGCAACTGTTCGATGACACCGTCGAGGTGCTCGGCGAAGGCCTCGGCGACCGGGATGCCCACCACCTGCACCGGCGACAGCCACGCCGGGAACGCGCCCGCGTAATGCTCGGTGAGCACACCGAAGAACCGCTCGATGGAACCGAACAGCGCGCGGTGGATCATGACCGGGCGGTGCTTGGCGCCGTCCGCGCCGGTGTACTCCAGCTCGAAGCGTTCGGGCAGGTTGAAGTCCAGCTGGATGGTCGACATCTGCCAGGTGCGGCCGAGCGCGTCCTTGGCCTGCACGGAGATCTTCGGGCCGTAGAAGGCGGCGCCGCCCGGATCCGGCACCAGGTCCAGGCCGGAGTCGGTGGCCACCTTGCGCAGGGTCTCGGTGGCTTCCTCCCACAGCTCGTCGGAGCCGACGAACTTCTTCGGGTCCTTGGTGGAGAGCTCGAGGTAGAAGTCGTCGAGGCCGTAGTCGCGCAGCAGCGAGAGCACGAACTGCAGCGTGGAGGTGAGCTCCGCGTGCATCTGCTCCTTGGTGCAGTAGATGTGCGCGTCGTCCTGGGTCATGCCGCGCACCCGGGTCAGGCCGTGGATCACACCGGACTTCTCGTAGCGGTACACCGAGCCGAACTCGAACATGCGCAGCGGCAGTTCCCGATACGACCGGCCACGCGACCGGAAGATCAGGTTGTGCATCGGGCAGTTCATCGGCTTGACGTAGTAGTCCTGGCCCGGCTTGCGGACGGTCCCGTCCTCGTTGAGTTCGGCGTCCAGGTGCATGGCCGGGAACATGCCGTCCCGATACCAGTCCAGGTGGCCCGAGACCTCGAACAGGTGGCCCTTGGTGATGTGCGGGGTATTGACGAACTCGTAGCCCGCGGCGGTGTGCCGGCGACGCGAGTAGTCCTCGAGCTCCTTGCGGATGATGCCGCCCTTGGGGTGGAACACCGGCAGGCCCGAGCCCAGCTCATCGGGGAAGGAGAACAGGTCCAGTTCCAGGCCGAGCTTGCGGTGGTCGCGCTTCTCGGCCTCTTCGAGCAGGTGCAGGTACTCGTCCTGGGCCTCGGTGGATTCCCACGCGGTGCCGTAGATGCGCTGCAGATCCTCGCGGCTCTGATCGCCACGCCAGTAGGCGGCGGACGAGCGGGTCAGCTTGAACGCCGGAATGTACTTGGTGGTCGGGATGTGCGGGCCGCGGCAGAGATCGCCCCACAGCTTCTCGCCGGTGCGCGGGTCCAGATTGTCGTAGATGGTCAGCTCTTTGCCGCCGACCTCCATGACCTCCGGATCGTCGATACCCGACTTATCGGAGATGAGCTCCAGCTTGAACGGCTCCTTGGCCAGTTCGACCCGGGCCTCCTCGACCTCGACCACCCGGCGCGAAAACCGCTGCGCGCCTTTGATGATCTTCTTCATCCGGGACTCCAGCTTGGCCAGATCCTCGGGGGTGAACGGGCGCTCGACCTGGAAGTCGTAGTAGAAGCCGTCCTTGATGAACGGGCCGATGCCCAGCTTGGCCTCGGGGAACTCCTGCTGCACGGCCTGCGCCAGCACATGCGCGGCGGAATGCCGGATCACATTGCGGCCGTCCGGCGAATCGGCGGTGACCGCTTCGACCTCGGCATCGGTGTCGGGGATCCAGGACAGATCCCGGAGATTGCCCTCGGCATCCCGCACGACGATGACGGCATCCGCGCCCTTGCTGGGCAGATCCGCCTCGCGCACCGCGGAACCCGCCGTAGTCCCGGCAGGCACCCGGACGAGGGCGGCTGGGATCTGCGGGGGTGAGGTGGTCACGGCTGCGCGCTCCTTGGCATTCATGGGCGGAGGTGTCGACCCGCCCGGGTTCACGCTCGCGCTGTTCGCGAACGTATTGTCTCGGCGCGCACCATGCTATCGGCAGGCCACCGGCCACGTGCTTCGTGGTGCGGTCAGCCGCGGGCAGCGACCTCGGCCAGCAGTGTTTCGCGTTGAGCAGCCGGGCGTTTCGGGCAACTGGTGCACATCTCGCAGCCCGGCACCTCGAAGACCAGGCAGCAGGAGATGCGGCGCACGAAAGTACGGCCACCGATATCGGTGAACCGCGGCACCGGCATCCGCCCCGCCACATCCCGGGCCAGCCGGGCGCCGGCCTCCTCGGCGCCGATATCCAGGGCGCGGTTGCCGATGGCATCGGCCACGATCGCCCACAGCGAGGCCACACCCGCCCCGGACACCTCGGCGACCACCGGGATGACCCGGGAGAGCGTATGCCGCAGCGCATTACCCATCGAGGTGTTCGCGCAGCATTCCTCGGCTTCGGCGGCGGCGTGCAGATTCTCGAGCGGCGTGGTACCCAGCGCCACGGTGTATTCGTGCGCCTGCGGTACCACCCGCTCGACGCCGCCGTCGGGCCGTATCTCCAGCGAAATGTGCTCGAGCGCCGGATCGAAAGCGGGCCGGCCCGCGGCATAAGCGCCGACAATGGGTTCGACCAGCGAGGACGCAGCCATGCACCACCACAGGGTCCCGGATACCCGGGAGTCTCCGGTGCCCCAGGAAATTCCCATATCGGCAATGCGTTCGCTCAGCCATTGGGTCCGCAACATTTCCGCTCCGGGCACCATCGACATCGAAACCGCAGGCTGCGCAACCATTCCCATCCGACTCCGATCGATTCGCGCGAATACGAGCACACCCTATTCCGCCCCCAGTTTCTTCCCCCGCAGGCGCGCCCGCAAGACCGCCCGGCCGAACCGCATGCACTCGTTCAGGAGAAGAGTGTGGCCGATGCGGGTATTTTTCGGATATGGCAACCGAGAGCAGCCCGACCACCGCGGACCTGCTGGTGATTTTCGGTATCACCGGAGACCTGGCTCGAAAAATGACATTCCGCTCCCTGTATCTGCTCGAGCGGCGCGGCCTGCTCGATTGCCGGATCATCGGCGTGGCCGGGCGGCCGCTGACCGACGCGGCGCTGGTGGAGACCGCCCGCACCTCGATCGAAGGGACCGGGGAGAAGATCGACGAGGAGATCTTCGACCGTTTCGCCGCCCGGCTGTCCTATCTGAACGGTGATGTACAGGGGCCTGGCCTGTATCAGAAGCTGGCCGAGCGGGCGGGCAAGTACCGGCAGGCCCTCTACTACCTGGAAATGCCGCCGTCGCTGTTCGGTCCGATCGTCGAGCAGCTCGCGGCGGCGAACCTGCTGGAGAACGCGCGGGTCGCGCTCGAGAAGCCCTTCGGCAATGATCTGCCCTCGGCCCAGGCCCTGAACACGCGGCTGCACAAGGTGATTGGGGAGGATCAGCTGCTGCGGGTCGATCACTTCCTGGGCAAGGAACCGGTCATCGAGCTGGAGTACGTGCGGTTCGCCAATCTGCTGCTCGCCCAGGTGTGGGACCGCGCGAGCGTGTCGTGCATCCAGATCACCATGGCCGAGAACTTCGGCGTCGAGGACCGCGGCAAGTTCTACGATCCGGTCGGCGCGCTGCGCGATGTGGTGCAGAACCATCTGCTGCAGGTGCTGGCGCTGGTCACGATGGAACCGCTGGCCGGTGGCGTCGGCGACGAACTGCGCGACAAGAAGGCCGAGGTGCTGCGCGCGATCCGGCCGGTCGATCCGAAGCATTGCGTGCGCGGCCAGTACAACGGCTACCTCGACGTGCCGGGCGTCGCCGCGGGCTCGGACACCGAATCCTTCGTCGCCATGCGGCTGGAGATCGACAACTGGCGCTGGTCGGGCGTGCCGGTCTTCCTGCGCGCCGGTAAGGCCCTGGCCGAGACCGTCACCGAGGTCCGGCTGATCCTGCACCGCACTCCACGATTGGCCTTCGCGGACGCACCCGCGCGGATCGCACCCAATCAGATCGTCATTCGCATCGACCCGAATCCGGGCCTGCGGTTGCAGATCGCGGCACACGATGAAAAGGGCTGGCGCAGCATCGATCTGGATACTCTGTTCCGCGACGATTTCGGCGCCCTGGCGACACCGTACGAGAAAGTGCTGGAGGCCGGGCTCACCGGGGACAGCCGGTTCTTCGCCCGCGAGGACGCCGTCGAGGAAACCTGGCGCATCGTGCAACCGCTGCTCGACGCGCCGCCGCCGGTCACCGGCTATGCGCGCGGTTCATGGGGGCCGAGCACCGCCGCCCTGACCGCGGGGTTCCACGGGTGGCAGGAACCCTGGCTGGACAGCAACGATTAGACCCGACGCGCCGCGGATGGGCTGTGTCCCTCCGCGCGCCGGAGTACCGTCGATTCGGTGTTGGGTCTCCCGGACAAAATTCGCGGCTGTCTGTTCGACCTCGATGGCGTGCTGACCCGGACGGCCACCGTCCACGCGGCCGCCTGGAAGGAGATGTTCGACGCCTTCCTGCGGCAGCGCGCCGAACAGACGCACACGCCCTTCGTGCCGTTCGACAAGGTCGCCGACTACGACACCTATGTCGACGGCAAACCCCGCGCCGATGGGACGCGATCGTTCCTGGAATCGCGCGGTATCGAACTGCCCGAGGGCACCGCGTCCGATACCCCGGACATGAATACCGTCGAGGGGCTCGGCTTGCGTAAGAACGACATCGTGTTGCGGATGATCCGCCAGGACGGTGTGGAGGCGTACGAGGGTTCGATGCGGTACGTCCGCGCGGTCCGCGATGCCGGGCTCGGCCGAGCCGTGGTCTCGTCGAGCACCAATTGCCAGGATGTGCTGGTAGCGGCCGGATTCGACGGTCTCTTCGACGCGCGCATCGACGGCATCGTCGCCCAGCAGCAGCATCTGCACGGGAAGCCCGCTCCCGACACCTATCTCGCCGGCGCCCGCGCGCTCGGCCTCGAACCGGCCGAATGCGCGGTATACGAGGATGCGCTCGCCGGAGTGGAGTCCGGCCGGGCCGGTGCTTTCGGCTTGGTCGTCGGCGTCGACCGGGTCGGGCAGGCCGATGCGCTGCGCGCGCACGGCGCCGATGTGGTCGTCACCGATCTCGCGGAATTGTTCGGCCGATGATCAAGCATCCGGGCTTCGTGGTCGAGCCGTGGTCCATTCGCGCGGAAACCACGGATCTCAGCGTGATCGCACAGGTCGAGTCCGTGTTCGCGTTGTCCAACGGCCATATCGGCTGGCGCGCGAACCTCGACGAGGGGGAACCCAACGGGCTGCCCGGCTCCTATCTGAACGGGGTCTGGGAATCCGCCGTCCTGCCCTATGCCGAGGGCGGTTACGGGTATCCGGAGTCCGGGCAGACGGTCATCGACGTCACCAACGGCAAGCTGATCCGGCTGCTCGTCGACGACGAGCCGTTCGACATCCGCTACGGCCAATTGCATTCCCACGGACGGGAACTCGATATGCGCGCGGGCGTGCTGCGCCGCCGCAGCGAATGGACCTCGCCGACCGGGCGCACCGTCCGGGTCACCTCGGAGCGGCTGGTATCGCTCACCCAGCGCGCGGTAGCCGCGATCTCCTACGAGGTCGAGGTGCTCGACGGCCCGGCCCGGGTGGTCCTGCAATCCGAACTGGTCGCCAATGAGCAGCTGCCCGATTCGGACGGTGATCCGCGCAGCGCCTCGCATCTGGACGCGTGCCTGGAGTCGGAAGCGCACTCCTGCCACGACAATTGGGCCGAACTGATCCACCGCACCACCGGCAGCGGCCTGCGGATCGGATGCGCCATGGATCATGTGCTGAGCGATCCGACCGTGAAGCAGGAAGTGGAAAGCTATCCGGATCTGGCCCGGGTCACCGTGACCGCGGATCTCGTTCCGGGACAACCGCTCCGGCTGGTCAAATTCGTCTCCTACGGCTGGTCGGCGACGCGGTCGCTGCCCGGTGTGCGCGCCCAGGTCGCCGCCGCGCTCTCCGCCGCGACCGAATCCGGCTGGGACGGCCTGGTCGCCGAGCAGCGCGCCTACCTGGACAATTTCTGGGATTGTGCCGATGTCGAGGTCGAGGGCGATGCCGAGATCCAGCAGGCCGTTCGCTTCGCGCTGTTCCATGTGCTGCAGGCCGGCGCCCGCGCCGAGGGCAAGGCGATTCCGGCGAAGGGGCTGACCGGGCCGGGTTACAACGGCCACACCTTTTGGGACAGTGAGACTTTCGTCCTGCCGGTCCTCACCTACACCGTGCCGGAGGCGGCGGCGCACGCCCTGCGCTGGCGGCACTCCACGCTCCCGGCGGCCCTGGAACGGGCGCGCCAGCTGGGGTTGCAGGGCGCGGCCTTCCCGTGGCGAACCATTGCGGGACAAGAGTGTTCGAGTTACTGGCCCGCCGGCACCGCGGCCTTCCACATCGGCGCGGACATCGCCGACGCCGTCGTCCGCTACATCCGCGTCACCGGTGACGAAAAGTTCGAGCGCACTTTCGGATTGGATCTGCTGGTGCACACCGCCCGCCTGTGGCGGTCGCTCGGCCACCATGACAGCGCGGGCCGGTTCCGCATCGACGGTGTCACCGGACCCGACGAATACAGCGCCGTGGCCGACAACAACGTCTACACCAATCTGATGGCGCAGCAGAATCTGCGCGCCGCCGCCGACACCGCCCACCTCTACCCCGAACGCGCCCGTGAACTGGGCGTCGACGAGGAGGAGATGGCCGGCTGGCGCGATGCGGCGGAGGCGATCTACATCCCCTACGACGACAAGATCGGCATCCACCCCCAGGCCGAAGGCTTCACCACACACCAGGATTGGGATTTCGAGCACACCCCGGCCGACAAATACCCACTGCTGCTGCATTTCCCGTATTTCGACCTGTACCGCAAGAAGGTCGTCAAACAGGCCGACCTGGTGATGGCCATGTACCTGCGCGGCGACGCCTTTACCAGCGCCGACAAGGCCCGCAACTTCGACTACTACGAGCGCATCACCGTGCGTGACTCGTCGCTGTCGGCCTGCATCCAATCGGTAATGGCCGCCGAAGTCGGCCATCTCGGCCTGGCGCACGACTATCTCGGCGAGGCCGCCCTGATGGATCTCGACGACCTCGAACACAACACCCGCGACGGCTTGCACATCGCCTCGCTCGCCGGCACCTGGATCGCCCTGATCGCCGGGCTCGGTGGCATGCGGCATCACGAGGACAAAACGATTTCCTTCGCACCCCGGCTGCCGGAAGACATCACCCGCCTCGCCTTCAAGGTCTCCATCCGCGGCCAGCGACTCTGCGTCGAAATCGACCACCAGCGCGCGAAGTATTCCCTCTCGAACGGCGAAGGCCTCGACATCCTCCACCACGGCCGATCCGCCCGCGTCACCACCGGTGAGCCAATCGAACTCCCGATCCCCCTCATCCCGGTACTACCCGCGCCGGCGCAACCCGCCGGCCGCGCACCCGCCCACCGCCACAGCGTCGGCACCAACTGACCCACGACCCGTCTCCTCAGGAACATTCATCGTCCAGGGCTTCCTCGGTGCGGAAGACCGCCGCGCAGCGGTGTTCACCGCGGCTGCTGCTCGGCGATCACGGCCCAGTCGTCCGTTGCGCGGCCGTCGGCGATCGCTTGGTCGAAAACGCCTGTGAGCAGTTCGCCGAACGGCAGGGAGACGGCTTGACCGGCTGCTGCCTCGAGGGCGAGGTGGAGGTCCTTGCGCCCGAGTGCTGTGGTGAACCCGGCCGGCTGGTATCTGCGCTGCGCGATCATCGATCCGTATCCGGAGTAGATGGGTCCGGGGAAGAGCGTCGAAGCCAGTAGCTCGACGAACTGAACCGGGTCGGCGCCGGCCGCGTCTGCGACGCTGACCGCTTCCCCGAGCGATTGGATCGCGCAGGCAATCAGGTAGTTGCCCAGGACCTTTGCGGTGTTGGCCTGCTCGGGTCGCTCGCCCAGGCGCCAGGTGCGCGATCCGATCGCATCGAAGAACGGCTGAACCCCGTCGATGAGCCCGGGCTCGCCCGCGGCGAGGATGTTCAGCGCACCGGCCTCGGCGACGCTGACCCGGCCGAACACCGGGGCGGCGACGTAGCCGATTCCGTGCTCGGCGTGCGCCTCCGCGGCCCGGCGGCACAGTCCGACGCTCACCGTAGCCACGTTGACGTGGATCGCCCCGGGTCGCGCCTGGCCCAGGACCCCGGAGTCCAGGAAAGTCTCCGCGAAGGCGGTGTCGTCGGATAAGACACTGAACACCACCGGGCACCGGAGGGCCTCCGCGACGGATGCGGCGCGGTGGGCGCCGGCCTGCGCGAGTTCTTCCGCGGGCCCTGCTGAACGGTTCCACACCACGGTCTCATGGCCTGCCCGCACCAGATTGCGCGCGATCGCCCGCCCCATCCCGCCGAGACCAATGACCGCAACCTCGCCCATCGCACAACCTCCACCATGTGAACCGTTTAAGACGGTTCACATTGTGACGCGAGTCGACGCTTATGTCGAACCGGTTAAGGTGGTTCAGATAGGTCCAGGTGTTACATGCGGAAGGGGGTGACCGTGGAGGCCCGTCGACTGTTCCGACTGGACAACGAAGTGCTCGCGTTCCGCTTCACCGCCACGATGAGCGACCGGGTCGGCGCGGCGCCCCTGGAGCGGCTCTCCGACCCCGGCCGGCTCGAGCTCTGGTTGCATGCCGCGGGGCTGCACGTACCCGACGTCTCGCCCACCGAGCTCCAGGATGCGCTGACCCTGCGAGAAGCGATCTACCGCGCCGGGCTGGCCGTCGCCGCCACCCAATGCCCCGACCCGGGTGACGCGGCGATCCTGAACGGGGTCGCGGCCGCAGGACGGCCGAGCCCCGGCCTCGACAACGGGCTCGCAGTCTGGCACCTCAGCGAGGAAGCGCCGGTAGCGGACGCACTCGGAGTGCTTGCTACCGACGCCATCCAAATACTCGGAGGCCCCGGCCGCAGCCGGATCAAAGCATGCGAAGGCCCCGGCTGCGCCGGCCTCTTCCTCGATACCAGTCGCGGCACAAACCGCCGCTGGTGCTCGATGAACACCTGCGGCAACAGGGTCAAGAAGGCCCGGCTCGCCGACAAATAGCGCCTACAGGGACTCCGGTGAGCCGGAGGCGAGTGCCCTGTCGATGCCCAGCGTGGCGATCAGATCTTCGTGTAGTTCGAACCAGACTCGATGGGCGGAATCGTGTGTGGTGCCGGTAACCATCTCGGGGTTGTCGGCGGCCAGGCAGAGGGCCGCGGCGAACCGGGTGTCGTAATCGGAGAACCGGGCGAGTCGTTCGGTGAGTTGAATCGTCAGGGGAACCAATTCGTCTGCGAGGCTTGCCAGTTCGGCGAGGATCCGGGAGTCGCGTTGTGCGTCTGCGTGGTCGTTGTCGTGCATGCTGCCGTCGGGAAGGATGGTCAGTTGCCAGGCGGTGCATGCCTGCACCAAACGTGCGTTGAGCGGGAGAAACATGCGATAGATGTCTTCCACCAATGCTTTTGCCCCGCATTCGGCGAGCTCCTCGGCGAGCAGCCGCTCGTTCTCCCCACGCCCGCTCGCGGTGAGTGACCACCCTGCGTCTGTTCCGAAACGGAAGCGGCTGATCCAACCGCACTCCCGGAAGTCGCGCACGTGCGACTCGGCGAGGCCGAGAGGCATTCGGTATCTGTCGGCCACCGCCCGCGTATCCACGAACCCGCCCAGGCGGATTGCGTGCAACGCGAGCAATGAACCGGTGACGATCGGTACCTCTGACGTCATTCCATCGCCCAGTGGCAGTTGCCGAACCATGGGTCAACTACTAGTTGACGATCGACTCAGAGTCAACTATTAGTTGACGATATGGCGATGGTTCGTGGATGGCTTTCGCCGACCGCACGTCGATCCAGGAGTCGCAATGGAAGCTTTCGAGGGCACTGCGCACCGGCAGGCGGAGACATCGGGCAGGCGGGCGGTGGTCGTCGGTGCCGGTATCGCCGGTTTGGCTGCCGCGTTGCGGCTGCATCGGCAAGGCTGGGGTGTCGTCGTGGTCGAACGCGCGCCGAGTCGTCGCAGTAGCGGTTACCTGGTGAACCTGCACGGGCCCGGGTACGCGGCCGCCGAGCGGCTGGGGCTGGTACCGGCGTTGGCTCCGCGTGATATCGGGTTCTTCACCTCGGTGCTCGTCCACGCGGACGGCCGGGAGAAGTTCAGGATTCCAGCCGCTGTCACCGAGGCTGCTGTCGGGAACCGGGCATTGAGCGTGTTCCGCGGCGACTTGGAGTCGGCACTGTACGACGCCGTGGCCGACTTCGCCGATATCCGTTTCGGCACCACCGTGCGGACCATCGCCCAGACCCCCGGCGAAGTCGTGGTCACCCTCGGTGACGACACGCAGCTGCGCAGCGGACTCCTCGTCGGCGCCGACGGCGTGCACTCCCGAGTCCGCGAGCTCGTATTCGGCGCCGAGCCAGAGTATTTCGCAGACCTGGGCCACATGGTCGGCGCATTTCCGCTGGCAACGGTTCCCGAGCACATATCCGAAGGCCTCGGCGCCACCTTAATCGGCCCCGGACGCACGGCCGCGGTGATGAACCTGGGACCGGACCGGTCCTCGGCGTTCTTCACCTACCGCTGCCCCGATCCTGGCGCCGAACTCGCTCTGGGCGCCGCACCCGCCCTCACCCGGGCGTTCGGGGATCTCGGAGGCGGTGTCGCCGACGCCCTCCACCAACTCGAGGCCGACCCCGCCACCGCCTACTTCGACTCGGTCGGCCAAATCGTGATGGACCGCTGGAGTCATGGCCGAGTCGTCCTACTCGGCGACGCAGCCTGGTGCGTAACGGTATTCGCCGGTTACGGTGCCGCCCTCGCCCTCGACGGCGCCGACCGGCTCGGCACCGCGTTGGCGGCACACGGCGACGACATTCCCGCCGCCCTCGAAGCCTGGGAGACGTCGTTGCGCCCCGAAGTACACAAACGACAAGCGCTGGCCCGCAAAGGAATCAGCCGATTCGCCCCATCGTCACGCACCCAGGTGTGGGCCGGCGAACTGATGCTCCGCGCCATCCAACTCCCCGGCATCCGCACCCTGGTCCGTCGCTCCATTCAACGCGCCAACAACTAGTCAGGCGCCGCGTACGAAAGACGGATTCACGTGGCCGGGAACATGGGCGCGGTCTCGAACCGGGTGGCGAAGTCGCGCATGAAGTCGGCGGTGTCCGCATCGGCGGGGAAGACCAGGTCCAGGGTGAGATCGGTGAAAGCCGGATTGGTGGCGGTGCCGAAGGTCAGCAGGGTGCTGTAGAAGCTCAGGGTGCGGTCGCCACGGCGGAGCTGTCCGGACAGCAATACACTGCCGAGCGCGTCGGGTGCCGTGTTGACGGGCGGGGCAGGGTACGACTCGCATTCGAGCAGTAGCGCCGCAATCCGGGGATCGGGCCGGGCGGACAGTTGCGCGCGCAGGTATTCGAGCATGGCGGCGCGGATCGGGGCCAGGTTCACCAGGTGGGTCGAGAGCCCTTCGGGGTGGAGCACCATTCGCGCTACGTTGCCGCCGGTGCCGTTGTCGCCGAGCAGATGCGGGGCCAGCCCTTCGGTGAAGACAGCGACAGCGGGATTGGCCCGGATGATATTCCGCATCGGGTCGGTGACCAATGCCGGAAATGGCATGTGACTATTCAGGATTCGATCGACGACTTGCCGGACCGCCGCCATTTCCGGGGCTTCCCAGACACTTTCGACATAGTCCGGGGCGTGTCCGGCGGAGATCAGCAGCGTATTGCGTTCCCGAGCAGGTACTTTCAGCTCCGCCGCCAGGCGCAATGTCATTACCCGGCTGGGCGTGGCGCGACCGTTCTCCAGGAAGCTGAGGTGGCGTGTGGATACGCCGGTGCCGCTGGCGAGTTCGAGTTGGCTGACGCCCTGGGCCCGCCGCCATGCCCGCAGCAGATCGCCGAACGAATTGGCGGCCCCTGGCATGCGTGCCCCCTACGGACTGGTTGCGATGTGGCCGCGTGACCGTACCCATCCCGGCATACCTGCCGCAACCGGCTTTGTGATCGACCGCACCGCGGATTCGAGGGTCACTCGCCTGCCAGGTTGATTTACCTCCGACGTAATCGTTTCGGGGCGGGGTGCTCATTAGAGTCGGACGCGAACCGCCGCCTATTTCTGGGGATTTCACATGCCATTCTTCGAAACACCTACCGACGGAACACTTCTGGCGTATGAGGATTATGGTTCGGGTGCGCCGATCGTTTTCGTCGCGAGCTGGGTGCTCAATGCCGATATGTGGGAATATCAGGTCCCGTTCTTCCTCGAGCGCGGCTTCCGTTGTGTCATGCCCGACCGCCGCGGGCACGGCCGTTCCGATCGGCCTTCCTCGGGTTACGACATCGATACTCGCACCGGCGATCTCGCTGCGCTTATCGAGCGGCTCGATCTTCGCGATGTCACGCTGGTCGCGCATTCGGCAGGCAGTGGAGAGGCCGCACGGTACCTGGCCCGGCACGGTGACGAGCGGGTCGCGCGAGTCGCGTTCCTGGCCGCGACGCTACCGTACCTGCGGCTCACCGACGACAACCCCGAAGGCTTGCCCGAGGCGATCAATGAGGCCGATATCGCCCAGCTCCGGACCGACCGGCCCCGCTGGTTCGCCGATCGCGCACAGGGCTACTTCGCCACCCATCTGGACAATAATGTCAGCCAGGCGATGATCGACAATGAGATTCGCCGCTGCCAGACGGCTTCCCCCTACGCCACCGTCGCACTGCGCCGGGAACTGTTCGACACCGACCATCGCGCCGATGTCGCCGCCATCGAGCTGCCGACCCTCATCGTTCACGGTAACGCCGATCAATCCGTTCCGATCGACGCGTCCAGCCGCCGCACCGCAGAACTGATCCCGCACAGCGTCTACAAGCAGTACCCAACCGCCGGACACGCCATATACGCCACGCACGCAGCGCAATTCAATGAGGACCTGCTCGATTTCATCAAGAGCTGAATCGCTCAGGTGGTCGGCGTCGTGGTGGAATGCGAAAAGCGCACGGCGGCCGGTGGTTACCGGCCGTCGTGCGCTTTTCTGCTGTGCTAGTGCAGTGCCTCCGCGAGGGCGGAGCGCCGGGCCTCCGAGATCTCGGAGATGCCGTCGGGGGTCACTTCCAGGACTCGGGCGGAGCCGATGTCGAAGAAGAGGCCGCTGACGGTGAGGCCGCGGTCGAGGATGGCCTGACGCACCACGGGGTGGAAGCGCAGGGTGTCCAGCTGGATTGCGACGTTGACCATGCTCAACTGGTCGGCGGCGCCGAATCCGGCTTCCGCGGCCGCCCGGGCGACCGGGTGGCCCTCCTGGAAGGCTTCCAGGCTGGGCCGGGCGTTGGCGAGCCAGTTGCCCAGGCTGGGTCCGGCGCTGCCGCCGGCGAGCAGGGCTTTCATTGCGCCGCAGGAGGAGTGGCCGCAGACGACGACGTGGTCGACCTCGAGGGCGTCGATGGCGAAGACCAGGGAGGCTTCCATCGAGGTGTCGCGGCCGTTGGCGGGCACCAGGTTTCCGACATTGCGGATGGTGAACAGGTCACCGGGACCACTGTTGGTGATGACGTTCGGCACGATGCGTGAGTCCGCGCAGGTGATGAACATGGAGTGCGGGTTCTGGCTGTCGCGCAGTTCGTCGAGGTGCGGGCGCACCACGTGGGCATTGCGGCGGTGGTATTCGGCGACGCCGGAGGTGACCGGGTTGTTGTTGCCGTCGCCGCGCCACGGGCTCAGCACATCGTCGAGCAGGGCGCCGGCCCGGCCGCGCTTGGGCGGGGCGGACCCGGCGTGTGCCATCTCGGCGGTGCCGAGTTCGACGAATTCGACGGTGCCGCCGGTGCTCTCGTGCTGCTTGGCCCAGTCCTGGATGGATTCGTAGGCGGCGTGGTCGAGGAAGTCCACGCTCATCTCGACCAGTACGTCGGCGCCGGTGGGCACCTTCGCCAGTTCCGAGGACAGCTTGGGCAGCGCCAGGAAGGTGGCGGTGCCTTCGACGCTCACCAGCCAGCGGTCGGTGCCCGCTACCGGAGTGGCCGAGACCGCGACGCGGACCACGCGCCACAGCAGCAGCGCGAAGGCCAGCAGCAGGCCGATGAGCACGCCTTCCAGCAGGTTCAGGAACACCACGCCGAGCACGGTCACGCCGTAGACCAGCAGGTCGCCGGTGCGGCGGGCGAGGCGGATGTGCGCGAGCTTCACCAGCTGGATGCCGATGACGATGAGCAGGCCGGCCAGGGCCGACTTCGGGATCTGCTGGACGAGTCCGGCCAGCGCGACCGAGAAGACCAGGATCCAGATGCCGTGCAGGAACGCCGAGGCGCGGGTCTTCGCTCCGGCTTCGACATTGGTGGCGCTGCGCACGATGACGCCGGTGACCGGCAAGCCGCCGATCAGGCCGGAGGTGGCGTTGGCGACGCCCTGCGCGACCAGTTCACGGTCGAAGTTCGTGCGCGGACCGGTCTGCATCTTGTCGACGGCGACCGCGGAGAGCAGGCTCTCGACGCTCGCGATGAGCGCGATGGTCAGGGCGGCCAGCATGACCGCGCCCCAGCCTCCGCTGGGAATCGAGGGCAGGCCGATGGCGTCGAAGATGGAGCCGCTCAGCTTGATTCGTTCCGGATCGCCGGGAATGACCATGGCCAGCACGGTGGCGACGACGATGGCGACCAGCGGGCCGGGCAGCATCCTGAGCTTGCCGGGCACGTACTTCCAGCTCAGCATGATGGCGATGACCACCAGGCCGACCAAGAAGTCGTCGCCGTGCAGGTGCAGGATCTCGCTGGGCAGTTCCGTGAGGTTCTTCCACGCGGTGCTGTGTGAGGAACCGCCGAGCAGTACGTGGATCTGCTGCAGCGCGATGGTGATGCCGATGCCGGCGAGCATGGCGTGCACCACGACGGGTGCGATGGCCAGCGCGGCGCGGGCGATGCGGCTGAGACCGAAGATGATCTGCAGGCCACCGGCGAGCACGGTGATGAAACAGGCTGTCTTCCAGCCGAATTGATTGATGGTCTCGGCGACCACCACGGTGAGGCCGGCGGCCGGGCCGCTGACCTGCATGGGGGACCCGCCGAGCAGGCCCACGACCACACCGCCGACGACGGCGGCGATGAGGCCGGCGGCGATGGGCGCGCCGGAGGCCACCGCAATGCCGAGTGACAACGGCAGTGCGACGAGGAATACGACAATGGAGGCGGGTAGGTCGTAACGCAGGTTCTCGAACTTGCCGAGCTGGCGACCTGGCGGTGAATCGGTGTCGACGGACATATCGCTCCTTCTCCGAGCGCTGCGGGCACCGGAGGAGATCATGTTCAGGGGGCATCGAAGTACGTTGTGGACAGCATTGGCCACACACTCACCGGACTTGAGTAATGACAGGCTAAAAGTAAAGACTTAGCAAAGCCTGAGAAAACCGTTCCCCTTACGTAAAAGGAGCGTGAACCTTGTCGGTCCACGCTCCCCAGGTCTGCCCGCTCAGGCAGGTAAAGCCGCGATCGGTTGTCCGTAGTCGGCCGGCACGCCGATGTCATCGATCTCCGCAATGCCGTCCACGGTGACCTCGACCACCCGGGCGGTCGCGATATCGAAGAACAAGCCCGAGAGCACGACTCCGCGCTCCTCCACCCCGCGCCGGACCACCGGATGCGCCGACAGCGTCTCCAGCTGGACCGCCACATTCACCAGGCCCAGCTGATCGACGGTCCCGAACCCGGCGGCCGCCGCGGCCCGGGCCACCGGATGCCCGCGCCGGAAGCGATCCAGACTCGGCCGCGCATACGCCAGCCAATGATCCAGGTCCGAGCCCGTCACCAGTTCGGAGTGCAGGGCTTCCATTGCACCGCACCCGGAGTGGCCGCAGACCACCACCGAGCGCACATCCAGTTTGTCGAGCGCGTAGATGAGCGCGGCCTCGATGGAGGAGTCCTTGCGCCCGGCGGGAATCAGATTGCCGATATTGCGGACGGTGAACAGGTCGCCCGGCCCGCTGCTGGTGATGACGTTCGGCACGATCCGGGAATCCGCGCAGGTGACGAAGAGCGAATCCGGTTCCTGACCGTGCCGCAGCACATCCAGATGCGGTCGCATGACGTGTTTGTGCCCGCGATGATAGGCCGCGACGCCCGCCACCACGGGGTCGGTGTGGGCGGTGCGCCGCCACGGGCTCAGCGCCTCGTTGAGCATGTGCCGCGAGGGTCCGCGCACCGGCCGTCCGTCGGCGGCGTCGGCCATGCGGGCCGCGCCCATTTCCACGAATTCGACCGTGCCGCCGTCTTCCCGGTGCCGTTGCGCCCATTCCTGGATGGCGTCGTAGGCGGCGTGGTCGAGGAAGTCGACGGTGAGTTCGAGGGTCACGTCCGCGCCGGTCGGCACCTTCGCGAGTTCGGCGGTGAGCTTGGGCAGGGCCAGGAAGGTGAAACTGCCGTCCACGCTCACCAGCCAGCCGCGCCCGGCGACGGGTTCGGCGGTGACGCTGACCCGCACCACCCGCCACAGCAGCAGCGCGAAGGCGAGGGCGAGCCCGACGAGCATGCCCAGCAGCAGATTCCAGAACACCACCACGAATACCGTTGCGGCGTAGACGAACAGGTCGCCGCTGCGCCGGGCCCGGCGGATATGGGCGAGCTTGATGAGTTGTATGCCTACAACAATGAGCAGTCCGGCGAGCGCCGCCTTGGGGATCTGACGGACGACCTCGACCAGCGCTACCGAGAACAGCAGGATCCACAACGCATGCAGCATGGTCGAGGCCCTGGTGCGCGCCCCGGCCTTCACATTGGTGATGCTGCGGACGATGACCGCCGCCACCGGGAGCCCGCCGATCAGGCCGGAGACCATATTGGCCGCGCCCTGCCCGATCAGCTCCCGGTCCAGATCCGTTCGGCGCGTGGCATTCTCGCGCCGCATCCGGTCGACCGCGACAGCCGATAGTAGAGTCTCCACGCTGGCGATGAGCGCGATGGTGACGGCCATCAGCGCCACCGTGGCCCAGCCGCCGTGCGGCAGCTGCGGGAACCGGAGTTCGTCGAGCAGTGTGCCGTTGAGCGTGATGTGCTCGACCCGGACCGGCAGCACATAGGTCAGCCCGGTCGCGACCACCACGGCCACCAGTGGCGCGGGTATCCGGCGAACGGCGGCGGGCATGCGGCGCCAGCCGACCAGGATGGCGATGACCAGCAGGCCGATGAACAGGTCGCCCAGGTGAACCGAGGCGAGCTGATGTGGCAGTCCGGTGATCGAATCCCAGGACGAGCTGAGCGAATCGCCGCCCATGAGCACGTGCACCTGTTGCAGGGCGATGACCACGCCGATCCCGGCGAGCATGGCGTGCACCACGACCGGCGCGATGGCCAGTGCGCCACGCGCGATGCGGCTGAGCCCGAACAGGATCTGCAGGCCACCGGCCAGCATGGTGATGAAACAGGCGGTGGCCCAGCCGAATTGGTTGATGGCTTCGGCGACCACCACGGTCAGGCTGGCCGTCGGGCCGCTGACCTGGAGTGTGGAGCCGCCGCAGAGTCCGGCGACGGTGCCGCCCACGACGGCGGCGATCAGGCCGGCGGCGACGGGTGCGCCCGCGGCGACCGCGATGCCGATGGACAAAGGTAAAGAAACCAGGAACACCACCAGGGAGGCGGGGAGGTCGTGCCGTATCAGGTCGGGGAACCTGGATGACGTCCGTGGCGGCCGTTCGGTGTCGGTGGACATATTTCTCCTTCGCCGGACCGGCTGTGCAGCCCGGTTCATCGGTCAACATGTGCTGGCATCGAATGCTGGTCGAGCTGGTGAGAGACCGCCGGTAATCGTAAAGACAAGGCAAAGAACCCGAAAAGGGTTTGCGCCGATTGGGGTGAACCGGGACCGAACTGTGACCTAGCTCACCACAGGGTCGGCCGGGCGGTCACCGCAGCGGCTTTGGCCCGTTCACCCTCGCGTTGACTGCGGGTTTGCGAGAATTCCTAGAGTGTCCGACAACGCGTGGGGCGTTCGTTCGACGATCAGCGCGGCGCTGCTGACCGACTTCGCGGAGAGCCGCGATATGTCCAGGGCGGCCGCGCTGTCCGGTACCGGGATCACCGAATCGCGGCTGGCCGATCCGGATGTCGAGATCGCCGTCGAATGCGAATTCCGCATCATCCGCAATATCCTCGCTCACACCGCCAATGAGCCCGGTCTCGGTCTGCTGACCGGTTTCACGGTGCATCTGCCCATGCTGGGCAGTCTGGGTATCGCCTTGAGCACCTGCTCGACAGTGCATCAGATGGCGGAGATCTGGTCCCGCTACGCCCGCATCTCGCTGGCCTACGCGCATTACCGCCTCGAGGATGCCGGATCCCGGGTCTTCCTGCATCTGGATGTGAGCGAGGTGCCGCCGGATGTGCGCCGCTTCGCGCTCGAACGCGATCTCGCCATGCTCCGTACGGTGCAGCGCGAACTGCTGCGCTGGGATGTCCCGGTGCAACGGCTGGAGACCGATCTGGAACGCCATCCGGTGTACGAGGCGGTCGGCACCCTGCTCGGCATCAGCGATATCGCCTTCGAAAGACCCGGCACGCTACTGGTATTCGAGGCGGCCGACCTGGAACGCCCGGTCCCGCAAGCGCATCCGCTGCTGCGGCAGCAGCACGAGCAGATGTGCGCCGACATCATCCAGCGCCGCCGCGAACGGGTCGGCCTCAGCGGCCGGGTCCGCGAGCAACTGGTCCGCCGCGGCGGCCTCACCGACCAGGCCGATATTGCCGCCACCCTCAATATGAGCGTCCGCACCCTGCGCCGCCGACTCGCCGAGGAAGGCACCAACTTCCGCGAACTCAGCACCGAAACGACCGGCATGCTCGCCGAGGAGCTGCTCGCCAAGGGCTGCACGGTGGACACCGTCGCCGAACGCCTCGGCTACTCCAGCGTCTCCGCCTTCGCAGTGGCCTTTCGTTCCTGGAAGGGCAAGCCTCCCGGCCGTTTCGCCCGCGAGAACTACAGCGCCCGCCGCACCGCCGCCGTCTGACGAGCGGACGCGCTCGACACGGCCGCCCTCCTTGCGGATTCGGGCACACCGGACGCCGGGTTCGCTTAGCGTGGGGACGTCGATGTCGAGATAGGGGTCTTTCTTGATGCGTGCCGGAATGCTGAGTGTGTCCGAGCTGGTTCGGCAGGTCGAGGCGGGGGAGCTCGATACGGTGCTGGTCGCCATGACCGATATGCAGGGGCGGTTACAGGGGAAACGGTGCTCGGCCCGGTACTTCGTGGAAGAGGTGCTGAATCACGCCACCGAGGCGTGCAATTACCTGCTGGCCGTGGACGTCGAGATGACCACGGTCGAGGGCTACGAGATGTCCTCGTGGGAGACCGGATACGGGGATTTCGTGCTGCGCCCGGATCTCACCACGCTGCGGCTGGTGCCGTGGTGGCCCGGGACCGCGCTGGTGCTGTGCGATGTGGAACAGGTCGATCCGGAGGGAACGCCGGTGGCGGCCTCGCCACGGCAGGTGCTGCGCGCCCAGCTGGACCGGCTGGCCGCGCACGGGCTGCACGCCTATGTCGGCACCGAGCTGGAGTTCCTGGTCTTCGACGACAGTTACGAGGACGCCTTCCGTGGCGGCTACCGCGACCTGCGCCCCGCCAATCAGTACAACGTCGATTACTCGATGCTGGGCACGGCCCGCATCGAGCCGCTGTTGCGCCGCATCCGCAATGAAATGTACGGCGCGGGACTGTATGTCGAGTCCGCGAAGGGCGAATGCAATCCGGGCCAGCACGAGATCGCGTTCCGCTACGACGAGGCGCTGATCACCTGCGACAATCACAGCATCTACAAGACCGGCGCGAAGGAGATCGCCGCCCAGGACGGGCGCAGCATCACCTTCATGGCGAAATACAATGAGCGCGAAGGCAATTCGTGCCATATCCATATCAGCCTGCGCGATGACGAGGGCCGGCCGGTTTTCGCCGGTAATGATGCGGGCGGTACCGCGGCGATCTTCCGGCATTTCATTGCCGGGCAGCTGGACTGCCTGCGTGAGCTCACCTACTTCCTCGCCCCGAATATCAACTCCTACAAGCGTTTCCAGGCAGGCAGTTTCGCGCCCACCGCGGTGGCGTGGGGGCGCGACAATCGGACCTGTGCGCTACGGGTGGTCGGGCACGGACCGGCGCTGCGGCTGGAGAATCGGGTGCCGGGCGGGGATGTGAACCCGTATCTCGCCGTCGCCGCGACCATCGCGGCCGGCCTGCACGGCATCGAACAGCGGCTGCCGCTGGAACCGGAGTTCCACGGCAATGCCTACCGCTCGCAGCGCCCGCGGGTGCCGCGCACCTTGCGCGAGGCCGCGCAGTTGCTCGGCGACAGTAAGGTGGCGAAGACGGCCTTCGGTGAGGGGGTCGTGCGGCACTACCGGAACGCGGCGCAGGTCGAACTCGATGCCTACGACGCCGCGGTGACCGACTGGGAGCGGGTCCGTGGGTTCGAACGACTCTGAGGGGCAACGGCGGCCGGTGATCGGCCTGCCCACCTATTCCGAGCGCACCCGGTTCGGGGTGTGGGATGTGGACAGTGCGGTGCTGCCGCGCAGCTATGTCGATATGACGGTCCGCGCCGGCGGTATCCCGGTGCTGCTCCCGCCCACCGGAGCCGCGTCCGCCGAGGTGATCGACCGCTTGGACGGTCTGGTGCTGACCGGTGGCGCCGATCTGGAACCGGCGCGTTACGGCGCCGAACCGCACGCCGCCACCCGCACCCGGGCGGACCGGGACGAATTCGAGTTCACCCTCTTCGAACTCGCCCGATCCGTGGACCTGCCGGTGCTGGCGGTCTGCCGCGGACTGCAACTGGTGAATGTCGCGCTGGGTGGCACACTGCTGCAACATCTTCCGGATGTGGTGGGGCACACCGGCCACGCCGTCACCCCGGGCACGTTCGGGGTGACCACGGTGCGGACGTTGCCGGACAGCCGGGTGGCCGCCATCGCCGGGCCGGAGGTGAAGGCGCACTGCCATCACCATCAGGCGATCGACGCCCTCGCGCCGGAACTCACCGCGACCGCGCACGCCGCGGACGGCACCATCGAGGCCGTGGAGACCCGCACCGGCCCGTTCCTGGTGGGCGTGCAATGGCATCCGGAGGAGAACGCGATCGACGACCGGCTCATGCGGGCCCTGGTCGAACAAGCCGTGGAGTACGGAAGGGAGCGCAACCGGTGACACCGACTGAGGTCGTCAACCCCGCAACGGAAAAGGTGGTCGCCACCATCGAGGGGGCCGACGAGGCCGCCACCGACGCCGCCATCGCCCGGGCGCAGCGCGCACTACCGGCCTGGCGGGCGCTCGCCCCCGGTGATCGCGCCCGGCTGCTGCGCCGCTTCGCCGAGGCCGTCGACGCCGATCTGGAGCATCTGGCCGAGCTCGAGGTGCGCAATGCCGGTCATACCGTGAGCAATGCCCGCTGGGAGGCGGGCAATGTCCGCGATGTGCTGCACTACAGCGCGGGACTGCCGGAACGGTTGCTGGGCAATCAGATTCCGGTCGCCGGTGGCATCGACATCACCTTCCACGAGCCGCTGGGCGTGGTGGGCATCATCGTGCCGTGGAACTTCCCCATGCCGATCGCGGCCTGGGGTTTCGGCCCGGCGCTGGCCGCCGGGAACACGGTGGTGCTGAAACCGGCGGAACTCACCCCGCTGACCGCGATCCGGCTGGGTGAGCTGGCACTGGATGCCGGTCTGCCGGAACACGTTTTCCAGGTGATTCCCGGTCGCGGGTCGGTGGTGGGCGCGCGTTTCGTCACCCATCCGGCGGTGCGCAAGGTGGTGTTCACCGGTTCCACCGAGGTGGGGCGCCAGATCATGGCGGGGTGTGCCGAGCAGGTCAAGCGGGTCACCCTCGAATTGGGCGGCAAGAGCGCCAATATCGTGTTCGCCGACGCGGATCTCGAGAAGGCCGCCGCCACCGCACCTTATGGCGTGTTCGACAATGCGGGGCAGGACTGTTGTGCGCGGTCCCGGATTCTGGTGCAGCGCAGTGTCTTCGACCGGTTCCTGGAGCTGCTCGAACCCGCGGTGCAGGGTGTGAAGGTGGGCGATCCGGCCGACGAGTCCACCGAGATGGGGCCGCTCATCTCCGCGGCGCACCGCGAGCGGGTGGCCGGATTCCTGGAGCCGTCGACCAAGGTGGCGTTCACCGGCACCCGCCGGGAGGGTCCCGGATTCTGGTTCCCGCCAACGGTTGTGCTGCCTTCCGGCCCCGAGGACCGGGTGCTGACCGAGGAGGTGTTCGGCCCGGTGGTGGCGGTGCTGCCGTTCGACGACGAGGCCGATGCGCTGCGCATCGCCAATGCCACCGAATACGGCCTGTCCGGCTCCATCTGGACCTCCGATGTGGGCCGGGCGCTGCGGGTGGCGCGCGGGGTCGAGGCGGGCAACCTGTCGGTGAATTCCCATTCCTCCGTGCGGTATTGGACGCCGTTCGGCGGCTACAAACAGTCCGGCCTGGGCCGTGAGCTCGGGCCCGATGCGGCCCGCGCGTTCACCGAGCTCAAGAACGTCTTCATCGCCACCGAGTAGTTCCCCCGTCATCGGAGTAAAGGAGATACGTTGCAGCGCTTACAGGATCGAGTCGCGGTGGTCACCGGTGGTGGCAGTGGCATCGGCCTCGCCACCGTCCGGCGCTTCGCCCAGGAGGGGGCGAAGGTCGTCGTCGCCGATATCGACGCCACCTCGGGTGAGGCGGCGGCCGCCGAGGTCGGCGGCCTGTACGTGAAGGTCGATGTCACCGACGAGGCCCAGGTGCGGGCGATGTTCCAGACGGCGGTCGACACCTACGGCGGGCTGGATATCGCCTTCAACAATGCGGGAATCTCACCGCCGGAGGATGATTCGATCCTCACCACCGGTCTCGAGGCGTGGCGGCGCGTGCAGGAGGTGAACCTGACCTCGGTGTACCTGTGCAGCAAATACGCCATCGAGCACATGCTGGTGCGCGGTAAGGGTTCGGTGATCAATACCGCCTCGTTCGTGGCGGTGATGGGCGCGGCGACCTCGCAGATCTCGTACACGGCGTCCAAGGGCGGGGTGCTGGCCATGAGCCGCGAGCTCGGTGTGCAGTTCGCGCGGCAGGGCATTCGCGTGAACGCGCTGTGCCCGGGCCCGGTGAACACTCCCCTGCTGCAGGAACTGTTCGCCAAGGATCCGGAGCGTGCGGCCCGCCGCCTGGTGCACATTCCCACCGGGCGCTTCGCGGAGCCGGAGGAGATCGCCGCTGCCGTAGCGTTTCTCGCCAGCGACGACGCCTCCTTCATCACGGCCTCGCAGTTCCTGGTGGACGGCGGTATCGCGGGGGCGTACGTCACGCCCCTGGACTGAGCGTCACGCGACCGGCATGACCCCGGCGGCCACGTTCTGCGCCGGGGCGGCGATCCAGTAGCCGTAGCGGGCGGCGGTTTCGGCGAAGCGGGCGAAGTCCTGTGCGGTGGGCGGCAGGTCCGCCTCCCTCATGGGCCTGCCCGCCTCGCGCATGAACCGCCCCAGTTTGTTCGTCGCCACAATGAGGACTTCCGCGGGTGTGTCGGCGGTATTGCGCCAGGCGTGTGCCGCCGCGCCGCCCATGTGCACGTAGTCGCCGGTCTCGGCGTGCAGCCACTCCGGTATCTCGTCGGAGTCGCCCGCCGGATAGCGCAGGACCTCGACCTCACCGGCCACGACCATGAAGCCTTCGGTATCCGAATGACTGTGCAGCGGAACGAATCCGGCGGGCGGCACCACGCCCCGCATGACGCAGAAGTCATTGCCCGCATCGTCCGGATCGGTCATGAACTCGATGGTCGGGCCCAGCAGATCGATGAGGACGCCGGTGGTGGGATTTCTGTCGATGCTCATGCCTGTCAGCGTCGGGGAGCGGGCGACGCGAGAGAAGCTGCTGCGTGCGGTGCCATGGATTCCTCCATGTACGGTAGCCGTGCTGCACGATCCCGCCGGAATCGACCGCCCGTTCGGCATATTCGATAAAGATCCCCTTGATTCTTGGGGAACACGCGGTCCGTAGGCGATGTTGTTCTCCGATATGACACTCGGAGTGGCGCTCGCCCAGACGAATGCGGTCAACTACGTCGACGACACCGTGGAGCAGTCGCGCGCGGTCGCGGACCACGGCGTGAAATCGGTGTGGTTCGGACAACGATCGGACTACGACTCACCACTACTGGCCGCGATAGTCGGGCGGGAGGTGCCGGGCCTGGAAGTCGGCACCTCGGCGATCCCCGTCGTGGGACGCCATCCGCAGCTGGTGTCGTCGCTCGCACAGACCGCGCAGGCCGCGACGCACGGTCGCTACCATCTCGGTCTCGCCCTCGGCTCGACCCTGGCCGCACGAGCTTTCGGGCTGCCGTTCGACAAGCCGATCGCCCGCCTGCGCGAATTCCTCACCGGCCTGCGGGAATTGCTGGACACGGGCACCGCCGATTTCCACGGCGACCTGCTCACCGTCACACCCTCGATGCCCACGGCGGTGCCCGGCGCACAGCCGCGAGTCCCGGTACTGGTGGCCGCGATGGGTCCGCAGGCGCTGCGGGTATCCGGTGAGCTCGCCGACGGCATCCTGCCGTATCTGGCGGGGCCGAAGACGCTGAGTGAGCACATCGTCCCGGCGCTCACCGCCGCGGCCACCACACCGCAGCGCATCGTGGCCTTCGTGCCGGCCGTGGTGACCGCCGATGTCGAGGCCACGCGGGCCAAGGCGGTCGAGCAGCTGGCGTTCTACGAGCAGATACCCTCCTATCGCCGGGTCCTCGAACTCGAAGGGGCCACGCGCGCAGCGGATCTGGCCGTCATCGGCGACGAGGAGACCGTAGCGGCCGCGATCCGGCGCTACTACGATGCCGGCGCCACCGAGGTCGTGCTCAGCGCGACGGATCTGGCGGGCCCAGCCGATCAGATCCGGACCTGGAAGCTGCTCGGCGAACTCTCACGATGAGCCGGTTTCCACCGGCTCCTCGCCCACGAAGCGTTTGGGGCCGGTGAACCAGCGGTGGGCGGAGACCAGCCACCACACGGTGATCCCGCCCACCACCACGACCAGGGCTATCGGCGCGTAATTGACTGCGTTCCAGGTGAATCCGTCCACCCATGGATAGCCGTGGTCGTCGGTGGGCAGGATGAACAGCAGGCTGATGAACACGATCCAGATCAGCGAGATGACCCCGATCGGCCGATACCAGCGGCCGAGTTGCCAAGGGCCGGTGTGGAATCGGCTGCCATACAGCTGCCGCAGCAGGATCGGAATGCCGTAGGCGATGTACAGGCCGATGGTGGCGACCGAGGTGGCCGCGGCATACGCGGTCGGGGCGTCGGCGGCGGGCACCAGCATGGACGGGATCAGCAGGATGAACGCGAATACCGAGATGAACAGGACCGCGTTCACCGGCACCCGGCGCGCCGACAGTTTCGACCACAGCCGCGAGCCGGGCACCGCGCCGTCGCGCGCGAAGGCGAAGAGCATGCGGGAGGCGGCCGTGACCGAGGCGTAGCCGCAGAACAATTGGGCGACCGCGGCAATGACGAGCAGCAGTCCGGACCAGAACGAGTTCAGCGAGTTCTGCAGGATGTAGATCACCGGATAGCCGCTGTTCTTGTTCGGATCCAGCGCGTCGTCCAGGTTGGGGATCGCGAAGGTCACCGCCATGATCAGCAGATACCCGGCGACGGCCGATACCACGATGGTGTTGATGATCCCCTTGGCCGCCATCCGGGCGGCATCCCGCGTCTCCTCCGACATGTGCGCCGAGGCGTCGTAGCCGGTGAAGGTGTACTGCGCGTGCAGGAGTCCGAGCAGGAAGCTGACCGCGATGCCGCCGAAGCCGATGGCGCTGTTGTCGACGGTCTTGGTGAACACGAACTGGACGCTCTGATGGTGGTGCGCGCCGATGCCGAGCACCAGCACGAAGATCGCCACACCCACCACATGCCACCAGGCGGACACGTTGTTGATCACCGCCGACAGGTGTGGCCCGATGATGTTCAGCAGCGCGTGCAGCACCAGGATGCCCGCGAACACCTCGAAGATGGCATTGCGGTCCGTCCCGATGTGGATGTCGAGGACGTTCAGCACCACGGTGGTGAAGATCGCCGCACCGTAATCGATTGCCGCCGTGACCGCGATCTGCCCGACCAGGTTGAACCAGCCGGTGAACCAGCCCCAGACCGGCCCGCCCAATTCCGCTGCCCACCAGTACAGTCCGCCGGAAGTCGGGTAGGCCGAGGCCAATTCGGCCATGGCCAGTCCGACGAACAGCACCATGATCGATACCAGCGGCCAGCCCCAGGCCATGGTGATGGGCCCGCCGTTCGCCAATCCGATTCCGTAACTGGCCAATCCGCCGGTCAGGATGGAGACGATGGTGAAGCTGATGGCGAAGTTCGAGAAGCCCGACCACGAGCGGGCCAGCTCCTGTTTGTAGCCGAGTTCGGCCAGGCGCCGTTCGTCATCGGATTGGGGCCGGGTTTCGGTCATGGCTCGCTCCCGAGTGAAAAGGCCGCCCACACACGGCGTTTGCCAGAAGATCAGTGTGGGCTACTCCCCCGTTCACTCGCAGCGCAATGAACGAACTGACCAGGATTCTGAAGGGCCACTGCTCGAGCGGAACGGCTGCCGCGCCGGTCAGCGTGCGATCGCGGCGATATTGTCGATCATGGCGGGCCACACCGCCCGCGGGAACGCGCCGTGACCGACGCCCGGCATGGTGACCAGGCGTGCGCCCGGAATCGCCGCGGCGGTGGCGATGCCGCCCTCGACGCGGATCATCGGATCGGCGTCCCCGTGCAACACCACGGTGGGGATTCGCACCTTCCGCAGCGCAGTGCTGCGGTCGGGGGCGGCGAGCATGGCGGCCTGCTGCCGGAGCTTGCCGTCGGGGTCGTAGGCGCGTTCGTAACTGCGCGCGCCGGTTTCGGTGAGCCACGGAATGTCGAGCGGGTAGCTGGCTTCGGGCGTGCCGATGAGCCGGTAGACCTCGATCAGTTGCCGCCCGGCCTCCGCGGCCGAGTGCAGGGGCTGCTGCATCAGGCCCGCCATTCTCATATTGGTGCGGAGGGTCGCGCGGCCGATGCGCGCCGACGGCGAGGACATGATCGACACCAGCGAGCGCACGCGGCGCGGATTCTCGACGGCCATGGTCTGCGCGATCATGCCGCCCAGTGAGCCGCCGACGACATTGGCCGTGTCCCAGCCCATATCGTTCATGACCGCGAACGCGTCGCCGGCCATATCGCCGAGCGAGTATCGAGCCGCCCAGCGGGGCCGCACGATCATGTCGAACAGTGCGGGCGCGCCCAGGTGATCGAGGTGCGAGGACAGCCCGGCATCCCGGTTGTCCATCCGGACGACCTGAAATCCCTGCTCCACCAAGGCATTGCAGAAGTCGTCGTGCCACACCAGCATCTGCATGCCGAGGCCCATGATCAGCAGCAGCGGCCGCCCCGAGTCTGGCCCGAACACTTCGTAGGCGAGCCGGACGTCCTCATTGTGGGCGGTGCGAATGGTGGCCGGATCGCTCATGGCGTCCTCCTGGATGAATCGGATTGTCCGCGAAGCGGTTCGAGAACGAGCGTAGCTCAGAACTGTTCTCCTGTGAACAGTTCCCGTATGAACATTCTTCCGGCTACCGGTACGGTATGACGATGCGAGGTGCGAGCGACCACTACAGCGAGTTCGGCTACTACATCCACCGCGTGGTCGCCCTGATCGACCGCCAGGGCGATGCCATGTTCCGCCGCGAACTGGGCCTCGGCCTGGCCCAGTTCAACCTGCTGCGCTTCCTCGAAGCCAGCCCCGAAGTCCCCTCCCAGCAACAACTCGCCGACCGCCTCGGCATAGCCAAGAGCGCCGTCAGCCGCCAGATCGACATAGCCCGCCGCAGCGGCTGGATAGCCGTGGCCGTCTCCGAGAGTTCCCGCCGCCAGCACACCCTCACCCTCACCCCCGCCGGCCGCGAACTACTCAGCCGCGCCAAAACTCTCATCGAGGACTCCGAGATCACCGGCTTCCGCGATCTCCCCGAGGCCGATGTCGAAGCCACCGTGCGCACCCTGAAAGCCCTGCACGAGAAGCTCACCGCACAGCCCTGATCGGCTCGATGCGCAGCCCTGGTGATTGACGCCCGAAGTGCCCCGGCCGATGATCGATCAGGGCGCGCTGCTGTGCGCGCCAGTGAATCCAGGAGAAGTACCATGATTCGAAAGATCGCCGCTACCACCATCATTGCCGCCGCCTTGGCCGGCGCCGGAACCGGTATCGCGTCGGCCGCCACCCCCGGTCCGGCGCCGCAGCCCGTCACTCCTGTTGCTGCCGGGCAGACTCAGGCGCTGGTCGGTGAGCAGATCGGCACCGCCGTCGGGACCGTCGCCGGCGCCGTGGTCGGCGGGGTCGCCGGTGGCGCCATCGTCTGCGCGGTCACGGCGCCCATCTGCCCGGCCGCGATCATCGTCGGAGTGGGTGTCGGCGGCGTGACCGGTGGTGTGGTGGGCGGCGCCATCGGGGCGGGTGTGGGCGGCGCCATCGGCGCTCAGTTCCCCGGCTGATCCGAACCGTCCGAACCAGCAACGGGAAAGCCGCCTCCGGCCGAGCAGGCCGGGGCGGCTTTCTGTTGTTCCGGTGAACTTCGCGTGCTCCGGTTGCGGGGGATTCGCTTGCCGGGTATGCATGAGCCGCGGTCCGTCTTTGCGGTTGGGGCCGAATCGACTTACGCAGGCCGTGATTCAGTACGGTGCTCGCTGTGTGACCAGACCACGGATGGATGGGTGATCGGGAGCTATGGCGTTCAAGTTCGGCAGGACCAGCAGGCGGACCGTGCTCGGCGGGTTGCTGGGCGCGGCGGGAGCCGCCGGTGTGGCCCCGTTCATCGGGCGGGCCGGGGCGTCGCCGCGGCGCGGCAGGCTCGAGGATGTCGAGCATGTGGTGATCCTGATGCAGGAGAATCGGTCCTTCGATCACTACTTCGGGACCATGGCGGGGGTGCGCGGATTCGGGGATCGAACCGCCCTGCGGCTGTTGCCCGGCGGGATCGATCCGGTAAGCCAGGCGGTTGCCGAGAGCGCGGCGGCGGCCGCCAACGGGCGGGCGCCGGGCATGGGCACCAGCGGGCTCGGAACCGGCAGCGCGAGCGGTTCGGCCGGAATGGGGCCGGGCAATGTCTTTCAGCAGCCGGATGCGCTCGGGTCGGGATACCTCTACCCGTGGCATATTGACACCGCGCGAGTGGACGGCCAGGACACCGGGGACCTGCCGCACGACTGGAACACCACCCATCAGGCATGGGCGGGCGGCGCCTATCACTCGTGGATCGCCTCGAAATCCGAGATGACCATGGGCTACTTCACCGAGAACGACATTCCGTTCCATCGCGCGCTCGCCCAGGCATTCACGCTCTGCGACAACTACTTCTGCTCGATCCAGGGTCCGACCACACCGAACCGGCTCTACCACTGGACCGGCACCATCGATCCCGGCGGCACCCTCGGCGGGCCCGCCACCGCCAACCCGGCGGACTACAAGCCGGTCTATCGCTGGACCACCTATCCGGAACGGCTGGAGAGCGCCGGCGTCTCATGGCAGATCTTCGCCAATGATCGATCCGGCCAGGACGGGTATCTCGGTGATTACGGCGACAATCCGCTGTGGCTGTTCCAGGCCTATCACGATGCCCTCGCCTCCCCCGATCCGAAGGTGCGGCGGCTGGCCGAACGCGCCAATGTCACCAATGGCTGGCAGCCGGACGACGGGGTGGATGGCAAGAATATCGATTACGTGCTGCAGCAGTTCGTTTCGGCCTGCTCGTCGAACACGCTGCCGCAGGTCTCCTGGGTGGTCGCGCCGCAGAACTACACCGAGCACCCCGCCGCCCGGCCCGTCGACGGCGCGGCCTACGTGCACCGCGTACTGAAGGCCCTGTGGGACAACCCGAAACTGTGGGAATCGACCGTCGTACTGATCAATTACGACGAGAACGACGGGCTCTTCGACCACATCGTCCCGCCGACCGCACCCGCGGGCACGCCGGACGAACTGCTGCCCGCCAATCAGCCCGGCGGCGGTACCACCCTCCCGCAGCTGGCGGCCAGCGGCGCCGTCGAACTGGGCCAGGCGGCCGGTTCGTCCACGCCGCAGGTGGCCTGGGGCGCGCCCACGCCGATCGGACTGGGTCCGCGGGTGCCGATGCTGGTGGTATCCCCGTGGAGCCGGGGCGGCTGGGTGAATTCCGAAGTGTACGACCACACTTCGGTACTGCGGTTCCTCGAACAGTGGACCGGCGTGCGCGAACCCAATATCTCGGCGTGGCGGCGCGCGGTGTGCGGCGATCTGACCGGCTGCTTCGACTTCCGCAGCAGCGACACCACCATCCCGCTGCTCCCCGACACCACCGCACTGCGGGCCGAGGCGGACCGCACCCAGTCCGCCCTGCCCAAACCCGCGCCGCCCGCCGCCGCGGATCAGGTTGCACCGCCGCAGGATCCGGGTACCGCGAAGGCCCGGCCACTGCCCTATCAGCCGATCGCCTGGCTCGACACGACCGGCGGGAACCTGCAACTCCAGCTGGCCAACCAGGGCACCGGGGCGTTCCAATTCCAGACCTACACCTACCATCCCGGGGCCGATGCCACGGTGCGGGAGAACCTGGTCGCGGGCGGCGGATCGGCCACGGCGGGAATCGGTTACGGCGATGCCTACGCTATCGCCGTGCACGCGCCCAACGGCTTCCTCTTCGAAGCGGCGGGTGCTCGCGGTGACGCCGCGCTCGGGGTGTCGGCTCAGGTCGGCGGTTCCGCGGACACACCGATTCTCACCGTGACCGTGCGCAATTCGGGTACCGCACAGGCGAACTTCGAGGTCGAGGGCGGTGACACCTTCACCCTCGCACCCGGTGCGGCGAAGGACATCACCGCTACCGCCTCCGACGGCTGGTACGACCTCACGCTGGCGTCGGCGAGCGCGGCCGGCTGGCGTCGCCGCTTCACCGGTCACCTGGAGAACGGGAAGCCCAGCCGCACCGCGTGACCGGTCCGGCGCTGCGCCGCAGGTCGATGTCAGTCGTTGCGCCGCAGGTCGATGTCAGTCGTTGCGCCGCAAATGGGGATCAGGCGTTGCGCCGCAGTCGGGGATCAGGCGTTGCGCCGCAAATGGAAATCGCGCTCGTCCGGAGCGGCGAGCATGGTTTCCATGGTGTGCCGGTCGAACGGCAGCAGGTCGATATTGCCGCCCTCGGTGAAGTACCAGGAGTTGCAGCCGGTGTTCCATACGGTCGGGCCGAGCGCCTCGGCGACCTCGGCCTCGAACCGGCCGGTGGCCTCCTCGGTGACCTCGACGGTGTCGAATTCCCCTGTCTGCCAGCGCTTGATCCACGCGGTGATGTACCGGGCGGTGACCTCGGCGGCGTGGTGCAGTGGGATGGAGCCGGTGGGCGAGTTGGGGCCCAGCACGGTGAACAGGTTGGGGAAGCCCGGGATCGCGGTCATCCGGTAGGCCCGCGGTCCCTTCGCCCAGACCTCGTCGATCGAGATCCCTTCGCGGCCGGCCAGATTCATCGGGCGCATGTAGTCGTGCGCCCGGAAGCCGGTGGCGAACACGAGGAGGTCGACCTCGTGGTGGCGGCCGTCGCGGGTGCGGATGCCGGTCGGGGTCACCGTCTCGATACCGGTGGTGACCAGTTCGGAATTGCGGGCGCGCAGGGCGCGGTAGTAGCTGCCGGAGAGCACCTGCCGCTTGCACAGCGGCTGATAGTCGGGCGTGAGCTGTTCCCGCAGTTCGGGATTGCGGATCTGCGCCCGCAGGCTCACCCGCGCGTACTCCTGTACCACGCGCCGGCGCCAGCTGGGCCGGGTGACGGCATCGGTGAACAGCTTCGCGCCGGTCATGCCCGCCTGATACAGCGCCTTGTTGACCTGCGGGAGTTTCTCCAGCACCGCGCCGACGAGCGCGGGTTGCGGGAGATTCATGGGCGCCCAGATCACCCATTGCGGGCTGCGCACGAAGTGGGTGATCCGTTCGGCTTTCGGCTGTAGCGCCGAAACCACCTGTACGCCGGTGGATCCGGTGCCGATGATCGCGATGCGGCGGCCGTCGGTGGGCACGCTGTCGTCCCAGCGGGCCGTGTGCAGCACCTGCCCGGTGAAATCCTCCAGGCCGGGCAGGTCGGGCAGGGCCGGGTGGTGCAGCACGCCGGTCGCGGCAATGACGAAATCCGCCTCGTGCACGGCGCCGTCGCCGGTCTCGACCCGCCAGCCGGATCCGGTGAACTCGGCCGCGACCACCTCGGAGTCGAAGCGCAGGTGCGGGCGTAGATCGAAGCGGCCGGCGACCTCGGCGAGGTAGCGCTGGATCTCCGGTCCGGACGCGAACACCTGCGACCAGTCCGGTTTGGGGGCGAACCCGAATTGGTACAGGTGCGAGGGCACATCGCAGGTCAGGCCGGGATAGCGGTTCCAGTACCAGACACCGCCCACATCGGATCCCTTCTCCAGGATCACGAAGTTGTGGAATCCATTGCGCTGCAAGGTGACCGCGGTGGCGATGCCGGACACCCCGGCTCCGATGATCACAATGCGCGGGTCCCGGACCAAGACCGACCTCCTCGTTGGATACCTGCAGTATTCGAATACCGAAGGTATTTCAACGTCAGGAGCATGTCAATGACGCCTGGTCAGGGACCTTTCCCGAGAGGATGGCGCGCAGTCCCGCGGTGAACCGCAGGTCGCGGTCCCCGGTCATGGTCGCGACGATGTCACCGGAGTTCTCGGGCCGCGAGTAGGTGCTCGCGGAGATGCTCTGCACGAGGGTCTCCCACTCCCCCGAGCTCTCCAGCTCCAGATAGGCCTGCTCCTCGATGACGAAACCCGTTATGTAGGAACGCAATACCAATGCGATCTCACCGACGTCGAACTGCGGCAGCGTGACTGCACGCAGCAGGGCCCAGAGGGTGGCCGAGACCCGCAGGGTCGCGGCCGAAGGCGAATAGGAGCCCGCGACGATGCGGCCGCCGTCGCGGAAGCGGAGCATGGCCGCGCGGATACGCTCACAGCAGGCGATCACCTGATCGACATCGAGATCGGCCGGATCGAGGTCGGAAAGCTCGACCGCCGCGAAGACGGTATCGGCCATTGCCCGCTGCAGATCCCGCCGGTCACGCAGATGCTTGTACAACGCCCCCGACGACACCTCCGCCGTCACCGCCAAGCGGCGCATGGTCAGCGCGTCCAGACCGTTCTCCGCGACGAATTCATGAGCGATGACCGCCAGCCGCTCCCGTGTCAGTCCACGTTTGGTCATCGCTCCCGGTCCACTCCTCTGTGACTCCGCAGGTACCCGCACAATGCGCGAATTGTGGCGCCGGCCGGTCGCGCACCCTGGCGACCGGCCGGCGCCGTGCACTACACCAGCGTCATGCCCCCGACCGCGGCCTTGGCCTCGATGGCGGCGATGATGCGCGGCCGCAGTTCGGCCGCACTCACGACGGCGTCGGCGGAGCCGACCTCGACCGCACGCTGAATGCTGTGCACGCGATCGAATTCGGCGGCCACCTCGGCCAGCTTCTCGGTGCGGACCGCGGAACGCAGCTCGTCGAGCTCCGCGGGCAGCGTCGCCCGGTCCGGGCCGGTGGCGGCCGCGGCCCGCGCCTGCAGGTCACGTACGCGCGGGTCCTTGGCGGTACGAGCGTCCACCTCCGCGGCGAAGACCACCGCGGCGGCCGGAGCGCCACCGAGCACCGAGGCGAAGGAACCCTCCACCGCGAGCACGGTCATGGCCGGGTTCAGCGCCTTCGAGAAGACGACGAACGCGCCGCCGTGATACCGCGACAGCACCACGAACACGATGGGCCCGCGGAAATTCACGATGGCCCGGCCGATCTCGGCGCCGTACTCCAACTGCAGCTTCCGCAGCGACTCCGGCGAACCGTCGAAGCCCGACAGGTTCGCCAGCACCACCAGCGGCCGGTTGCCGCTGGCCGCGTTGATCGCACGGGCCGCCTTCTTCGACGACTGCGGGAAGAGCGTGCCCGCGGTGTAGGTGTCCGGGCCGTCGGTGGGAGGGAAACCGCGGCGCGGCACCGGCCGCGACTCGATACCCAAGGCGCACACCGGGATTCCACCCAGATGCAGATCCTGCACCACCGCGGTATCCGCATCGGCCATGCCCGCCCAGCGTTCCAGCGCGGGATGATCCTGATCGGCCAGCGCCCGCATGACCGAGCGGATGTCGAACGGCTTCTTGCGGTCGGGATTGGCTGTCGCGGAGAAGATTTCGCCGACCGTGGCGAAATCGCTGTCCGCCATGGTGTGCGGGTAGTCGCGAATATCGCGGTCGATCGGGTCGGCGGTGGCGATACGACGCGGGCCGGGTTCGCCGGGAGCGATGTAGGTGTGCTCGTAGTAGGCCATGACGATATCGCGGGCCGCGGTCAGATTCGGCGCCCAGTACTGGGCCTGGCCGTTGGGTCCCATGACGCGTTCGTAGCCGCCGATACCGAAGTTGTCCTCGGCCGAGACACCGCCGGAGAAGTCGAGCGCGCCCTTACCGGTGAGCACCATGGCCGACTCCGGCATCATCACCAGAATGCCCTTGGTGTGCATGAGCATGGTCGCTTCGGCATTCCAGTACGGCTGTGCGCCGACATTGATGCCCGCGACGACGATATTGATTTCGCCGCCGTCCTGGGTGAATTCGACGATGCGCTTGAGCGCGGCGGCCACCCAGTCCATGTTCTCGGTGCCCGACTCCATGGAGATGCGGGCGCCGGCGGAGAGGGCGTACCACTCCAGCGGGACCTGCAGCCGCTCCGCCAGATCCAGCGCGGCAATGATGCGGCGGCATTCCGGTTCCGACAGCGCACCGAGGGATTTCGTCGGATCACCGAGCAGGACCACGCGCTTGACGCCTTGCGGGTGACGCTTGGTCGGCGTGCTGACGACACCGGCGACGATGGCGGCGGAGTTGCGGCCCTTCGGCCGGTCGACGGGGACCAGCGCGTGCTGCTCGTCGAGATCGTATTCGGCGAAATCGCCCAGCAGGCCGGTCAATTCGTACGGGTAGACCGTATTGCGAACGCTGGCGCGCAGCACCTTCAGGCGGTAGTCGTCGAGCGGCTCGATCGGTTCCTCCGACCAATCCCCGATCGACAGGCTGGTGCCGCCGGTGGCGTCGAAGCGGATGCGCAGGGCGGTCTTGCGCAGCTCACCGGTCCGGCTGTTGCGCTGGCGTCCGATGAACACCATTTCTTCCAGGCCCGCACCGCCGGCGGTCTGGAGCATGCGCTTGGCGAGGGTATCCAGTTCCGCGCGGGTGATGCCGCTCGGCGGCCACACGTACACGACGATCCGGTTGGTGTTGAACCGCTTCGCCGTCGGCCGCTGCGACTGTGCGCGGCGGATGGAATCGAGGCAGGTCGCCAGGACGATCTCGGCGGTCGGCAGGGCGACCAGGCGGCCGTCGAGATCGCGCAGCTCGGTCAGGTCCCGCACCTGTGCGAAGGCCACGAGACGGTCATCGGACGGGTTGTCCTTGGCGACCGCGCGGAAGAGGTGCACCTCGTCGTCGTCCGAGGAGGACACCCGGGTGAGCTCGAACTTGCTGAGCCGCTCGAACTGCATGCGCTGCGCGATGTACGGGTGCAGACCGCGGATCAGGCGCTCCTCCACGAAGCCGGAATCCGTGTTGCGGAACGTGAAGTGATGGTGCATCACCTCGCCCTTGCTGCCCGCGACGGCCACCGTGATCCGGTTGATCCGAGCCGGCAGCGGCACCGAGCTCAGGACCTCCTGCAGGGCGGCGGCCATGGCGTCGAGATCCGCGGGCTGCTGCTCCCAGCGCAGGTAGATGTCGACATCGACGGCGTGGTCGCCGGTGACCAGGTCGGCCAGCCCGTGCAGGGCGCCGCCCAGCGCATCGAAACCCGTTGCGCAGGAGATCATCCGGGAACCGTCGCGCTCGGCGCTGAAGAAGGTGCAGCCGTCGATCTCGCTGGCCCGCAGCCCGGTGAGACCCTTGTTGCCGTAGTAGCGGCGGGTGAGCACCTCCAGCAGCACCGCGCTGTTCAGAATGCGGCGCTCCATGCGCTGGCCGAGCAGCCGCACCAGAGGTTCGGTACTGCGGACCATTTCGGCGATCCGCTCGCCACGATCCGCGGCATCCGGCTGACTGTCCAAGTGCCGCAGGTGTTTACGCACATCCGTGTAGGTGCGGGCGCGGTTGCGCAGCAGCAGCGGCATACCGAACCAGGCGTAGGCGACACCGCGCGCGAGGTCGGCGATGACCGGGAAGCGCAGCGGGGTCGCCGCGATCAGCCGTTCCAGGGCCAGGCCCAGGGGTTCCCGCAGGGTCCGGTCGGGCATCGGATCGAGCAGCCACTCCCGCAGCAGGGTGACGATGAGGGCGGCGTTCGCCTGGGAACGCTGCTGCGCCAGGAAGATTCGGAACACCGCGGCTTCCAGCTCCGGTGAGCGCTCCAGCTCGGAGACGCCGTAGTGCGCGAGTGCCTTGGCCAGCTTGGTCTGGAAGGTGGCCGGCAGGCCCGCCCGATCGACATCGAGGGACTGCAGGTAGACGTGGAAATACTCACGGGGACTGTGGATATGGCCACTGCCGTGATCATCGGCCGGGCGATTGTGGGTGAGCGCGGCGAGATCGGTGAAGGTGTCGATGAGTTCGAGCTCCGCGGCCGGAGTGCGGCGGCGGCCCTGCCCGCCCAATTCCTTACGCGCGGCGAGATAGTCGTCGATGACGCGGCGCTCGTCGGCGGGGTCGACGTCGTAGCCCAGCAGCAGGGCGCGGAGGTCCTCGCGGCCCTGCTGTTCGCGCTGCGCCGCGGGCACCGCGTCGGGGAGGGTGGGCAGGTCCAGTTCGACGGCGGGCGCGGGGGCTGCCGCCTCGGCGTCGTCCTCGGTGGCGAGCGGCTCCAATCGCAGCAGCGGCGAACCGGTTTCGACCTGGGTGCCCACGGTGACCAGGCATTCCTTCAGGCGGGCCGCGAACGGTGCGCGCAGCACCGTTTCCATCTTCATGCTCTCCAGGACGAGCACGGGTGCGCCCGCCGCGACCTCGGCGCCGGGCGCGAGCGGCGTCGCGACGACGAGAGCGGGCGCGGGCGCGCGGACCACGCCGCCGTCGTCACGGTTGACGCGGTGGGTGACACCGTCCACCTCGACCAGGTGGGTGGTGCCGAAAGTGCCGGTGAGCAGGCGGTATCGGGTGCCGTTGACAATGATCTGCCCGGTATTGCGGTCGAAGCGGTCGAGTTCGATGGCGGCGCTGCGGGTTTCGTCACCGGACTCGATGACCACCCGGAAGCGCTTCGCACCGACCCGGGCGACGCGCACGCGATACGCGACGCCGCGCAACTGCAGATCCAGCGGGCGGCCGCTGTCGTGCTGCACCTGCGGACGCCCGCCGGAAGCGGTCGTGAGCAGCCGATGTTCTTCGGCGCGTTCGTCTTCCTCGTAGGTTTCGATGGCGGCGACGGCCAGGGCGACCGCGGAGTGCCGGTGCTGGATGAGCCGGCCCTCGCCGCGGACGCGGTCGATCCAGCCGGTGTCCGCGCTGGCGTCGATGATCTCGGGCTGGTCGAGCAGGTCGAGCACGAAACTCTTGTTGGTGACGCCGCCCTCGATGACCACGGTGGTCTGCGTCATGGCCTGCCGCAGCCGGCCGAGCGCCTCGGTGCGATCCCGGCCGTAGGCAATGATCTTCGCGATCATGGAATCGAAATCGGCTGCGATGGTGTCGCCCTCGCCGACGCCGGTGTCCACCCGGATGCCGGGGCCGGCGGGCAGAGTGAGCCGGGCGATGCGGCCGGGAGCGGGCGCGAAATCGCGATCGGGATCCTCGGCATTGAGCCGGGCCTCGACGGCATGGCCGCGTTCGACGGGCGGCTCGCCCTGCAGCTTGTTGCCGGAGGCCACCGACAGCTGGGCCTTGACCAGGTCGAAACCGGTGGTGCACTCGGTGATCGGATGCTCCACCTGCAGGCGGGTGTTCACCTCGAGGAAGGCGAACTGACGGTCGCCGGGGTGGTACAGGAACTCCACGGTCGCGGCGCCGCAGTAGTCCACCGCGAGGGCCAGGCGTTCCGCGGACGCCTTCAGTTCGGCGGCCTGGGTGGCGTCCAGCACCGGCGACGCGGACTCCTCGATGATCTTCTGATTGCGCCGCTGCACCGAGCAGTCACGGACGCCGAGCGCCCAGGCGGTGCCCTGCCCGTCCGCGATGACCTGGACCTCGACGTGCCGGGCGCCGGTGACGAGACGTTCCAGGAAGACGACGCCGCTGCCGAAGGCGCGCGCGGCCTCCTGGCTGGTGCGCTCGTAGGCGTCCTCGAGCTCGGCGCGGCTGCCGATCACGCGGATACCGCGTCCGCCGCCGCCGGCCGTCGCCTTCAGCATGAGCGGGTAACCGATCTCGGACGCGGCCGCGATTGCGGCGTCCAGGGTTTCGACCTCGCCGCGGCTCCACGGTGCGACCGGTACGCCCACCTTCTCGGCGAGCAGCTTGGCGCCGATCTTGTCGCCGAGGGTGCGCATGGCTTCGGCGCTGGGCCCGACGAAGGTGATGCCGATCCGCTCGCAGAGTTCGGCGAAGGCCGGATCCTCGGCGACGAATCCCCAGCCCACCCAGGCGGCATCGCATTCGGTCGCGACGAGGGCTTCCTCGAGCAGGTTCAGGTTCAAATAGGGCCGCGCGGCGGCGGGACCTAGGTTGTAGGCGATATCGGCGTGACGCACGAACGCGGCAGTGCTGTCCACATCGGTGTAGAGAGCGACTATCTCGATGGGTAGCGCCGTTTCCGCGGCAAGTTCCCTGACCGCGCGGATGAGCCGCATGGCGGCCTCTCCACGATTGACGATTCCGATCCGACTGAACACTTAGCGGGTCCTTCTCTCCGAGATGTGGCCATGTAACCCTGGTGAGCATTGTTCACCAGCCACTCGCGAAATCAACCCCTAATAGCCGGTAACTTCGGTTCCCCTGAGCGATATACACCTTCCGTACCCCTCCGGCCGAATTGCCGATCCCGGCCCGATCTACGCTGATTCCGCACCATCGATCGATTTTGCGAGCTCGCAGCACATATCCGAGAGCATTCGATTGCAGGGAGCGAATCATGACGGCGAGTACTTCGACCATCACCACGGCCATCGGCGGACTCGACCGGATCCGGGCGGATCTCGCGGACTTCTATCGCGACCTGCACATGCACCCCGAACTCTCGGGCGCCGAACATCGCACCGCGCAGCAGGTCGCCGAGCAGGTGGCGGCCCTCGGCTACCAGGTCACCACCGGCGTCGGCGGGACCGGCGTGGTCGCCATGCTGGCCAATGGCAACAGCCCGACCGTTCTGCTGCGCGCCGATTTCGACGCACTGCCCATCACCGAGGCGACCGGCCTGCCCTACGCGTCCCGCAATGACGGTGTCATGCACGCCTGCGGACACGATATGCACGCCACCTGCCTACTCGGCGCGCTGCACCTGCTGGCCGGTGCCCGCTCGACCTGGTCGGGCACCATCATGGCGATATTCCAGCCGGCCGAAGAGACCGGGCGGGGCGCGCAGGGCATGGTCGACGACACGCTCTTCGAGCGCTTCGGCAAACCGGATATCGTCCTCGCGCAGCACACGGCGCCGTTTCCCGTCGGGCTCATCGCCGGGCATCCCGGTGTCGCGGCAGCGGCCACCGACGCGCTCCGCGTCACGCTGCACGGCCACGGCGGGCACGGCTCCCGGCCGGAGGTCACCGTCGATCCGGTCGTGCTGGCCGCGGCCACCGTCATGCGCTTGCAGACCATCGTGTCGCGAGAGATCGCCGCCAATGATGCCGCGGTGGTGACCGTGGGCTCGATGCGGGCGGGTACCAAGGACAACATCATCCCGGATGATGCCGAGCTGCAATTGAATATCCGCACCTATACTCCCGAAGTGCGCCAGCGGGTGTTGTCCGCCGTGGACCGCATCATCAAGGGCGAGGCCGCCGCCGCGGGCGCGGTACGCGCCCCGGAGATCTCCGTGATAGACACCTTCCCGGTCATGAACAACGATCCGGACGCCCTGCACCGGACCCTGACCGCCATCGGCGAAATCCTCGGCCCCGACCATGTTTTCGACCCGGGCCGCATCACCGGCAGCGAAGACGCGGGCATCTTCGCCACCAGTGCCGGTGTCCCGCTCTGCTATTGGATGTTCGGCGTACTCTCGCTCGCGCAATTCGGCGGCACCGACCCTGTCCAGATCGTCCGGGACGTCCTCACCGGTCGCATAGACCCCAAATCCGTTCCCGGCCCGCACACCGCGAAATACTTTCCCGAAGTGGACCCCAGCATCACCGCGGGCGTCACCGCCATGGTCACCGCCGCCCTCACCTGGCTCGGTTCCGCCGCCCCTATGGCGTGAGCGCGATTCTCCCGAACACCTCGCCGGATTCAGTTCGGCGGTCGCGGCGCGTCTGTCCGATACGGGCACGGTGTCGGCGCTGAAGGTGGCGAACGATATCGACTTCTTGAAGCCCGCGACCATTGCCGAGCCGAAGTCCGCGGGCGGCATGCCCGCCATCACGCCGGCCACCACCATGCGACCGTTCGGTTCGAGCCGGTCCAGGAAGGACGGCAGGTCCGCGCCGGCGACGATGTCGATGATGACGTCGTAGCCCGCGGGAGCGTCCTCGGCGCTCCGGCCCGTTCGATCCAGGACATGCGTCGCGCCGAGTTTGCGCAAGCGGGCTCCGCGCTCGGCCGATGCGGTCGTGACCGCGACCGCGCCGCCGCCGGCCCGAGCCGCGAGCTGCACCGCCATGACTCCGATGCCGCCGGCCGCGCCGCGTATGAGCAAGGAAATCCTGATCGCGGAGGCCTTCACCGACCAGATGCACGCCTGCCGATCGATAGTCGAGGAAGGCCTCGCCGATCCCGATGCGTGGCAAGGCTTCTGCCACACGATCGAGCAGCTCTGCGAACTCCAGGCCCGCGACCACGGCTTCACCGCGGCCTTCATGTCCACTTTTCCCCGTGCCGTGGACTTCGCCGCGATCCGCACCGCCTCGCTCACCGCCGCCGCCGACCTGATCCGCCGCGCCGAGGCGACCGGCAACCTCCGCCCCGACGTAGCGACGACCTGATCCTGATGATCATGGCCAACAACGGTATTCAGGCCCCAACGCTCGCAGCCCGAATCGCGGCCTCGCGCCGCTTCGCCGCCCTCATGATCCAGGCGTTCCGGACCTCTTCCCCCACACCGTTTCCGCTCCCGCCGGTGCCACGGCTGCTTCCCGCGGAATCAGCACTGGCCGTCAAGCACTGACGCATCCGGGCATGCGGTCCTTGCGGCGCCCTTGATCAGCGAGAGCGGTTATGGGACAAGCACGAGCTTGCCGGGGGCATGTCCGGCGATTCCGGCGCGGTGGGCCCGCGCCGCCTCCGCCAAGGGGTAGACGGTGTCGATCAGGATGCGCAATTCGACTGCGCGGGAAGCCAGATCGGCGCGGGCCGACTCGCGGAGCTCGGTGCCCGCGTCCTGGCCGGGGCCGTAGCCGAGGGCCTTGATACCGGCGACGACGTGACGGTCGCCGGCAACGATCGAGGCGATGCGCTGTCGATCGGCTACCAGTTCCAAGGAAGTGTCGAGCGCTTCATCGCCGCCGGCACAGTCGATCGCGGCGGTGACCGGTCCAGGGGAGGCTGCACGCACGCGGTCGAGCAGCCCGGCACCGTAGGTGACCGGAATGGCGCCGAGTTCGCGCAGTAGTTCGTGATTGTGTGCGCCGGCGGTGGCGATCACGGTTGCGCCCGCTGCCGTGGCCAATTGCACGACCACCGAACCGACTCCGCCCGCGCCACCGTGGACGAGCAGCGTGTCACCCTCGCCGACACCGGCGGCGTGCAGGGCGTGCACGGCCGTGGTGCCGGCCAGCATCAACGAACCCGCCTCGGGCCAGCCCAGATCGGCGGGCTTGGGGATCAGCGAGGTCGCGGGTGCGGTGACGTAGTCGGCGTAGGCGCCGGTGACCGGGTAGACGATGACCTCGTCGCCGACTTCGAAGGCGCGCACGTCGTCGCCGATCGCGGTGACGACTCCCGCGCATTCCAGTCCGAGCCGGGGCAAGTCGTCGGCGAGCCCGGCGGAGTCCTGGTGCTCGTCGTCCACCTCGTGGAAGGCGCCGCTGTAGAGCTTCCAATCGATGGGGTTGACCCCGGCCGCGCGGACCTGCACGACGACCTGGCCGGCGGCAGGTTCCGGTATCGGCATGGAGACGATCTCGAGGACGTCCGGTGACCCGTATGCGGTCGGCCGCACGGTCCTGGCCTTGGTTGTCAATTCCTGTGCGCTGCTCATGAATTCAGTCTCGATCGCGCATGACATGATGTCTACTGCAATCTCTGCACTCTGAGTTTGCGTTGAACGCATTCATTAGGAGGGCTCATGGCCGAGCAGCTGGACCTCAACCTGTTGCGGGTGTTCGACGCGTTGATGGATACCGGAAGCGTGTCGGCGGCCGCCGAGCGACTGCATCTGTCGGGTCCCGCGACCAGCAGAGCCCTGGGCCGGCTACGGCGAGCGATGAACGACCAGATCCTCGTACGCGCGGGCCGCGGCCTGGTCCCCACCCCGTTCGCCCTGCGCAGCGCCGCCAAAGTCAAAGCGCTGCTGAACGATGCGGCCGCCCTGCGCTCCGATCCCACCGGCAATGACCCACGATCCTGGCAGCGCACCTTCACCATCCGGATCAACGACGCCCTCGTCCCCGTACTCGCACCCCGCCTCACCCGCCTGATCGCCGACCGCGCCCCCGGGGTCCGGCTCCGGTTCGCCCCCGAGGCCTCCGAAGGAGCCGACCCACTACGCGACGGCTCCCTGGACCTGGACGTCGGCGTAGCCGATCCACCCCCACCCGACGTATGCACCGAACCCCTGTTCACCGACCACTTCGTCGCCGTCGTAGCAGCGGATTCCGACCTCGGCCGGGCCCCACACCTGACGATCGACGACCTCTGCGCCCACCCCCACATCTCCGCCTCCCGTCGCGGCCTGGCCCACGGCCCCCTCGACGAGGCTCTACGCCGCATCGGCCGCACCCGCACGGTCAGTGCGGTTGTCCCCTCCTACGCCGTCGCGGCCCTGATCGCCCTGGAGGACGACGTCATCTGCCTCCTCCCCCAAGTCCTGGCCCAACACCTGGTCCAACGCCGAATCCCCTTGCGCTGGCACGAGGTCCCCTTCCCCCTCCCCGCCGCCGAGGTCGAAGCCCGCTGGCACCGCCGCCTGAACGACGACCCCGCCGCCCGCTGGCTACGCGCCCAGCTGAAAACCGCCGTCCAGCCCTTGATCACTCCACCGGACCGCACCGAGAACTGTTGAACCTTCGACCTTTTCGGACTCTCAGCCAGGATACTGTTAGCGACACCCGAGGCCCCCAAAACCTGGGGCAGGCAGCAGATGTCGGCGAGGTGATCAGGAGTGGAGTAGTTGCCGGAGTCGGGCTGCTTCGCGGGTGAGGTGGTCGCGTTCGGGGAGGTTGGTGGCTGTGCGGGAGGCTTCGGCGTAGAGGGTGGCGGCTTGTTCGAGGTCGCCGGCGCGTTCGAGGAGGTAGGCGCGGGCTGCGGTATGGCGGGGGAGGTTCGGGTCGAGGTCGGCGAGGGCGGCCAGGCCGGCTCGGGGGCCGTCGGCCTCGCCGACCGCTACCGCGCGGTTCAGGCGGATTACCGGGGTGTCGGTGCGGAGTAGGAGTTCGTCGTACCACTCGACGATCTGCACCCAGTCCGTTTCGGCGGTGCTGGGGGCGTCCGCGTGTAGAGCGGCGATGGCGGCTTGGGTCTGGTATTCGCCCAGGCGGTCGCGGGCCAGCGCGGCTTGCAGAATCTCGACACCCTCGGCGATAAGGACTGTGTCCCAATGGGATCGGTCCTGTTCGGCGAGGGGGATCAGGCGGCCGTCCGGGCCGGTGCGTGACGCGCGGCGGGCGTGATGCAGCAGCATCAGGGCGAGCAGGCCCGCGACCTCGGGCTCGTCGGTCGCGGCGGCGAGCTGGCGGGTGAGGCGGATGGCCTCGGCCACCAAATCTATGTCACCTGTGTAGCCCTCGTTGAAGACGAGGTAGAGGACGCGCAGCACCGTTGCGAGATCGCCGGGACGGTCGAGTGGCAGGCCCGAGATGCGCCGCTTGGCCCGGCTGATCCGTTGCGCCATAGTCGCTTCGGGGACGAGATAGGCCGTGGCTATCTGCCGAGTCGTCAGGCCGCCGACCGCACGCAGCGTCAATGCGACGGCCGACCCGATGGGCAGGGAGGGGTGCGCGCACAGGAAATACAGCCACAGCGAGTCATCGGTGGCGGGCACCGGGCCTGCCGGAGGTTCGACTTCCACGGCGAGTTCCCTTCCCCGCCGGGATGTTTCGGCGCGGGTGGCATCGAGGAACTTGTGCCAGGCCGCCGCGACGAGCCACGCCTTGGCATCGCGCGGCGGATCGTCCGGCCACGCCTCCAATGCCCGGATCAGCGCCTCCTGCACCGCGTCCTCGGCCGCGGCGAAGTCGGCTCCGCGGCGTACGAGGATGCCGATCACCGCGGGCACGAGTTCGCGCAGCAGGGATTCGTTCACTCGGTCACCGTGGGCAACCCCGTGAAGAACGGTCGAAGCTCGAGCCACTCCTGCACCGGCTTCCCGCCCGCACCCGGTGCCGCGGACAGCTCACCGGCCAGTTCGACCGCCCGCTCATAGGTTTCGACATCGATGATCGTCCACCCGGCAATCAGATCTTTGGTCTCCGCGAACGGACCGTCGGTGATCGGCGGCCGCCCCTCGCCGTCGGACCGGACGAACGTGCCCTGCGGAGCGAGCGCCAAATGTTGGACGAACTCCCCGGTCTCCTCGAGTCGCGTGGCGAAATCCTGCATGTACTGCACGTGGGCCGAGATCTCCTCGGGCGTCCACTGATCCATCGGCACGTCGTTGACCGATGCGGGCGCGCCCCGATAGTGCTTGAGCAGCAGATATTTAGGCATGATGTTCTCCTCTGTCGGTTACGGTCCATGCTGGCCGGGTCGATCGGATTCAGGCCCGCTGACGTTCGGCCCGCTGCCGGATCAGCTCCTCGACCGCGCTGGGCAGCGTGGTTTCGAAGTCGATGAGCTTCACCCACGTCGGCGTAATGACGACCCGAACCATTCCGTCGTAGAGCGAACGAACCTCGGCCTCCCATTCGACCCGCTGCTCCGCAGTCATCTCGTAACTGCCGTTCATCTGCAGATACTCCGCCGGAATCCCCTCCACCACATCCAACTCCGCCCGGCCCCGGATGAGCAGCATCTTCGGCGGATGCACCTCGGTATCGATCGTCAGCGCCACCTCGGGGTTGTCGCGCAGGTAGGGCAGTTTCAAAGCGTTCTTCGAGGTGCAGACGACGATCTCCGAGCCGTTCCAGGTGAACGCGATCGGGATATTCCGCGGCGTACCGTCCTTCGCGACATACGCCATCCGCAGCAGGTCACGGGCCAGCAGCTTCTGGCTGATCGGCAGGTTCACAATCGTGGTGATCTCGTTCGGTTGCATGCTCGCTCCTTCGTCGGTCCGGCCGAGCCCCGTTCGGCTGCTCGTACCCCTGGGACGGAGCCGCCCAACCGTTCTCGACATCCACCTCACCCGAATTCCAGATTCTTTTGCCGCAAGCGCCGCGCCAGGACAGTGCAAGAGCTGTCGAAAATCATTCGTTCATGGACGAATCCAATGAAACAACCATGACGCAAGAAAACCCGCTGCTGACGATGATCCGAGAGGTGTGCGCTCTCGGGCGCGCCGAGTTCGACCGCCCGCATACCGCCGAAGGTGACCCCAACGCTGTACGTGCGCTCGTACAGGGCCTGCAAGCGATCGATCCATCCGGTGAGCCCAGCGATATCTCCCTCTCACTGGACTTGCTGGCGCCCCGCGCCCCGTACTTCGACCAGCTCGTCCTGGCCGCCATCGCGGCCGAGGTACCTCAGGTCGTAAACCTCGGCGCAGGCTACGACGACCGCGCCCTCCGATTCCGGCACCCCGCCGTGCGATTCTTCGACCTCGACCTCCCCGATATCGTGACGGACAAGGCTCGCCGCCTCGGGACGATGCACACCCCACACCTCACCCTGGCCCCAGTGGACTTCCGAACCGGCGATGTCGCCGAGGTCTTGGCTCGCGCCGGCCACAACGCCCACCAGCCAACCTTCTTCCTCGCCGAACACCTCACCCTGTTCCTCGAACCGAAGAATGTCGAGCAACTCCTGGCCGGCCTCTCCACCCGCGCCGCAAAAGGCTCCACCCTGGCCATCACCGCCGAAGTGCACCCCGCCGACCTCGAGTCCGACCTCGTCGTCGCCACCGTGGACGCCGAGATGTTCAGCGGCACCGGACCACTCCGCACAATCCAATCCCGCGATACCTGGCTCACCCTCCTCGACAAGACCGGCTGGCAAGTCGAAGCCCCCGACGAGGTGACAGCCATCGACCACTTCGAACTCCCGATCGAGCCCCACCCCATCCGCATTCAAACCCAATTCCTCACCGCGACAGCATGACCGTCCCCTGCACTGCGCTCATGCCGGAGAAGGTCCGCGCCGGCGTACAAGTCGTCAGTACCTAAGTACGACAGATTCCGGGGTGGTCAAAGCTCAATAACTTTGTGGTCAGCAAGTACGGAACCACTGAGGAGAGACATCATGAGCGACATCAATGAGCTGGTCGACCGCTACCTGGACGCTTGGAACGCCACCGATGCGGACCGCCGCGCGGAACTGGTCGCCGAGGTGTTCACCGAGGATGCGGAGTATGTCGATCCGCTGGCGGCGGTGCGGGGGCATGCCGAGCTGGCCGCCACCATCGCGGCGGTGCAGGGGCAGTTCGCCGGACTGGAATTCAGCCGCGGCGGGGCCGTCGACGCGCATCACAATATCGCCCGGTTCACCTGGAACCTGGGACAGCCGGGTGCGGAGCCGCTGATTGTCGGCTTCGATGTCGCGGAGCTTGCCGCGGACGGGCGGATCGTCCGGGTCAACGGCTTCCTCGACAAGGTGCCCGCCGGCGCCTGAGCCCTCACTTCCGGCGGGAAACACGCACGCGCCGTGTGTGTTTCCCGCCGGGCTCCACCGAATCACCTGCGGCAGTTCACGGGACACTGTCCATCGATCGCTAGGACATTTCGTCATGTCATCACCGACCCTTCAGCGGCCCTCCGCCGCATCGACCCGGCCCGAGGCCGACCAGGCGTCGCTGGGCACTCTGCTCATCCTGCTCGCCGGTATTTTCGTGGCCACTCTCGACTTCTTCATCGTCAATGTCGCGATCCCCGACACGCAGGCCGATCTGCACATCGGTAATGCCGCCACGCAGTGGATCGTCGCGGGTTACGGCCTGGCCGTCGCGGCCGGCCTGATCACCGGCGGACGGCTCGGCGACATGTACGGCCGGCGCCGCCTCTACGGGATCGGAATGGCGGTCTTCACACTGGCTTCCGCCGTATGCGCCCTCGCCGGCGGTGCGGGTGAACTGATCGCCGCACGAGTCGTGCAGGGCGCCGGGATGGCGCTGCTCATGCCGCAGGTACTCGGCATCATCACCGTGGTGTTCACCGGCGCCCGGCAGGCCCGCGCCTTCGCGGCCTACGGCGCGACCATGGGCCTGGCCGCCGTATTCGGCCAGTTGATCGGCGGCGCGCTGATCCAGGCCGACCTGTTCGGCCTCGGATGGCGCACGATCTACTGGATCAATGTGCCGGTGGGCATTGTCGCCCTCGCACTGCTGCGGCGCATGGTTCCCGAATCGCGTGGCGCCGCCGGCACCCGGCTCGATCCGATCGGTGTGGATCTGATCATCGCCGCGCTGGTCGCCATGGTGCTGCCGCTGATCCAGGGCCCCTCGCAGGGCTGGCCGCTGTGGACCTGGCTGTCACTCGCGACCGCCGCCGTACTGCTGGTCGTATTCGCCTGGTATCAAACACGATTGGCTGCCCGTGGCGCGTCGCCGCTGGTGGATCCCGACCTGTTCCACGAACGCTCGTTCCGGGTCGGCGTGGTGGTCGCGCTCATCTACCAGATGAGTGTCGCCTCGTTCTTCCTGTTCCTGGCGCTGTATCTGCAACAGGGGCGCCATCTTTCGCCCCTGACGTCCGGACTGCTGTTCCTCGCGATCGGCGCACCGTACCTGTTCACCTCGAAACTGTCGGAGCAGCTCGCGGTCCGGCTCGGCCGCCAGGTGATCACGGTCGGCGCCGTCCTGCAGGCCGTCGGCTTCCTCCTGCTCATCCCGGCCACGACCGAATCGATCGGCCTGCTGATTCCCGGCCTGATCGTGGTCGGAGCGGGCATGGGTTTGGCGATGGTGCCGCTGCCCGGCACCGTGCTGGCCCGAGTCTCCGTCCACCACGCCGCCTCCGCCGGCGGCGTCCTCTCCACCGCGAACCAGGTCGGTGGCGCACTCGGCATCGCCGTCGTAGGAATCCTCTTCTACAACCACCTCACCGGCGGCCTCGGATCGGCCTTCGTCTGGAGCCTGCTCCCGATGATCGTCCTCTGCGCCTTGGCCGCAGCACTGGTACAGCTGCTGCCCAAACTGTCCGCCGAAAAGTGAACTGAGCCGCCCAGTTTCGCCCCCGGTCACCGCCTCAGGTGGCCGGGGGCGAAACGCGCACTGCCCGCGCACGCGACTCGCCCTGCCATCGACGATATTCTGACCGTGTCTACGCGACCGTCTACAGCGAGCCTCGGGACGCCCGGTAACGCCGCACCCGAAATCCCCCCGGAGCAGGTCATCAGCCGAAAGCTGATGGCCTGCTCTCCGTTTTGGTTGACCCACACCCGAAGCGATGTTCATAATGAGCACAGACGTTCACTATGCGAACATTGGAGTAATGTGGGCAGGATTTCGGGGTTGGCGGAGGCGATTGCGCGGCTTGTCCATGATGGGGATGTCGTTGCGCTCGAAGGGTTTACGCATTTGATTCCGGTGGCGGCGGGGCAGGAGATCATTCGGCAGGGGCGGCGGGGGCTGACGTTGGTGCGGATGACGCCCGACATCGTGTATGACCAGATGATCGGGGCGGGGTGTGCGCGAAAGCTGATCTTCTCGTGGGGTGGGAATCCGGGGGTCGGGTCGTTGCATCGGTTCCGGGATGCGGTCCAGCAGGGGTGGCCGGGGCCGTTGGAGATCGAGGAACACAGTCATGCGGGGATGGCGAATCGGTATGTCGCGGGGGCTTCGGGGCTGCCGTTCGCGGTGCTGCGGGGGTATGTCGGGACGGATCTGGCTACCGTCACGGACACCATCAAGCCGATCGTGTGCCCGTTCACGGGTGAGCAGCTGACGGCGGTGCCCGCGCTGAATCCCGATGTCGCCGTGATTCATGCGCAGCGGGCCGATCGGGATGGGAACGTGCAGTTGTGGGGATTGCTGGGAGTGCAGAAGGAGGCGGTGCTGGCGGCGCGGCGCAGCCTGGTTACCGTCGAGGAGATCGTGGACACGCTCGAACCTGTCCCGGGCGCGATCGTATTGCCCGCCTGGGCGGTGACCGCGATTGCCGAGGTGCCCGGCGGTGCGCATCCGTCGTACGCACAGGGCTACTCGGAGCGTGACAACGCCTACTACGCCGCCTGGGACGCGATCAGCCGCGACCGCGACAGCTTCGACAGCTGGTTGCACGAGCACGTATTCGCTTCAGCCCTCGGGAGCAACGCATGACCGCCGCCCGGCCACTCGAAACAACCACCGCCGCAACAGATCCCGCCTACACCGCCGACGAGATGATGACCATCGCCGCCGCGCGGGCGCTGCGCGGGGACCAGCGGTGTTTCGTCGGGATCGGCCTGCCGTCGACCGCGGCGAACCTGGCCCGCACCACCCACGCGCCCGATCTGGTCCTCGTCTACGAGTCGGGGACGCTGGGGTCCAAGCCGGATCGCCTGCCGGCCTCGATCGGCGACGGCATTCTCGCCGAGACCGCCGATGCCGTGATCAGCGTGCCCGAGGTGTTCAACTACTGGCTGCAGCCGGGCCGCATCGATATCGGATTCCTCGGCGCCGCACAACTCGACCGGTTCGGCAATATCAACACCACGGTCATCGGCGACTACGCCGACCCGAAGGTCCGATTGCCCGGTGCGGGCGGGGCGCCGGAGATCGCCGCCTCCTGCGGTGAGGTGTTCGTCGTGGTCCGGCAGTCCCGGCGGTCGTTCGTCGATCGGGTCGATTTCGTCACCTCGTTCGGGCACGGGCGGGGCTGCGGGGAACGCGCCGCGCTGGGTCTGCGGGGTGCGGGCCCGACCCTGGTCATCACCGATCTCGGGGTTATGAGGCCCGCTGCCGACGGTGAATTGATCCTTGTCGCAACGCATCCCGGGATCACCGTGGAGCAGGTGCGCGAGGCGACCGGCTGGGACCTGCGGGTCGCGGACGACTGCACGGTCACCGAACCACCGACCGTCCAAGAGCTATCGGCGCTCCGGGCCCTGCAGGCGGCGTCATGAGCCGCGCATTCCGCCGCGATCCCGCGGACACGCATCCACCGCTGGACTCCCCCGCCTACGCTTCCACCGCGCTACGACATCCCGATCACCCGTTGGTCCTACTGCCGCAACGCCTCACCGAGCTCACCGGTCCCGTCCTCGGCGAGGGCCGGATCGGGACCAAGGACAACGATCTCACCGCCCAGCATCGCGGCGAGCCCATCGGGCAGCGAATCATCGTGCACGGCAGGCTCCTCGACGGTGACGGCAAGTCGATCCCGAACTCGCTCGTCGAGATCTGGCAGGCCAATGCGGGCGGACGCTACCGCCACGACCGGGATCGCTGGGATTCCGCGTTGGACCCGAACTTCGACGGCGCCGGCCGGACCCTCACCGACAGCGAAGGCCGCTACGAGTTCACGACGATCAAGCCCGGCGCCTATCCGTGGCGCAATCACCACAATGCCTGGCGGCCGGCGCATATCCATTTCTCCGTGTTCGGGCTGGCGTTCACCCAGCGGCTGGTCACCCAGATGTACTTCCCCGACGATCCGATGTTCTTCCAGGATCCGATCTTTCAAGCCGTGCCCGAACCGGCGCGGAAGCTGCTGATCAGCCGCTTCGATTACGAGCGCACCGAACCCGCACGGGCGCTGGCCTTCGAGTTCGACCTCGTCCTGCGCGGTCGCGAGGCGACTCCCTTCGAGACCGATGAGGACGACCACGATGACTAGCCTGCCGACCACCCCGTCGCAGACCGTCGGCCCGTTCCTGCACATCGGGTTGAGCTGGGACGACGGGCCGTACGCGGTACCGCTGGGCACCGAGGGCGCGATCTGGCTCCGGGGCAGGGTGTTCGACGGCGCCGGCGCGGTGATCGATGACGCCCTCGTCGAGATCTGGCAGGCGGATCCGGACGGCCACTTCGACCATCCCGACAGCCGCCGCCCGGTCCGGCCCGGCTTCCGGGGTTTCGCCCGCAGCGACACCCGCAGCGGCGAATTCGCCCTCCACACGGTGATTCCCGGCGAGGTGGATGACGGCGCGCAGGCCCCGCATATCGACATGTCCGTTTTCGCCCGCGGCCTGTTGCACCGGGTGGTCACCCGCGTCTACTTCCCCGAGCACGCCGACGGGCACCGCACCGATCCGGTCCTGGCCATGGTTCCGCCGGAGCGTCGCGGCACCTTGATCGCCGCACGCGGCAGCGACGGATATGTTTTCGATGTGCACCTACAGGGCGACTCCGAGACGGTGTTCTTCGATGTCTGACGGACTGTTCGACGCCGTGCTCGCGGCCGGCCCGGTCGCCGGGCAGGTCAGTGATCGCGCCTGGGTGCAGGCCATGCTGGATTTCGAGGGCGCGCTGGCCCTGGCCTCCGCCGACGCCGGTGTGATTCCGGTCGAGGCCGCCGAGGAGATCGCCCGCTGCTGCCGCGCCGAGGACTACGACATCGCCGATATCGGCGCCCGCGCTGTGGATATCGGCAATCCCGCCGGCCCCCTGGTGCGTGCCCTCACCGCACGCGTCACACCGCAGGCGGCGGCCTACGTGCATCTCGGCGCCACGAGTCAGGATGTGTCCGATACCGCCGCAATGCTGGTGACCGCCCGGAGTTTCGACGCGCTGCGCACCGAACTGCGCTCGGATGCCGCGCTGCTGGCCGGACTGGCCGAGGAGCACGCCTACACGGTCATGCCCGGCCGGAGTCTGCTCCAGCAGGCGCCACCGGTGACCTTCGGATTGACCGCGGCCGGCTGGCTCAGCGGTATCACCGCGGCGCAGGCCCGGCTCAACGGAATCCGGCGCGACCGTCTCGCCGTGCAGTTCGGCGGCGCCGTCGGGACGCTCGCGGCCCTGGGCGACAATGGAATACGCGTTCTCAGCGGCCTCGCCGAGCGGCTCGGACTGGCCGAACCGGTGCTGCCGTGGCACACCGAGCGCAGCCGGATCGCCGAGGTGGCAGGGGCCTTGGGTCAGACCTGCGGCGCGGTCGCGAAGATCGCCCGCGATATCACGCTGCTCGCCCAGACCGAAGTCGGCGAGGTATACGAGCAGGGCCCCGCGGGTACCGGCGGATCATCGACCATGCCGCACAAGCGCAATCCGGTCGCCGCCGTGCTCGCGACCGGTTCGACCGGGCAGGCCCCGGGACTGGTCGCCGCGCTACTGGGTGCGTCGGCGCACGAGCATCAGCGAGCGGCGGGCGCATGGCACGCGGAGTGGCGGCCGCTGTCGGAGTTGTTGCGCACCACCGGATCCGCAGTGCATTGGCTGGTCGTCAGCCTGGAACGGTTGCGCGTCGATCCGGAGCGCATGCGGCTGAACCTCGACCGCACCGGCGGACTGCTGCTCGCCGAGAACGTGGCGATCGAACTGGTGTCGGCCTCGCAGGGAGCGGTCGGCAGGCAGGTCGCGAGCGATACGGTCGCGGACTGCTGCCGAGCGGCCCTCACCGGCGGCGGTGAGCTCATCGATCTGCTGGCGGGCGATCCGCTGGTCCGGCGATATCTGGGACGCGACCGACTGACCGAATTGCTCGACCCCGCAGGCTATCTCGGGTCAGCAGACGAGTTCATCCGGCGGGCCCTGGACGACTGGAAGGCCCAGTCGTGAACCCCGTCCCCTCACTCCGCAACGCCCTGGATCCCTCACCCCATGAGGCCGCGCTCGCCCCGCCCCACGGGAATCTCGTTGCCGCGCACCGCGAGAACTCCGTCGCCGTGCACTACGCCGAGGACGGCCCGCGCACTGGACGGCCCGTTGTACTCAGCGGATCGCTGGGCAGCGATCTGCGTATGTGGGAGCCGCAGCTCGCGGCGCTGACGGGTGCCGGTTTCCGCGTCGTCCGCTATGACCATCGCGGTCACGGCGATTCGCCGGTGTCACGCGGCCCTTACACGCTGGGCGATCTGGGCGGTGATGTCCTCGCGTTGCTCGATCGGCTCGGTATCGGGGCCGTGGATTTCGTCGGGCTGTCGCTGGGCGGCATGGTTGGTATGTGGCTCGCACAGCACGCGCCGGAGCGGCTGCGCACGCTGACCTTGTGCTGCACCTCGGCCGAGCTCGGGCCGCCCAGCGGATGGTCCGAGCGGGCGCGGATCGTCAGAGCCGAGGGGATTCAGGCGATTTCGCAGTCGGTCGTGCAGCGCTGGTTCACTCCGGCCTGGCTCGCCGCCGATCCTGAGCGGACTCGCGACTACGAGAAGATGGTCGCGGCAACACCTTCCGAGGGCTATGCGGCCTGTTGCGCCGCCATTGAAACGATGGACATTGCCACGCGTCTGCCGGGAATCACCGCACCGACGCTGGTCATCTCCGGGGCCGAGGATCCCGCCACGCCGCCGCCGCACGGGCGGCGCATAGCCACCGAGATTCCGGGTGCGAGCTTCGAAATCGTCTCTCCGGGAGCGCATCTGGCCAGTGCCGAGCAGCCCGCGGCCGTCAATGACCTGATTCTCCGACACCTGAAGGACCATGCATGAGCGAGCGAGCAGAACAGGGCATGGCCGTCCGGCGCGACGTGCTCGGCGACGCGCACGTCGACCGGGCGGTGGCGGCGACCACCGAGTTCACCCGCCCGTTCCAGGAGTACATCACCGAGGCCGTCTGGGGCTCGATCTGGACCCGCGACGGCCTGGATCGGCGCACCCGCAGCTGCATTACGCTGGCGGTGCTCACCGCGCTCGGGCGGCACGAGGAGATCGCGATGCATGTGCGTGCCGCGCTCGGCAATGGCCTCACCGCCGCCGAGATCGCCGAGGTGCTGCTGCATACCGGCGCCTATGCTGGTGTGCCCGCGGCGAATGCCGCATTCGCCATCGGGCAGCGCGTGCTGGCCGAACTCGGTGATGACGCGGCACGAACAGCACAGGAGTGAGGAGGACGAGGATGGCGAGCGACGAACTCGACGGCACGGCCGACCAGGACGACGTCAAACGCGGCGCGCATCATGTGCAGTCTCTCGAGCGCGGGCTGGCCGTCATCAAGTCCTTCGACGCCCAGCACCCGCAGCTGACCCTCTCCGATGTGGCCCGCCGGACCGGTCTCACCCGCGCCGCGGCACGCCGGTTCCTGCTCACCCTCGCCGATCTCGGTTACGTCCGCACCGATGGCAAGCACTTCACGCTGGCCGCCAAGGTGCTGGAGCTCGGCTACTCCTATCTCTCGAGCATGACTTTGCCCGAGGTGGCGCAACCGCATCTGGAGCAGCTCTCCACCGAGGTGCACGAGTCCAGTTCGGTGTCGGTGCTCGACGGCGCCGATATCGTCTACATCGCCCGGGTCGCCGCTTCCCGGATCATGACGGTCAGCATCAATATCGGCACCCGGTTCCCGGCGTACGCCACCTCCATGGGCCATGTGCTGCTCGCCGGATTGACCGCGCCGCAACTGGACGCCTATCTCGCGGCGACGGCGCTGGCCCCGCTCACCTCGCATACCCTCACCGACGCCGACGCTTTGCGCGCGGAACTGGAAACCGTTCGTGCCCAGGGTTATTCGATCGTCGACCAGGAGCTCGAGGCGGGCCTGCGCTCGCTCGCCGCTCCCGTGCGCGACCACTCCGGCACCGTGATCGCGGCCATCAATATCTCCACCCATGCCACCAGGCAGGACATGGATTCCATTCGGACACAACTGGTTCCACGACTGCTCGCCGCAGCCCAGCGGATCGAGCGCGATCTGGCCGGCGCGGCGCCGATCGCCCGCCTGGGTTGATCCGCGCTCACTTCGAGTGCTGCCACCCCGTATAGGCTTCCGCGAGGTAGGCCGCACCGTGGCGCGACCCGGTGACCAGTGACAATTCACCGCGCTGCCGCTCGATATCGAAGGCCGTCGCGCCCGCGGCGCTGTGCAGCATCGTCGTCATCCAGTACGAGAAATGCTGGGCCTTCCACACCCGGTCGATTGCCCGATCGGTATAGACGCCGAGTACATCCTCATTCCCATCCGCGAGGAACTCGGTAATGGCCTCGTGCAGTACCCGCACGTCCGCGAGCGCGAGATTCAGCCCCTTCGCACCGGTCGGCGGGACGGTATGGGCCGCATCCCCGGCCAGCAGCATCCGCCGGTGCCGCATCGGCGCGGTGACGAACGAGCGGAACGGCAACACCATCGCGCCGCTGATCGGTCCTTCCTTCAGCGCGAAACCGTTGCCGTTGACGCGCTTTCGCATCTCCGCCCAGATTCGATCCTCATCCCAGTCCTCGACGCGTTCATCGGGCGAGCACTGGAAGTACATGCGCTGCATGGTCGGTGTCCGCTGGCTGATCAGCGCGAACCCGTGCGCGGAGCGGGTATAGACCAGTTCCGGATGCGATTGCGGCGCCTCGGTGAGGAATCCGAACCAGGCGAACGGATACTCGCGGAACCACTCGGTGCGGATACCCGGTGGAAAGGCGCGGCGGCAGATGGAATGCGAGCCGTCGGCGCCGATCAGCAGTTCTGCCTCGACCCGGATCGCGGCACCGTCGGAGTCGGTGAACATCATCGCCGGTCGATCCACGATATCGACGCGGGTATCCGATACGCCGTAGCGCACATCTCCCCCGTCGGCCTTGCGGCGCGCGGCCAGATCGAGGAACACATCGGTCTGCGGGTACAGCCACACCGATTCGCCCACCAGGTCCTGGAAGTCGATGCGATGGTTCTCACCGTCGAACCGCAGCACCACCCCGTCGTGCCGATCCCCTTCGGTGACAACATGATCCGAGACGCCCGAGTCGACCAGCAGCCGGACCGAGCCGGCCTCGAGGATGCCCGCCCGGATCGTGGTGGCGATCTGCTCGTGGGTCCGATGGTCGACGACGACGGAGTCGATGCCGGATCGGTGCAGCAGGTGCGAGAGCATCAGCCCGGCCGGACCGGCCCCGACGATGGCGACCCGAGTGCGGAGAGTCTTCATGCCACATAGCCTTTCGCGGTATCGAGCGCGGGGACCGCAGGCCGGCCGGCGGCGGCCAGGCGCGGCACCATCGCCATGGCGAGCAGCCCGCAGGCCGCCACCGCGGCGAAGAAGTAGAAGCCCCACGGGTTCGCCGAGCCCGCGATGATGAGCCAGCCGGTGATGGTCGGTCCGAGTATCGCGCCGAGCCGCCCCACGGACGCCGCCAGCCCGAGCGCGGTCGCCCGCACCTCCGCCGGATACGCCTGCGTGACATAGGCATAGATGAGCACCTGCGCGGAGAACACGAAGATCCCGGTCACCAGCACCAGCGCGTCCAGCAGCAGACTGCTCGACACTTGGACGCTGAGCAATGCCAGCAATACGGCGCCCGCGCCGAACCAGATCAGCGCGGTCTGCTTGATGCCCTGCCGATCGGCGAGCGCGCCGGCGATGAGCAGCCCGATGATCGCGCCGATATTCAGCACCAGCAGCAATGTCAGCGAGGTCGACATGTTGTATCCGGCATCGCGCATCAGCTTCGGCAACCAGGTGTTGAGGCCGTACACCAGTAGCAGTCCCATGAACGATCCGACCCAAACACCCAGTGTCACACGCAGATACGGGCGCCGCAGCAGGACCGTCGGCCGGACGCGGTTCGGTGCGGTGCGGCGGGCCAGATACGCCTCGGATTCGGGCAGTTTCGCCCACATGACCGGTAGCAGGAGCAGACCCGCCACGCCGCCCGCATAGAACAGTGGCTGCCAGTGCGGGATCAGCCGGAGCGCGATGAGGGACGTGATCACGGCGCCGGTGTGATAGCCGGTCATGGTGATCGTGCTGGCGAAGGCCCGCCGGGATGCGGGCATGTGCTCGGCCATGAGGGTCAGCGCCGTCGGCATGCACGAGCCGAGCCCGAGCCCCGCCAGCAGCCGGAACGCGCCGAATACGGCGACCGAACCGGCGAGGGGAAGCGCGGCGGTGAATACCGAGAACAGTGCGATCGAGGCGAGCAGCACCTTGCGGCGACCGAACCGATCGGCGAGCGGCCCCGATCCGGCCGCGCCGATCGCCACTCCGACCAGGGAGATCGTTGCCGCGAAAGTGGCACGGGCGGCGGTGAATCCGAGGTGATGGTGCTCAATGAGGGTCGGGATGGCGGCACCGAGCACCACGAGGTCGTACCCGTCCAGCAGCACGGTGAGCCAGCACAGCGCCGCCGGCCAGGAAAGCAGTTTGCGCATCATCGACTATCTGTTCGCATACCGCACACGTGTGCGCATATTGTTCGCTGTGACGGTAGTCACCGCGCGATGCGCATGTCAAGACGAGGGGTTACCCCGCGGCACTCCCCGACATCCCCGCAAGCAAGGCCGCCAAACCCAATTCGAAGGCGGTATCGGCCCTTCGGCGACCGGCCGGCCCGGCGGTTACCGCCGCACCGAGCGCCGGCAGGTCGGCGCGATCGGCGACAACCCAGGGCTGATCCGGCGCCGTGAGATCGAGCGCCGAGCCCAGCGCGAAGGAGTCGAGCGCCGTAATCCACGGCACGATGTCGGCGTCAGCCACACCGGCCCCGGCGAGCAGGCCGGCGACGCGGTCGTAGCTGCGCAGGCCCGCCTCGGAGGTCATCGGCTGCGCGATGAGCAGCGGAATCAGGTTGGGATGCGCGGCCATGGCCTGGCGGTAGGCGCGCATCCAGCCCGATATCGCGCCCATCCAGTCGGGATCATCCACCGCGGGCGAATCGATTGTGGCCCCGACCCGTTCGCGCAGCGCTTCGATGATCGCGCCGCGGCCGGGCAGGTGGTGATAGACCGAGGACGGGCTGGCGCCCAGCCGGGCGGCGAGTTCGGCCATTGTCAGCCGGCCGGATTCGTCGATGCATACGAGGGCCGCATCGCAGATCGACTCGATGCTCAGTAACCGATTCCGTCGCTTAACCACCATGTCTCCACCGTATTCGTTACAAATATGTTGACTACACACTGAATCCGCGATTCTCGAGGTAGCGTGGCGCCCACCTCTTAACCGAATGACGTTCACTTAAGCGTCGCGGATCGAAAGAACGATCTCATGGTCGAATCTCCCAGCACGCCATCCGCCGGTAACGCCGGCAACAACGAACTAGAGCGCGGCGTCCTCGGGACCGGCAGCCTGGTGTTCATGGTGGTCGCGGCCGCCGCGCCACTGACCGTCATGGCGGGCGTTGCACCGCTGGCCATTTCGATCGGCGGCATCGGCGCACCGACCGGCTACCTGGCAGCGGGACTGGCGCTGGCCGTCTTCGCGGTCGCGTTCACCCGGATGACCAGGCACGTCGGCAATGCCGGCGCGTTCTACGCCTACATTGCCCTCGGCCTGAGCCGGGGCTGGGGCATCGCCGCCGCCGTGCTCGCGCTGATCTCCTACAACGCGCTGCAGATCGGCGTGTACGGCCTGTTCGCGACGCAGACGAATCAGACGCTGTCCGATCTCTTCGGCTTCACCCTGCCCTGGCCGATCATCGCTATCGCGGCGGTCGCCGCGGTCCTGCTGGTGGCGCGGCTCGGCATCGACATCGGCGCGAAAGTGCTCGGCGTCTTGCTGATCCTGGAATCGGGGATCCTGGGATTGATGGCAATCCGCGTCGTCGTCAAGGGCGGGGCCACGGGTATCGGCTTCGGTTCCTTCACCCCGTCGGCCGTGTTCACGCCCGGCATGGCCGGGGTGCTCGGGATCTGTTTCGCGGCGTTCATGGGTTTCGAATCCACCGTGCTCTACCGGCGTGAGGCCCGGGATCCGGAGCGCACGGTCCCCCGCGCCACCTATCTGGCCGTCGGTTTCATGGGGATCTTCTACTGCTTCATCGTGTGGTCGGTGATTCAGGCCTTCGGACAAGGCAATGCGGTCGCGGCGGCGCAGAACGACCTGTCGGGCCTGTTCTTCTCCGTCATCCGCGGTTATGTCGGGCCCTGGGCCGAGACCGTCATGCACCTGCTGATCATCACGAGCGTGTTCGCCGCGCAGCTCGCCTTCCACAATGCGATCACCCGCTACGCGCACGCACTGGCCGATGACGGCGTACTGCCGGCCTGGTTCGGCAAGACCCACCCTCGCTATCGCTCGCCCTACCGGATCTCGGTGGTCCAGACGGTGCTCGCGGTGATCGTGATCGCCGCCTTCGCCGCGGCGGGCGCCGACCCTTACACGCGACTGTTGTTGTGGGGCAACACTCCTGGGGTGGTCGGACTGCTGGTGCTGCAGACTCTTACCGCAGCAGCGGCCGTCGTGTACTTCCTGCGCCGCAACCCGGCGGCGAGCACCCCGGTCGCACTGGCCGCCGGGATCGCCGCCACCATCCTGCTGGGCGGTGCGACCTATCTACTCATCGCGCACATCGATCTACTGACCGGCACGTCGGGCGGGATCAATGCCTTGATCGTCGGCGTCGTCCCGGTCTCGCTGCTGGCCGGCGGCGCACTGGCGGTATGGATACGACGCCGGCGCCCGGACGTCTACGCCCATTTCGGCGACAGCGCACCGAGCACAACCTCCGAGGAAACCAGCGAAGGGACGACCCGATGAACGCAGATCTCATAGTTTGCGCCGACACCGTACACACGCTGGCCGAGAACGACCGACGGCCGGTCGAGGCCATTGCCGTACGCGACGGCGTCATCGTCGCTACCGGATCCCGTGACGAAGCCCGCGAATGGCGCGGAAACCACACCGAGACAATCGATCTCGGTGCGGCCGTCATCACCCCCGGGCTGATCGACGGGCACAGTCATCCGGTGACCGGACTCGAATTGACCGACGGCACAGACCTGTCCGGCGCGCGGACACTGGACGAGGTGCGCGCGCTGCTGGCCACCGCCGCGGCCGAGTGCGCGCAGGGCGAGTGGGTACTGGCATGGGGCCTGGATCCGAATGTCTTCGGCGCCGGCCCCATCGACAACGCGGCTCTCGAAAAGGCCGTCGACGGTCGGCCCACCCTGGTGCGCCTGTTCGACGCCCACTCCGCACTCGCCACCGCGGCCGCCTTGCGGATAGCCGGCGTCGACGGGCCACGCACCTTCCGGGAGCGGGCGAGCGTGGTCTGCGATGAGCGAGGTCGGCCCACCGGCCTACTGCTCGAAAGCGCCGCGGTAGACCTTGTCGCCCAGCATATTCCGGCCGAGTCCGCGGCCGTGCGCGGCGCCCGGCTGCACGCCCTGCTCGCCGGGATGGCCGCCACCGGGCTCACCGGCGCCCACGTCATGGACAACAACGGTGACAGCGAAGCGATCCTGCGCGCCGCCGAGGAGCTCGGCGAGTTGCCCCTGCGACTGCGCGTCGCACCGTGGTGCGAGCCCGGAATCGATCGCGACGGGCTGGCGGCGCTGATCGACGGCCAGGGCCGGGGCGGTCATCGCTGGCACATCGGCGGCGTCAAGTTGTTCATCGACGGCACCATCGACAATGGCACGGCATGGCTCGAAAAGCCCGACGCGCTGGGGCAATCCACCGCCAGTTTCTGGCCGGACCCCGCCCGGTACACCGAGGCGGTCCGCACGCTCGCCGCGGCGGGCGTACCGACCGCGACCCATGCGATCGGCGATGCCGGGGTGCGGCATGTCCTGGACAGCCTCGACGGGCTCGAGCGCCCCGCGGCGGCGCCACACCGCATCGAGCACATCGAAACGCTGCCAACGGAATTGATCGGCCGCTTCCTGCGGCAGCGGGTGGTGGCGAGCATGCAGCCCGCGCACTGCCGCTTCACCCGCGCCGATCACACCGACAACTGGTCGACCCGGCTCGGTGACGAACGGGCGGACCGGGCGTGGCGCTGTCGCGATCTGCGCGAGGCCGGGGTGCCGGTGGTACTCGGCTCCGACTGGCCGATCGCCCCGTTCGACGCCCGCGCCGGCCTGGCGACCGCGCAATTGCGCCGCCCGGCCGAGGAGCCGAATGTTCCTGCGGTGCAACCGGATCAAGCACTCACCGCGCGAATGGCATTGGAGGGCTACACCACACAGGCCGCAGCGGCAGCGGGCGAGACCGGCACCCTCACGGTCGGTGCGGGCGCGCACCTGACCGCCTTCCTGGTCGACCCGCTGCGCTCCGATCCCGACGAACTGGCGGCTGCTCCGATCGCATTGACCCTGGTCGGAGGCCGTGTAGCGCATAGATCGCAAAGTTAGCGAACAACTCTCTGCAAAATTTACTTTGCAAAGAGTTGTTTGCGATCGTACTGTGACGTCATGCGAACGAAACGCTTCCTGACCGCGCTCGGCCTGACCGCGCTGCTCTGCGCACCGACCGCATGCACCACACACGCCGAGAACGGCAGCGGGCCGACAACTTCCGGCCCACAGCCGGTACGCGGCGATATCGTCTCCTCCACTCCGGTCGAGCAACTGACCACGGAGGAGACGGCCACGTACCTCGGCAAAGGCAAGTTCGGTACCCCCGTGCGCAATGGCGTCGACGCGTATCGCGTCGTGTACCGGACCATCGCCGCAGACGGCGGCCCGACCACGGCGAGCGGCCTGATCGTCCTGCCGCGCAACGATTCCCATCGGCTGCGCGTCGTCGCCTACGAGCACGGCACGCTGGCGCTGGCGAGCGATGCGCCCTCGGTCAATGGCGATACCCGTCCGGACCGGGCCCGCACGATCATGTTCGCGGCCGCGGGTTATGCGGCGGTCGCGCCCGACTACCTGGGACTCGGCGTCGGCCCCGGACCGCACCCGTACACGCACGCACCCACGGAGGTCAGCGCCTCGGCCGATTTGCTCACGGCCGCCCGCACCCTCGCCACGCAGCAGCACCGCGACCTCGATCCGAACCTTCTGGTCACGGGCTTCTCGCAGGGCGGCGAGGCGGCCACGGCCGTCGGTAAAGCCTTGCAGGGCAACCAGATCCCCGGTTTCGGACTCGCGGCGCTGGCCCCCGTCAGTGGCCCCTACGACGTACAGCACGTCGAATTCCCCGCGGGCCTGGACGGCCGCGTCTCCCCCGCCGACGCGGTCTTCTACTTCGCGTACTGGCTCACCTCGATGAACCGCATCTACCACCTGTACGACAATCCGGCCGAAGCCTTCCAACCGCCCTACACCGACGCAGCGCAACTCTTCGACGGCAAGCACGACGAATCAGCGATCGGCAAGGCCCTGCCGCCCACCCCCGACAAACTCCTGCAGCCCGCCTTCGTCAGCGCCGCCCTCGCCAACCCCACCGGCCCACTCCTGCAAGCCATGAACGCCAGCGACGGCACCTGCGACTGGACCCCGAACATCCCGGTCCACCTCTACGCCGCATCCGGCGACCGCAATGTCCCGATCGCCAACGCCCAGCATTGCCTGCAAGCCCTGCACAGTGACCAGGCCAGCCTCACGGACCTCGGCCGAATCGACCATACGACAACGGTTCACGTCGCCCTCCCGCAGATCCTCACCTGGTTCCAGCAGCAGGTGCCGGCCACCTGATCGGACAGTGATTACCGGTGGTCCGCGCGGGCGGCGGAGTGCGTGGCGCGGGCCATGGCCAGTATCGGGCCGAGGGTGCGGTCGGTGAGCCGGTAGCGGATCACCCGGCCGTCGCGGGTTCCGCTGACGGCGCCGGAAGCCCGGAGCAGCCGCAGCACTTGGGAGACCGAGGTGGCGGTGAGGCCGGTGGCCAAGGCCAGATCGGTGACACTGATCGGGCCCGCGCGATCGACGGAGAGCAGGATTGCGAGCCGGTTCGGATCGCTGACCAGAGCGAACCTTTCGGCCCAGGCGGCAACGTGCCCGGGATCGCCCAGCGCCTCGATGGCTTCGCAAGCCCGATGCTCGTCGATGGCGGGCTGACCGGCCCGCTCGGGCGGCACGAGGTGCATGTCACCACTCTTCCACACCTCGGATACCTAGACAGCTATGCAGGCTTGCAGGTGTAGTGCGGCGGGCCTTACCCTGAAACGTATCCGACGGTGTCGGAAACGCCGCAGCCACAACGAAGTCCGGACGAACCCGGATACCTCTGTGGAATCCCCTGTGCCTGTGAGCATCCCGAGGAGGATGCCATGTTGTCAGTCTTCGCTGCCCGGACCCGCTCGATCGCCGGCGCCCTGCATCCCGCCGAGTGGGGACGATTGGGGTCGATGGCCCTGGTCATCCTCGCGCTCAATATGTTCGGCTGGGGTATCTACGTGATCACGGTGCTGCCGCACCACTTCCGATATACCGGGCTGGGCATCGGATTGGGGGTTGCGGTCACCGCGTGGACGCTGGGCGCGCGGCATGCCTTCGACGCCGACCACATCTCTGCCATCGACAATTCCACCCGCAAACTCATGGCGGATGGCAAGCGGCCGTTGGCCAGTGGATTCTTCTTCGCGCTGGGGCATTCCACGATCGTGGTGGCGGTCGGGGTCGGCATCACCTTCGCGGCGAAGGCGGTATTCGGCGCCATGGTGGACCCCGCCTCCACCTATGAGACGGTCGGCGGGGCGATCGGCACGCTGACGGCGGCCGGGTTCCTGTATCTGATCGCGGCGCTGAATCTGATTGTGCTGCTGGGGATTTTCAAGGTCTTCCGCGATATGCGGCGCGGCGTCTACGACGAGGCGGAACTCGAGCGGCAATTGCAGGCCCGCGGCCTGATGTGGCGGTTCTTCGGCCGGTTCATGCGCTCGATCAACCACACCTGGCAGTTGTTCTTCGTGGGTCTGGTGTTCGGGATCGGATTCGATACCGCCACCGAGGTCGTCCTGCTGGCCGCCACGGCCTATGCCGCCACTTCCGGGCTACCGTTCTACGCGGTGCTCGCCCTGCCGATCCTCTTCTCCGCGGGCATGGTCCTGTTCGACACCCTCGACGGCTGTTTCATGAACTTCGCCTACGGCTGGGCCTTCGCCCGCCCCGTGCGCAAGGTCTACTACAACCTCGTCATCACCGGCCTGTCCATCGCGGCGGCGTTCCTCATCGGCACGATCGAAGCGCTGGGCGTCCTGACCAGCGAACTCCATTTGAACGGCCCCTTCTGGGATTTCATGGCCGACTTCGACATCAACAAGGCCGGTTTCGCCATCGCCGGGCTGTTCGCGGCCACCTGGATCCTCGCATTGCTGTTGTGGCGTTACGGCAAAGTAGAGGCCCGCTGGCAAGCCGGACTCGAACAGGACGCGTGCCCGGAGGGCATCGAACCGCTTGGTTGACAAACGTCTGATGTTTGTGTGGACTGGTCGAATATTCGAAATGGCTATCAGGCAGCTATTTCCAGGTCCGGCCATCCTGCCGCGCCGGACGACCGCACACCGGCATCGATCGGGAGGTTCAATCGTGGCCGATCTGGCCAAGCCCGTCCGCAGCGCCACCCTGTCCCAGCAGATCGCCGACGAACTGCGGAACCGGATCGTCACCGGCGAATGGGCGGTCGGCACCAAGATTCCGGCAGAGCCCGTGCTCATGCAGACGCTGGGGGTGAGCCGCAGTACGGTGCGGGAGGCCTTGCGGTCACTGGTGCACACCCGCATGCTCGAGGCCCGCGCCGGCGACGGCACCTACGTCCGTTCGGACAGCACGCTGGAGTTCGCCCTGCGCGACCGCATCGCCCACGCCGACCTGCGCGAGGCGGTGGAGATCCGGGCCATGCTCGAACAACACACCGCCCGCCTCGCGGCGCAACGCTGCACCCCGGCCGACGCCGGCCGGCTGCGCGAGCTGCTCGCGACGGCGGAAGCGGATGCGGCACAGGCGGATTCGCTGGCCGAGACGCTTCCCACGATGCAGGCGCTCTTCGACAAGATCACGGCGATCACCGGCAACCGCCTGCTCGCCGAGATCCACAAACATCTCGCCGCGGCGATCTTCGAGAACCAGGCCGACCTCCCGGGCGACATCACCGCGATCACCCGGATGCGTTCCCTGCGCGGCGAATTCATCGAGGCCGTCTGCGCCAACGATCCCGACCGCGCCGAGGACACGGTGCGGCGCCTGCAACTGGACTTCATCCTCGGAATCGACTGACACCGAAATTCAGTGCCGGCACAGCCATTCGGTGCCGTAGTGCGAGGCATTGCCGCCCTCGAGGTGGACCCAGTGGCCGGAGCCTTCGCAGGGTGCGCCGTCGACCGGTGCGGAGTCCTGCGGGGTGGTGGTCGGGGTGTCGACGGGCGGTGTGGTGTCCGGGCCGGCGCCGTGGTTGGGGTTGGTGCAGATCGAGCCCTCGCACGGGACCCAGCTGCCGTCGCCATTGGGGTTCGGGATGGCGTTGGGGCCGATGTAGCTGCCGACCGGGCAGCCCGGATCCTGGTTCTTCGCACAGTATTCCGCGCTCAGGTTATTGCCGGTGGAACCGTCCGCGCCGCGCTGTCCCGGATTGGTGGTGGGCCGGGGTGGCGCCACCGTCGTGGGCGCTACCGGTGGCGCCTGGACCGCGGTGGTGGTCGGGGTCGCGCTGGTGGTTTTGGTCGCGGTGGCGCTGCTGCTCGGCGCCGGGGACGGGGTCGAGTCGTGCGAGCAGGCCGCTGCGCCGAAGATCAGGACCATTCCGCCCAGGACAGCCAATGAACGTTTCACCGTGAATCCTTTGCTATCAGGTTGCCATATTTCAAGAATGACCCAGTAGAAGATAAACATCAGATGTTTGTCAACCTTGCTCATCTCACACAACAGTGCAGATACGAGAGCGGCGTATAGGTAGCGATCAGATTGCTTGGTCGGCTAGCCTCCGGGGATGGCAGCACTGCAATTCGATGTTCTGTGCGGTCGCAGGCCCGGGCTCACCCGGGACCTTCCGCCGGGTAAGGAAGATCTGCAGTGGGTGGTCAATACCGCCACCCTCATCTATGACGACACCGATGCGGTCCTGGTGGACACGTTCACTTCGGTCGATCAGAACCAGGAACTCGTCGACTGGGTGCGGGGGCACGGGCGGAATCTGAAGTTCATCTACATCACGCACGGGCACGGCGATCACTTCTTCGGCGTCAAACAGCTGAAGGAAGCCTTCCCCGGCGCCCGGGCAATCGCCACTCCCGCCGCGGCGCGGCAAGCCGCGCACGAAGGCAGTCCCGAATACCTGGCGAGCTTCTGGGACAAGGCATTTCCCGGCCGGATCCCGAAGCCGCCGGTAGCGCCGGAACCCCTCGACGGCGACCACTTCGAGATGAACGGCCACACCTTCGAAGTGATCGAAACCGGCTACACCGACACCCACGACACCAGCGCTCTGTGGGTGCCCGACCTGCGCCTGGTGGTCACCGGCGACGTCGCCTACAACGGCATCCATCAGTACATGGCGGAAACCACCACCGAATCCCGCCGGGAATGGATGCGCGCCACCGACAAACTCGCGGCGCTCGATCCGGCCGTCGTCATCGCGGGACACAAGATCCCCGACAACCCCGACGATCCGAAGATCCTCGCCGAGACCAAGCAATACCTGGCCGACTTCAATCGCCTCGACGCCGCCACCGACACCGTCGCCGAACTCTACGAGGCCATGTTGCAGCTCTACCCTGATCGCGCCAATCCGGGATCACTGTGGGGCGGCGCGAAGAAAGCGAAGTCCTGACGCACTCACTTCCCGTCTTCGGGCCAGACGCGCGCCGGCGGCCAGGCCTGCTCCACGTGCCGGTGCAGTGAATCCAGCGGTAGGGGAACGCGACTGGCGGCGAGGACCTGGTTGCCGGTGTAGCCGGCGAACACGTCACCGTCGACGAGGACCCGGTGCGGGAAGGTCGCGCGGATCGCCGCCAGGTCGTGGCGGGTGCCGACCAGGTTGAGGAGGTAGATGCCGTCGGGTCGCAATACCCGGGCCGCGTGAGCGGTGAATTCGGGGCCGGTGATGCCACGCGCGATCCGGAGTCCCTCGAAGGCATCGGCGATCACCAGATCCGCGGAAGCCGCTGGGACAGTGGCGATCTCGGTGAGGCCGTCGCCGATGCGCAGTTCGACGCCGGGCACCGCCCGCAGGCCCAGATGCTCGTCGACGAACTCCGCCAGGGCCGCGTCGGCCTCGATGACCAGGTGCCGGGAACCGGGCCGCACGGCGGACAGGTAGCGCGGCAGGGTGCCGCCACCGCCGCCGATGTGCACCACATCCAATGGCGCGTCGGCGGGTTCGAGGACCGCGACGACATAGGTCAGGTACCGGAGGTACTCGAGCTCCAGATGGGTCGGGTCCCCCAGGTCGACATAGGACTGGGCAACGTCGTTGACGGTCAGCAACCAGCCCCCCGGCCGCTCCGCGTCGGCCGATAGTTCGGCATGGCCGAATCGAACTTCACGCGTCACGTAGACCGGTCCCCGCCCTGGCCGCAGGTCTTCGTCACAGGGCGTTTCCGGTCGGCTACTCATCCCTCCATCATCCCCGCACCGGTTGCCGGTTACCTGCGCGGCGTGCCGTAGCCGTGGAACGGACCCGGGCGATCGAGTGTTTCCCGGCATCGGACTAGGACAATCCTCCGAGTCGGCGAGTGAGCTCGGCGGCATCGGGCGCTGCTACGGAGCCGGGGCCGCCGACCACGGCGGAGCCGCAGGCCACGGCGGCGGCGAGGCAGTCCGGCAGGGACCAGCCGGCGAGGCGGCCGTGGACCAGGCCGGCGTCGAAGCAGTCGCCGGCGCCGGTGGTGTCCAGGGCCGGAACCGGCTGTGCCGCAAGGTCGTAGCGGTGGCCCGCGTGCAGGGCGGTGGCGCCTTCGGGGCCGCGCTTGATGACCACGGTGGGTGCGAGTTCGCCGAGCCGGGTCAGCGCCTCGTCGAGGGTCGGCGCACCGGTCAGGCGGAGCGCTTCCGCGGCATTGGGCGTGAAGACGTCGGTGAGCGTCAAGGCCTCGCGGACTCCCGGCGTCCCGAGGTCGGCCGGTATGTCCTGGCAGTCCATGAACACGGCGGTGCCCAGGTGGCGGGCGAGCCGTAGTGACTGCAGGGTCTCGGTGTCGTAGCGCAATTGCGGCACCATCAGCAGTCGCGGGCGGTAGCGGAGCAGCAGCGACGAGATCGGTTCGGGGGAGACGGGATCCTGATAGCTGATCATGGCGCGGTCCCGTGCGGTGGACAGTGCCACGGTGAGACTGCGCAGTGGTCTCGCATGGTGGCGGAAAGCGGTGTCGTCCAGCCTTTCCGCGTGGACCGCCCGCAGGACGCAGGCGCTGAACGGATCGGTGCCGAAGTCGGTCGCCCAGACGACATCGTGGCCGAGGCGGTGCGTGGCCATCGCCAGGGTGTAGGCGCCACCGGGCACCATGGCGAAGCCGTCGGCGAAGATCTCGTGCCCGGGGCGTGGAGCCTCGGGTAGCCCGTGGAAAATCAGATCCGCGAAATATGCTCCCACAACGAGTATTTCGCGACCACCGGCGGCGGATCCAGAACGGTATGTTTTTGTATCTCGTTCTACACCAGCAGAATTCGCAGCACTTTCCATACGCGACAATGCTACGTTTTCATCGGTGACAAGTTCCCGGGCCTCCGCCTCCCATGGCATGCATTCGCTGGTCATCGGCTATCACCGGCCGCCGGGTATCGGATCCGGCGCCACGGGGCGGGAGCCGTCCAGCCCCAATGGGATCCTGCCCACCTTGACCGGCCTGTTCGATCAGGGCCTGCCCGGTATCTGGGTTGCCGCGGCGCCCGGCCCGAACGGCTGCCACGCCGCGCTGCCGGAGGGGATGCCGCTCTCACTGCTGCCGCTCACGGCGGCCGAATGGAGTGGTTATTTCCACCGCGCGTGCAAGGAAACGCTGTGGCCGATACTCATGTCCGAGCCGCACCGGCTGCGTTTCGATGCGCGTGCCTGGGCCGTGTACCGGTCGGTCAACCGGCGTTTCGCCGCGCATATCAGCGCGCGGGCGGCGCCCGGCGCCACCGTCTGGCTGCACGATTACAACCTGTGGCTCGTGCCGGCGGCACTGCGCCGACTGCGGCCCGACCTGCGCAGCGGGCTGTTCCACCACACCCCGTTCCCACCGCCGGAGGTGTTCGCCGCACTACCCGTGGCGGACGAGGTGCGTTGCTCGCTCGCGATGCTGAACTGGGCGGGATTCCATACCGACGCGTTCGCCGGCAACTTCCGGCGCGCGCTCGGTGACCGGCCCGGCCCGCCGGCCGTGGGCATCCACCCGCTCGGTATCGACCGCACCGCCGTCGAGGCGCTCGCCCGCAACCGCGCACCCCGCACGACCTCCACCGCGCACCGATTGGTGCTGTCGGTCGAACGCCTCGACTATGCCAAGGCGCCCGTCCAGAAGGTCGAGGCCATCGCGGATCTGCTGACTCGCTCTCCGGAATACCGCGGCCGCTTGACTTTTCGCCTGGTGTGTCCCCCGCCGGAGCCCGGCATCACCGCCTACGACACCACCCGCGATCAATTGGAGCGTCGCATCGCCGAACTGAACCGCGTCTGGCGCACCGGGGACTGGCAGCCGATCGACTACATCCCGCGCAACCTGCCCTTCCCGGACGTCATCGATCACTACCTGGCCGCGGACGTCTTCTGGGTGACCTCGCTGCAGGACGGAATGAACCTGACCGCAAAGGAATTCATTGCCGCCCGCTGGGCCGCCATGATGCTGGGCGGCGCACCCGCAGTCCTCGTGCTCTCCCGCCACACCGGCGCCGCGACGGCGCTCGGCGACGCCGCCGTACTCACCGACCCGCACCGTCCCGGCGATCTGGCCGCCGCCCTGTCCCGTGCCTTGGCCCTCGATCCACTCGAACAGCGAATCCGGCTGCGGCACTTGGCCATGCGACTGGGCGACGACCGCCCGCTGGATTGGGCCAATCGCATTATCGACGCCATCCGGGGCCGCACACCGGTGCCGGCGGGCTGAGCGAGGATGCGAGTCGGAGCGCACGGCTGCGCAGCGCGGTGCGGGCCGTGTCGAGCCTGGGCAGCGGCAGGCGCTGGAAGGTGTACTCCGCGCCCTCGTATTCGATGGCTCCGAGTCTCTCCTTGACGTGGCGGATCCCGCGCACTCCGCCGGATTCGCCCATGACGAAAGTGCGGCATCCGATATCGCACGCGTACTCGATGGAACGGCACTGCAGCAGTTCCTGTGCTCGGGAGGATCCGGCGTGCGCGCGGTCGCCGTACGCGCGCCAGCCGACGGCGATGTATTCGTGGAAGAGGGCGATATTCGCGGCAATGGGAGCGCCGTCGAGTTCCGCGACCCAGATGCGGCAGTCGGCGCCGAGCATTCCGGCGGCGGTCTGGAAGCGGCGCAGCGGTTCCGCGTCACTCCACCGCTGCGCAAGCGGTCGTAGCGCTCGCCATTGCTGTGCGCGCTGTTCCAGCCAGCGCAGATAGACGCGATAGAAATCGGCGACCAGGTCCGGGGAGTTGCCGGCTCGGATGCGGATGCCGGCCCGCTCGGCCTTGCGTTCGGCATTGCGGATGCCGTTGCGTGCTTTGCCCGAGAAGCGATGCGACCACACGTGGGCGAAGCCGCCGGAAAGGTCGAGCACATGGGTGCTGCGCGGCACGCGGTAGCCGAACCGGGATCGCGGACCGGCGGCCGAGACCCCGGCCCAGGCGTAGGCCGCGGCATAACCGGGCCGGATCATGGTCCGCAGTCCCGAATTTCGGCACAGGTCGGCGTACACGACGGCGATGTCTTCCGCGGTGGCGCCGCCCGGGGCGAGCACGCCGCCGGTCCCCCAGCCGTGCGGAAAGGACGCCTGCACAGCGGGCGCCGGTCCCCGGATTGATGTACCCACGAGTGGGCGGCGCACCAGCGGAAGTATCAGGTTGCGGCCGTTGGGCATTCGATACAATCGGCTGGCGTCGTGCCACCCGTCACTGCGGCATACGCAGTCGAGCCAGGCCGGCGTCTGTGACGGCGCCGCGGTCGGGTCCGCCGACAGTACCCGCAGCCACGCGTCTCTCGGCGCCGGACTCGTCACTGGTTCGATTCAGACATCGTATCGGCGATTTCCCGATGCCGATATGGCTTGTGGGAGAGGATATCCACATCGAGAACGCGCCGGTCACCGGTCCTGCCGCGATCGATCTGCTGCAGTCTGCCGACGCACTGTGCAGGTCCCTTCGCGAGTCGGTCGCGGCCGATGACTGGCTCGACGCGTATCTGTCGGCGTGCGGGCTGTGGCAGATGGTCGAGGATCAGCTGCATCCGGATCGGCTGCAACTCAGGCGCATTGCCTCGTATCTGACGGAGTCCCGGACTTCGCCACCCACCAGGATGGCCGGTCGGGTCGCGGCGTCGGTCGCCATCGCGGTCGATGTGACCGGCCCGGGGCGGCTGCGCCGCTTGACCCGAGCACAGCGGGCGCTGGCCACGCTCACTGTCCGGTTGGCGGCCCGACTGCTCGCACCGGCGAACGGAGTGGACGATCCGTTGCTTGTTGCCGCACTGGTAGGTGAGATCGAACCGGTGGCAGGGGTGCTGGGAGACGATGTGCTGCGGCTTCCGGCCTGCTTCCGGGACATCGATCAGTCGCCCGATGATCTGCGCAGGCTGGCGGCGAAGCTGCTTGCCGAGGTGGAGGCGCCGAGCGATCAGCTCCTTTATGTGGTCGGGGTCCGGACATCCGGCTGCTATCTGGCGCCGCTACTGGTCGCGGCGCTACGAGCGCAGGGACGCTCGGGTGCGCAGGTGGCTAGCTACCGGCCGGGGCGACCGTGGCGGCGCGGCGAGCGGAATGCCTTGCGAGACTGTGCACGCGCGGGTGGACGGATGCTGTTGATCGATGATCCACCGGTGTCGGGACGTTCCCTGGCGGCATCGGCGCGAGCGCTCGCGGCGGCCGGAGTCGATGAGGATCGCATTGTTCTGGTGGTAGCGACGGGTGCCGGCGCCGACGAGATTCCGGAGTCCCTGCAGCACTGGCCGGTAGTGCAACTGCCGTGGCGCGAGTGGGCCGTGCACGAATTGCTCACGCCACGATCGGTTCAGGCCGCAGTCGCTGCACTGGCAGGCCCGGAGTGGCGTGTCGGTTTACCGATCGCGCACCCCGAATCGATTGCGCCGGACCGCGATCATCTGTGTGCCAGGTACTCGGTCCCGTTCACCGACACGGACGGCGAGCGCTCGGAGACGCGTGAACTCATGGTCGAAGGCGCCGGTCAGGGGCTGTGGGGTCGGCATGCCGTATTGGTCGGCGAACGGTTGGCCGCCGAGGTGCCGCGGGTATACGGGTTCGCGGACGGACTGCTGTATCGCGAATGGATACCCGCAGGGCCGCAGGCTGATTCGGCCCTCGTGGCAAATCACATTGCCGAGTATGTCGCGCAACGTCAGCAACGGCTCTCCACTCCTCGGGATCCTTCCGGAGTATTGCGCGGACGTGGTCCGATCTGGGAAGTCGCGGCCTATCTGCTCAGCGGGGAATTCGGAGCGCTCGGTCCGATCGCGCGATTGCTCCTGCTGGAACCGATGACCCGCATGCTCCTGACCGTGGAGCGGCCTTGCATCGTCGACGGCGCTACGGAACGCCGGCATTGGGTGTCCGATCCGATTGTGCCGCAGGCACTGCGCAAGGTGGCATTTCATCGATCGGCGTTCGGCAATCGCCAATTAGCTTGCTACGACGCGGTATTCGACCTCGCGGGAGCATCGGTCGACGCACCCGATGGCGCGTTCGCGCGAGCACTGCGATCGAGTTTCGAATCCCGAACAGGCCGTGACGTGGACGGTGAACGGTGGCTGCTCTACCGCCTGGTGCACCTCTGGCAGCTCGGTCGCACAGGCAAGGCCGATGCCGCGGAACTCGACCGGCGGTGCGCGGCCGTCGTGCACGACTATCTCGCGGAATGTCTACTGCCACACCCGCAACCGACCACCGGGCCGATCTGCGCCCTCGATCTCGACGGCGTACTCGAAACCGGTCCGCTCGGCTTCCCCACCACATCACCCATCGGGGTACTGACCCTACGGGCATTGCTCGCACACGGATACCGTCCAGTGATCGCGACCGGCCGCAGCATCGACGATGCGCGCGACCGATGCCGGATCTTCGGCCTCGCAGGCGCGGTCGCCGAGTACGGATCGGTCATCTACGACGCCGCCACGAACCGGGAGACAGACCTGCTCACCGATACCGAACGGCGCCTGCTGGATCGAATACGCGCGAAACTACGCGCAGACCCGCACATCGAGGTGGTCGACGGCTACCGCCACAGCATCCGCGCCCGCGCAGCCGGTGGCCCACTTCCACCGGAAATGATCAACGCCCTATCCACCTTCGCCCCCTCGGACCTGCGATTCGTCACCGGCGAAGGCCAAACCGACATCGTGATCGCCCGCGTCGACAAGGCAACCGGCCTGACAGCGCTGACACAACGAATACCGGCCGCCGAGCATCGAATGACGGTAGGCGACAGCGCCGAGGACCTGCCCCTCCTCCGCTCAGCGCAACTGTCCTTCGCCCCACGCAATGCCGACACCCGCATACGCGCCGCGCGCACCACCCGAACCCACCGCGCCTACCAGGCCGGCCTGGCAGAAGCCTGCCGCCATCTACTCGGCCACCGCCCCGGGCACTGCGCCGTATGCCGACCACCCGGCCTCCCACCACGAACACGGGTACTCCTCACCGTCCTTGCCCTGCGCGAGGACGGCTTACGCGGACTCCCGATCCGCACAGCGCACCTCGTCGCGCAGCTCGGCAGGTGGAGTCGGGTGGCGCGGAAAGTCACGCCGAGTTACGGTGTCAAGTGATGACTACCGGGACGGCGTTGCGCCACACATGGATTGGCTACCCGGTGCTGTTCTGAGCGCCGCGCGGGCGGGTGTGGGCCCGGTTTTCGATCGAGGATCCGGCGGTGTTGCTCGGGCTCCCCCTTTTGTTGTGTTGAGCACGGGACATCAACCACGACAGGAGGATCCAATAATGACTGCAGTACAGGGTAGTTCGGTCGATGTGCAGACGCCCGATGGTGTCGCCGACGCGTATGTCGTTTACCCCGATGACGGCGCCGCCCATCCGGGGGTGCTGGTGATTCAGGATGGTTTCGGGTTGCGGCCGAGCTTGCGGTTGCTGGCCGATCGTATTGCCGGACGCGGTTATACCGTGCTGCTGCCGAATGCCTATTACCGGCATGGGCGGGCGCCGGTGGTCGAGTTGCCGGACTTCATCGACCCGGCGGAGCGGCCGGAGATCTTTCAGCAGGTCTTTCCGATGATTCGTGAGCTCACGCCGGAGCGGGTGCGGTCCGATGTCGGGGCCTATCTCGGGTGGCTTGCGGCGTCGCCGCGGGTTGCGGCGGGGAAGGTCGGGCTGACCGGCTACTGCATGGGTGCGCGGCTGGCGGTGCTGGCCGCGGCCATGTTCCCCGATCGGATTGCGGCGGTGGCCGGATTCCACGGTGGGCCGCTCGTTACCGACACCCCGGACAGTCCGCATCTGATCGTCGGAAACATCACGGCGGAGCTGTACTTCGCGCATGCCGGCGCGGATCACGAGCGGGCTCCGGAACACACCGCCCAATTCGACAAGGCGCTCGAGGCCGCCGGCGTCCGCCACCGCACCGAGGTCTACGAGGGATCCCAGCACGGCTACACCCAGGCCGATACCTCCGCCTACGACCCCGAGGCGACGGAACGGCACTACCGCGAACTGTTGTCGCTGTTCGACCGCAATTTGCGCGGGTAACAGCGGAACCGGCCCCGGAGGCCGGCTCGCGCGTCACGGTTCAGGATGCCTCGTCGAACACCCGGACGTAGTCGATGAGCATCCGTGCCGGGAATTGCGTGCCGGCGTCGGGTGGCCCGGGCCAGTTGCCGCCCACCGCGAGGCTGAACAACAGGTAGAAGGGATGGTCGAAGTCCCAGCGGCTCGCCGCCTGCTGCTTGGTCAGGGTCTGTGTCGTCTGTCCGTCCACCTCCCAGTCGATTTCGGTGGGCGTCCAGGTCACGGCGTAGGTGTGCCAGTCGCTGATGGACCGGTCGCTCGGCAGGGTGAATCCGGAGCCGAAATCCAATCCCGGTGCGTGCGCGTGCTGTTCGACGGCGGTGGTCTGATTACCCAGGGTCTCGACGACATCGATCTCACCGGACTCCGGGTAGCCGACGTCATTGATATTGTCGCCGAGCAGCCAGAACGCGGCCAGCAGGCCGGATCCTTCGGGCATTTTCAGCCGGACTTCGAAGTGGCCGTAGCGTTGCGAGAACAGGGCGGCATCACCTCGGTAGGTGATTTCCTTGCCGCTGGTGTATTGGCACGGCCCGTACCAGCAGGATCGGATACCGCCGGATTGTGCGCGGGCTTCCAGCACGAGATGTCCCTGGCCGTCGAGAAAGGCGTTCCCACTCGGGGTGTAGTACTGCAATTCCTGATTGCCCCAGCCGGTTCCGCCGTGATCGGGATGCCAGTAGCGCGAATCGGGGGCTTTTCCGGCGGGCCCGTCGAATTCGTCGTCGAAGGTGACCTTCCAGCCCGAGGGAACCGGGAACCCGGAGGAAGACGGAGTCGACGTGGACGAGGGCGGTGATGAGGGTGCGCCGCAGCCGATCAAGACGGTCGCCAGCACCCCGGCGATGAGTGCGGTTGCCGGCCTACGCATCCCGGAATCCGATCGCCCTCTTGACGCCGGTGCGTATCGCGCTTTCCATCCGATACAGCGGCGCACGTTCGATCCAATAGCGGGCGTAATCCGTTGGCTGCGCACCGAATCGGCTCTTGAACTGTGCCAATCCGGCCGATCCGCCGGTCTCACCCAGGTGATAGGCCCGGCATCCGGACGCGCACGCCTCCTCGATCGCCGCCGTGTGCAAGGCGCAGTTCGCCTGGGTCCCGGTCGTAACCGCCGGATCCATTGCGCCACGCGTGTAGTGGGCGTTGGCCCCGCCGCGCAGCACGATGATCGCCGCGGCGGGACGTTCGCCGACCCACGCCACCGAGATTCGGCAACGGTCGCCCAGCCGGTCGGCGATGATGCCGAACTTGCCGATCGGATCGCGCTGCCGCCCGCGCAGCCGGGTGAGCCAGGCGGGCTCGTGCTGTTGCCCGGCCCAGCGATCGAACGACCGCAGCAGCAGATCGTAGAAGACGGGGACCAGCCGCCCGGTGGAATCGGTTTCGACGCGCACGCCGGACTTGCGCGCCCTGCGGACGTCGGTGCGGGTGGCCGCCTTGAAACGATCGCGCCAGACCTGTTCGAAGCCGCCGGACAGATCGAGGACATGTGCCCGGGACGGTATCGCGGTCACCCCGTGGCGGCCGGCCGTCGCGGCATCCCAGACGTCTGCATGCAACGGGTTGGCTCGAAGGTGCACCCGCAGTGCGGAGGTGGCGGACAGATCGTCGAGAACGGCCGACACCAGCTCGGCGTCGACCCCGCCGGGTGCGATGAGTCCGCCGAATCCCCAACTGTCCGGCATGGAGTGCAGGATCACCGGACCGCCACCGGGGAAACGCCTGCGCACCAACGGGAGGACGGCCAGCCGGCCGCCGGGCAGTTCGTAGAGGCGACTGGCATCGCGGTAGCGACCCGCGGCGGTCACACAGTCGAGCCATTCCGCCGCCTGGGTCGGCACGGCATCGCGGTCGGATTCATGCAGTTCGCGCCACAGTCCGCGCGGAACAGGGCTGCGGACGGTGAGGTGGGCGCTCGATACGGCGGTGCGCTTCACGACAGTTCCTCACACGGCCGGGCTCGCCGCGAGTGCGCCGCGGAGCCATTCGATGGTGCGGCCGACGCCCTCGCGCACGGCCACCCTGGGTTGCCACTGCAATGTCGACACGGTGGTGGCGCAGTCCAGTGCGATGGCATCGATCTCCCCCGCCCGCGCCGGCCGATACGACGGTCTCGCCCGCACTCCGATCGCCTGGGCGATCAACTCGTGCAATTGCAGGGTCGAGGTCTGCAGACCCGTACCGACATTGAAGGTGCCCGCGACCTCGGCGGGTGCGGCCGCGGCACGGACGAACGCGTCGACGACATCGCTGACATAGATGTAGTCGCGGGTCGCGCTGCCGTCGCCGAAGATCGCGGTGGGGCGGCCGGTGAGCAGCGCGCTGCCGAAGATCGCCACCACCCCGGCCTCGCCGTGCGGATCCTGGTGCGGGCCATAGACGTTCGCGAGGGCCAGGCTGACCCCGCTCATGCCGTACAGGCCGGTGTAGGCGTGCAGGTAATACTCCCCCGCGACCTTGGCGGCCGCGTACGGCGAGACCGGGCTGGCGGCGGTTTCCTGCTGCACCGGAAGGGATTCCGGCCGCCCGTACCGCGAGCCCCCGGAGGCCGCGTACACGACCCGGCGCACCTGTGCGCGCCGGCTGGCCTCCAGCAGGTTGACGGTGCCGAGCACATTGACCCGGGCGTCGTACCACGGGTCGGCGACCGACTTGCGCACATCCACCTGGGCAGCCAGGTGAAACACGACTTCCGGGTGCGCGACGGCCACCAGGCCGACCAGTTCGGGTGCGGTGATATCGCATTCGATAAACGCGAAGTGCGCGCCCGCCCCTTCGGCGGCGGCCAGATTGGCCGTACTGCCGGTGCGCAGATTGTCGATACCGACCACGTCATGCCCATCGGCGAGTAGTCGCTCGACCAGATTCGAGCCGATGAATCCGGCGGCGCCGGTGACCAAGGCACGCATGAAGTCTCCTGTCGGTGGATGGTGAGAACTCCGGTCAGTCGATGCCGGCGATGACACCGCGCGCGGATCTCGTTCCGCGCCATCGCCGATAGGTGCGCCACGCCTTCGTGCGCAGTAACTCCGCCTGCGGGGCGACCGGCGCGCCACGGCCGTCGAGCCAAGCGCGCAGGGTGGTCATGGAGGTGGTGGGCCGGACGGTCAGCCGGGCCAGGGCGAACGGGTGGTCGGCCGCGGAGCTGAGCGCATTGCCGACCGCACACGCCGATCGGTACCCGGCCGCCTCGACGGTGTCGCGTAGTGCCGCGGTGTGGAATCCGTGCGGGTAGGCGAAATCGGTGATTTCCTGGCCGAGCGCGTCTTCGAGTAGAACCTTGCAGCGGACGAGTTCGTCGCGGACCGCTGCCGGGCCGATCGTGTCGAGTTGGGGATGCGTATGGGTGTGGGCGCCGATTTCGACGCCCAGCGCGGCGAGGCCGACGAGTTGTGACCAGTCGAGCATCGGGGCGGGCGGGAGCGCCAGGCCGGAAGGGCGGCTGCTCCGGCCGCGGAGGGCGCCCGTGGTGACATACAGCGTGCTCGGCATGCCGGCGTCGGCGAGTGTCGTTGCCGCAGCAGCGAAATCGGCGAAGCCGTCGTCGAAGGTCAGCACGATCGGCCGGGCGGGAAGCTCGGCGTGGCCCGCGAGGGCAGCACGCAGGCCGGACACGGTCAGCACCGTCCGGCCGCTGTCGGCGATGAGCCTCAAATGCTCGCTGAAGACACGCGGTGTGACCGTGTACGGCGCAATCCAGCCGGGTGGATCGTCGGTGATGGAGTGGTACAACAGGATCGGGACGATGGTCATTGGTCTCCCCCGTCCCCGGGTACACCGTGCGACAACCACGCCGCGGCTATCGTCGCGACTGTCGTCACCGCGGCGAGCCCGGCCAGTCGCTGCACCGTCGAGTCGTCGTGTAATTCGTTGAATGCCACTGTGACCAGCACACCGAAGGAAATGCTCAACGCCACCGTGAGCACCCACCGCTGCAATCGGTCCTCGGTCAACAGCCCCGATACCGCGAGCCCGGGGCAGAACAGCACGAAGGCGAACACCGCCAGCACTCGCACCGGCATGCCGGGCGGCAGATAGGTGTAGGCGGCGAGTGCAAGCCATCCGGAGGCGGCGAGCAACAGGTGCCGGATTCGTATGCGCGGAAAGGTTTTCCGCCGGTTCATCAGGCTCATCTCGTCGCCTCCTGTGGAGCGGGAGGGTTCGCCGTGATCACCAGGGCATCGGAATTGCGGTAGATGACACGGAATCTGGGCGAGCCGGTCAGGTCTGCGGTGACCCGTTCCAGTGCGCCCTTGGGAAGCTCACCGGTCATCTCGACATCGGCTGTCTCACTGCGGGTCAGGATGACGAAGGCGTGCGGGTGCCGCTTCGGGTCGAGGTAGTCGGAGAACATGGCGACGGGGTGATCGAGCACCGCCTGCCGGTCCTTGGGTTCGAGCAGTGCGAACCACATGTAGTCGTAGACCTCGTAATGCTGGAATGCCCAAGGGAAGTTACTGGTCGCCCCGATGATGAGTGATCCGGGCGGCGCGACGTCGTACAGGAATTCGGCGGCGGCGACCTCCTCGGGACTGAAGTAGTTCGCCTGTTCCTTGCCGTAATACCCGAAAACGAAACCGGTCAGGAGCAGCAGCACGACAGCCAGGACGCCGGCCGTCGTACGCAGCGAACGCCCGGACGAAGGGCGCGGGTAAAGGGCCGCTGCCGCGAAGAACGCCACGAAGGGCAATCCGAACAAGTAGACCCGGAAGATCATCTCGCCGCCGTAGTCATTACCGGCGAGTACGGGCAGCGGCGCCACCGCCAGCAGCACCAGCGCGAAATCGCGGCGGTACCGGAACCGGCGGGCGAACCCGATCCCCGCCAGCACCCACACACCCGCACTGTGCAATCGGTCGATCCGGGCCACCACGGCCTGGCTGTGGCTGGCCAGGCCCAGATTGATGAACCCGGAATGCGTGTTGTGCCAGATCGATCCGATCGTGGAGCGGATATTGCCGAGATTGCCGCGAATCCACGGCCCGGCCAGTACGAGATCCCAGCTCACCGTGAGCGCGAGGGTGATCGCGGCGAGCAGCGCGACCCGATACCGGCACAGCAGCACCAGCAGGACCAGGCCGGACACCACCATCAGCGGGGTGAGCTGGTGGATCACGATAATGGCCGCCGACATGGGCAGCAGCGCCAGCACGGTCAGCAGCACGCGCTGCCGCGGGCGCACGGCGACATTGCGGCGGAACCAGTGCAGGCACAACGCGATCAGGCTCAGATACAGGAAGTAGGCGACCGCCTGGGGTGCGAAGTAATCCTGGCCGACCCACGCACTGAGCACATAGATGGCCACGGCCGACCAGATCAGGCGGCGGTCGGTGGTGGCGGTGCGGAAGATCAGCACCAGCGGGCCGATGAGCAGCGCATTGAAAACCGGTGGCGCCCAGATCGCATAGCCGAGCGCGGAATGCAGGCCGCTCGCCTGCACCAGCAGCGCATTGAGATTGAAGAACCCGGGCCAGTACTGGTAGGCGGACAATTCCTGGAGCGCGGCGTTGGTGCCCTGGTGGTGCAGGAAGTAATCGACGAGGCCGACGTGTTTCCACGCCCACGAATATCGGAGTGTGCCGTAGACGATGCACGGCGTGGCATGCAGGATGGCAATCAGGGCGCCGATGTGCGCCGCGAGCAGGGCACTCGGCGTGCGCGAATTACGCACCAGGGCAGCGAAACCGGTCAGCAGGACTACCAGCGCCGACCAGAAGGTGACCGGCAGCAGTGGGAGCAGCCCGTAGTCACCGATTCGCGCGAGATCGATGTGGCGGAGCGACAACGCCCACAGCAGCATCGCCACCGGCAGGCCAGCGAAAGCACTGTGCCGCAGCAGATATCGGCTGATCGGCCATCGGGTCTCCGCCTCCGGCGGGCGGATCGTGCCGGAGGCATAGCCCAGCGCGGTGAGCGCCACACCCGCGAGCAGTGCGCCCGCACCGGCAAGTCCGGCGCGGTGGCCGCGTGCCACTCGCGCAAGCTGGTGCCCTACCCCGCGCGGAATCGTCGACGTGAGATAGGCCCGCTCGCTGGACAATCCGTCCTGCGCGCCGGCGAGACGGCGCACCACCGCCTTGGATTGTCCTTCCGCAAGGCATCGCGCCCGGAAGTACGACCATGTAGTGCGTTCCTCCGGCACCGTGTGATGGACGACGGCCGCGGGCTCGTAGATGTGCATTCCGCCCGGATGGGCCCGGCTCACCCGGATGCACAGCTCGGTTTCCTCGCAGCCCAGCGGGCGACCGGCGATGCGGCCCAATTCCCCTGCGAAGCCGCCCGACTCCACCAGCGCACCGCGGCGCAGCGACATATTGGCGCCGATGTGATTGCGTACCGCCGCGCGTCCGGTCGGCAGGCCGCGGTAACTACAGCCGATGACCCAGTCGAATTCGGGCGGGAACCAGCCCGGTCGCGCGCCACGCCATTTCGGCTCGACCCGGCCGCCGACGCCGAGGACGGCCGGATCGGAGTACGGGACGATCAGCGCGGCGATCCAATCCGGGGCCGCTGCGGCATCGTCATCGAGGAAGGCGACGATATCGGCGGTGGCCTCGGCGATTCCGGTATTGCGGGCGCCGGAGAGGCCCTTCGCGTTCCGGTTCGGGACGACGGTGACATCGTGCAGCTCGCGGGTTGCCCTGCGCAGCAAGGCCGGGCAGTGATCGATGACCACCACGATCCGCCGTACCGGGCGGGTCTGGTCGTGTATCGAGGCGACGGCGTCGACCAGGTCCTGCCATCGGTCTTCGGTGTAGGCGCAGATGACCACGTCGACGGTCGGCGATTCAGCGTCGGGAATCGGTGCGGCGGGCGGTGCGTCACGCACTTGTTTCTGCGCCGCGGGTGCGAGCGTGGCGAAAGCCCGCAGCACCGGGGTGACATTGAGGGACCACCAGACGGGCCGCTCGAGGTAGGCCGCCGACTTGGTCCACAGGCCCACGATGTGATGCAGCCAGGTCAGCAGGATCGCGGCCTGTTCATCGATCTCACCGATTCGGGTTGTGCCCCAGGCGATCTCCATCGGCTCGCGCTCGGCAGGCGGGAGACCACCGGCGCTGAGACATTGCCGCACAACGGCACCGAGCTCCCGATCCTCGACGAGGCAGCGCGTGGTGAGCACCATGAGATACCCGTCCAGCACGGTGAGCTGCTCGGGACGTGCGCCGCCCCAGTCGACGATGCCGGTCACTCCCCCGTCCGCTCCGCGCAGCCGCACATTGCCCGCGTGGAAATCGCCGTGCGCCCAGCCCATATGGACGCGGCGACCGGCCAGGGCGGTGTGCAGCACACTGCCCAGTCGCCGCACCGTCTCGGTGGATCTGGGCGACATGGTGGTACACGCCCGGGCCAGCTGCCGCAGCGGCCGATCGACCCACTTGCTGAGCAGGGCATCGTCGACAACCGTGACCGTGCCGGTGCGCCGATGGAATTCGTCGATCGTCGCCAGCGCCTCCATGGTCAAGGGCGTGGATCGGTCGGGATGCGTCGTCAGCACCCTTGTCATATCGACTCCGGGCAGGAACGATTCGACCGATATCAGGGTGTCGCCGTGCGCGCGCAGGTCCACGATGCGCGGCAGCAGGATGCGCCAGTCCCCCAGTTCGGGGGTGTCCGCCAGGCGGGCCAGGGTGCGGGATTGCGCGCTGAGGTCGTGCACCGCCTGCGGGGTGTGCGCGATCTTGAGGACCGCGGTGGGGTGATCGTGATCGTCGCCGAGCAAGGCCACTTGCAGGTCGGTGACGGTCGAAAGGACTTGCAGGACATGTATATCGCCCGGCAGTTCGCTCTCGACCGCGCGCCGGGTCCGCGCGCCGGCGCGCGCGTGCCCGGGTGAGCGCAGGCGCTGCGAGGCGGGCCGTAAATAGGGCCGCAGCGGCGTATGGGTTGCCAGCCGAATCGTCGCTCCCACGGCCCGCAGCCACCACCGCGTGGTCGTTCCGGTGGTGAGCCACAGGTCACGCCGGGCGAGTAGTGCTGCGGCCAGCGCGATTTGGGTGGCCAGCCAGGCCATGGCGGCGCCCCGGAGACCGAACCGCGGTATCAGCATCGCACCGAGCCCGAGCGTCGACAGGCACATGGTGATCTGAATCGTCAGCAGCAGGCGGAGCTTTCGCCGGACCCGCGTCGCGCTGATCGCGGTCGAGACGAGCAGATGCGGCAGGGCCGCGAGTGCGAGCAGCCGCAATGCTGTTGTACCGGACCGATATCCATCGCCGAACAGGCCGAGCACGTACGGGGCGAGCACGGTCACCGCCGCCACCGCCGGGAGCAATATCGTGACGGTCCGGGCTACGACTCGTCTCGCCTCGGCGGCCAATCGGGATGGATCGGCCGCGGTCTCCACGACCAGCGACGTCCCCATATTCACATTGATGAGGTGGACGGCATTCGCGATGGCCCAGGCGATGGCGTAGTAAGCGGTCTGCGCGGGGCCCAGCAGCGCGACGACCAGCACCGGCATCGCGGTCACCGAGGCGATCGAAAAGACCGAGCCGACATAGTCGGCGGCCACGAACCGGGCGATATCGCGCAGCGGCGGCAACCGATCGACGGCCGCACTCTCGCGCTGCCGCCGCGGGATCGCGCGAGTGAACAGGAAGAGGCCGACCACCACCACCGCGGCACCGAGGGCCAGTACCCAGGACGCGAAGATCCCGCGCACGGGCAGTGCGGTGGCGAGTGCGATCAGCAGCACCAGCTTCGCTATCGAGAACAGGACGTTCTCGACCGGCACCAGCGGGGTGCGGCGCAATGCGGTCAGGACGCCGTCCTGGAGCACGAACAGCGCGTAGGCGGCTACCGCCGCGATGAACATCGCTTGCGCCGTAACGTCTTCCAGGAAGGTCACGCCCGGCGCGATCAGCCAGATGGCCGCGACGCACACCACGCCCGCGACGATCCCCATACCGGTGCTGACCAGATAGGCGACCGCGACCAGCCGTCGCGTGCGCGCACCGGCGGCCGGGACGAATCGCACCATGGCGCCGGACAGATTGAGCTGTGCGATCGCGGCGACCAGCATGGTCAGCGAGATGGCCGCCGAATTACTGCCGACCGCGGCCGGCGAGTAGCGCCAGGCCGCCACGGTCCAGTACCCGAGCCCCACGATCGCCGACAGCCCCGAACTGACGGTCAGCAGCATGCCGTTGCGTACCAATGGGTTCCGCATCTCGGCGAGCTGCGCCCGGAACCCCCGGGCCCGAATTCCCGGCGTCTCGGGTGCGTCGGTCGCGAGACCGCCGCTCAACCCCCGGCCCCGGCTACCGCATGCCGGGTCCGCCAGCGGCTGACCGCGTACGCCGGCGGACCGGACAGCACACCCCGGCGCTCCAATCCGGCCAACTCGGCAGGGAGGCCGTCGGACCGCTGCTGCCGCGCCGACGTCCCGGAGAACGCGTAGGCCGCACCGCGCGGCAGCCGGCGCACGAACGGCCCCACCATTTTCGGATCGTGGACGAGCGCGCTGGTCAGATAGGCGCCGAGGCCGACACCGTAGCCGTACACCTGATTGCGCAGGGCCGTCATCTCACGGTGATGGTGATGGCGGACCAGGGCGCTCGGCTGATATACCAGCCGGTGGCCGCGCACGATGATGCGGAAGAACGCGGCGAGATCATCGCCGCCGCGGGCGCGGGTGCCGGCGCCGATCGCGGGATCGAAACCGCCCAGACCGCGCAGTACCGCGGTATCGAAGGCCATATTGGCGCCCGAGCCGAATCTTCCGGCGGTGAAGGGGAACAGCGGGTCATCGGGGCGATTGCGGTCCATATCGAAGACGCGCCGCGCGAAGCCCTTGTCGAAGCCGCCGTGTTGTTCCAGCAGGAGTTGGGCGGGCGTCTCGAGCTGGGCGGGCAGGATCAGACCGGTGACACAGCCGACGTTCGAGTCGGCGTCGAAGCCCTCGGCGAGTGCGGTGAGCCAGTGGCGGTCGGCGATGACATCATCGTCGGTGAAGGCCACGATGCTGCCGTCGGCCTCGGCCAGGCCGCGATTGTGCGCTGCGGCCAGACCTCGCCGGTGCTCCCGGAGGTAGCGGACTCTGGCGCCGAAGTGCTCGGAAATCATTGTGGCGGTGGCCTCGTCGGGCGGATCGTTGTCGACCACCATGATCTCGGCCCGCGGATAGTCCATCCGCAATAGGGCATCGAGGCACCGGTGCAAGCTGTGCGGGCGGCCGCGGGTCGCCACGATCACCGTGATCGACGGCGGCTGCGCCGCGGTTCGTTGCCGGCGCCAGGCACAGTGCGTGATCGCGTCCGTCCGCAGATGCTCGGCAACCTCGTCCGCCATCGCGGTCCGGACCGTGGATTCGTGTGCGGCCCAGGCCCGGCCCAGGCGCGCGTCCAGGAGGACGACACCGATCGGATCGGTGTGGTATCGCACCAGCGCCAGGATCCGGTGCGGCGCGGGGAGATTGTCGTCGATCTCCAGTTCCGTTGCGGGCGCGCTGAGTTCGATCTCGGTGCACGCAACCGGCAGGTCCTCGACGCTGATTTGCCGTGCAGTGCTCACAGCGACTCCGCCGGCGTCACCGGCAGTGCGGGCCCGGCGTGGGCGGCCCGGGTCCGGAGTCCGGTGGCGCCGAGCCGATGGCCCGCGAGCACGGCCCCGAGCACCCGGAAGCCGTCCCGCACGGCATGTAGGTTGGATCGCCCGTCGCGCCTGGGCATCTCGAAACTGGGCACCTCGGCAATGCGCAACCCGACCTGCATGGCCCGCACCGTCATCTCGGCTTCGATCTCGAAACCCGTCGCCGTCAGGTCGAGATGCTCCAGATAGCGCCGATCGAATGCGCAGAAGCCATAACAAAGATCAGTAAGCCGTGCGTGATACAGCGTATTGAACACCGCCAGCAGGAACCGATTTCCCGCCCGCCGCAGCCGCGTAATATCCAGCGACCCGCCGCCCCCGACGAACCGCGACCCCTTGACGAAGTCATAACCATGATCGAGAAAGTGCAGAAAATGCGAGATCTCCTGCGGCGCCATACTCCCGTCGGCATCCATCATCACGATGACGTCCCCGGTAGCCGCGAAGAACCCGGCCCGCAGGGCGCTACCTTTGCCCGTACCTTGCTGCGGCACAATCAAAATGTCCGGTCGGTATTTTCTGGCAGTGACCAGCGTGGCATCGGTAGAGTTGCCATCGACGAGTATCACCTCGGTGATATCGTCGGGCAGTTGCTCGAGCACCCCCGCGATATTTCGTGCTTCATTCTTCGCCGGGATGACAAGGCTCACGGTTCTTTTCATCACGGAGTCCGGATCAATCCATGCTTACAGGGATAGACAAGCAACCAGCCTACTGCAATTAACCCGAATGCCAACCCTTAGTAGCCAATTCGCTACCCGGAGTCCACTCCGCTACCGTCCCGTTATGGCAGCCGGGCCGAGGCTTGCAGGCGTACGTAATCGATGACCGGTTCGGGCAGGCGCGTGGCTACCGCATGCACCACCCCCGCCCGCTCCGATTCCGGCAGCGGATCCAGCACCGCGCCCAGTACGACTGTCGATAGGAACGATTCGAGTTGGGCGCCGGGTTCCAGGTGGGCCGGGTCGGGTACCAGTGCTACCTCGATGTCGACGAAGCCGGCTGCTTCCAGCCGACGTGCGGTGTCCTCGGCGGTCGCGAAGTGGCAGGGGCCGTTCAGGGCGGGTAGGTCGATATCGGCCAGGGCCGCTTCGATTCCGGCGAGATTGCCCGCGCCGCCCCATTCGGCGCACAGGATGCCGCCGGGGCGAAGGACGCCGGCCAGTGAGCGGAATACCGCGTCGTGGTCGGGGAGCCAGTGCAGTGTCGCCACCGAGAACACGGCATCGATATCGGCGTCGATGTGCAACGGCGCGTTGAGGTTCGCCTCCAGGACGGTGAGGCGGTCGGCGGCAGTGTCGGCCAGCCGGTCACGCAGGCGCGCCAGCATCGCGGTCGAGCCGTCGACGGCGATGACGTGTCCGTCGGGCAGGCGGTCCAGCAGCAGGGCGGTGTCGCGGCCGGTGCCGGCGCCGATATCGAGGACGGTTTCATTGCCGCGCAGCGGCAAGGTCGTCAGCAGGCGCCGGCCCCAGCGCTCATGGGGCAGCGGCAGGGCGTCGTAGGTGGTGGCGTCCCACTCGCGGGGCTGCAGCGAACTCGAATCGGCGGTCACGTTACCCAGGCTAACAGTGCGTCCCATTTCATGGACAGTCGATCCCATAATGTGGAATTACCTGAAAGGTGTGATCTCCGAGAGGTTTCCGTCGCGCACCTTGTTCACCCATTCCGGATCGGCCAGCAATGCCCGGCCGATCGCGACGATGTCGAACTCGCCGCGGTCGAATTGCTGTTGCAGGACACGAAAACGCTGGGCCTGAGTCTCGTCGATCCGATCGCCGCGAAAGACCTTGTCCACCCCGACCGAACCCACGGTGATCACCGGCAGCCCGGTGATCTTCTTGGTCCAGCCGGCCAGGCTCAGGTCATCCGCGTAAGCGGTGAACTCGGGCAGCCAGTGCCGACGCAGCGAAGTGTGGAAGATGTCGACACCGGCGTCGACGAGCGGTGTCAGCAGCTCCTCGAGTTCACCCGGCGTCTCGGCGATGGTGGCGGTGTAATCGGCGCCCTTCCACTGCGAATAGCGGTAGATGATCGGGAAATCGGGACCGACGGCCGCCCGGATGGCGGCGACCACACGGGCCGGAAAAGCGGCACGCCCGCGGCGCGTGGCACCGTACGCATCGTCACGGTGATTGGTTGCGGCCCAGAAGAACTGGTCGAGCAGATACCCGTGTGCTCCGTGCAGTTCGATACCGTCGAAACCCAACCGCTGGGCCAGGAGAGCCGACTCCACATACGACTCGACCAATGTGTCGAGATCAGCGGCCGTCAACGCCCGGCCCACCCGCTGCCCGGTGTAATTCACGCCGGACGGGCTCACGGACTGTACCGCCGGTTCGAATTCGGGGCTGTCTCCTCGTTCCAACCCGGTATGCCACAGCTGCGGCACGATGGCGGCCCCTTCGGCGTGCACCGCCTCGACCACCGCCCGCCAGCCGGCAGCGCTGTCGTCACCGTAGAACCGCGGCACATTCGCCTGCGGACCGGCGGCCGGACCTCGAACATACGTCCCCTCGGAGATGATCAGGCCCACGCCACCGGCGGCATGCGCACGGTAATAGTCGATATTCTCCGTATTCGGCACGCCGCCCGGCGATTTCATTCTCGTCATCGGAGCCATCGCGAATCTGTTCCGCAGCCGCAGCGAGCCCGCCCGGAAATCGGTGAAGAGTTCCTCGAGATGGATCGACGGGTCACCGGCCAATTCTTGTGACATGAGGCACATTTCCTTCCGGTCCGACAACTCGACTCCGAATTCCGGGGAAACAACGGCAATGCCCCACACATTCCGGGCCGGCTTCACCTCCCGAAGGTGCGCCGGTAGGCGGTGGGGGTGGTGTCCAGTACCCGCCGGAAGTGCAGTCGCAGGTTGGCGGCCGTGCCGAGTCCGCAGTCCTGAGCGACGCGGTCCATCGTGTGATCGGTGGTCTCCAGAAGTTCCCGAGCCCGGCCGAGGCGGGCGTGGAGCAACCATTGCAATGGGGTCGTGCCGGTCTCCTCGGTGAACCGGCGCATGAGCGTGCGCTGCGAAAGACCTGCGTGCCTTGCCAATTGGCGCAGTGTGACCGGCTCGCCGAGGCGTTGCAGAGCCCACTCACGAGTGCCGGACAGCGACGCCTCGCCGGATACCGCGACGGGCGCGGGCACGTATTGCGCTTGTCCGCCTTCGCGATGCGGGGCGGCGACCAGGCCGCGGGCGATCCGGTTGGCCACCACCGCGCCGAGGTCGCGGCGCACGATGTGCAGGCACAGGTCGATGCCGCAGCACACTCCGGCCGAGGTCAGCACGTCTCCCTCGTCGACGTAGAGCACGTCGCGATCCACTGTCACAGCGGGGAATTCGCGTTCGAGATCATCGATGTACTGCCAGTGGGTGGTGGCGTGCAGACCGTCCAGCACGCCGGCCGCGGCCAGTGCGAAGGCGCCCGTACAGATCGACACCATCCGCGCGCCTCGCTCGTGCGCCGCGGCGAGAGCGGCGAGTACGGCTTCCGGCGGCCGGCTGGGCGGCTCGGACCCCGGCACGATCACAGTGTCGGCGGCGCGCACCTGATCCAGGTCGCCCTGGGTGAGCACGGTGTAGGCCCCGGCGGTGTGCACCTGCGCGGCGACGGTGCACACCGTCGTCTCGTACGGGGTCTCCGGCCGGGCGGAGAAGATCTGCGCGGGGATCGCCAGATCGAGGGGCAGGACCCCGTCCAAGGCCAGGATCGCGATCCGATGAGACGCCATGGCAATATCCTAACGAGGTGAGGCAATATTGCCTATCGCCAGGTGAGAGCCATACCGGGCAGGCTCGGAACATGACCGAAGCAATTCATGAGGCGCCCACCGAGGGGTCGGCCGACCTGATCACGCTGCCCGGGACACCGCTCGCCGACGCCGTGGTGGATCTGATCCGCTCGGTGGAGACGGCGGCGGTGTTCAACCACAGCGTCCGCAGTTACCTGTTCGCCAGGCTGGTGGCCCGCCGCCTCGGCCTGTCCGCGGGCGGCGACTACGACGACGACCTGCTGTTCTCCGCGTGCGCGATGCACGACCTCGGTGTCGCGGCGGACGGCCCGCACAGTCAGCGATTCGAGGTCGAGGGCGCCGATCGCGCCGCCGAATTCCTCACCGCGCGCGGGATATCCGCCGCGGACGCCGATCAGGTGTGGCAGGCGATCGCCCTGCACACCTCGTCGGGTATCGCACAGCGCCGCGGGGCGCTGTGCGTGCTCGTCCACGAAGGCGTCACCTTCGATTTCGGCGGCTCGATGGGAGCCGATCACCTCGGGGCGCTCACCGACGCGCAAGCCGAGGCCGTGCACGCCGTGTACCCGCGGCTGGACATGGCCCGTTCGCTCACCGACGCGATCGTCGCGCAGGCCGTGAAAAACCCGAAGAACGCGCCCCGCTACTCGTTCCCCGGTGAGGTCTTGCGCGAACGCGAGACCTTCGGCAGGACCCGCATGGAGCACTCCTACGGCTCGTCCCGTTGGGGCAACTGAACTTCACGACTCGGTCGAAACATAAAGGGAGACATCGAAAATGACCAGCCATACCGTCGAAATCCCCCAGGACTCCGAAGTATTCGGGAAAACCGTCAGCGCTTTCGCGAACTTCGGCTACTCCGCCGCGGTTCGCTCGCACGGGCTCCTCTTCATCGCCGGTACGATCGGCCGCCGCGCCGACGGCACCATTCCCGATGACATCGAGGAGCAAACCGAGATCGCGATCCGGCGCATCGAGGAAATCCTGCGACTGGAAGGTCTCGACCTCTCCGCGCTCGTCGATGTGACCAGCTACCACGTCGACATCCACCGGCACCTGCCCGGGTTCTCCACGGCCAAGGCGAAGCTGATCGCCCCGCCCTACCCGACCTGGTCACTGATCGGCGTCAGCGCATTGGCCAGCCCCGGGCTGCTCGTCGAAATCCGCGCCACCGCCGCCTATCCCGACGCATTCTGACGACTCGAATGCCGTTGGCCTGGTGACCTATTCGAGCCGGTTCTCAGGGCTGGATGTTCTCCAGGTCGGCGAGCAGGCTCGGGTGGGTGGGCTGCCAGCCGAGGGTCCGGCGGGTGTGGTCGCTGGAGGAAGGCTGGTCGGTGGCGAAGATCTGGCCGAGGGGACCGAAAGTCTCTTGCGGGACGGACTTTACGGGCAGGTCGAGTCGGCGGCCGATGACCGCGGCGATATCGCGGACGGCGTCGCCCTCGTCGGCTACCGCGTGCCACGCCGTTCCGGCGGGAGCCTTTTCGAGGGCCAGGCGGAAGAGTACGGCGGCGTCGAGTGCGTGTACGGCGGGCCAGCGCTGGGCGCCGTCGCCGGGGTAGCCGACCACGCCGGTGCGGCGGGCGATGTTGGTGAGCAGGCCGGCGAATCCGCCTGCGCCCTCGTTGTGGACCGTGCGCGGCAGGCGGACCGCCGCGCTTCGCACGCCGCGGGCGGCCAGGTCCAGCACCGACGCGACCGAGCGGCTGCGGCCACCGACCGGTCCGTCGGTCGACGCAGGATCCGCTTCGGTGGATGCGCGGCCCGGCACGTACGGCGTGCCGGAGACCGTGATGAACGGGCGGTCGCTGTCGATGAGTTCCGCACCGAGGGCTGCCATGGCGGCGCCTTCCTCGGCGACCGCCGCGGCGAGGGCGTCGGGGCTGCTGAAGTCGTTGGCGAAGGCCAGGTGGATGACGCCGTCGGCCCGGGCGGCGCCGGCGCGGAGGGCAGGTAGATCGGCCAGGTCGCCGCGCAGGGGCTCGGCGCCCGCGGTTTCGAGGGCTGCGGCGGAGGAGTCGGAGCGCGCGAGCGCGAGGACGGTGTGGCCGTTGGTGAGTAGTTCGGCGACGACGGCCGAGCCGATCAAACCTGCTCCGCCGGTAATGAAGACGTGCATATCGCTACCCTTCGATAGTGATGGGACTCTTGTCTCATCACTGTAGCGCAGCGACGGCACTTTTGTCCCATCACCTAGTATGAACACATGGCCAGATGGGAACCCGGAGCACGTGAGCGGCTCGTCATTGCCGCGGTCGACCTGTTCACCGAGCAGGGCTACGACGCCACCACGGTGGCACAGATCGCCGAACGCGCCGGAGTCACCAAGAGCACCTTCTTCCGGCACTTCCCGGACAAGCGCGAACTGCTGGCCGCGGGACAGGAGACCCTGTGCCGGCTGCTGACCGAGGGGATCGCCGAGGCGCCCACCGGCGCCACCCCGCTCGAAGCGGTCGCGGCCGGCCTCGAACGCGCTTCCAGCGCAATGGGTCCGATGAACCGCGAACTCGCCCCACGGCTGAAGGCCGCCATCGACGCCAACAGCGAACTGCAGCAACGTGATGCGCTCAAGAGCGTGGGCCTGGCTGCCGCCATGACCGACGCGCTGCGCACCCGCGGCGTGCCGGACCTGACCGCGCATCTCGCCAGCGAATTGGGCGTCCTCGCGTTCAAACAGGGCTACGCCCAATGGCTGCAGGCCCCTGATGATGCCGCACTGGCGCCCTGCACGCTGGCGGCCCTCGAAGACCTGCGCGCGGCGAGCCGATCCCTCACCTGAACAGGCTCACGGCAGGTTGGAGAAGCGCACGGTATGCGCCACCGCGGTCACCTGCAGGCCGTTCGCGCCCGGCTGGATGGACGTCAATTGCGCGCCCAGCGGCAGCTTCTCCAACGGCACGGTGAAGGTGAGCGCCTGCTTCAGCAAGGACAGCGAGAGCGTCGGCCCGCCCGCCGCGGCCTGCACCGAAACCGGAGTGACCTCGATACCGTCGCTGGTCGGCGCGACGGTGACGACAACCGTCGCGGGCACCGGAATCCCCTCCACCGAGAACGTTCCGGTGACGTGCAATCCGTCCGGGCCATTGGAAATCGACTTCACTCCGGTCGGCGCGAAGCCCTGCACGGTGTCGTAGGGCACCACCGCGGTCGCCGAGGCTGTCGCCGCGACGAGGTTCGACGTGCGGTTCTGGAGCACATCGCTCAGCGGCGCGGAGACATCGGTCAGCGTCACATCGAGGTTGTGGACCGAGAGCTTCTCCTGACTCCAGTCGCCGACGCGGATGTCGATCTTCTGGTATTTCCCGTCGACGGCCTGCGTCAGGAACGGGATGCCGGTGATGTCGACACTCGGCTGATTCGGCAGGTTGTAGGCGGCGGCGATCTTGCGGCCGATCTCGTTCTGCGCCATCACGACTGCCACCCGGTCACCGACGACCAGCGCAATCGCCAGGACGATGATCAATATCAGTAATGCGCGCATGCGCTCACCCGCTCGGCCATCCCACCATCATGCTGTGGATTCCGGCCAACCGGTGGCCTCGACCCACTTGCTCAGGGAAATACCAGGTTGATCAAAGCCGGGCGAGCGCCCGCGGACGCAGGAGCGGATCGGCGCCGGTGAGTGCCGCACTGGCGGTCCACAGTTCGGCGGCGGTGTCGGAGTCGGTCATGTGTGCGCGGGGCGTTTCCCGGTGCGGTTTGCCGCGGATGCCGCCGAAAACCCTGGGTCCCCAGAGTTGACCGCCGGTGATCTCGGGATCCAGCACGGCTCGGACAATACTGTGGGCGCCCGCCTCTTTGCCCTGCAACACAACACCCGCGGGCAGCCCGCGCAGGTGCTGGGCCGTGGTGCGAACGAACAGTGGCGGCCGCGACGGGGTCAACGAGTCCAGCGCGCCGCCCGGGTGAGCGACAATGCTGGCGACGTCGGCGCCGTGTGCGCGCAGCCGCCGATCCAGTTCGAATCCGAACAGCATCTGGGCCAGCTTCGATCGGCCGTAGGTGCGTTTGGGCCGATAGTCGTGCTCGGACTGCAGATCCGCGAGATCCAGCCGTTCCGATCGCGCCGCGAAACTACCCACCGTGACCACCCGGCTGCCGGCGGTGGCCGTCAATATCGGTGCCAGCTGTGCGATCAGCGCGAAGTGCCCGAGATGGTTTGTCGCAAATATCAATTCATGCCCCTGAGCGCTCAGGCGGCGGTCGGGGCCGGAGAGTGCGATCCCGGCATTGAGCACGACCGCGTCCAGCCTGTCGACGCCGAGAGTCTCCACCGTCGCGGGCAGTGATGAGAGATCCGCCAGATCCAGCCGCACGGAATGTAGCCGAGCGTCCGGAACCCGTGTCCGGATCGCTTGCATCGCAAGGCCGGCCTTTTCGGCGTCACGGCAGCCCAGCACCACGGTCGCACCGGTGCCCGCGAGCTGTTCGGCGACGAAATACCCGATCCCCGCGCTCGCGCCGGTCACCAGAAACGTCTTCCCTTCGGCACGTGGGCCGCTTTTCCAGGTCATGTCATCGACCCTCGCACCGGCCTCTTGCACCGCCCTCACATCGCGCTGGCGTGCAGCGGTCCGGGGTCAGCCGAAGTACCCCTGGAACAGCAGGTTCGCGACCTGGGTGTCGGTCGCCCGGCCGATCTGGTCGCCGCCCGCCACCGTTTCGGTATTTCCGGTGATGGCTACGGTGTACCGCTCGTCCGGGCCAACGAAGCCGACGGAATTGTCCAGCCAGGAGCCGTCGGAGTTGTCGTTGGACCAGCCGTCCTTGGTGCCCGGTTGCGCGGCTGCCCCGGCGCCCCACACGCCCCACTGCTGATCGCTGCCCACCGAACGCATCTCACTCACCAGATAGTCGCGATCATCCGAATTCAGCTGCGACAGTGCGGAATTGATCAGCCGATCGAGATCCGCGGCCGTGGTGCGCTCCCACCCCCAGTACGGCGCTTGCGGAGTCCGGAACGTCGTCGAAGTCATCCCGAAGCGATCGAGGTCCCCACCGAAACTCGCACCGCCGTAACGCTTCCACAGTGTGTCGGCAGCGTTGTCATCGCTGACGTTCAGCATCCGGTGCATCAGATCGCGGTCATCATCGGTGAGCGTGATAGCCCCGGATTCATTGCGTAACAACAGATCCGCGACCATCTCCAGCTTGGCGGTGGAACAGGCCCACACCGGCGTATTCGCATTCGTGTTCTCCCAGACGGCCCCCGTCGTACGGTCGTAGACAACGATCCCGGTAACCCCGGGCCGAGTCTTGGCGTAAGAGTCCGCCGCCACCGCACGCGTCACCAGCCCCGGATCGATGGTCTGCGCCTGCGCCTCCGGCAGCGACACCATGAAGGTCGCCGCCACAGCCGCGGCCACCGCAATCAATCGTCGAAAAACGGACATATCTACCTGTCAAAGTGGTTTTCCAAGCTTCCAGCCTCTGCAGAGTATTGGTCAGCCGAACACCTTGCAGAAGTTCGAGGTGGTCAGGAATCGAGAAGCGGCGGCCAGGGCAGCACCCCTAGCGTTGGTGTCAACGAAGTTCGGAACACAGACAAGGGAGCACTCCAATGACGAAGAAGATCGACGCCATCCTCTACCCGGTCAGCGACATCGCCACCGCGAAGGCACAATTCACAGCGCTGCTCGGCGTCGAGCCGCTCATGGACCAGCCCTACTACGTGCACTTCGAAACCTCCGACGGCGTCGCGGTGGGCCTGGTCCCCAACGGCCAGCAGCGCGGCCTCACCGACGGCACCCCGTTCTGGACCGTCGATGACATCCAAGCCGAGGTCAAGGCCCTGGTCGAGGCCGGTGGCACGGTGGCCGAGAACGTCCACGATGTCGGCGGCGGCAAGCAGGTCGCCATCGTCAAGGACGTGCAAGGCAACACCATCGGCCTCGCCCAGTCCTGAGACCGGCGCCGAATCCGGTTTCCGAGTAGCCGATGTCGGTGCTTGCCGACATCGGCTATCCTGCAACGTTTTCGAAGGTCCGACGCAGGGCGTCGGCCATCGCCCGGGCGGCCGCTGACATGCGGTCCGGGGGCGGTGTGGCGAGCAGAACCTGCCACAGCAAAGGGGATTCGAGTGAGACGGCGCGCAGGTCGCTGAATCGGGCTGCCTCGGAGGCGGGTATGAGGGTGGTGCCGAGACCGTGCCGGACCAATCCGGCGGTGGTGGCCAAATCGCCTACCTCGTAGGGTGATACGGGTTCGAGGTCGGCGTCGGCGAAGGCTCGGTCGGCGAGGGTGCGGATGCCCCAGCCGGTCGTGAAGCGGATGAAGGTCTCCGCGGCGAGATCCGTGATTGCGATCTGCTCGCGGTCCGCGAGCCGATGGTCGGGGCGGCAGAGGAATACCAGCGGCTCATCCAGGAGCACCTGCATGGTGACGCCGCGTGGTCGCTTATCGGGCAGGGTGACCAGCGCCAGTTCCAATGAGCCGTCGGCGACGGCTGCCAGGTGACCCGCGGATCCGGCGGTACTCTGCCGCAGCCGTACCGACACCAGTGGATGTGCCCGGTGGAAGCGGCCCAATACCGCGGGCACGTCGATGGCCCCGGAGGACTGCAGAATTCCGATTTCGACCGTGCCGCTGAGCCGGCCGTGGAATCCGGTCACCGATTCCCGGGCCCGTCGCGCCGCGTCCAGGGTGGCGCGGGCTTCGGCGAGGAAGGTGATTCCCGCTGCGGTGAGGGTGATTCGGAGTTTGGATCGATCGAAGAGGGTGACGCCGAGCTCGCGTTCCAGCTTGCTGACGGCGGTGGAGACGGCCGACTGCACCACATGTACGCGCGCCGCGCCGCGGGAAAAGCTGAGTTCGTCGGCGACGGCCACGAAGTATTCGAGTTGCCGTATCTCCATCCCTCGAACCTATCGCGTTCGGAGATGAAGATAATCTCGAATGGTCGTTGGACGCGATGAGGTTGTGGGCCTGATGCTGGAGACAGCGGAATTCACCGGCAGATCGGATAGGAGCAGCAGATGCGTATAGCGATCATCGGAATGGGCAGGATGGGACGCGCATTCGCGGGGCGGGCGCTCGACGAAGGGCACGCGGTCAGCGTGTGGAACCGGACTCCCGGCCGGGCGGAGGAGCTGCGCGAGCAGGGCGCCACGATCATGGACTCCCCCGATGACGTGAGCGATGACTGCGAGGCCGTCTTCCTCTTCCTCGCCGACGACAAGAGCACCCTCGAACTCGCGGTGCCGGATGGCCAGCCGCGCAAGGCCTGGTCCCTGGCCCGTGTGGTCAATACGGGAACCGTTGCGCCCGAGGTCATCACGGCGCTCTCGCAGGCGTACGGCGACAGCTTCGTCAATGCCCAGATCGTCGGCGCGCCACAGGCCGTCCGCTCGGGTGCGGCCGGATTCATTCTCGGCGGCCCGGCATCCGGCCGGGCGGCCCTCGCGCCGGTGTGGCGGGTCTTCGCAGGTGCGTTCGATGCCGGTGATCGCCCGGAAACCGCGGCCGTCATCAAGCTGCTGAACAACCAGATGCTGCTGACGCAACTGGCCGCCGTCGCCGAAACCGTCCGGGCCGGGCGCGCCGCGGGCATCGACGACGCCACCTTGACCGGCATGCTTCGGGAGTCGCCGATGCTGGCCCCGGGCCTGCGCAATCGCATCGACGTCATGTTCGACCCCGAGCATGCCGGCTGGTTTACCAGCATCCAGTCCGCGAAGGACCTGACCCTCGCCCTGGGACTCGTCCCGGACGGCGAATCATTGCCGGTCACCGAGGCCGCGCGGGACGCCTACCGGCAGTTGATCAGTGACGGATGGCTGACGCAGGATCCCGCCGCCCTCGTCGAATACGGCCGGCGCGCACACTGATTCGCAGTCGGCGGTCAGGACTACCGGCTATCGACCACGACGTCCACTCGATCGGTATAGAAGGCCGCGTGGCCGGCGATATCCGCGACGGAGTCGTACGGCTCCGGGTAGAACCACACCGCGTCGGTCAGCTCACCGTCCGGCAGGCTGATCGTGTAGTACGAGGCGTCTCCCTTGTAAGGGCAGTACGTCTGCGTCGTGCTGGCGGTGAGCACCTTGCTGTCGATATCGGCGAGCGGAACGTACTGGACTGCCGGGTAGTTCGCTTCCTGCAAGGTCAGGGCGCCGGTGGTGTCGGCGAGAACGGTCTCGCCGACACGCACCACGACGCGGCGGCCCGTCTTCTCGACGGTGATCGGGTGGTCGGGTCCGGGGATCTTCGGTTGCCGTGCGGCCATGATTTCTCCTCCTCTGATGAGACCAGTCTGTACCTCGCGGGCGGCGGGCGCCGCCGGCGGTCAGGAAAGCGGCGCTTGGACGAGGGTCAGCATGGAGCGTTTGCGCAGGGTGAAGCCGAGGGTTTCGTACAGGCTGATCGCCGTGACGTTATCGGCGCGGGCGTGCAGGAACGGGGTTTCGCCGCGGGCGCGGATTCCGGCGCCGACCGCGCGAATCAGGCGCGATGCCAAGCCTTTTCCGCGGAATTCCGGGTCGGTGCAGACGGCGCTGATCTCGGTCCAGCCGGGCGGGTGCATGCGTTCACCGGCCATGGCGACCAGTCTGCCGTCGATACGGATTCCCAGGTAGGTGCCCATTTCAATGGTCCGCGGCGCGTACGGGCCGGGTTCGGTCCGGGCGATGAGCTCCAGGATTTCCGGAACATCCGCCGCGGTCAGCACATCCAGGTCCGGATCGGGAGCGACGCGCAGGGCGCTGCCGTCCATCTGCACCGAACCGAATGCGCCGCGCACGACCCAGCCGGACGGGGGCACATGGCCGAAGCCGCGCAGCGCGGTGCCGCCGCCGGGGCCGAGCAGGGTGGCGAGGTCGGTCCAGTCCTGATCGTCCAATTCCGGTGGGTGGCCGACGAATTCGGCCACCTCGGGGTCATAGCGGCCGACCCGCCCCACCCAGCCGGCGAATCGGCGATGCGCTCCGCGTAGCGACGTCCGGATCGGATCGTCGAGCGGATGCAGGGATGTTTCGAGATCGACGATCGATTCAGCGGTCACCACACACTCCTCCACAACACAGACAACCAGTGAACGTTAGCGCTGCGCACGACCATCGGGAATGGTTGTGCGCAGTGCGATTCCGCTCAGTCGGCGGGCCTGGCCCAGCGGCCGCGGGCCTGGCTGATGTGGGTGTGCATGAAGGCTTCCACGGCGTGCCGATCACCGGATTCGATGAGGTCGACGATGGTGAAGTGTTCCCGGGCCACGTCGACGAGTTCCCCCTTCTCGGCGAGCGAGGCCAGGCCGAAGAGGCGGGTGTGGTCGCGGAGGTCGGAGACCAGGGTGGTGACGCGGGGATTACCGGCGTAGCCGAGCAGGGTGAGGTGGAAAACCTGGTCCGCCGCGGTGTATTCGACCAGGTCACCGCGTTCGGCGCCGGCGACGATCTTGGCCGCGAGGTCGCGGAGCAGCGGGAAGTCGGCGGCCGGGATCAGCGGGGTGACATCGCGGACGATCGGGGGTTCGAGCAGCAGGCGGATCTGGGTGATGTCGTCGAGATCCTTCTCCGCGACCTCGGTGACGCGAAATCCCTTGTTGGGCACGATCGAAATGAGGTTCTCCCGGGCCAGATCCTGCATCGCCTCGCGGACGGGTGTGGCGGAGACGCCGAATCGAGCGCCGAGGGTGGGCGCGGAATACACCACGCCGGGCTCCATTTCACCGGCGATGATGGCCGCGCGCAGCGCCCGGGAGACCCGGTCGCGCAGGCTGACCTTCTCCATCTGGGTGAACTGGTCGATGCTCACGTGATCGCTCCCCACGGCTGATTCGATCGGTCCCGGAAATTCTATGCCATGTCACGTTGCATAACCGAGCACAACCCCTTGCGTGACCCCGGCCACACCGACTAGCTTCAGTGCAATGTCACACAGCACTGAAGGATCGGAGGCCGCAATGCCCGAAACGACCACGTCATCGGTGGACAAGCCCTGGCACGGGGTACTGGTCGCGACGACCCTGCCGTTCAACGAAGACCTCTCGGTCGACTACGACGCCTACGCCGAACACGTGGCGTGGCTGGCGGGCAATGGCTGCCACGGCGTGAGCCCCAACGGCTCACTCGGCGAATATCAGACCCTCGGCGACGACGAGCGCGCCAAGGTGGTGACCACCGCAATCGCCGCGGCCCCTGCGGGATTCACGGTCATGCCGGGTGTCGCGGCCTACGGGGCCCTGCAGGCGCGCCGGTGGGCCGAACAGGCCGCCGAAGCAGGGGCGCAGGCGGTCATGCTGCTGCCGCCCAATACCTATCGCGGCGGCCGGGATTCGATCCTCGACCACTACCGGACCGTGGCCGCGGTGGGCCTGCCGATCGTGGCCTACAACAATCCGATCGACACCCGCATCGACCTGACCCCCGACATCCTGGCCGAACTGCACGCCGAAGGACTGATCGTCGGCGTCAAGGAGTTCACCGGCGACGTGCGGCGCTTCTACGAGATCAAGGAACTCGCACCGGAACTCGATGTGCTCGTCGGGTCCGACGATGTGGTGCTGGAACTCGGCATCGCGGGCGCGGTCGGCTGGGTGGCCGGATACCCGAACGCCATCCCGCAGGTGACGGTGGAGCTGTACAACGCCGCGGTGAACCGGGACCTGGACAAGGCGCTGCCGCTCTACCGCGAGCTGCACAAACTGCTGCGCTGGGACTCCAAGACCGAATTCGTGCACGCCATCAAGCTGTCGATGGATCTCGCCGGACGGCCGGGCGGCGGCTGCCGGCCGCCGCGGGTGCCGCTCGCACCGGAGCTGGTTGCGAAGATCACCGCTGATACCCGCGAAGTGCTGGCCAAGGGCTACCGGTAACGGGAGATACACGGGCCACGGCGAATACGGAAGTGAGCGCACGATGACGAGCAAGGGCACGACCGCGGGCGACGCCGCGGAGGCGATGACCGGCGGGGTTGCCGCCGGCGCGGAGTCGTCTGGGGTCGGGATGGCCGATCAAGCAGCGGTGGTCGCCGATCGAGCAGCGGTGGTCGCCGATACGGGTGCGGAGGAGGTCGATGCCATCGTCGAATCTGTCGCTCGGGTCGCCGGCGACTGGGCCGCAATGACGTTGAGTGATCGGGCCCGGGTGCTGGAAGGAATCGCCGACCGGCTCGACGCGCAGGCCGCGGAGCTTATCGAAATCGCAGTGCGCGAAACGCGTCTGGGCGTGCCGCGGCTGACCGGTGAAGTGCGGCGCACCAGTTTCCAATTGCGACTGTTCGCCCAACTGGTGCTCGACGGCAGTTTTCTCGATGTGCGCATCGATACCGCCGATCCGGACTGGCCGATGGGTGCGCCGCGACCGGATCTGCGCCGCATGAATATTCCGATCGGCCCGGTGCTGAACTTCGCGGCGAGCAACTTCCCGTTCGCCTTCTCCGTTGCCGGTGGAGATACCGCGTCGGCGCTGGCCGCCGGTTGTCCCGTCATCGTGAAGGGCAATCCGGGGCATCCCGAGTTGTCCCGCGCCGTAAGCGGGCTGATCGACGAGGCGCTGGCCGAATGTGGCGCTCCCCCTGGCGTCTTCGGCCTGATCCTCGGTCGCCAGGCCGGAGTGCAGGCGCTCACCCACCCCGCGGTGAGCGCGGTGGCATTCACCGGCTCGACGGCCGGCGGACGCGCGCTCTATGACCTCGCGTGCGCACGACCGGTGCCGATTCCGTTCTACGGCGAGCTGGGATCGATCAATCCGGTGTTCGTGACTCCCGGCGCAGCCGAGTCGCGGGCGGCGGAGATCGCCTCGGGACTGCTGACCGCGGTGAGTTCCAGTGCAGGACAACTGTGTACGAAGCCCGGCCTGGTAGCGGTGCCTGAGGGGGCTCCGGTGCTGTCCGAGCTGAGCAGTGCCGTTCTGCCGCCGACGGGTGAGTTCCTCAACGAGCAGATCGCCGCCGGATACGCGAACGCCGTCGAGCAGGTGCGCGCGCATCCGGACGTACGGGTCCTGGCCGGTGGACGCCCAGGAGAGGCGTTGCTGCTGGCAACCACGGCACACGCGGCATTGTCGGACCCCGATCGCCTGATGCACGAGATGTTCGGCCCGGCAACGCTGCTGGTGACCTACCGGGACACAGCAGAACTGCTGACACTCGCCCACTCGATGCACGGTGAGCTGACCGTATCCATCTTCGGCGAGCAGGCCGACGAAACGACTCGCACCCTGTTCACCGCCGCGACCAGGGTGGCCGGTCGAGTCCTCTGGAACTCGTGGCCCACCGGACTCTCGGTGACGTACGCGCAGCAGCACGGCGGCCCCTACCCGGCCACCACCGCGCCGGGCACGACTTCGGTTGGCACTGCCGCGATTACACGATTCCTGCGCCCGGTGACCTACCAGTCGGCCCCCGAGGAACTGCTACCCGAACCGCTGCGCACCGCAAATCCCCTCGCGGTGCCACGCTCGGTGAACGGGGAACGCGCGCAATGACTCCGGACTCACCGGGCGCGACCCCCGAACCATCCAGCGCGACTTCCGAACAACCGGACGCGCCCCCCAGACCGTCCGGCGCGACTCCCGAACAACCGGACGCGACCCCCGGACCGTCCGGCGCGGGTGTCGGACAACCTGACGCTAGTCTCGGTCCATCGGGCGCGAGTCTCGGCCTGTCCGGCGCGAATGCCTCCCCGACCGCCGCGGCGTCCGCCCCGTTCGCCACAGGTCTCGGCTGGCGCGAGGGCGTCTCGTCGACCGGTAGCGATGTGCTGATCATCGGTGGCGGCATGATCGGTTGTGCGCTCGCGGATCGGCTTGCGCTCGAGGGCATGTCGGTGCGGGTCTGCGAGGCCGGGGCGCTCGCTTCCGGGACCACCGCGCATGGTGAGGGCAATATTCTCGTTTCGGATAAGGGTCCGGGGCCGGAGTTGGAGCTCGCGTCGTTCTCTCGCGGGCTGTGGCCGGATGTACTGCAGCGCATTGTCGGGCGGCTGCCCGAGGATGCCGCGGGCGTCGAGTGGGAACCCAAGGGCGGCATCGTTGTTGCCACCACGGAGGCTGGGGCGGCCGCGCTGGAGGAGTTCGCCGGCAGACAGCGGGCGGCTGGAGTTCGTTGCGAATCGCTGGATGCGGACCGGCTGGCCGCGGCTGAACCCGCATTGACGCGGGAGGTTACCGCGAGCGTCTTCTACCCCGACGATGCTCAGGTCCAGCCAGTCGGTGCGGCGGCGGCTCTGATCGGGTCCGCCGTCGCGGCCGGGGCGATTGTCGAAACACGGTGTGCGGTAACGGGACCCATCGCCCGGGACGGGCGGCTGGTCGGTGTGCGGACCAGCCGGGGTGCGCGCTATGCCGATGTGGTGATCAATGCGGCGGGGCCGTGGTCGGGCCGGGTGTCCGAACTGCTGGGCGCGCCGATCGCGGTCAAGCCCAGGCGCGGGGACGTGCTGATCACCGCTCCGCTGCCGCCGACCGTATTCCACAAGGTCTACGACGCGGATTATGTAGGTGCGGTGGGTAGTTCGGATGCCGCGCTGCAGTCTTCGGCGGTGGTCGAGTCCACCCGGGGCGGTCCGCTGCTGCTGGGCTCGTCGCGCCGTCAGTGTGGTTTCGACGATCGGCTGCGGCCGGACAGCCTGGCCGCCATCGCCCGTAAGGCCTTGCGGCTGTATCCGGTGCTGGCGGACGTCGCGATCATGCGCGCCTACGGCGGATTCCGGCCGTACGTCGACGATCATCTGCCGGTGATCGGTCCCGATCCGCGGCTGCCGGGCCTCTGGCATGCGACCGGCCACGAGGGGGCGGGGATCGGTCTCTCGGTGGGCACGGCGGAACTGATCGCCGCCGCACTCGCGGGCCGCCCCAAGGAGGTCGATATCACGGCCTTCGCCGTCAACCGTCCAGCCGTCATCACCGTTCGGGAGCAGGTGTCCCTATGAGTCCCAGCATGATTCCGCCCGAATCCGATCGTGTCGGCCGCGCGGACCGGCCGTTGACGATCGTCATCGACGGTGTCGAGCTGCGGGGTGTATCAGGCCAGACCCTGGCTTCCGTCCTGCTGGCTGCGGGCCGCTCGCAGTGGCGGACCGCGCCGGACGGTGCGCCGCGCGGCGTGTTCTGCGGGATCGGCATCTGTTTCGACTGTGTCGCCACCGTCAATGGCGTGCCCGATATCCGGCTGTGCCGGCGGCCGGCGCGTGACGGCGACAGCATCGCCACCCAGACCCGCGTCTTCGAGGGGGAACTGTGACCAGGCACGTGGTCGTGATCGGCGGCGGCCCGGCCGGTACCGCCGCCGCGGAATCGGCACTGCGGCACGGGGCTTCCGTGACGCTGATCGATTCCAACGAGGCGCTCGGCGGCCAGTACAACCGGCGCATTCCCGCCCTTTTCGGAGTGCGCAGGCCCTTGTCCATCGGGCACGGCTACCGGGCGGCGGCGGATCGTGCGGCATGGCTGGCGGCGCATCCGCGCTGCGAGTACCTGCCCTGGGCGGCCGTCTACCAGATCGAGCGGCATCTCGAAGGTGGTTGTCCCGCAGTGCGATTGCTGATCGGCATCGAAGGCGAGCAGCGCACGCAGCGCGTCGTGCAAGGTGACGCCCTGGTGATCGCAACGGGCGCCTATGACCGGGTGTGCCCGTTCCCCGGCTGGGATCTGCCCGGCGTCTACACCGCCGGTGCCGCGCAAACCCTCGCCAAGACGCAACGACTGCTGGTGGGCCGATCCGTATTGCTCTCCGGCACCGGGCCTTTCCTGCTTCCGGTCGCCCAATCGCTGGCCACGGGCGGTGCGGACGTACTCGCCATCCTGGAGGCCAATCCCGCCCGGCAGATCCTCCGCCAGTGGGCCACGCGGCCATGGGAATTACGGCACAGCCTCGGCAAGGCCGGCGAGCTGGTCGAATATCTCGGTTCCGGTGTCCGACATCGCATTCCATTGCGCACCTCGACCGCGGTCGTCGCGGTGGCTGGAGACGGCCGGGCGGAGGAGGCCACCATTGCCCGCCTCGATGAGAACTGGACGCCGATCCCCGGCAGCCACACGACGATCCCGGTCGACGCGGTCGCGGTATCGCACGGATTCACCCCGCAGCATGAACTCGCCGTCGCCGCGGGCGCGCAGCTGACCGGTGACGGCTTCGTCCGGGTCGACGAGCACCAGCGAACAACCGCCGAAGCCGTGTGGGCAGCAGGCGAAATCACCGGCATAGGTGGCGCGCAGGTGTCGGCGATCGAAGGCCGAGTCGCCGGAATGAGCGCCGCCGGAGCCGATCCCAGCGAGGATCGCGCGCTAGGTTCCCGACGCCACACAGCGGAGCAGTTCGTGACCCGCCTCGCCGCCGCGCACCCTATCCGCCCCGGCGTCCTGACCTGGTCGAAACCCGACACCGTGATCTGCCGCTGCGAAAGCACCACCCGCGGCGACCTGACCGCCGCCTGGACCCATGCCGCGGGCGGCGGATACCGGTCCGCCAAGCTGGCCACCCGCGCCGGACTCGGCCCCTGCCAGGGCCGAATCTGCGCGGCCGCCATCGCAGCACTGCGAGAACACGTACGCCCGGCCGACCACAGCGAGTGGCCGGACGGGGGTCCCGAGCACACGACCCCCGGTCTGGCCGCGGCCACTCCCGCGTGGCGGCCGCTGGCCGCTCCCATCCGCCTCCGTGAACTAGCCGATCTCGATACCGAAGGACAGCCCTGATGCGTAGCAGCATGATCATCTCCGCTATCGATACCCATACCGAGGGCATGCCGACCCGGGTGATCACCGGTGGGGTCGGCACGATCCCGGGCGCGACCATGGCGGAGCGGCGCACGTATTTTCTCGAGCATCTCGATGGATTGCGGAAGCTGCTCGTCAATGAGCCGCGCGGGCATGCCGCCATGAGCGGGGCCATCCTGCAGCCGGCGACCACTGCCGACGGGCATTATGGTGTGTTGTTCATCGAAGTCAGTGGGCTGCTGCCGATGTGCGGTCATGGCACCATCGGGGTGGCGACCGCGCTGGTCGAGGCCGGGATGGTGCCCGTCACCGAACCGGTTACGGAGATCCGGCTGGACACTCCAGCGGGACGAGTGGTCGCCACGGTGAATGTCACTGCGGGGCACGCTGATTCGGTCACTCTACGGAATGTGCCCGCCTACTGCGACAGCCTCGACAATGCGGTCGAAGTGCCGGACCTGGGTACGGTGCGCTATGACATGGCGTATGGCGGGAACTTCTACGCCATAGTCGATCTCGGCAAGCTAGGCCTGCCGTTCGACCGCGCGCACAAGGACCGCATTCTCGACGCGGGGTTGCGGATCATGCGGTCCATCAACGAGTCCCGCCGCCCCGTGCACCCCGACGACGAGCAGATCTCCGGTTGCAAGCATGTCCTGTTCCTGGACCCGGCCTCGGAGCCCGCGCACACCCGCCATGCCATGGCCATTCACCCCGGCTGGTTCGACCGGTCCCCCTGCGGCACAGGCACTTCCGCGCTGCTGGCCCGCCAGCACGCGCGCGGCCTGCTGTCCGGTGATCAGCCGCTGCGCAACGATTCGTTCATCGGCACCACCTTCCATGCGCGGGCCGTGGACACCACGACCGTCGGCGGGCGTCCCGCGATCGTGCCCGCCATTACCGGGCGCGCCTGGCTGACCGCCACCGCGAACTATCTACTCGACCCGTCGGACCCGTTCCCCGAGGGTTTCGTCTTCTGACGCAATCGATTTCACGCCCCTACGAGCACACAGTTTCACCGATCACCACCCGAAAGGCCACGACAATGGCTGTCGTAACCAAGCGCACGCGCGCTCCCATGACCATGAGCGGCGTGCTGCGGCGCATGCCCGTGAACGTCCCCGATACCGGCGATTTCAAGAAGAGTATGGGCCTATGGCAGTTGGTGGCGCTGAGCCTGGGTGGGCTGGTCGGCGCGGGAGTCTTCTCGCTCGCCGGAGTCGTGGCCAATGAAGTCGCCGGGCCGGCGGTGCTGGTCTCGTTCGCCATCGCCATCATCGCCTCCGCTGCGGCGGGCCTGTGTTATGCCGAGTTCGCGGGCATGGTGCCCAAGGCGGGTTCGGCCTACACGTATTCCTATGTGGCGCTGGGCGAGATCATCGGTTTCATGATCGGATGGGATCTGCTGCTGGAGTACACCGCCATCGTCTCGGTCGTCGCCATCGCGGTGTCGGGGTATTTGAACTACATCACCCACTACATCGGATTCGATTTGCCCACTTGGGCTCTCGGCGCTCCGGGTTCGGGTCATGGTCACCGCGTGGATCTGTTCGCGCTGTTGCTGTGCTTGCTGCTCGCTTTCCTGCTCTCGCGGGGCACACGTGAATCCGCCCGTGTGCAAACGGGTCTCGTCGCGGTGAAGCTGGTGATCGTGGCGGTGGTGATCGTTGCCGGTGTCTTCCATATCAAGTCGGGCAATTACACGCCGTTCTTCCCGTTCGGTGTCGGTGGCGCGGTCTCCGGTGCGGCGCTCGCCTTCTTCGCGGTCTACGGCTACGACGCGATGAGTGCGGCCGCCGAGGAGTCCAAGGACGGTAAGCGGCTCATGCCCAAGGCGATCCTGATCAGTCTGGGTATCGCTTCGGTGATCTACCTGCTGGTGTGCCTCGTCATCGTGGGCATGGTCAACTACACCGATATCGCGGTGTCCTCACCGTTCTCGAGTGCTTTCGACTCGGTGGGCATGGGGGTTCTCGGCCTGGTGATCGCGGTCGGCGCGGTCGTCGGCGTCACCACGTCGGCGTTCGCGAATATGCTCGCCGTTACCCGGGTGGGCTTCGCCATGAGCCGAGACGGCCTGCTGCCCTCCTATTTCGGTAAGAGCAGTGCCCGCCGGGTGCCCACGCGCGTGATCTGGCCGGTCGGTGTCGTCTCCGCGCTCATCGCGGGCTTCCTCCCGATCCGGCAGGCGGCCGAACTCACCAATATCGGAATCCTGATGGCGTTCATCGTCGTCGCGCTGGGCGTGATGCGGCTGCGCAAGACGCGCCCGGACGCCGATCGCGCGTTCCGCACCCCCTGGGTGCCGGTGGTCCCGCTCATCGGCATCGGCTTCTCGATCTGGCTGATCAGCGAACTCACCCTGATCACCTGGGTGCGTTTCGTGGTCTGGCTGGTGCTCGGCCTGGGCGTGTATTGGGGCTTCGGCTACCGGAATTCGAAGCTCAACGAGGTCGCCGCCTGAGTCGGCATCTCACCGGAGTGCGGCCTCGCCGATGGATTCGGCGGGGCTCATTCCGTCCAGCGCGGCCGGTAGCTCCGACAGCTGAAGCATCAGGCGGCGTCGCAGGCGTCGCCCAGTTTATTGAAGGTGTCACTGTTCGCGAATCCGCCGAAGGCGAGCATCGCGGCCTTGAATTCCTCCGGCGTACTGGCGTTCACGACACCATCACCGAGCTTCGCCAGCGCTTCGATGCCGTTCTTCACCTGCGGATTATCGGTGAGGCCGGCATCGGTGCGGATTCGCGCGGTAAGGGTTTCGAAGTAGCTCTGGATCATGGCGCCGTTCCCACTCGTCGCCTGCGCGGTGAATTCGTCCTTCTTGGTGCCGAATTCGCTCAGCGCGGCGCTGAGATCGTCGCATGCTTTCTTCGTTCCCGCCGCAGTGCCCGCAGGCTTGGCGGAACCGGTCGTGGTCGACGCGGCGGCGCTGGTGGTCGTCGAGGCCGCCGCCTTGTCCGAGCCGCCTCCCGAGGAGCATCCAGCCAAACCCAGCACCGATACGGCGGCCACGGACACCACGATCATTCGCTTCACAACAATCCTTCCGTCGAGTTCCACTGCCGGAACGTCTTTCACGAGAAGGATCGGCGACCGATCATGACCGATTCATGACGGGCGGAATCACTCTTCCGGGTCGCGCAGCAAAACAGATCCTCGACTACGTCGGCGGGATCCTGGTCGTTCCGTAATCGGTTCTGGTACACCAATATTGGCGAGAAGTTCGCGCCTGACTCGAATCCGCCGACATCCCGCTACAGCATTTCGTTCTCCATTTCGAACTACGCGCCATTCGGCAGTCGAGGACGTTCCGCCGGACTCGGATCGGCACGGCTGGTTGATCTTCCGCTGCCTCACGCCGGCCGGTTCGGTCAGCGTGGCATGGGCAGGTGCGGGCATTCGAAAGGCAGGATGGACCCATGAGCGCACACGCAGGCCTGCTGCTGGCGATCACGATCCCCGCCGGCGGCCTGGTCGTGTTCGCGCTGGTCTTCTTCCTGCTCGGCCGTAGGATGCGGCGGCTGCGTCGCGAAGGTCGTATCACGTACCCCGCGAAGACCACACCCGGCAGCAACGACTTCTCCAGCCCCGCCATGTGACCCCGAGCGGCCCTGGAATCCTGAACTTTGGCCCGAACGAAGTACTCGCACCGACGTCTTGACATAGAGGGGAGCCATGAGCGGATGCTCGTTGCTGCTAGCGCGAGTTTCGCGGATTCGGACTGAAGCTCACCGAGTCGTCATCGAAGGTAGTTGCCTAAAGCAGCGAGCAGCCCCGCGGTGCCTTGCTCGCGGTTCGGCCCGTCGGCCCAGAACTGGTCGAAGAAGACGCCGTGCTCGGTGTGGGTGAACCGAGTGCCCTCCGCGATCGGCTCGAACTCCAGAGAGGCCACCGATGTTGACATGTGAGCCCCGTCGATCCACATGTCGTACGTCGTGACGATGCGGATGTGCTCGACGATATCGGTGTAGGTGGCCTCGTACCGCGACACCGGACCGTCGTGGAACTTCCCCTCGGCGACATCGCGGCCGCCGACGCGGAAGTCGAAGGCCCACTCGCCGGGCTCCGCAGCATCGCCGGCGCCCCACCAGGCCAACTTCTGTTGCTCCTCGGCGAACGCGCCCCAGACGCGCTCAACGGGAACCGGATAGCTGCGAGTCAGGGTGAACTCGGCACGCGCGAGTCGGCGTTCGGTCATCATGTGCGCGTCCTAACGGGTGAACGTGACGTGGATCGTGCCGCTCTCGCCCACTTCCGTCGTCACCTTGTGGGTGAGGTCGAGACCGCCCAGATCGTCCCACAGCCCAGTTCCCCGGCCCAGGACGATCGGCGCGACCATGAGGTGCAAGTCGTCGACCAGGCCGGCGCGCAGGAAGGCGCGCGCGGTACCGACGCCACCGCCGACGCGCACATCCCGACCACCCGCGGCCTCGGTCGCCTCGGCGAGTACGTCCTCGATCGCGCCACTGCGGAAGTGGAACGTCGTCCCACCCTCCATCGGGATCGACGGCCGCGGGACCACCCGGTACGGGTATCCACCCGGCGCGGCCGGTTGTGACCAATCCTGGCGTCGCAGTGTGTTGGTGAGGACATAGACCGGCGTGCCGAACGGCGGCTTGTCACCCCACCAGCCCTTCCAATCCGGGTCGCCGGGGAACGCGTGCAGCCCGAACATGCCCGCGCCCATGATCTCGGCTCCGACTCCCTCGAAGAACGCGGCGGTGTAGCGGTCGTCGACGCCGGTCGTGCCGGCGCCGCTGGCGTCGCCGAACACACGCTCGCGGAACGTGCGGGTCGCAACGTGTCCCGCCGAGAGGCGCCCCCAGTCCTCGCCCATCGGATTTTCGGGGGAATTGTCGGTCGCCGAGGTGAAGCCGTCCAGCGAGACGAACAAGTCGATGCGAACGCGGGTCATATTTCAGGTCTCCTTCGAATCGGTGCGGGTCAGGTGGATTCCGAGCCGGTCGGCTTGGTGTTCCGCGGGGGTTCGTAACTCTCCGAGCCACAGGTGCAGGACATCGAGCGCACCCGGTCGCAGGCTCACAGTGCGAACCCGCCCGAGCTTGTGTGACGTCACCAGCCCGGCGTTCTCGAGGACACGCAGATGCTGCATCAGTGACGGCAACGCCATCGAGAACGGTGTCGCCAGCTCGGATACGACGGCCGGCGACTTCGCCAACCGCTCGACGATGGCTCGACGCGTCGGATCCGCGAGAGCGCGGAGCAACGCGTCGAGTTCACCATGATACTTAGGCACAAACCTAAGTATCATGGCGGTGTCGGGATTCGTCAACCGGTTCGACTTCGGCGTGGCGTGGTCGTGGTGTCCGTCCGTAGGGTTGAGGGAGCGTGGTAGCGCGGTCGTGGTCCCGAGATGGCTGTTGGGTTGAGAATGAGGGGTAGCAGGCGTGGATCCGAGTGCCTTCATTGCCGGGCTGCCCAAAGCGGAACTGCACGTACATCTGGAGGGCTCGATCGAGCCCGATCTGATGTTCGCGCTGGCGAAACGCAATGACATCGAGTTGCCTTGGGCATCACCGGAACATCTGCGGGCCGCCTACGATTTCCGCGATCTCCAGTCCTTCCTGGACCTGTACTACCAGGGGTGTCGGGTGTTGGTCGGTGAGCAGGACTTCTATGACGTGACCTTTGCGTACCTGCGACGGGCGCGGGCCGGCACCGTGGTGCACGCCGAGATGTTCCTGGGGCCACAGAGCTTCCTCGAACGAGGTGTCGATGTAGCCGCAGTCATGAACGGAACCCTGGCCGCGATCGACGATGCCCAAGGCGAGTTGGACATGTCCGCCGGCCTGGTGCTCAGTGCCCAGCGGCATCGGTCCGAGACGGACGCATTCGCCCTCTTGGAATCGGTCCGGCCCTGGGCGGACCGCATTCTGGGGTTCGGGCTGGGCGGCGCCGAGGTGGGCAATCCACCAGCGAAGTTCGCGCGGTTCTTCGCCGAATGCGGCCGGCTGGGGTTGCATCGCACGGCCCACGCGGGCGAGGAAGGCCCGGCGTCGTATGTGCGCGAAGCCCTGGACATCCTGGAAGTGGACCGCATCGATCATGGTGTGGCGTGTATGGACGATCCGTCGCTGGTCGCCGACCTCGTCGCCGGGGCTGTTCCGTTGACGGTGTGCCCGCTCTCGAATCTGCGGCTGAAAGTGGTGCCGGCACCGGCCGCACACCCGGTGGCGGCCATGCTGGCCGCCGGACTGCGGGTCACGATCAATTCCGACGACCCTGCCTACTTCGGTGGTTACGTCAACGAGAATTTCCAAGTCTGCCACACCGAGATGGAGCTGTCCCGCGACGACCTGGTCACCGTGGCCCGCAACAGTTTTCTCGGTTCGTTCCTCCCCGCTGAGCCAGCTCAGCGATGGGCGCGCGCCGTGGACGCCTACTCCACCGCATCCGCGTAAACCCATTTGTCGCGTGGGATCGACACGGCCCGTTGATCTTCCACTGTGCCGCGCCGGCCGGTTCGGTCAGCGCTCCATGCGGCATGTCAGTGCACTTATCGGCAATGTCCGGGCGCTTTGAGGATGGTCGTTGACCTATGCCGAGGGTCCGTTCGTGTGTCGGACTATTTCCATTCCCGCACGAGGATCGGCTCCGGAATGTCGACCGAGGTGCCGAAAGCCAACGGATAGTCCTCCATCGGACCGTCGTCGAACTCCTCCGAGTCGCCGGGCTCCAAACGTGACTGTGGCTGTGCGGATTCTTTGGGGTTGGTCTCAGCCATGATGTCCGCTCCTCGCTGAATGAGGCGTTTACCTGCGCCGATCTTACCGTGCCGATGAGTGAGCGGGATGTCTTCGGCAACGTTGCACAACGTCTCCATCACCGGGGTGCTTCGCCCTGACATCGCCAGTAGCGCGCGTTTGGAAGCACTGGCGGCCAACCGGTTTGGGCGGTCGACCAACGCGCGGGTCGCGGCAAAAGCGGATGCTTGCCTCGACTGAAGCCCGGTATGCGGCAGGGTGTAGATCGCCCCGCGTCTCCGAAGTCCAATCCGCGTTGGTAGATCCGTCATACGGCAGTCAGAGCGGCTGCCCCTGCGTGGCGTGCGGCTGCTTGTCGGGTCCGGGGGCCGGAAGGTTCGCGGTGGGGGTGTGGGTGGCGACGATCAGCACTTCGGCGGTCTCCTCCCCGGTATTGCTGACGATATGGGGCAGATCGGCAGGGAAGTGGACCGTGTCGCCGGCTGTCAGGGAAACGAGTTTCTCGGTGTCGATGGTGAGGTCCACGGTGCCGGTGAGAACGCACAGGAATTCCTCTCCTGCGTGGCGAGCCTCGGGTATCGACGAACCGCGTTGCAGGGTGAGCAGCAATGCGTCGAGGCCGGGGTAGCGGCCACTCAAGGTGGATGCTTCGCCGCCGGCGATGTGGCGGGTTATCCGGTCCGCGTTGCGGGTGAGGTGATAGCGGCTGGTCTCTTCGCCGTCGACGAGTTCGCTCAGTGTGACGCCGAAGGCACGGGCCAGTTCGATGAGGGTGCCGATGGACGGTTGCCGTGCGGCCGACTCGATCCTGGACAGCTGGGTGGTGGACAGATCGACGCGAGCGGCGAGGGCGGCCAGGGTCCATCCTCGCTCGCTGCGCAGCTTGCCGATCCGCCGTCCGATCCAGCCGGTGTCGATTTCGCTCTCTGGCATGCGGCCAAGTTACCGCAGAAATCGACGCTGTGCGGCCACAGAGGCAAGACATATTGCCAGTGAGGTCGCGGCAGCGTCGGACCGATATCCGATAGGGGCCTGGATCAGAGCGCCCGCTCGCCGGGTCTCCGCGATACAAACTCGCCGGTATGGTTATCCGGTTCTACGGTGAGGAGTTTGCACGATGAGTACTCGCGGGCCAGGGTCTCGGACCCGGTCGGGGCCGGCCGGGTTGCGACGTGTCGTGGCTGCGTCCATGGCCGGAACCGTTGTCGAGTGGTACGAGTTCTTCCTCTACGGCACCGCGGCGACCCTGGTCTTCAGCAAGGTGTTCTTCGCCGAGGGAACCGGTGAGATGAATGCCATCCTGGTTGCCTTCGCCACCTACGCGGTGGGTTTCGTGGCCCGCCCGCTAGGCGGAATCGTGTTCGGGCACTTCGGAGATCGCTACGGTCGTAAGGGTTTGCTGCAGCTGAGCCTGATCCTGGTGGGTACTTCCACCTTCCTCATGGGCTGTCTGCCGACCTTCGCGCAGGCGGGTTATCGGGCGCTGGCGCTGCTGGTGATCTTGCGGTTCATCCAGGGTTTCGCGGTCGGCGGGGAATGGGGTGGGGCGGTCCTGCTGGTCGCCGAGCACAGTCCGAGCCGCAGCCGGGGATTCTGGGCGTCGTGGCCGCAGGCGGCCATGCCGGCGGGCAATGCACTGGCCACGGTGGCGTTGCTGGTGCTGACCTCGATCCTGCCGGAATCGGCCTTTCTGAGCTGGGGCTGGCGGGTGGCCTTCTGGCTGTCGGCAGTGCTCGTGCTGCTCGGCTACTACGTGCGCGCCAAGGTCACCGATGCGCCGATCTTCGCTGCCGGGCAAGCCATTCCGATGCCGCAGCGGCGCGCGACTTCGAGCGTGATCGAGGTGCTGACCCGCTATCCTCGCGAGGTGTTCACCGCGATGGGGCTGCGTTTCGGTGAGAGCGTCCTCTATTACATGGTGGTCACTTTCTCCATCACGTATCTGAAGGTCCATGTCGGTGCGGACACCAGGATGATCCTGTGGTGGCTGCTGGTCGCGCACACCGTGCATTTCGCGGTGATTCCCCTGGTCGGCAGGCTCAGTGATCGTTACGGCCGGCGGCCGCTGTATCTGATCGGCGCGCTCACCGGCGGTATGTGGGGCTTCTTCGCGTTCCCCATGATGGACAGCAAGCAGAGCTGGGTAATCCTGGCGGCCGTCGTCGCCGGGCTGGTGTGCCATGCCTTCATGTATGCCGGACAGCCCGCGCTCATGGCGGAGATGTTCCCGACTCGGATGCGGTATTCCGCTGTGTCCCTGTGCTATCAGGTGACACCGGTGATAGCCGGCTCACTTGCCCCGATCATCGCGGTGCGGCTGTTGGATGTGTACGGATCGTCCGTGCCGATCGCGGCATACCTGGCGGCGTCCGCCGCTGTCACCGTAGTGGCGTTGCTGTTCTTCCGGGAGACGCACGGGGCCGACCTGACCGAGGTCGATCGGGCCGACGCGGACAGCGTTGCGGCAGTGCCGGTCCCGCGCATCGTCGTCGTATCGGCGTGACAGCACAAGCGTGGATTTCGGCCGAGTCTCAGAGGCGATTGAGCACAACGGCGAGGGTGCCGACCATCCCCAGGATCGAGGTCACGCCGACGTGCATCCCGATCGACACACGGATGTCCTTACCGCGCGGAACCGGCATGCCGGTGTAGTAGAGCACGCCGCGCAGGCAGAAGCGGCCGTTACGCCTGGCGCATCGGCCATCGCCGGCCGGCCTGCCGTTGTCAGGGGCCGCATTATGGGTCCCTGACAACGGCAGTGGTTGTGCGGCCGAACGCATTACGCGGCGTCGAGGGCTGCGGTGATCTTGCGAGTCATGTCGGCCATGGCAGCGGTGGGTCGGCCCTGCTGGGCGGTTTCGATGGCCACGAGGACGGTCCTGCGGAAGTTGTCGGTCTCGGCCGGCGCCTGATCGGCGAGCAGGTCGATGGAGGCCGTCAAGGCGGGAAGCACATGCTCGGAGATTTCGGCGACGGACTTACCGTCGAGGTTCACGGCCTGTCGCTTCTCGGACAGTACGCGCCCGACCAGCCCTGTTGCCGACGCCAGGGCGACGGTGCCGGTGGTGGCGATCTTGTGGGGTGAGCTGCCGGCAGCGCCGGCAGCGGCCAGTAGCGAGACCGCGCCGTAGGCGGCGGTGCGCAGGGTCATCTTGTCCTGGTCGGTGAGAGTGATGGACATAGCGGTGTACTCCTTGAATTCGTTTGTGGTGGAAGTCAATTGCCCGAGTTGATGGAATGACCGAGAGTGAGCGCGTCGGTCAGCGGTTGGATATGGCCTGTCGGTCGAGAGTTGCTGTCTCGCGCACGGTTTCGGCGACGGCCCGGAAGTCCTTGGCCAGGATCTTGCTGTGGTTGCTGGAGACCTTCGCGCTGACCTTCAGATTCGAGTTACGGGCGAGTACCGGTTCGAGTGAGGCTCGCACGGCTTCCATCTCCCCTTCGCTGCCGCCGAGGTTGCCGCCCGTGGCCAGGACGTAACGCACCGGGCAGCTCACGCGCTCGAGGACCGGCGCGAGAGCGGCGCAGAGCTCGTTGAGCTCGATGTTGATCTCGGCATGCTGATCAGCGCTCATCCGCGCGGCCAGACCCAGCGGTCGCAGCAGCGGCATGAGCGGCCGAGTCTGACGGAACAGCTTGCGGATCCGCTCCTTGCCTGCCTCGTCGGTCAACCCGTACGGTTGCGCGCCGTCGACCGACACCACCCCCGCGACGCGGTCGGGATGGCGCTCGGCCCAATGCACCGCGACCAGCGCACCGTAGGACCAGCCCACCAGGATCGGCCGCTGCTCGACTCCCCGCGCCGCGAGGACGGCGTCGACATCGCGCAGGCACGCTTCGAAGGAATAATCCGCCGAGGTCTTCGACTTGCCGCGGGCCCGCTCGTCGAAGGTGATGTGCCGCAAGCCGGGACCGAGGTCGGCGATCACGCGCTTCCAGTCCTTCTGGGTTGCGTAGGAGCCGTTGAGGTAGACGACAGGGATGCCGGGACCACCGGTATCGGTGACGGCGAGGACCGTATCCTCCACCGGCACCATGCCGATCCAGGTCGAATCGGCCGCGGAAGTGCTGTTGTCGGTCATATCGAGTTGCTCCTTGGTCTGCTTCGTGTGAAGTGCTGGTGAGTAGTTGGTCTGCGGTGGGCGGCGGTGGTGAGGACCCCGGCAGGCGGGGCTCGATGAGCTCGATGACCACTGCGATGGGTCGATGAGGGCAGCCGACATCCGCCGCCGGACATGCGGTGCGGGATTGCGGATGCCAAGGTTCGATGTCGGTGCACGCGTCACCACGGTCGAGGCAGGCATGGCCTCATGGGCAACGGTGTCGCGGCACCCGAAGGGGCACTGGAGAGTTCGCCGGACAGGGCCGGGCGGGCCGCAATCGAGCTGATCGTGGCGGCGGTAATACTTGCGCTGTCGACTCGATTCGTTACGAATCCATCAGGAGCACAAGCTGTTTCGCAGGTTACGCGTTTATGGTCGAGCCTTCCTGGATGGCCGCCGAACCGATCCGGTGGCGGTGTGCGACAAGCATCGGATACCGACCAGCACTTGTCAACCTCAGAGGTAAATTGCTTTGCCTATGAGGCAACAAGGGGTAGATTGGGCTCATGCCAGAGCGTGAGATCGATGCCGGATGGATCGGGCGGCGCATCGCCCAGCTACGTGGTGAGCGAGGATGGACCCTTGCCGCTCTCGCCGGTCGTGTCGACCTGTCCACCACTCAGCTGTCCAGAATCGAGTCGTCCGCACGGCAACCGTCCCTGGGCACACTCATCGAACTGGCCCGCACATTCGGGGTCACGCTGAGCGAACTCGTCGAAGACGAGACCACCACCGTGTATCACCTCACCCGCCGCGCGGACCTCGTCCCCAGACAGATCGCCGGCGGTGAATTGTCAACTCTGAGCGGGCACTTCCCCGGTATCGAAGCACTGCACCTCGCGCTGCAATGCGGCTCGGCGACACCGGAGGCCCAGCATTCCGGCGAGGAATTCCTCTGTGTGCTCGCCGGCACCGTGGGCGTCACCCTCAACACCGACACCCTCGACCTCGATCGTGGCGACGCACTCCAGTTCCCGGCGCGCCTGCCCCACGTCATCAGCAATACCGGTGAGGAAACCGCCGAAGTGCTGATCATCTCCACGCACATCTTGAACAGTCAAACGCCCGGCAGCGGCGAAACACGCGGCCAGAAGCGGCGCGGCACAGAGGAACTGTCGATCTGACCCTGCGTGCACACGGGTCCCAGTTCGACCGCGGCAACCAGTCCGCGAAAATCGCCGCCAACCACCGCAACAGTCCCCAAGACCGAGGATCCAGACCGCTGGCGGTTGGTCATCCATCGCGCAATCGGCATATCGGCGGAAATTCGCAGCTCACGGCGGGTTCGTATTGTTGTAGATGCTGCCCCCGAAGAGGCGGACTCCTATGCTGGCCAGCGCATCCGAGCCGCCTCCTGCCCCAGTGCAGGTATCCCCCGCACTACCTGGGATCTCGCGGCGAATGGCGAAGACGAACTTCTCGAACCCTTCACGTGCCGCTGTCCTTTCTCGCTGCCACCCCGCCACATCGAGGTGTTGCTCGCAGACGCGGTAGATAGGCTGACTGTTGATTGCAGCAGAATCGCCAGTGCAACTGGAGGGTTGATCGTGGTGATGCACGATGGGGAGGCGATCTCTCGCGACGCGGCGGCGACCTGTGACATGTCGCGCCCGGAGCGCCTGCGCGTCCACGGTGCCGTTTCTACGGCGCTGGCGCTGCACAGCGATCACGCGTTGCGCGAGCTCGTGGATGCGGCCGCGCCGATAGGCGTTGGTATCGGCGGGAAGTCGGCGCTGCTGGAGATCGCCGGAACGCCGGTTTTCGTGAAGCGAATACCTCTCACCGACCTGGAACGGCGGCCGGAGCATGTCCGGTCCACGGCGAACCTGTTCGACTTGCCGCTGTTCTGCCATTACGGCGTCGGCCTCATCGGTGGGGCGGGCTTCGGGGCCTGGCGGGAGCTCGCCGTGCACACCATGACGACGGATTGGGTGCTCGCTGCCGAACGTGAGGGCTTTCCGCTGATGTACCACTGGCGGGTGCTGCCGGACACGACGCCGCTGCCGACCGAGCTCGCCGACATCGATCGTGCCGTCGCCTATTGGGACGGCCGACCGCAGGTACGCCACCGGATCGAGGCCCTCAGGGACTCTTCGGCGAGCATCGCGCTGTTCCTGGAATACATCCCGCAGACCCTGCACGAGTGGCTGAACGCCCAGATCGAGGCGGGCGATGAGGCCACCGACCGGGCCTGCGCCATGGTGGAGCGGGAACTGGCCGCAGGCACCGCGTTCATGAACTCCCGTGGGCTGCTGCATATCGACGCGCACTTCTGGAACATCCTGACCGACGGGCGGCGCCTCTACTTCGCCGACTACGGCCTCGCGCTCTCCTCCGGGTTCGACCTCTCGCCGCGGGAAGCCGCGTTCTTCGACCAGAACCAGAGCTATGACCGTGGCTTCACTGCCACCTACCTGGTGAACTGGCTGCTCACCGCCCTGTACGGGGTGGAAGGCCGGGAGACACGCACCGCGATGGTGCGGGCCATCGCCGAGGGCAGGCCGCCGGAGGGCATCCCCGAGGGAGCCGCCGCGGTCCTCACTCGGCATGCGCCGGTCGCTGCGGCGATGTCCGCATTCACGCGTGCGTTCCAGCAGACGAGTCGGAGCACGCCGTATCCGGACGAGGAGATCCGCCGCCTGCTGGACGGCCAGGCTGCTGTGTTCGTTCAGCCGGTGTGACGGACCCGGGACAGCAGGTGGGCCCGCTCGCCCGGATCCTTTGCAGCCCCGGCGCTTTCGGACCGGTGGTAGCCCGGTCGACGACTTGGACGGGCCGCCGTCTCCGTGTTGGTGCCCCGGGAAACCCGCGGCGAAGCTAACCTTTCAGCTTGCGCCATCCCCCAGCCCGGTTATTGGTAATGATCTGTCGAAACATCGCGGACAACGCTGCGGCGTTCACCGTCTCACCGGCGTACACGGCCATTGTGCGGCCCGTGCTGTTGGTATGTCCGCCGGTGATGATCGCCTCCGGATCCGGCACGATACCGCCGTCGTAGAGAAACACATTCACGTGATCCTTGGTCGCGAGCAGCGCACAGATATTGCCTTGCAAGACGAAATACGGTTGGACAGTGCGCTTGATCGTCTCGACGACCTCGGGATCGGCCGCGTGCACCAGTTCCCGGACCTGTTGGCAAATCTGCTGTTGCCACTGCGGCAGCGCATCGATGTAGGCATCCACCCGCGGGTCGGCTACAAACGTCATAGCTGACGACAGTAGCGCGCCGCCCACGCAAACTGACCGCGAGTTCGCCGGCCTCGGATGGCCACGGCTGTGGCGGGGGCCGCACCGGCAGCACGACAGTCAGGCGGCGTTGCGGGTCTCGTCCGTTAGGTCGGAGGGGGCGCTGATATCCAGGGCGTGGGGAGGGAGGGTGAAGCCGCCGGAAGGGGTGGTGTAGCGGGCATCCGGGATGGCGTGCAGGGATTCGGTCAAGGTGGTGAGGTAGGTGGACAGGGCGTCGATGGCGGCGGATTCGTCGGGGTTGGTGGACCAGGGTGTCATCGAATCGCTTTCTCGAGGGTGGTGGGGATGGCGAGGTGATGGTCGGTGCGGCGTTGGTAGGCGTCGCCTGCGCGGAGGACGAGGGATTCGTCGAAAGGCCTGCCGGTGATGGACATCGACAGTGGAGTGTGGGAGTCGGATAGGCCGATCGGGACCGCCAAGGTCGGGTTGCCCAGCGGGTTCCAGTAAGGGGTGTGGAGGGAGGCCAGGACACTCATCGGCTCGAGTTGGTCGATGGTGTCCAGGCGGGGTGCGCCCAGGTGACCGGTCGGTGTGATGATGAGGTCCACGCGGGCGAACAAGTCTCGTACGCGATCTTGCGCGATACTCCGGACACGTTGTGCCTGTACATAATCCGGGCCGCTGACCGCGCTACCGGCCGCCAGGATGATCCGGGTTGCGCGACCGTAGTCGGTCCATCGGGTGCGGAGGTCGCCGCGGTGGTACGCGTGCGCCTCGGCCAGCATGACGACGATGTCGACCGCTGTCACCTCCGGATACATCGGGAGCTCCACCTCGACGATCGTGGCGCCCGCGTCCCGCAGGGCCTCGACGGCGGCGGCGAAGCGGGCGGGTTGTGCGGGATCGATTCCGCCCGTGGCATATCGGTCGAGGGTGTCCACGCCGATGGTGATGCCGCGCAGGTTCCCCGACAGTGCGGCCGGATAGTCCGCGACCGGCACCCGCGCACTGTACGGGTCGGAGGGTGCGTGACCGGCAAGCACCGACAGCAGCAGCGCGCAGTCGGCGGCGCTGCGTGCCATGGGGCCGACATGATCGAGGGTGTAACCCAGTGGCACCACACCCGATTTCGGGACGCGGCCGAAAGTCGGTTTGAGACCGGTGATTCCATTGAAGGCCGCCGGAATGCGGATGCTGCCGGCCGTATCCGTGCCGATCGCGCCGAGGAACATGCCCGCCGCGACGCCACTGCCCGAACCCGAACTGGATCCGCCCGCCCAGCATTCCGGGTCCCAGGGCGTGCGCGGGATCGGAAAGGGCTTGTCCGGGTCGGGAACTCCGATGGCGAACTCCATGGTGGTCGTCTTGCCCACCACGATGCCGCCCGCCACCTCGAGCCGGTGCGCGGCGACGCTGTGGCCGACGGACGCGGCCCAGGCGGGATCGAGTACGAGACTCTGTGCGGTGGTGGGTGCGTGCGGGTGGGCGAGAATATCCTTGAGGCCCAAGGGGATTCCGTCCAGCGGCGCCAGAGGCGCGCCGGTGGCGAGCTTGGCGTCGGCACGCTCGGCTTGTTCCCGCGCCCGGTCGTCGAAGCGGCTGAGGAAGACGCCGATATCGCCGTCGTGCGTGTCGGCGTTCGCGAGCGCCTGGTCGACGAGGTCCACCGCGCGGATATCGCCGTGGCGTAGCGCGGCCGCGGCCTCGGTCAGGGTGCGGATCTCGGGTGTGACAGTGCTCATTCAGTGCTCCTCGAGCGGTTCACGGGTCGTGCGAGTGAGGTCGATGCGCGCGACCCGATCGATATCGATGCGGGCCACGCGGTCGATGCGGAATTGGAGGTCGCTGCAACAGGTTCCGAGCGCGTAGTCGATGACGGCGCCGGTGTGGTCGCGAATCGACTGCTCCACCAGCAGTACCGGCTCACCGGGCAGCAGATGCAGCAGCGCCGCGGTGTGATCGTCGGCGCGCGCGGCCTGCATGCCCAGGTCGAAGTTCTCGATGGCGACATCGCCGTGGCGCAGCAGCGAATAGAAGTCGTCGACGAACGCCACCCGATCGATGCGCGCCGCCTCGGGCGACCGCAGGTAGTTGGTGAATACCGCGATCGGCCGATCATCCAGGAGCAGCAGGTATTCGATGCACAGGCAGTCGTCGCCCGCCCGCACACCGGTCAGGCGGTCACTGATGGTTTCCGGTGCCGGAATCCAGGCCCAATGCAACAGCCGGGGTGCGATCCGGCCGACCGCCAGATGCTCTTCGAGGGTGCGTCCTTCGGGTGGAAGCGCGCTGGACACAATGTAATCCGACCGGATCGGCATGGTTCCCATGCCGCGCCGCCGCTCCACCAGCCCGCCGCGCCGCAGCAGATCCAAGGCGGCGCGCACCACATCGCGCGGCGCCTGGTACGCGGCCATGAGCTGCCGTTCATCCGGGAGCCGGCCATCGCCGAACGCGCCGCGGCGAATCCCGGCACGCAAGAGGTCCTGCAGTCGCCGCGCCAGCAATTGCGACGCCGACGGCAGCACCTCCCGAAGTTGATCCCGGAATCTCGACTGCTCGTCGGCGCTCACGGTCCCGGATCTCCGGCCCGCCGACTCCGTGCTGTCCTGCATTGCCACAGCGTGCGCCGACCGCATGTTACGCGACAAGCAGTTGAGGTTAACGACCAGTTACACTCCGCGAATCCGGTCTGACCTGGCTGTTTCCGGCAGGATTTCGCGGCTGTGCGGCCCGGCCGGACCGGGAACGCCACGGAATCACCGTGTTACGCGGATCCGTAACCTTGGCGTCGTCCTTATCCCATATGTTCCCGGGTGCGGCGCGCCGGTCAGGACGGATCGGCGATGAGGTGGAGATACGCGGTATCGAGGGGAATGTCGACGGAGAACCAGGCGGCAGGGCGGTCGTCATCACGCGGGGACCAAGCGGTCGCTATACACAAGCGGGCCACTTCCGAAGGAGCCAGCGCGGGTAGATGCCACTCGACCCGGGCCGGATCCGCGTATCGCACACCGTATTCGGAGCCGGTCTCATCCTCACCGGTCGGCAGCAGGTGCTCCCAGCTGTAGGGCATCAACCGACCGTCGGCGGCCTGCATACCGAGCAACTCGGAATCCGGGCCACCGATCGACACCATGAAGTGCTCGTTCTCGACACTCACCGCCGCAAGACATTCCCCCGGATCCGGCCCGCAATACGCATCCGCCGGAAAGTCACTCAATTCAGCCGAAACAACCAGCCCGGACACACCGGCCCCCGCCTGCACCTGCCAGATCCCCGCCCAGATCGGAACCGCCGCACCCCCATCCCACGCCGGTATATCCACACTCCCGATCAACAGATCCACCGTCGCCCCCCGATGCTCCCACCGATGCAAATGCGATCCATTGGGCAACCGCCACAAGGCATTAGGCTCCCCCGGTAGCACGTCCGACCCCAGCATCACGGAAAACCCGACAGTGCCCAGAGGCGTGTCGATCACAGCTGGGCGACTGTCGGCCCGGTCCAGATGGTCGGTGGGAAGCATGCGCCCATCATCCAGGTACCCCACGACAGCAAATCGTCGGGTCTACCAGTACCGGTGCTGTTTTCCGTCGGTGTCGGCGAGGAAGATGACCGCGTCGGCGCCGGCGAGGTCCGCCGGGTCCAGTGGGATGTGGCCGCGGACAATCGGTTTGCCCGCTTCGATCGACGAGGGGAGGGCGACGCGTAGGGGCGGGGCCGGGAAGAGGGCGCGGTGGGTGGTTGCTTCGGCCAGGAGGCCTTGGAGGGTGTCGGGATCGCTGTCGGGGTTGGCGTCGGAGGCCACGAAGAGGTAGCGGTCGGCGAGGGGGATGGAGACGAGGGCGCCGGCGCTCCCCCAGGTCGCCTCGCCGACGCCGGCCTGCATGTGGGACGGCATGCGCTGCAGGTGCGTGTTGTGCGCGAAAACCAAGGCGGGGCCGCGATCTTGCTCTCGGGCGAGGATCGCCAGCAGGTTCTCGGCCATCATCTCGGCTCGCACGCTCAGCAGGGTCGAGATGCGATCGGGCCGGGGATCGGCCATCGCCACGTGGTAGCGCAGCAGGCCCTGGGCGGTGCGGGCGTGGGCGAGTGCCTGGTCGTAGGCGGGCGGGTCGGCGGGGTGCAGGGCGGGGGCCGCGCGGCGCAGGGCGCCGGCGACGTCGTCGGCGATGATGCGCAGGGCGCGGACACGATCGGAGTTGCCGATGGAGGCCGCCGGGTCGTACATGGCGGCCGGGTTCAGCCACTCCGCCTCATCGCCGAGCAGCGCGTCCAGGTCGCGCGCCGATTCGGGGCGCAGTGCGGCAGGCAGATAGTCGATCACCTCGAACAGTGCGCGGCGCGGACTGGGCGCAAACGCATACTCGACGGGCGCTTCGAAGCCGTAGAAGTGAATACGATCCTGCGGCGCACGCCCGGCATTGTGTGCCCGAAGCCATTGCACGAGTTCACGATTGCCCGGCACATTGCCGAAACTGTGGCTGAATCCGGTCGCCAGGACGGTATCGATATCCGCGGTCGCGCCACGCACATAGTCGTCGACCATGGCTGCGGCGAAGAAATCGATCTCCAGCACGATCGACCGGTACCCGCGTTCGGCCAGGTGTGCGAGAAGTTCGTTGCGCAGCAATGGGAATGCCACGATCCCGTGCGTCGGCTCACCGAGGGCGAACAGCGCCGGCGGTTCGTTCCGTGCGGCGAGCAGTTCATCGAACACACGGCCCAGGCTTGCCGAGTCGTCGAATCGGCGGGCGATTCCGCGCAGTGATCCGGCAGTAGACATGAAGACCCCTTCCAGAAAGAACTACCCTCGACCATATCGTTGAAGAATCGAGTGAAACTTCTGCACGATTCACCTGCGATAGGTTGCGAGAAGTCTCAATCGGAGGTGCAAGCTGCGACCCATCGACCTCGCCCGTGAACACGGGTTGTCCGCACAGGCGATCCGCAACTACGACGACGCGGGCATCCTCCCGTCGGCCGAGCGCACCGAGACCGGCTATCGGCGCTACACACCCCTGCACGCACAAGCCCTGCGCGCCTTCCTCGCACTGCGCGGCGGCCACGGACACCAACCGGCCATGGAAATCATGCGCGCGACGAACAGCGGCGACCTCGATTTCGCCTACCGGCTCATCGACGCCGCACACGTCGCACTGCTCGCCGAGCGCGACACCCGCACGAAAGTCGCCGCCGCCCTCGGCACCCTGTCCAGCACGACAGCACCGCCGGTGCACGGCCGGCCGTTGACCGTCGGCGAACTCGCGCGCCGGCTCGGCGTGCACCCGGCCACCTTGCGCACCTGGGAAACCCAGGGCATCCTGCACCCCGGACGCGACCGCGCCACGGGGTACCGCGAATACGGGCCGGACTCCGTTCGAGATGCCGAGATCGCACGGCAACTGCGCCGGGGCGGCTACCTCCTGCCGCAGGTCGCCGAGTTCCTCGATGCGCTGCGCGAGGCGGGCGGGGCGGCGGCCCTGACCACCTTCCTCGACTCCTGGCAGGACCGGCTGACCATGCGCAGCCGCAACCTGCTCGCGGGTGCGGCTCAGCTCGATGCCTACCTCACCATGCTCGATCTTGATTGATCGTTATTGAGCGATACGGGGATAGACAGAGCACAAACACGCAACTACTCTGCCATGCAACCGGTTTCCGGCTCAGCACCGCGATTCGGCCGCCTACGCTCGCAGTCTCAGAGGACCGCTCATGCACGAACTCCCCGCGCCCGATCTGCTCGGCACCATCCTCGGCTATCTGTTCATGACCCCGCAGTCCCTGTTCGACAATCTGAGCCTGCTGCTCGGTCCGCGATAACCGGAGGGCAGCAAATCATGAGCACTCGATTATTCGGCAGGCTCACCGCCGTGACGCTGCTGGCGGCAGGCGCCGCGCTCACCCAATTCCCCGCCGCCGCAGTACCGATCCCAGGCGGGCAGGCCACCACGATATTCGTGCCGGGAGCCGACGGAATTCAGCTCAATGCCGTGATCACCGCGCCACCGGACCTCGCCGCCCACAAGAATCCGCTGGTACTGCAGCCCTCCGGCTGGGGCATGCCTTCCGTGGGGAGCATCGGCTCGGCCTACAAGCTCTCCAGCACAAAGGGTTTCGTGTCCATCGAGTACACGGCCCGCGGCATGTACCTCTCCGGCGGTCAGGTGGACATGCTCGGCGAAAAGGACGCGGAGGACGCCTCGGCCGTAATCGACTGGGCCATAGCGAACTTGAACGTCGACCCGGACCGGATCGCCATCGCGGGCGGCTCCTACGGCGCGGGGCTCAGCCTGATTGCGGCAGCGCATGATCCGCGCATCAAGGCCATCGTCGCCGACTCTCCACCCGGCGATATCGGCGAGGCCCTCTCCCCGAACGGGACACCCAAAACCGGTGGCCCGGTGGCGCTGGCACTGGCCGGCGTCGCCACCAACCGATTCAGTCCCGACGTGGTGCGACGCGGTCTGGATGCCATCGTGAATCACGATGCGGGAGCGTTCGATTCGCTGCCGAACCGCTATCTGCTCGCGCAGGCCATACCACAGCTCAATGCGCACGGCACCGCGGTACTGCTGGCTCACGACTGGCAGGACAGCCTGCTTCCGGTAGGGCCGAGCTATGCGCTGTTCGATCAGCTGACCACGCCGAAGATGCTGTTCCTGGTGCCGGGCGATCATTCCACCGGTGGCGGCCCGGGGCAGGTGGCGGGACTGCCGAACCCGATCTGGGATGCCGGAATTCGATGGCTCGACCACTATGTCAACGGCGTCGACAATGGCATCGACCAGGAACCGGTGGTCAATATACAGCCCGCCGACGAGCCCGGCGGATCGTTCGTACACCGCGACTCCGTCGCCGAGGCCGCGATCACCGGCCGGGACTTCACGCTCTCCGCACCCGGCGGCGGTGTGCTGGGCGCCGATCCGGCCGAATCCTGGAGTCAGCCAATGACTTCCGAACCTACGACCGCCGTGGCGGCCATCCCGTACGTCACGGGCAGTCTGGCGCAATTAGGCCTGGCCCCCGCGCTGCCACTCGCGAGCGTCGATCGGAACTGCGCCGCCGTCTGGCGCAGCGAGCCGTTCTCGAACGGCGCTGTCCTGTCAGGGATTCCGAGTGTGCGGCTCACCGTGTCACCATCGAGCCCCGACCTGACCATGATCGGGATCCTCTACGACGAGGCGCCCGACGGCAGCGGCAAGGTGATCAGCTACTGGCCGATCACCCGGCACGCCCTCATCCCGGGCCGGGCGGCCCGATTCGACTGGGATCTCGCACCGATCTACTGGAATCTCGCTGCGGGACACCGTTTGACACTGACGGTCACCACTCAGGATCCGGTTCCCTTCGAGAGCTCCACACCCCTGGGCAGTGTGAACGTCTTCGATTCGCCATCGACGGTGGAGCTGCCGCTGCGCGCGTCGTAGGCTCCGGTGCGGGGCGATCTCCCCGCATCATCGCTGGCCGACGCGTTCTTTTCCGATGCGCCGGGACGCGGTAACCAGGGCCGCGGAGTAGGCGAGCATCTTGGCCTCGTATCGGCGCACGGCCTCATGAGGAGAGGGCCTGGCGGCGGACAGCATCCGGGTCAGCTCGCCCGCGTCGCGCAGTGCGGTGTTCGCGCCCATGGCCAGCACCGGACTCATGGCGTGGATCGCGTCGCCTACCAGAGTCACGCCCTGCGTATTCCACTGCTCGACCGGCTGTGCGGTCGAGATCCGCAGTGGGAACAGCGTTTCGGTGTCCCAACTGCCGAGAATTCGGTGAATGTCGGGGTGCCAGTCCGGTCCGATGATGTCCCCGGCGAGCCGGCGGAGTCCCGATCGATCGAGCCGGCGGAGCTCTTCGAACGACGGCATGCACGGATGATCGGCGGACGCACCGACCAGGCACGCCAGGTAGTCGCCGACCGGCGACAGTGAGATCGACGGCGCCAACTCGCGCGCCGCCACCTCCGGCCGGCGCGCGAGATTCACCGGGCCGAGGCCGATATGTGTATTGCCGGGGCCGGTCACCACGGTGAAGATGCTGTCGAACAACCACTTCGGCAGCCCTGCGGCGCTTCCGTCCGGCAGCGGTATCTTGCCGTAGATCAGCCGCAACCCGGCGTCCTCGACCTGCGCCTGCGGTAACAGTTGACGGCGCACCGCCGAGCCGACCCCGTCGGCACCGACCAGTAGGTCCGCGGTCACGGCCGTTCCGTCCTCGAAGCGAGCGGTCACCCGGCCGTCGGGGGTGTGCTCGTAGGTCGAGAATCGTTTGCTGAAATGCACTCCACCGGGCAGGCCTGCCAGCAGGATCTGTCGTAATGTCGCCCGGTTCACGGCGAATGAGGTTGTTCCCCGCCCTGGTCGTTCCGCGGCGGCCCGGTCGGCGCGCATCACCAGCTGATGATCGAGCACGGTCACCCGCCCGGGCGGTGCACCGGCCGTCGCCAGGCACAACTCGAAAAGCTCTGGCGGCAGGCATCTTTCGAGTCCGGATAAGCCGGGTGCGTCGAGCTGGATGCGGTATCCCTGCGACCGCGCATCCCATGCGGGATCACGCTCGTAGACGACCGCCTCGATACCGTTGCGCCGCAGACCGTGTGCGAGCGTCAATCCGCTCAGCCCGGCACCGATGATGACTACCCGAAAATTCACAGCACGCTGCCTTCGCTCGATCACGAAGGAAGCACCGGATCCCGAGGGGATTCACGCAGCGTGTGCGCTGTTCCGAAACACCATTCTGGAACAATTTTTCGTGCATCCTGTTCAGTTACCCGGCCATCGTAGCGTCCGCGCGGCCGCTCGTCAGGCCCGGCCCACCTCACGGTCGGCCGCCGCGATGATCGCATCGAGCAGCCCGGGGAACGCCCGCTCCAGATCGTCGCGGCGCAGGGTGTTCATCTTCAGCGTGCCCTCGTAGTGCTGCCAGATGATGCCGGCCTGCCGCAGCACCTTGAAGTGATGGGTGCGCGTGGAGGCGGTGACCTCGATATCGAAGGCCCCGCACACCACATCCGCTTCGGCGGCGGCGAGCTGCTGGACGATGGCGCGGCGCACCGGATCGGTCAATGCGTCGAGCACGCCCTGCAGCGTGATGTCCGCGGCGGCGAGGTGATCGGTGATGCGCTCATCAGCGATGCGTGCGCTGGTCCGTGCGGCCACGTGGCCCGCCTTCCTGTCCTGGCTCGATGCGGTCCATCATACGACAGCGATCGAACTATGATGGAGATGAAATTTGACGGCGATCGTAATAGAGGATTCAATCGATTCGGAGGGCTTCCCCAAAATCCTTGCAGGAGAGAACAATGCCAAGCTCCGAGTCCGAGACCCTGCCGGTCGACAGCCGCCCGGCAACCCCGCGCAGCGTTCCGGCGGGACTGACACTGACCGCGCTCGCCGCCGGCTTCGTCATGGCCGCGCTCGACGTCACCGTCGTCAATGTCGCGGGGCCCGCGATCCAGGAACACCTGCGCGCCTCGCTGGGCGAACTCACCTGGATCGTGGACGGATACGTCCTGACCTTCAGTTCACTGCTGATGCTCGCCGGCGGGCTGGCGAACCGCGTCGGCGCGAAGACCATCTACCTGTGGGGTATGGCGATCTTCTTCCTCGCCTCCCTGGCCTGTGCACTCGCGCCGACCGCCGCCACACTCATCGCCGCGCGCATCGTGCAGGGCGGCGGTGCGGCGTTGTTCATGCCGAGTTCTCTTTCCCTGCTGGTGTTCTCGTTTCCGGAGAAGCGGGAACGGACTCGGATGCTGGGACTCTGGTCGGCGATCGTCGCCACCGCCGCCGGGCTGGGACCCACCGTGGGCGGGCTGCTGGTGAGTGCGTTCGGCTGGCAGAGCATCTTCCTGATCAATCTCCCCATCGGGATCATCGGCATGCTGTTGACCCGGCGCTACATCACCCCGATCGCCGGCCGCGACATCAAACTGGCTGTACCGGGCCATGTTCTGTGGATCGTGGCGCTGGCGGCACTGAGCTTCGCACTCATCGAGGGGCCGCGACTCGGCTGGGGATCCGGGCCGATGCTGGCCTCCTACGCCGTATTGGCGGTCGCGGCCGGGCTGCTGGTCGTTCATGAACGCCGGGCAGCCGACCTGGTCATGCCCTGGGAGCTGTTCCGCCGGCCGAACTTCACCGGCGCCAATCTGGTCGGCTTCCTCTTCAACCTGGCCCTCTACGGCAGCATGTTCATGCTCGCCCTCTACCTGCAGCACGCCCGCGGCGACAGCCCCTTCCGAGCCGGACTCGAACTTCTCCCCATGACGATCTGGTTCCCCCTCGGCAACCTCGTCTACTCACGCATCTCCGCACACGTCTCCAACGGCGCACTCCTGACGCTCTTCCTGTCCATCGCCGGAATCGCCTCGCTCACCATGACCACCGTCTCCGCCACCACTCCTTACTGGGTGCTGGCCCTGACCGTGGCCATCGCCAACATCGGCGCGGGCATCATCTCCCCCGGCATGACCGCAGCGCTCGTCGACGCCGCCGGCCCCGAACACGCAAACGTCGCCGGTTCCGCCCTCAATGCCAACCGTCAAATCGGGACCCTCGTCGGCATCGCGGCAATGAGCGTCGTACTCACCACCATCACCGACTGGAATCACGGCCCTGCCATCTGCTTCCTCGTAATCGGAATCGCTTACCTCGCAGGCGCATTCGCCGCCTGGCTATTGATCACACGGTCCGAATGAATCGCCTCCGATTCATGAGCCTCCTCACGCATCGCCGCCGACGAACCCCACCACAACAAACCAAGCACTTGCTTGTTTACAATGGCGTGCATGGACGACTTCAGTCAACGCCCCGGGGCCGCACTCGTGCTCGGGGCGAGCGGCGGACTGGGTCAGGCCACCGCCCGGATGCTCCTGGAACGCGGCAGCAATGTCGGACTCACCTACTTCCGGTCCGCCGCAGCGTTGGAGCCCATCGTCGAGCTCGCCGAGCTACAAGGCAGATCGGCCACAGGGTGGCAGCTCGACCTGACCGACGCGACCCGAACCGCCGAGGTCATCAACGAGGTCGTCAACGAGTTCGGCGGCATTCACACCTTGATCTACGCTGCGGGACCGCACATTCCGATGCGCCACCTGAGCCGCACAACCCCGGAAGACTTCCGCTCCCAACTGACGTCCGACGCCGCCGCCTTCTTCAACGCCGTCCACGCCTCCCTCCCCCACCTCCGCGCCACCGCAGGCAATATCGTCGCGATCACCACCGCCGCAACCACCCGCTTTCCAGTGCGAGACGGCCTCTCGAGTGGCCCGAAAGCCGCAGTAGAAGCACTGATTCGAGGCATCGCAGCCGAAGAAGGCCGCTACGGCATCCGAGCCAACTGCGTAGGCCCCGGCATGACCACCGACGGAATGGCCGAACGCCTGATAGCGTCCGGCGAACTCAACGAAAACGCCCTGGCCATAACCCGCTCCAACATCCCCCTGGGTCGCTTCGGCGACGCCGAAGACATAGCCGAAGCCGTCTGCTTCCTCGCCTCCGACCGCGCCGACTTCATCAGCGGCCAAAAACTCGACATCGACGGAGCCTACGGAGTCTGACCCACCCAGCACTACAAACGCCCGATCAGCACAGACCCAAGTATTCGACCTTATTCTTGGAAGACCCCATTAAGACTGTCCGCACTGAGAACCCGGGCCGCCCAAACCCGCAACTGCGTCGCATCGGCGCCACGAACAACGTCCGTGATCGAAGAAGGCAACGCACCGAACTTCACTACCAGCAGTTCAAGGAGCGCCTCGGCCCGCCCCCGCACTTCGCCGCGCGCCTCACCTTCGGCGCGGAGTCGTTCTGCGGTTGACATGATGACCTCCTTCGCGTTGGGCCCGAGCTGATCGAAGATAGCTCCCAGCTCGGCAACCTTGGTTTCCCCGACACTGAGAATGTACGTCACCACGCACTCCAGAGCCTCGACACCGCCCGGTGCCGAAACGATCACCAGTCGTCCAGTCGGGTGCGAGACAGCAGATCGCTGTATCGCGACCGTAGCTGCTGCGATACGAAGCTGCAGGGTTGCAAGGTAAGTGTGTCCCAATCCAGCCGTGTAGCAATCCCTTTCGGCAGCACCGCCTGGAACTCACCAGCGGCGTCGGCCGGCCGGGACATTACCTGCCGGAAGTAGGCGTCGTGCGGATTCGACGGCGAGTCAGCCACAATTCGGCAAGCTACTACCAGATTGATTGCGACACGCAGATATTCGCCGCCTCGGTCCGGATCGGGGTGCCAGCCGACAGCGTCGGTGAGGCGCATCGAGGTCGGGGCGGGGACATTTGTCCCTATCGGATGGGCTTGGTTATTGGTGATGTGGGGGCATGATCCGGCCGAACGCATCCGGCGTGGCCCCGAATTACTGCCTCAGGAGCACGGTTTGTCACGTCAGCTAACGCAGCGAGAGATCTTGGCCGAGCTGGAACCCGTCGCCGAGGAGTGCGTGCATCGGCATCTGTCGATGGCCAGGGATTGGCATCCGCATGATTACATCCCGTGGGATGAAGGGCGGAACTTCGCCATGCTGGACGGAATCGATTGGGCGCCTGAACAATCCAGGCTCAGTGAGGTCGCCAAGGCGGCGATGATCACCAACCTGCTCACCGAGGACAACCTGCCCTCCTATCACCGCGAGATCTCCGAGAACTTCTCCCGCGACGGCGCGTGGGGCACCTGGGTGGGGCGCTGGACCGCCGAAGAGAACAAGCACAGCGTGGTGATCCGGGACTACCTCGTCGTCACCCGCGGAGTCGACCCGGGCGCACTCGAGAACGACCGAATGACGCATATGACAAACGGTTTCGGCGCACCCGCGGAATTGGCGGACGGCGATGCCGGCTTCCTGTACTCGGTCGCCTACGTCAGCTTCCAGGAACTGGCCACCCGAGTCAGCCACCGCAACACCGCCAGAGTCTGCAACGACCCCATCGCGGACCGCATGCTGCAACGCATCGCCGCCGACGAGAACCTGCACATGATCTTCTACCGCACCATGTGCGGCGCCGCCCTCGACCTGGTCCCCGACCAGGCAATGGAAGCAATCGACACCATCGTGGAGAACTTCCGCATGCCCGGCGCCGGCATGCCCAACTTCCGCCGCAACGGCGTCCTGATGGCCAAACACGGCGTATACGACCTCCGCCAGCACCTCGAAGAGGTACTCATGCCAGTGGTCCGACAATGGAACATCTTCAGCCGCAACGACTTCACCGCCCGCGGCGAACAAGCAAGAGACCGCCTCGCCCTCTTCCTCGACGACATGGAAAACGCGAAGATCCCGAAATTCGAGGAACAACGAGACCGAGCCCTCGCCCGCGAACAAGCCCGCGCCTGAACCCCGACGCCCCGAATTACGGCTCGATACAGTCGTAAGGTTCTTCGGATGCCAGGTCGGCTATGGAGGCTACGCGTTCGGGGGTGAACTCGGTGGGGCCGAATACTCGGGTGCCCAATTCGGCTATGCCGGCGGCGGCTACGTGTAGGAGGAGCATGGCGCCTATCGAGCCGGGGGCGGGTGTGGTGTGCGGGGGCTTGTCTCGGGTTGCTGCGAAGTCGTCGAGGGCGGCCATTGCCGCGAGTTCCTCGTGGGGTGACAGGACTGTTGCCAGGCGTGCTCGGATTCCGGCGCCGATGAACTCCGGGGATACCGGGTCACCGGTGCAATCGAAACGGCCGGAGAGGTTCTCACCGTAACGGTTGGCTTCGGTCAGGACATCGGGGATGCGGCCGGAGTCCTCGATACGATCTGCCACCTCTGCCACTCGCGCCGGGTCGCCGAGTAGGTAGGCGGCGACGAGTTCGTGCATCAGCGGGCGGAGATACGACGTATCGGTATCTGTCACTGCGGCATTTCAGCACATAAAGCGCCGGGTGGCCGGGATCGACGCGGTTGCCGCCGTCGTGCCGCACCGGAGCGGCCGGGTTTTTCGGCTTCGGAGGGGAAACCCGCTGGGCGGTTCATCGAAACGAGCCAGCGGGCTGCGAATGCCTTTGGGCCGTCGGTGATCTACTTGGCCGCGTTGTGGTAAGCCGAGACGACCTCGGCTTGGATGCGGCCGCGGGTCGACACCGTATAGCCGTGCTTGCGCGCCCATTCGCGGATTGCGCTGCTCTGCTCACGGTCTACCGCCGGTCGAGCGCTCTGGGTGCTCGTGCCGCGCGGCGCCCGGCCGGTCTTGCGGGCGTGCGGGACCCACTTCTCGAAGACGCCGCGCAATTCGCTCGCGTTGAGGACCGACAGGTCCATCTCATATCCCGCACCGTCGAGCGCGAAGGCGACCGTTTCCGTCGCCTCGGATTTGCCGTCGAAGTCGTCGACGAGCGTGACGACTATTTTCCGTGCCATTGTCAGGCTCCCTTTGCCGGAGGTTTGTGTACAACAGGATCCGAGCAAGAACAGCCGTCATCCGCACACCTACCGCGGACTTCGGCTGCGGTCGAAGGCTACCCGCAGCCGAGTGGGACGACAAAGCGAAGCAAGCACCGGCCCCGGAACAGACGCCGGTCCACCCATTCGATGTGGCCCTAGCGGGAGGGTGCCGGGCCGGGCGGAATCGCTGATTTGCAAGGGGAATTCGACACGTCACAGGACGTGGATGGTCCCCCAGCAGCCCTTGCCCGCGCTGCCCGACACCCAGGGCGTCATGAGCTGAAACGGGATCTCTCCCGCCGGCTGCGCGGGGACCTCGACCCAGGCGTTCGGGCCGAAGTAGGCGCTCGGCAGGATCACCCGGATATTCAGTGCGGGAATGCGGAACTCGGACTGATCCGTGAATTGGAAGCCCGTGTCGATATCGACGATGAACGGAGTACCCGCCGGCACGCTGACATCGGTCGTCGTGCAGTAACCGTTGTGGAAACCGAGCTGCGCGGTCGGTAGCGGATCCGCGAGCGCCGGAGGGGCACCGATCACGGTCGCTGCGAGAACTATCGCCGGTACGGCGCCGAGCATGCCGCGGTGAATGCCCCTCATGGTCGATCCCCTTCGTTCCTGACCGATAGGACCCTGTCACAGACCATACCGCCGAGGTCAACCACCGCGCGGCACTCCGGGACCACCGCTAGTTCAGGACACCGTCGACACAGGTGTTGGTGTCGGCGGGCTGGGCGGGCGTGCTGGGGTCGAAGGTCCACTGCGAGCTGACGCCATCGGCGCGCCAGAGAACGTTGCCGTTGAAATCGACGGCCTGGAAGACATATGTGGTGCCGGGCTGGACCGTGTCGGCTATGCACGTGTCGAAATAGGCGGTGCCGGGTTGCACTGCGCCGACACTGAATCCGGTAGCGGCAGCCTGAGTGGCGCCAGGACTGGGAACAGTACTGGGATGACCGGGTGCGGGCGCTTGGCTCCATCGGGCGGCGGTGCAGGTAAACGCCGAACCGCCGGCATAGACGGTGTCGCCCTCGGGATGAGACGCGCCCGCCCACTGGCACGATCCGCCCGGCGCGGCGACCGCCTCGGCCGGATCGGCCACCAATCCACCCGCCATGATCGCCGCACCGGCAACAGCCACAGCGGAACCGGTGATGGCCAGCCGCCCGAACTTCGTACAGTGCTGCGCCGGCGGATTGGTGTAGGTCATTTTCTCTGTCCGTTCTCGGATATCGGGTTGGCTGAACAGACCGGCCGATGGATTCGACCGGCCGAATTCGATCTCTGATCTTTCGGCGTCCAATTACATTGCTGCCGCACGGATTCGGTCCGGAAAGAAGAACCCGTCGCATGAGATACCGCAGGGGGTTACGTGATGGCGCCGACGGGGCCGCGATCAGTGATGTCGCTGCGACGCTGGGGTTATCGCGCAGTACGGTGCACGGCCTGCTGCAGACGATGCGCGAGGTGGGCTTCGTGTATCAGCCCGCCCGCAACGGCCGATACGCCGTGAGTCCGTATCCGCCGGGGTCCCGGATCGCGCCCATCGATCCGAATCTGCTGCGCTCGGCGGCGATGAGCTGGGCCGATGGGCTGGCCGATCGTAGCGGGCAATCGGTGCACATTGCGATGCTGGGCCGCGATCGGGCGGTGATCGTCCACCACGTGCTCCGGCCGGACGGCATCAGCCAGACGATGGAATCGGGCAGTGAACTGCCATTGCATGCGACCGCACTCGGCAAGATCCTGGTCGCCTATCGACCAGGAATTCGGCAGGAAGCGACCGGTTGCACCCGAGAGGCATTCACGGCGCGCACGCTGACCGCGCCCGCGGTCCTGGCACGCGAGCTCGCGCTGGTGCGCAGCCGGGGCTGGGCGGCCGAGATCGGCGAGTTTCGGCTGGATCGGGCCTCGATCGCCGCACCCATCAGATTGCCGAATCGCAGTGTCGTCGCCGCGATTTCGGTCACCGGCCCGGTCGAGGAGATCGCGAGCCCGGCGGGGCAGTCGAGCCTGGTCCCGCGAGTGCGCCTCGCGGCCGCCGATATCGAGCACACGTTGAAAGGAACGTATGGCGCCACGGTATGTCATGTCGTTGGTACTGGGCACCTCCCGTAGCCGGTGCAAGCTTTTCGATCGCCGGGGCCAGATCGTCGCCGCGGTCGAACGCGGGCATCGGCAGGTGCTTCCCGCGCCGGGCTGGGTCGAGCACGATCCCGCCGAATTGTGGGCGAATATCGCGGCGATGATTCCGCAGGCAATCGCGGGCGCAGGCATCGATGCGCGACAGGTGGTATCGATGGGCATCGCCAATCAGCGGGAAGCGATTGTCGTCTGGGATCGGCACACCGGTGAGACGGTCGGCAATGCGATCGGCTGGGCGGACACGCGTGCGAGCAGTCTGCTCGCGGAGCGAGCCGGGCCTGAGCTTCGCGAGCTGGTCCGGCGTCGATGCGGGCTCCCGGTGTCACCGTATTTTTCGGCCTCACGCATCGCCTGGGTGCTCGCACAGCATCCGCGGCTGCGGGATGCCGCCGAACAAGGACTCGTGCTGGCCGGCACACTGGACAGCTGGCTGTTGTGGCGATTGACAGGCGGGCCACACGGTGGAGTTCACGCCACCGACGTCACGAATGCCAGTCGCACAATGCTGATGGACCTGGAGACCCTCGACTGGGATGCCGAGCTGCTCCGCGAATTCGACATCCCCGCCGCCATGTTGCCGCGAATCCTGGCCAGCACCGGGGATTTCGGCGCAGAGCACAACACCGGAATCCCGATCACCGCATTATTGGGCGATCAACAGGCGGCGCTGTTCGGTCAGGCCTGTTTCGGCGTGGGCGAGGCCAAATGCACTTACGGGACCGGCGCGGCATTGATGATGAACACCGGTCACGTCGCTGTTCGATCCGACCACGGCCTGTTGACGACAGTCGCCTATCAGCTCGAAGGACAACCGGTCCATTACGCCCTGGAAGGCAGTATCGGCCCGGCGGGTGGCCTGGTCGACTGGATACGCCGGATGGGAATGATCGATTCGGCGCCGGCGATCGAGACAGTGGCAGGGTCCGTGCCCGACAGCGCCGGCTGCCATGTGATCCCCGCGTTCTCAGGCCTTTTCGCGCCGCACTGGCAATCGAACGCACGCGGCGCAATCGTCGGGCTGACCGGATATGTCACCAAGGCCCATCTGGCACGGGCGGTCCTGGACGCGATTGCGTGGCAGACCAAAGCGGTAGTAGACGCGGTCGATGCCGACTTCCAGCCGAAGATAGAGACGCTGCGGATCGATGGCGCGATGGCAGCCAATAACCTGCTCATGCAACTGGTTGCCGACGCGCTCGAGCGGCCGGTGGTCCGGCCGTCGGTATCGGCGTCGATCAGCCGCGGCGCGGCCTATGCCGCGGGCCTGTCGGCGACCTACTGGTCGGATCCGAAGGCCTTGCACCGCAATATCAAACCGGCCGGGCGATGGGAACCCACGCCCGCGACGAATGCCCGAGCCGACACGTATCGGACTTGGCAGGCGATGGTCGCGATGCTGTCGAAGGATCCTCATCGGTTGGCGGAGAACGTGGTCGAGATATAGGTGCCCGGCTCCATGAGATCGGCGTAGTCGAGGAGTCCGGCGTCGCGGTAGGCCTGCTGTTGTGCGGTCAATTGGTCGGCGTCCGGGCTCAGATCGGGTCGCCACCGATACGAGGGCACGGACCGGAGTACCGCGAGGTCCTGCCCGGTCGCTCCGGCCAGGATGCCGAGGTTCTCCGGGGAGGTGGCTGCCGCACCCTGCAGGTCCCTGCTCGCCCGCTGCAGGGCCGCGAAGAACTTCTGTGCGGCAGCGGATTCGGCGAACTTTCCGCCGAAAATGATCCCGGTCGCCGAGGTGCCCGCGGGCGGGACGGCGAGCGGGACGGCGATCGCGGCCTGCTCGATCCGGGTAGTGAAGGGCGCGGGCGTGAGAGCGGCATCCACGCCGCCATTCGCCAGAGCGGCCTGCTGGTCGGGTATGGCGAGATTGACGATCTGGACATCACGCAGGGAGAGTCCGGATTGTCGTAGTACCGTCGCCAACTGGTAGCCCCCGGCGGCGCCCGCCCCGCCTGCCACGGCGACCTTGCGGCCGCGCAGATCGGCCGAGGTTTTCACCTCGCCCGCGTCCACCAGTTTCTTCGATACTTCCAGCGCGGAAGGCGAGGACTTCGGGTCGCCGGTGGCAATTCCCATGGACCCGACCACTTTCAGCGGCAAACCGCTGTGGATCGCGTTGAACATCCCGGCGGAGAACCCGGCGGCGACCGCATCGATCTTGCCGGCGGCGGCCAGCGCGATGGCATCCTGGCCTGATCTGATGGTTTGCAGATCAACGGTCAGTCCCTGGTCGGCGAAGTATCCGTTGGCCTGGGCGACATACAGCGGCGCGAACAAGGTGGACGGGACGTGCGCAACGGTGACCTTGTCGGCCGAAGCAGTTTCCGACGCCTTGCCACCGCACCCGGCGGCGACCAGAAGGAACGCGGGAATGAGAAGGGAGAGAATACGTTTCACGATCATCGCTACTTCCTCTGATCTTGATCGATAACTGGGTTCGCTCGGGGATTCACAAACTTTCGGGACAACCCCTGGGCGCGACGCCACGGCATGGCAAGAAACTCCACAGCGGCGATGACACCGGTGATGCAGGCGCCGAGCAGAGCAGCGGTCAACAGGCCGGCGTACATACGCTCGGGCTGGAACAGCTGCCAGGAGTTCCAGATCAGATAGCCGACACCGCTGTTGGAGGCGACGAACTCGACCGCGATGACCACCGCGATCCCGAGACCGGCCGCGACCCGCAGCCCGGTGAAGATCGCGGGCAGACATGCGGGCAGCAGCACGAAACGCACCGACCGCCATCCGGTAGCCCGGTAGGCCCGGGCCGCTTCCAGCGTCCGAGGGTCGATCTGGCGAATACCGGCAAGGGTGTTGATCTGCAGCACGAAGAACACCGTGATCGCGACCGCCAGTATCTTCGGTGTCTCTGTCAGCCCGAATATCAGCAGCAGCAAGGGGAGAACTGCCACCTTCGGCAGCGCGTAGAGCGCGGAGAACAGCGGTCCGAGAGCTGCCGCGACCGAACGCCGGCATCCCATGGCCGAGCCCACCACGACACCACCGAGCGCGCCCAGAAAATAGCCGATCGACAATCTCCCCATCGTGGCCTTCAGGTGCTCGAGCAGCTCACCGCTGCGCACCAGTTGCGCCCATCGAGCAAGGACCGCGGACGGAGGAGGATACAGCTGGGCATCGATGACATCCGTCCACGCCGCAGCCTGCCAGGCAACCAGCAGCATGATCGGGGTGAAGACCGCGAGTAGCAGGTCACGCCATCGCCGACGCCGCTCTTGCCTCAGGGACGCCTCGATATTCGTGCTCATCGGACCATCGCCGAAGTCTCGGCCTCGTCCCGCAGCGCTTCCCAGATTTGATGCCGCAACGCGCCGAATTCGGGAGTCTGCTCCAGCTCCAGTCGCCGGGGACGCGGGAATGGAACCGTGAGTTCGGCTTTGACCCGGCCGGGTCGAGCAGACATCAGAATGATGCGATCGCCGAGTAACAGCGCCTCATCGATGCTGTGGGTGACCAGCACGACGGTCTTCCGTTCGGCCTCCCACAATCCGACGAGTTGCTCCTGCATCAGCAGTCGGGTTTGCGCATCCAACGCGCCCAGCGGTTCGTCCATCAGCAGCGCTGGTGAATCGACGGCAAAGGCCCGCGCCAAAGCGACCCGTTGACGCATACCGCCGGACAACTGATGCGGATAGGCTCTTTCGAATCCCGAGAGACCGGTGCGCTCGATCCACTCCCGCGCGCGCCGGGTGTAGTCCGCACGTCCCACACCGGCCATGCGGCAACCGAAGGTGATGTTGTCGAGTACGTTCAGCCACGGAAACACGCCTTGCTCCTGGAATACGAAGGCCGACGCCGGAGCTCTGCCGTGCGATGCCGGCATCACCACCCGGCCCGAGCTCGCTGTGTCCAGCCCACCCAATATCCGCAGCAGAGTGGACTTTCCGCACCCGGACGGACCCACGATGCAGACGAACGACGAGGACGCCACACGCAGGGAAACATCACGCAATGCCCACACCGGCTGCTGACCGGCGAGGAAAACCTTCGAGATTCCCTCCGCCTCGAAATCCACGCTGTCGTCGCGGATCTCGACCGCCGCTTGTTCGGTTTCCTTCCGGTGGCGCATCAGTCGTGGCCGGGTAGGTAGTCGTTCGAATACGTGCGGGACAGGTCGATATTCGCCCCGGATACGGCTTGGTCGAATTGGGCCAGCACCTTGCGAACGGCCTCGGCTCCATCGGCGGGCATCACCCCGTCATCCGAGAAACCCGACTTGATCTTGGCAATGGTTTCGATGTAGACCGCCCGGCTGTCCTGCGCGAACTCGGCGGGCATCCGTGCGGCGATCTCCTCGGCGGAATGCTGCTGGATCCAGTGCAGCGTCCGCACGATCGCCGTGGCAAGGCCGGCGGCGCTCGCCTTGTTGGTATCGAGCCAATCCCGTGTCGAATACAGAACCGACGCAGGGTATTTCGAAACACCAAAAGTCTGCTCGACACCCTCGCCGCTTCGCGAATCGAGCAGGATCGCGACCTTGCCGGCGCCTGCGCGCTGCTGCAGCATCGAGAACGCGGGATCGACCATCACGGCCGCGTCGACGCGGCCGTGCTCCATGGCCGCAACGGCGGTCGCCGCCGTACCGATCGCCTGCACGCTGACCGAATCGGCCGCCAGGCCATGCTTACTCAATACATACTTGAGAAAGAAATCAGTCGACGAACCCGGCGCGCTGACACCGACCTTCGCACCGGCGAGATCGGCTATCGAAGTAATTCGCTTGCTCGCCGCAGGTGATACCGCGAGTACGATCTCAGGGCGGTTCAACATCGTCACGAACGAGGTCAACGCCCGGTTCTTGGCCTGCATCTGAATGGTGTGGTCATAGTATCCGGCGACGACATCCAGGCTGCCACCCTCCAACGCCTGCAACGCTTTCGACCCGCCCTGCAGACCTTCGATTTCGACCGACAGACCCTGATCCTTGAAATAGCCGAGCTGCTGGGCCAATGTCAGCGGCAAGTACACCGGCAGTGTCCGCCCGCCGACTCCGATGGTGATGTGCCGGCCCGCATCCGGTTTCCGTGCACAACTGCTCAGCACCAGTACGAGCACCGCCACTACCACCGCCGCCGCCACCACGGCCGCGTATCTCTGCCTTCCCATGGCCTATCTTCCTTTCGTAATTGCTGTGCCGTGGAATGACTTCCAGCGGAGTAGGTAGCGCTCGACGCGATTGATGGCGATATCCACCACGACCACGACCACGCACAACACCGTCATGCCCGCGAAGACGCCCGTGGTGTCGAATGTCCCTTCGGCCTGCGAGATCAAGTAGCCCACACCGCGGGAAGCGCCCAGGTACTCGCCGATCACAGCACCGATCAACGCGAAGCCGACACTGAGATGCAGGCTGGCCAGGATCCAGGTGAGTGCGCTGGGCAACAGCACATGCCGGAGCAGTTGACGCTCACTCGCGCCGAGCATGCGCGCATTGTCGACGAGCACCCGGTCGACCTCTCGCACACCCTGGTAGGTGTTGAAGAAGACGATGAAGAAGACCAGCGAAACACCGAGTGCGACCTTCGACCAGATGCCGAGCCCGAACCAGAGCAAGAAGATCGGCGCGAGCACCACCCGCGGCAACGCGTTGCCCATACGCACGTACGGCTCGAGCACCGCTGCCGCGAATTGCGTTCGGGCCAAGAAGAATCCGACGATCATTCCGGCGGCGCCGCCGATGCACAGCGCCAGCGCGGCCTCGGTCATCGTGACGCTCAGATGTCGCCAGATCGCACCGGAACCGAACCAGTCGGCGAGACGAACAGCGATATCGCTGGGCCGCGAGAAGAAGAAATCATCGATCAGCCCATAGCGGGCCGCCAGTTCCCAGCCGAGTATCAGTGCGACACCGAGCCCCAGTTGGGCGATCCGGATTACGGCCGTGCGCGCACGAATGTCATTGCGTCTGGCGCACATCGGCGAAGGTCCTCTCGACCTGATCTCGTAGTTCCGACCAGATCGCTTGATACAGCTCGGCATACTCCGGGCAGGCCCGAATGGCGAACGAGTCGCGCGGCCGTGGCAGGTCCACTCGATAGCGGCGGACCACCCGGCTACCCGGCCCCGCCGACATCAGCACCACTTCGTCGGACAGCGCGATGGCTTCGTCGAGATCGTGCGTCACGAACAGCACCGTCTTACCGGTGCCGGTCCACAGTGTGAGCAGCTCGTTCTGCATCGCCTGCCGGGTCAGTGCGTCGAGCGCGGCGAAGGGCTCATCCATCAGCAGGATCTGCGGGTCGACGATCCACGTCTGCGCGATGGCGACACGTTTGCGCATCCCGCCGGAAAGTTGATGCGGGAAAGCGTCTTCGAAGCCGGCCAGGCCTACCCGCGCGATCCAGTCGCGCGCCAGCGCTTCCCGGTCCGTTCTGCGCATGCGACGCAAGTGCAGTCCGAACGCCACATTGTCCAGCACCGTCTTCCACGGCAGCAGAGGTTCTCGCTGGAACAAGTACCCGGCCCGATGATTACGCCCCCGCAATGGCTGCCCGTCGATGAGCACCACACCGGCCGAGGGCGTCGACAAACCCGCCACGATATCCAGCACGGTCGATTTGCCACACCCGGTGGGACCGACGAGGGAAACGAACTTTCCTGCTCCGATCGTGAGATCGAGACCGGACACGGCGACATGATCGCCATCGGCCTTCGGATAAGACACGGTCAACGAATCCAGATCAATCAAAGGGGCAGCCCGGATTCGGTGCATCCTCGAACATCGGGCTGCCACTGGGCAGTACGTAGAGCACGTCGAGGACCACGGGTTCTCGACCGGCATTCCGGCCCATGTGGATGTATCCGTGCCCGCTCGGTTCCACGATCGTTGCTCCTGGCCCATAGGTCCCGTCCACCGCGCAGGACGAGTCGTAGTGGGTCAGTGTGCCGCTGCGGACCACCCCGTAGAGATTCCCGTCGTGGAAGTGCCAGCCCGTGCCGCCGCCGGGCGCAATCGTCAGTTCACGGAGGGCGTAGTCGGTATTGCCGCTGGTGAACGCACTGAGCGTGGTTCCCGTGATGCCGCGCGCCGGCGTCGCTTGCGCGCCGCCCGGAGCGATTGCGGCGTAACCGGCAAATACGACGGTGCCGGCAAGAATTCCATGTAAAAGATTTCGCAAATTACCCATTTCCCATTTCTTCCGGCCTGATACGAGCGGCCCGGCGACATGACACAATCATGCTTTCGACGCTAACTAGGCAATCCGCCGGCAATCAATGCTCGATATCCGACAATGTCGGAAACACCGAACACTCCGCATCGCTGTCAGGCGGTTTCGGTGATGGGGCGGTCGACCCAGCTCATCAGGCCGCGGAGCTTGGCGCCGGTGACCTCGATGGGATGCTCGGCGTTGGCCTTACGCAGACCCTCGAGCTCCTTGTTGCCGCCCTCGACGTTGGCGACGAGGCGCAACGATATTGGCCCAACTCGATTGAAATACATCTTCACAATCATGATTGGTCAGGCGGAAAGAGCGCATGATCGCCCAGACCAATGGTGAATACTGCTCTATCAAGGCACGCCAGGCCATCGGGCAGTCATTGCGGCAGGCTGCCACGAGTCGCCGTGCGCGCTCGGACTCATCGATACTCTGCTGCGCCCAGCTGGGGAATCGAAATCGGAATCTTTCGAAACATCAGCAGCTATCGTCATCAGACCTCCACCATCTCGAACGTTGTACCGAGATCGAGGCTATTTCGCCGAAAGCAGCACCGACAGCCGACCAATGGGTCAAGCCGATGGGTCTAAAGTTCCATATGGAAGCTTCAAGTGGCCTGGTATCCTACGGGCCCATACGCGGTTTGATGACTTTAGCCGCTACCGCCCGGTTCACCGCATCCAGCCGCGAGACCGCGCCTAATTTCTCGAAGATCCTACCCAGGTGCCGCTTGACGGTACTCTCCGAAATACCGAGTTGTGAAGCGATCTGGCGATTACTCAGCGCATCCGCAACATGGTCGATCACCTCGATCTCACGACCGGTGAGACCAGGATTGCATTCCTGCGAGAAGATGTGTAATTCCCCTGCAGAAACAACCATGACAGGATCGCGAGGACCGACACCGGCACCGCGGATTGCAGCAACCAGAGATTCCCCGCTCGCACTCTTGTGCAGATAGCCCGCAATCCCCGAATTGGATAGTTCCCGGATGAGATCGATGTCCTGATGCATACTGAGAATCAGAATTCTGGAGTCCGGACTGACTTCAGCTAATCGCCGTAGTGTAGTCCGCACATCGTCACCGGGAATCTCGATATCGAGAATAATCACATCCGGCAATAGTCGAGCCGCAGTCGCGATGCAGGCCCATCCATCGCCGACATCGGCTACTACATCGATATCTTCCTCCGCGCGCAGCATATTACAGAGCGCAACTCTCAACAATGTGTGATCGTCGACGACGACGACCGAAATGGGGTTCGACAACTTCATCCGAATACCGGCCGGATCGGCACTCTGATATGGATGCGGGTCCCCCGGTTCGGCGCCGAGTCGACAGTGACCGATCCGGATAAAATCTCTGCTCGCTCCACCATCGACTGCAAGCCGTTGCTGCGCCGGGTCTTCGACAGCTCGAATCCGATTCCGTCGTCGGCCACCAAGGCGACTATCTCGCGGGGTGTGATGTCGACGGTGACGATCGCTCGTCGCGCGCAGGCGTGCGAGTACACGTTCCGCAGGCACTCCCGGAGAATCAGGAAGATCTCGTCGAGAACTCCGCGGCCCACCCATTGTTCCGGGCCGTTGACATCGATCTCGATCTCCGGCGGCGGCGATCCCATGACGGCTACGAATGCACCGAGTGCACTGCGCAGACTCTGGCCGTCCTCGCGCAGTCGAAGATCCGTTATCAAATCGGATATCTGGACGATCGCCTCCGACAGGGTCCCGATCACCGATCGTATTTCGAGACAATCGGCATCGCCGGTTCTGACATATGTTTCCAGTTGCCGCATGGAGACACTGAGAGAACTTCCCAGTCGATCATGCAGATCACGCGCCAATCGACTGCGCACGGAATCGTACAGCTCCCCGATCTGGTTCAGCAGGAACGAATCGTATGCATTCACTCCGGCTTCCAGGCGCAGGAACATGCTACGCCCGAGTGCGACCAGGACGGCATTCCATTCGGCCGAGTGGATCGGCGATGATTCATCGATCTCATACAATTCTTCGACAATGATCTCGTAGAGCAGCGTGGCCGCCTGCACGGAGGAGCCCAGTCGACTTCCCGAATTCGACCGGACCTCGTCCCGTTCCTTGAAGAGTACGCCGTCGTCGCGCACCGAAACCGGCAGTCCGACGTCCAGCGAGTTCACACAGTCCAGGACGACGGACACAGCGCACTCGGCCCACAGCGAGCCATCGGAGAACAATGGGTTGCCGCCATCTTCCAGCGCTCGCCCGTATCGGAGAACGATCCCATCTTGTCGTCTCATCAACTCATGAGCGAGATCCGAGTTGAGAGCCCCTACCACACTGAATCCTCATATTCATAAGACCGACATGCCCGAGATGCGCAAACGGCATTCACGCACTGATGCGTTATATCACGCCCGGACACAATCCGGCAACACGGCAGCAAAGTCGGAGTTCATGAAGGTTAGAGGAAGGTAAAGGTTGCTATGACACCCATATACGGGAGACCGTGGACCGATCGCTAATCGGGTCGGCTATGCTCCAGATTTCCATTAGTGTGATTGCACAGGAGCCTGCGAGTTCGCCCTCGCAGCGTGGCAGAAAGTTCGGCTGCCCACTCGGGTGTATCCAGATCGGTCCAGAGCGGATCTGTTCTTGCGGGGCGGGACAACCGAAATCAATGGAAAGTCGTTGTTCGAACTCTCCGCCAAGACTGTCATCCTGGCCTCGAGCATCCTCTCCGCCGGACTGTTCGGTACGCCGGCTTCGGCCCAACCGCTGTATCCGACACCGGATCCCGATCCCTTCTACCACGCGCCCGCGGAGCTGGCCGGGATAAGTCCGGGTGATGTCATCCGGACCCGCAAGATCGACTCCGGCCCCTATGTCGGCACGGAAGCCTGGCAGATCGCTTTTCGCAGTACGAATTCGGCAAGGAACCCGATCATCGGCGTGACCACCGTCCTGCTTCCGGTAGGCGTGCGCAATCCGCCGCTGGTGTCGTATCAGGCACTCATCAATTCCCTGGGCACTCAGTGCAATCCGTCACGGTCACTGTTCAACGGCGAGCTGCAGGACGCGCCGGGCGCGATGCTTCCCATCGGGCGCGGCTGGGCTATCTCGATTCCCGACTACCTGGGACCCACCGTCGCATACGGTGCGGCCGAGCTCAGCGGCATGATCACTCTCGACAGTGTCCGCGCCGTCCGCAAGGCAGCGGAACTCGGGCTCTCGAATTCACCTGTGGCCCTGGCCGGCTACTCCGGCGGCGGCATGGCCTCGGCCTGGGCCGGCGCACTGCAACCCGGCTATGCGCCCGACGTGCCGCTCACCGCGGTGGTAGCCGGCGGCATCCCGGCCGACCTGGAAGAAATGGCCCTGGGGCTGGGATTCGCTCCCCACCCGGGATTCGGTCTCGCCTTCGCGGCGGCAATGGGCCTGGAACGCGAATACCCTGAGCGCCTGCCTGTTTCGGACCAGCTGAACAGTGACGGGTTGCGGTTCCGCGAACTCACCCGAAACGCGTGCCGCCGATCGCTGTTAGTAGACGGCGCATTCCGCAGTGCGGAACAGATGGCAGCGTCCAAGAGCTTGCTCGACAGCCCCGCAGCGCACGCCGTTCTCCGCGAGAACAGCCTGCGCTACCTCCCCGAAACACCGACCGCGCCCACCTATTTCTGGCACGGCCGCTCCGACAACCTCGCGCTGTTCGAACCCGTCGCCGAGGTCGCCGACCGCTACTGCAAAGCCGGCGTACCACTGACGTTCCGGCCCTTCGATATCGCCGAGCACATGACCACCGCTGTCGCCGGGTTCGGTGACGCCTGGAACTACGTGGAATCCAGGTTCCGCGGAGACCCGGTTCCTACCAGCTGCTGATGACGACTCGCCGTGCCGCTTTCACGCGGCGCTGCCAGCGCGTTGTCGTAATCGACAAACAGGCGGCTCACCTTCTGATCTCGCGCACAAGATCGGGAGGCGGCGTTCTGAGACAGTCACATCAGGCGAATCATTCGAGAGAAAGCGATATTCATCGTGACCAGGAAATCAATTGTGGTGTCCGCCCTGATCATTGCCGCCACCGGCTTGGGCACAGCTGTGGCGCATGCGGAGTTCTACGACACCGGCCTTTCGTACAGGACCTACGACGATTGCGCGGCTGCCGGATACGACAACCTCAACCGGGGCTATGCCGAAGACTTCCGCTGCTCGTTCACCAAGGGTGCCTTCGACCTCTACCTCGACGCACACAAGGAAGCCGAACACAGCCGGGGCCCCGCATCGACCGGCAGCGCCGGTTAGCGATGCGGCCGGAAGCAGGCATCGTGCTGGCATCCCGTCTGACTACCTGGGGCACGACCGTCACCCTGGAGGAAACCGCACCCGCGAGCGAGGCGCCCGACGGGATGGCCATTGTCGCGATGGAGGCGGCCGCCGTCACCCATCTCGACCTGACCCTGATGTCGGGCACCTTCTCCTACCGGCCCTCGCTGCCGTTCACACCCGGCACGGCGGGCGTCGGCAAGGTTCTCGCCGGGAACGCCGCAATGATCGGGCGCCGCGTGCTGATCCGCGGTTCCGGCGTCGGATTGGAACGGCCCGGTACCTGGACTCAGCACGCCACCGTGCCGACGGCCGCCTTGCGGGTGATCCCCGAGAGCGTGGACGCCGCCCTGGCGGCGACCTGTTACTCGCCGATGACGACCGCGTGGGCCGCCGCCACGCCCGTGGGCGACGTCCGGCCCGGCGAACGAGTCCTGGTCACCGGGGCGGCGGGTGGCGTCGGTTCGATGACCGTACAACTCGCCGCTCGCGCGGGCGGTCACATCATCGCCCTGGTACGCAACGAGATCGAGGCCGCCGCCGTTCCTGCCGCGGCGGCCGAGATCCTCATGGACAGCACCGACGCGGTGGCACGGATGCGGGAGCAGGGTGGCCTCGACGTGGTCTTGGATACCGTCGGCGGTGACACCGTCCCTACTGTGCTGCCCGCCATCAACCCCGGTGGCCGAGTCGTCATGATCGGGTATGTGGGCGGCAGGACTCTGGCACTGGATCTGCCCACGCTCCTCGCCGCCGATGTCAGCTTGCTGCCGATGAACATGGTGCGCCGCAAGGTTCCTGACGCCGTGTTCCATGCGCTGCTGACCGAACTCGGCGACGGCACCCTCGAGCTGAACACCACGACCTACCCCTTCACCGACCTCAACACCGCCCTCACCGCCCGCACCGATGGCTCGATCAGGGGAACTCTCGCCGTCACCATGTAAGCGCGATCCGCAGTCTGGTAAATGCGGGCGCTCCGTTACAGTTCAGTGGCCGCGGCGATCAGGCGTGCCCGGGAGCGATCCTGCGGGTCGGCCTGTAGGGCCAGGCGGTCCATGGCCCGGCGGTAGGGGTCGAGTTCGTCGGGGCGATCCAGGTAGGCCGCGCCGGTCAACTGGGGCAGGCACACGATATCGGGGAGTGCGTGTCCGGCGAATCGGAGCATGGTGAACGAAGTGCCCACGGCCGCATAGCCACTGGCCAAGAACGGCAGGACCTGGATTATCACGTTCGGCCGACTCGAGATTTCCACCAGATGCTCGAGTTGGGTACGTAGCACGTGCGGCCCGCCGACCGGCCGATGCAGAACCGCCTCGTCCAGCACCGCCCACACCGTAGGTCCGCCACATGGGCCGAGGATCTCCCGGCGCCTGCGGCGCAACTCCGCCCTCCGCATTTGCTCGGCACGGTTCCAGTACCCGAGGGTGACGATCGCACGGGCATAGTCATCGGTTTGCAGCAGCTCCGGAACCAGCAGGCACTCGAAGGCCCGGATCATCGTCGCCGTGGCCTCGAGCCGAAGACCGGTTTCGGATAATGGCGACAGCGCTTCGCGGCGCAGACGATGGGGCGATGATTGCGCACTCGACCTGACCGAATCGACTTCCGCGCGAGCACCTTTCCACAGTCGATGCCACGCCCCGAGATTGGACAAACCTCGCGATACCTCGAGCCTCGATCCGGCCAGCTCGATCAGCGTCAGAAGCACCGGCACCAGCGACTCGAAACTCGCCGGCACGTTCCGCCCCGCCCGCCAGTCGCTGATCCGCTGTACCGAAACCCTGCGACCGGTGCCCTTGGCGCTGGCCGCCCGCATCCGAGCCGTCGCTCCCCCGGCAACACGATCCAGTGTCGGATTACCGGCAGCTTCCCATAATTCGGCAAGATCGGCAGCGAACAGACCCCGCAGTCCAGCGCCGCAACCGCCACGAGCTCCACCATGTGAAACTCGTTGTTCAGAGTTCCTCCCCACCATGAAATGGTAGGCGAGATGCACTTACAGATGCAAGAACAGTCACATGAAAGCTGTTGCAGTACATCAATATTCGCCGAGATATTTGGTTAGCAGACCTAATCGCACTCGACCTCCGCCACTGCCACAGCGGGCACCACCACATATCTCGCCCGGCGACCGCGAGAGTGTCTAGGTCACCGAATCGAGCGAGGAGAAGACGACGACGTTGGACAAGTAGCTCTTGGTGTTCTGATCGAAATCGCCACCACAGGTGACTATTTGCAGGGTCGAGCCGCCACGGGCACCGAAGACCAGCTGGTCGGGAAACTGGGTCTTGTCGTACATCCGGACGTCGGTGACCTTGAAGTGTGCGGTCTTTCCGTCGGCGCGGGTCACGTCGATCATGTCACCCGGCTTGACCTTCTTCAGGTAGAAGAAGACACCGACACCCTTGTAGGAGTCGACGTGGCCCAGAATGACCGCGGAACCCTGCTCGCCCGGCGCGGGACCCTTCTGGTACCAGCCGGCTTGCTGATAGTCGGCCGGTACCTGCACCGAACCATCGGCATTGAGCCCCACCGCGATCAGCGAACCGGAAGCCTTGATCGAGGCGATATCGAACGACGTCGGAGTCGACCGGGTGATCGGCGCCGCGGTTTTCACACCGCCCGCAGGCGCGGGCGCGGCACTGGTTTTCGGCGTCGCGGCGGCGGTGTGTGAAGATCCACAGCCGGCGAGCAGCGCCATGCTGATCGCCATCACGGCGACGAGCGAAACACGCAGTGGCCGACGGTATTTCAGCGTACCCAACGTGCTATCCACGGTGCTCACGGTGCGCTCACCTGGTGGGCCATGCCGCCGGCGCCGGTGTCGGGCGCGCCCTTCGGAATCACGTAGCCGCCCGCCGGAACCTGATCGGTCACCGCCGGGCCACCGGCGATACCCGTGGTCGCGTCGGCCGGAATGGCCATGCCGTTCACCGTGTCCGCACCGGCCGCGGCGGCTCCCGCGGCAGTGGTCAGATCGACGCCGCCCAATCCGCCGGCTTGCACACCGGCACCGAGATCCCCAGTGCCACCGGCCTGTACGCCGAGGCCACCGCCGACATCCCCGTTGCCACCGGCCTGCACGCCGCCGCCGAGACCTCCGTTGCCGCCGGGCTGGACACCTCCCCCGAGGTTTCCATTTCCACCGGCTTGCACACCGCCACCGAGATTTCCGTCACCGCCCGCCTGCACGCCGAGGCCACCGGTACCACCGGCCTGCACGCCCCCGCCGAGGTTTCCGTCACCACCGGCCTGGACACCGCCCCCGGTATTACCTCCCACGGTCACGCTCGGCGGAGCGGGCAGAGTCGGCGGAGCGGGCACGCTCGGCACAGCGGGCACGCTCGGCAGCGTAGGCACACTCGGCGAAATCGACACGCCGGCATTACCTCCGAGCCCGAGCCCCCCGCCCGGCTGGCCCGGCACTCCGACGCCCCCGGTCAGTCCGCCGCCGACATTGATGGACCCGTTGCCGCCTACGCCCACGTCCAGGCCGCCACCGACTTTGATCCCCGGGGCGGGTGCCGTCGTGGTGGTGGGATCCGCGGCGGCCACCGGCGCGCAGAGAGCAGCTGCGGCCACGAAGACCACTACAGCGGAGAAAGTTCTTGCCGACATGTGCGATTTCACTTCCGAGCGTTCAAACCGATCGCCCTCTTGTCGAATCTCTCAGGCCGCGCGTTACAAAACGCGCCACTATCGGGGAACTATTCAAACGTCCAGTATCAAGGATATTTCTACGTGCAGGCGGGTGAGGTGAGTCCGGCCGTTCGGATTGCCGCGCAGGCCCACCGCCGGGTGAGTTGCCAGGCGCGGTCGTGCACCGTGAACGGGACGATCAGCGCGGCGACGGTTCCTGTGCCATGCGAGGTTTGGTCGTTGTCGCCACCATGACTCCGGGACGTAATTCGGTGGTCGCGACCACACGGATGGTCGTGGCGAACGTATCGTGATAGGCCTGCGCGACTCGGGTGATCAGGTCCGGATCGGCGTCGGATCCCTCGACCCGGAGCGATTTCGCGGCCGCGGGTCGGGTCGGGTCGAGAGCTCGGCTCAGTTGGACGTCGAGATCGGCTGCCGTGGGGACCGGCATCGTGGGAGCGGTGTCGGAGTCGGGGAGAGTGCCCGGATACAAGGCATGCACAATGTCCGCCCACAAGGTGGCGGCGGTGATGCCCGGCGGGGAGGCGCCGAGGTTCGTGGTCACGACGACCGTGGCGTCGCGGTCGGGAAGGTAACCGATTGTCGTGGTGTAGCCGAGGTCGGTGAGACGGCCGGAGACGGTGCTGTCGAATCCGATCCATTGACCGGTCCGCATCAGCCCGAGGCCGTACTGCTCGTGCGGTTCGAGTTGGCGTTCCCGCGGTTGGGACAGATCCGTGAATTGCGTTCGCGCCTGCGCGGTCTGCGGATTCAGCAGGTTGCCGTGTGCCAGCAGTGGCGCGTATCGAGCCAGGTCGGTGATCGTGGACTGCATGGTTCCGGCGGCCTCGAAAAGCGGTGCGGTCAGTTGCGCGGTGAGATCGACCGGGGTGTCCCTGGGGTAGGCGTAGCCGTGCAGGGCCGGCGCGGGAAGTGCGGTACCGCGGTCGGGCAGTGTCGTCGTATCGCGCAGGCCGTCGCCGGTGACGATGTCGCCGATGGCATTATCGACCGATTTGCCGGTGACCTTCTCCAGTATCGACCCGAGCAGGACAGGTTCGGAATTGGAGTATGCGGTGCCGGTGCGGGGCGCGGCGGCTTTGGCGGGGTGCGCGGCAATGGCGCGAATCGTCTGCTGATCGTTCCACCCGGAATCGCCGGTGTACTGTGCCGCAAGGGTTTCGGGCGCATCGAGGAAGTCGTAGACCCCGCTGCGTGCGCCGAGCAGATCCCGGACCGTCATGGTGTCACCGCGCGGGACATCGGCGATATAGCGAGCCACCGGATCGTCGAGCGACAACCTGCCCGCGTCGGCCAGCCGCAGGACCGCGGTGGCAATGAAAGTCGTTGCGACACTGCCGATCCGGAAATGGTCACCGACGCCCGCCGCACGACCGGTGGCGAGATCGGCACTGCCGTAGGCGTGGATGTACCGGCCGCGCACCGGGTCGACGACCGCAACGGACACCGCCGGCAGCAAGCCCGCGTTCTTGTGTGCGGTGACGATCGCGTCGATGCGGCCGGACAGCTGCGCCGACATCGCCGCCGGCCCGGTCGCGCTACCGTGCCCGCAGGCGGTGAGCAGTGCCGCGACCACAGCCAGCACCAGCCCCGTCCGCGCCGCCGCAACTCTGATACCTGTGCACATGCTGCTTCTCTCACGATTGCCGGGAGTCGACCGGACCCGACACCAACCTGACAGAAGCCGATTTCAACGGGCTTACAACCGTAGTTCCGTGAGATTGGAGAGCTGCGACAGCGACCGATTCTGATAGCGAGGATCGTGGGTGGTCTCCGGTCCGAACCAGGCGGGCACGACGAAATCATGTGCGGCTTCGGTTGTTTCGAACTCGACCTCCACCGTGACCAGACCGGTGAGGCGGCCTTCGAAGACATCGACCTCGGCCAGGCGGTTCCCGGGCAAGGGGACCAGATGGCGTTCTTTGACGACATACCTCGATTCGGTCAGGGGCCACAAGGCGTCGAAGAGAGCCGGGGAGATCGGTTCCTCGTGCTCGATCCGGACCAGGCCGGAGCCGGACTTCACCGTCATGAACTTCCGGTCACCACGCTGCCGGACCCGCACCTCACTGTCCGCCGAGGCGAGTGGCAGATAGCCCTGCCTGATCCGCTCCGTCTCGATGACCCGCTCCTGCGGAAAGCCGTCGCGCACGATGAAGCGACGTTCGATTTCCGTACTCATCCTCATGGCTCCTTCGGTGCTGCGTGGGTCGGACGACGTCAATCGTGAACTGTCGGTGGCGCATTCGGCAGGGGGTCGACCGACCCGAGAGAGGAAACCACGGCCGTGCCACCGGCACGCCACCGTCGCACCACCGGGCCGAGGGAATGTAGTCACAGCAAGAGTCGGCAACTATTCCACCGGGAGGTGAAAGAAATGAAGGTTTACACCAAGCCCACCGCCGTGAAGGTCGATCAGGCGGCTCTCATCGGCGCTGTTCTCTAAACAGTAGCCGTAGGACGTGCCACGCTTCTTGCGTGCAAGAAGCGTGGCACGTTGCATTTCACTGCACCAGGACCCGCGCGAGAATCGGAATCGATATGTGTGGAATTGCCGGATTTGCCCGTACCGACGGAAGTTCCCTCGCGGAGACATCCGACCGAATTCTGCGCGATATGGCCAAGGCATTGCGCCCGCGCGGCCCCGACGACATGCAATTCCATCACGCCGGGCAGGCCAGCATGTCCTTCACCCGGCTCGCGCTGATCGACCCCGAGGGTGGCAGACAACCGTTCATCAGCGACGACGGCCAGGTGATCCTGGCCGCCAACGGCGAGATCTACAACTATCGGGAACTCGCCAAGAGCCTGGGGGCGAAAGCCAAGTTCCGCAGTGAATCCGACTGCGAAGTCCTGCTCCATCTCTATTTGGAGAAGGGCCTGGATTTCCTCGACGACGTGCGCGGCATGTTCGGCATCGCGGTCATCGATCTCCGCGAGCAGCGGCTACTCCTGGCCCGGGACCGGCTCGGAATCAAGCCGCTGTTCATCAATCGCTCGCGCGACACGATCCTGTTCGCCTCGGAGATCAAGGCCCTCTTCGCCCATCCGGACTGTCCACGTGAACTGGATTGGTCGCTGGCACTGGCCGAACAGGGCCTCAGCGCCGCGCTCACCATGGTCGACGGCGAACCCATCACCTGGTTCAAGCATGTGGAGCACATCCCCGCCGGCACGATCCGCACCGTGAGCCTGTGCGACGGCACCACCCGCGAGCACCGCTACTGGCAACTGCCCGCCCCGGTCGACCCGGATCAGGTCCCCGAAAGCTACTTCGTTCAGACCCTCGGCGATCTGCTGTCGTCCTCCGTTCAGGAATGCCTGGTCGCCGACGCCGAGATCGGCGTCTTCCTCAGCGGCGGAATCGATTCGGCCGCCGTCGCGGCCATGTCCGCCCACACCGGACTGCACACCTTCAGCGCCTTGACCGGCAGCACCGTGGTCAACAAGGACGCACCGTACGCCCATCGCACCGCGGCTGCCCTGGGCCTACCCAACCACCAGGTGGCATTCCCCGCCGACCGCATTCCCTCCACGGAGGAATGGAAACGGTTGCTGTGGTTGATGGAAACGCCACAATGCGGACCCGAACAGTTCTACAAAAGTGAGCTGTATCGATTCGCGCGCACGGAACGCCCCGAACTCAAAGCGATCCTGCTGGGCTCCGGCGCAGACGAATTCACCGGCGGCTACAGCGTCGGCCTGGCCGGCGGCGGTGACTGGGACGACTTCCTCGCCAACCTGAACACCCTCGCCCGCCGCAAGGCCCTCGGCACCCGAACCTCCGTCGCCAGCTGGTGGGAAGACGCCGACCTACCGCTGTTGAGCGACAACGCAATAGACGTCTACGCGCCCAGCGCGATGGACGACCCCTACCGGTCCTACTTCGCGTGGAAGTTCCGCGAAATGCAGCAGTACAACCTCTGGGCCGAGGATCGGACCGCGTCCGGGAACGGGGTGGAAGCCCGGGTGCCGTTCCTCGACCACCGCATCGTCGAGCTACTCGCCACCGTGCCACGCGCCTACCGCAAGCGGCTCTTCTGGGACAAGCGGATCATCCGGGAAGCCGTGCAGCACATCCTGCCGGCAGAGGTCCTCGACCGGCCCAAACTCGCCTTCTACGAGGGCGAGGGAGTGCGGCACACGCACCGGACCTTCACCCGCATGCTCGCCCAGCACGGCGACGCACTCATCGAAGAGGCGCTCTCGTCACCGCGCGCGGCCCACTATCTCGATGCCGGGAACATCCGGGGCACGCTGCGCCGGCTGGAAGCGGCCCAGGGCTCAGCGCACGTCCAACTGCTGCTGCGCGTGATCAATCTCGGGCTGCTCGACCTGATGACGGTCTCGGTCCCCGCCACCCGGCCGGCACCCGGACCCGCGCCCTACGAGATCGCCGTCACCGATTTCGAAGCCACCGAGGTCCGCGACCTGTTCCCGCAACACCCCCTCGACTCCACCACCGTGCTCGCGGTCGCCCCGGACGTCCTGATCCTCGACGACGCACAGGGCCGCAACACCTCCTATGTCGCGGTCGACGGCACACTGGTGTTCGTCATCGACCACCTCACCCACCTGGACTGGCTGCGCCTGCTGCGCGAACTCGACGGTCAGCGGAGCCTCGCCGACGTGGCCGCGGCCGTCGGCTGCGACCTGCCACCACTACAGCCACTGCTGGCGGAATCACTGGAGATCGGCCTGCTCACCGATGTCACGAGCGAGGCCGCTCCCACACGCTGAGGCGTCCTGCCTCGCAAGCCCATTCGCACTCGGCATCCGGACCCGGATGTGGACACATCAATGAGGTCACCCTATGACAGCTCATCTTTACTGGGACAAGGTCTGGCGCACCGACAACGGACGCGCCGACTGGTCGCAACCGCATCCCTGGGTCGTCGACGAAGCCGACCGCCTGCGCGCGCGAGGCCTCGAGGACATCCTGGACCTCGGATGCGGAATCGGCAGGCACGCACTCTTCTTCGCCCAGCAGGGATTCGCCAGCACCGGCATCGACCGCAGCCCCACCGCGATCGCGACGGCCGAAACCGCGGCCCGCGAACTCGGCGTCGAATTGGCCCTGCAGGTCGGCGATTTCACCACCCTGCCCTACCCCGCCGACAGCTTCGACTACGTGCTGGCCTTCAACGTCGTCTACCACGCCGACGAAACCGGGCTGGCCACCGTACTGTCCGAAATCCGGCGGGTACTGCGGCCGAGCGGGATCTACCAGTGCACGATGCTGTCCAAACGGAACCGGGAATACGGGCGCGGCAACGAGATCAGCCCGAACACCTTCGTACAGCCCGACGCCACCGACGACAAGATCCATCCGCACCTGTACACGAACATCGCCGACATCGTCCGGCTCCACAACGGGTTCCAGCTGCTCAGCGCCGACGACTCGGAACACTCGACACCGGGATCCTTCCACTGGCACTGCCGCTTCGAGCTGACGGCCACCACCGCAGAGGACGAGAAATAATGTCGAAGGCAGCGCGGTTCCGGGAACTGCTGCAGCGCAAGGAAATCGCCCGGATCGTCGGTTCCCGGGACGCTCTCACCGCCCGTCTCATCGAGAACGCGGAATTCGACGGCCTGTGGGCCTCGAGCTTCGAACTGTCGGCATCCCGCGGCCTACCCGATCTGGGTCTGCTGACCATGGCCGAACTCCTCGACGCCTCGGCACTCATCAACCAGGCCACCAACCTGCCGCTGATGGCCGACTGCGACACCGGATTCGGCGGGAAGATCAACATCATCCGCACCGTCCAGCGATTCGAGGACGCGGGCATCGCCGGAGTCTGCTTCGAGGACAAGGCCTTTCCGAAACGCAACAGCTTCCTGGAAGGCAATCAGGACCTCGAAGCAGCCGAAGAATTCGCGGGCCGCATCGAAGCCGCCACCCGCACCCGGCGCAGCGGTGACTTCACCGTGGTCGCCCGCACCGAAGCGCTCATCGCCGGACAAGGACTCGACGAAGCCCTGCGCCGCGCGCACCTCTACGCCGACGCGCACGCCGACGCCATCCTGATCCACTCCAAGAAAACCTCCCCGGTCGAGATCGTGGACTTCCTGAAGGCGTGGCAGGCACGCACACCCGTCGTCGTCGTACCGACCACCTATCCGCATTGGAATCTCGCGGAAGCCCAAGAAGCGGGCGTCTCGATGGTCATCTACGCGAATCATGCGTTGCGCGCCTCGGTTTCGGCCACCCGTGACGTGCTCAGCGAAATCCGGCTGCACGGTGGGACCGACAGCATCGAGGATTCGATCGCGCCCATGAAGGAACTGTTCAGCCTCACCGCCGTCGCACAGTGGGAGGAGTGGAGCGCGTGATCGACGCCGAATTCGTCTGCGACGCACTGGATCGTCGCGACTTCGGGTTCTTCAGCGGAGTCCCGTGCTCGTTCCTGAAGGGCCCCTTCGCCCTGCTGGAAAAGCGGGACACCTATGTGCCGGCGCCGAACGAGGGCATCGCGCTCTCGATGGCGGCCGGAGCGGAACTGACCGGCACCCGGGCCGTCGTCCTGGCACAGAATTCGGGTCTCGGTAATCTGCTGGACCCGCTCACCTCACTGACGATGGCCTACGAAATCCCGTTGCTGCTGTTCATCAGCTTGCGGGGCTGGCCTTCCGCCGAGGACGACGAACCCCACCACGCGGCGATGGGGGCGGGAACCATCGGTGTGCTGGAAGCCATCGACGTGGCCCACGGCATCCTCGGCCCCGACGAGTCCAGCCTGACCGAACTGCTCGACCTCGCCGAAACCGAACGGCGCCAGAACCGTTCGTTCGTGATCCTCGTCCCTGCGAAGACCATCGGCACCTACCAGACACCACCCGCCGTCGACCGCAACGAGCTCAGCCGCAAGGACGCCGTCGCGGCCTTGGCCGAACACCTCGGCGATGCGCTGGTCTACAGCACCACCGGGATGATCAGCCGGGAATTGTTCGGAGCAAGCGACAACCCACGGAACTTCTACATGCAGGGCTCGATGGGACACGCCATCGGCCTGGGCCTGGGTACCGCACTGAACCGCCCGGATCGGCGAATAGCCGTCGTGGACGGCGACGGCGCCGCCGCCATGCATCTCGGGGGGCTCGCGCTGGCCGGGGAGCGACAGCCGGAGAACCTCACGCACTTCGTGCTCGACAACGGCTCCTACGACTCCACCGGCGGCCAGCGCACCCGCGACTCCGTCATGCAATGGGCCGACCTGGCCCTCGCCGCCGGCTACCGCACCGGCCAGACCTGCCGGACCGTGCCCGAGATCCACGCCCATCTGGAGAAGATCGCCGACCTGCCCGGTCCGCACCTGGTGGCCATCCACATCGGCAAGGGCGGCGCCACCCCACCACGGGTCACCAGCGCCCACACCAACAGCCAGGTCAGAGCCAGATTCCAGCGAGAAGCCACGCCGTCGGCCGCCGACACCGGGAGGCGGGGATGATCGTCATCGCCCACGTCAGTGACCTGCACCTGGACACCGGTCCCCGGGCCACCCGGCGTGCCGAACGGGTCCTGGACTACCTGCGCGACATGGCCGACCGACTCGACGTGGTCCTGGTCACCGGCGATATCGCCGACCATGGCGCGGCCGCCGAATACGACCAGGCGCAAGCCCTGCTGAAGCTGCCGTGCCGGGTACTGGTCCTGCCCGGCAACCACGACATCCGCTCCGCGTTCCGGGTGGGACTGCTCGACGAGAGCGCCGCCGAGGACGAGCTGAACCGCGTCGTACGGACACCGGGCGCGGTATTCATGCTGTGCGACTCCACGATTCCCGGCCGCGACGACGGCATGCTCAGCGACCGCACACTGACCTGGCTCGACGCCGCGCTCGCCGCGGAGACCGACGGCCGGCCGGTCTTCGTGTGCTTCCACCATCCCCCCGCGGAACTGCACACCCCCTTCGTGGACCGGGTCCGGCAGTTCGGTGAACAGCGCCTCGCCGAGCTGTTGCCGCGCCATCCGCAGGTCGTCGCGGTGCTGTGCGGACACGCCCATGTCGCCGCCACCACGACCTTCGCCGGGCTCCCGTTGTGCGTGGGCCCCGGTGTGGCCTCGACCGTCCCACTGCCCTTCGAAGGCCGCGCCGACGTCGACTACGACCTCGCCCCGGGACTGGCCTTTCACATCCTCGACGACCAGCACCGCCTGGTCACGCACTTCCGCGCCCTCGACTGATGCGGCGCCGACCATGACGGACCGGGAGTAGGCCATGAGAAAGCTGTTGATCGCCAACCGTGGTGCGATCGCTGCTCGGACGATCAGTTCCGCACGGGCACTGGGACTTTCACCGATCGCGGTCGCCGCGCTGTCCGACCCGCAAACCTCGCACAGTACCGCGGCCGACGGCTGCGAGTACCTCGACGGCGACGGCCTCGCCGAAACCTACGACAGCGCCGAACAGATCGTGGCCGCCGCGCAGCGATGCGGCGCGGACACGGTGTATCCGGGATACGGCGCGCTGGCCGAGGATCCGGAACTGGCGCGCCGGCTGGCGGCGGCCGGCATCGGTTACATCGGGCCGACGGCCGAGGCGCTGGCGCTGGCGCGGGACAAGGAACGTGCGGTGGCCGCGGCCGAACGCCTCGGCATCCCCGTCCTGCCGCATGCCGCCGGGCGCGCGGCGATCGCCGGGCTGATCGCGCAGATCGGTGCTCCCGTCATCGTCAAACCCGCCGACGGTTGCGGCGGTCAGGGTGTGCAGATCGCGCACACGATGGCAGCGGCCGAGCGGATTCTCGCGTCGCTGCCGGACGAGAACGGTTGGTACGCAGAACGATACGTAGAGGCCGGACAGGTCGTGGGTGTCACGGTGGCCGTGGACGACAGCGGTACCGTGATCGGACTCGGCGAACGGGAAAGCCTGCTGGTCACCGGAAGCATGAAGCTGCTGGAAGCAGCCCCGGTGCTGGGCGTCGCCCCGGAACTGGTGGCCAGGATGCGGCAGGATACCGCCCGGCTGGTGACCGGCATCGGGCTGCGCAATATTGCCACCGTCGAATTCATTGTCGGTCCGCACGGCTATTACTTTCTGGAACTCAACGGGCGCCTGCCGCTGGCCTACCGGATGTGCGAAACACAGACCGGTGCCGACCTCGTCGCGCTGCAACTGGAACTCGCCCAAGGGCGTTCGCTGGCGGCGGACGAGATCATCGTGGACAGTGCGGTGCACTGCCTGGAGGCCCGCATATTCCTCCGGCCCGGGCGCACCGGCTCGCTGCGCACCCTCGAGCTGTTTCCCGAACCGGGTGCGGTCTACAACTGCGCCCTCGACAGCTCGCGGCCGATCACGGTGGACAACATCATCACTCAGGTGCTGGCCTCCGGTGCTGACCGCGTCAGCGTCGCCTCGACGATTCTGCGCGCGATCGACGCCTCCCGGATCACCGGGATCGACCACTGCGGACCCGAGATCGTCGCCTGGCTGGGTGCCTCCGACCTGACCCGCGCCGACCTGATCGACCACCACGTCCTGGGAGTCTGAGATGACTGCGAACGACCCGTTCTCCGACGTCAGGTACCACGTCGACGCCGAATCGGCGAGGGCGATCACCGGCGGTGGCAAGCAGGCCGAGGGCCACCGGCACGAATTCGAACAGACCCTGCGGTCATATATCCAGCGCCACCTCACCCGGCGACCCGGCTACTTCGTACTGTCCGGTTTGGATCGGCTCACCGAGGCGCAGGCCCGCGAGTTCACCCTCGCCACCTCGCGCGCGACGGGAGAATTGCTCCCGCAGGACGGCGCCGGGGCGATCCTGCGGGAGGTCCGCGATCGCGGCGTCCGCATCGGTGACGACGCGACCGCCCGCTACTCCGACAGCCGCCACGGCGGCAACCTGCACACCGACGCGGCACACCGGCCCGGACGGCTGCCGGACTGCTTCACCCTGTTCTGCCTGCGCCCGGCCGCGCGCGGCGGCTCGCTGGTCACGGTGCACGTCGGTGATCTGCTGGAGATCCTGCGCGAACACCCGGACGTGCTGGAAACCCTGCAATTGCCGGTCCACTTCGACACCCGCGACGATTCCCCGGGCACTCCCCCGACGACCCAGCGCCCGATTCTGGACCTCGGCGGCGGCCACGCGCGCATGTACTACCTGCGTGAATACATCGAACTCGGCCATCGCCACGACCACGTACCGCCGCTGACCCCGCAACAGACCGACGCGATGGACTTCCTGGACACGTTGCTCGACCGGCGGGATCTGCAGGTGCACGGGCGCCTCGCACCCGGGGAAATGATCTTCATCGACAACCGCTCGATCGTCCACGGCCGGACGGAGTTCGAGGACGACCAGTCCGGCGCCGGCGGGCGGTTGATGCTCCGGACCTGGATCGCCATGCCCTGACCCGTCACCCACCCGACATCGGAAGAGATCGAGCGCCATGTCCCTCAGCCATACCCCGGCCCGCCCGGCACCGGGCGGCGAACCCACCATGCCTCGCTTCGCCGCCGAGCTGGAACGCCTGGGCCTGGCCGAGTTCCTGGCCTCCTTCCCCGGCGATTCGGTGGACTGCCACCGGTGGGCACACGCGGCCGAGACTCTCGATGGCGTGCTGCGTGACCTGGTCGAGCTGCTGCTGCTCGGCCGGCCGGTTGCGATCGAACTGCTTCCGGTCCCCGTCAGGGACGCGGTGCCGACGCTGATCGACCATGGCGTCGCCGTCCGTCAGGGCAGCGACGTCCAGCTGGTCGATGTGAGTCTGCTTCGGGTGCAGGCCACATGGCTCTTCGCCGAACCGCCTTCGCCGTTCCTGCCGCGCCACTACTTCGGCGCGGACTCGATCAACCTGGCCCGGCGGGCCGTCTACCGTCCCCTGGCCCGGGTGCTCGATCTCTGCGCCGGGCCCGGATTTCAGGGGTTGGTGGCCGCCCAGCGCTGCGAGCGAGTGACCATGGTCGAACTGCTCCCGGAAGCCGCGGCCGCGGCCCGGCTCAACGCGGAGATGAACGGCCTCTCCGACCGCGTCGAGGTACTGGTCGGCGACGTCTACGAGCCGCTTCCGGACCATGTGTCCTACGACCACATCGTGGCGAATATTCCTTTCCTGCCGACCTTTTCGGCGCAGGAGCCGACCGGCGCGCGGGCCGGCGGTGCGGACGGCTTCGCCGTCGGCCGCCGGGTTCTCGATGGCCTGCCGCGATATCTGGAACCCGGCGGGACCGCGCATCTGACCGCGCTGCTGCTGCACGCGGACGGCAGGCTGTTGCTGGAGGAGGAACTGCGCTCCTGGGCCCGTTCGGCCGAGTGCGGCCTCACCGTCACACTGACCGACCGAATGCCGGTGGACGCCGAGTCGGCCCTGGTCCAGACGACGACGTCGCAGTTCCAGGAGACCGAGGGCCACGCCGATCCCGACACCCTGCACGCCGAGGTCACCGCGATGTACGCCCGCGACGGCGCGACCGGCGCCCGCCTGGCCTACCTGCGGATCGACCACGGCGCCTCCGGCATTCGGATCCTGGATCCCACTCCGTAGCCGGAAAGCGGCCGGGTCATCGCCCGATCAGGATCCGGTGGCCGCCAGGCGCGGCGCCAGCAGTGTCCGCATCCGATGGTGAGCCGCGTCGGCCGTGTTCGCCCGGATCACGTCCCAGCCACGCGTGCGGGCCCAGTCGAGCATGACCTCGCGGACCGCGGCCTGGTGCGACAGGAACCGCTCGGGCCGGCATTCCGCATCCAGACCGCATTCATACGGTGTGATGTCGCCTTTCTTGCGGCGCAAGGCTTCCTCCGGGGTGACATCGAAGAAGACGACCAGGTCGGCCGGTGCCATGGCGTCCACGATCGCGTCGACCAATTGTTGCGGGCAGCCGGCCAGCAGTTCGGTGGCGGCGTGTTTGATCCAGTAGCCGTCCAGCACGACCAGGTCCTCCTCGGCCTGCCGGGTGCGTTCCGCGGCGAAGGTATTGAGCCAGCCGAGGAACAACATGCGCGACGGACTGGGCATTTCCGCGATACACACCCGCAGCTCGTCCAAGGTCGTCCCGCGCAGGAATCGGGCCTGCGGGACGGTCGCCTCCTCGAGCACCTGCCACTTGCCGACCACCCGGAAGGACATCTCGAGACTGCGCGCCCACGAGGCCAGCCGCTTGACCTGCGAGCTCTTGCCCGCGCCATCGGGTCCGTCCATTGCCACGATCACTGTTGCCGATCCTCTCGTTCGTTCTGTGCGAATCCCGCACCGGGCCGATATCAGGTGATGTTGTCCAGGCCGGAGCCGACCGTGCGACAGCGCTCCATGCTCGATGTACTTGCCGGATCACCGCCGGCGATCGGCTCGGCCAGCGCCAGCACGGCGCGCGCGATCGAGTCGGCGTCGCCCAGGATCACGGAGTCGACCCCCGGCCGCACGCCCGCGGCGGTCACCCAGTGCACGCCCTCGGTCGGGATGCTGTAGGCGAACCGGCGGGGATGTACCTTTCCGGCCACGTCGATCATCCGATAGGGCCGCGGAGTGACCGCGATCCCACCGGTCCGGCACGGTCGCCGTGGATCGTCGACGACATAGCCCGCGCACTGTCCGGTGTCTCGCAGCCAGGTCAGCAGCGGGTCTTCGGTTCGGGCCAGGTCGGTTTCGGGCAGCCTCGCCTCGATCAAGGCCGAGGCCGATATCCGGGACCCGCCGACGCGCGGGGAGCCGCCGATGAACCGGCCGGTGACCGGGTCGGCATCGAAATCGGCGTCGGGCCCGATGATCGTCAGGATTCCCGCCTCGATCAGGGCGATCGTCTCCTGTATCCGGCTGACCGGTGGGCCGATCGACAAGTAGGCGTTCAACGGCGTGTACCAGTCGCGCAGATCGTCCTGATAGGACGATCCGGACAGTCCGCCGTGGTCGACCAGGAGCCGGACCTCGTTGCGCAGATCGCGCAGCACATCGAGCGCCGCCTTGTAAGGGTTGGCCACATTGCCCAGGTTCGCCTCGGTGACATCCACGTGTAGGTGGGCAAGTAGCCACGCGTTGAACTCGGCGCTGCTGGTGAATCGGCGGTCCCCACAAGGCCGGGCGATCCGCTCCCAGTTCCAGCGATGCCGGGTCTCGACGCCCAGGTTGTCGAGCAGGCGATCGCGGCGGCGAGGTGTCCATGGGCCGGCCGAGCTCACGGCCAGCAGTTCGGCGGCCGCCTCCGGCGCGTGTCGTGAGCGGAGCAGGGCGACGTAGTAGACGGTTTCCACTTCTTGAGCTACCAATGGCCACACGTCACGCCGGAAGGACAACCCCGAGCGCTGTTCACCGCGGCGGCGTAGCCGCGAGATCATCGCCGGAGTGAGTACGACGGGCAGATGCCTGCCATAGGCGCCCTTCTCGTTCTCTCCCCGCGCGTGGTACGGCACGCCACGGCGGGATCCGGCGAACAGCAGTGGTTCCCGGCCTGAGCGGTGGTAGAGCAGTGTGTCGCCGGCGTGCTCGAAGAATCCGCCGCGACCTACCGTCAGCAAGGCCAGATAGTCGAAGAAATTGAGGCCGAGTCCACGCAGCAATGTCGGTTCCCCGGCTCCGATCCCGGTGAGGTCGCTGTCGGCCGGATTTCCCGGCAAGACGTAGGAGAGCCGGTGGCGGTCGGCGAACTCGGCGAGCCTGCGCTCCTGCGGGGTCGGCGTCGCGGGCAGATGTCCTTGGGCGAGGATTACCGCGTCCATGGCTCGCAACACCGTTGCGTCGTCGAGGTGGACGACTTGCCGACCGTGGGGGTCATCGTCGAGGCGTACGGCCCGCTGTCTGTGCAGGCAGATGCTCACTCGGGGCGATGATCGGCCAATTACGGTGTGCAGCACCCATTTCAGATACCGGCCGTACAGCGCGCGTGTGGGGTACGAGTTCGGGCCAAGCCCGCAGCTGTTCGCGAACTCCTCCGGGCTGTGATGCGCAGGGTCCGTGGCCCATTCGTAGAGGCTGGGCCCCGGCACGACAGGGCCGTTCATTCGCACGCTCTCGTCGGTGAAGAGGGTCACCTGTGCGGCCACCGTGTTCATCAGCAGCTCGGAGGGCTGGTCGGGGCGCCAGACCCGGCCGCTTCCCGGTTGCGGATCCACCACGTGGATGCGCAACCGGGCGCCGGGCGGTAGAAACTCCTCGGCGTTGGCGATCAGTCGTTCCAGCACCGACAGGCCGCGCGGTCCGGCGCCGACCAGGCAGGTTTGCAAGTGCATTCCAGGTGCATGAGGTTCGTCAATACACGCTGAAGTACTCACGCTGCTCCCATTCGGTGACCGCGCTCGTATCGGTCCGATCCGCCGCTGCCAGCCAGTCCCGGAACCGTGCGGCCTCGCTGTGCTTGAGCCGGATCAGGCAGTGCAGCAACGGATCACCGAGCAGGTCCCGGCTCAGGGTTCCGCGTTCCAGCCGGTCCACGGACTCCGCCAAGCCGGCGGGCAGCCTGGCCGCGGAGTCGGCATGCGGATCGACCGCCGCGGTGTCGGGTCGCAGCCCGCGTTCGATGCCGTCGAGTCCGGCGGCGAGCTGCGAAGCCAGGTAGAGATACGGGTTGGCGCACGGCTCGCCGATCCGGTTCTCCACGTGGGTGGCTTCGTCACCGGGCCCGCCGAGCACCCGGATCAGGGCTCCGCGGTTCTCCGGGCTCCACACCACGCGGTCCGGCGACAGCGAAAACCGTTCGCCGAACCGGCGATAGCCGTTGACGGTCGGCACGGCCAGCAGCGTCAGGTCCGCGGCGTGCTCGAGCAGCCCGGCGACATAGCCGAGCCCGATCTCCGAGAGTGGTTCGACGCCGTCGGTCACCGCGAAGACATTGCGGTCCTCGGCCACGTCGAACAGCGACTGGTGCAGGTGCCAGCCGCTGGGATCGAAGTTGGGGAGCCCGGGCAGTGCCATGAAGGAGGCGTGGTGGCCGAGACGGGCGCAGAGTTGTTTGATCACGGTGCGCAGCAACAACATCGCGTCGGCGGCCGCCGATCCGTTCATGGGGTCGAAGGTGAATTCCAGCTGGCCCGGTCCCGATTCGTGCTCGACGGTCCGCAGCGGAAGCCCGAGCTCCCGGATGGCCCGGACCAGTGGGGTCACCACCGGCATGACGCCGTCGGTGAAGGTGTCCAGGTTGAACTGGTAGCCGCCGTCGACCGGCGCCACCGCGGGTGGCTCACCTTGAATCCCGAAGCCGCCCACCATGTTCGCGTGCGGCTGCCCGGTCAGCCGGGTCAGGTACCACTCGATTTCCAGGCCGACGACGAAGTCCAGGCCGCGGGCCGCGGCACGATCGGTCATCCGGCGCAGCACGTGTCGACTGGACAGCGGGTGTGGTGTGCCGTCGCGCAGGTACTCGTCCGCGATGACCCAGCCGGTAGCGGCCTCGGTGTAGGGCAGGACCCGGAAGGTGAGCGGGTCGGGGACGAGCAGGAAGTCCCCGGCGCCGGTCAGTTCCGGAACCCCGATGCCACCACCCGGCCGGAAGAAGTCGACACCCACCGCATGCCCGGTGTCGAAGACGAACGGTCCCGGGCTCATATCGAGGCCGTTGCGCAGGGCGGTCCGAAATGCGTTGGTGGTCAGTGTTTTCGAGCGCACCAGCCCGTGCGGGTCACCGAAGCCGACCCGCACGAATTCCAGGGTGGCCAGGATGTCTTCCAGTCGCTCCGCGGCGGCGTGTTGTTCCTCGGTCCACACGGCATGCCGCTGCACGAAACCCACACTGCCGGTGGCGAACCGCGCGTAGCGCCGGGTGTCGGCGGGGGTGTGTGTCCAGACAGTCGTCATCGTCCATCTTCCTTACGACCAGCGTTTCGAGAGCTCGGCGTACAGGTGGTGCCAGGGGTTCAGTTGCTCGAGCTGTCGTGCGACGGCGAGGACCAGTGCGTCGGCGTGCAAGCTGCCGACCAGCTGCAGCCCGACAGGAAGTCCGGTGGTGGTGAGCCCCGCCGGTACCGAGACCGCGGGCTGGCCGGTCAGGTTGAACGGGTAGGTCCCGGGTGTCCACGCCAGCCAGGACAGCCGCCCTTTCCGCACCGGTTCCGCCGGCTCGTGGAGTTCGGCCGCGAAAGGTGGGATGGGGACGGTGGGCATGGCCAGCAGGTCGTACCGGGTCATGACGTCGTGGACCTGGGTGCGCAATCGGCTGCGGCCTGCGTAGGCCTGCACGAGCTGTGTCGCGTCCAGGGTGCCGCCGAATCGGATGACCTGCAGCCGATCGGGGTCGAGCCGGTCCGCGACGCCTGCCAAATCGTCTGCGTGCGTGGCGGATTCCCAGCTCGACAGGATGACCTCCAGCATCGGATAGGGATCCTCGAACGGTGGCGCGATTTCTTCGACCACGTGTCCCCACGCGGTCAGGGACTGTGCCGCACGGCGAGCCAGTGCCTCGATCTCCGGATGTGGGTCCGGCGCTCCGAGCGAGGAAATCCAGCCGATCCGCAGCGTGCGCGGCGAGAGCGCGGTGTCGGATTCCGCGGTGGGGCAGGGTGTCCGGAAGGTCAGCGCATCGCGGGCGTCGAACCCGGACATGACCCGCAGCAGCAGTACGGCGTCGTCGACGGTGCGGGTCAGCGGCCCGATGTGGGACAGTTCGTCGGGGCTTGCCGGCACGTAGGGGATGCGTCCCAGCGTGGGCTTGAACCCGACCACCCCGCAGAAGGCGGCCGGGATCCTGATCGACCCGGCACCGTCGGTCCCCGTACCGGCGACACCGACACCCATCGCGACCGCCACGGCGGCGCCGGCGCTGGATCCGCCGGGAGTGCGTGACGGATCCCAGGGGTTACGCGTGGGGCCGTGGACGCGGTTGACGCCCGAAGCGCTCCAACCTCCTTCGGAGGTATTGGTTTTCCCGATGATGATGGCGCCCGCGTCGCGTAGTCGAGCGACGGCGGGCGCATCCTCGGTCGGCACGGTCGCGGTGTGCAGCAGGGAGCCCCGGGTGGTCCGGATGCCCTCGGTCGGCGTCAGGTCTTTGATCGAGACGGGCATACCGAGCAGTGGTCGGTCCTCCCAAGCAACGGTGCCCAGGGTGTGCAGCCTGCGCTGGGCGGCTTCGGCTTCGGCCGTCGCCCGCTCGCGGGCGACGGTGACGAACGCGCCGAGTTCCGGCTCCAGCCGATCGAGGAGTTCGAGTGTGGTGGACAGGTATTCGGTCGGGGACAGTGTGCCGTCGGTGTAGAGCCGGCGGATCGTGTCGATGCCCGCGTATTGGAGCTCAGGCTCCATGGAATTCCCGATACCAGGTGTTGTCGAAGTCCTCGATCTCCAGGCGCAGGTCCGCGGCGGCCTGGTGCGCCATCGCCTGGATCCGGCCCGCCGCGATCGCGGCCCGCAGGTCAGCCAGGCCGAATTCGCCACCGCTGGTTCGCATCAGCCGGAGGTCGTACAGACCCGGGCGGAACCGTCCGCCCAGCACGATGCCCAGCGGTATGCGCAATGCGTGTCGCACGCCGAAGGTGACATGGCCGGTGTGATGCTGATCGGACCAGCGGGTCATGTCGGGCATCACCGGCGCGAAGAACCAGTCGTCGCGCCCCGATTCTTCCTCGGGCCAGGACATGGAGTGCGGCAGGTAATGCCAAGTGTTGTAACGCATTCGGGCGCTGTAGGCGGACAGGGTGCGGGCCAGCGCCTCGCGGTCGGCGCCGAAGCGTTCGGCGAAGGCGGCGGTGGGAACGACACAGCAGTAGAAGTCGCGAGTGGCCAGGTCGACGCGCTGGGCAACGGGCACTTCGCTGCCGAGGTCGATGACCCGTCTCGGGCCTCGGCCCATCGCGACATCGCAGTTCAGCGCGGTCGCTGCGGTTTCGAAGAACCGGTGCAGGAACCCCTCGTACGGGGTGGTGAATCCGGCTGGGACATGCGGTGGCAGACCACGGATCGTCTGGGTGACGAACTCCTCGACCGCTTCCGGCGGGGAGTCGGCGGGGAACGACCGGCCCGCGACCTCCTCGAGAAACTTCACCAGCAGCGGGGGAAGAGCACCCCATCCGATCGGCTCGGTCATGATCTGCTCGCGCTTGTGTAGATTGATGCCGTTGATAACCCGGTAGAAGGTGGCGCCTTCGCGCAGCAATCCGGTCCGTGCCCGCGCGCAGACCTCGGCGAGCTGGTCCAGGCGGGCGCCGATGCCACCGTCCGGGAGCCCGGGTATCTGTGCCCCGTAGGCCTGGACGCGTTCCTCGAGGAAGGCCACCACGGCGTCGGGATCCAGTTGGAGTCCGTTGAATTCCTCGGCCCGCACCGGCGTTCCCGAGTTGATCAATGCGTGCAGGCATACGACGAAGGTCGCGTCCTCGGGAGACCACTGTGCGGCAGCGGATTCGGCGAGCCCGGTGAGGACCGAACCCGGCGCCCCGACGGGCAGCGAGCGACCGGGCAGGTTGGTGAACCGGCCGAGGTTGCTGTAGACGCGGTCGCCCACGTAGAACAGCACGGGCGCCATGTGGATCAGGGCGTGGCCGATGGTCTGAACCCGGTGCCGGACCTGTTCGGCGCTGTGGCCGGTGAGCCAGCGGCGGATCTCCTCGAACTGACGTCGTTCGATGTTCTCCGTCAGCTCCCACAGCCTGGCCACCGATGCGGGACGGGATGGCCATTTCACGGCGCCCAGCAGGTGATGGCCCTGCTCGGGGGGCTCGATTTCATCGGGGAAGACCCGGAGTCGGCCGGATTCGGAGAGCATCAGCAGGTCGCCGTCGGATGCGGTGGCATCGAATCCCGCGGCGCAGGATTCGGCGAGTTCCACGCAGACCCGCTCGCTGAGGTTCATCGCCTCGCGGCCGACCTGTTCGGGTACTTTGCCGTCCAGTGTGACGGCGATCCGGACCGCGTCGGCGGCCAGACCGCAGCCGCGGGCCTGTTGCGCGGCGGCCGTGACGAGAGCCTCGAATCCCTGTGTCTTCAAACGCATTGTTGACCACCAGAGCCTGTTCGGAGTGATTGCGAGCGGGGATCGGCGCATGGGCGGGCATGCGCGGCGATCGGGAATCAGCCGAGCGCATCGAGCGTCCAGGCCGATCCGTGGCGGGTGAAGCCGATGTGCGGGTAGTAATCGGTGGCGGCCGGCGCCGACAGGAGCACGATCTTGGCCTGCGGCGCCGCTTCCCGGGTGGCCCTGATGAGGTCGCGGCCCACCCCGCGGCGCTGGAATTCCGCATCGACGGCGATATCGCTGAGATAGGTCACGTAGGAGCCGTCGGTGAGCGAGCGGGCGATGCCGATCAGCCGATCATCGATGCGGGCGGTGATGAAAAGGTTTGCGCCCGAGAGCATTCGGGTGAACCGGTCGCGATCCTCGACCGGGCGGCGCGCCGCCAGGGTTGACGCCCGGTACAGCGCGGCCACTTCGTCGACGTCGAGCGAGGCGCCGACGACGGACTCACATTTCCACATGACTACGTAGCTCCTTGTCGAGAAGTTCCAGGCGGGATCTCAAATGCGTGCGGTTGCCGAGGAATCGGTGCGGGCTCGATTGCTCGGGCGAGACGGTGACACCGCGAGCGGCGAGCGCGGCGGTCAAACTCGACTCGTTCTCCCAGGCGGTGGTGGACGCCGCTTGGACCAGGCGATACGCCTCCTCGCGGTGGGCGCCGCCTGCCACCAGGTCGAGGTACACCTCCGAGCTGTAGATCAGCCCGCGGGTCGCGTCGATATTGCGGGCCATTCGGTCCGGGAAGATCCGCAGCCCTTCGAGCAGTTCGGCGGCCGACACCAATTGGTAGTGGGCGACGGTCAGGCTGTCCGGCAGGATGATCCGTTCCGCCGAGGAGTGCGCCAGGTCGCGCTCGTGCCACAGGGCGATGTTCTCGACGGCCGCACCGGCGTTGGCCCGCAGGATTCGGGCCAGTCCGCACAGTCGTTCGCTCGTGGTCGGGTTGCGCTTGTGCGGCATCGCGCTGGAACCCTGGTAGGCGCTGGTTCTGGGTTCTTCCACCTCCGCGATTTCGGTGCGCTGCAGCGCTCGCATCTCTTGGGCGAACTGCTCGACCACCGCGCCGGTCTCGGCCAGTGCGCTGAGCAGTTGGGCGTGGCGATCCCGCGCGACCACCTGGGTCGGTATCGGCTCGATGCCCAGACCCAGTGCGGCGCAGACGAATTCCTCCACATAGGGCGGGATGTGGGAGTAGGTGCCGACGGGGCCGGAGAGGGTGCCCACGGCTACCGCGCCACGGGCCGCGGTGAGCCGGCGCAGGCCGCGGTGCATGGCGTGGGCGTAGACGGCGAGCTTGTGCCCGAAAGTCGTTGGCTCGGCGTGGATGCCGTGGGTGCGGGCGATGCAGGGCGTGTCCCAGTGCTCGAATGCTCGCCGCACCAGGATCTCCAGGAAGGCGCGGGCGGCGTCCAGTACCAGGGCACAGGAGCGGTCGAGGATGTGGCCCAGCGCGGTGTCGACCAGGTCGTAGCTGGTCATGCCGTGATGGACCCAGCGCCCCGAGTCCGGTGGCATCGTTTCGGTGTAGGCGGCGAGGAAAGCGAGGATCTCGTGGTCGCGGGTGTGTTCCAGCTCCCGGACCCGGTCGGATGTGGGCACGGGGGCCCGCCGGATGATGTCCAGGTCGGCCGCGGGCACTATGTTCAGCTCGGCGTGGGCGGTGGTGGCCAGCACCTCGACCCGGACCCACGTGGCGTATTTGAATTCGTCGGTCCAGAGCGCGGCCATCTCCGGACGTGTGTAGCGCTCGATCAACTCTGGTTCTCCTGTGGCTACGGGCCGGCCACGCGCTCGGCGCGGGACGCCGTGGCGGTGAACAACACCGTGGGTTGCAGCGCCGATGTGGTGTTCCGTACCGATCCCGGTTCGGCGAGCCGCGGCGCCGGGCTGCGTCCCGGCCGGGACCGGCCCCAGGGCCGGTGTCCCGCAACCGGTTTCGTGGGATCGGTATGGGCGGCGATGCTCGAAGATCTCGGGTACGGCGCGGAATACCAAGCGGCGAGGGCACGTTCGACGGTCTCGTGCCGCCCGTGCGCCGGATCCTCGTCGAGGCAGCGTTGCCGCGCGTAGAGCCGGACGAGATCGTGGTAGGCGAACCGGATGCCGTTGCCCTTGACGAACTCGGCGTCGAGCAGGTGATGCGCGGCAACCTGTTCCAGCAGTTCCTCGGTCCGGTCCTCGGGCAGGTTCAGCGCCGCGGCCGCCACATGGACCTGGAACGAAGGCATCTCCAGCAGGCTCAGCAGGCGGAAGGCCCGCCGGGCCGGGGCGTCCAGGGCCCGGTAGCTGACCTCGAGACTGCTGCGCACGCTCAGGTCGCCTGCTACCAGTTCGTCCAGCCGCCGGGACTCCGGAGTCAGCCGGTCGACCAGTTGCGCCAGCCGCCAATGTGGCCGGGCCAGCAGCCGGGCGGCCACGATCCGGATGGCGAGCGGGAGTTGGCCGCAGAGCCCGGCCAGTTGCCCGGCCACGCGTTCCTCGGCCGCCACCCGGTCCGGGCCGATAATCCTGGCCAGGATGTCCACCGATTCCCGCGGTGACAGCAGGCCGAAGCGGACGTGATGCGCACTGTCCAGGGTCGGCAGCATCTTCAGGCTGGATACCAGTAGTGCGCTGGTCGGTGCGGCCGGGATCAGCGGACGGACCTGGGCCTCGCTGACCGCGCCGTCCAGGACCATGAGGACGCGCCGGCGCGACAGCAGGCTTCGGTACAGGGCGCCGAGCGCGCCGAGATCCGTGGGGACCGCCGCGTGCCGGATCCCCAAGGCCCGCACCACTTCTCGGAGGACATCGACCGGCTCTCGTGGTGTGCCGGACTCTTGCAGGTCGACGAACAGCTGGCCGTCGGGGAAGTGGCCGCTGACGGCGTGGGCGACCCGGACCGCCAGCGTGGTCTTCCCGATGCCCGCCGGCCCGTGTAAGGCGACGATCCGGGGGGTGCTCTCGTCGTCACTGTTCGCGTCCCGCACGGCGGTCAATGCGCGCGTGACCTCTTGCTCGATGCCGTGGCGCACGAACTCCGCGTGGCTCGGCGGGAGGGTGAAGGGCGATTTGTCCGGCCGTTCGCCTCGGTGTGCCGGGGCGTGGTCGAACAGTGGTTTCGCGATCGTGTCCGGTTCGGCCAGGATCTGCTGGTGGAGTGCGCGCAGTTCTTCGCCGGGCTCGACGCCGAGTTCGCCGGCGAACAGCAGACGGACCTCCTGGTAGGCGCCGAGCGCATCGGCCTGTCTGCCCGCGCGGAACAGCGCCACCATCAGCTGCCACCACGCTGTTTCCCGGAAGGGATGTTCGGAGACCAGCGAGCGCAGCCGGGGCAGTACGTCGGCGTGCCGGCCGACGGCCATTTCGGCTTCCGCCCATTGTTCGGTCGCGTTCAGCCATCGTTCGACCAGTGCGGCGCCGTCGCCTTGTTTGAGATAGTCCGAGGAGATATCGACCAGCGGAGTGCCTCGCGCCTCGCTCATTGCCGCTCGTAACAGGCGGGCTCGGTCGTGCGGTTCGGTGGCCTGTTCGGCCTGGGCCAGCAGGGTGTCGAATCTGTTGAGATCCACCTGATCCGCTGCGACCACGATGGCGTAGCCCGCGGCGCGGCTGACGAGGAGTTCGGCGCCGAGCGCCTTGCGGAGCCTGGCGATATATCCCTGGAGTGTCTTCCGCGCCGTGGCCGGCGGATTGCTGCCCCACAGCTGCTGGATCAGTTCCTCGGCCGTTATCACGCGATTGGCTTGCAGCAGCAGCGTCGCCAATACGACTCGATGTTTGGCCCGGGGGATTTCGATAATGTTCCCGTTGTGCCTGACCGTCAGCGGACCGAAGAGTTCGAACTGAAAATCGTCCTGCATCCCACTCTCGTTCTTCCGCCAGTTGCCCAGGAAATATTGTGGTGGTGAGCCGATCAGGTTCGTTGAGCTCGAGATTTCCCGTCGCTTATCTTGATCACGTCGTGCTCGGCGAGCTCGGTGAAGAGCTCGGCAACGTCCTGACCGGCCGATTCTCGATCGATATCGTATTCTTCGGCGACCAGGAGCCCGATATCGTCGACGGTTCGTGTGCCGTCTATTTGGCGCCATATGAATGCCGCCGACTCGGTCAGTTCGTAGAAGTGCTGATAACCGCCCACGATCGTCTTCCCGCCGTGGATGCGGATCTTCACGTTCAGCGGTAGTGCGGCGACCGTGTCCGGGCCCACTGATTCCGCATTATCGGCTGTCATCAGACGGACACCTCCATGGAGATTCGCTGGCAGACGGCGATGGTCTCCTCGACCCATTTCCGAGGGTTGTCGGGGTCGAAGGTGCGCATGGTTTCCACTGCCCAATAGTCGGTGAAGGGCAGAATTTCCGGATCCAGGATCTGCATGCGCCGTGCCCGCCATTTCGGCCACAGGCTCCCGAATTGCCCCAAACTGGCCTGGAGGGCGTCGACGGCGTGGCTGAACGCATTCTTGGTCGAGATCACCGCGCTGTGCAGATCGCCCCGCTCGACCTGGCCGGCGGCGTCTTCGGTGTAGCTGTCCGCCTGTCGCAGGGAATTCACCACCAGGACCGACCGGTGCGCCGACGCCGCGAGTGCCGAGCGAGTGCGCTCGAGCCAGGCGCCGTCATCGGCCGGTGCGGCATACGGGAGGCGTTCCAGCAGCGCGAATTCGTGGTGACTGAGGGTGCGCCACGCGCCCTTGTCGGCGGTGAACTGCTCGTGCGACACCTTCGCCGTCACCTGCTCCACCTGGCCGGCAGTCCAGTACTCGATATCCCACCGGCGATTGTCGACGAAGGTGATCTCGTACTGCAGTGAACCGGGTTCGAGCGCAACATGATTGGTTTCGCCGATCGAGCTGACCCACGGTTCCCGGGTCACCACGAGAATGTCGAGGTCGCTGGTCGGATTTCCCCATCCGCGGATCAGCGAGCCACTCGCGATGACCGTGTCGTACGCGGCGGGCAGCAACTCTCTCGTGCCCAACTCGTCGATTACATTCGAAAGATCAAACGACATTAAGGCAAGTCTCCCTGATCGCTATTGATCCGAATCTGCAGGGGATATCCCCCGCACCACTTCGCCCCCGACCAGTGGTTTTTCGCTCCCCCCACCTGGATTTTCGGTGGATTTCCACTCCCCTGCACGGTTTTTCGGTGTTTTTTCGACTCCCTACGCTCATGTTAATCAGGAGTTCATCAGTTTGTCATGTGCAAGGAATGTGATGTGGCTCACATCGATTGCGAATCCTGTTGGGGCACGCCATGTTCCGCGTCCACGGCGGACGCATGATGGCTGATGAGAGCCCCGAAATGCTTCTCGTGCAACAGATCTGGACCGGCAAGAAAACCGGTGCGTCTGCCCTGCCCAGAGCGCACCACCGGACACGTCCGGACGACACAGCGTCACCGACAGAAGAGAATGAGATATCAGGCGCACCAATGCCTTTCGGCAGCCTACGTCGACAGTGCACCGGATCACCATGGGATCGAAGAAAATTCGGCCGCCCGCATCGAGTTCGCCTGTCCCGCAGCCCGAAACGGCTACGCCGGACGCGTTGCCGGAAAGTCGCGCAGTCGCCGGATTCGGCTCATCAGCAGGATCGCCACCGACAATGCCAGCAGCCCGGTCATCATCCAGATCGCCTGGCGGACTCCGAACACAGTGCCGAGGCCACCGGCGAGCACGCCACCGAGGGGGACGACTCCGACGGTGACCATCGCCATGCTGGCATTGATCCGGCCCAGCAGGTCGGGCGGACAGTACTGCTGCCGGAAGGTATTGATGATGACATTCGATGCGACGCCACCGATTTCGATCGCAAGAACGCCGACCACATACCAGACCAGACCGATCCCGCCGCTGGTCAATGGGATGAGCAGACCCATCGGCACAGTGGCGACCTGCAAGAGCACCACGGCGCGCGCGGTTCCGAATCTGCCGGAGACCCTGCCGGCCACCAGAGCTCCGACGGCGCCGCCGGCCGAGGACAGCGCGAGTACCACCCCCACTGTCGCCGCGCTAGCGCCGACGTCCCGGACCAGAAAGAGCACCGAGATCGAGGTGAATCCCATCAGCGCGATATTCACAGCGGCGCTGTAACACACCAATACTCGCAGGTACGGATCGTGCACGACGAACCTGAGCCCCTCCCCGATCTCACTGCGAAGCCCACCTCTCGCCGTCGCCGCAGGCCGAGGTTCCGCCGTCCGAATCCCCCACAGACATAGCGCCGATATCCCGAAACTGAGCGCATCGAGCACAAGCCCGGACACCGCACCGAAAACGGTGGCCAGCACCCCACCCAGCCCCGGCCCGACCACTTGCACCGTCGACTCACTGCCATACAGCCGCGCATTCGCCGGCAACAACTCGTCACTGGGTATCAGCGATGGCAGGTAAGCCCGGTACGCGGTAGTGAAGAAAACCTTGGCACACCCACCGACAGCAGCGACCACAAACAAATGAGTGATCGTGAGCAGCCCGAGCCAAGCGGCCAGCGGAACGGTCATCACCGCCACGAGCGAAACGATGTCACACCACAACATCACCGGCCGCCGCGCAAGCCGATCCACCCAAGCCCCCGCCGGCAACCCGATGACCAGCCACGGCAACCACGCGACGGAGGTGAGCAGCCCAACGGTGAACGTATCGGCCCGCAACGTCACCACCATAACCAACGGCAACGCAACAGTGGAGACATTGCTACCGAGCAAACTGATGGTCTGCCCGAACCACAGCAGACGAAAGTCCCTCCGAGTCACAACTTTTCGTGGCGGTGCAAGATTCGTCGTCGGCTGCCCGGTCATGCATACACAGTAGGCATCACCGATGCCCCCCAGAAGACCTTGCTTCCACCTGGAACTTCCAGTACCGTAGTACATCCAATTATCCACTGCAGCAACATGTTCAGTGCAGGCAGTCGCCACAACCAAGCCGCCCCTGCACCTCCAATTTCATGCACAACTGCAGCCACCCTGGCACAGGATGACACTCAAGGCACGAAAAGTGCTGCACAGCAGCAGATCACAAAAACTGCAACGAGCGATGAATCAAGTCGGCCCCACAGTGGAGGCTCTCGCCGACTCATCAGTGATGCCCCCGCCGATACCGACACCCCGGGCCGCCGATAAGGCCGAGCGATTCACAGCTGCTCCAGCAGCTTCGATCTTGGGTCGATGGGCACCGTCACGGGTGGCCGCCGACCCAAGATCGTCGCGTGGGCCTCGCTCAGTGCTTGGCCTCTGCAACCGCTAGGTCTTCCAGATCACCAGATCGAACTCGTTGCCCTCCGGATCGGCGAACGTTGTCCAGCGGACCGCCGGAAGCTCGGTCTCGTTGAGCGGCTTGGCGCCCAGACCGGTCAGCCGCTCGATCTCCTCCTCGTAGTGATCGGTTACCAGGACGAAATGGATGCTATTTTTGGTCGTTTCCGCCTCGGGCGCATTGTGGAGCAGCATTCGAGGACCGCTCTCCGGAACAGTGGCGTCGACCGCCGTGTCACCAGCGACCGCACCCGGGCTGACCGGGCGGCCGAGAGCCTTCCCCCAGAAGTCCGCCAGGGCTCCGGAATCGGCGCAATCGATGGTCAAAGCGGCGAAAGTGGTGGTCATGACAGTTTCCTTCCGATAGGCAACAAAACCTGCTTTATTCCGGCCGACCCGTCCAGTACAGCCTGATATGCCTCTGCACTCTGTTCGAGCGGCCAGGTGTTCACGGCTGGAGGGACGAGGAGGCCGCGGTTGAACAGCGGACGGAGTTGGTCGAAGATCCTCGCGACCTCGACGCCCTCCATGAATACGCTGGCGAGTCCGGTGACGTGCAATTGCCGGTTGTAGATCTCGGCCAGGGAGAATTCGACTCGCGGTTCGGCGGCACTGAAGATCCCGACCATCCGACCGTCGAACCGAAGGCTACGGAGAATGGGCTCGAACAGGTCGCCGCCGATGGTATCCAGCGCAAGGTCGGCACCGCGCCCATCGGTGAATTCGAGCACCTTTTCGCGTATGTCGCTGGATTCGGTGTCGACGAAGTATTCGACGCCATCGGGCTTGCGCCGGTCGGCAACGATCGGCACCGCCCCGCGCCAGCGAGCGATCGCGGTAGCTGCCTGGCCGACCATGCCGGCTCCGCCTGTGATCAGGATCGTTTCACCGGGCATGAGCCCCATGATGTTGACCACCGTCTGCCATGCCGCGAGGTAGGACCGGCCCACAGCGGCGGCCTCGGCCATCGTCAGGCGCTCGGGCTTGCGTGACAGCCACGTCTCGGGAAGTGCCACGAAGCGCGCATGAGTGCCCGGTCGCTGCAGTCCCAGCGCCGGCCCGCTGCCCCACACCTCCGAGCCGAGGTGGTCGCCGTCAGAAACGACGATGCCGGCGAAGTCGACGCCGGGAATCGTCGGCAACGGCGTGCCGAGCACGCCGGCGGCGTTGGCAACGTCGAGCGGGTTCACGGCCGCCGCGTGCACCTCGACGAGCACCTCCCCCGGTCCTGGCACAGGTACCGGTTCGGAACGATAAGCCAGCGATTGCGCCGGCGCTCCGCCGGTCTGGATGACGACTGCATCCATCTGCTGCCGCTCACCACCGAGTGAGGATGGGGTGTCTATGAGCATGTTCAGTTCCTTTCGTTGATTCTTGGTTGATGTCCTGCTGGGTCACGCCATTTCGACCCCGGGGATGCATGCGGAGCCAAGAGACGCAACATCCCAGCCTGTAGGCGACGCTTTTCTACAGTCTCTTGACAGAACAGAATGACAATGCGACGCCCGAGCGCAGGCAGAAAATTCACTGTCCGCCTCTCTGCGGCAGCTACTACAATCCGGATTCATGACTTAAAGCATTAACTCACGATATCCCTCATCACTTAATGGTGCAAGTCCCAAGTCTGCCGGGTTATCCTGTCTCCATGGACGCCCCGCAGGAGACCCGTTGGCTCGACGCCGAGGAACGGCAGGCATGGACAGCTCTGGCCCGCACGCTGGTCAGACTGCCGGCCGCACTCGATGCACAGTTGCGCCGCGACGCCGGGATCAGCCACTTCGAGTACCAGGTACTGTCCCTGCTGTCGGAGGCGCCCGACCGCACCCTGCGAATGAGCGCGCTGGCGACGCTGGCCGAGGGGTCACTGCCACGCTTGTCCCAGGTCGCCGCCCGGCTGGAGCGCCTTGACTACCTGCGCCGCACGCCCGACCCGACCGACGGCCGCTACACCCTGGCCAGCCTGACCGACCAGGGCTGGGCGAAGGTGACCGAGGCTGCGCCCGGCCATGTCCGAGAAGTCCGCCGCCTGGTCTTCACCCCCCTGACCGAGACTCAGTCCCGGCAGCTGAGCGAGATCGGCCAGCGCATCATGCATGCCATAGACCCTGGCGAGTAGATGACATCTCGAACCGGATGCGACACCCCGCCGACACCGCCACCGACCCTCGCCCGATCACTGCGCCCGGCAACGCGGCCTCGACCAGCTGGTCAACCTCGGCCCGGAGCTCGGCAGAATACGGCCCGGTATTCGCACCGAGCCGGGGCATCGCGGGCGGCTTGCCAGCCAGAGTCGGCTCCGTAACCGGGCAGAATAGGGCGTCGCGTAGCTGCCAGAAACCGGCACAACACGTATGGGCTCCGCACCGCCATCGGCCTTGACACGGTTGGCCGCTCGAATCACCGCAATGACTCGCTCAGCCGATTGATTCGCATACCAGTAGTAGCCGGCTCGAAGAGTTCGGCGTGCCAATCGAATCGCACGCGGACGCGCGGTTGCCTGTCAGGTATGGAACGCCGGTAAATACAGCCACCGATGTGCCTGCTGCTTCCGGCCTTACGTGCCGGCCCCCGGCATTCCGGCCCGATACCCGCTCTCCCCCAGCCACTTCCGCCTCACAGTCTGGAGCGCCGGGGGCTACCTCACCGCGTAGCAGTCCAGCGGGCTATCGATCTACCGATACGCGGACCGCCCCGCACCGTCAAATTCTCCAAGCTCGAGTTTTAAGCTTTGCGGCGTGGCCGCGGTCGGGCGGGATTGGATGCGGTCTGATTGCTGCCGGTCTTGATGTGCACGTCGTAGCGTGGCGCGGAATGCTGGTTGCGGTGTCCGGGTGGTCGTCCGCGATCGGCGCAGGAGTCCTCCGCCACGCCTTGGACCTCGTCGCCGATCCGTACACGCTGCACCGCGACACCGGCGCAGATGTGCGTCGCCTGCTCAATGAGACCTGCTACCAACGCTTCTACGTTGACGACCACAGTGACACGCTCGGCCCGCAGATCGCCGGTGAGAAAGCCCTTGTCTGCTGACCTCCACAAAGCTGGGTACGCCCGCGCCAGCCGCTCGCCCAGTGGAAAGCAGAAGAGGGGCTTATTCCAGCCAGCGAGTGGACGCTGGTTGGAATAAGCCCCTCTTGGTGGTCCCAGCTGGGATCGAACCAGCGACCCCTCGCGTGTGAGGCGAGTGCTCTCCCGCTGAGCTATGAGACCGTGCGGGTGTTCGGTGGGGCGGTTTTTCTTGCCGCTCCGAACGAGAGAGAACATTACAAGCATCATCGGTGTGACACCAAATCGCGTGGGTAACGGCGTAAAACGGGCGGTTTACGGGGGCTTGTGGCGGGTGAGGTTTCATCGGGGCGTTGCTCGGTGGACATGAAGGTGTCGCCGGGGCGGGGTGGGATGGCGGGGCGTATGTTTCCCGGCTCCTGATGGCCGGATCAGGGGACACCGGCGCCGCGGTTGCGACGGCCGGGGGAATTACATGCCTGTGGTTCATATTTACGGGCGTCTACCAGGCGATTTGTTACCTGCACAGATCGTGGACTAGTGTTCTCTCTCGTCAGCCGGACAGCCGAGAGGCGCCGGGGGACGAAATGCGGATGTAGCGCAGCTGGTAGCGCATCACCTTGCCAAGGTGAGGGTCGCGGGTTCGAATCCCGTCATCCGCTCGAGGGGCCAACACGGCCTGCTTGGCGGTGTGGCCGAGTGGTGAGGCAACGGCCTGCAAAGCCGTGCACACGGGTTCGATTCCCGTCGCCGCCTCTTTGAGGCAACAAATAGACCCGCGCGATTAGCTCAGCGGGAGAGCGCTTCCCTGACACGGAAGAGGTCACTGGTTCAATCCCAGTATCGCGCACCACGATTGACCAGATCAGGCCCGGCTTACGCCGGGCCTTTCTGCATTTCCGGCCCAGATCTGGCCTGGATCCGGCCCGAGGGGGCATTGACGGCAGGCGTCTGGCTCATTAACTTGTTGGCTGACCAGTAAGTGTGTGCCGGGTCGGCCGGTGTCGGAGGGATCGCCTCGTGAAGGTTCGTCATTTGAACTGCGGCACCATGCATCTGCCGACGGGGCTCGAGCTGGTGTGTCATGTGCTGCTGGTCGAGACCGATGCGGGGTTGGTGCTCGTCGACAGTGGGTATGGGCTCGACGATATTGCGCGGCCGGCGCGGCGGATCGGGGCGATGCGGCGGTTCGTGCGGCCGGTGTTCGATGTGGCGGAGACCGCGGCGCGGCAGGTCGAGGGGCTCGGGTATCGGCGGTCGGATGTGCGGCATATCGTCGTCACTCATTTCGATGCCGATCACATCGGCGGGCTGGCGGACTTTCCGGAGGCCACCGTGCACACGACGGCGGCCGAGTATCGGGGTGCGGTGGCGGAACCTGGTCTGCGGGAGCGGATTCGGTTCCGGTCGGCGCAGTGGGCTCATGGGCCGGTGATCGTTCGGCACCAGCCGGAGGGTGAGCGGTGGCGGGGGTTCGCCGCCGCTAAGGAGTTGACGGAGATCGCGCCGGGGATCGTGTTGATCTCGTTGCCAGGGCATACGCACGGGCATGCGGCGGTGGCCGTCGATGCCGGTCATCGATGGGTAATGCACTGTGGCGATGCGTACTTCCATCCGGGCAGCATCGACGGGTACTCGCCGGTGCCGGCGGTGCTCGCGGGGATGGAGGCCGCTGTCGCATGGGATTTGCGGCAGGTGCGGGCGAATCATGCTCGCCTGAACGAGCTCTACCGGCGCAATGAGCCGGATCTGTTGCTGATCTGCGCGCACGACCCCGACCTGTTCGAGCATGCCGTAGCCACCGAATGAGCGACACCGACGGGAACGGAGACGAATGATGAACCGCAGCAGCACTTCCGAGCGCCGCTCGCAGGAGGAGCGCCGCGGCGAAGCGGAGCGGCGGCTGCTGGAGGCGGCGGCCGAGGCGGTGGCCGAGCTCGGTCCCTCGCAGGTGACCCTGGCCGTCATCGGGGAGCGTGCCGGGTACAGCCGTGGGCTGGTCACGCATCACTTCGGGTCGAAGGGCGCGATGATGGAGCGGCTCGTCGGTACCGTGTCCGAGCAGTTCCGCACGGAGATCCTCGGTAAGACCGCGTCCGGGTCGGCGGTCGAGGCGTTGCGCGGGTTTCTCGATCTGTATTTCACGGTCATCGCGGATCTGCCGCCGATCAATCGGGCCCGGCTGGTGCTGTGGGCGGATGCGGTGGCGACGCCCTCGGAGCGCCGCGCCATCGTGCTGGCCGCCGACCGCGAGTTCCGGGCGGAGTTCACTCAGCGCATCGTGGACGGGCAGGCGACCGGCGAGTTCGCCGCCGAAGTCGATGCGCGGGCCCTGGCCGTGACGGCGATCGGCGCGCTGCGCGGCATCACACTGCAATCGATGCTCGACCCCGAACTCGATCTCGAGGCCGGCCGTCGCGAACTCGAGCTGATGCTCTTCGCACGACTGTGCCCCGCAACGGATTTCCGATCCCATTGAGAAGTACGAAAGGCAGTACCCATGAGCCGGATCTTCGGCAGAATCACCCAGCTCGGTTATGTCGTCCGCGATATCCGGACCGAGATGCAGCGCTGGCTCGATCAGGGCGTCGGGCCGTGGTTCTACGTCCACGATGTGCAGACCGACAACTTCATCTATCGGGGCGCCCCGTCACCGATGAAAATGAGTGTGGCGCTGGCGAATTCGGGGGATCTGCAGATCGAGCTGATCCAGCCGCGCAATGATGCGCCGTCGCTGTACAAGGAGTTCCTCGACTCCGGCCGGGAAGGCCTGCAGCACATCGCGTACTGGACCGACGATTTTCAAGGCCTCTACGACAAGGCGCTGGAGCTGGGATACACCGTCGGGCACGAGGGCTCGATCGGTGGCGAGAAAGGCCGCTTCGCCTACCTCGACACCGAGCAGACCTTCGGGCACATCATCGAGATCTCCGATACCAGCGGCCCCAAGGGGCAGTTCTTCGATTACATCCGGCAGGTTGCCGCCGAGTGGGATGGCAGCGAACCCATCCGCGGCGAGATCGACAAGCTCTGAAGCTCTCTCTCACAAAGGATTTCACCGTGGATTTCCCGGATACCCGGACCCTGCCGAGCGCACTCCAGGAGGCGCTGTCCACCCACAGCGCCAACGTCTACCGGATGGTGGCGCACTCCCCCGGACTGGCGCCGAGCTTCCTGTCGATGGCCGACGCCATGCTGCAGGCCAACTCGCTGCCCATGGCACTGCGAGAACTGGCGATCCTGCGTGTCGGCCACATCTATGCCGCACCCTACGAGATTCATCATCATGAAAGATTCGCTCGCGCAGTAGGTCTCGGCGAGACTGCCATCGCGGCGGCGGCCACAGGCACCAGCGCCGGACTCGGCACCGAGGAGGCGGCGATTCTCACCCTGACCGACCGGCTGCTGATCGCCCACACCCTCGACGACGCCGACCGCAAGAGAGCACTGGAATTCCTCACCGTCACCCAGCTGGCCGACCTCGTATTGACCGTCGGCTTCTATCAGCTGGTCTGCAACTTCCTCAACGCTTTCGAGGTCACCACCGCCGGCGAGCCTTTCTAACCGCCGCAGGGCCTTTCACTCGGCAGCGGCGGTTCCTCGTCGAGGCAGGTCCGGCATTGCCGCTCGACGAGGTCCGCGAAGGCGCGAGCCAGCGGGGTGAGCGCGTCCCAGCGCCGGACCGCCCAGCCGACCGGCAGCGGCGGTATGAACGGCAGGGCCAGGTAGCGGAGTCTGCTGCCGGCTGCCGCCGATTTGTACGGGAGCGCGGGCACCACGGCGTGGCCGGTACCGAGTTCGGCGAGCAGCACTGCGGTATTCCAGTCCGTCACACCGGTTTCCGACGTCAGGTGGATTCCGAGCCGGGTAAGCGCGGTATCGAGATGACGGCGGGACGCGGAGTGCTCGGGCAGGCGGATATGCCTGATGACAGTGAGATCCTCGGGGCCGATGGCAGCCCGGCGCACTATGGGGTCGTCGTCGCGGACTGCCAGTACCCACGGCAGCTCCACGACAGGTCGTAGCTCGACGCCCGGCACCGTGCCGTTGATGGTCACCCAGGCGAGATCGACGCTACCTTCCAGCACGGCGTCGAAGCTCTGGCGACTGGATACGGTCGTCCGGAAATCGAGCGACGCCCGGGGAAACCGCCCGCGGAATTCGATGATCGCCTCGGACATGAAATGCCGGATGGTGGTCGCTCCGGTGTGCAGGCGTACGGAACCGGCCTCGCCGCGGGCGAATTCGCCGAGCCGGCGCAGGGCGAGGTCGAGTCCGGCGATGCCGTCGCTGGCCGCGGCGTACAGCAGTAGTCCTTCCGGTGTGGGTGTCACCCCGTCGGGCCGGCGTTCGAGCAGGCGGACGCCGGTGGCCTGTTCGAGTCGTTTCACGTGCTGGCTGACGGCGGGCTGGGTACAGGACAGGTCGCGGGCGACGGCGCTGAGGTTTCCCGCCTGGCAGACCGCCAGGAATACTCGCAGGTCGTCGAAGGTCATGCGCACGACTGTCACCGTAGTTCGCGCCGCATCCAAGCCGAGTCTTGGGGATTGCCAAGTTATTCCGAGAATTGACCGCGCACCGGCCGGCGTCGATGATCGATATGGGCCCAATGGGCGGCAACCCGGCCCGGCTTTTCGCCTGGTCCGGACCTCGCGCGGAAGCCGGGACGGGTGCCGACCCGCACTCCGAGAGGAAGGCGCCGACCATGCTTGTCGAACGGAAGAACATCGAAGAGTTCCTGCGCAGCCGCGGCGCCGATCGGATCGCGCATCCCGGCGGCACCTTGCTCGCTCATCTGAACAGAGTCGCCGATCTGCTCGCCGCATGGAATGCCGACGAGGACATTCGATATGCCGGACTCTGCCATGCCATGTACGGCACCGACGGCTTCAACCGGCCATTGCTCGAACTCTCCGGGCGCGACATCGTGGTCGCGCTCATCGGTGAGCGCGCCGAATCCCTGGTCTATTTCTACTGCAGCTGTGACCGATCCGCGGTCTATCCACGACTCGGTGCGACGCCCGTCGTGTTCACCGACCGATTCACCGGCCGCGACCATGAACCCGACGGCAGCGCTGTGCACGCCTTCATGGAAATCACCGCCGCGAACGAACTCGATGTCATGGCCCACAATGCCGAACTCGCCGCCGAACACGGACCGGCGCTGTATCGACTGTTCGAACGCACCAGACGGCATCTCTCGCCGCAGGCGTGGCGAGCGTGCAGCAACCAGCTCGCACCGAAGGATTCCTGACTGCGTTGCGGCGGAAGCCGATTCGTTTCGTGTAGCGCTCACAGTTTCACCACAGCGTTGGCAGTCGTTTGCCAGATCGGTCTGACGGAACTCACAGCCGATCGGGGTTTGCTTGCGCGGAAACGTTTTTCGAGTTCTACATTGGGAGGTCGCCATGTCGATTGCGACTCGCGGCGGAATACTGTTGTTATCCGTCGCCACGCTGGTCGGAGTTTCGGCGGGGGTGGCCAGTGCGGCGGCGCCCGGACCGGCTCCGGCCCCTGTCACCACTACCCCGCCGCTGCAACCGGTGGATGCGAATGACGACTACAACAATGCGGTCGCGGCACAGAATGCGCAGGCACAGAGCGCATCCATTGGCGCCGGCCTGGCCGGTGCGGCGATCGGCGCGGTACCCGGATGCCTGGTCGGCGGCCTGATGGGGTTGCCCATACCGCCGGCCGAGGTGCTTTCGATTCCTTTCGGCTGCCTGATGGGCGCGGTGGCCGGTGGCGGAATCGGTGCCGCTCTCGCCACCAGTAGCGTCGTCAATGCCACCGAGCCGGATGTGATGCAGAAATGCTCATTGGCCATGCCCGCCTGGGCTTGCCAGATTCGCGAGAATCAGCGCCTCGACCCGAATGATGACGATACCCTGCCGCCGCTCCCGCCCGGGTAAGCACTGCGGACGAGTGCCATCAATGCGAATTCATGTTGCGTAGCAGGCCCACGGCTACTTGTGGTTGTGCCGTGCCGCAGCGTGGGCAGGCATTTCCTGCCTGCGGAACATTGAGCCAGTAACCGTCCACGAACGATCGGGTGGCGTCGATTGCGGCGCCGACCTGATCGGCCGTGACGGATTGGCCGCTGGGATTGGTGCTGATTCCGGCCAGCACCACCACTTTCGGGTTCGCAGTGCGGGCCGCGGCCGCTGCCTGCTTCACGAAATCGGCGTATCGGGAAGTGTCCGCTTCACTGCCCTGGGCTTGAATGTCGATGACATCGGCCGCTTTCGCTGCCGCGGCGGAGATGCCGAGGCGCAGGTAGGCGTCGTAACTGTTTTCGCCGGGAGCCAGGATGCGGGTCAAATCGGTGGCCGGAGTGGCGATGAGCAGCAGGTGATGCGCATGGGCGACGGCGGCCGCGCGGGTTTCGGCGGCCGCCGGATCCTGCTGCTCGGCGGTGGGTGTGAGCGGCCATGCCTCGTTGTCGTAGAGCACGGCCTGAGTCGCGGGGTCCAGGCCGCGCTCTACGGCGGACCGCAGCGCATCGACACTCGTGAAGGTCTGTGTGCGAACAGCATTGGAATAATCATCGGAGCCTTGTGTGCCCGCCACCAGATAGGTGGATGGCGTATCGAAATCCGCCGAGAGCTCGGCCTGCGACATGCCGGCATCCGCGAGCAGTTTCAAGGCGCCGGCCGAGACCAGCCATTTCGGCATTGGCAGCACTGTGTTCGTTGTCTTCGTAGTCTTCGGCCCCGCCACGACCGAGGAGGTCGCCGATACCGGCTTCGGTCCCGGGGTATGCCCGTGCGACGACTCGCATGCGCCCGCGCTGAGTATCACCGCCGCCGCGATCGCCGCGCCCGCACGTAGAGCACCGCTCGCACGCAAACCCATTGCCGGCCAACACCTCCCCGTAGTCCACCTGCCCAGCCCTCGCATTCAACCGTCGCCGCTGCCGGATTGCGACGATCCCGGCGATTTCGTCAGCCGATCTTCAGGCGCGTGGCGTGCGGTAAGGAATATCGGGAGGTCGGCAGCCGTTCGTGTACAGATGGATATCGGCATCTCCACCTTCGTCACCGACGAAGGCATCAGTGGTCCGAAACTCGGTGTGGCGCTGGAGGAACGGGGGTTCGAGTCGCTGCTGCTGGCCGAGCATTCGCATATCCCCGCCCGGTCGGCGATCTCCCCTTCGGGTGGTGAATTGGATCGGAAGTATCTCCGGGTGGTCGATCCGTTCGTCGTGCTGGGTGCGGTCGCGGCGGTCACCGAACGGCTGATTCTCGGCACGGCGGTGACCTTGCTGATCCAGCGCGATGTGATCCATACGGCCAAGGAGGTCGCCACCCTCGATCTGGTCTCGGGCGGTCGCTTCGTGTTCGGTGTCGGCGTGGGCTGGAATCGTGCGGAGATGTCCGATCACGGCACGGATCCGCGTACTCGGGGCGCCCTGCTGGATGAGCAGCTGGCGGCGCTGCGCGCGATCTGGACCGAGGACCTGGCCGAATACCACGGCAAGTTCATCGATTTCGATGCCATGTACTCCTGGCCGAAGCCCGTGCAGCGGCCGCATCCGCCGATCCTCATCGGCGGTGGTGAGGCGGCGGCCCAGCGGGCGATCCGGCACGGGGTCGGCTGGATCCCGGCCGCGGTGAGTGATCCCGCGGAGATTCCGGCGCAGCTGGCCCAGCTCGGCGGACACGATCTGCCGGTCACGGCGACGCATGTCGCACCCGATCCCGCGCTGCTGGATGCCTATGCCGAGGCCGGTGTGCAGCGGGCTACGTTCGGCCTGCCGACCCTGCCGGAATCCGAAACCCTGCGTGCCCTGGATGAATTCGCCAAGGTTGCCGATCGATACCTGTGAGCGATCGCTGGGAGTCTGCTGTGAGGTTCGCAATGCCCGGTTCGCGGTCGCATCGGCGGGGTTATCTTGCGAACGATCATCTGTTTTGCGCTCGCCTGCTTCACCTCATCGAATCGATTCGACAGGGAGCCAGTGATGCAAACTCTCGCAGACAGTTTCGGCATGATCGGCTACGACGTACTGGGGATCGGGGAGAGCCTGGTGTCGCTGATCAGCGATGTCATCGGTCTCGGCGGCGGGTTCGGTGGCGGCGGCCTGGGTGGCGGCGCCGGGCAGTACCCGTTCGGGTGACCGCGCCACTCAGCTGATTGCCCCTCGGCTGACCGGACACACCGGCCGATGAGGCGGCCGAACCGACAGGCACTTCACAAGCCGGAAGCCCGGCGCATGCCCATGGTGTGCGCCGGGCTTTTGCTGTGTCCGGGGTCGCGCGGCCGAGACTGTGCACCGGCCGGAGTCTCTTCAATGAACTTCTGTCTGAGAATGAATGAACAGCTGATTCTGTTGCGAGAGACCTCCACATTCTCCTGAAGATGTTCTGTTTTAGAATGAAGCAGAGAGAGGGTTCGGAGGTTTCAGCGTGTTTGTGGAGTCAGCGCGACCGCGTACCGTGCGGGAGCACCCCGCCGCAGGCTGGTTCGCGGTAGCGACCGTGTGCCTCGGCGCATTCATGGGTCAGCTCGACGCCAGTATCGTGACGCTGACCTTCCCGGCGGTGCAGCACGAGTTCGGTGCGCCGCTGGCGGGTGTGCAATGGGTGTCGCTGGCGTATCTGCTGACGCTGGTGGGTCTGGTCGTCACCGCCGGCCGTGTGGCCGATGCGATCGGCCGGAAGTTCGTTTATATGCAGGGGTTCGTGGTGTTCACCCTGGCGTCCGCGGCCTGCGCGCTGGCGCCCGGATTGGGGTGGCTCATCGGGTTCCGGGTGGTGCAGGCGGTCGGGGCGGCCATGTTGCAGGCCAATAGCGTCGCCTTGGTGGTGACCAGTGTGCCGCCGCAGCGCATGCGCGCCGCACTGGGGATTCAGGCCGGGGCGCAGGCGCTGGGATTGGCGCTCGGGCCCGCGCTCGGCGGGGCGCTGGTGGAATCGGCGGGGTGGCGGTGGGTGTTCGGTGTGAACATCCCGGTCGGAATCCTGGCCTTGATCGCGGGCCGCTACCTGCTACCGCGCACGCGGCAGCGCGCGGCCTTGCGGCAGTTCGATTGGCGCGGACTGCTTCTCCTCATCGGCGGCACCACCGGCACCCTGCTGGTCGTCTCCGCGATCTCGGGACTGCGGATCCCGGCCTGGGCGCTGTGGGTGCTGGCGGCGGTGTCGCTGTCGTGTATCGCGGGCTCGGTCCGGTGGGCGCGCCGGGCGGCCGAACCATTGATCGATCCGGCGTTGCTGCGGCCGCCGGCGGTATCGGTCGGCCTGGTCGGGGCCTTCGCGGCGTATCTGGTGCTGTTCGGGCCGCTCGCTCTGTTCCCGCAGTTGCACGGTGCCGATGTCACCGGCAGCGGTGTGGTGCTCACCGCGTTGCCTGTCGGGTTCGCGGTGGCGGCCATTGCCGGGGCGCGAATACTGCCGCGGGAGTGGGACACTCGCTTCCGCGAACGACTCGGGGCGGCGGCCGCGGTGCTGGCGCTGGCCGGGCTGGTGATCTCGCCGTCGACGGCCTGGTGGGCGTTCATCTGCCTGGGCGTCCTCGGACTCGGGCTGGGACTGTTCATCCCGAGCAACAACACCGGCATCATGAGCGCCATCCCGCCGGGCCGATCCGGGACCAGCGGCGGACTGGTGAACATGAGCCGCGGGCTCGGCACCGCGGGTGGCGTCGCCGTCGTCACGCTGGCCCTGCATCTGGGCGGGCACACCGGAAATTCCAGTGCCGCACCGCGAATCGCGCTGGCCGGGCTGCTCGCCTTCGCGGTGCTGGCCGCCGCGACTACGGTTGTACACAGTAGGAGAGGATCCGAAGGATCATCCGACAACGAGGAGCAGTCGATGACCGCATCCGCGATAGAGCCGTCGCCCGCCTGGACCGGCCGGCCCGACGAGAGCGCGCTGGCCGAGGTCATCGCCTGCCTGCGCCGGGCCATGCGCCGCGCCGCCCGCGCCGCCGATCCGGCCAATACGCTCTCGGTCGCACAGCTGGAGTTGCTGTCCTGCGTCTCCGAGCATCCCGGCATCCGGCCCGGGCAGCTCGCACGGTTGCTGCATCTGGCGCCGAATTCGGTGACCACACTGGTCAACGGGCTGCAATCGCAGGGCATGATCACCCGAGCACCCGGCGACGACAAGCGCGCGGTCACGCTGACCCTCACCGCCGCAGGACAGGATGCGGTGCAGTCCTGGCAGGCCACCAACACCGATATCCTGCGCACCGCGCTGTCCGGGCTGCACCCGGGCTGGCAGCATCTGCTGAGCGCGGCCATGCCCGCGCTCGACGAACTCACCCGCGCTATCGATACCCTGGCCGATCCCCCGCTCCAGACGACGGGGTCGTCCGAGAGATAGCGGTCCCGCAGCTTGGGGTCGAGTCCGGTCAATGGCAGAGTGGGCAGCGCAGCCAGGACGCGACGGTTGTCACCGGCCGGTCCGGAAGGGCTCGCACGGGTGCGGTTTCGACAATGAGGACGGGTGAAAGATGAAGGGTCTGGCCGTAGCTGCGGTTTCTTCGATCATGATGCTGGCCGGGCAGTTGGGCACCGCGCATACGGCGGCCGCCCAGCAGCCGGGCTCATTGGATCGCCTGGTCGGACTGCTGGCCGAACGACTCGATACCGCCGACACCGTCGCGGAGGTCAAATGGGCCGCCGCGCAGCAGAACGGTTCGCAGCCCACCATCGACGATCCCGCCCGCGAGGCCGCGATCTATGACGCCATGACGCAGTTGGGCGCGCAACACGACCTGCCGGCCGATCGGGTGCGGCAGGTATTCCAGGGGCAGATCGAAGCCAATAAAACCGTGCAGCGCGGACTGGTGACGGTGTGGCGTTCCGGGCTGCAGAACGCGCCTGCGCCGGTTACCGATCTCACAGGTATTCGCCCGGTGATCGACCGCGTCAATTTCCAGATCATCGATGAAATGGCGGCCCAGCGAACCGAATTGGCCGCTCCGGACTGCACCGCGCAGCTCGCGAGCAGCGTCCTCGCCGCCGGCTCGCGCGAACACGATCCCCTGCATCAAGCGGCACTGGTGCAGGCCTCGATGCCCTTGTGCGAGTCCTGACGCGGCTCCGGAACCCGTGAAAACCCCCGATTTCCAGGCGATTTGCATTTCGTCCCCGGGTGTACGCTAAAGTTCTGTCCCGCAAGCCGATCGGCTCCGGAGCCACGGCGAGCGAAATGCGGATGTAGCGCAGCTGGTAGCGCATCACCTTGCCAAGGTGAGGGTCGCGGGTTCGAATCCCGTCATCCGCTCTGCGGGGGAAATCTCGCGCGATTAGCTCAGCGGGAGAGCGCTTCCCTGACACGGAAGAGGTCACTGGTTCAATCCCAGTATCGCGCACCAACGTTCGACCAGTGTGAACTGAGCCTCCGAGGTCAGGCACACACCGAGGGTTCGAGCACCATCGACGGCTCGCCTACCCCTTTCGGCGATGACAGCGGTATCACCGCGTGGTCGGTCGCACTAATCTCGGGGATAGCACCGGGTCGGTGATCGCTCGATAGCGGAGACCGGCAGGTGCTTTCGCCCTGACATCGGACGAAAGGGAACACCCTTGTCCTCCACCGCGGTTTCCTCGCGCCCCTCGACTCTGCCCGCCCGCACGCTCGGCCTGCTGACGGCCCTCGCGGTCATGCTGGGTATCGCGGTATTCCTCGCGCCACCCTTGCTGGCCTCGATCGGATCGACCGGCTATGCCAGCGAGTCCGCGTTGCGCGATGCCTTCACCAAAGCCTTCGTCGACTATTGGGCGGCCGGTCAGCGTGATTACACACCGGCCTTGGATCAGACCGTCGACTACTGGATGCGATTCCATCTCGCCAAGGCGGTGATCGCGGTCGTCCTGTTCGCTGTGCTCGTCACGCTGTGCATCCTGCTGTGGAAGGCGTTCCTGCGCTCCGGAAATCTCAGCGCCGCAAGACGATCCACTCTCGCCTCGACGGGCGCGGTGACCACGCTCCTCGCGCTGTTCTCACTGCTGCTGGTGATAGCCAATATTCAGGGCACGTTCGCACCCTTCTCCTCACTGCTGTCCATGCTCCCGATGCGTACCGCCGATGCAGGACTGGCGCGAACTGTCACTCAGATCAACGAGCAGCTCGCCGACTCCCCCGGCGCTCCCGCCCTGGCCGGCTTCTTCGCGGGCGGGTGGTAACCCGGCCTGTTTCGGCCGCCGACAAGCAGCCGATACCGCGGTCAACGGCGGGGCGGCACAAGAGTATTCAGCTCTTCGGTGAAGAGCAGGGCGGGGTCGAACTCCATTCCGGTGAAATGGCCGGCGAGTTCGAGGGAGAGGACGCCGTGCAGCCGGGTCCAGAAGGACACCGCGCGGTGCAGGACGGTGGCCGGGACGGAATGGGCTGCGGCCCATCGGCGGTGCTGTTCGAGATGCGCGTCGAACGGGGTCTGCGGCAGGTCCGCGGGATGCTCGGCGAAGGCCTCGATCAGCATGGTCATGATCTCGTTGGAGATCTCCGTGGTGTCGCCGGGGGCTCGGTAGCCGGGTACCGGGGTGCCGTAGACGAGGAAGTATCGCTGCGGGTCGGCCAAGGCCCACTCCCGTAGCGCGTGCGCCAGTCCCGCGATGCCGGTACCGGAGTCCCGGGCCGCGCGGATGGCGTCGGCCAGGCTGCGGTATGCCTCGCGGATGAGGTCGGTGATCAGCTCGTCGCGGCTGGCGTAGTACCGATACAACGCCGGGCCGCTCATGCCCACCTGTTTGGCGATCGCGTTCAGCGACAGGGCGGATGCGCCCGCGGTCGCTATCTGCTCCCAGGCGCACTGTTTGATCTCCGCTCGCATCTGCACTCGATAGCGCTCGCGCGGGCTCGTCGCACCGGTTTCCGGCATGGACTGCTCCTTCCCGGCGGACGTCCCGCCGCTTCCAGTTAGAGGTTATCACTTTTGCACTTGCCTATCGCGGCAAAGCGTTATACCTTCTAACTAACGCAAGAAGCGCTAACTAGCTAGGAGCAGGGCAATGATCAACACTCGCGCCACCCTCATCGGACTCGCCGTCACCGCCGGAATCCTGGGCGCCACCACCGCACCGGCCCACGCCGACAGCTCCAGCGCGGACGTGGCACCGCTGACCTGCGGCGGAATGGGCATCGACCCCAACGCGCCCATCCACTACCGGACCGAGACGCTGATCAAGGCGCCGCTGGAGAAGATCTGGAATCTGCACACCGATGTGGAGGCCTGGCCGTCCTGGCAGCCGCCCGTCACCAGCGTGCACCGCCTGGATTCCGGTCCGCTGCAGCCCGGTTCGCAGTTCCGGTGGACCATGCCCGTCCCGGCCACCGACCAGACCCCCGCGACCACGCTGACCATCACGTCGACCGTTCAGCAGATGCAGGACCGGAGCTGCGTCCGCTGGACCGGACCCGCGGTCGGTGACGGGCTGAACATCGAGGGTGGCACCCACGTCTGGAACTTCATCCCGGTCCCGGGCGGCGTCCTGGTGCGCACCGAGGAGAATTGGAGTGGCGCACAGGTCGAATCGGACGTGCCCACCTCGACACAGTTCCTGGGCGCCGGGCTCGAAGCCTGGCTGAGTGACCTCCGCACGGCTGCCGAACGGTAGCGGAATCGGAGTCCACCGACGGATCTCGGCAAGAAAAGGGGCGGATTCACTTCCGCCCCTTTCAACGTATATCGCACCGGGGGCCTTGCGGCAAGGCCCGGGTGGTGCTGCAGAATCTCCCGCCGAAGCGCAAACCTCGTTGAATGGAGTCTGCATGATCGACGTGATCGTGGCCGGTGCCGGACCGACCGGAGTGATGCTCGCCAGCGAGTTGCGGCTGCACGGCGTGCGACCCCTCGTGGTGGAACGGGACGCGGAGCCGACCAAAGTGGTGCGCGGTCTGGGGTTGCATGCGCGCAGTATCGAACTGATGGATCAGCGCGGCCTGCTGAATCGATTCCTCGCACACGGCACGAAACATCCGGCCGGTGGCTACTTCGCCGGTATCCCCAAGACCGCGCCCGAACGGCTCGATACCGCGCATCCGTACACCCTCGGCATTCCGCAGACCGTCATCGAGCGGCTGCTGACCGAGCACGCCACCGAACTCGGCGTCGAGTTCCGGCGTAGCTGCGAGCTGGCCGGGGTGAGTCAGGACGACACCGGGGTGACCGTCGAATTGACCGATGGCACGCAATTGCGGGCGCGCTACCTGGTCGGCTGCGACGGCGGCCGCAGCACGGTCCGCAAGCTGCTCGACATCGGCTTCCCCGGCGAGCCGAGCCGGACCGACACGCTGCTGGGCGAGGTGGAGTCGACCGCGTCGCCGGAGACGCTGAATGCCGTGGTCGCCGAGGTCCGCAAGACCCAATTGCGTTTCGGCGCGGTACCTCTCGGCGACGGGGTGTACCGGCTCGGCGTCCCCGCCGCCGGGGTGGCCGAGGACCGCACCGTCCCGCCCACGCTGGACGAGCTGAAGCAGCAGCTGCTGGCGGTCGCCGGGACCGATTTCGGTGTGCATTCGCCGCGCTGGCTGTCGCGCTTCGGCGATGCCACCCGGCAGGCCGAGCAGTACCGCAGCGGCCGGGTCTTCCTGGCGGGCGACTCGGCGCACATTCATCCGCCGACCGGCGGGCAGGGGCTGAACCTCGGCTTCCAGGACGCGGTCAACCTCGCCTGGAAGCTGGCCGCCGAGATCAGTGGGTGGGCGCCGCAGAACCTGCTGGACACCTATCACACCGAGCGGTATCCGGTGGCCGCTCGCGTCCTGATCAACACCCGTGCGCAGATGGAGCTGATGTCCCTCGAGCCGGGCGCGCAGGCCGTGCGTCATCTCCTGACGGAAATGATCGAATTCGACGATGTGAACCGCTTCCTGACCGAGATGATCATGGGGACGGATGTCCGCTACGACTTCGGGGCGGGCCACGCACTGCTCGGCCGCCGGCTGCGGGACGTGGCGCTGAAGCGCGGCCGCCTCTACGACCTGATGCACGAGGGCCGCGGGCTGCTCCTCGATCAGACCGGGCGGCTCTCGGTGGCGGGCTGGGCCGACCGCATCGACCATGTTGTCGATATCAGTGAGGAATTGGAGGTGCCCACCGTGCTGCTGCGGCCGGACGGGCACGTGGCGTGGGTCGGCGAGGATCAGCAGGACCTGCTCGATCACTTGCCCAGGTGGTTCGGCGCCGCCGGCTGACCGCTCGTGGCGGCGGGAATCCGTTCCCGCCGCCACTCGCCCGAAAACCGAAGAGCCCGAGGTATTTACAGCCCTCGGTCAGCCGAGCATCGCGCGCAGCCGGCTGGGCGCCAGATCGCTCGGCCGCCGCCGCTCACGGGCGTATTCGTTGACCAGACGCTGCAGCAGGTCGTTGACCGGCGTCGGCACCCCGTGCAGCCGGCCCAGCAGTGCGATCTCGCCATTGAGGTAGTCGGCCTCGACCGAACCTGTTTCGCGGGCCAGGCTCTGCCAGGTCGATCCGCCGATCCGGGACACACCCTCGATGGGCTGCACCGTCATCCGATCGCCTTGTATCGCAGCGCGTTCGTCTTCGGTGTTGTAGGCAATGCCCGCCTTGTCCAGCACCGCCTCGCCCTCGGCTCGACACGCCTGCCACAGGTCGGCCGCCGACTCGGTAGTGGTGTCGAGCACGGCCATCAACGCGTTGCCCAGATTGTTGAGGAGCTTCCCGTACTTCCAGCGCATCACATCGTCGACCACCGGGGCGTCGAAATTGCTGTCCGACAGGTGCTTTCCGAATTCTCGTACCGTGGAGTCGCTGCCGTGCGGGTAGCGGCCCAGCGTCAGCATGCCGCTGAGCGGGGCGGTGTGCGACACCACGATTCCGGGCTCCACGTGGGTTGCGGGCAGCCAGACGCACATTCCGTACACGGTGCGGAAGACCCGCTGGGCGACCCGCTCGTTCTCGACGCCGTTCTGCGCGCACACCAGCGCGAGCCGATCCGCGGCGATACCGCCGCCGGCCACCGGTGCGTTCCCCCATTGGGCCAGGGCCGCCAGCGTGTCCTGCGACTTGACGGCGAGCACCAGCAGGTCGTCGGCGCGCAGTTCACCGAGTTCGGCGGGCCCGGCGACGGCGGGCACCTGCAAGGTCTCGGTCCCGGTGGGGGTGATGAGCCGCAGCCCGGTCTCGCGCAGCGCCGCGAGGTGCGCGCCACGCGCGACCAGCACCACGTCATTGCCACTCCGGGCCAGCAGGCCGCCGACCGCGCCGCCGACCGCGCCCGCCCCGATGATGATGTAACGCATGGCAGCGATGCTATGCCGTGATCACGCCACGCGCGTGGCGCCCCCGGCCGAGCGTCATACCCTCCGCGTACGGTGGAACCCATGGCGCTGACGTTGCAAGAACGACAGGAGTTTCTCGCCCAGCCGCACATCGGTGCGCTCGCCGTGGCCTCGGGCCCGGACCGAGCCCCGCTCAATGTGCCGATCTGGTACCAGTATTCGCCCGGAGCCGAACTCTGGCTGATCACCGGAGCCCATTCCAAGAAGGCGCGCCTGCTCGAAGCCGCCGGCCGCTTCAGCATCATGACGCAGGTCCTGACCCCGACCGTCCGCTATGTGACCGTGGAGGGCCCGATCCTCCGTACCGAACCCATGAAGGACGCCATGCTGCACGAAATGGCATCCCGCTACCTACCGGCCGAAAAGGTGGACGCCTACCTGCAATCCACCGATTCGCACGGCGAGCAGATCGCGATCTTCATGCGCCCGGAACAGTGGCTCTCCGCCGACCTCGGCGCACTCTGACCCGCACCGGGCGACGGTGGGGATCCGATCCGGTTGTGTCACTTCAGGGTTGCGTGCATGAGGTAGACGTTATAGCTGTTCCAGGCCGACATGGTGAAGTAGAGGTCCTTGCCGGTCGACCAGGGGTGGATGAAGCCGCCGTAGGCGGTGGGGTAGTCCTGGGTGCTCACTAGCGGCACCGGGTCGGTCCAGGCACCTTGGGGTTCGGCGGCGGTGCGCATGACGATTTGCTGGCGCACCACGTCCAGGTAGACCATCTGCCATTGGCCCGAGTCCTGGTCGTAGCGGACCGAGGTTTCGCTGGCGGTGCCGAACATCAAAGGGGTGGCTTGTAGTTCGTTGGCGCCGTCGGCGGGGGTCCAGGTGCCGTCGATCCAGTATTGGTAGGCCGTCTTGTTGAGGACCTGGTCCTTGGGGACCCGGGCCAGGCCGATCACGCCCAGGCGGCCGTTGGGGGTGCCGAACATGTAGACGTAGTCGCCGTGCGGGACCATGGTCGCCACCTGGAAGCGGCCGATGCCGAACAGGTTGTCCCACTTGGTCCATTCGGATTTGGTCCAGGTGCGGCCGTTGTCGTCGGACCAGGCGATACCGCCGAGGTTGGTCCACCACATGCCCGGAATCAGGCTCCACCGCGCCACCGACATGTAGCTCAGGTACTGCCGGTCCCCTACCGCGAAACCCGAGGTCGGGATGGTGGTGGTCTCGAAGTTCTTGATCTTGCGGCTGTCGAGGATCTCGGCGGCGTGGCAGCGGCTGTTCTGCACGAAGTCGTCGAGCAGCAGGCCCTTGGACAGGTCACGGTTGCTGCTGTAGCCGATGACGTTGCTGCGCCAGTCGCTTTGGTCGGTGCCGGCGCCGCCGGGCGCCCAGCCCTTGCCGAAGGTGTCACCGAAAACGACGGCCACCTGCCCGGGATGGGTCTCCCACATCAATCCGAGGTCGGCGCCGTCCACCGACCAGCGCATATCGGTGCGGTTGGGCGAACCGTGGCCGGTCACCTGATTCACCAGTTCGACCGAATCCACCTGGCGCGCCGGGATGGGCGCGGCCGCCGGTGCGGGCGCGGGCGGCTGGGGATCCGGGCTCGGCATCGGCTGCGGGTCGGGGCCGTCACCGCCGGGCACCGGAACCGGGATCGGTTCGGGCTGCGGCTGTATCTGCACCTGCGGTAGGGCCAGTCCGACAGCGCCGGGCACAGTGTTAGGCGAGGTCGCGGGGTCGCTGCGGATGTCGGGGCACGGGTTGGCGCACGGATCCGAGGGCAGCGCGACCGAGTCGATGCGGGTGTTGTCGGGCCTGGGCCCGGGCACCGGGACGGGCACGATCTGCGGGACCGGGACCGGGACGGTGATCACCGGATTCGGGGGCTGTTGCGTGGCATCGGGGTTCGGTTGCCTGGCCAGCGGATCGAATCCGATTTCCCCGCAACTGTTCACCGGCGCAGGCGCCCACGGAGCAGGGCCGGCCGACGCGGGAACCGCGGGCACCAGCGCCACACCGAGGGATAAGACACCGGAAAGCGTCAGCGCGGCAAGTGCTTCGGACTGTGACAGCGGTCGGCGACGCCGAAAGGCCATGAGTGCGCTTCTCCCCGGTACTCGATCGAACCGGCTCACTCTAGCGACCCGGTGCCGGATATGTCGCGCCATCCGCAGATCGGATGGCTACCAGCAGATATGTGTATTGGACATGAATTATCGACCGGCGCAGAGTCTTTGTCATGGCACCCTTTCGCGATCTACGGCATTACATCGACAATCTCACCGAACGCCTCGGCAACGACGAGGTTCGCATTGTCGACGGCGCCGACTGGGATCTGGAAATCGGCGGGATCACCGAGCTGGTCGCCGAAAAGGAAGGCCCCGCCCTGCTTTTCGATAATATTCCCGGCTATCCGGCGGGCTATCGGGTCTTCACCAATTTCATGGGCACCGCGGAGCGGTGCGCGGTGGCGCTCGGGCTTCCGGTGAACACCACCAAGATGGATATCGTGCGCGCCTGGAAGGATTCGAGTAAACAGCTGAAACTGATTCCGCCGGTCGAGGTTTCCACCGGTTCCGTGCTGGAGAATGTGCTCGAGGGTGATCAGGTCGATCTGCTGAAGTTCCCGACACCGCGCTGGCACGACGGCGACGGCGGCCGCTACATAGGCACGGCGTGCATGGTGATCACGCGGGATCCCGATACCGGCTGGGTGAATGTCGGCACCTATCGCGGCTGTGTGCAGGGCCGGGATCGATTGTCGCTGTGGATGCTCGGCAATCGGCATGCGCGCGCCATCGCCACCAAGTACTGGGAGCGCGGGCAGTCGTGCCCGATCGCGGTGGTGGTGGGCTGCGATCCCATTCTGTCGACCGCCGCCGCGATCGCCGCACCCGCGGGCGTCTCCGAATACGAGATCGCCGGCGGACTCCGCGGGGCAGGCGTCGAAGTGCTGTATGCGCCGGGTAGCGAGCTGCCGATTCCCGCGCACGCCGAGATCGTCATCGAGGGTGTGCTGCTGCCGCTCTCCGAGGAATCGGTGCTGGAGGGGCCGTTCGGCGAATGGACCGGCTACTACACCCATTCGGGTCAGGAGACCGTGGTGCGCGTCGAGCGCATCCTGCACCGCGACGATCCGATCATTCTCGGCGCGCCCCCGATGATCCCGACCGTGCCCGCCGGTGATCAGGCGGTGCCGCTGTATTCCGCCTCGGTCACCTGGGATCACCTGGAAGCCTCCGGGGTGCAGAATATTCGCGGTGTGTGGGCCTATGCCCGCCAGTTGATGATGGTCGTCTCGATCGAGCAGACGGGCGCCGGTGACGCCATGCACGCGCTGCTGGCCGCGGCCGGGCGCAAACGCTCGGGCGGGATGGAACGGTATTTCGTGGTGGTCGACGAGGATATCGACATCACCGATATCGATCATGTGCTGTGGGCGCTGTTCACCCGGGTCGATCCCCACGAATCCATTCAGGTGCTGCGCACGCCCACCACCGCCATCGATCCGCGGCTGTCGCCGACGAAGAAGGCCGCCGGTGACCTGTCCATGGGCATTGTGCTCATCGATGCGTGTAAACCGTTCGCGTGGAAGGATTCCTATCCGAAGTCCAATCGTTTCGCCGAATCCGACCGCATCGCGCTCCGCGAGAAATGGAAGGTTGTGCTGCAATGACAATCAGCCATCTGCCCGGCGACCTGGCCGGGCTATTGCGAGGATTCCCGGTTCCCGAGGCATTGGAGCAGGCTTTTCCGTTCCTCACGGTGGACGAGCACGGGTTTCCGCACAGCGCGCTGCTGTCGCGCTCGGAACTCGAGCCGTCGGCCGACGGCACCCGGCTGCTGGCGGTCATCTCGAGTTCGAGAACCGGTGCGAACCTGCGGCGTTCGGGTCGGGCCGGCTTGATCGCCGTGGCGGGCACTGTATGTCACCACGTGAAATTGGGTGTGACGACCTCCGTCGAGGACGGCCGATGGCTCGCCTGCGCCTTCGAGGTCACCGCGCACACCCGCGACGACATCGGAATCGCCATGGCGCCATTGACTTTCCGGACATCGGCCGCGCTGGCAGAGCAGGAGTCCTGGGACCGGACCGCGGCACTGCTGGCCGAGCTCGAGCGCCGGCTCGAACGACCGGGCGGGTGATCGGTGTGGGAGCTCGACGGATCATCATCGGCGTCACCGGCGCTACCGGTGCGCCCTTCGCGGTGCGCGTACTGCAAATGCTGCGCGAAATACCCGGTGTGGAAACGCATTTGGTGCTCAGTACCTGGGCGCGAACGAATATCGAGATGGAGACCTCGCTGTCGGTGCGGGAGGTCACCGAACTGGCGGATGTGACCTACAAACTCGCGGAGCAGGGCGCGCCCATCTCGTCGGGTTCCTTCCGCACCGAGGGCATGATCATCGTGCCGTGCAGTATGCGCACGCTGGCGGCGGTGCGGCACGGCCTGGCGGACAATCTCGTCACCCGGGCCGCGGACGTCGTCCTCAAGGAACGCCGCAAGCTGGTGCTGGTCCCGCGCGAAACACCACTCAACGACATACATCTGGAGAACATGCTGGCCTTGAGCCGCATGGGTGTGCGCATCGTCCCGCCGATGCCCGCGTTCTACAACTCCCCCGAGACCATCGACGACCTCATCGATCATGTGGCGGTGCGGATACTCGATCAGTTCGATCTGGATGCGCCGCAAGCCCGCCGCTGGCGGGGCCTGGACGTGGCGCGCCGGGACCGGGCTGCGGCACGGTCACTCCCCGTGCGCACCGACCATCGCCACCGCATGATCGATGAATGCCCGCGCGGCCGGATCGACGATATCGCCCGCACGCCAGGCGATCCCGATCCGTCCCGCAGGTAGTTCCGGCACCCGCACCCCGACCATCCGGTCATGGTGTACGAGCACCGACTCCGGTACGAGCGCAATGCCGAGCCCGCGTTCGGCCATGGTGACCAGGACATCCGGATGACCCGCCTCGAAACTCACCCGCACCTGGGCACCGGCCTGCGCGACCGCTCGATCGAAGTGGTGCCGCAGGGCCGCGCCGTCCGCGAGCGCCATGAGGCGCCGGCCGCTCAGTTCGGCGAGTGTCACCTGGGTCCGGCCGGCGAGCGGGTCGTCCGGCCGCATGGCCGCGACCACCGTCTCGCGATGCAGCTCCCGTGCGCTCAACCCCGGCAGCGGCTGCTCGGTGAGGCTGGTGAACACGACTTCGAGGCGCCCCTCCCGCAGCTGTTGTGCGAGCGCGGCCGCCGAGTCCTCGACCAGCGACAGGTCCACGCCCGGATGCCGATCGTGGAACGAGGCAAGAATGCGCGGCAGGTCCACGATTCGGGACGAGAACGGAATGCTGCCGATCGCCACATGACCCTGCAGCAAACCGCTCAAGGCCGCCACCGCCGCGCGCCCGGCTTCGACAGCCTCGAGCGCCGACCGCGCATGCGGTAGCAGTGCCCGCCCGGCGGCCGTGAGCTGCACCGCCCGCGTCCCGCGCTCGAACAGCGCCTGGCCCAGCTCCTTTTCCAAGGTCTTGATCTGGGCACTGATCCCGGACTGGGCCACATGCACGCGCTCCGCGGCACGCGTGAACGTCCCCGCCTCCGCCACGGCGAGGAAGTACTGCAACTGGCGCAACTCCATGCTCTGTTCATAGTCGCCGGGAAAATTCTTCGGCACGCGGGGAACCGATCGGCGTAACCAGCCGACTATCTATCCAGCGAGCACGCTGGAAGTGCCGCGGATTCTGCGTGTGAAGGATGGTGCGCCATGAGTAACGGCGTGGCGGGATCCGTTCTGGCGGTGATGTTCTCCGTGATGGCGTTGTTCTATGGATATCGGCTGGTCACGGTCCGTGAGCGGGGCGAACAGGTCGCGGAGGCGCTGCGCATCGTGATGTGTGCTGCCATGGTGGCCATGCTGGGGCCGTGGAACGCGGGGGTGCCCACCACTTTGGGGATTGCGGTCTTCACCGCGGCGGCACTGTTTTTCGTCTATCGCGCGCTGTTCACCACGCCCCGGGCCGGGCGGCATGAGCATCCGCGGGTCGACGCGGTGAAAATGCTTGCGATGGTGTGGATGTACGTGGCGATGTCGCCCGTGGCGACCCGCCCGGTGACCGCGTCCGCCGACTCCTCGATGACCGGCATGGGCGGTATGGACGGCATGGGCGGTATGTCGGGGATGAACATGCCGGGGATGGGCACCGCGTCCGACAGTGTCCCGGTGCCCGTCTGGAGCGCCACGTTCTCGATCCTGGTGGCTGTCACCGTCTTCGGGCTGGGCGTCTGGTGGCATGTGCGCCCCGCTGTCCGAGACCGGCTGAGCACCGCGGCGGGCGATCGGATGCTGCTGCTCGATGACGCCGTGGCCGCGCTCATGACGACGGGGATGGCCGCCGCGTTCCTGCTGCTGCTCTGAAGAACTTGCCGTGCGAGCCGCATCGGGCGGCTCGCGATTTCCGCTATTGGAAGGTCAGAACGAATGAACAACCGCTTCCGCCGCTTGTCCCGGGCGTTGATCGCGACCGGCGTGGCCGCCAGTGCCGCCGTGCTCTTCGCGGGCCCGGCGTCCGCGCACGTCAAGGTCTCCGGCGTCGACGTCACGCAGGGCGGGTACGGGCTGCTGACCTTCCGGGTGCCGTCGGAATCCGCGACGGCTTCCACCACGGAGATCGACATCACCTTCCCGTCCGACACTCCGCTGATCTCCGTTGATACCAAGCCGAAGCCCGGGTGGACGGCCACCGTCAAGAACAAGCCGCTCGCCACTCCCCTGACCGATGACGACGGCGCCAAGGTGACCCAGTACATCTCGGAGGTCGATTTCAAGGCGACCGCACCGAATGCCGCCATTCCGGCTGGGTATTTCGACACCTTCGACCTCGAAGCCGGTGTGCTGCCGGACAAGCCGCAGCTCTCCTTCCCGACGCTGCAGACCTACAGTGACGGCTCCACGGTGAACTGGAACGAATACTCCTCCGACGGCGGCAAGACCGAGCCCGACCACCCGGCGCCGACCCTGGCGCTGGTGTCCGACAATGCGGCGGCGTCATCGAGCAGCTCGTCGACGCCGGCGTGGCCGGGCTGGACCGGATTCGGTCTGGGTATCGCCGCGGTGATCCTCGCCGTCGGCGCGCTGCTGCGGGCCGGACGCAAGAACACCGCCAGCTGATCGGGTGAATCATGTAGTTCGCGGGACGGCGAGGGCGTTGGCCGCGCTCGCCGTAATGCTCGGCGTCGTAGTCTTTTTCGCGCCACCGGCGGCGGCGCATGCGGTGCTGGTGGCGAGTTCTCCGGCCGACGGAGCACGCGTGGACCGCGCACCGCGCCAGGTCACTCTGACCTTCGACGAGGCGGTAGGGCTGATTCCCGGCGCCGAACGGGTCATCGGACTCGACGGCACTCGCGCCGATACCGGCGAGACGCAGCTCGCCGAGGGCGGCAGGACGATCGTCATCGTATTGCGGCCCGCACTGGTGAACGGCACCTACTCCGCGAGTTGGCGTGTGGTGTCGGCGGATACGCATATCGTCAGTGGATCGATTCGGTTCGGGGTCGGTGAAGCGCCGTCCGATGTGGCGGTGGCGGGACCGCCGGTTCGCACGCGATCGCTCGATGACACGGCCGCGGTGGCGCAGGGCATCGTCTATGCCGGAATCGTCCTCGGTTTCGGTGTCGCCCTGGTCTCGCGCTACCTGTGGCCATGGACGCGGCGCCGTCTGCCGGTGCGGGTGCTGATCCGACTGGGCTGGGGATTGTGCCTGGCAGGCACTCTCGTGCAATTACTGCTGATGGGACCGCGCGCCGACAATATCGGCTGGTCCGGTGTTGCGCATTTCGATGGCTTCGAGGATTCCGTCGCAAGCCATATCGGGCGTGTGCTGTTGATCCGGACGGCCCTGCTGGTCGTATTGTCGGCTGCGGCATGGACGCGACGCTGGAACTCTTCGGCGGGCATATTGGCTTGCGGCGCAGGCGTTCTGGTGACTGTCGCGCTGACAGGGCACGAAGCGGTAGGACCGAATGTATTGGTGGCCACGGCCTCCGCGGTCGTGCACCTGGGTTCGATGGCGGTGTGGCTGGGCGGGCTGACGGTGCTGGGTCTGGTGGTGCTGCCGCGGATCCGATTGTCGGGCAGGGTGCCGATCGGATATCTCGCGCGCTGGTCACAGATCGCCTTCTGCTGTGTCGGGCTGCTGATATTGACGGGCGAATATCAGGCCTGGCGGCAGATTCAACCGGTGCCGTCGCTGTGGTCGACGCATTACGGTGTCGTGCTGTTGATCAAGCTCGCGTTGGTGGCTGTCATGCTGGGTTCGGCGTGGTGGGCGCAACGCCAGATCGCCGGCCGGGGTGAACGCTCACCTGCGCAACGGTTCGCCGCCGTCGCTCGCAGCGTCGGCATCGAAACCCTGGTGGCCGTGGGCGTTCTGGCAGTGACGACCCTGCTGGTGTCCGAGCCGCCCGCCCTCACCTCATACGGCCCATCGGTGACGGCCACCGCGCCGGTCGGCCCCGGCACCTCCGCCCGCATCCACGTCGATACGACCCGCCGGGGCCGCGAGACGATCACCCTCCAGATCCTGGACGCCACCGGGAAGCCGATCTCGGTGCCCTCGATGCAAGCGGTGCTGTCCTCCGACGACGCCGGTATTGCCGCCTTGAACGTGACGCTCCAACGTAACCCGGCCGACCCGACCCGCTGGAACAGCACCGGCGCGGTGATCCCGCTGCCCGGCGAATGGAAACTGGCGCTGACAGTGCATCTCCCGGGTGACATCGCGTACGTGACCTCGACCCGATACGCGGTCTGGTGACGTCTCACAGCCCGCTGTCCGCATGCATGAGACTGGCGAGACGAGCCCACTACCTGCGGCAGAATGTGCCCGGCAATCCACCAAGGCCGCGGCATCACCATGCACCACTTCAATTCCGTCGCAGGCCATTTGACCGGAGCGCTCTCCGACGGCCGGAGTACCACCCACCTGGTCGACGAGATCATCGGTGTCATCGCATCCCTGTCCGCCGACATCACCTCCGACAACGCGAAGGCCGACGCCTGACCCGTACGTGCTCGTTCAGAGCACGCCATGGCGGGGTGGGGGCGTGCCGTTGAGGACGTAACGGCCGATGTGCTGGAGCTTCCAGCGCACCGGGTCGTGCAGGGTGTGGGTGCGGGCATTGCGCCAATGACGGTGCAGGTTAAGGGAATCCAGGGCCGAACGGGTGCCCGATACTTCGAACAAGGCGTTGGTGACGTCGAGAGCAGCGCGGTCGGCGGCGGACTTGGCGACCGCAACGGCTATGGATGCCGCGGCGGCCGTATCGTCGGTGAGGTCTTGCTGCGCATTGTCGATGGCTTGACCAGCCGCCGTCAGCAGTGCCTCGGCGGCGCGGACGGTGACCTCCAGTTCGCCGAACTTCTGGATGGTCAGCGGGTCATCCTGTGCGTGTTCGACACCCGCTTCGAACCAGGGGCGGCTGCGGGTGCGGACGAATTCGGTCGCTTCGGCAAGCGCGCCGCGGGCGATGCCGGCGTCGATCGCCGCGTGCAGGACCTGGGCTCGCGCACCGTACAGCTGCGGACCGGTGAAGGTGAGATGGTGCGGGACAACATGATCCGCCGGTACGCGGACACTCTCCAGACGGACGGTGCCGCTGGCGGTGGTGCGCTGACCCATACCGTCCCAATCGTCGACGACCGTCACACCGGCGGCGTCGGCGGGCACGTAGGCGACCACGATCCGGTCGTCATCATCCTTGGCCAGCACTGGAATCCAGTGCGCGAACAAGGCTCCGGTCGAGTAGTGCTTGACGCCGTCGAGCACATATCCCCCGTCCGCGTGCGCGCGCAGGCGGGTGCGGTAGTCTTGTACGTGTTTGGTTCCCGCCTCCGACTGCGCATTACCGAATCGCTTACCCGCCAACACTTCCGCGAACAATTCGCGCTGCAGATCCGGTGTTCCGTTCTGCCGCAACGCGTTCACGTATACCAGGTGACTGTGCGGTATCTGCGCGATATTCGGGTCGGCCGCGGCGAGCAGCCGGATCACTTCCACCACCGTGCGTGTCGGCACCTCGGCCCCGCCGAACTCGCGGGGTACGGTGATGGCGAGCAGGCCGCTGGCGGAGAGTTCGTCCAGTTCGGCGCGCGGCAGGGTGCGCTGGGCGTCGCGGTCGGCGGCGCCCGCGGCGAATCGGTCCGCGAGCCGGGCCGCGACCGCCAGCGCCTCATCGGCGTCGGCGATCACGTGCGCGGTTCCCGGCCGTTCGACGAGCCCGGTCATCGGGTTACGCCCACCGGTTCGGGATTTCCTGCGCCCGAGGACAATTCGGCCTCGAGTTCGCGCACTATCGGCAGGACGTGCTTGCCGAAGTATTCGACTTCCTCGTGGTAGTGCAGGAAGCCAAGCAGGAGCAGGTTCACGCCGCGGCGCTTGTATTCGACGATCCGGCGGGCGATCTGTTCCGGGGTGCCGATGAGCTTGGATCGGAAGCCGTCGTTGTATTGGACGAGGTCCTCGAATTCCGAGTCGGCCCACATGCCGCGCTTGTCGCCGGTCGAACTGCCCGCCTGCTGCACCGCACCACGGAAACCCTCGACGGCCTGGTGATCGGCCTTGGCGACGATCTCGCGCAAGGTCTCACGCGCCTCCGCTTCGGTATCGCGGGCGATCAGGAAACCGTTGAGCCCGAAACGCACCGTCCGATCGTGTTCGGCGGCAGCGGCTCGCACCTCGGAGATCTGCTCGGTGATGCCGTCGAAATCCTTGCCATTGCTGAAGTACCAGTCCGATACGCGCCCGGCCATGGCACGCGCAGCGGTCGAATTACCGCCTTGGAAGATTTCCGGATGCGGGCGGCCCTCGGCGGTCAACGGCTTGGGCTTGAGATCGAACCCGCGCAGGCGGTAGAAGTCACCGGCGAACTGCGCCGCGTCCTCGGTCCAGCTCTTGCGCAGGACGTGAATGAATTCCTCTGAGCGCCGGTATCGTTCGTCGTGTTCCAGCCACGGCTCGCCGAGCGCGGTGAACTCGCCCTTGAACCAGCCGCTCACCACGTTCACCGCGGCGCGGCCACCGGAAAGGTGGTCGACGGTCGCGAGCAGTTTCGCCAGCACCGCGGGCTGCCACAAACCGGGATGCACCGCGGCGATGACCTTCAACCGTTCGGTGGCGAGCAGCAGCGCCAGACTGAAACTGGTCGACTCATGCTGGTACGCAGCACCGTAACTGGCCATGTACCGCACCTGGGTGAGCGCGTACTCGAACCCGTTGTTCTCGGCGAGTACAGCCAGTTTCTTGTTGTACTCGTAGCTCCAGTCCGTGCGCTGCTCGATATTGCTCACGACCAGTCCGCCGCTCACATTCGGCACCCAGTACGCGAACTTCAAAGGCTCGTCGGCGGTATCGATGTCATGGTTCAGCGGCATGGAGATGCTCCATCGTCTCGGGGTCTCTGCAGCGAGTGTGCGGCGCACATCGACCCTGTAAGAGGGTTTGAATCACCGAGATCGAGAGGCGATGGAGCTGTCGGCCAGGGGTGCCGCTCAGCGGAAGATGTCGTTGATCAGGTCGTCGCCGATGCCGAAACCGGCGCCCATGGCCATGGCGCTGCCGAAGCCGCTGCCGAGGAATCGGTGCAGCATGCCGCCGCCCTGTGGTGCTGCGCCGTAGGCGGGCTGGGGGTAGCCGGGCTGCTGATATTGCTGCTGATACTGCGGTTGGGGCTGGTACTGCGGTTGCGGCGGGTACGGCTGCTGAGGTTGCTGCGGGTAGCCGGCGGCGGGGTACTGGTTTACATGGTTGTCGACCAGTTGATGCACCGACTGCATCACCTGCGCGGCCTGGTTTTCCTCCTGATGGACCGACAGGGCGGTCTCCTTGAGGTCCAGGAGCCATTCGCGGGCGTTCTGGTCACCGGCGGCTGCTGCGGCTTGCAGTTTGCCTGCCAAGGTTTCGATCAGTCGGGCTGTTTGCTGTGCTTGCTGCTGCAGGGCCGTCCAGCCCTGGTCAACTGTTTCGGCATCCATAACGCCAGATGCTACGCCCGGGTATTGAGGGTTCGGTTTTTCTGTTCGTGCTGGGCTTCGGGAAAAAGATAAAAGATTTAAGAGCCGGAGGTGTGGTTGCGTCGCCTGCCCTGCCGGACCGGGGCTGACGCCCAGTGGGGAGCCGTCACCCTCTATCCCAGCCCACGGACTGCACGCATCACCTTCTCGAGACACAAACCCGAAAAACCGAAAACCAGAAAACCGAAAGCACGAAAACCCCGGAACCCGAAGGAAACTGAAACAGGCGCGACCGGTACACCAGTGTGGGGATATGTCTCATTCCCTCACGCTGGTGTACTGGTCGCGCCTCTTTCACACTCTCTAGACCTCTAGCCCGGCCCCTAGCCCACCGTCGGGCCCGCCTTGCGGTCCGGCTGCTGGCCCGGCTTGCGGTCCGGCTGCCGCCACGGTGGCCGATCCAGCCGATACCCCGACGTCCGGCTCGTCGTTTTGCGCCCCACCTGAACAGCTTCGGCGCGCCAGCCATTCACGATGACGGCGCGATTCCCGCTCGGTGCGTGCCCGGATCTTCGCCGCTGATTCGGCGAGGGCTTCTTTCTCGTGGTGGCGGTGGTTGACCTGCGCGACACCACTCGGGTCGATATGCGCGGGCGCGATCCAGCCGGTACGGCCCGCATACTTCGAATCCTCGCCCAGTTTCACTGTTTTCCAGCCACCGGGCCCGTCATGCACGCGGGCGTGGCAGGCGTCGCAGGCCAGGGTGAGGTTGTCGATATCGGTCGGACCGCCTTTGGCCCACTCGGTGACATGATGCACCTGACACATCGTCGCGGGCGCATCACAACCCGGACGAGTGCAGCCACGCTCGGCAGCGATCAGCGCTATCCGTTGCGCCGGGTTCGCCATCCGCGGCACCGTGCCCGTCACCGCCTTGCCCGTCACCGCCGTGCCCGTCACCGGTTTGCCCGTCATGCGTTTGCCCCTACCCAGATACAGGGGCATGCCCGTGTGGTTGAGTACCGCCAGCCACGGAATCGACTTCTGTGCCAGCTTCAATGCCTCCTCGATCGAGACTCGCCCACCCGAGGCGGTCACGGCGACCCCGGCCGCGGTTTCGAGTTCGGCGACGGTCATGGTGACCACGGTGCTGACCGGCATCCCCCGATGCTGGCCGAGGTGGGCCGGACCCATCTCCGGGCGCAGCAACGCCAACACCGCATCATGATTACGCTGCCCGGCACTACGCAGGTCACGTTTCACGCACCCCTGCAACACTTCCGGGTCGATCCCGTCACCGACGGAATCACCGGTAGTCCAAGGGCTTTGCGCGTCCTCGGGGTTACACATGCCCGGGCGCGCCAACTTCGCCAACACCGGATCCAACAGGGCCCGCAACTCCGGGGTGATCTCCCCACGGATCGCCGACATGCCATCCACGCGTTGCTTACCGATCACCAACTCCCGCATCCGCTGACGATCCTTGTCCTGCACCAAGACCCCGTCCGGATCCAGAAACGCCAGAATCCGATCACCGATCCTCGGCAGATCATCCGGCCACCCCGTGCGCGCATACTCGGCGAGTTGCTGCTCGACCGCTTCGGCTTGTATCGCATCCACATGCACCGGCAACCGCTTGAGGATCTTCGCGATCCGCCACGCATGATCAACCGAAATCTCCCCCGCGGCCTGCGCGGCAGCAGTATGGGCCAACAGAGGTTCGAGTTCCTCCCCACCGACCAGACGCGGACCCAACAGCTTCGCGGCATTCACGCGCGCGGCAGCCTCGGCATGCGAGAGGCGCAGGATCGTGGCCAGGTATTGGGTGGTGCTGCGGGCTTCGGCCTTCTCCGGGATACGACGCTGCTCGATCTCGACCAGCAACCGATGCTCGACAGCCACGAAACGCCTCTTATCGGCCTCGACCTCACGCAACATCGCAACGACCTGCTCATCGGTCAAGCGGGTGAAGTTCGTGTCGAGCATGGCGTCGACACCGGCACCGAACGCCGCGGTGGCGTCGCTGCTGTAGTGGTTCCCCCCGGTGCCCATACCACCATCTTATATCGAACTAGTGTTCGAATCCAGCCTAAATCCAGTGTGATACAAAGCTTTTCAGACTATCGGTCACTTCATTCGTGCACCGGTTCGCGAACTCGTCCGGGAGGGCGTCGTAGGTCCGGGTCGCGCGCTTACGCTTTGCACGTTTACCCGCGGGCCGGGTTGTGGTTCCGCAGTTCACAATTCGACGCTGGACTCCAGATGAGCCATGGCTTGGTCCATGAGGTCGACGAAGTCTGCGCCAGGGTTGTCGGCCAGTTCGATCAGGACCGTGGTCAGGGCGCCGATGATCGCGCCCGCGATGACTCGCACGGCGAAGTCCTCGGGGTTGCGGCCCATGCGTTCGGCGAGGGGCACCGCGAGAATCCGGGTGCCCTGGATCAGCCCGTCGAGCATTGTCGCGCGCAGGGCGGGGACGGACAGGATGAGGTCGACGCGGTCGCGTTGTTCGGCGCGCTCCCGGGCGGACATGCCGCCGAACACCTCGGCGAGGACCCTGCGCATCGCGGTGATCGGGGGGATGTCCGCGGGTTGGGCGCGCAGGGCCGCGACGAGTTGCGGGTCGTACTCGTCTTGCAGGATGAGGTCTTCCTTGGTGGGGAAGTATCGGAAGAAGGTGCTTTCGGATATGTCGGCGGCGGCGATGATCTGCTCGATCCTGGTCGCCTCGTAGCCCTGCTTCCGGAACAGCTCCAGGGCGTGGGTCTGGATGGCGGCGCGGGTCTGGGCCTTCTTGCGTTCGCGCAAACCGGGTTTCGCGGCATCAGCCGACATGGGCGGGCTCCTTCGGACGGTCAGGATCAGGGTATGTCCGCAGGCCCGGCAGGAAGAGGAGCGTCAGCACGAAACCCGCGACCGCGATACCGGCGGCCGCCAGCATCGAAATGTCCAGCCCGTATACGAACGCGTCCTGCACGGACTTGCCGAACGAGGGCGAGCCCAGGTCCTGCGCCACCGCCATGCCGCCGTAGACGCTCTTGCGCGCTTCGGCTCCGGCAGCGGGCGATACCGCGGACAGGTCGAGGTGACGCCGATAGCCGGCGGCGAGAATGCTGCCCATGACGGCGGTTCCGACCGGACCGCCGGTCTTGTTGAACGCCTGCACCACCGCGGAGCCGATACCGCTGCGCTCGACCGAGAGGGTGGTGATCGCCGCGGAAGTGGCTGCGCTGAGCGCCATTCCGGTGCCGGCGCACAGGATCGCCATCCACACCGCCACGAAGGCGGTACTCGACGAGGTCCGAGTTGCCGCACCGAGACCAGCCCCGGCGGCCAGCAGCGTGAATCCCAGTGCCACAGTGAGTTTCGAACCGATCACGCGCGTCAACCGTGCCGCGGGCAGCGCGCCGATGAGCAGGCCCGCCACCAGCGGCAGCAACCGCAGCCCCGAACCCAGCGCATCCAGACCGTGCACCGCCTGGAAGTACTGCGGCATGGTGAACAGCAAGCCGATCATGCCCAGCCCGGCCAGCCCGCCCAATGCAGCGCCCGAAGCAAAAGCCTTGGAGCGGAACAACACCGGCGGAATGAGCGGCGCACCACCGCGACGCGCAACGGCACGCTCCCACCAGAAGAACCCCGCCAGGAGAACGACTCCCGCGATCATCCACCCGATGGCCGCCACATCCGACCACCCGGCCTCCCCCGCCTTCACCAGTCCATAGGTCACCGCGACCAATCCGATCATGGAAGCGGCCGTGCCGATCGGATCCATCCCCGGCCGCTGCGCGGACCGCGATTCGGGCACCAGCACCCCGCCGACCGCGAGCCCCAGGATCACCACCGGGACATTGAGCAGGAACATCCAGCCCCACCAGAAATGCGACAGCATCCACCCGCCGAGAATCGGCCCCAACGGCAGCGCGAGAAAGTTCGCCGCCTGGAACACCCCGACCGCCTTCGGCCGCTCGCCCTCGTCGAACAGTACGGTCAGCGCCGACAGCGCCATCACGGTGATACCGGCCCCGGCCAATCCCATGAGCAGCCGCGCGAACAGGAACCAGCCGGGCGAAGGCGCAAGCGCGCACAGCGCCGAACCGATCCCGAACACGGCCAGCGAGCTCAACATCGTGATCTTGCGTCCGTACCGATCACCGATCAGCCCGGCCGGCAGCACCGCCGCCGCGAGCAGCAGCAGATAGCCGGCGGAGAACCATTCGAGATCCGACTCCGAAGCATGTAGCGAGCGCGCCAGCGTCGGCAAGGCCACCGACAGCACGGTCCCGTCCAGGCTCACCGCCAGCACGCTCAGGCTGACCGCCCCCAGCGCCCACCATTTCGTCATTCCATTGCCGATCATGGAGGCAACCTCCCATTGATGGTAACCATCTTTTGGTAGTTACCTCCACATTCTGAACCCGTGACAGACCGCAGCGCAACCCCGAACCGCACGCGGAATCAGCCCTAGGATCTGGCTATGGCGACACTGCGCGATATCCAATTCCGGGTGGTCACGACATTCCAACGGCGGGTGGGGAATCCGATCCTCGGACGACTGTCGACTCAGCAGCTACTGGAGACGACAGGGCGAGTGAGCGGGGAGCCGCGGATTACACCGATCGGGGGCCGGCGGGTGGGGAATCAGTTCTGGCTGGTGTCCGAGTTCGGCGAGAAATCGCAGTACGTGCGCAATATCCAGGCGAACGATCGGGTCCGGGTCCGGTTGCACGGAGTGTGGCATGACGGGACCGCGCATTTGCTGCCCGAGGATGATGCGCGGGAGCGATTGCGGTCATTGCCGCGGGCCAACAGTGCGGCGGTGCGATTGGTGGGGACCGATCTGCTGACCGTGCGTGTCGATCTGGATCACTGAAGCAGTGGAGGCAGAGATCACCAGCCCGGGATTTGCCCCGGTGACTGGGAATTTGCCATTGTGGAGGGAGCCCCGCTCTGGGGCACCGGACGAGGGAGCCGTACCCGGCGCGCGACAAGACGGCCTCGGAGGTTGTCATGTCTTGGCTGATTCTGCTGATGTCCGGCGTTCTCGAAGCCGTTTGGGCCACCGCCCTCGGTAAGTCCGAGGGGTTCTCGCGCCTGGGGCCGACCGTCGTTTTCGGTGTCGCGCTGCTGGCGAGCATGGCCGGATTGGCCTACGCCATGCGCGAATTGCCGATCGGCACCTCGTATGCGGTGTGGGTCGGGATCGGCGCGGTACTGACCGTCGTCTATTCGATGGCCACCGGCGGCGAATCCGCGAGCCTGCTGAAGATGCTGTTCCTCGGCGGGATCGTGGCCTGCGTGGTGGGGTTGAAACTGGTGCACTGACCGCTATTTGGTGGTGTCGAACTTGACGGCATCGGGCGGGATGGCCGGGACCGATTGCACGGTGCGGGTTTTGGCGGCGGGGTCCGGGAGGAGGAGCCGCCAATCGTCCGAGGCCCACATCACGGTTTCCGCGCTGGCCGTGATGCTGTTGTCCGAATAGGTGCTGTACACGGTCAGATCGGTGCGATCGGGCCGATACGAGGTGACCTTGTACCCGGCGATACGCGGGGCGACCTTCTGATCGATCGGCGCGGTGATCGAAACCTGCGCTCGCGCCAGCACCCAGGCGTCCTTGCTCGGACCTGGAATGAGGGATTCGGCCGCAAGCTGCGGCCATTCACCGTCCGGAGCCACCGATAAGCGGGTGCTGTGATTGATGGCGGCCAGGGCCGCACCCTGGGGACTGTGCGAATAGCCGGTGGCGGTGGTGCCGAGATCGGACGGGCCGTCGCGCCCGCCGATGGGTAATCGGACGCCTTCGTAGGTTTCCCAGTGCACGTCCGCCGGTGGCCGGGACGGGTCCGGTGGGGTGCTGGTGGCCGGTGCGACCGCCGGTTTCGCGCCACCGCAGGCGGCCAGGGTGCACACGGCGGCGAGGGCCACCAGGGTTTGCGCGAAATATGCCGGCTTGGCGCGCATGGGTTTTCCTTCGGTGGAACCAGCGGGCGGGCGAGACGTATTGCGGCGCACCGGGCCAACCGTGTGATTGGACGATCCTACGAAGCGAGATTGCTACTTAGCATATTTCGTCCCAACTGTCCCGTATGCGGTTGTGGGAGGCGGTGATACAGGTAGTATCAGGGCCGCAACATGATCATCGCACGCTGGTGGGGTCAATCATGGGTCATCGCTTACACATTCGATGGACCACGTGCGGATGGGGTCGGCCGGCGGCGTGGGATGCCGCGGCTGTCAGGGGGCCGGGCGCACGAGGGCCCACTGTCCGTTCGGGGATTGGGGGGATTGGGAATGGGAATGAGTAAACGAACCTCCATCGCGCTATCGGTCCTGCCCATCATGCTCGTCACCGGACAGGGAGTAGCCGCCGCGGCGCCCGGGCAACCCGGACTGGCCGTGCCGGGCGAAGGCCAACCGGGCCTCAGCACCGCCCCGCAACCCCCCGCGAACAGCGCACCGAGCCCCTCGGACTGGATCCCCGACCCACCCATCGCCCCACCCGCACGCCCCCGGCCCAAACAGCAGACCGAGCCCGACAATTACGTTCCGTCGCAGAACCAGCCGGACAAGGTGCAGCCGGAGCCTCCCGCGAACGCACCGGAAGTCATGCCGGCGGACCCACACCGGCTGCGCGTCGGGACGAACGCCGTTGAGCTGCCGGACTTCGTAGACACCAAGACCCGCGACAAGGCACAGGCCTACCTCGATATGGCGGAGTGGCAGATCGCCGCCGGATACGACAGCTTGGGATTCCCCCGCGACCAATCGGATCGGATGGCCGCGGGCAGCGTGGCAGGTAGTGCAATCGGTGGTGGGCTGGGCATTGCGGGAACCGGACTCTTCGGATTGACCGGTTGCGTAATCGGCGGAGTGATCGGCGCTGTTGCCGGAGCAGCGATCGCCGGCGTTCCGACCGCTGGAGCAGGAGCCCCCATCGGTGCGGCAGTCGGCGGCGGAACCGGTTGCGTAATCGGCGGTGCGGTCGGTGCTTTCCCCGGTTTCGCCGCAGGCGTCACCCTCGGCGCGTTGGCCGGTGGTGCCGTAGGAGGACTTTCCGGAGGATTGCCCACTGTCGCGCCGCCGTCTCCCCCACCACTCATCGACACGGCAGCCCCTGCGGTACAGCCGGTTTCCGCGCCCGCTCCGGCGAACGCCGCGCCCGCGCTGCCGCCACTGCCCGAGGCAATCGTGCCGATTGCACAGCAGGTGAGCACAGCAATCGATCAGATCTCGCAGGCTGTGCAGCGGCAGGTGCAACCGATTGCACAGCAGATCCAACAGCAGGTGCAACCTGTCGTGCCACAGGTCCCGCAGCAGCAGGTACAGCCGATTGCGCAGCAGGTTCCGCAAGAAGTCCAGCCCCTTGCGCAGCAAATCCAGCCTGTTGCGCAGCAAATCCAGCCCGTTGCGCAGCAAATCCAGCCCGTTGCGCAGCAAATCCAGCCCGTTGCGCAGCAAATCCAGCCCGTTGCGCAGCAAATCCAGCCCGTTGCGCAGCAAGTTCAGCAACAAGTCCAGCCTGTTGTGCAGCAAGTCCAGCCTGTTGTGCAGCAAGTCCAGCCCATCGTGCAGCAAGTTCAGCGGGAGGTGCAGCCGGTGGTGGATCAGGTTGTGCAGAACGTGAATACGACGGTGAATTCGCTGCGGGACGCGGTTTCGCAGATGCCGCCGTTGACCCCCGAGTCCGTGCTGGCGGCGCTACAGCCGGCGCTGCCGGGCGCCTGAGCACGACGAAACGGGTGACACCGTGATCGAACGAGGAGATGACACGGCGGTGCGACCGCCTATGCCCGCACTGCCACCGGAACACGACGGCGGGGCCGGCGGTGAGCGGGACGCGAGTCCCGGCTGGGCGCAATGGCTTTCCGACGATCACGCGCCCGCGCTCGAATCCGAGCAGCGGGCGCGGCAGGCCACCGCCGAAGAGCTTTTCGCCGAGGATCCGATGGCGATCCTCATGGAGGAGGCACGGCGGCGGGCCGCACAGACGAAGCGCCAGCGGACGGTGCGCAATCGCGCGCTGGCCGCGGGCGCCGCAGCGATCGTGGTGCTGCTCGGGATGATCGTGGCGGTGGTGGAGTTCGCCGGTGGACGCTCCGGCCCGCAGACCGCGCCGACCACGAATGCCCTGCCCACACCGGTCGCGACACAACCCGGTCTGGCCGCCTGGTGTCAGGCGAAGAGCAGCCCGCAGCTGGTGAGCGGTTCCGGCAGTGGCGATCTCAACTCGGGGCCGGGCGTCATTCTGCATCTCGAATACGCCTGGTACGTGCTGCGGGATCCGGTCGCGGTACGCGCCACCCTCACCCAGGACGCGCAGGCCGCGCCGGAACAGGCCACCCGCGATGCCATTTCGGCGATCCCCGCCGGCACCAAGCATTGCGTGACCATCACCCCACTCATGCCCGACCGCTGGAATGTGACCGTCGACGAGAAACATCCCGACGGCTCGCAGAATTCGTGGCAGAACACCATCGCCACCACCGCACGGGACGGGCAGGTGCGCATCACCTCCATCGTCTCGGGAGGTCAGTGAGCCATGGTCGATGTCGAAGCCCTGATCCGGGACGCCACCGCCGGCGCACCCGCCGAGCTGACACAGCCCGCGCCCGCCGGCGCACCCACCGATACCGTGCCATTGCGCGGCGGGCAGGGCCGGCTGGTGCGAGCGGCGCTGCCGTCGGCGCTGATACTCGGCGGATCCGGATCCTCGGGAGCCTCGACGACCGCCCTCGGATTGGCGGCCGCCGCGGCCGTGGACAGTGACGGCGAAATATGGCCCGTCGCGGTCGACGCCACCCTCGGCGGCGGTGACCTCGCACTGCGCGGCTGCGATGCCGCCGAACCGGTGAGCACGCTGCAACGCTGGCTGAACAGCCCGCATCCCGAACTCGCCTCCGCGGTGGGCGCGTGCGCGGGCCAGACTTCGACGGGTGTGCGGGTGCTATCGCGCAGCCCGGATCCGCTGCCGCGCAGGGAATCCCTGATCTCGATCGCCCGGAACCTCGAAAACGCCGGACTGCTCGCGGTTTTCGATGCGGGCGCGCCGGTGACCAGCAGGCTGGCCGCTCCTCTACTGGCCGATCCACGGGTCGGCCTGGTGATCACGGTCGCGGCGCGGCCGGATGCGGTCAATCGGCTGCAGCCCGCCCTGCACTGGCTGGAGGAGAACTTCAGCGAATTCGTGGTCGGCGATGCCGTCATCGTGCTCACCGAGCAGGTACCCGGTTCGGCGGCGACCGTATCCGGACATGTGCGCACCCATCTGGGGTCTTGGGTACGAGCAGTGGTGACAGTGCCGTTCGACATCCATCTCGCCGGCGGCGGCCTCGTCTCCTGGCATCGGCTCACCGCCCAGACCCGCGACGCCTACCTCGCTCTCCTGGCGGCACTGCGATGACCGCCCTCGACGAGAGACCCTTCGCCACATCACCCGAGCCCGAACCCGAGCCCGAACCCACCGGGAGAAAGCGGCCTGGGCCGAAACACGCTGCCGTAGAGCCGCATCCGGACCTGGATATGGGGTTCACCGCGCGCCCCGGACCGGACCGCAATCACACCGCCGGCACCACCCGACTCGACCCGGACTACTGGCATGCCGCCCCCACCGGCCGGTTCGAACCCGATCCGAAGTACGCCCCCGTGGCGTCTCGTTCCGAGCCGGAACCACAACCGGCGCCGGCCGCCGTACCACCGGTCCCGATGTGGCATCGGGCGGTACCGAACAGCCCGCCGCGCCCACCGCTGGTGTGGCTGGTGGGTGTGCACGGCGGGGCCGGAGTCAGCAGTCTCGCGGCCAGTTTGAGCTGGGCCGGGGATGCCGGGCAGCGGTGGCCCGCCCGCATAGGCCTTGCGGCGGACATGGATTCGCCGCTGGTGGTGCTGGTTGCTCGCACGCATATGCGCGGGCTCAATGCGCTGCTGCGCGCGCTCATCGCGCATCGGCAGCATGCCACACCGGCGGGCAGTCTGGTGGTCGGCGTCGTCACCATCGCCGATGTCGCACGCCCACTGCCGATTTCGGTCGCCGAACGCCGCGACGAAGCCGAGGCGCTGGCCTTCCAGCTCGGTGCCCGCACGTGGCGGCTGGGCTGGCTGGAGCAGTGGCGCTCCTACGAACCTCACGAATTGGCGGAATGGACGCCCAGCGTCGACAGCACACCGCTGCACGACGGGGACCCCACCCGCACTCCACCACAACCGGTTCGGCTGCTGGCCGAGCAGATCCTCACCACCGCCCGCAGTGCGGGGGCGCGGATCACCGAACACGCGCATCGAAGCGCGGGCAAAGCCAGTCCATGACCTGAAAAGGCGCGCACCGGTGGCCGGGCCCGAGGGCAGTATCGAGGCGCCACCCGTGCGGGAAAGGACACCGCCATGGGTCGGAAACCGCTGACCAGGGCAGCGATTCGGAACTCAGCGCTGATCACCGCGGCCGCCTGCGCCGTCACGGTGGCCGTCGCGGGCGGGGCCGGCGCCGATCCACCCGACACCCAAGTGCCCATCACCTCCTGCCCGGCCCTGTTCGCACTCGGTATCCAGGGCACCGGGGAGTCCTCGCCGGACGCGGCGGTGACCACCGATACGGGCATGCTGTCCACCGTTTTCCGGCCCATGATGAACGAGGCGGGCGATCCCGGACTCGTCGACCGCGCCTACGTACCGTACGAAGCCTCCTTCGGCGGCGCGACGGAGATCGACAAGACGCCGTACTCGCAATCCATCACCCAGGGCCTGGTCCGGCTGCGTTCCATGGCGAAACAGGTCACCGACCGCTGCCAGAACACCCGGCTGGCGATTGCCGGATATTCGCAAGGCGCGCACGTGGCCTCACTGTTCGCGCAGGAGGAAGGGGCCGGGCAGGGTGCGGTGCCGCCCGATCGGATCGCCGCCGTCGCCTTGTTCGGCGATCCCACCCGCACGGCCGGGGCCTCGGTATTCCCGGGAGCCACCGACAGGACCACCCCGGATCCCGCACCCGGCACCCCGGGCACCGCGGTGACGGCGCTGCCGCCCGCGCCCGCGCAGCCGGTGACCGGCTCCGGCATCGGCCTGCAACCCGGTGCGACAACCGATTTCGGTCAGCTCGTCGGGCGGGTCGCCAGCTTCTGCACCGACGGTGACCTCGCCTGCGACGCGCCCAACAGCGCGCCGCTGGTACGCACGGTCGCCAATATCGCGAGCCAGGTCGAACTGTCGGGCGGCGATCCGATCGCCTCCCTGAAATCCATTGCCGACGCCCTCGCCTACACCTCGATCAAAACCGTCACCGATGTGGTGAACAACGATGTGCAGGGCACCAGCCTCACCGATGCCGACTACGAACCGCAGAAATCCATTTCACAGCGGATCGCCGATGCCGCCGACCCGAACTCGCAGGTGGACATGCCCGGCGCGTTCCAGGCGCTGCTGAAGATCGGCACCATCGCGATCAATTCCGTGGTGGCCGTGGTGAAGAACATTCTGACGCCGACCAATATCGCCGAGATCGCCACCGCGGGACTGGCGAATCCGCTGGCCGGACTGGCGGTGTTCGGCACCAAACTGGTGGGCGCCGTCGCGGATCTGGTGCCGCCGACCACCATCAGCCGGTTGGTCACCGAGGCGTTCAGCGCCTTGACCCAGAACGTCACCGACAACAAGGACATGCTCGACATCAGCAACTGGGTGAAGTACTGGAACACCGCGCAGAAGCACGACTACACGAAAGCGCAGGGCGCCGAATTCGGCAACAGCCCAACCCAATACGCCGGCTCCTGGTTCGCGGCGCTCGCGCACGACCTGTCCGGCGCGGGCACACCGGGCGGCACACCGAAGGGCGGCAGCGACAAACCGCCGGTCGGCATGGATTTCGCGGCGCCCAGCTCGACGGTCCCCACCACCGGTCCGGCGAACGGCCAATTCCCGCTCGGCGCAGACCCTTCCGGCACCGCCCCGGCGACGACCGTACCGCCGCTGTTCGGTGCGGAACCGACCGCGGCGCCGACCGTCACGTCCGTACCGCCCGTGGCCGCCCTGCCGCCCGACTCCCCCGGCCTGTCCACGACCGTTGCGCCTCTCATCCCGACCATCGATCCGGAGGCTTCGCGATGAGTGCCACGACGCCCGATTACGACCCGGAGGCATACAGCGGCAGCTGGTCGGATTGGATCGCGCCGCCACGTGTCCCGCGGGCTGCCGCACGACCGGTCGTCGAGGAGTACTTCGACGAGGACGATTACTACGACGAAGACGATCCGCCACCCCGGAATCCGGGGAACCCGGGGTCCCCGGGGAACCCTGGAAATCAGCGCGGCCGCCGCGGCCTGCCGAGTCACTGGCTGGTGCCGCTGCTGGCGGTATTGGCCGTACTCGCGGTCACCGCGGCGGTCGGGGTGCAGATCGCCAGACTCACCGGGTCTGATTCCGGGCCGCGGAAACCGCTGGCCGCCCCGCCCTCGGTGGCGGCGGCGCCCGTGACCACGGGAGCGCCCGCCACCACGGATCAACCGGCGGCAGCGGGCAATCCGGACGTATGCCCCAATGAGACGCGGGACGGGAACGTGCGCGGCAACGGTCCCGGCGGATTCGGGTCCGGGCCGGATGCGATTCTGGCACTGCAGAACCGGTACTACGTCGACCGCTCCGGCCCGGCGGTGCACGAGATGTACGCGGCCGACGCCGCCGCACCGACCGTCGAGCAGATCCAGGCCGGGATCGACAGCATTCCGGCGGGCACCACCTACTGCGTGCAGATCATGCCGGGGCCCTTCGACGGGCAGCACATCATGATCGTCACCGAAACCCATCCGGATACGACGCGGCGCACCTGGACTCCGCAACTGGTCATCACCACCAAGAACGGGGACCGCACGCTCATCTCCGCCATCGTGCCGGTGCCGGACGGTGGCAAACCCCGCTGAACCGTCCTCGCAAGGCCGTTGGCGAGGCGTTTTGGAACTTCCGCGGGGTGTCGGCTAATGTTCTCTCTCGCACGCCGAGGGAGCGGAAACGCCCCGGAAGCGGTTCGCGGATGTAGCGCAGCTGGTAGCGCATCACCTTGCCAAGGTGAGGGTCGCGGGTTCGAATCCCGTCATCCGCTCCACCGAAGCCCCGAGTTCGCGATTTCCGCGGCTCGGGGTTTCGCCGTATCGGGATCAGTGCGACAATACCGACCGTCCGGGCGCTGAGACCCTGTGAAAGATCCTCGCGCACAGTAGATCTCACACACATTCGTAAGCATCCCGGACCGAAATGACGGTACCTTCATGTGGTGACGATCATGCTCAGCGCCTTCCACGACACTGTGCTCACGCATTTCGGCAACCCGGGAGCCGCCGGACTCGGCAACCAGGTGCTCGCACAGATCAGCAATCCCACCCCGGAGACGCCGCCGGTGGCCGACAAGCTGCTGAAGCTGGTCCGCTACTTCACGTGGTTCGTCCTACTGTCCGGCGTCCTCGCCATCACCTACGCCGGTGGCCGGTTCGCCTGGGAGAAGTGGTCGGGCAGCGGCCTGGCCTCGCCGAAGATGGTGGCCGGCGCCATGATCGGCGGCATCATCGCCACCAGTGCGGGCACGATCATGAACGCGGTGATCGGCTGACGCTGTTTGTCGGTGCGCCCCGTTACGCTCGTCGAACAGACTGGCGAAGACAGTAGAGACGGTAAAGACAGTAGAGCCGGTAGAGACGGTAGGGGCCGCCTTGACGACGAGCGATATGAGCACCACGCACACCGGGCTCGGTGACGACCCGGCCGACAGCGTGTCCTTCGGGCTGGAGGACGTCAACGAGGTGCTGGCCGCCATGGCAGCCGAAGCCGCCACCGAACGGCCACGCGACGGGGAACTGCTCACCTGCCGGCTCGGACTCGACGGCGAGAGCCCCGAAACGCTGACCATGCTAGGGCTGCGCTTCGGCGTCTCCCGGGACCGGGCCCGCCAGCTCTACACCCGCGCCGTCGGCCTCGCCGTGCGGCAGGCGCAGGCCACCGGGCAGCCGGACACGGGCGTGTTCGCCGAGCGCTACCCGGTCGGCTGGGGCGATGAGCGGCTGGTGCGCACCCTGCTCGCCGAAACCTATGCCACCGACAGCGATATCGCCGCGCAGGACTGGGCGTATCTCAAACTGCGGCTGGCCGGTCACGACCTGCAGGACGCAAAACGCATGGCGGGCTTCGTCTTCCAGCGCATCGCCGGCTGGCAGCAGAAGGGCCGCTGGCATCTGCTCCCGCCACTGCACCCCGAAGACGTACCCGCCGACATCTGGAATCCCTGGCTGCGCCGCGTGGAATGGGCCGACGGCACCCCCGAGGACCTACCGCTGATCTCCGCGCGTCCCGCCGATATCGACGATGACAGCCGCGGCTCCATGTTCTCCGAAAAACTGGGCCGCGAAGTAACTTTCGCCACCGGCCTACAGGCCCGCCTCTTCCGCCTGCTCGACGGCAGCGAACGGGTCGAATCCTTCCGGGAACTCCCCGCCGCCCTCACCTACGAGATCGACGGCTCCGAACGCCTGCACCACCCCACCGTCGCCGTCCGCTTCACCGACGACCGCGTGGCCCTCATCGACGTGATCCCCCTGGCCCACACCGCATTCCACGCCCAGCGCGCCCGCGCCGCCGCCGGCCGCGCCTACGCTCACGCCCGCAACTGGGGCTGGCTGGTCTGGACCGGCAGTCGCCTCGGTGTCGCGGATCTCCTTACCCGCCAGGTCGATTCACACCAGGAACACCCCCTCCGAAACCGCCTCGCCACCGCCCCCCTCACCTGGACCGAACTCCACACCCTCCGCACCACCACCGGCCTCGAACTCCTGGACCTCTCCGCCCTCGTCCTCCGCAACAACTGGCGCTGGGACCGCGGCCCCTTCCGCCTCAGCAGCTAACCCTCCCCTCACCCGCCGGCCTCCCGCCTCACCCGCCGGCCTCCCGCCCCACGCGTCGGCCTCCTCCCTCGGCCGCCGGCCTTCCGCCCGACGCGCTCTGCCCTCTTGCCCTCGCCTGCGGGCCTGTCGGCCTCACGCGCTCACTTTCCTCCTCGCGCACAGGGCTCTGCTTCCACTTGCGATGAGTCCCCGCACGCGCTGTCACCCCTCACGCATTGCCGCTATCGCGTCATGCGCTGACTTTCTTCCTCGCGCGCGCCTTCCGGGTGCGCGCTGTGTTTACGCCTCGCCCGGTGATCTTCCGGCTCGCCCGCTCGCCGCCTGGTGCGCAGTTTGAGTGACTTCCACACCTGGCCTCGCGCACCGGTGCTTCCAGTTCGCATTCTCGCTTTTCGCCGCGCCGTTCACGGCCCACGCGGTCCCAACGACTGCCACACCTTGCTCGCAGGGTGTTACCAGGGTTACCGGTCAGGCTGTACAGCATGGGCCTTGCAGCGCTGATCACCGCATTCGTGGCTGCCGTGCTGCCGGTGACTCCTACGGAGCCGACACTGGTCGGGCTGGGGGCGCTGGCGGCGTTCACGCATGTTTCGCCGCTCACCGTGATGCTGGTGGGCGGGGTGGGGTGCTCGGTGTCGGATCACCTGCTCTATGCCGGTGGGCGGTGGGGTGGGCACCGGATTCTCGGGTGGCTTTCGCGGGGGCGGTCCACGCGCAAGGTGACGGGGTGGCTGCTCGATCGGACCGGGCGGTGGGGGGCTCCGATATTCATCGGCGCGCGCTGGCTGCCCGCCGGCGGCAGTGCGGGAGCCGTGCTCGCGGGCACGTTGCGGTGGAAGCTGCGGCGGTTCACGCCGGTCTCGCTGGTCGGCTCGATGCTGTGGGCCTGCTACGCCACGATGCTCGGCTACCTCGGCAGCAGCATCACCGGCAATCCCCTCGCGGGGCTCGGGATTTCGCTGCTCGTGGCCGTGGTGCTCGCGCTGGCGGCGCGGCCGCTGCTGCACCGCCACAGCGGCACCACCACCGTGCCCAGCAACACCGCAGCCGTGCCCGACAACATCGCAACCGTGCCCTACGACGCCATAACCGAGCCGGACAACACCGCGGCTTCGCCCGGCAACGCCGCAACAGTGCCGGACAACACCGCGGCTTCGCCCGGCAACGCCGCAACAGTGCCCGACAACACCGTTACTTCGCCCGGCAACACCGCAACAGTGCCCGACAACACCGTTACTTCGCCCGGCAACACCGCAACAGTGCCGAATAGCCAACAGGCCCAGGCCAACCTGATCGCTGTGTGACGCGAGACCGCGCCGGACACCAGCCGGCCCGCCTCCAGTGGAGGCGGGCCGGCTTGCTGTTCGGGCCTGGTTACTTCAGGAACACCCCGGCGGCGACGAACGTGATGATGATCAGCACAGCGAACCAGGTGATCAGCTGCCAGTGGGTGAGAGCCGACTTCTGGGAGGACACCGTCATCCGCAGGGTCGCGTCCACCCGGTTGTGGTCGGCGATGCGGCGGCGGGCCTGGGCGAGGTCGTCGGCCTGCTGTTGTGAGGCCACCTCGGCGCGTTCCAGGCGGTGGTTGAGGCGCATGAGTTGTTTGGTCTTGTCGCGAGTGGCCTTCCGCGCCACCGCGAGTGCGGACCGCTGATTCTGCAGTTCCTGGCGTTGCCGCGCGATGACGGCCGCTTGCGTGCGGGTGTGCCGTTCCCAGTCGGTCACCGTCGCCCATCCTCCCGTGTGCTCGTCGCGGTAGCCGTAGGACAGCTCCTCCGCGACCCAGGCGGTCATGAATTCCCGCAGGTCACAGCCGCTGTGCCGGGGCACGACGACACCGCCGGGCCCGGTGACCAGCAGGCCGCCCACGATCCGGTATTCGCAGCCCTCGGCCGCGAAGTCGTCGATGCCCAGCGCGGGCAGCTGCGCCGTCCAGAAACCCGGCGGGCAGAGCCACAGCACCTCGCTGCAACCACTGCTCTTCAGGGTACCGGTGCGCTGCCGGGCCTCGGCCAACTCCGGTGGCGCACTGGACACCTCGACGGCGACCAGCCGATCACCCTTGCGCCACAGCAGATCCGGGGTTTCCGTACCGACCGCCACGTCGACTCCGGCATCGTCCGCGCCGGCCGCCAGCAGCCGTCCGCGTAGCCAGAATTTCATGCGCTGTACATCCCACCGGCAGTCCGTACAGCCGGGTTCGCGGCAGCACTCCCCCGGTCGATGACCGCGCGAATCCGCAACGGTCGTCTTCGGATTCGGCTCCGGTGCCGGATCGGCCAGCGCTACCGCCCGCCCGTGCGGACCTTCCACTCGCCTCGTGCTCACAGGATCACCCCAGCCAACTCACCCACCATGGGCCGCTTCCGTTTTCCGGAAACCACCAGCCCACGCCGATACATCCAGAGTGCCGCAGCGTGACCACCCAAGGGCAGGAAAGCGGCCAGATTCGTTATCCAACCGCATGCCGCGCGTGATCAAGCACAACGCGGATCGTAATCCCCGTCCGGGATGCCGGAGCGCCCTGGCCCCGCTACTCTTTCGAGATGTCCGACCCGCACACCACGAACCCGCAGCTAGGCGCCCTCCGGGCGGCACGCGCCGCCAACTCTGTGGCATTCGCTCTGCAAGGCTTCTTCCTGGCCGTCATTCTGACCGAACTGCCGCAGCAGAAGGACAAATTCGGGCTCACGGACACGCTGATCGTGGTGCTGGTGGCGCTCATCTCGCTACTGGCGGGAGTGGGCAGCGTGACCGCGGAACGACTGGCGCTGCGCTGGTCCAGCCGGACCGCACTGCGGATCGGGCTCGGGGTGATCGCGGCCGCGGGTGTGGTAATCGCGGTGGCGCCGAACAAGACAGTGCTGTTCGTGGCCCTCGGCGTGTATGGCGTGGCGGTCGGTATCGTCGACGCGGGCACCAATATGCAGGCCGTATTCATTCAACACGGCTATGGCCGATTCATTCTGTCGTCGTTCTACGCGGCCTGGAGCGCCGGATCCATCGTGGGCGCGCTCTTCGTGTCCGCCTTCGAAGCGCTGAAAGTGCCGCTGCTCCCGTCCATCCTGGTCGCCTCGGCCGTCGTACTGGTGGGCTGTCTCGCCGCGGGACCGCGACTGCTCGGCACCGATGAGGCCGAATCCGGGCCCGCCGAACAGGAACCCGTGAGTTCGGTACCGACCCGTATCTTCCTGCTCTTCGGCGTGGTGCTGGCGCTGGCGTTCGCCATCGACCTCGCGGTGGGCAACTGGTCGGCGCTGTACCTCAAGGACGACCTGCTGTCCTCCTCTGCGACAGCCGCATTGGCGCTCGCCGCCTACCAGGGCGCATCCCTGGTAGGCCGCCTCAGCGGTGATATCTGGGTGCGGCGTTTCGGCCCGCGCACGGTGACCCGGGTGGCAGCCGTGGTCGGCGCGATCGGCCTGGGCATCGTGGTGGCCGCGCCCGGACCGGTGGTCGCGATCCTCGGCTTCCTCATCGCAGGCATCGGGCTGCCGATCATCGCACCGCTGTGCTTCAGCGAGGCCGGACAACTCACCAGCGGACGCGGACTGGACGCCCTCATCGCCCGGCTGAACCTCTTCAACTACGCGGGCACACTGGTCGGCGGCGCGGTGGTCGGCGCGGTCTCGGATGCCGCGAACATGCGCGCCGGCTTCGCGATCCCACTCTTGTTCGCGGTGGCGCTGATCGGTTTCGCGCGCATCTTCCACACCCGGACAGGCAAGGCGGGCATGCAACCCCAGCCCGCACCCGAAGCCGCCTGACCGAAAGCCGCCGGACACGACCGGCGCTCACGCAACCCACTCACCTCGCATGTTTGACTGGATCGGTGAGCGACTCCGCAGTGCGCGTCGATCGAGCCGAACTCACGGACGCCGCCGAACTCAGCAAGGTGGCCGCCGCGACCTTTCCAATGGCGTGCCCGCCCACCACCACACCGGAGAACATGGCGGTCTTCATCGCGGAAATGCTGTCCGAAGACCGGTTCCGCGACTACCTCACCGACCCGTCCCGCGTCGTGCTCAAAGCGGTACGCGACGGGCAGATCGTCGGCTACGCCCTGCTGAACAGCGGTGAGCCCACCCATCCCGCCGTGGCCCATGTGATCACCGAGCGACCGGTGACCGAGCTGTCGAAGCTGTACGTCCTGCCGGGCTTCCACGGAGACGGCGTATCGGCGGCACTGATGAGCGAGGCCGTCGCGACCGCCCGGAGCACCGGCAGCGTCGCCATGTGGCTGGCGGTCAATCAGGAGAATGTCCGCGCCCAGCGGTTCTACGGCAAGCAAGGCTTCGCGCGCGTGGGCATCAAGGACTTCATGGTCGGCACACAGCTCCACCACGACTACGTGATGCAGCTGCGCTGCTGACCTCACCGGCAGCACCACCGCGCCGGGAGTGGGTGCGCCGAGGCGACACCGAAGGACGACCCCGCCCGGTGGCCGACTCCCCGTGCGGGAACCACCGGACCGGCGGCGAAGCGCAGCGGATCCGCCAGTGCGGCAACGGGTTCCACAAGTCGGGCGCGCGACACGCGTCTCGGCGTTATGGATTCGACGCGGCTGCTCGCTGCGGGCGGGCAACACCCCGACGGTTTCGTATACGACGACAGTGGGTCCGGACGGGAAGTTCCCGGCCGGACCCACCGTCGAGCGAAACCTGTTGTCAGGCCAGCATCTTGGTCTTCAGAGCGGCGATATCGCCGTCGGTGAGCTTCAGGCCGTCGTGGACGTAGTTGTCGAAGCTGCCGTAGGTCTGGTTCACCTGGTCGAACGCGGCGTCCAGGGCGGAGGCGGTGACGCCGTTCATCATGTCGCCGTCCTTGGCGCCCCGGTAGTAGTTCGACAGCAGGTAGTCGTAGTAGACCGTGTCCTTGTCGACGCCGAGGATGGTCAGCAGCACGGCCGAGGTCCAGCCGGTGCGGTCCTTGCCCGCGGTGCAGTGGAACAGCACGCCGCCCGGGTTGTAGGCGATGTCCTTGATCACGTTGGCGAAGGCCTCATTGGCGCCCGGCGCGGTGATGAAGGCGCGGTACAGGTCGGTGCCCGCGGACAGGGTGGACGCCATGACCTGCGGCGGGGCCTGGCCGATCACGTCGTCGTGGTGTTCGGTGGCGCCGGCGGGGACCTTGTCCACGCCCAGCAGGGTCTGCTCGTAGCCGGTCCGGAGATCGTGGACGGAGACCACATTGTCGCCGGTGAGCTTGGCCAGATCGGCGTCGGTGGCCTTGCTCAGGTCGCCGGTGCGGAAGACCAGGCCGGTGCGCACGGTGTGGCCGTCGGTGGTGCGGTAGCCGCCGGCGTCACGTGCGTTGAGGACGCCGGTCAGGCCCAGCGCCCGCTGGTCGGTGTTGTCGATCACGCTGCTGGTGGCGGCGGGCGGATCGGCCGCGAAGGCGATCGCGGTCGAGCCGAGGCTCGCGGACAGGGCTACGGTCGCCACGAGGGCGGCCTGGATTGCACGGTTGCGCAGCACAGGTTCACTCCTTACGGGCCCGGCGACGTTGTCCGGACCGGCTTATTGCGGTCCCCCTGAAATATTACCTTGGGAAACTATCCGATCCGCCGGTCCTTGTCAGGCAGCTGTGATCGGCGCCTCGAAACGCGACAGCGCGAGCAGACGGGAGATGGCCCGCAGGTACTTCTTGCGATACCCGCCGTCCAGCATCTCCTGGCTGAAGATCTGGTCCAGTTTCGCGCCCGAGACGGTGACCGGAGTTCCGGCGTCATAGAGCCGGTCGGCCAGCACCACAATACGCAGAGCGACCGCTTGGTCGGTAACTGGATGTACGCCAGAAATGAACACCGCAGACACACCATTGATCAGCGCACCGAAGCGCGACGGGTGCAACGTGCTCAAATGCTTCAGCAGCTCATCGAAATCATCGAGAGTGGAACCCGGTGTAGCAGCAGCCTTCTCGACCAGCAACTCTTCAGACATCGGTTCCGGCGCCGGCGGCAGATCACGATGCCGGTAGTCCGGACCATCCACCCGCACCGGCTCGAACAACGAACCCAGCTTCTTGATCTCCCGCAGGAAATCCTGCGCGGCGAACCGGCCCTCACCCAGCTGACCCGGCAGCGTATTCGACGTCGCCACCACGGACACCCCGCGCGCCGTCAACTCCGACAGCAACCGCGACACCAGCATCGTGTCACCCGGATCATCGAGCTCGAACTCGTCGATGCACAGCACACTGTTGCCCGACAACCGCTCCACCGCATTGTTGAAGCCCAGCGCGCCAACCAGATTGGTGAGCTCACCGAACGTGCCGAACGACTTCGGCTCCGGCACACTGTGATAGATCGAGGCCAGCAGGTGGGTCTTACCCACACCGAAGCCGCCGTCCAGATACAGGCCGATGCCCGACACCGGCTTCTTCTTGCCGAACAGATGCTTCTTGTCCGCGGCCTTGCGCAGCTTGGTGACCTGATCCGCGAACTGCTCGGCCTTCAGCACCGCCGCCGCCTGCGACGGTTCCTTCGGATCCGGAATATAGGACGCGAAGCTCACCTCGTCGAAGGTCGGCGGGGGAACCATCTGGGCCACGAGCTGGTCTGCCGGAACCTCCGGGTGGCGATCGACGAGGCGTTGTTGCACGGCGTAAGCGTACGGACGTGCCCTGATGGGTTCTAATGCAGCGTATGCCCATTGCGATCCAGCTCACAGATCTCGGCGGTGACGACCTCGTCCGGATGTACACCTACCCGGCCGGGCCCGCCGAGCCGTACATCCGGGTCAACTTCATCAGCAGCATCGACGGCGCGGTCACGGTCGACGGCCGCTCCGGCGGCCTGGGCACCCCCGCCGACCGGCGGGTCTTCGGCGTACTGCGAGACCTGGCCGACGTGATCGTGGTCGGCGCGGGCACCGCACGGGCCGAGAACTACGGTGCCGCGCACACGGATTCACACCTGCGCACCCGGCTCCACCACCACGGCTTCGGCGGCGCCCCCGACGGCGCGCCGCCACGCATCGCGGTAGTGACCGCCACTGCCGCGCTGGACCCCGGCAGCAAGCTGTTCACCGATCACGGCGCCCGGCCGATGGTCATCACCACCACCTCCGCCGACGCCGCGAACAAGCAGGCCCTCATCGACGCGGGAGCGGAGATCGTGGAGGCGGGCGAAACATCCGTCACCGCCAAGGGCTTGAAGGACGCCCTCGCCGAACGCGACCTGCGCCGCGTGCTGTGCGAGGGCGGACCCAGCCTGTTCGGCGACCTCATCGCCGCCGGCGAGGTCGACGAACTGTGCCTCACCGTGTCTCCCATGCTGGTCGCGGGCACCGAACGGCGAATCGCCGTGTCCCCCAATGCCATGCCCACACCCATGCACTGCCGCCATCTCATCTGCGATGCGGACGGCACGATTCTCTCCCGGTGGGTGCGCTCGCACACCCGGTAGCTGAAACCGGCCGCCGGACCTGGCAGGCTGTACCGCATGCGCTGGACTCGGGCCGCTCTGCTGGCGGCGACCCTGTCGGTATTGGTGACCACCGCCTGCGGTGCCGGGCCCTCGGATCGCCCCGCCGTCGCGGTGGAACATCCGCACGACGCCGGGGCCGCCCAGACCACCCCGTCGAGTGCGCCGGCCCTGCCCGCACCCGAAGTACCCAAAACCGACCTGGCCTGGCACGACTGCACCGCACCGACCTTCAGCCTGCTGTCCCTGGGCACCCCGCCCACCGGACTGATCCTGGAATGCGCCGAATACACCACGCAGACCGATATCAGCGGCAATGTGACCGGCAACTTCCGCAATGCGGCCATGCGCGCCCGCTATGACCGGACACCGAAGGACATCGCGCCGCTGATCCTCACCTCCGGCGCCGACCGCTCCTCCACGGCCACCCTGGCCGGGCTCGCCGCCGGATCCAACAGCGCGATCCTGGCCTCGCGGCCCATCATCGCGGTGGATCGCCGCGGCATCGGCAGCTCGCAGCCCATCACCTGCATGACCGACCCGGACCGCAAGGCCCTCGCCGATCAGGACCAATTCACGCACGGCGGAACCGATCCCGTCGACGCGGTCGCCGCCTCCGCGCAGAACGCCACCACCACTTGCCTCGACTTCCTCACCCCCGCACAGGGCGCCTTCGACGCCGCGCACGCCGCCGACGACATCGAGCAGTTGCGCAAGCAGTTCCAGGTCGACCACATCGCGCTGATGGGCACGGGCACCGGATCGGGCGTGGCTCTCAGCTATGCGCGCAAGTACGGCGATCACCTCTCCCGGCTGGTATTGGACTCGCCGCAGGCCGTCGGGCAGGACCAGGCGGGCCGCACCGAACTGTCCGTCAAGGGCGCGGAGGCCGCGCTCACCGCATGGGCGCAGCAATGCACCGCGCTGCAGTGCTCACTGGGCGCCGATCCGCATGCGGCGGTCATCGACCTCGTGAAACGCGCCGGCAACGGCGAATTCGGCGATCTGTCCGTGTCATCGCTGGTCACCGCGCTGCGCAGCTACCTCTCCGACCCGCTGGCACAGGGGAATTCGCAGGTCACCCAATTCGCCGACGCGCTCTCCGCACTCGGGCGCGGTGATCGCGGGCCGATCGGCGGCTACGTCCAGCGCGCCGCCGCGGCGGTGGCCACCGACGGCCAGTTCGTGAACCGCTGCAGCGACAACACCCAGCCCGCCACCCCCGACCGCGCCAAGCAACTGGAAGCCACCTGGGCCACCCAGTACCCGGTCTTCGGCAAGGTCGCCGCGGTCAACCTGATGCTGTGCGCGAACTGGCCCTCGGCCAACCCGGTACCCGCGCTCGAGAAGTTCAGCCTGCCCACACTGGTGATCGGCGGCAGCGCCGACCCGGTCACCGGTCAGGACGGACGGCCGTCGGTCACCGGCGCCCTGGGCGCGGCCGGCGCCACCACCTCCACCCTGGTGTGGCAGGGCTGGGGTCACCCGACCTTCGCGCACTCCGGCTGCGCACAGCAGGCGGTGGGCGATTACCTGAAGGACGGCACCCTGCCCGCCGACGGAACCGCCTGTCCCGCCTGAGGATCCGGAGCGAGCAGGCGTCATAGCAACACGGGAGGTATCGTGACCCCACCAGTTGGGGTCTTCCGGTGTGTGGCACGGCACGCTGATAGCGGGTCGGCGCATCTATGACAGGGGTTTCCGGTGTACCGTGCCCGAGTGTTCCTTCGACAGCTCGAGCCCCGCACCGCTCGCACAACTACCGAGGTTCTGAACTTCGCACTGTGGCCCCTCGCGGTCCTCACCGTGCTGAACCGGGTGTTCATCAAGGCTGTCAACTACTCGGTCACCAACGACTTCAAGCCGGTCTACGACGCGTCCCTGGCATTCCTGAACCATCGGGCCATCTACACCGACAACTTCAACTCGACCGACCCGCACTACCTGTACCCGCCCGGCGGCACCCTGCTGATCTCGCCGCTCGCGATCATCGACCCCGAGAAATCGCGCTGGTGCTTCATCCTGCTCAACGCGGCGGCCATCATCCTGGCCGGATATCTGCTGCTACGGCTGTTCGGCTACGGACTCAACTCGGTCATCGCGCCCACCATGCTGCTGGCCATGTTCATGTCCGAGGCCGTCACCAACACACTGGTTTTCACCAACGTCAACGGCTGCCTGCTGCTGTGCATGGTGGTGTTCATCCACCTGCTCATCCAGCGGCGCGAGTTGTGGGCCGGTGTGGCACTCGGATTGACGATCACGATCAAGGGCCCGCTGCTGGCGCCACTACTGCTGATCCCGCTGGCCCGCGGGCAGTGGAAGACTTTCATTACGGCACTGGGCATTCCGATCGCCATGAACCTGCTGGCCTGGCCGTTCATCGTGGACTACAAGTCCTTCTGGAGCCACACGCTGCCGTATCTGTCCGAATCACGGGACTACTTCAACAGCGCGATCGTCGGCAACTTCGGGTACTACGGCGTCGCCGTCTGGCTGACCTGGACCGTCCGCATCCTGCTCGGCGTCATGGTGCTGATCACCCTGTGGCTGCTCTACCGCTATTACCGCGAGGACGAGGTGTTCTTCATCTGCACCACCTCCGGCGTGGTGATCGCCTCGGTGCTGGTGCTCGGACCGCTGGGCCAGGGCTACTACTCCATGTTCCTGTTCCCCATGCTCATGACCGTGGTGCAGCGAAACTCCGTGCTGCGCAACTGGCCCGCCTGGGTCGCGATCTTCGGATTCATGTCCTACGACAAGTGGCTCTCGGACCGCTGGCAGAGCATCGGCCGCACCCTCGAATACCTGCGCGTCACCTTCGGCTGGGCGCTGCTGCTCATCGTGGCCTTCTGCATCCTCGGCGACCGCTACCTGACCGCCAAGCGCGAAGGCCGGCTGCGGCCGGACCTCACCCTGGACCCGGCCTGGATGCACCCGGGACAGGCCGCGCCCGAGCAGCGACCGGCCCACAACGGTCACGCCGTCGACGTGGTCGCCGAACCGGTCGGCCAGGGTTCCGCACACTGAACCGACACGTCTGACACAGCCTCGACGCCCCGCCCGAGCATCCGGCGGGGCGTCGGCGCATTGTCAGGTCCTTGCATCCACGTATTAGCGTGGAGCCATGAGTTCCGACGCTGAGGCCTCGATTCCGGCACCGCGCATCCAGCTGACCCCGCAGGAATGGCGCACCCGGCTGTCGCCCGAGGAGTACCAGGTACTGCGCGAGGCCGGCACCGAACGCGCCTTCACCGGCGAATACACCGATACCGAAACCGAAGGCGTCTACGCCTGCCGAGCCTGCGGTTCCGAATTGTTCCGCAGCGGCGAGAAATTCCACTCCCACTGCGGCTGGCCGTCCTTCTTCGACCCGGCCGAATCCGACGCCGTCATCCTGAAGACCGACGACTCACTGGGCATGCGCCGCGTAGAGGTGCTGTGCGCCAACTGCCACAGCCACCTCGGGCACGTGTTCGAGGGCGAGGGTTACCCCACACCCACGGACAAGCGCTACTGCATCAACTCCATCTCGTTGCGTTTGCAGCCCGCTGAGGGTTCTACCAACTGAGACGCGCGGGCGGACCGGCCAGCATTCGATCCAGGTGCCGAGCGCGAGACCGCCCGGCCCCATGATCAAACATGGTCACCGCACATCCAGGAGTTGTTCGAAGAAGCCGCCGATCTGGCGTTTGCGATCGATCAGGTGGATCTCCAGGATCCAATGGCAGGCACGACCGGTGGGATCGGGGCGGCGCATCGGAATGTTCGACCCGGCAGCGATATACGAGACCACATCGGTTCCCGAGATCTGCTTGTGCGGGAACTCGCCGACCAGATGCCCTGCGATCGGGGCGGTGAACTCCCAGCCCTGCTCCGCCGCCTGGTCGACAATCCAGGCGTACAACTGTTCGCCGGTGATGTCGGGGTGGGCGTCGAAGTAATCGCGCCCCCGTAGCCACAGCGGTTCGAGCGCATCGCGTACGGCCAGCATCGCCGGATCATCACCGAGAACATAGGTGCGACCGAAATCGGCCTCCCACTCCTCGAAGATCGGCCCGAAATCGAGGAAGCAGATGTCGTTCTCGCCGATGACACGATCGGGCGGATTCGCACTGTACGGCTCGAGCGTGTTGATACCCGAACGGACGATGCGCTTATGCCAGAAGCGTCGAGTGCCGAACATCTCATACGCCAAATCACGAACCGCATCACTGACAACCGATTCGCTGGCCCCCGCAGCGATGATGCCCCGCCCGACGACCTCGTCGAACAACCTGACAGCCTTGGCTTCCGCATCGAGCAAGGCTGAAACACGTTCCGACTCTGCAAGTTCCATCAATTCCACAGACTCGACCCTAGATCACATCGGAACGCCGAGCCGAACGACCGCTCCAGCTCGCGCAGGGTGTCGGCCAGCGGGAGGTGATGCAGACTGGCGACCGATGTGATCGCATCCCACGACCCGGTCGACCCGTGCCCGCGGACGGTCGATCAGATTACCTGTGCCACAACCGAGGGTCGGCCTGGCCGGTTGATCTTCGGCTGCCTCACTGCTGGATTCGAGCTGACGAGAACTCCGGCCGGGCGACGATGCTGGTGTCTCGGCACGTTGCCGGCCGAGACACCGAGCCTGACTCCAGGACTCAGTCGCTCAGGGAGCGAAAGCGTCGGACCGACAGTGGCAGGAAGATCGCGGTGATCAGCAGCGGCCAGATCAACGCCGCAACGATCGAGTGGTGCGTCATCCACCCGCCGCCTGCCCAGCCGGGATTGCCGCACAGTCTCCGCACGGCCGAAGCTGTGACCGACAACGGATTCCATTCCGCGACAACCTGCAACCACTTGGGCATGGTCGCCGTGTCGACGAACGCGTTCGACAGGAAAAGCGCCGGCCATACCAGTACCTGAACGACGACGACCGATTCAGGGCCCTTGGCCATCAGGCCGAGATAGATTCCGACCCAGAGCAGCGAAAAACGAAGCAGCAGCAGCAATCCTACGGCTGCGAGCGCATCGGGAAGACCATCGTGCCAGCGCCAGCCGAGCGCCAGGCCCGTGCCGACGACGACCACCAGCCCGACCACCGTATTCAGGAGATCGGCGACGCATCGCCCGCCGACGACGGCGACGTTGTTCATCGGCAAGGATCGGAACCGGTCGGTGACCCCTTTCGCGGTGTCGGTCGCGATGGCCGTCATGGTCGATTCGAGTCCGAACAGCATCGTCATCGCGAACATGCCCGGCATCAGATACTCGTAGTAGCGGCCCTCGCCAGGCGTTTCGATAGCACCGCCGAAGATCGTGCCGAACATCAGCACCACCATGATCGGAAAGAGCCAACCGATCACTATCGGCGCGGGCCGGCTTCGCCAATGTGTCAGATCGCGGCGGGTGATGGTCCGAAGGTCACCGAAGGCCGATGTCCTGTGGGTCTGCATGGTGGTCATGCGGAAACCTTTCCGTGTTCGGCGGATTCGCGGCCGGCTGCGGTGCGTGATTCGCGGCCGGCCGTAGTGAGTTGGACGAAGACCTCATCGAGAGAAGGTCGGCGCACGGTGAGGTCGTGCGGTGCGATGCCCGAGTCCCGCAGCGCCGCGGCCATCGTCACGAGTGCGGTGGCGCGGTCCGTGACAGGGATGCAGACCATAAGGGATTGCGGATCCACAGTGACCTCGCCAGTGGCGACGGCTTCGGCCAACATTGCTGTCCGTTCGGCATCCGCGGGATCGGCAAGCGTGACCTCGAGCCGGTCCGTGCCGACACGAGCCTTGAGCTCGGCGGGACTGCCCTCGGCGACCACCCTTCCATGCGAGAGCATCACGATTCGATCGGCGAGCCGATCTGCCTCCTCCAGATATTGCGTGGTGAGCAATACGGTTGTGCCCGCCGCGACCAGCGCTTCGATGGCCGACCACACCTGCATCCGTGCGGCCGGATCGAGACCTGTGGTCGGCTCGTCGACGAAAAGCACTGGCGGCGAGACGATCAACCCCGCTGCCAGATCCAAGCGCCGCCGCATGCCACCGGAGTATTTGCCGACCGGCCGTCGCGCGGCCGTCGCGAGGTCGAACTGTTCGAGCAGTTCGTCCGCGCGGCGCTGGGCGAGCACCGGAGCGAGTCCGTTGAGTCGCCCGAACATGACGAGGTTCTGCCGCCCGGAAAGCACCTCGTCGACCGCCGCGTTCTGACCGACCAGCCCGATGTTCTCTCGTACCCGCCGCGGCTCACGCCGAACGTCGTACCCGGCTACTCGCGCCGCGCCGGAGTCGAACCGCAGCAGCGTCGACAAGATTCGGACGGTCGTGGTCTTGCCCGCGCCGTTCGGGCCCAGCAGCCCGCACACCGACCCCGCCGGAACCCGCAGGTCGATGCCGTCAAGTCCGGCACCGTCGGCGGCCCCGCGATAGCTCTTCCGCAAATCACTGACTTCGATCGCCATATCCGATATCGGCATTGTCGGTCCTCCCAGCCACATAACGTACACTGTACCGTACAATGTACGGTACAGCATGGCGGCGACAGCGCAAGGTGGAGGGAGAATGTTGCCCGTGACATCACACAAAGACGCCCCGGCCGACCCCGCGCGCACCCTCGCGCTGCTGTGGGGCCTGCACCCGAAGCCGGGACGCAAGGGACTCAGCATCGAGGTGATCGTCGCTGCCGGAATCGACCTCGCCGACTCCGAAGGCCTCGACGCCGTGTCCATGCGCCGGATCGCCGACCGGCTCGGCGTCGGCGCAATGTCGCTCTACACCCACGTACCCGGCAAGACCGATCTCTTCGACCTCATGCACGACGCGGCGCTTGCCGACCTCTACCGAGATCCCGATGAGCCGGCGCGAACCGTCGGCGGCTGGCGCGCTGCGATGGAACTGATCGCCGAACGCAACTGGAATCTGTATCGGCGACATCCGTGGATGCTCGACCTCGTCGGCAGCCGGCCGGTACTCGGACCGAACACCACCATCAAATACGAAACCGAGCTGCGCCCACTCGAAGGGATCGGTCTCACCGACGTCGAGATGGATTCCGTTCTGACACTGGTGATCACCCACGTGATCGGCACCGCGCGACTGTCGGCAGGCACCCCGAACACCACCGGCGACTCCGACCTGACCGACCCACAATGGTGGGACATCGTCGGCCCGATCCTGCAAAGGCTCATCGACCCGAACAAATTCCCCGTGTCATCCCGGGTGGGTGCGGCGGCGGGCAGCGAGCACAACGCGGCAATCAGCCCAACACACGCACTGAGCTTCGGGCTCGACCGGATCCTCGACGGTGTCGCCGATCTCATCACCCACCGCCGAACCACACCGGAACACACGCCCTGACATCGGCAGTGACGAACGTCCGCGGACCTCGGATCGGCGCGGCTCGTCGATCTTCGGCCATCCTGCGGTGACCGGTTCGCTCAGCACGGTCAGCGGCTACTCAGCGGATATTCAGTGCGTCGATAGCCTGGATACGCTGACCAATAACTGGGACAGGATCTCTACCGCAACCTAGGAGGTTGATCATGGGGTCGGGCCTCAGGGAAACCATCATCAGCGAGCTGCGGACGCAGGCCCAACAGGGCGGCACACCGGCTGAAATAGCGTGTTGGTTGGTGCAGGAGCTCGGGAGTCCGACGCCCCACCCAGCAGCCTGGTCCTCGCCTGGAACGAACACGATCGCCGACCACTGGTCGCGTCGTTCGTGGCTGCCGCCCCGTCGACTGTCTCGTCGCCCAACAACGCAGTCCGAATGAATTGAGCCCGCGGCGCGGTCGTAAGCGGCGAACCGCCTGAGGTACACAGCGCCGACCTTGCGGCAAGCGGCGTGTGGTGCCGCGTTGGGCAGTGGGTCAATTCGTGCCGTGCAGGCCGTGTTCCAGCAGGGTGAAGACGGCGTCGAGGGCGGCGCGGGGATCGGGCTCACCACCGACGAATTGGGGAATCTCGAGCACGTAGCGCGCAATGGCGCGGGCGGTGATGTCGTCGGGTTCGCGGCCGAGCTCGGCGGCGATGACCGCGGCCAAGGGTTCCTCGCAGCGGATCCACAACCGGCGGGAGTATTCGCGCAGCGCGGGCGTGTCCATGATCAGCTCGGTGCGTCGGCGCAACTCCGGACTCGGATCGGTAAGAAACGGGCCCCGACCGGCCATGAATTCACGCAGGGCCGCCAGCAGCGACCGATCCGCCGGTCGCTCACGAACGGCCGCCAGCAGGCTCTCGCGGCGCTCGACGCCGTCGTCGAATATCAGCGCCTCTTTGCCGTCGGGGACATGGCGAAACATCGTCGGGACCGAGATGTCGACCGCGTCGGCGATCTCCTTGATGCCGACCTGGTCGTAACCCTTCTCCAGGAACAATCGCTCGGCCGCCGCGGCGAGGGCCCGGCGGGTCTCGGCGTTCTTGCGTTCTCGGCGTCCGGGCTGCTCAGCAGGCATGCGCCCACCCTACCACATGACTTAACTCACTAACATTTTTAATCGCGTTGCATATTTTATCCGGTCATGCTTTTCTGGTGGTGTCCGCGAACCACCGAGAGGGATGATCGAGATGACCTTCGACATCGAAAACGACGACACGACACCGGTTCTCATCGTCGGCGGGAGCCTCGTCGGCCTGTCCGCGGCGGTGTTCCTGTCCTGGCAGGGCGTGCCCGTGGTGATGATCGACAGGCACTACGGCAGTTCGCCGCACCCGCGGGCGATCGGATTCACCACTCGCACGATCGAGCACTTCCGCCAGGTCGGTGTCGAGGTACCCGCCTCTCTGCAAGGCATGAAGCCGCCGCGCCGAGCCCGCGTGGAGAGCCTGACCGGGACCTGGATCGAAGAATATCCCTGGAGTCCCGGCGGGGACGGCAGCTACGGCGCCGACCAGTCGCCGGTGCACGCGATCGCGATCACGCAGGATCGGCTCGAACCACTGCTGCGCGACCGGGCCCGCGAACTCGGCGCCGAACTGCGTTTGGGCACCGAACTTCTCGGACTCACCCAGGATGACGAGGGTGTCACCGCGATGCTCCGGCGCCGCGAGGACGGCCGCGAATACCGCTTACGCGCACAGTACGTCGTGGCCGCCGACGGCGCCGACAGTGCCGTGCGCACCGATCTGGGTATCGAGCGTCACGGCGTCGGCCCGCTGTCAGTGCAGCGCAGCATCCTGTTTCGGGCGCCGCTCGAGGAGTACCTGCAGCACGGGGTTGTCCAGTTCGAGATCGAACAGCCTGACTTCCGGGGGTTTTTGACCACCTACTCCGACGGCCGATGGGTGCTGATGCTGTCCGACGATGTCGAACGTGACGCCGGGCAGCAGATCGAGGTTGTGCAGCGCGCGCTCGGCCGCACCGACATACCGATCGAGCTGATCACCACCGGCCGCTGGAATCTGGCGGCCCTGATCGCCGACCACTTCTCGGATGGGCGGATCTTCCTCGCCGGTGACGCCGCACATCAATTACCGCCCAACCGTGGCGGATTCGGCGCGAACACCGGCATCGACGATGCGCACAACCTGGCCTGGAAACTGGCGGCGGTACTGTCCGGGCGGTCGGACCCGCGGCTGCTGGATACCTACGACGCCGAGCGCCGCCCGATCGCGGACCTGCGCCACGACCAGCTGTTCGCCCGCGCCGACTACAAGGCGTACCTGACCGGTCCGGCATCGGATACCCCGGTGCTCGACGATTCCGCGATCGAACTGGGACAGCTCTACCGCTCCGCAGCGGTCCTGGGTGCGGATGCGTCGTTGCCGCCGGCCGCGCTTCCCGAGCAGTGGGCCGGCCAGCCCGGTACTCGCGCACCGCACCTGTGGGTCACCCTCGACGGTGAAAAGCGCTCGACGCTCGATCTCATCCGGCACGACTGGGTATTGCTGGCCCGCGATGACCGCTGGCGCATCGCCGCCACCGACGTGAGCGAAACGCTGGGTATCGCAATCGAATTCGAGCAGATCGGCACCGACATCGAGATCAGCGAACCCCATACGCTCGAGCACGCCTACGGCATCGAATCCACCGGCGCGACCCTGATCCGGCCCGACGGCTACATCGCCTGGCGCACCCCCACCGCGCCACCGGACCCCACTCGGGAGCTTGCGACAGCGCTCACCACGGTGGCAGCCGCCACGCACGGCCCCTCCCACCAGTTCCACCGCGTTCCGCTCGATATCAGCTGGTAGCGATACATTTCGCTGGCTGTCAGGCGACCATCGGCTCAGCCGAATCGGGATCATGCCAAATCCGTTGCCACGAACCTCGATAAAAGTTGATGGCGGTCCTGAAACCTACCCGTCCTGCATTCGGCAATAGGGTGCACGATGGCACCCTGCTGATCCGGCGCAGCCTGGCGCAATATATTCAGCACGCACAGCCCGAGCGGCTAGTGGTCCCGGATCCGGCCGCTGCCGTTCGACCGGCTCCCGCGCCGTCTCGCCGTCGGACGCCTCGGTGACTGTGAACCCCTCGGCCTCGAACTGCCAGTTCGTACCCGCTCGTCATCATCGACCACGAGCACCGGATGCGACGCTTTCGCTTGTTCAATGATCATCGGGCCGTTGTGTTGCGGTCGCCGAGCCCATATCCGGACGGAATGGAATGTGGCGCTGCGCGATCAGGGGCGGTGCTCGTGTCCCAGGACTGTGCGCAGCACCGATTCGGCCTCGGCCGGCGAACTCGCGCCCACCTGCCGGTGGGCGATGTGCTGGTCGGGGCGGATCAGTAATGCCGATGCCGCCGGGTCGGTGCCCGACGCGGTGAGCGGGGTGCGGGTGTGGTCGATGGTGATCAGGTTCACCCCGGTCGCGCGTGCGGCCTCGGCGAAAGCGGCTGTGGTGGCGCGGTTTTCGGTGAGTTCGAGCAGTGTCAGTTCCGGGCCGAGGGCGTCGTAGAGGGAGCTGCCGTCGGCGAGCCAGCGGTGGGGCAGGCGGGCGCCGGGGCGGGTGCTCGGTGTGTAGGCGAGTGGGCCGGGGGTGGGAGCCGGTTCCGGCTCGGCAGTGCGGTCCGCCACGATCACCGGCGAGTCGTCGTATCGGTATCCGAGGACCAGGCCGAAGCTGTGGAACTCCGCCGCCATCCCCGTCTGGATCGCGGCGGCTACCGCGTCCGGTTCCGCGAGCCCGATGCGGCGTACCGCCTGCATGTTCGCCACGGTCTCGGCGACCGTGCGCAGCGCGACGGCGCGGCGCTCGGGCTCGTAACTGGCCGGCAGTGCGGGGGCGCCCCACCCGGCGAGCACGGCCGCCAGCTTCCAGCCGATGTTCACCGCGTCACCGATGCCGGTGTTGTAGCCGTGCCCACCCCACGGGGGATTGAGGTGTGCGGCATCGCCGACCAGGAAGACCCGTTCGGTGCCGAACCGGTCGGCAATCTGCATCCGTGCGGTCCACTCGTCGGTCGAGAGGATCTCCGCCTCGACCTCGGCGCCGACCAGGTCGGTGAGCAGGCCCGCGATATCGGTGTCCGCGCCCCGGCCACTCGCCCCCGCCCACCAGGTGTCGGCCAGGTCGAACCGGCCCAGCACGCCCGTCACCCTGGGATTGAAAACCCAGTAGTGCACCGCGGGTCCGTGCGGCACCCGCTCGGCGAGACCCGGAGCGCGGAACACGATGTTCAGGTTGCTCATCGCGTCCTGTGGACCCTCCAGGCGGGCGCCGATGCACTCCCTGGTCCGACTGTTGGATCCATCGCAACCCAGGACATAGCGGGCCGACACGCTGCGCTGCGTGCCGTCACCGGCCACCGCGTCGACCAGGACGCCCTCCGCGGACTCGGTGAGCCCCGCCAACGCCCAGCCATCCGCGAAAGTCACGGTCGGCAGCTGTGCCACGGCCTCCCGCAGCACCTTTTCGACAATCGGTTGCGGAACCTGCTGACCGGACTCGGCGAAGAGCTCCGAGGTGTGCGGCGTGAGCCCGAAACAGTCTGTGAATCGGGTGATCTCGTGACCGAGCAGGCCGGTGCCGAACACCGCGTCCTGTGACCACGACACCGGCAGCGGCGCCGCCTTACGGATCTCGTCGGCCAGTCCCCAGCGGCGGAAATGCTCCATCGTGCGGATGCTGGTGGTCTTCGCGCGCGGCCGCAGGAACGACACCTCGCCGCGCGGCTCGAGGACCACGCAATCCACGCCCCGGGTGCCGAGTTCCATGGCCGCCGCCAGACCTACCGGTCCGCCGCCCGCGATCAGTACTGCCGTGCTGTGTGGTGGTGTGCTCACGCGAACTCCCCATTGTTGTCGGCGGACCTGTCGTCGGCGGACTTGCTCGCCCGGATGAGAAACTCCTCCAACGCCGAGTTGAAGGGTGTGCCGGTGTTCTGTGTCCCGTGCCCGCCGGGCACCACGAGTCGCTCCGCGCCCAGGCTTGCCGCGAGAGCGTCGCTGATCTCCTCGAACACCGGACGCTGCCCGCCGCTGACCACGAGGATGGGGATGCCGGTCGCCCGCAGAGCCGCGATCGGGACCTCCGCCTCCCACGGCAACCTCCCGCCCGCGGCGACCCTGGTCGCGAATGCATGCTGCGCGGCCGGCAGCGGGTCCGGAAACGTCGCGGTGGGCTCGATGATGCCGAAGAACTGCCGGAACAACGCGATCGGATCCGAGTGCGGCGCCGCGAACAGTTGGGTCATCGCGCGTTCGTACTCGTCCACGGCCGGCGCGCCGCGGGCCACGAAACTTGCCGCACTCTCGATCAGGGTCAGCGAGCGCACCGCCTCCGGCCGAGCCACGGCGGCAATCATGGCGCCGAGCGTGCCATAAGACTGTGCGACCACATGCGCGCCCACACCCAGCGCCTCGGCGAGCAACCGCCCGTCGGTCAGGTAGTCCTCGAACTCCGCCGGCGCACTGTCGTCGTAACCCAACCTGGACACGATGCGCAGCCGCCACCGCTCCGCCAGCGACAACTGCGTCTGCCACGATTCGGGCCCACCGAACGCGCCGCCGTGCACGAACACGATCGGTTCGCCGCTGCCGTAATCGACCATGCGCATACCGCCGGGACCGGTATAGCGCGCGCCCTGCCCCGCATCGGCCGCCGCCGCCCGGGTGTGGGTCACCGCCATGCTGTCGAGCAGCTTCTCCGCCAGCCCGGCAATACTGGGCAGGTCCAGGAACCAGGCTGCGGGCGGCGAAATTGCCAGCGCCACACCGACTTTCTGCTGCACTTCGACGGCCAGCAGGGAATCGAGGCCGAGCTCGCCGAGCGGATCATCGGGCCCGACATCCGCAGGCGCGCACTCGAGTACCGCCGCGACGGCGCCGGTCAGCAACTCCCGCAACCGCATTCGCGCGGCATCCCGATCACCGGCGGCGAGCAGCCCGGTGATATCCGTGCCGAGCCGCGACGAGCCCGCGGCGGTTTCCTGCGCCCAGCTCACCGGCACCCGGCCGGCTCGCCGCGGCGCCGACCGGATCGCGGCGAGCAACGCGGCCTGCGTGGTCGCCTTCAGGTGGACGCCCGACATCCGCGCGACCTGCCGGCCGTCCGGCGCGGTCAGCACGATGTCGGCGGTCACCAGATCGGAGCCGCCCGCAGCGGGGCGCATTGCCGCGTGACAGTGCAATTCACTGCCGTCGTAGCCGAAGAAGGCGAACTCCCCGATCTCCATCACCATCACCACGGTCTCGCCCAGCGCACCCGACTCACTGAGAGGGAGACACGCGGTCAGCAACTGCAGCGCGGAATCCACGATTCCGGGATGCAATGCGTAACCCTGCGCCAACTCCTCGGCGTCCGCGGGCCGGATACGCGCCAGCGCCTCACCGTCGGCCCGCTTGATCGAGGCCAGCCATTGCGCGGAAGGGCCGAGGTGGACGCGCCGCTGCCACAGCTCCCGGTAGAACGTCGATCCGGCGATCTCGGTACGACAGCGGGCCGCGATGTCGCGAATCCGGTCCGCGCCCAGGATCTCCGGCGTCTCGGTGGCCGCGACCAGGGTGCCCTGCGCGTGCATCGGCCACTGCGTGCCGTCCGAACCCCGGCTGTGGTAAGTGAACCTACGGGAGTCACCCGCGCCGAGCACGACCAATTGTGTTGTGAGCCTGCCATTCTCGGGCAGGATCAGCGCCTGCGGCAGCACAATGCCTTCTGCGCGCACGCCGGTCTGCCCGGACGGCCAGATCTCGCGCGCGGCCGCGATGACCGTCTCCAGGTGGAAACCGGCATTGACCACCGTAGTGTCCCCCGAGACGCAGTCGGCCAGGCTCGGATGCCTCGCGACGCTCAATTCGGCCTGGTATTGCACAAGATCCAGCGGGGAACTGACGCGACTGCCCAGCAGCGTCGGACCGTCCGGTGACGCCGCCGCCGCGGACACCGCCGGTGGCGCCGATTGCCGGGATTCGGTGAACCAGTGGCGTTTACGTTCGAACGGGTAGGTCGGCAACTCGACGCGACGGCGACGGTATCCCTGATCGAAACCCGCCCAATCGACGGCGACCCCGAGCGTGAACAACTCACCGACACTGTCGAGCAGGGTGGTCCACTCGCCCTTACCGCGCCGCAGCGACGCCAGCCATCGCTGCTCGCCGTGCGGCAGGCTGTTCTTGGCGATACTGCTCAGATGCGGCGCCGGGCCGATCTCCACGAACACGGTGCAGCCGCGGTCGACCAGCCGCTGCAACCCGTCCGCGAACCGCACCGGAGAGCGGGCCTGATCACGGATGTAGCCGGCATCGACGGTGGTGCCGCCGGCTCCCAGGAAATCTCCGGTCAGGTTGGACACCAACGGAATCCGGGGCGAACCGAACTCGATATCGGCCGCGTACCGGTACAGCTGCTTCACCATCGGATCGAGCAGCGGTGAATGGAACGCGTGCGACACCGTCAGCCGCCGAGATTTCACACCCCGCCCGGCGAATTCGGCGAGTACCGAATCCACCCGTTCGGCCACTCCGGACACCACCACATTCGCCGGCCCGTTGATCGCCGCGATCGCCAGCTCCTCCGGATACGCCGCGATCGCCGCGGCGACCCGCGGCTCATCGGCGAAGACCACGGCCATCGCACCGCCCTCGGGCAGCTCGCCCATCAGCCGGGCCCGCTCGGCCACCAGGCGCAGACCGTCCTCGAGACGCAGCACACCCGCCACGCAGGCGGCGGCCAGCTCGCCGACACTGTGCCCGACCATCGCGGCCGGCCGCACCCCCCAGCGCAACCACAACCGGGCTAGCCCGTACTGCAGGGCGAACATCGCCGGCTGCGTATAGCAGGTCCGATCGATCAGGGTGTCCGCGTCATCGCCGAACAGCACAGACAGCAGCGGACGGTCGAGCAGGGCGTCGAGGATCTCCGCACAGCGGTCGAGGTCGGCGCGGAAACCGGGATCGGTGCGATAGAGCTCGCGGCCCATACCCGCGTATTGGGCGCCCTGACCGGTGAACAGGAAACCCACCTTGGGTTGCGTGCCACGCTCGGCCCTACCTCGATGCAGCCCGGACGGGTTTCCCCCGCCGGCCAGGTCCCCGAGCCGGTCGCGCAGCTCGGCCACCGAACTCGCGCGCACCGCCACCCGGTGCGGGAACTTCGCGCGACCGGTGTTGGCGGTGAACGCGATATCGCTCAACGACCCGGCGTCACCGCGGAGGTGTTCGGCGTATCTGCGGGCCAGCGCATGCAGCGCGTTCTCGCTGCGAGCGCTGAGCGTCACCAGCTGCTCGGTGCGGTCGGCGGCAGCGGCCGGAGCCGCCGGCGCAGGCGCCTCTTCCAGTACGACGTGCGCATTGGTTCCGCTGGCGCCGAACGAACTCACGCCGGCGAAGCGCGGTTCGGCGGCGCGTGGCCACGGCGTCAGTGCCGTCGGCAGCGTCACCGGCAGGCGGTCGAGCTGGATCTCCGGATTGACCTCGTCCAGGTGCAGCAGCGCGGGAATCTGCTCGTTGCGCAGCGCGAGCACGGTCTTGATCAGACCGGCGACACCCGCGGCGGATTCCAGATGGCCGATATTCGTCTTGGCCGAACCCACGATCACCGGCGAGCCGGCGTCGCGGTCCGGTCCGAGCACGGCGCTCAGCGCACGCAGCTCGATCGGATCACCGAGCGCGGTGCCGGTGCCGTGCGCCTCGACGTAACCGATCCGTGCGCCCGGCACCGCGGCGTCGGCGAGCGCGTCACGGATCACGGCCTGCTGCGCATTGCCGTTGGGCACGGTGATACCGCTGCTGCGGCCATCGGAATTGATCGCGGAACCCCGGATGACCGCGTGGATATGGTCGCCGTCCGCAACTGCGTCGGACAGGCGTTTCAAGACGACGACGCCGCAACCTTCCCCGCGCACGTACCCGTTGGCGCTCTTGTCGAACGTTTTGCATCGTCCGTCGGGCGACAGCATGTTCGCGCTCGACAGCAACACGAACGCCTCCGGCGCGAGCAAGGCGTTGACACCGCCGGCCAGCGCCATCGAACAATCGCCGGTACGCAGACTCTGCACGGCCAGATGCACCGACACCAGCGACGAGGAACAGGCGGTGTCGACGGACAGACTGGGACCCGACAGCCCGAGCCAATACGACAGCCGCCCGGCCGCGAACGTGGACGCGCTACCGGTGAGCACGTAGGCATCCAGGTCTTCCGGGGCCGACCGCTGCAGGATGCTCTGCAGGTAGTCGCCGCCGGTGACACCGACGAAAACCCCGGTCCTGGATCCCTTCAGCGCGTCGGGGGCCTGGCCGGCGTTCTCCAATGCCTCCCAGCCGACCTCGAGGAACAGCCGCTGCTGCGGGTCCATGTGGGCGGCCTCGCGCGGGGAGATGCCGAAGAACGGTGCGTCGAAGGCGTCCACGTCGTCCAGCAGCGCCGCGCTCCTGGTGTAGGACTTGCCCTCGGTTCTGCCGTCGGCGTGATAGGCGTCGATATCCCAGCGTGCGGGAGGCACCTCGGTCACCGCGTCGGTTCCCGAGCGCATCAGGTCCCAGAAGGCGGCGGGTCCGTCGGCTCCCGGGATGCGGCAACCCATGCCGATGACGGCGATGGGTTCGTTGCGGTCGCGCTGGGCGGTTTCCAGTGCCGCGCGCAACTGCCGGATCTCGGTGAGCGCGCGGCGCAGGACGGTGTCACGGTTGTCGTTGCTCATCGGCGGATGTTCCGTCCTTCGCGTAGCTGTGCTGCCTGGTCGATCTCCGCCTCCAGCAGGGCCAGGAGATCGTCCTCGGACAGGTCGTCGGATGGTTCGCGGGCACTGTCGGCGAGGGCCGGGGAATCCGGCCACAGGGAGTCGGACTGGATCGGAGGGGCATCGAATCGGTCTGTCCCGCTGCGGAAGTCGGAGACGGACCGGGCAACGGTTCCGTTGACAGCGGTGCCGGTGGGAGCGGTGCCGGTGTGCTGGATCAGGTAGTCGGCCAGCTCACGAACATTGGGCTGTTCGAACAGCACAGTGCCGGGCAACTCCGTGCCCAGATCCCGTTCCAGCAGTCTGCGCAGATCGACCGCCATCATCGAGTCCATGCCGAGTTGGAAGAACCCTTCGTCCGGATCGATGTCCGCAATGCCGACGTCGAGCAGGGCCGCCGTATGCGCGGTGATGCGTTCCATCAGCAGTTCGTGCCGGAAGGGATCGTCCGCATCGGCCGGTGTCCACCGGGTCGCCGCCGGCGTCGCGGCAGGTGCCGGTCGCGTGACGCCGGCCGCCGCCGGACCGGCCGGACGCATCATCCAGTACCGCGATCGCTGGAACGCGTAGGTGGGCAGGTCGACTCGGCTGACCGGCACGTGCGCGAACACCACCGACCAGTCGGGTGCGAAGCCGCGCACATAGGCCGCGGCCAAGTCCTCAACGGTCTCCCCCGCCGCGACCACCGAACGCGACGGCCCGGCCGTGCCGATCCACACCCCGGCGGATCCGTCCGGCTCGCCCGCAGCGACGGCCCGCAACCCCGCGAGCAGTTCCGCTCGATGACCGGCCACCAGCGCCGCACGATGCCGCATCGCCGACCGCCCGGTCGCCAATGACCATGCGACGTCGGTGCACGCCAGTTCGGGGTGGTCGTCGAGGTAGTCGAGCAGTCGCTGGGCCTGCGCACGCAGCGCGGCGGCCGAGCGGCCGGAGATCGGTACCAGCACCGAGCGATTACCGTCCGTCGATCCCGGTTCGGTACGCGTCGCGGGGCCTGGCGGGGCCTGTTCGATGATCACGTGTGCGTTGGTGCCGCTCATCCCGAATGCCGACACCGCCGCCCGGCGCGGCGTCGCGTCCGGCCACGGCCTGGCCTCGGTGAGCAGCCGCACTCCGCTGGAATCCCAATCCACGTGTGGCGAGGGTTGTTCCGCGTGCAGTGTCGGCGGCATGGTGGCGTGGGTGATGGCCTGCACTGTCTTGATCACGCCGCCGACACCCGCCGCGGCCATCGAGTGCCCGATGTTCGACTTGAAGGAACCCAGCCACACCGGCCGCCCGGCGTTGTGGGCGGCGCCGTAGGTCTGCAGCAGCGCGTTGGCCTCGATCGGGTCGCCGAGCGCGGTGCCGGTGCCGTGCGCCTCGACCAGGTCGATGTCGGCGGGTTCGAGATCGGCGTTGGCCAGGGCGGCGCGGATCACGCGCTGTTGTGCGCTGCCGTTCGGCGCGGTGAGCCCGTTGCTCATGCCGTCGGAGTTCGTCGCGGTGCCGCGCAGCAGCGCCAGCACCGGGTGCCCGAGCCGGCGGGCGTCACCCAGGCGTTCCAGCAGCAGCACGCCGGCGCCCTCGGCCCAGCCGGTGCCGTCCGCGGAGGCGGAGAAGGCCTTGCAGCGGCCGTCGGCCGACAACCCGCGCTGGCGGCTGAATTCCACGAAGGCGTCCGGACCGGCCATCACGGTCGCGCCGCCGGCCAGCGCGAGCGTGCTTTCGCCGGAACGTAGTGACTGCGCGGCCAAATGCAGAGCGACCAGGGACGAGGAGCAGGCGGTGTCCACTGTCACCGCGGGACCCTCGGTGCCGAGGACGTAGGCGACCCGCCCGGACGCGACGCTCGGTGCGAGTCCGGTGACCCGGTAGCCGCCGAGCGTGTCCGTGCCGCCTTCGCTGCCCGGTCGATAGTCCTGCAGGGCGATCCCGAAGAACACGCCGGTCGGGGTGCCCTTGACGGCGGCCGGGTCGATGCCTGCGCGCTCGAACGCCTCCCAGGACGTCTCCAGCAGCAGCCGGTGCTGTGGATCCATCGCACCGGCCTCGCGGGCGGAGATGCCGAAGAACGCGGCGTCGAAGTCGGCGGCGTCGGCGAGGAAGCCGCCGTGGCGGGTGTAGCTGGTGCCCGGGTGATCGGGATCCGGGTGGTACAGGCCGCTCGGCCAGCCGCGATCGTGCGGGAACTCCCCCACCGCATCCGTTTTCGCCATCACCAGGCGCCACAGGTCTTCCGGTCCGTGCACGCCACCGGGATAGCGGCAGGCCATCGCGACGATGGCGATCGCATCGGCATCGGCATCGGCATCGGCATCGGCATCGGCATCGGCATCGGCATCGGCATCGATCAACGATGCGGCGTCGGTATCGGTCAACGCTGCGGTATCGGTCAACGCTGCGGTATCGGTCAACGCTGCGGTATCGATCGCGGGGCGCGCTGCAGTGCGCGGGCGCGCCGGGCCGGGGGCGCTGTCGCTCTCGGTCAGCCGTTCCTCGAGGTAGCTCATCAGCTCCGGCACCGAGGGATGGTCGAAGCCGATCGTCTTGGGTAGCCGCAGGCCGGTGGCCTTTTCCAGCTTCCGGTGCAGCGTGAGCATGCCGACCGAGGTGAGCCCGAGGTCGCGGAACGAGGCGTCGGCGAGCAGGTCTGCGTCGGTGTGGCCGGCGACGGCGGCGATGAGCTCGAGCACCACGGCCGCCAGCCGGTCTCCGCGCGGCACGTTGGCGGCTACAGGGTCTCCCGGCGATACCGGGTCGGTCTCCGGTGGCCGGGTGACGGTGTGCGCGGGCAGGTCCCACCAGTAGCGGTGCTCCGCGAACGGGTACGTCGGCAGGGCGACCCTGCGCGGTGCGGCCGCGGCGAACACCCTTTCCCAATCGACGTCGACACCGGCCGCGTGCGCGGCACCCAGCGTCAGCGCAGCCGCGTCGGCCTCGTGTTCGCCGTGCGCGGTGGACAGTTGTTCGCCACGCGCAGTGGACAATACGGTGAGGGCTTCGGCACCGGCCATCGCGTCGAGACCGTTTCCGGCCATGGTCGCCAAGGTGTCATTCGGCCCGAGATCGAGCAGCGTCGAGACGCCGGCGGCGCGCAATGCCCGGATCGCAGCGGGGAACTGTGCGGGCATCGTGGTCTGCCGGACCCAGTAGTCCGGGGACGTGAACTGTTCGCCGATGTCCAGTTCACCGGTCACGGTGGAGACGACGGGCAGGTCGGGCCGCCGGTAATGCAGCCGTTCGGCGACCGCACGGAATCGGGCGAGCATCGGCGCTGCCTCGCCGGTCGCCGCGCCGGCCGGCGTCGCGGCGATCAGCGCGCCGCGCGCCGCAACCAATTCACAGGCGTCCGTCAAGGTCCAGACGCCGGCGACGTAGGCGGCTGTCAGCTCGCCGAGCCCATGCCCGCCGAGGTAGTCCGGGCGTATGCCCCAATCCCGCAGCAGCGCGGCGAGCGCGGCGTGGAAGGTGAACAGTGCCGGCTGTGCGTATTCCGGTGTGCGCGGCGGTGTCGCGCCGTTCGGCGTGGCACCGAACATCAGCTCGCGTAGCGGCCGGTCGAGATGCCGGTCGAACTCGGCGGCGATGTCGTCGAATGCTGCGGTGAACGCCGGGTACCGCGCGTACAGTCCGGCGCCCGTGCCAGCGTGTGGGCCGGTGCTGTCGCCGAAGAGGAACGCCACTCTGCCGTGTCGTGCGCGGCCGGTGGCCACCAGTGGATGTGGCAGGCCGCGCGCGAGTGCCTCCAGCGCCCCGGACAACTGTTCCCGCGAGCCCGCGAGCGCGACGGCTCGATGGTCGAACGGTGTCCGGGTAGTGGCCAGGGAGTAGCCGATATCGGCGAGGTCGAGGTCGGGATGGGCGTGCAGGTGATCGCGGAGGCGCGCCGCCTGGGCGGCAAGCGCCGCGGTGTCCTTCGCCGCCAACGGAAACCATTGTGGGACAGCAGGTTCGCGCGTAGGGCGTGGTGTGGCGGGGGCGGGTTCCGGTGCCTGTTCGAGGATCAGGTGTGCATTGGTCCCGCTGATCCCGAACGAGGAGACCCCGGCGCGCCGGGCCCGGTCCACGTCGGGCCAGGGGCGCTGCGCGTCGAGCAGCGCGACGCTCCCGCCGGAGAAGTCGACCTGCGTGGTGGCCTGGTCGAGGTGCAAGGTCTTGGGCAGCACGCCGGCTCGGAGGGCGAGTACCTGTTTGATCACGCCGGCGACGCCGGCCGCGCCCTGCGGATGCCCGAAGTTGGATTTCAACGAGCCGAGCAGCAGCGGCCGGTCCGTGCTGCGCCCCGATCCGTAGGTGTCCAGTAGCGCCCCGGCTTCGATCGGGTCACCGAGCAGGGTTCCGGTTCCGTGTGCCTCCACGGCGTCGACGTCGGAGGCGGTCAGCCCGGCGTCGGCGAGCGCCGCGGTGATCAGCGCCCGTTGCGCGGTGCCGTTGGGGGCGGTCATGCCGTTGCTCGCGCCGTCCTGGTTGATCGCCGAGCCGGTGATCAACGCGAGGATCGGGTAGCCGAGCCGTTCGGCCACCGATTGCCGGGCCAGCAGTACGACGCCGGCGCCCTCCCCGAGTACGGTGCCGTCGGCGGCGGCGGAGAAGGGTTTGCAGCGGCCGTCCGCGGCGAGTCCGCGTTGCATGCTGAACTCGACCAGTACTTCGGGGGTGGCCATGACGGTCGCGCCGCCGGCGACCGCGAGTTCGCATTCGCCGGCGCGGAGTGATCGCATCGCGAGGTGGATGGCGACCAGGGATGAGGAGCAGGCGGTGTCGACGGTGACGGCGGGTCCGGTCAATCCGAGCAGATACGACACCCGGCCCGAGGCGATGCTGGTGCCGCTGCCGGTCATGGCGTAGCCGGCGAATTCCGTGGGCGTGCGGTCCATTCCGGGGTAGTAGTCGGCGCCGAGTAGCCCGGTGAATACCCCGGTCGCTGTGTCGCGCAGGGATTCCGGTGCGAGGCCGGCTCTTTCGAACAACTCCCAGGTGGTGGTCAGCAGCAATCGTTGCTGTGGATCCATGGCCACCGCTTCGTGCGGTGAGATGCCGAAGAAGCCGGGGTCGAATTCATCTGCGCCGGAAAGAAATCCGCCGTGCCGAGTGTAGGTTTTCCCGGGCCGGCCCGGTTCGGGGTCGTAGAGGTTGTCGAGGTCCCAGCCGCGGTCGGCGGGAAGCGTGGAGACGGTGTCGGTGCCGTCGATCAGCACCTGCCACATGTCCTCGGGGCTGCGGACGCCGCCGGGCAGCCGGCAGGCCATCGAGACGATGGCGATGGGTTCGCCGGCTTGTCGCTGTAGTTGCCGGTTTTCCCTTTGCAGCCGCTGGTTCTCCTTGATCGCCTTGCGTAGTGCCTCGACGACCTTGTCTTCGGCGGCGCTCATGATGCGACCGTTCCGGTGTCCGCGCTGCTGTCGCCGTTCACCAGGTTCAGCAGGGCGTCCACGTCCATTGCGTCGATATCCGTATCGTCGATCTCGTTGTCCTCGACCGGGGATACGGTCGGGTGCCGGTCCGGGGTGTGCCGGGGCTGGGGAGCGGCCGGTGCCGGGGTGGCCGTGAGCAGCCGGTGCAGGTAGGCGCCGAGTTTGGCGGGGGTGGAATGGTCGAAGATGACTGCGACGGTGAGCCATTTCCCGGTTGCCGCGCTGAGCCGGTTGCGCAATTCGACGGCGCCGAGGGATTCCATGCCGAAGCCGCGGAACGATTGTTCCGGAGCCAGCGCGTGCAGGGATTCCTGACCGAGTACCGCGGCGGCGTGCTCGCGGACCAGGTCCACCAGTGTGCGTAGTTGTTCGGTTTCGGGCAGCTGCCCGAGCCGGGCCGCGAGTTGCGCTGCGGATTGTTCGGGCGTCGGCGCGGGATCGGTCACCGAACGCCGCAGCCTGCGCGGTGCCAGGGCCTGCAGTAGCGGTGGAACCGTTGCGGCGGAATCGTTTGCGTCGAAGCGGAGCCGGACGGGAACGGCCGCGGTGATCGTGGACAACCAGCAGGCGTCGAAGAGTGCCAGGCCTTCTTCGGTGCCCAGGGCCTCGACCTGGACCCCGGGGGCGATCGGGATCCGGTTGCCGGCGTCGATGTGGGAGGTCAGCGCGCTGCGTTCGTCCCACAGTCCCCAGGCGAGCGTGGTCGCCGCCCGGCCTGCGGCCCGTCGTCGTTGAGCGAGGCCGTCCAGGAGTGCGTTGGCGGCGGCATAGTTGCCTTGCCCGGCGGTGCCGAATGTGGCTGCGCACGAGGAGAACAGGACGAATGCGGCGAGGTCGTGGCCGCGGGTCAGCTCGTCGAGATGCAGGGCGCCGGTGGCCTTGGCTGCCATGGCGGTCGTCACCTGTTCGGTGGTCAGCGATTCGACGAGTGCGTCGTCGAGCTGACCGGCTGCGTGGATCACCGCGGTGAGCGGGTGTGCGGCGGGTACGGCGGCCAGTGTCGTGGCCACCGAGTCCCGGTCGCCGGTGTCGCATCGCACGACGGTGACCTCGGCGCCGAGTTCCCGCAGTTCGGTGACGAGTGCGCCGGCGCCGGGGGTGTCCGCGCCGCGCCGGCCGGCCAGCATCAGGTGCCGGACGTGGTGGGTTGCGACGAGGTGCCGCGCGAGGAGGCTGCCGAGTGTGCCGGTGCCGCCGGTGATCAGCACGGTGCCTTCGGGCTCGAGTTCGCGTGCTGCGCGCGGTGGTGTCTGCCGGTGGCGGGTGAGGCGGAATCCGGTCGCGGTCCCGCGGCGCAGCGCGAGCTGGGGTTCGCCGGTGGATCGCACGCCGGGCAGGGCGGTCAGCGAGTCGGGGTGCCCGTCGGTGTCCAGCAGGATCAACCGTCCGGGATGTTCGGTGTGCGCGGTTCGGGCGAGGCCCCAGACGGCGGCCATCGCCGGGTCGACGTCCTCGTCGTCCGTGGTGGCCACACCGTGTTCGGTGAGTACGACGAGGCGGGTGCCGGTCAGGCGCGGGTCGGCCAGCCAGCGCTGCAGCTCGCCGAGCACCTCGGCCACCAGTGCGATGGCGGCGGTGTGGCGGCCGGCGACGGTCAGCACGGCGACGTCGGGTGCGGGTAGGCCGCTCGACAGCACGTCGCGCAGTGCGGCCACATCACGGTGTTCGGTGACAACCGTTGTGCCCCAGTCCGATTCGGGTGTGGCGGCGCCGAGTACTGCCCATCGGCCGGTGGCCGGCTGCGGGTCGATCGCCACCGGAACCCACTGGGGAACGTAGAGCGATTCGAGGCGGGCACCGGCGCTCATCGCGCCTTCGGCGATCGGGAGCACGTCGAGCGAGTCGACGGTGAGCACCGGTTGTCCCTGCATGTCGGTGGCTTCGACGGTGAACGCGCCGGATTCGGCGCGGGTCAGCCGGACGCGCAGGCCGGTGGCGCCGGTGGCGCGCAGGGTGACGCCGGTCCATCCGAACGGCAGCCGGGTCACGCCGTCGCGGGTCAGGCCGGCCAGCGCCAGCAGGTGCAGCGCGCTGTCGAAGAGGATCGGGTGCAGGCCGAACCGGGTGGCTTCGGCTTCGCGGTCGGGGCCGAGTCGTACTTCGGCGAAGTACTCCTCGCCGCGCTGCCAGCAGGCGGTCAATGCGCGGAATGCCGGTCCGTAGGCGATATCGGTGTCCTCGAACGTGGCGTAGACGTGTTCGGGATCCAGCGGGTCGGCGCCGGCCGGTGGCCACTGGCCGAGGTCGGGGGCGGGCGCGGTGTCGTCGTGGCCGAGCAGGCCGTCGGCGTGGCGGGTCCACTCGCCGGCGGACCGGTCGTTGGCCCGGGAGTACACCCGTACGCTGCGGCGGCCGTCGCCGGTCGGGGGCCCGACCGCGACCTGAAGTTCCAGCGCGCCGGTTTCGGGCAGTACGACCGGCCGGTGCAGGGTCAGCTCGGTGACCTTGTCGCATCCCACTTCGTCGCCTGCCCGCATCGCCAGCTCGGCGAGTGCGGCGCCGGGCAGGATCGCGCGTCCCTGCACCGCGTGATCGGCGAGCCAGGGATGCGTGCGCAGCGACACGCTGCCGGTGAGCAGGAAGCCATCGGTGTCCGGTAGCGCGACTGCGGAGGAAACCAGCAGGTGGCCGGTGTTCTGCAGTCCCGAAACCGCCGCTTCGCCGTCCCCTTCGCCGAGCCAGAAGGGACGGTTCGCGAAGGCATACGTGGGCAGTTCGGTGTTCGCCGACGCGGTGTCGCCGAAGATCGCGGACGGGTCCAGGTCGACCCCTCGGACATGGGCTCGAGCCAGGCTCGCGGCGAATCGCGCGGTCCCGCCGTCGTCGCGGCCGAGCGAGGCGACTGTCACCACCTCGGGAACGGACGCCTCGTGCGCGATGTCTGCCACGGATTTCAGCAGCGCCGGATGCGGACTGGCTTCGATGAAGACCTGATGGTCGTCGGCGAGGGCGGCGCGCACCGCGGCGGAGAACTGAACCGGCTGTCGCAGATTCAGGTACCAGTAGTCGGCGTCGAGCCCGCGGGTGTCGAGGAGTGCGCCGGTGACGGTCGAATAGAACGGCACCGCGGAGGCGGTGGGGGTGATGCCGGCGAGGGTGTTCAGCAGTTCGGCGCGTACCGATTCCACTTGCGGTGAGTGGCTGGCGTAGTCGACGGGAAGTATGACCGCGTGGTGCCCGGCGGCCTCCATGGTGTCGACCAGCTCGCCGAGCGCGGTGGCCGGGCCGGAGAAGACGGTGGCGGTGGGGCTGTTGACGGCGGAGATGCTCAGTGGCGCCGAGGCTTTCGCGAGGTACTCGGCGGTGCGATCGGAATCCAGTGCCACCCATGCCATTCCGTACTCGGCGCCGGAGAGGGTGCACAGGGCTCGGCTGCGCAGCGCCACGATGGCCGCCGCGTCGGGCAGGGTCAATGCTCCCGCGATGTGCGCGGCCGCGATTTCGCCTTGGGAGTGCCCGATCACCGCGCCGGGGTGCACGCCGTGGGATTGCCACAGTTTCGCCAGCGCCACCATGACGGCGAACAGCGCCGGCTGGACGACGTCGACGCGGTCGAGGCTCGCCGCGCCGGGCGACTGGCGCAGTACGTCGAGTAGCGACCAGTCGCAGTGCGGTGCAAGCGCTTCGGCGCAGGCGGTGAGTTCGGTGGCGAACACCGGCGACTGTTCTAGGAGTTCGGCGGCCATTCCCGCCCATTGCGCGCCCTGTCCGGGAAAGACGAAGACCGCGGTGTTCGCGGACCGCGCGACCCCGGTGTGCACGGTATCGGAGTGCTCGCCGTCGACGAGCGCGTCGAGACCGCTCAGCAGATCGATTCGGTCGGTTCCGGTGATGATCGCGCGGTGCTCGAAGCGTGATCGGTGGTGCCACAGGGCCGGTGCCAGTGCCGCGACATCGTCGTCTTCGTGTTCTCGCACGTGTTGCGCGAGCCGGCGGGCCTGTGCGCGCAATGCCGGTTCGGTGCGCGCGGAGATCACCCACGGGGTCGGTGTGTGGCGCTGTCTCGGTTCCGGCGCGGTGGTTGTCTCGGTGTCGGGTGCCGGTGGTTCTTCGATGATGATGTGCGCGTTCGTGCCGCTGACGCCGAAGGAGGAAATTCCGGCGCGGCGCGGTGTCTGTGTGCCGGGCCAGGCGAGGGGTTCGGTGAGCAGCCGCACGTGTCCGGCCGACCAGTCGATCAGGGGGTTGGGATTGTCGACGTGCAGCGTGCGCGGCAGTATGCCGTGCCGCATGGCGAGGACCATCTTGATGATTCCGCCGACGCCTGCGGCGCCGACGGTGTGCCCGATGTTCGATTTGAGCGAACCCAGCCGAAGTGGCCGGTCGGCGGGGCGGTCCTGGCCGTAGGTGGCGATCACGGCGTTGGCTTCGATGGGATCGCCGAGCCGGGTGCCTGTCCCGTGCGCCTCGACCGCGTCGACGTCGGCGGCGGCGAGGCCCGCGGCCTCGAGCGCTTTGCGGATGACGCGTTCCTGGGCGGCCGGATTCGGTGCGGTGAGTCTGGTGCTGGGGCCGTCCTGGTTCACCGCGCTGCCGGCGATCACCGCGTGCACCGGGTATCCGAGCCGGCGTGCGTCGGAAAGTCTTGCCAGTAACAGCATTCCGGCGCCCTCGCCCCAGCCGGTGCCGTCCGCGGTGTCCGCGAACGATTTACAGCGCCCGTCCGGGGACATCGCGCCCTGTCGGCTGAATTCGGTGAAGACGCCCGGGGTGGCGTGGAAGGTGGCTCCGCCGGCCAGGGCGAGCATCGCATCGCCGCTGTGCAGGGTTTGGCAGGCGAGGTGGATGGCCACCGAGGAGGACGAGCATGCGGTGTCGATGGACACCGCGGGCCCGGTGACGCCGAGGAAGTAGGACAGCCGCCCGGACACCATGCTCGGTGCGGTGCCGGTGAGTACCCGGCCGCGCAGATCCTCCGGCGCACCGTGCCAGCGTGGCCCGTAATCGGGTCCGGTGATGCCGACGAACACCCCGACTTCTTGGTCGCGCAGCGAGGCGGGGACGATGCCGGCGCGTTCGATCGCTTCCCAGGCGGTCATCATGACCAGCCGCTGGGCCGGATGGATCGCGGCTGCCTCGCGGGGGGAGACGCCGAAGAATTCGGGGTCGAAGCCGGCGCCGTCGTCGACGAATCCGCCGAAGCGGGTGACGATCGTTCCGGGCTCGCCCGTCGAGCCGATCAGTCGATCGAGGTCCCAGCCCCGGCCGGCCGGAAGTTCGGTGATCGCGCACCGTTCCGCGGCGACCAGGTCCCACAATTCGCCGGGTGTCGATACCCCGCCCGGATATCGGCAACCCATGCCGATGATCGCGATCGGATCGGTGGAGGAAGTTCCGTCACTATCACTCTGATTATTCAAGTTTTGTCCTGCAATAGAGATGTCTCATCCCGGAAGTCGAACGCTGTTCACGCAATTCTGGACAGCGGCTCCTATGCGTCCGCATTCAATGCGGTTCGACTGATTCGATCGCGCCGGAGCGACGCCGCCGACTTGTGCACGAGTTCGGGTATCGAACGGTTCAGTGGCAGTGACATGTCGATGGTTGCACCCCTCCGCGCGATGATCGCCCCTGGATTCATCGTGCACAATTAATCATTGCACACGAGGCGGGCGAGTGTATAGGCCACATCGGCCGGATCCGATGTATCAGCAAGTGAGACGGGTACATTGGGCGTCGGACCCACACTCGCAGCGCACCTGTCGCTCACAGAATTGAGGATCGGGCAACTCCGTGTTTACATAAAATTGGCATACGCATCCAGTCGGTATTGTGACCCAGTTCACACAGCTATCTCCGCGCTATCGGTGCGGATTGTCGTGAATGGGGATAGCAAGTGTGTTAATCGGCAACCATCGCGTATGTAGCAGTTCATGTGTATCGTTTCGGCGACGCGCGATTGCTGATGATCGCGCGATTCCGCTAAAGTTCTCGACGGAGATCGATAATGGTGACAGAACAGCCCAAGATTCCACCGCTGCCGCTGGTGCGGGCGGTGGATCGAATTCGTAGTTTGCTGGTGACCGCACTGCGCCGCACCGCTCCCGCGCCGCTGGCGTTGCTGGATATCGTTCAGGGGGGTTTCCTCATGCAGGCGCTGTCCGCGGCCGCTGAACTCGGGGTTGCCGATGCGCTCGCGGAGGCTCCGCTCCGGTTGGACGAGCTTGCCGACCGGGTCGGTGCCCGGCCCGATGCGCTGGCCCGGCTGTTGCGGCCGCTGCTGGCGGAAGGCATTTTCGCCCGTCATGGTGACCGCTATCGGCTGACGTCGCTGGCCGAGCCGCTGCGTTCGGATGTGCCTGTGTCGATCCGGGGGATTCTGCGGTTGTACGGCTCGTCCGAGCATCGGGCGGTGTGGTCGCGCCTGGCGGAGGCGGTCCGTACCGGCGACCCCGCCGCCGAGCACGTGTTCGGTATGCCGCTGTTCGACTACACCCGCAAGAACCGCGAGTTCGGTGACCTGTTCGACGGGGCGCAGACCAGTGCCTCGGAGTTGACGCTGGTACCGACACTGGCCGCCTACGACTTCGCGCAGTACGGCACCCTCGTCGACATCGCCGGTGGCCACGGCCGGCTGCTCACCGAGATCCTGACTCGCGCACCACGGTCGCGGGGCATCCTGTTCGACATGCCCGAGGTGGTGGCGCCGGTGCCGCAGCGCTTGCAGGAGCGCGGCCTGGCCGAACGGTGCACTGTTGCGGGCGGCTCGTTCTTCGAATCGGTGCCCACCGGCGGTGACGCCTACATCCTCAAACACGTTCTCCACGACTGGTACGACGCCGACGCCGCGCGCATCCTGCGCACGGTACGCGCGGCGATGTCGGATTCGGCGCGGCTGCTGCTGATCGAGATGGTGTTGCCGCCGGATAACCGCCGCCAGGTCGGCAAGCTGATCGACCTGGAGATGCTGGTGGTCGTCGGCGGCCGCGAACGCACCGAGGAGGACTTCCGGAACCTACTGTCCGCCAACGGTTTCGAACTGATCCGCCGGGTGGAAACCGCAGGCCCGGACAACATCCTGGAGGCACGCCCGATCTGACCCTCCATCGGCGGCCCGCGGAGCGCCGTACGGTAGTGGATCCTCCCCTCGACGCCGGTTTCATCGGACGGTGGCGGTCTAAGCTGAATCGCATCAGTTCGACCGAGGGAGAAGACGATTGAGTCGAAGCAGCCGGACGGTGCCGTTGGAAGAGCGAGTGAACCTGCTTTTCGCGACTCTCATCGACAGCCGCGGCATCGAGGTCGACTCGGCGACCGTGGCCGATGCGTTGACCGTGGCCCTGGGGATTCCGGTGTCAGCGGCGGACATCGACGCGCTACGACAGGCGGGTGCACGTCGCCCGGCCGATGACCTGCTTGCCGGGCTGGCTCGCTACTTCGACATGCCGGCAAGCTTCCTTTCCGACGACCCTGCACAGTATTACAGCCCGTTTCTCCAGTTGAGCCTGCTGATTGTCCAGCGTGACAAGCGGATCCCTTTCGTTGCCCTGCGTCCGAGCTCGGATCAGCTGGGCGTCAACGCGTTACACGAGCTGACGAACTACCTTGAGTCCCTCTGACAGCGGCGGCGCCGACCCGGATCGTATGGTCGCGGAGAGGGCGATTGCGAAGCTGACATTGCGCCGCCCGTGGTCGATGCAGCGCTTCGTGGAGGAGCTGAGCCTGCAGCGCGAGCGACCCATCGAAATCGTCGAGGGGCTCGGCGAGTACGAGAGTGTCGACTTCTCCGGTGTCTGGATTCCATTGCCCGGCAAGGATCTCATCCGGCATCGCGCGGGAGTGTCCTCGATCGAACGGGACGGGATCATCGCGCACGAGCTCGGTCATATCGTTCTCGGGCATGACGTTGCGCCCGAGGAACGGCTCGAATACTTCGCACGCACAGCGCCCGCGATCCCAGCGGCGGTCATCAACCGGCTGCTGGCCCAGCAGGCGTGCCTGCGTTCGAACTTCGATCTGCCGCTGGAACGCCAGGCCGAATGGTTCGCCACCCTGCTGATGGAGGCGGCGGAAGCCCTCAGCCGCCCGCTGTTTCCGGATAGCGACCTCACGCCGCGGCAGCGCCTCATGCTGGAACGGGCCGCCGCCGCCTTCGGGTGGGCGATGTGAGTCTTGCGATCTCCGCGCTCATTCCTGTCGTACTGCTCGTCCTGGCGGCCGGGCGCATCCTCGTCGGCAACCGGAGGCAATCGAACCGGTGGACGGGACTGGGAAACCCCTTCACTCAAATCCTGCTCGTCCTGGGATTGGCGAAACTCTGCAGAGTCCCCCGTATCACCGATGACGTACTCAGTCCGGCCCTGCAACGAGTGACCGGCGTCGCCAATCTCATGACGCTGTCCGGGATGACCTTCGGAACCCTGTCCGCCATACCGGTTCTCGCCTTCAGCTCCTATATCACCGGCCGAAACCTGTCCGCGAAGGTCCAAGTCTCGGCGGCGGGCATCATTGTGGCTGCGATGAGCGTGACCTATCTCCGCTCACCGATGGCGCACCAAGCGGTGCCTTTCCTGCAGAACCACTTCGCGGTGACCGGTGCGGTGGCGGCGTATTGGATCGTGTTCATCGCGCCTCTCACCATCAGTACGCTCGTGGGTTTCGCGTATACGGTGCGTGAGTTGTCGTGGGTGCGCCGGGGACCGTTCGCCCGCGCGCTGGCCGGTGTCGCCGCCACCTATTTCCTCGGATTCACCTACTGCGCAGTGAATGTGGTGAACCTCGTACTGAAATACACCGGCACCGATTCGTTCCTGTTCCGCCATTCGGAACCCATCGAGAACTCGTTGGGGCTCGCATCGCTGGCTGCGGCGGGATTCTCGGCGGCGACCTATGCGTGGCACAACCTTCGAGATCGACTGCACCGCTACCGGCTACTACGTTTGCGGGGCCACACGTGGTTGGCAGCCCGCAGCGCCAGCCCGGAAGTCGTGCTGGACAGGACCTACCGCTTCCGCCCGACACGTAGAGCGTGCTGGAGTGCCGCGCGTTCCGCGCAAGCCGCCTATCGACTCCGGATGGAGCTGGCCGACCACGAACACCAGACCGCGAAACAGTCTGTCGTGGCGTGATCAGCATGGAACGCCTGACCGTCGGGGCTATCCAATAGGTTTGGTAGAGAGCATATTTCGTACGATGACGTGGTTTGGTCGGATCTTGTCGAGGAGGGGCCGTGGTACCGGTACAGGGGCAGGTGGAACGCGGATTCGAAGCGGTGCGGGTGGCGTTTGCGCGCGCGCAGGCCGCAGACGAGGGCGCCGCGCAGCTGTGCGTGTATCGCCACGGTGAGGTCGTCGCGGATCTGTGGATCGGACAGGATCCGATCTCGGGTAAGGATTGGGATGCCGAGAGCCTGGCAGTACAGATGTCGGTGTCGAAAGGAGTGACCGCGACCTGCGTGCACATGCTCGTCGAACGCCGCCGACTCGACCTCGATGCCCCCGTCAGCGAGTACTGGCCGGAGTTCGCTGCCGCGGGCAAGGCCGGCATCACCGTTGCCGAGCTGCTGTCTCATCGGGCCGGCCTGTCCAGTTTCGATCCGGACGCCGGGATCGGAGTCGACGAGCTGACGGACTGGTCGGCGTGCGTTGCGGCATTGGCGCCGATGACTCCCCTGTGGCAGCCCGGCACCGCGGTCTACTATCACTCTCTTACCTGGGGTTATCTGGCCGGTGAATTGATCCGTCGAGTCAGCGGTAAGAGCGTAGGTGAGTTCCTCGCCGCGGAAGTGTGTGACCCACTGGGCCTGAGTCTGTGGATCGGTCTGCCCGAAAGCGAAGAGTACCGGGTGGTTCCGCAGTTCCATCGCGACCGGTGGCCCGGTGCCGCCGAGGTGAAGGCAGCGCTGGGCGGGATGGGCATCGATGTCGAGGCTCGTCTGGTCCGGGCGACGCTGGGCACCGTGGCGACCCGGGACACGGGGATCGAGTTGCTCAACACTCGTGTGGGCCACGCCGCCGAAGTCCCGGCCGGCAACGCTATCGGCAATGCCCGCTCCCTGGCGCGGATGTATGCCGCGACGATCGGCGAGGTCGACGGCGTGCGGCTGCTCTCACCCGAAACCGTGGATCGCGCACGACAGCCACAAACCGACGGCCTGAGCCATCCCGCACCCCTGAACGTACTACCGGTCACTCACCGTTTCGCCCACGGCTACGAGCTCACCCGTCCGGTCAGCCCGATGCTCGGGGAAGGATCGTTCGGCCACCTCGGCACCGGGGGAAGGCTCGCGTTCGCCCATCCCGAATCCGGTATCGCGGTCGCATACAGCTGCACCAACATGACCGGTGACGGGGTCGGCCCCGACCCGCGCTGGCAGCCCTGGCTCGCCGTGTTGACCCACATACTCGGCTGACGTCGCCCCGACGCCCGGCGCTTCGGCGTGCCGCTCAACGACACGCCGAAGGTCGCTTGATCGTCGCGACCGTTTTCGCGAACGAATTCGGGCTGATCTTCCGTGCACCAACTCCGTTTCGCTGCGCCTGCACCCCTCGGGCAGAGCAGCGGGATAGGTCGCAGAAATCCTATGGAACGTATGCAATTTCGCGCATGCCCCGACTTCTGCGGGCAGACTGCGTGGCCCGCTCCGACAGCCAGCGGTCCGGCATAGAGCAGTGAGCCCGGCCGCGGGTTGCGGCCGGGCTCTCGCATTGCCGGTGCTGCTCAGCTCACGGCAGTGCGGCGATGAGCTTCTCGACCTCGACGCGCGGGCCGGTGAAGAACGGAACCTCTTCGCGCACATGCCGCCTCGCCTCGGTGGCGCGCAGGTCACGCATGAGGTCGACGATGCGGTGCAGCTCCTGGGCCTCGAAGGCGAGGATCCACTCGTAGTCGCCGAGCGCGAAGGACGCGACGGTGTTGGCGCGCACGTCCGGGTAGTCGCGGGCTTCCTTGCCGTGGTCGGCGAGCATCTTGCGGCGGTCCTCGTCGGGCAGCAGGTACCAGTCGTAGGACCGCACGAACGGGTACACGCAGATGTAGTTGCCCGGCTCCTCACCCGCGAGGAACGCGGGGATGTGGGACTTGTTGAACTCGGCCGGCCGGTGCAGCGCGGCATTGCTCCACACCGGGTTGCTGAGTGAGCCCAGCTCGGTGGTGCGGCGGAAGTCGGCGTAGGCGGCCTGCAGATCCTCGATCTTCTCGGCGTGCCACCAGATCATGTAGTCGGCGTCGGCGCGCAGGCCGGCGACGTCGTAGATGCCGCGCACCACCACGCCGCGCTCCTCGAGCGAATCGAAGAAGGCGCGCGCCTCCTTGATCGCGGCCGCGCGGTCCTCCCCCAGCACTCCTGGCTCCACCTGGAACACCGAGAACATGAGGTAGCGGATGGTGTCGTTGAGGGCCTTGTAGTCGAGTCGCGCCATACCCCCATCGTGCCACCCGGGTTCGGGCGGCCGGGCGCGGGGCACTGTGGCGTTTATCCGAATGGCACGGTGGTGTTTATCCGTGCGGCGTTGTGGTCACCGTCGGGCATTCCGCCTCGTCCGAATGCGCTCCCGTAACCGGGTATTCGTCCGGGTCCGGGGTGGCTAGGCTCGAACGTAGCGGCGCATCGGAGACCGGCAGGCCGGGCGACAGATTGCCGGCGCGGCCACCGAACCCACGAACGAAGGAAAACGCAGTGCAACCGACATACGCAGACGTGACAGCCGCGGCCGCCCGCATCGCCGGCCACGTCCGTCCCGTCGTCCTCGCACAGGCGGACGCGGACACCGTGCCCGTCGCCGGCGAGGTGTGGTTCGCCCTCGAGCACATGCAGCACACCGGCAGCTTCAAGGCCCGCGGCGCCGCGAATTTCATGCTCGCCCATCAGGAACAGCATCTCCTCCCGAAGGTCGGCGTCACCATCGCCTCGGGCGGTAATGCGGGCGTCGCCTGCGCCTGGGCCGCCCGGCTGGTCGACGCCGCCGCGGCGGTCTTCCTGCCCGCGACCGCACCCGCCGTCAAGGTGACGCGGCTGAAGGCCCTGGGCGCGCAGGTGTTTTCGGGCGGTGAGTACTACGCGGACGCTGCCCTGGATTGCGAGCGCTACGCCGCCGCTACCGGCGCCCTGCGTTCGCACGCCTATGACGACCCTTACATCGCCGCGGGCGCGGGCACGCTTCTGGACGAAATCGTGGTCGGGCTGCCGAACCTGGACACCGTCGTGGTCGCGGTCGGCGGCGCCGGACTGCTCACCGGAATCTCCATTGCCGCAGCGCATCACGGCGTGCGCGTGGTGGCCGTCGAGCCGGAGAAGTGCCGGGCGTTCAATGCCGCTCTGGAGGCGGGCCATCCGGTGGACGTCGATATCGATTCGATCGCCGCCGATGCCCTGGGCGCCCGCCGCGTCACACCCATGTCCCTGGCCGCCGCGGCGGCGGGCGAGGTGCGTTCGGTCCTGGTCTCCGACAAGCAGATCATCGCCGCACGCCAAACCCTCTGGGACTGCCGACGTCTCGCTGTCGAGCATGCCGCCGCCACCGCCCTGGCCGCTCTCCTCTCGGGTGCCTACGTCCCCGCCCCCGGCGAACGCGTCGCGGTGATCATCTGCGGCGCCAACACGGACCCGTCGGATCTGGTCGCGCCCAAGCCGACCCAGCACTGAAAAGGCCACGACCAGTACACCACCGAGCCGAAACGGACGAATTCCCGCGCTGGTGTACTGGTCGTGCGTGTTTCGAATCGGGTCCGGCCAGTACGGCTGGAAGTGACTAGAGCCGGTCGAGAATGCGGGCGGCCGCGGCGGTGCCGGAGGCGGCGCAGGCCGGGACGCCGACACCGTTGAGGTAGGCGCCGGCCAGTGCGAGCCCGGGCAGATCGGCTGTGGCGGTGCGAAGTTCGGCGATCCGGGCGGTGTGGCCGGGTGCGTACTGCGGGAGGCCGCCGGGCCACCGCTGCACCACTGCGGTCAGCGGCCGGATCTCGGTGCCCGTCACCGTGGTCAGGTCCTCGACGGCGGCGGCGATGAGCTCGGCATCCGTGCGGGTCAGGGCGGTGTCGTCACCGAAGCGGCCGAACGAGGCCCGTACCAGCGTCACCTCGCGGGCGGCCAGATGCGGCCACTTGCGACTGGAGAGGGTGAAGGCCTTGGCGCGCAAGGGTTCACCCGTGGCGACGAGGATGCCGGAGTTGTCCGGGAGCGCGGTCTCCTTCGGCAGCGCCAGGGCGACCACGGCGGAGGACGCCAGTTCGATACCGGAGACGAGTTCGGCCGCAACCGGTGCGACCTCGCGCAGCAGGGCCGCCGTGACCGGGGCCGGGGTGGCGAGTACCACCGCGTCGAACCAGCCGAGCGGGTCCAGCTGCCAGCCCTCCGCTGTCGCGGTGAGAGCGGTTGCCGTGGTGCTGATTTCGATCTTCAGATCGGCGGCGGTCCGCAAGGCGTCGAGCAGGACGCCGTAGCCGTCGCGGATGCCACCGAAGACCGGTGTATTCGACGGCGGCGGCAGCGCATCGGCGACCGCCTGGGACAAACTGGTCGCCCCGGCGTCGAGCGCGGCGGCCAGCGGCGGCAAGGCCGCCCGCACCCCGATCGACCCCGCCGTCCCCGCGTACACGCCACCGAGCAGCGGATCCACACTCCGTCGTACCACCTGCTCACCGAACCGATCGGCCACCAGCGCCCCGACCGACACGTCACTCCCGGACACCCATTTCAGCGGCCGATTCGGCTCATCCGTAATGCGCGCCAGCGTCTCCGCGTCCACCAGGGTCGAAACCGACTGCGCCCCTGCCGGAATCCCCATGAGGGTCCCCTCCGGCAGCCGATGCCCGACGCCCTGGGACCACACCAGCGGCCGCTTCCCGGCGGGATGAACCAGCTGCTCCTCGATCCCCAACTCCCGCATCAATGCCGGTATTTCGGGTCGCCGCCCGACAAATGCCTCCGCCCCGAGATCGACGGGCTCCCCCACGATCTCGGCCGTCCGCAGAATTCCCCCGACGCGATCCCGCTGCTCGATCAGCACCAGCTCGGCATCCGCCCCCAGCGTCTGCCGCAGCCGATATCCCGCGACCAGCCCACTGATCCCGCCACCGACCACCGCGATCCGCATCGACCACTCCTCGTCACCTGAACATTCCCCTGCCAACGTACTCCCGGCGCCGAGGTGGCCCGCGCCACGTCCGAGCGCGCCACATCGACGGCTCGCAACCCGACGCACCGACAGCAGGTATCTGGCCGGTACACCGGCACAGCGGGGAGGCCGCGCCGGACCGATTCCGCGTTACTCGGCGCCGATCATCTCGTTGCCGTGGACGGTCGTCGCGTGCGACCACGAGTCCTGCGGCGGCGCCGGGCTCGAGCACGTGCCGACCGATACGCAGGTCGGACTCGGCCCCTTGCCGATCGTCGTAGCGGCGATCCGCAAGGGCCCTCGACAGACCGCTTCTACAGCGGAGCGGGGAGGCTGTGGATGAGGGCGACGGTATCGGTGATGACGGTCGGATCGGTATTGGGCAGGACACCGTGGCCGAGGTTGAAGATGTGCCCCTTCGCGCCGAGGGTGATGGCCTCGTCGGCTTCGTGAGCGATGCGGCGGACCTCGGATTCGATGGCCTTCGGGCCCGCGAACAGGACGGCCGGATCGAGGTTGCCCTGCAAGGCTTTTCCGGAGCCGACGCGCCGCACGGCCTCCGTCAAGGGGACTCGCCAGTCGACGCCGACCACGTCCGCGCCGGCTTCGCCCATGGCGCCCAGCAGTTCTCCGGTGCCGACGCCGAAGTGGATGCGCGGGATACCGGCCGACGCGATCTCGGTGAAGACGCGTTCCGAATGCGGCATCACGTATTCGCGGTACTGCGCGAGAGTCAGTGCGCCCGCCCAGGAATCGAAGAGCTGCACCGCATCCACGCCCGCGTCGATCTGCGCGCGCAGGAATTCGATGGTGATATCGGTGAGCGCGCTCATCAGCTGATGCCAGGTCTCCGGATCGCCGAGCATCATGGCCTTGGTGATCTCGTGGTTCTTGCTCGGCCCGCCCTCGACCAGGTACGAGGCGAGGGTGAACGGCGCGCCCGTGAACCCGATCAGCGGAGTGTCACCGAGCGCGTCGAGCAGTAGTCCCACTCCCGCGGTGACCGCGCCGACCTCTTCGCGCCGCAGCCGCGGCAGCGCCCGCACATCGGCGACCGTGCGCACCGGATTCGCAACCACCGGACCGACTCCCGCGACAATGTCCAGGTCGATGCCGGCGGCCTTGAGCGGAACCACGATGTCGGAGAACAGGATTGCCGCATCCACATCGTGGCGGCGCACCGGCTGCATGGTGATCTCGCACACCAGCTCCGGATCGAAACAGGATTGCAGCATGCCGATTCCGGTGCGCAGCTCCCGGTACTCCGGCAGCGATCGACCGGCCTGCCGCATGAACCACACCGGACGCCGATGCGGTACGCCACCGGCAGCGGCGACGAGGAGGGGGGCGTCGGTCAACTGGCGTCGGGTGTGAGTGCTCATCACGGCTCATCGTAGTGGGGCCCGGCGGCGCGCCTCTCACTACACCGCACCCGAGAGGTCTACGGTGCCTTTCGTGACACCGCTCGACTTCCGCGACGGCGCCGCACCGACCCCGGAGCCCGAAGAACCCGCAAGGTTCCGCGCCGCGGTCGAGGCGATGGGAACCGCATCAGTGCATCCTCGTATAGAGCTCGCACCGATCCGTCCTCCGCAGCGCCTGGCCCCGTACTCCTACGCGCTGGGTGCGGAAGTCACTCGACCCGACACCAATGTGGTGCCCGTCGATTCCGACGGTGACGCGTTCGGCCGCCTGATCCTGCTGCACGACCCGAACGGGCAGGAAGCCTGGCACGGTGTCTTCCGGCTGGTGGCCTACATCCAGGCCGACATCGATTCGGCGCTCGCGGCCGACCCGCTGCTGCCCGAGGTGGCGTGGAGCTGGCTGGTGGACTCGCTGGAATCCCGCACCCCGTTCACCGCGCTCGGCGGCACGGTCACCTCCACCAGTTCGGTCCGCTACGGCGATATCGCCGGCCCGCCGCGCGCGCACCAGCTCGAGCTCCGCGCCTCGTGGACCGTGGGCGATACCGAGATGCGCCCGCATGTGGAAGCCTTCTGCGAGGTGCTCGCCTACGCGGCGGGCCTGCCGCCCGCGGGCGTAACCCGGCTGGACATCCACCGCCGCGTCGACGATCCGGACTGACCGGATCCGCCGAGAACTTCTGTACTGCAACCAAATCCGTGAACGCTGGTTACCATTCGCACTCGACCGGCGTCTTGCTCCGGGTTGCTGTTTCACCGACGTGACGCGGGCAGCCCCTGACCTATCAGTAGAGTTCAAGAACATGTCCGTACCAGAAGAACCGGAAACCACTGTCGCGGTCCCTTTGCTCGCGCCAGTGGACGGTGTGCCGCCGGTACTGGACTCCGCCGCCGAAGTTGCCGACGCTGCTCGCCTCCTCGCCGCCGGTACCGGCCCCCTAGCCGTCGACGCCGAGCGCGCCTCCGGCTTCCGCTACTCCAACCGCGCCTACCTGATCCAGTTACGCCGGGCAGGCGCGGGCAGCTTCCTCATCGACCCGATCCCGGTCGACGGCGATCTCACTCCGCTCGCCGAGGCCATCAACGGCCTGGAGTGGGTGCTGCACTCCGCCGATCAGGATCTACCCGGCCTGGCCGAACTCGGCCTCTACCCGGCCCGGCTGTTCGACACCGAACTCGGTGGCCGACTCGCGGGTTATGAACGCGTCGGGCTCGCCGCCATGGTCGAACGCCTACTCGGCCGGGAGCTGAAGAAGGGCCACGGCGCCGCCGACTGGTCCACCCGTCCCTTGCCCGACGAGTGGCTCAATTACGCGGCCCTCGATGTGGAGCTACTCCTCGAACTCCGCGACGCGGTCGCCGTCGAGCTCGATGAGCAGGGTAAATCCGACTGGGCCGCACAAGAATTCGAGCACGTCCGGGCCGCCGAGCCGTCCGCCCCGAAGGCCGACCGCTGGCGCCGCACCTCCGGCATCCACGCCCTGCGCCGTACCCGCCAGCTCGCCGTGGTCCGGGAACTCTGGACCACCCGCGACCGCCTGGCCCGGCTCCGCGACGTCGCTCCCGCCCGCATCCTGCCCGATTCGGCCATCGTCGCCGCGGCCACCAACGAGCCGAAGACCATTGCCCAGCTGCGCGCCCTGCCGATCTTCGGCGGCCCCCGCCAGCGCCGCTACTCGCGCGAATGGCTCGGCGCCATCGAACGCGCCCGCGCCCTGCCGGACAATGAACTGCCGCCGCTGACCCAGCCGTTCGACGGCCCGCCGCCGGTCAACCGCTGGGAACGCCGCGATCCGGCCGCCGCGGCCCGCCTGCAGCGCGCCCGCGCCGCGATGTCGGAGCTTTCGGGCGAGGTCTCGATCCCCGTCGAGAACCTGCTCACCCCCGACCTGCTCCGCCGCATGTGCTGGGACGGCCTGCCGCGCGCGGTGGCGGACGGCAAGGCGCCGGACCTCATCGACGACTTCCTGGCCGCGGGCGGCGCACGCCCCTGGCAAAGAGAACTCGCCGTACCCCGGCTGGCTGCCGCGCTCTATCCACCCAAGGACTGAACCAAGCACGAACAGCACATCAGCGAGGGGATTCGTCCGATATCCCCTCGCTGATGTGCTGTTCGCGGGCTTTTCGCTCTAGCTGGCCGCGCCGACCTTCTCGGCGTGGGCGGTGGTGAGCAACTCCCAGGCGTGGGCGCGGCCGGTTTCGGTGTCGCCCATGCCGGCCAGCATGCGGGCGAGTTCGATGATTCGCTCGTCCTGGGTGAGGGAGCGGACGCCGGATTTCACGCCCTTGCCGTCGTCGACCTTGTCGACCACCAGGTGGGTGTCGGCGAAGGCGGCCACCTGCGGCAGGTGGGTGACGACGATGACCTGGTGGGTGCGGGCCAAACTGGCCAGGCGACGGCCGATTTCGACGGCCGCGCGGCCGCCGACGCCCGCGTCGACCTCGTCGAAGACCATGGTGGTGCCGTGTTCGGAGCTGGCCAGCACTACCTCGAGGGCGAGCATGATGCGGGAGAGCTCACCACCGGAAGCGCTCTTGCTCAAGGGCAGTGGATGCGCGCCGGAGTGCGCGGCCAGGCGGAATTCGACCTCGTCCACACCGGTGGAGCCCGCGTGCAGTTCCTTGCCGTCCACTTCGAGCGGGGCCGAATCCTGTACGCCCGCAAGGACGGGCGCGATGCCGACCTCGAGGCGGGCCCGGCCCATGGCCAGACCGCCCAGTTCGGTGCTCACCGCGGTCGCCAGCTTCCCGGCGGCCTTGGTGCGGGCCGTGGTCAGCTTGCGGGCGGTATCGCGCACCTTCTCCGCGGCCGACTCGACCTCCGCCGCCAGCGCGGACAACGCCTCCTCGGAAACATCCAAGGAGGCCAAGCGAGTACGCGCCTCATCCGCCCACTTGATGACGCCGTCGATATTCGGCGCGTATTTCCTGGTGAGGGTCTTCAGTTCCGCCTGCCGGGTCAGCATGGATTCCAGCGCACCGGGATCCGACGGCAGATCCGACAGATACGAGCTGAGCTCGGTGGTCAGGTCGACCACCACGGAAATGGCCTCGCCCAGCCGCGGCGCGAGGGCGGTCAGCAGGGGGTCGTCGGCGGTGTCCAGGCGCGCGCGGGCGGTGCCGAGCAGGTCCAGGGCGCCCGAATCCTCACCCGGACTGTCCGCGGGGCCGGCGAGCGCGTCGTGGGCCGCCGAGGCGGCCTCGCGCAGTGAATCCAGGTCGGACAGTCGCCGCACCTCGGCGACCAGGTTCTCGTCCTCCCCCGGTTCCGGTGCGACGGCGTCGATCTCGTTCAGCGACTGCGTCAGATGGTCGGCTTCCAGCGCGAGCTCGCGGCTGCGGGCCGTCCGCTCCAGCAGCTGATTCCGCGCGTCCAGCCAGGTCTTGCGCGCCTTCTGATACTTCTTCAGCAGCGCCGCAACGGAGTCCGACGCGAACTGGTCCAGGGCGTGCAACTGCTGGTCGGGGCGCTGCAGCCGCAGCTGGTCGTTCTGGCCGTGCACGGTCAGCAGGGGCCCGGTGAAGTCGCCGAGCACCGAGGCCGGCACGCTGCGGCCACCCAGGTGGGCACGGGAGCGGCCGTCGCTGCCGACGGTGCGGACGGCGATGATGCTGCCGTCGTCATCCGGTTCCGCGCCGGAGGATTCGAGCACTTCGGCCACCTCGTTGCGGGCGCCGTCGTGCACCTCGTCGACGGTGAACCGGCCCTCGACGACGGCGCGGGACGCGCCCAGCCGGACCCGGCCCGCGTCGGCGCGGGCGCCGCTGAGCAGGTGCAGGCTGGTCACGACCATCGTCTTGCCCGCACCGGTCTCACCGGTCAGAACGGTCAAACCCTCATGGAATTGTGCGGTGGCGGTGGAAATTACGCCCAGCCCGTCAATCCTGATCTCTGTCAGCACTCGTGCTCTCCGTTCGGCGGTCTTTTATCTCGCCTGCGCTCGGGCGCTGCGTGGTTACGCTAGCTGCCGCCTCCGCGCCTGACCGCACAGACGGGCGGCCACGCCAGCCTGTCACGGGCAACTGGAATTTGCGCACCATCCGATCGGCGAACGGCGCGGAATCGAGCCGTACCCACCGCACCGGTTCGGCCCCGCGGACCGTTTCGACCCGGCCGCCCCGCGGCAGTGCGAGGGTGCGTCGGCCGTCGAGGAAAACTATCGCGTCATGGCCCGTCGCAACGGTTTCCACCGCGATCCGCGACTCCGGGCTGGTCACCAGGGGCCGCGCGAACAGCGCGTGGGCATTGCTCGGAATCACCAGCAGCGCTTCGAGTTCGGGCCACACCACCGGCCCGCCCGCCGAGAACGCGTAGGCGGTGGAACCGGTGGGCGTTGCGATCAGCACACCGTCGCATCCGAACGAGGACACGGGCCGCCCGTCGACCTCCAGCACGACTTCGAGAACGCCCATGCGCGCGGCATTCTCGATACTGGCTTCGTTGAGCGCCCAACCCCGTTCCACGACCACATCATCCACGCGCACACCGACATCGATGGTCATGCGCTCTTCGATCATGTAATCGCCGCGCACCACCTGCGCCAGCGCCTCGTCCAGGCCCTCCGCCTCGGCCTCGGTCAGAAACCCGATACGGCCCAGGTTGATTCCCAGCACGGGCACCGACACATTGCGCGCCAATTCGGCCGCACGCAGGAACGTCCCGTCACCACCGAGCGCCAGCACCATCTCGCAGCCGCGCGCGGCGTCCGGATTGTGCTCCATGACCCGTACCGGATAGCAGTCCGGCACACCGTTGTCGTCGACATCGAACCGCGTGCTGTACGCCTCGTCGTCGAGCACGCGCAGCCCGATCCCCGCATCCTCGAAGATCTTCGCCACGCGATGCGCGGTCTCGGTGATTTCGGACCGACCCGGATGCGCGACCAGCAGAATCTCCCTGGCCGCACCCGCAGCGTTCACTGTGGACCCTCCTCGACCGCCCGATCGATCAGCGCGGCAACCCGCGCCGCCTCGTCCGAATCGTATGCCCACCCGCCGACGAGCGCCGCCACACCGCCACCATTCGCGGCAGTCTCGGCCGCCGCGAGCGTCGCATTGGGCGAATCCGCGGCGCCGGCGGCGACATCCGATGCTGCGCCGACGCCACCGGGTGACCGGCTCCCGGCCGCCGCATCCGGCCCAGCCGTTTCGACATTGCCGGACGACAAGCTTTCCGCCGGCGCGTTCTTGCGCAGCCACAGGAAGTATTCGACATTGCCGGACGGACCCGGCAGCGGGCTGGCGGTCACGCCGAGCGTGCGCAGGCCGAGTTCCGCGGCGGCGGCAGCCACCTCGCGCACCACCTCGGCGCGCAGGGCCGGAGCCCGCACCACGCCACCGGATCCCACGCGTTCCTTGCCGACCTCGAACTGCGGCTTCACCATCGGCAGCAGATCGGCGCCCGGCGCGGCGCAGGCGGCCAGCGCGGGCAGCACCAGGGCCAGCGAGATGAAGGACAGGTCGGTGACCACCAATTCGACTGGGCCGCCGATGAGTTCGGGGGTCAGGGCGCGAACATTGGTGCGGTCGTGCACATGGACGCGGTCATCGTTCTGCAGCCGCCAGATCAGCTGCCCGTAACCGACATCGGCGGCCACCACCTCCTTGGCGCCGCGCGAGAGCAGCACATCGGTGAACCCGCCGGTGGACGCGCCCGCATCCAGGCAGCGTTTCCCGGACACCGATACGCCCTGCGGTTCGAAGGCCTCGAGCGCGCCGAGCAGCTTGTGCGCGCCGCGCGAGGCCCACTGCACCTCATCGGGCTCGTCGCGCACCACCAGTGGCGTGGCCGTTTCGACTCCGGTCGCGGGCTTGGTGGCGACCGTTCCATTGATCAGGACGCGGCCCGCCGCGATCAGTTCGACCGCGTGTTCCCGCGATCGCGCCAATCCGCGGCGAACCAGTTCCGCGTCCACCCGTGCGCGTCTGGCCACCTCAGATCTTGTCCACCGTTGCCAGGGCCTGCACGAGCACATCGTGTGCCTGCTCCAGAATGCGGGCGCGCCGCACCAGATCCGTGCCGTCGGAGACCGAATCCCGCGCACCGGCCGACAATTCGGCCAGCAGCGCGTCCACCTCGGTACGCACCCGATCCGGGTCGGCGAACTCCTGATTCGCGCCCGGCAAATGCTGCCCGGGCATCGGCACCCCAGGACGGGGTCCCGGCGCGGGGAACGGCGGGCGAGGGGTCGGCGTAGTCATCGTGGCGACAACGCTACCCGAACTCGCATTCGAACACACGTACCCCACCGCGTGAACATACCGTCAAGGACAGCGCGCGGGCGCGGGGCACGGTCGCCCGAGCGCGCGGTGCACGAAATCGGTTGCGCCGGTCTGCAAGCATTGAGCGAATGGACCGCGAATTCGATGACCTGATCGCCGAGGCCGCCGCCGCGCCCGTCGAAGGCTGGGACTTCGGCTGGCTCGACGGCCGCGCCACCGAACAACGTCCCTCCTGGGGCTACCAGCGCCGGCAGGCGCAACGCCTCGCCACCGCTCGCGCCGCCCTCGATATCCAGACCGGAGGCGGCGAGGTGCTCGCCGCGGCCACCGTCTTCCCGCCCGCCATGGTCGCCACCGAATCCTGGCCGCCCAATATCGCCAAGGCCACCGCCCTGCTGCATCCGCACGGCGCGATCGTCGTCGCCGATCCGGACGAACCACCCCTCCCGTTCGCCGACGCGGCCTTCGACCTGGTCACCAGCCGCCACCCGGTCACCATCTGGTGGGCCGAGATCGCCCGTGTCCTGCAGCCGGGCGGCAGCTACTTCGCGCAACATGTGGGACCGGCGAGCGTATTCGAGCTCGTCGAATACTTCCTGGGCCCGCAGCCGGAGGCCCGGCGCGGCCGCAATCCGGAGACCGAGGCCGCCGGGGCGCGCGCCGCCGGGCTGGAGATCACGCAATGCCGCACCGAGCGACTCCGCGTGGAATTCCATGACATCGGCGCGGTCGTCTACTTCCTGCGCAAGGTCATCTGGCTGGTCCCGGGCTTCACCGTGGACGCCTACCGGGAGCGGCTGCGGGAGCTGCACCAGCAGATCGGCAGCGACGGGCCGTTCGTCGCCCACTCGGCGCGCACGTTGATAGAGGCGCGAAAGCCTTTGTGAGACTTCACACTCCGACGGAGAAGTGATGCGAGGTGATGGCCATATGGTTCCGCATGTAGAGCCGGTGCGCGGGGGCACGATCCGCGGCGACACCCGAATCCAGGTGTACCGCTTCACATCCGAGCCGTTTCGCCTCCGCCTTGACCCACTGCACGAGTGAGTCGCCGTAGCCGTGGCCGCGCGCCTCGGGCAGGGTGCTCAGGTCGTCGACGTAGACGAACTGCCCCCACGCCGAGGTGAAGGTCTCCCGGAAACCCAGCACCGACACCGCTTCATCGGAGACGCCGTCGAATACGCCGATCAGCCGGTAGCCCAGCGGGCGCAGCCGATTGTCGACGATGTCGACGATCGCGTCCACGGTCTCCCAGCGCGGCCGCAAGGCCAGCATGGCCCGGCCGGCCAGCTTCGTCTCCCCGAGCGCGATCTCCCTGATTTCACTCATACCGTCGACGGTATCGACCGCAGTGGTCCTTTCCCAGGGCCAATTCCAGGGAACTTCACAAGTCCACTTCGCGAGTCACGAATCAGTTCGGGGCGACCGGCGGCGCGGCCACCGGAATCGCCCGGCCCGGGTATTCGCGCAGGCGAGCAGTGATCGCGTCGACGATATCGCCGTCCTCGTCGGTGATCGTCGGGGTGTCCGCGACCGGATGATTCAGCGCGTCAAGCGATTCCGCCACATAGGTGGGGTGCTGATATGCCGAACGGGTGCGCAGGTCACCCAGCGTGCTCACCCCGGTCAGCACCATGAGGGATTCCAGGCCCACGGTATGACCACCGTCGATATCCGTATCGAGCCGGTCGCCGACCACCAGCGCATCCCGGGTACCCGCCCGTATCAGCGCATCCTCCAGCAGCGGCGCGTACGGCTTGCCGGCGACGATCGGATCCCGATCGGACGCGGTCCGGAGCGCGGCCACCATGGAACCGTTGCCGGGCGCCAGCCCACGCTCGGTCGGCAGGGTGGCATCGGTATTGGCCGCCACCCACAGCGCGCCGGACCGCAGCGCATACGCGGCCTCGGCCAGATCGGCCCATGCCGTATTCGGCGAATGCCCCTGCACCACGGCGGCGGGCGCATCCCCGCCGAACCGGCGGATCGGCTGCAGGCCAACGGCCTTCACCTCGGCGACCAGGTCATCGCTTCCGACGACCAGCACCACCGCGCCCGGGTCCAGCCGCTCGGCGAGCATATGCGCCGCGGCCTGCGCGCTGGTGACGACCTCGTCTTCCCGTGCGCCGAACCCGAGTTCGTGCAGATGCTCCGCCACCGCGGCCGCGGACCGGCTCGCATTGTTCGTCACATAAACCAGCTGCTGCCCATCGGCGGCCGAAAGCGCCTCCGGCGCACCGGGAACCACCTCCTGCCCCCGATACAACGTGCCATCCAGATCCAACAGCAGTGCGCCGAACCGCTCCCGTAGCAGCATGCAGACGCTCCTTTCACATAGACCGGCTCGAAACCACCGACCCGATCCCATACCCACAGGCCAGCGCCCCCAGTATCTCCGGCTTACCCGCTACCACCCCACCCGCCCCAACTCGGTGAGCCGAATGGGGTGGTAGAGAACGAAAAAAGCGGCAGGCGCATTGCTGCGCCTGCCACTCTTCAACCTTCACATCTCACCGGCACTCATCACGCTCAGCTCAATGCCCGTAACCACCGAGCCGGCTGCCGGGCTTGCCGTGCCCGGCAGTGCGCCGGGCGGTTCGTCGTGTTCTACTTCGCCGAGTCGGCTGCTTCGGCCGCGTCATCCGCCGGCTTCGCCGCGGGCTGCTTCGCTTCCGCGGCCGCGTCGGCAACCTCGGCTACAGGCTCCGCGGATTCGGTCTCGCCCGAATCAGCCACGCCGGCAGCCTCTTCGACAGGCGCGTCCGAACCGGTGGCGCCGGAGACGTCCTCGTCGGCGACCTCGGCCGGGGATTCCGCGGCGTCGGTGCCCGCCGAATCGGTCTCCGCGGCAACCTCATCCGAGATCTCGTCCGAGTCCTCATCGTCTGAGTCTTCGTCGTCCGAGTCCTCATCGTCCGCGGCCTCGTCATCCGCGTCCCGGTCGTCCTCGTCCTCGTCGTCGAAGGCAGCCGTCCAGTCAGAGCCGTCGTCACCTTCGGAGAGCGCCGCGGCACGCTCCTCGGCGTCCGTATCGCCTTCCACGTCGGCGGAGGCGGCGTTCATGAACCAGGTCAGGGCCTCTTCTTCACGGCCGGCGGCGAGCAGCGCCTCGGCGTAGGCGTAGAAGAGCCGCGCGGCGGCCGGGCCGGTGCGGGCCGGATCCAGTTCCGGAGTCTGCAACGACACCACGGCCTGGTCGTACTGGCCCAGGTCCATGCGGGCGCCCGCCACCACGATGCGCAGTTCGGTGGCCTCGTCGCCGGTGAGCATGCGCGCCTCGTCGCTACGGCCGAGTTCGATGGCCCGCTCCGGACGGCCCAGACCGCGCTCACAGTCGGCCATGACGGCCAGCAGGCCGGCGCCACCGGACATGCGGCGCGCGGTACGCAGCTCGGAGAGGGCCTCGGCCCACTCGCCCGCGTGATAGGCCGCCACACCGGCGGTTTCACGCACGACGGCAATACGCCCGGCCCGCTGCCGAGCTGCCCGCGCATGCTGCAGCGCCTGCTCCGGATCCTCGTCCAGCAGCTGCGCCACCATCACCAGATGGCGGGCGACCGCCTCGGCATTGCTCTTGTCCAGGCTCAGCAGATCGCGCCGCACGGCCGAATCCAGATCGGAGGGCTGCACCTCGTCGGGCAGCTCCGGCTCGTCCGGCCGAGACGACCGGCGCTCACTCGGACGGCCACCGCTCACCCGAGCGCCTTCACCACCCCGTCGCCGATCCGGCCCGCTACCGCCCTCGCGCTCGAAACCCTCAGCGCGCGAACCGCCCTCGACCGACTCGTCCTCGGACCGCTTGCGGCCGAATCCTTCCCGATCCCGGTCAGGACGCTCGGCCCGGCCGCGGTCGAACCCACCGTCCCGCTTGTCCCCGGATCCACTGCGCCCGAAGCTCTTTCGATCATCCCGATCGCCACGGCCGAAGTCGCGCCGCTCGCCATCCTTAGCGAACCCGCGCCCCTCACCACCGCGATTGAACCCACCCCGGTTCTCACCGGAACGATTGAACCCACCCTCACGGCCGGCTCCCTGTCCCTCACCGGAACGGTTGTACCCACCTTCACGACGATCGCCGCCACGATTGAATCCACCCTCACGGCCTTCGCCGGAACGGTTGAAACCGCCCTCACGGCTGCCACCACGGTTGAAGCCACCTTCACGGCTGCCACCACGGTTGAAGCCACCTTCACGGCTGCCACCACGGTTGAATCCGCCTTCACGGCTCTCGCCGGAACGGTTGTAGCCACCCTCGCGACGGTCACCACCGCGATTGAAGCCACCTTCGCGGTCGCCGCCACGGTTGAATCCGCCCTCACGGCTGCCACCGCGATTGAAGCCACCGTCACGACCCTCGCCGGAACGGTTGTAACCGCCCTCGCGATTGCCGCCACGGCTGGATCCACCATCGCGGCCTTCACCGGAACGGTTGAAGCCACCTTCACGACGGAAGCCGCCCTCACGGCTGTCGCCGGAGCGATTGAATCCGCCGCGTTCGCCGCCGCTGTTGCGGTTGTAGCCGCCGCCCTCGCGGTTGCCGCCGCCACGGTTGAACCCGCCTTCACGGCTGTCGCCGGAACGGTTGAAGCCGCCACGGTCATCGCCCGAACCGCCCGAACGGCGGAATCCGCCACGCTCGTTATCACGGTTCTCGGGACGCTTGTAGCCGCCGCGATCGTTGTCGCGGTCGCCGCCTCGGAAGCCGCCGCGGTCCGCGCCGTCACGGCCACCGCGGCCGCCGTCGCGATTGAAGCCACCGCGGTCGCCGCCGCTGTTGCGGTTGTAGCCGCCGCTGTCGCCGCGGTTCGAGCTGCCGCCTTCGCGGTTGCCACCGCGGTTGAAACCACCGTCGCGGCCGCCTTCGCTGCGTTCCCGCCGGGGGCCGGAGGAGCGGCCTTCACCCGAGTTGTCGCGCGCCGGCCGGTTGGAGCCGCTCTGTCCGGAACCGCCGTCACGGCGGAAGGGTTTGCGGTCGTCGTTCTGCTCCGCCACGGTGATCCCTCTCTAGTCTTGTAAGCCTGCCGTACCCGGCCGCGGCGCTGGCTCGCGTGAGGGCCGGCGGGACGCTCCCGCCTACCACAAATTCAATCACGCGTGCTCGAGCGTGCACGCGGCACGGGCGCTCAAACGCAGAAAAGGGGACCCCGTGAGGGTCCCCTTTTCGCAAGGATGTTCCGGCGGTGTCCTACTCTCCCACACCCTGTCGAGTGCAGTACCATCGGCGCAGGTGGCCTTAGCTTCCGGGTTCGGAATGGGACCG